>NZ_BOOZ01000048.1 GCF_016863495.1 Micromonospora andamanensis
CCCTCTTAAGCAGCCGGTAACACTCCGTCACCGCCGTGTAGGTCTTACCCGCACCAGTGGCCATCTGCACCAATGATCGATCGAACCGCTGCTCGGCCAGCGAGCGCTCGACACCCTCAATCGCGGTGATCTGCGCCGGCCGAAGTGGAGCGACGTCCAGCGGGGGCAGGTGACGAACCTTCGCCCGCCACGTCGGCCGTTTCGGATCGGCCTCCGCACCACGGACGATCCTCGCCAAGGCGCCGGGCTGCGGAAAGGCGAAGATCCGCCGCGCCCGGGGCTGCGGGTCGTAGCCGTTGGTGAAATGGGTCTCCGAGCCGCTGGCCTCGAACACGAACGGCAGCCGCCCGTCGCGGGTCAGCGCCTTCAGCCGCACCGCGGGCGGCAGGCCCTCGGCGTACATGGCCGACTGCCACTCCACTCCCGACAGCGGCGTCCCTTCCGGCTTGGCCTCAATCACGCCGACGACCCGCTGGTCGACATACAGCAGGTAATCGACCCGACCATGGCCCTTCGCCATGATGGCCTCACGAACGACCACACCCGTGCCCACGAAGAGGTTGATCTCGGATCGGTCCTGCACGACCCAGCCGGCATCTCGAAGCTGCCGGTCGATCAAGAGCCGGGCTCGCTGCTCCGCCTGGAGCCGAAGATCGTCAGCCATTGCCCCCACAGCCAGTAGAGGCTAGTCGATCAAGCATACGGTCCGCATCCTCCTCGTGACCGAGGATCACAGTTCGAACGGTTCAGAGCGTGTGCCGGCGAGGTAGCCATGGGCACTGAACGTCGGTCCGATGCAGGACCCAGACGCAGGCCCCGATGTGCTTCTCGCATCCTCGGCGGCTTTCAACACAGCAGAACCGCAGGCCCTACTCACTGGCCAGCGGGTAGGCGCGGTGGTGCGCCGGTTTTGAGGAAGGCGCCCGCTACCTGTATGGCCGTGTCTGGTCGCAGCCGGAGATGCTCGGTGGGGTATTCGGTGGGTACCCCGCCAAGGTCGAAGTGGAGTTCCTGGTCAGGTGGTGGCACTGTGGGGTCGTTGAGGTAGCCGCCGTCGTCGGCGATGTGTACCGCGAAGGCGTGGGTGCGGTGGCCGAGCCCGATCTGGACGCCGGGTGGCAGGTCGTCGGGGTCGTTGGTGATGTCGCTAAAGATCGTGACGACGACAGGCTCGCCAGCCTGGTGGATCTCGCGCAGGAGGGCTTCCAGAGCGTCGGGGTCGGTTAGGTCGACCTCGTGGTTATCGCGGTGGTCACCCCGGTCGTAGGTCCAGGTCACCTTCATGCGATCGCCTTTCCGTTTCCGGTGTAGGTACGCCAGTGGCGTACCTTCCCGTCATCGTCGCGTACGTAGACGTCCATCTGCGCGCCGGCTGGCAGCAGCCGGGAGAGGATCTTCTCGCAGCCGTAGGGGGTGTAGTCGCAGGGCGGGTTGTTCGTGACTACGGCAGCGTGGGTGACGTGTTCGCGGCGCATCCGGGCCGCGAGCTTGGCCTCCAGATGGTCGGTCGTGGTGGCGATGAGCTGGTAGGCCGGTTTGAGGTCGACCGCGGCAGCCGGGTCACGGCCAGACTTCATGGGTATCCGCTGTCCATCAATCAGCGCTACACCGGAGGTTGGATCCTTTGCCTGCCGTCGAGGCAGGTCGCGAGCGGCGTCCGTAAGCCACTCGGGGAGCCGCTCGGATGGGGCATCTTCGGTCCCTCTCGTGAAGGTGTCGCGCCGGGTGGGCGGTTGGCTGAAGTCGCTACCACCGCCCGTGGTCAGTTTCCCAGCTCACCGACCTGCCGAGCCTGCGCCAGCGCCGCGTCAACGCGGCCTCGGGCCTCAGCCCTGCGGGTACGGACGGCCGCGAGGATCTGCATTACCTGCTGCAGCCGCGCCAGCGTAGGACCGGGCTGACCGCCCTGCAGCGCTGCCACGACAAGCCGCCGCGCCTCGTCGACCGCGGACGCCGCCGCGGCCACGCTGCCATCCACCGTATGCAACGCCGCGACCACCGGGGTGAGCGCGGCAATGGTCTCCTGTGGCGAAGGTTGTTGCGCCACAGAACCTACGGACCGCGATGCTTCACTCAGGACGCCCGATGCCTCGTTTAACCGGGATCGGGCCTGCCCGATCACCTCTCGTACCCGGGCGAGACCGGCCGTGATGCCGATGAAGCCAGAGGCCACTGCGCGAGCGGCGATCTGCTCGATGGCACGGTCGACCGCTGCGGTCTCCTGCTGTGACCGGTCTACACCTGCGGTCATCGCCTGCAAGTCGGCGCCGATGGTGTCGGTCAGCGACATCGCCCTATCCCCCGCTCGAACGCCTCGCGCCTACCCACCCAACGGTGGCAGCCTAGAGACGTCCGGCGACGTAACACAACGTCGGGAAGCGACGCTGCCGGCGGTGTCTTCCGCCTGCTGCCTGATCGATGATCCCGCGACGTGCGGGTGTCTGTTGCGATTTCGGCGGCACGTCTCTCATTGATACGGTCCTACTTCCCTGGTGTACGCCCCTGAGTGCCTTGCACTGAAGATGAGCGGGTCTGAGCTGCGGAGTTCCGGTCCGGAGGGGGCGTCACGAAGCCTCCGTCACGGTGGTCGTCCGGTCGGCTTTGCGGGCGCAGTGCGGGCATCGTCGTGGGCAGGGCGTTTGAGGGGCGACGGTGGTGAGGCCGCTGGCGTGCAGGATCGTGGTGACCGTCTGCTCGAAGGTGTTGGTCTCGCCGATGACGGTTTCTCTGGGGATGTCGAGCAGGTCGCGGTGGGTGTACCAGCTACGCATGTGTTCGGGGGTGAAGGACATGGGTTCGTCGCGACGGAGGTGGCGGCGGACGGTTTCGTCGAAGGTCACGTCGAGGTAGAACACGGCGACCGGGCCGGCATGGTTGTCGATGAGCTGGTGCAGGACGGTGGCGTAGCGTTCGGTGTGCAGGATGCCTTCGAGGATGACGTGGTAGCCCAGGTCGAGAGCGGTGCGGGCGGTCGCGGTGATGAACGTCGGGGCGACCGGGTCGATGCGGGTAATGTCGTGTTCTCGGAGCACCGTTCTGCGCAGGTAGTCCTGTTCGAGTAGGGCGGCACCGCGTCCGAAGCGGCGGCGTACCTCGCGGGCGGTCGTGGTCTTCCCGCTGCCGGAGTTTCCCCGAATGATCACCAGCGTAGGCGAGGGTTTCGTCAGGTTCGGCGTCGTCATGGCGTGCTCCGTCAGGCGGTCGCGGTCTGCCGGGGCACCGCCGCGGCGGGACCAGTGGTGTCGTAGCCGGCGGCTTGCAGGGCGAACAGTTCCGCGTACCGCCCGTCGGCGTCGACGAGCTGGTCGTGGGTGCCGGACTCGACGAGACGGCCGTGGTGCAGAACGAAAATGCGGTCGGCGTGGCGGACGTTGGCCAGCCGGTGGGTGATCAGGATCGTGATGCCGCGTCCTTGCCGGTCGCGGATGGCCTGGAAGAGGGCGTCCTCGGCACGGGGGTCGAGGGCGGACGAGGGTTCGTCCATGATGAGTACGTCGGCGTCGCGCAGGAACCCGCGGGCGGCGGTGATGCGCTGCCACTGACCACCGGAGAGGTCCTGCCCACCGGCGAAGGTGCGGTCGAGCAGCGTCTCGTAGCCGTTGGGTAGTTCGGTGATCATGTCGTGGGCGACGGCGCGGGCGGCGGCGGTCTCGATGCGGGTCTGCTCGGCGTGGGTGGTGATGTCGCCGACGGCGATGTTCGTGGCGGCGGTGAACGGCCACTTGTGGTACTCCTGCGTCACCACCCCGATCCGGGCTCGTAGCGCGTCGATGCCCCAGTCCGCGGCTGGTCGACCGTTGTAACGGATGACGCCGCCGGTGGGGGTGCGGAGCGTGGCGATCATGGTGGCGAGGGTGGACTTGCCGGAGCCGTTCTCCCCGACGAACGCCACGGTCTGCCCGGCCTCGATGGTCAGGCTGACCTGGTCGACGGCCGCCGTGTCACGGTCGGGGTAGCGCAGGCTCACCGCGTCGACGGTGATCTCCTCCAGCCGGCCCGGTGCCGGCAACTCGGCGGCCGGTTCGGTGTGCGCTGGCAGGTAGTCGGCGGCGCGGGTCATGAAGCCGGTGTAGTCGCGGAAGTGCTGCCCCTCGGTGTAGACCCGGTCGACCTGGAACGTGACCACCGCCAGGGACCGTTGCGCGGACTGCACGGCGATGACGCAGGTCGCGGCGGCGGCGAGGGGGATCTGGCCATCGATGAGCAGCAGCCCGAGCAGGACGTACACCACGGCGGTCGCCACCCCGCCGATCATCGCGCCGACGGTGGTCGTCGTGGTGACCCGTCGCGCCAGGGCCAGTTGGATGCCGGTCTCGACGGCCATGACCCGGTCGTACTGGTCGAGCAGAAACCCCCGCAGACCGTAGGAGCGCAGTTCGGGGGCGGAGTCGCGTTCGGCCATCAACCGGTGCAGCAACCACAACCGCCGACGCCGTACCGACCCGGCGGCGTACGTCTGGTAGCGCAGGTGCCCGGCCCGCAGCGACGCCCACCCGTTCGGCACCGTCGCCACCAGCAGGGCCAGCAGCAACAGCGGGTGGACGACCACCACGGCGATCGCGACCGCGAGGACGCCGGCGAGGCCGGCGAGCAGGTTCATCGACGCCTGCACCAGGCCGGTGGTGGAGTTCGCGCCGCGGGAGGCTCGTTCCATGTCGTCGGCGAACGCGTCGGCGTCAAACGCCTCCAACCGCACCGCCGTCGTCATCTCGAACAACCCGCGTTCCACCTCCCGGTCCACCTTCGGCGTCAGGCCGTTCTGCGCGTACCCCATCCCGGCGGCCATGCCGGCGCGCAAGGCCGTCACCGCCGCGAGCGCGGCCAGGGCGGGCAGCGCGGCCAGCACCTTGTCGGCGGTCGGTCCGCCGGCAAACAGCTCCACCAGCACCCGCTGCGCCGCGAGGAGCCCGAACGCCGCCATCACCCCCGCGCCGACCGTCGTCGCTGCCACCACCGACGTCCGCAGCCGGTCAGCGCGCCAGCTCACCACGAGCGCGGCCCAGACCAGCCGGGGCAGCTCGGAGAACACGGCGAACAGACCGGCCTGCGCCCGCGCCCGCACACCGGTCTCCCACCACACCTCCCGCAACTCCGGCAGCACCGAATCCCGCTGCTGTGGTGCGGAACGGGCGGGCGTCCGGTCGGGGTGATCGGTCTTGAGCATGGCGGTACCTCCCGAAGGTGAGCAGGGTGAACTGCGGTGGGTGGTGGTGTCTCGTGAAAAACGGCGGGACCGCGCAGGTGCCGCTGTCGGTGATCTCGGTTGGCGCCGCCGAGGTAGCGCCTACCGCAGGAAGACGCCCCGTTGGCCTGCGATCAGCTGACCCGGACGCCGTCTTCGAGGTAGTAGCTACACCCGTCAGCGCGGGCGCGCAGCGCCTCGGCGATCCGGCGGGCCAGCAGCGGCCGTAACCGCTGGGCGGTCTGTGGCGGGTCGGACCACGCCCAGCCCTTCAACTCTTCCGGCGGCACCACGATCCGTTCCGTCGCGGTGGCATCGAGGGCGCCGCCGTCGTAGATGACCATGACGCCCTCGGTGCGCCCGTCTCGGGCCGGTACCCAGTCCATGACGAGTAACCGACCTGGCGACATGCCCAGACCGAGCTCTTCCCGGCACTCTCGGATCGCGGCCTGGCACGGCGACTCGTCAGCCTCGACGCACCCGCCGGGGAGCTCCCACTCCGCTTTGTAAGCGGGTTCGACCAGCAGAACCCGCTCGTCCGGGTCGGTAATCAGCAGCCCGGCGGCCATCCGCTTACGGGGCAGATCGGCGGTGTAATCGCGGCGTCCGGAAGGCATGCGGAGACGGTAGGACGGGGCAGGGGCGACACGCCCGCAGCACCGTGCGCTGACATTGTCGGCAGATTCCGACACCAACTCCGACACCGCCAGCACTGCCGTCCCGGCCTCCCGGCAGGGCGTCGAGAGCCCGCACGACCACCGCAGACAGCCAGGCAAAGGCCGTCAGTGGCAGCCGAAAAGTGTCACCGGGGGCGGCTACGGTGTTCGCTCATCGTGACCGCAGCAACCCGGGGGTGGCAGCGATGGTCGACCCTGACGAGATCACCGCCGCCCGCCGCGCGCTCGGTCGCCGCCTCGCCCACCTGCGCAAGAACGCCGGCCGCACCCAGCACGGGCTCGCCCGGCTCGTGCAGTACGGGCGCAGCTCGATAGCGAACACCGAAACCGGCCGACAGCTCCCCGAGCGGCCGTTCTGGATCCGCTGCGATCAGGTGCTGGGCACCGGGGGTGTGCTGATCGCTGAGTACGACCGCATCGCCGACCTGAACTACCGCCGCCTCCCGCGACCGGCTGCTGGTACATCACGCCGCGCCGCCGATTACGGTGGGGAGGCCAGCATTCGAACCAACGGGAGAGAACAGTCCGTGCGGGTGATCTGGGTGAACGGCGCGTTCGGCGCGGGAAAAACGACGCTGGCGCAGCAGCTGATCGCGGACGATCCCCAGCTGCTGCTCTTCGACGCCGAACTACCTGGGTTCATGCTCCGGGAGATCGTGCCGCTACCGTCCAGCGGGGACTTCCAGGACCTACGGGTATGGCGACGCAGTGTCGTGGACACGGCGGTCGCACTCGCGCAGGAGTACCAGCGGACACTGGTCGTCCCCATGACCGTCGTCGTATGGCCCTACCTCGATGAGATCCTCACCGGACTGCGTGCCCACGGCATGGACGTCACGCACTACTTCATCACTGTTCCGACCGACGTTATCCGGAGGCGTATCGAGGCGCAGTCGCTCTGGCCACAGGACCCAGCCCGAGACGCGCAGGTCCGCACCTGGCGGCTGGCCCAGGTCAATCGGTGCGCCCAAGCGGCTCAGACCCTGCCGGCCGGCACCGTCACCCTCGATGGGACGCTGCCCGTCGAGCAACTGGCGGCACGGGTGACAGGCGCGGCTCGTAGCTGACCCGCAGGGTCCGTCGTACAAGGGTTGCCGAGCCGGTGACCCGGTGCCGCGGAAGTTGTCGTCAGGGCTGCTGGGGCGTGCACGTAGGCGGCGGCCGACTCAGTACTCCCGCTCGTAGAGCAGACCCTCGGCGGCGGCCAATGGCACCTCGCGGCTGCCGACCGGGTGGCCGAAGTACTCCGGTGGCGTCTCGCTCGGATGCGGCGTCATCCCGGGTGCGCTCTCGGGCTGTCGGGGTTCGGCGGGTGCCGTACCGGCGGGTGCGGGCGGTGTGGTCGGGGCGTCGTACCAGGAGGGGATTTCCCCGGCTGCCGCGATGACGGATGCGGAGAATATTCGTACGGGGCATGGATTTCTGGCGCACCTTGCGCATGCCGCGGTCGAGGTCGGGTGATGGCGCTGGTACAGCTCGACGGCGGTGGTGTGAGTCAGGGTGCCGCGCAGCGTGGGGATCGGGTGATGCATCGCGGCCCTCCCTCTCGTCTCGGCGGTTGGTGGCTGTCAGGACGCTGGTCGTATGCGGTTCGCGTGGTGGATCGGGCTCGCGGTGGGCCTGCGGGTGGCAGCCGGGTGGTCATGTGCGCCGGGAATGGGGTCCTCGGGGTTGTCGAGAAGCAGCCAGAAGCGGGCTTTGATGTGGCTGTCGGCGGCGGTGAGGGCCTGGTCCAGCATCGACTGCTCATCGAGCGCGGGGGTGCTCCGGTGCTCCCAGCTGGAAACGGCTGCGATGGTCGTGTCGAGGTGTTCGGAGAACGCGCGCAGGCTCATTCGTAGCGCTTCGCGTAACGCGCGGACCTCCCGTGTGGTCCACCGGCCGACGACGGCCGGCCCGCACCCGCACCCGGCCGGACAGGGCTCCACTGGAGAGATGGGCGGGGCTGATGGTGTCCCGGCCTGCTGGCGCCCCTGGTCGCGTACGTGCTCTCGTTGTGCTTGGAAGTTTTGCACGAGCGCCTGGACCTGGTCCGACATGGCCAGCAGTGCTCCGCGTGCACCCAGGGCAGCGTCGGCGTTGCGCCAGAAGACGCGGGTGGTGTTGTCCCGGCCGACTTCGACGTTGGCGATCTGGCTTCGGGAGTAGCGAATGAGCTTGGCGAGATCGACCTGTCGCAGCCCGGCGACAGTACGCCACTGGGCCAGGTGGCGGCCAAGTTCTTTGCGCGCTTCGGCTATGTCGGTAGGGGTGATTTCGCCTGCGGTGTCGAAGCGGCGGGGCACCGGAGGCATGTGCCGGGCCAGGTGTGGTGGCCGTGGACTCGGGGCAGGAGTCATGGCCGCTGCCGCTGGTGCCCGATCCGACGAACTGATGCGTCGCCGACAGTCCTCGGCGGAATGGTCGGGGTCAGACCGCCTGGCTTGACGACGCCGGGGTTAATCGGCTTGCGGATCGGTCCGGTCACCACCGCGAGGAGACCGGGTGACCCGACATGTTCGCGCGCCCCGGTGACCACCTCGCTGGCGCCTAGCGCCGTCCGTGTCAGGTCGCACTGAGGGCGACACATCGCGCAGACGTGGGTAGGTGCCGGCGCGGTCGTCATCGCGCTCCGCCTCTGGGGGCCAGATCCGCCGCTTGCGCTTGGGATGCAGGGACCTGTCCCGCCTCCCACGACCTTGAGCCGAGCGGGCAGTGCGCCTGGCTGATCGGCATGCCGCATCCCGGACACCATCGCTGCGCACGCCTGAACAACGCGAACCCCGCCGCGAAGCCCACCAGCAGCGCCGCACACACCGCGGTCCCCACTAGGAAGCCCACCGTGTACCTCCCCGACCTGATCGAGCGCTGATGGCAGACGTTCGCCGACCGACAGCAGACTAGTCTTAGGCGTTCCTAGTCTTACAGTCCGGACTAGATCCAGACAAGTTGTGTGACGAGGTTGTTCGTGGAGATGTGACATGCTGTCCTGGTGCCGAACTGGCCTACTTTGAGACGCAGACGGCTCGCGCGAGAGCTGAGCAAATTGCGTGAGTCCATCGCCATGACGATCGAGGAAGCTGCGGCGAGCGCGGGGATTTCCGCGTCGCACCTCTCGCGGGTGGAGCGTGCGCTCGTGGGCGTTCGGGCGCCGGCGGTGCGGGCGTTGCTGCAGACCTACGGCGCGAACGCCTCGACCACGGCAGACCTACTCGACGCGGCCCAGGCGTCCACACAGCGTGGATGGTGGCATCGGTACGCGGGAAGCATCCCCGACGAGTACGCGACCTACATCGGATTCGAGTCCGATGCCAGCAGGATCTGGAACTTCGAGCTGATCTCGATCCCCGGCCTGTTACAGACCGAGGGATACACCCGATCGAGCCTGCACGGCGGCGTCGCTCGCCTCACCGAAGAGGAGATCGAGCGGCGAATCGAGATTCGCCTGCGTCGACAGGCGCTGCTGCACCGCGATAATCCACCAGCGCTGTGGGTCGTTCTCGACGAGGCCGCGATCCGTCGACAGGTCGGCGGCGCGGCAACGATGGCCGAGCAGATGAACCATCTCGCCACCATCGCGGCCCTGCCGCACGTCGACGTTCAAATCGTGCCGTTCGAAGCGGGCGCCCATCCCGGCGCCCCCGGAGGCTTCGTGATCCTCGGGTTCACCGACCCCGCCGACCGCGAAGTCGTTTACATCGAGACGATGGCCGGTGATCTCTACCCTGAAGGCGACGCCGAGGTGCAGAGCATGACCCAGGCGTTCGACCGGCTGAGGGCGATGGCGCTCAGCCCGGATGACTCCGCATCGATGATCCGGGACGTGGCAGAGGAGCTTTCATGATCGACTTCAGCCGCGCCGTCTGGCGCAAGAGCACCAGAACCCAGCAGAGCGGCCAATGCGTCGAGGTGGCGAGGGTCGGTGAGGTGATCGGTGTGCGGGACTCCAAGGACCCGGACGGTCCCGTGCTGGCGTTCACGACCGGAGTGTTCGCCGCGTTTCTCGACGGAGCAGCCAAGGGAGAGTTCGACGACCTTGTCTAGAAGAACCAGCCGCGGCTGACCGAGGTCGCCCACCGGCTGAGACGCCCGGCTCAGGCCTGCGGGCCGGGCGTTCTCACTCCCACCACCACGCGTAATCTGGGCGGGAAGGTCGCCGGCCTGCGCCGGGTGAACCAGTCACAGGTTGCTGAACTCTCCCTGGTCGGCGCCCCGGAGGAAGGCTTGCCATCCAGAACGCGAGAAACGGAGCATCCCGCCCTCGGGGTTCTTCGAGTCTCGTACGGCAACCCCCTCACTCAGCGACGCGACCTCCACGCAGTCCCCGTTGAGGCTCTCCGAACTCTTACGCCATACAAGGCGCCCGGAAGCGTCGGACACGTTGACTCCCTTCGTTGTCTGGGTCGAGACTGCCACAGAGCGCCCACCGCGACTAGTCTCAAGGCTCGACTAGACTTGATCGGAAGGTGGCGGCAGAACGGGACAACCTGATGCAGATGGGCGAACTTCAACGCAGGCTGAGCACGGCCGAGCGGTCGGTGTTTCGACTCGAAACGCTGCCCGCGTACAGCGCGGCGGGCGAGGTCGACCTGCTGCGCGACTTCCACGCGGGACGCCCGCTGCCACCCCGCACACCAGAAGCCGATCCCTGGCTACGGATGGTGGCCGACAGCGTGCAGGCCGGCACATGTTGGCGCCGTGTCCACGTCTTACACCGTCCGCTATCGGACTACCTGCGCTTCGAGCTGCTGGGCTACCACGGCAACGTAGCAGCCGGCGAGGACGTTCGGATCGCAGACCGGGCGACGGCCCCCGAGGCACTGGGCGCGCTGAGGCAGGACTTCTGGCTCCTCGATGACGAGTTCGGCGTGCTCATTGAGTACGACGGGGAGGGCCGGCGTCTCGCCATGGAGCCCACCAGAGATGTCGGGAGCCTCATCGCACAACGGGACCTCGCGATGACACACTCGGTTCCACTTCGGGACTACCTGCCGACAGTTCAGGGCGAGTTGCGTAGATCCTGGTGAATAGACCTGTGGACGACCGAACGACGCTCGCGACCAGGCTGCGTGAACTCCGCGAGGACGCTGGTCTGTCGACCACGCGACTCGCCGCCGCCCTGGGCTGGTCACAGTCAAAGGTCTCGAAGATCGAAAACCGTCGCACGAAACCGTCCGTCGACGACGTCCGGTCATGGTCCGCAGCGACGGGCGCCACCGCCGAGGTCACCGCCGAACTGACGAACGCCGCGGAGTCCATCCAGGTCGCATCGATCATCTGGGACCGGACGCTGACCGGCGGCCGGGCCGCGCACCAACGCCGCATCGGCCGGACCCTCGCCGAGGCAAAACGGGTGCAGGTCTTCCAACACGCCGCAGTACCCGGACTCCTTCAGACCGCGGAGTACGCCCGCAGCGTCCTCGCCCTCGCCGACGTGTTCGGCGTCAGCGACACCACGCGGGCAGCAGCCGCCCGGGTCGAACGGCAGACAGCCCTGTACGAGAAGGGCCGACAGTTCGACTTCCTCATCACCGAAGCCGCGCTGCGGTTCCGCCCCGTACCCCACGACGCGCTCGCCGCCCAATACGACAAGATCCTGTCAGTCGCCACGCTACCGAGCGTGAGCCTGTCGATCCTGCCGACCGGCGTCCGCCCCTCAGCGGTACACGCCCATCCCTTCGTGATCTACACCCTGCCCGACGGCTCCCAACTCACCACGATCGAGACCTACACCCGCGAACTGACCCTCACCGACCCAGAAGAGATCCGCGTCCACTCACAGGTATACGACTCGCTCCTCGCAGATTCCGCGACCGGCGAACAGGCCCGCCAACTGCTGGAAACGATGCGGGCCGAAGCGCTGGACTCAGCGGAGTCGCAGGCCCGGTGACCGCAAGCCGGGAGACAGACAGGCTTTCGTCTCGTACCGGTCGAAGGCATCGGCCTGCTGGTCCGATACTGGACCCCGTCGAACGGAGCCGCGCCACCATCGCTGCGGAGGTAGGGCACGTACACCGGATGCCCGTCCGGGGCGACCCGCCAGCCCGCTGCCCGGTCGTATGCGAACTCCGGGCCTGGCCGGTTGAGCACGTCGAAGCCGCCCGGATCCAACTTCTGCGCCGCAACGCTTTGCAGTGGCACCTGGAGCCGCTGCCCTAGCACCACTGATCGCGCCGCGCCCGACGGCGATGACAAGCTGAGCCTGTGATCATGTGTGACTGGCTCGTCGGCCTGGCCATCGCGGTCGTGCTGCTGCTTGCCTCCTGGGCGCTGCTGATCCTGCTCGCCCAGCGCCTACCACCCGGCATCATGCGCGACCTGGCCGCGTTCATCCCCGACTGCGTCACCACCGCCCGCCGACTGCGCACCGACCCCCGAGTGCCCCGCCGAGCGAAGATCGCCGTACTGATCGCCGGGATCTGGGTCGCCAGCCCCATCGACCTGATCCCCGAGTTCCTGCCCGTCATCGGACCCCTCGACGACATCGTCGTGGTTGT
Source organism: Micromonospora andamanensis (assembly GCF_016863495.1). Classification (GTDB taxonomy): domain Bacteria; phylum Actinomycetota; class Actinomycetes; order Mycobacteriales; family Micromonosporaceae; genus Micromonospora; species Micromonospora andamanensis. The sequence continues at coordinate 12,336 of NZ_BOOZ01000048.1, forward strand.
TCTCGCTCTGCGCTACGCCGCACGCCAAGTACCCCGAGACGTCATCCTCGCGGCCTGGCCCGGCGAGCCCCGGCTGATCGAACGGCTGCTCGGCACACCGCCAGCCTGACCACATTGGCAGGGTCTGCCACCCTCGCCGGAGCCTGGGTCGGCAAGAAGTTCGTCGGCCGCGTCAGCGACCGGAGGTTCGTCCGCCTGGTGGAGATCGGACTGCTCGCCGCCGGAGCGCTGTTCCTCGCCGGCCTGTGAGCCAACCCGCCGCACTACACGGAGCAACCACGCGATCGACCACTCGCCAAACTCGCCGTAGTGGAATACGCAGCCCTACCGGTCGGCCAACCCACTCGTCGACCGGGGGCCACTCACGCCGGTGGTGTCGAGATCTCGTGTCGAAGGTGTCCGACATCGGCGCACCGTGGGTTCATTGGTCATGCCGCAGCGCCACCACCCACTTGGAGCAGTCGATGTGCGTCCCCCGTGACCAGGCTCCTCGCCTCGATATCTCCAGACGGCTGTCGGATGGCGGCGGGCGGCCGAAGCTGGCGTCGGTCGTCAGGTTCCGTGTCGAGGTGATGCTCGGGCTCCTCGGCAGCGGCTTGGCGGAGCGCACCTTGTCTCTGCTGACGTCTCGACGCGATTGACCACTCATCAGGAGGCTCATGATGACCATGCTTGGCATGCCCGCTATGCCGTCCGTCGCGCTTGAGCAGACGGGTCCGGTCACCTTCACCGCTGGACATCACTTCACCGCGCGTGACGCGTCGATCGAGGAGTTGGTGAAGGCGGCGAAGGTTCCCCTGTCGGTGATCTTGCAGGTGACGAAACGGTGCAACTTCGACTGCTCGTTCTGCTCCGAGACGCTCCAGCTCCCGGATCCGACGCTGCCGCAGTTGGACACCATCCGCGGGAATCTGGCGGGTGTGTCGCGGGTGTTCCTGTCCGGTGGTGAACCGCTGCTCCGCCGGGATTTCGGGGAGATCGTGGACATGTACGCCGGGGATTTCATCGTCGGTGTGCCGACCAACGCCACCCGGGGGTTGCAGCACGCGAGGTCGATGGTCGGGAAGGTCGCGTTTGTCAACGTGGGCTTGGAGGGGCCGCGGTCGACCACCAACCGGGTTCGCGGCGACTACGACGAGGTGATGGCAGGCGTTCGGGGGTTCCTGGAGGCGGGCCTGCCGCTGTCGCTGTCGGCCGTGGTGTACCGGTCGACGCTGCACGCGTTGCCGTTCACCTATCAGATCGCGGATGTCATCGGCGCGGGCAAGCTGAAACTGATCCTGCCACTGCGCAAGGGCAACGCCCTCGATCTGGAGGAGAACGAGTTCATCAGCCTGGAGGAGGCTGGGCAGACCTTCGATCGGCTGACCGAGGCGCGGGCGGTGCACGACTGGCGGCCGGCGCTGCGGATGACGACGTGGACCCCGGACACCGAGGGGCACATGATCTTGGTGGAGGTGACCGGCAAGGCGAGCGCATGGCCGGTGTACGACGCCCCGGACCTGCTGGAGCCTCTCGGCAACCTCCTGGACGAGCCGGTGTCGGAGATCTGGGCGCGGTACCGGTTCAAGCGCAACCACTTCGCCAAGTATCTCGGTGCCAGCATCCGTACTGTGTCCAACGCCGGTCCGGCCGGGTCGGGTGGGCACGCCCGTGCGTGAGTACACGAACCTGCAGTGGCCGGAGGCGCCGTTCGGCGCCGACCAGCGGCCATTCGGCCGGCAGCGCGACATGCTGGCCGCCTTCGCTCTGGCCTGGGCGAACCAGCCCGGCGACGGGCCGCTCCCGGTCGCGGCGGCGACCGTCTACCTCGGGGTCCGTCGCCACGGCACCGCCTACGAGGTGGGTAAGGAAAGCCTGTCGATCGGATTCCGGGCCGATGTCGTCGAGGACAGAACCGAGATACCCGACCTACTCCGGTTGACCGACCGGGCGCTGACCCGGGCCCGCCGGCACGCGGCGATCCTGGCCGGTCACCGTCTCGGCGACGACCTGTCCCGCATGGCCACGCTGTCCGCAGTGCCGCTGCGCGGTGCGGCCGGGGTGCTGGCCGCGTGGGTGAACCGCGCCGCGAAGCAGCGGGGCATGGCGCTCATGGTGGACACCTCGGTCGAAGCCAGCGACGCCGGCGCCGAGCTGGACATGCCGCTTGAGCCACTGCCCCGCCCGGTGCCGCAATGCCCGGCGTGCGCCGCCGAGACGGGCTGGTACGTGCTGGGCCGGGGCCTGGCGATCGGGTTGACAGCGGCGGTGCACGCCGGCCGTTACCGCTGGGAGGGGACCTTTCGCGTCACCGATGCCGTCGACAGGGCGGCGTGGGACGTACTGGAAGTCGGCCGGACCGAGCACCACGCGCACGACACGGCCCGTCCGCCGGTTGCCCGCGCGGCGGGGTGACGACCGCTAGCCTCGGTGGCCGTCGCCCGGCACGTACCGGGGACGGTGGTCAGCCCGGCCGGAGCCGGTACGTCTTAGATGAAAGGGATGCAGGTCTGGTGCGAGTGATCAGCGACGTCGGCGGGCCGGGCAGGATTCCCGACCGGCCGCCGGGCACGCGCCTGGTCGCCTCGATCGACGTCGAGTGGAGCAAAAATTACCGGATCAAGAACGGCAACCAGGCGTTCTGCTACTCGGTCGTCTGGCTCGCCGTACCGCTAGATGGTGAGCCGCTGGTGGTGACATCCGGGCTGCCGTTCTGGGCGACGAGCGTGTACCTCGACCGCGAGGACGAACGACCGGACCTGGTGCAGGCAGCGGCCAGTGACATCGGCGCAGCGGCCGACGCGGCGGATCTGGTCGTCGGTCACCAGCTGTGCAGCGACCTGGCGGTGCTGGCCGCGAACGCGGGCACGGCGGCGCCGGCTGCCCTCGCCGCCGCCCGGCAGGCATGGCGCGACCGCCGACACGCCGCCGTACGCGACCAGCGGATTCTCGACACCCGCTTCGACGCGGGAGCCGTCCTGTCCCACACCTCACGACGGCTGGTCGACGTGTGCGGCGAGTTGGGCCTCGACGTGACGCAACCTGAGCTGGCACGCAAATCCATGACGGCCCTCAACCGCGACTGGCTCCACAACGCCGACACCGAAGCGCGAGAACGAATCACCGTGCTGAACCTGCGGCACAGCCTGTCCACCGCGTACGTCGCGCTCCGCGCGACCGGCACGCTAACCTGGCAAACTCCGTTGAACGTCAACACCATGCTGGCCGACAGGCTCGCTGGACGGGTCGGCTGGCTCCAACACCCCACCTTCCGCGCGCTCACCCACAGGGGACGCGAATGAGCGTGCGGGACTGCGTACTCATCGGAATCGAGGGCACGCACGCCGCGGGAAAGACCACCCTGGTACACGCCCTGACCGCCCACTACCGGCGACGCGGAGTACAGGTCGACTGCACCGGCGAGCCGGCCCGCACCAGCCCGTTCATCGAAGACATCGTCATCCACGGCAAGGGCACCTTCGACCTGGCAACCGAGGTCGACCTGTTCGCGCAACAGCTCTCGATGACACTGCGCACCGCCCGCCACAACAAACTCCTGATCTGCGACAAGACCGTCGTCAACGTGCTCGCCTACGCCCGCATGGTCCTACCAGCAGCCGAAGCCAGCCACGACGCCCACGTACTCGACGCGATGGCTTACTTCTGCCGGGCCTGGGCCCCCACGTACGACGCAGTGTTCTACCTCCCGGACCGCTACCCCGACCCTGCCGACCCCTTCCGAGCCAAGATCACCCACCTCCAAGACCAAACCGCCGAGGCGGTACGGCGAACCCACGCCGAGATAGGGCTGCCACTGCTGGAGGTGCCAGGTGGTCTCGGCACCCCCGAACGCATCGCCTGGATCGCCCGGCGGGTCGACCCGCTTCTCGCTGGCCAGCCAGCTACCCTCCGCCAGCGTGACCGCACCACCGACCCACCCCGTTGACGTACTACTCCTGCTCACCCACGCCGACCACGTCCTCCTCGCGCTCCGCGACGGCACCGGCTACGCCGACGGACAATGGAACCTGCCCAGCGGCAAACTCGAACCCGACGAGGACGCAATCAGCGCCGTTATCCGCGAGGCCCGCGAAGAAGTCGACGTGCGGCTCTCCCCGGACGAACTACGGCTCGTCACCACGGTGCACCACCGCAACCCCTCCGGACACGCCCGCGTCGGCCTCGTCTTCACCGCCACCCACAACCCTCGCCAGCAGGGCGAACCAACCAATGCGGAACCGCACAAATGCGCCAAGATCGAATGGTTCCCGATATCGCTGCTGCCCATGAACACCTACCCGTACACCACAGCCTGTGTCCAAGCCTTCCGCGACGGCCGATCCCTCGCTCTGGACGGCTGGCGGTAATCCGGACGTCGGAGGCACGACGACACGACAAGGGAGTTCCTGGCGACCCGGTCGCGGATGCGCCGAGGCGCTCGCCGGGCTGCAGCGTCCGCAGGCGCGGCCGGAGCGGGATCGCCTGATGCAGAAGGAGGTCCGGGCGGACGTCGCCAGCGTTGTCGATCAGACGGGTGTTCACATAGGCCACATTCGGCTGGCGGGCAGGCGTGGCTGAAGGTTCTCACCTTCGCCGCGCTGGCGATCATTTCCACCGTTGAGGGTGAGGTGGTCTTCGTCCGGCAGCAGCGCGGCAAGTACCCGGCATGGCTGCTGCTGGCCGGCAGCAAAATAAGTTCGGAAAGTCCGCGCAGGACGCGGCCCGCCGGGCAACGGCCCAACCGGGTCGGTAGCCGAAGCGGACGACTCAGGAACTCGCAGGTCAGATCCTTGACGGCGGCCTGCGGCGGGGTGAGCATCAGGGGTGCGGTCCACGCATCGGGCCGTGTCGGGAGCCAGCGAGGTGATGGTCCGCGCGCTGGCCGGCATTCCCCGGCGGCAAGGTGGAACGCCCGACAGCGGCCGGGCCCGCCTCGATCGCGGACCTATCAATGAGACGTGTCGCCCCGAACCCCGCGCTGGGGCGGGGCGCGGCCACTTCCCCGGACGGGAAGTTCGAGGGCCTGCGGTGTACCCCGCGTGCGACGTGGTCACCGCGCCGAGAAACGCCGCTCACTCGTGTCCCTGACGTGCGCGCACGCCCGTGAACCTCTGTCGGTAGCGACTGGCGTGCGCGCATGCCGGTGCTTCCCGGAGGGAGGTGCACCATGCCGAAGGAGACCCCGATGACCCGCGAGGCGGCCGACCGGATCCGCGAGGCGGCCGAGCGAGACCCGCACTCGCCGACTGCGCAGGACGGATTCCCCGACCGCGCCGATCGGGCCGTCGACCGCAACGAGGACCAACAGGACCCAGAGGAGGAGTAACCCACGCGTGTGGGCCCGGCCACCAAGCCGGGCCCACACCCGATGGGCTCAGCGCTTACGTACGCCGGGGCACCGTGACCGTCCGTGAGCTACGCGCGTCTTCTGCCCGCGCACGGCGCCTGTTGCGGCGACGATGGACGCATGATGCTGTTTCCGCCTGCGGCGCTGCTGCTGGACTTCGGTGGCGTTCTCGTCGAGTCGCCCCGCCACCAGCGGCCCCTTCCACCTGACCTGGTTCAGCGGCTGCACACCCTCACGGGACACGCCGTCCCGGTCGACACGATTGTCCGGGACATCACCGACGGAGCCCGTCGGTATTCGCGCTGGCGCGATGACACCAGCCGCGAGCGGGGTCCTCGGGAGGCGAGCCACGGCCAAGTCTGGGACGAGTTCATCACCGTGGGGTGGCCGGAGGCGGCGCGGGCTGCCGTGCGGGCGGAGGCGGTGTCGTTGAGCTACGCGTGGGCGTGGGGCGACAACTGGACCGTACGCGACGGCATCACCGAAGCACTACAGGCCGCGGCGGCGGGTGGGATTCCGATGGTGGTGGTAAGCAACGCGATCAGCGGGGCCGCGCACCGGGACTTCCTCGCCTCGGTAGGTCTCGGGGCGCTGTTCGACGCCGAGTTGTACAGCGACGAGATCGGGGTACGCAAGCCGAACCCCGAGCTGGCCTGGCGCGCGGCGGACACGATCGGCGTACCGATTGGGAAGTGTTGGTTCGTCGGCGACATGATCGACCGTGACATCGCCTGTGCCCGCCACGCCGGAGCCGGGGCGGCGATCCTGATGCGCTCGTCGCGCACCGCCCGGGCGGTGCCCACGTCGGGGTTCGAGCCGGATGTCGTCGTTGATGACGGGTACGGGCTGCGGGACCTGCTACGCCAAGCTGGGCTGCACTGACTGCCGAAGCCGAGCGGAACTGCCGGGCCCATGAATTTGTCCGGCGGACACGCCGGCTACGGCGTGAGGCCGTGCGGCTCGCGGCGAGCCGGATCAAGTAAGCCCACGGATGCGCACCCTCACGTCGGCTGCCTCTTGGGGACAGGGTGTTGGCAGCCTGCCGGCGGGGTGCGGGTGTCCGGGGTGCGGCGGCTGTCGGTGTAAAGCCGGTAGCCGTCGGCCTCAGCGGCGATCGCGTCTCGGGCGTGGGGCTCCATGCGCGGATCCGACGGTGGGACGGGACCGGTGATGGTGGTGAAGGCGGCGAGGAGCTGGCCGGTGTTCGGATCGATGGTGAGGACGTCGCGTCGTGCCACGCCGGAACGATCGGTGTACGGCAGGGCGAGATCAACGCCGGTCCGCCCGACGCGGTCGGTGACGCCGGTTTGGACGACGAGGCCGGGTTGCTCGGCGAGGAGCCGGAGGAGCGCGGCACGGACCGGGCGGGTGAGGGCGTGACGTTCGTAAAGCATCGCGACGCCGCCGATGAGGTGCCCCGGGCGGTCCCGGTCAGGGCCGGCGGTGATGAGCAGGTGGGATCGCAGGTCGGCGCCCCTGGTCGGTGGTGGCTGGTCGAACCGGTCACCCCCGCTCTGACCTGTCCAGCTGTGGTCTGGACCGTCCGGGGTGCAGCCGGTGGTGCTGATCCGGGTGCTGACCTGCCGACCGTTCGCGGCGTCGTCGGTGCGCCAGAGTTGGTCGACGCGGATGCGCTGCGGCCATCCAGCCGGTCCAGGTGGGCCGGTGATGTTGCGGTACCAGGTGCGGCGTTCGACGTACTGGTACCTGCCGCTGGTGGTGTCGGCGGGTGCGGTGCTAAGGCTGCTGGCCAGACGGGTCAGCACCGGGCCTGCCGGAACCCATGGCGCCGGGGTCGGGGTCGGGGGCATCGGCGACGGTGCGGCAATGTCCCCTCGGTCGGAGGCCGCGTCCCAGCCTGCGGGGATCTGCGTCGCGTCAGCGGTGCGCTGGTGCGGGCCGGTGTGGATCGGATAGGTGAGGACTGGTGTCATGGCGATGGTGAGGGAGACCAACGCCGCCGTCAGTCGTACCGTTCGGGAGGTCCGCGGTCGTCCTGGCGAGGCTGGCGTACGGAGCGGAGTCACGGGGTGTTCCTCATCATTGTTCTCGGTCGCGGTTATGGGAGGTGGCTGGCTACTGCTGAGGCAGGCGTTGTCAGTCGGCCACGTCGTTCGAGAGGTGGGCGGTAGGAGGTGAAGTAGGTCGCCGATGGCGTGGGTGACGGTGGGGTACCGGGGCACGGTCGCCGGGTGCGGTGGGATCTCCGTCGGCTGGTGGGAGATCCAGATCGGAATCAGGCCGGCTGTTTGAGCGCCTTGGATGTCGGTCCGCCAGTTGTCTCCGATGTGCAGGCATCGGGTGGGGTGGACGTTCAGTGCCCGGCTGCAGGCGTGAAAGGCAGCGGCGTGGGGTTTCGCAATCCCGCTGTCCGAAGCGCAGATGACGGCGGTGACGAACTGGGTGAGGCCGGCCCTGCTCAGCTTCTGCTGGATCGAAGCGCGCGGCCCGTTGCTGCAGGCCGCGAGCGGTACGCGGTCTGCCAACGTCCGTATAAGGTGGTGGAGATCCGGGTCCGGCTCGATTTTGGCGAGCTGGGTGGCGGCGCACGTGTGCGCCAGCCGGTCGAGGTCGGTGCTGTCGAGCGTGACGCCGATGCTCCGCAGCGCGGTGTCCCAGAACCGTCGACGCAGGTCCTGCAGGCTGTGGGTGCCGGTGTCGGCGGGATGCGTCCAGAAGGTTCCGAACGCCTGGTAGTAGGCAGCGGTCAGCTCGTCCGGATCGACCTGCGAGGACAATTGGGCTGCGAGTTGGCTGCCTGCTCTGACGCCGTGGGCGAGGCTCGTGCTGGTGTCGACGAGGGTGTCGTCGACGTCGAAGCTGACGGCCACGGGCGGGCGCAGCGGCGGCGAACCGAGTCGCGTGCGGAGGTAGTCGGCCAGCACCGGCAGCGTGTCGGTGGAACGCCCGAGGTCGTGGGTGGGTGTAAACGGGCGACACGCTCTCGTCGCTAGCGTGGGTGTCATCGCCCCACGCTCATTGCGGCTCGGCGGGGTGCGGGGGTTTTGAAGCGGGCGGACCAGGGTCGGGTGGTCGTGCCGAGGGCGTGTTCGGCGAGCCGGAGGAGTTGGATGTCGGAGGTGCCGGCCGGGGCGAAGATGTGCAGGGCGTCTCGGAGGTAGCGCTCCAAGGGTGATCGCTGGGGGTGTAGGCCATGCGCGGCGTGGATCTCCATGGCGGTGCGGGCGGAGTCGATGGCGTACTCGGCGTTGATCAGTTTGGCGTTGATGAGTTCGGCGTCGCAGGGTTGTCCGGTGTCGAGCAGGTGGGCGGCGTGGTAGACGGCCAGTCGGGCGGTCATCAGCCGGGATTGGATGGTGCCGAGGCGCTGTGTGACGACTGGTAGGTGGGCCAGCGAATCGCCGTATCGGTGCTGGCTGGTGGTGTAGGCGATGGTCGTGTCGAGGATCGCCTGGTGCAGGCCGAGGGCGACGGCGGCGAGGTTGGGTCTGCCGTACAGGATGCTGGACGAGTAAGCGACGTCGAGACCGTCGCCGTCGGCGCCGAGCCGGTTGGCCGCGGGGACGCGGCAGTTGTCGAAGACGATCTCGCCGAAGCTGAAGCCGTGCAGTCCCATCGCGGGTTGATGTGGGGTGAGGTGTACGCCGGGGCGGTCGGCTTCGATCAGGAACGCGGACAGGCCACGGGAGCCGGGTCCGGTGCGGGCCACGACGCCGTGCAGGTCGCCGATGTGGCTGTTGCCGACGAAGGTTTTGGTGCCGGTGATGAGGTAGTCGTCGCCGTCGCGGACGGCGGTGGTGGTCATGCCGAGCACGTGGCTGCCGGATCCGGGTTCGGTGACGGCGATGGTGGGCAGGCAGGTGCCGGCGGCGATAGCGGGTAGCCAGGTCTGTTTCTGGTGGTCGCTGCCGAAGTGGATGATCTTCGCGGTGCCGAGGTGGGATGCCTGGATCATGGCGCCCATGGCGGCCGAGACGCGGGACAGTTCCTCAATGATGATCGTTTTGGCGAGGTGGCCGAGTCCGAGTCCGCCGTAGGTGGGGTCAATCGTGACGCCGAGCCAGCCCTGGCGGGCGATGTGTCGGGACAGGTCGTGTGCCACAGCCCGGGACGCCTCCAGTTGCGTGACGTGGGGTGCGATCTCGGTCTCGGCGAACGCGCGGACGGTGTCGCGCAGGTGGGTGTGACGGGGGGTAAGGCGGTAGCCGTTGACCATCTGCCGATCTCCTCGTGAGTCGCCCACGGCGTCCGCCAGTGGTGGCGGCGGGGTACGCCGCAGGCAGAAGGCCCGTGGTGGGGGTGCTGTCACAAGCAGTTCCGAACGGGTGTGCCGCCGGTCGGGGCGGCACGACGAGGTGGGGATGTCCCGTGGGGTCGGTGGCGTGTTCGGGCTGGTGTCCCGGCTATCGGGGGTGGTGGTCGCGCTGGTTGATGCGGGTGGACAGGTCAGCGGCCCAGGCTTTGATGGTGGTGAGCCCTTCTTGGCCCCAGGTGCGGGGTTCGGTGCCGACGACGCAAATCGTGCCGAGGGTGGTGCCGGTGTGGTCGATCAGTGGAGCGCCCATGTAGGTGCGGATGCCGAGCTGGTCGACGACCGGGTTGCCGGCGAATCGGGGGTAAGCGCAGACGTCGTCGAGGACCAGGGCGCGGCGGCGGTGCACCACGTGGGGGCAGAAGCCCTGCTCTCGTGACATGCGGCGGCCCGGTTCGACTGGGGTGGGCGCCGACAGTCCCGGCGGGGTGCTACGGCCGGTGTAGAGGCCAGCGAAGAACTGGCCGTGCTCGTCGAGGAAGTTCACCATCGCCCAGGGCATGTCGGTGATGTCGGCGAGGTTGCGGGCAAAGTCGTCGAAGTCGCGTTCCGGTCGGCCGAGACCGAGCGCGCGAAGGCGCTGGAGTCGTTGTGGGGCCTGCGAGTCGGGCGGGGTAAGGGGTGGAGGTTCGAAGCTGTCGGTCATGTCGGGTTGCCTGCCTGTATCGGGTGGGTCCGGGCGGGGTGGGTGAGCAGGGTCTGCACGAGCGTCAACAGCACGACGGTCGCGGACCGTTGGTGGCGGGCGTCGCAGGTCACGATTGGCACCTCGGGGCGCAGCCCTAGGGCCTGGCGTACCTCGTGCGGTTCATAGCGGTGGGCGCCGTCGAACTCGTTCACAGCGACCAGAAATCGCATCCGGCGGGACTCGAAGAAGTCCACGGCGGCGAAGCAGTCCGGCAGGCGGCGGGTGTCGACCAGGACCACCGCGCCGAGCGCGCCGTGGCACAGTTTGTCCCACAGAAACCAGAACCGGTCCTGCCCGGGTGTGCCGAACAGGTACAGCACGGTGGCGGGGGCGATGGTGATGCGACCGAAGTCCAACGCCACCGTGGTGGTCGTCTTCGCCTCCACCCCGGCGAGGTCATCGACGCCGGTGCCGGCGGCGGTGAGCAGTTCCTCGGTACGCAGCGGCGTGATCTCGCTCGTGGCGGTGATGAAGGTGGTCTTACCGACCCCGAACCCGCCCGCGATGAGGATCTTGAGGGCGTGCGGGAGGTGGTCAGAGTCGCTGTTGTAGGCCGGCAAGGAGTCTCTCCAGGATCGTTCGGTCGGTGGGGTCGGCGGCGGGGCTGGGTGGGCGGGTGCGGACCGCGCCGACCGCCACCAGGTCCGACAACACCACCTTCGTGACCGCCGCCGGCAGCCTCATCCGGGCTGCGACCTCGGCGACTGTGGTCGCCGCGCCGCACAGCCTCAGCGCCACGTCGTGGTCTGGCTCCAACCGGCCCCTGGGCCGTACGCCGGTGGCCACCACCCACGACAGCAACTCCATCGCCGTGGTGGGTCGGGTCCGCCCCGCGCTGACCGTGTACGGGCGCACCAGACGTCCAGCCGCCTCGTCGAGCCACGCCTCCTGATGCGCGCCGCCGGCCGTCATCGCAGGGCGGGGGACGGCAGTACGGTGCCCCGGGCGGGTGTCGCCAGGTACGGCCGCACGCTCTTGACCATCTGGGACATCTCGTAGCCGAGTACGCTGACATCGGCCTGTCTGCCTGCCAGCACCGCCAGGACCGCGCCATCGCCCGCGGCGGTAACGAACAGCAGCGTCTCGTCGAGTTCGGCCACCACCTGCCGTACGCCGGAGCCCGCGTCGAACCGGTCCGCGGCGCTGCGGGTCAGCGAGAACAGGCCGGAGGCGATCGCCGCCAGATGGTCCGCGCTGTCGTCGGCCATCCCGTGGGCCGCGCGAGGCAGCCCGTCGGAGGACAGCAGCAACGCGCTGCGGGTATGCGGCACCCGTTCCACCAGGCCGGACAGCAGCCAGGCCAGTTCCGATCCGGACGCACTACCAGTCATCGCACACACTCCTCTTCTCGACATCACACGGTCAGTGGTCATGAACCCGGCCGCCCGCTGTGCTGCTCGGCGTCGGCGGAAGCGGCGCCGCGCAGGAAGTCCGCCATCAGCGTCGGGCTGTGCTCACCGGACGGCTGGTTCACCGCTGCCGAACGGTGCTCCCGCAGCGGTGCCGCCAGATGCGCCTGCCGCTCGCGGCGAGGCAGCGCCGGGCGTGTCCCGCTCGCCTCCTGCATGTGCCCGGCAGTCGTGGCGTCGTGTCTCGCCGGCAAGCCGCCTCGGGGCGCCCCCTGCGCCTGCCCCGCACTCGGCGGCGAAGGGTGCAGTGCGCTGGCCGGGATAACCGCGACACCGACCGTGGGTGATGAGATACCTGCCGGTCCCCCGCGCGACGAGGAGCGACCTGCGTCCGCGGCGGCCGGCTGGTCGGCCGTCCGATCCCCGAGCAGGTCCACCGGCAGGATGACCACCGCCTGCACCCCGCCGTAGACGTTGTTCTGCACCCTGACGGCGATGCCATGCCGGCGGGCCAGCGCCGAGACCACCCAGATCCCGATACGGCCGTCACGCAGCAGATCCGCGACCTCCACCCGGCCCGGGTCCGCCAGCAACGCGTTCACCCGATCCTGCTCCGCATGAGCCATCCCCAGGCCCCGGTCGTCGACCTCGACGGCCACCCCGGCCGCCACACGTCGTGCGCGCACCGTCACCTCCGTTTGCGGAGGCGCGAACGCGGTCGCGTTCTCGATCAACTCGGCCAGCAGATGCACCACGTCAGCGCCGGCGTGCCCGCGTACGGTGCCCTCCACCGGAGGCACCACCCGCACTCGCGCGTAGTGCTCCACCTCGGCGATCGCCGAACGCAGTACCTCCATCAGCGGCAGCGGCCTGCTCCACTGCCGCCGTGGTACGGCCCCGCCCACCACCGCGAGGTTCTCGGCATAGCGGCGGATACGGGTCGCCAGATGGTCCACCTGAAACAGGCCCTTGAGCAGATCAGGATCCTCGACCTGCCCTTCCAGCACGTCCAGCAGCTGGATCTCCCGATGCACCAGACCCTGCAACCGGCGCGCAAGGCCGACATACACTTCCTGCTGCGCCACCACCACCGGCAGACCCGCAGCAGGCGCGACGGCCACCACGTTGGGGGCAATGGACCGGGCCATCCCACCAGCGCGCACCGCAGCGCCCGCGACGATCACGACGCAGGCACCGGCCGCGACCATCAGCACCAGCCAAGCCATGACCGGAACGGGCCCTGCCGGCAGCGTCACCGCCCAGAACGCGACGCCCAGACCGATAACCGCCACCACCACGGCTGGTGCCACGAATGACCACAGCAACCCACCCTGCGGGCCTGTATCGGACTGCCCGTTGGTACTGCCGAGCCAGACTCGCAACCCTGCCTCCCCTGGTAGGTGGTGAAAGCAGCTGCTCGCACCACCGGCTGCGACCGAGATCCTCCGGAGTAGCGGGCCGTCCGCCGTACCGGTGGGTTCTGCCGTCGCAGCGATCGATGTCGGGTTTCAGTTATCGTCGGATCGCGTTGTGTCGAACACTGCCGACGCGAAGATTCGACACAGGACCGTCCACGCGAAGGTGGATCATGAGCGACGCGCAGCGAATGCGGGATGCGAAGAAGACCCTGGGTCGCCAGCTGGCCACGTGGCGCACCCTGCGAGGGCTTCGACAGCACGACCTCGCCGACGCGATTCCGATGTCCCGCAGCACCATCGCCGGTGTCGAAGCCGGCGCCCAGGTGGTGGACGAGACGTTCTGGAGCCGCTGCGACTCCCTCTTGCACGCGGACGGGGAGTTGCTCGCCACCTACCGGCAGTACCGCGAGCTGGAGCGGCGGTATCAGCAGGAAAGAGCGGAGGCGGCCCGCCGGAAACGGTGGGGCGCGGTAACGGCTGTCGCTCGCACCGGCGACATACGGCACCACGAAACCGCCGTGGCCGCCCCGGGCGTAGAAGCCGACGAGCAGGCGGCCGGCCCGTCGCCGGTCAGCGTCATGCAGAAGGTGCTGGAGAGCGCCGTCACCGGCGCCGGCGACAGCGACCCAGCAGGTGTCGACCTCAGCCTGCTGGAACAACGGGTGTTGGACGCCCACGACGCCCGGTGGCGGCGGGGACCTCGGGAGGCTCCGCTGCTGGTCGTCGTCGGCGGCTACGCGGGCAGCGGGAAGACGCAGCTGGGCGAGTTGCTCGCGGCCCTGACCGGGTGGCCATTACTCGACAAGGACACGCTGACCCGGCCGATGACGGAGGAACTATTGCGTGCCCTCGGCGGGGATCCGAACGACCGGCACAGCGACGCCTATCTGGCGGCTGTCCGGCCGATCGAGTACCGATGCCTCCTCAACGCCGCTTTCGACCAGCTGAGGCACGGCACCTCCACGATCGTCACCGCCCCGTTGCTGCGGGAGGCACCGGACCCACGATGGCTGGACAGGATGAGAAGCCGGTTCACCGCATCGCAGATCAGGGTCGCCACCATCTGGGTCGACGCGGACATCGAGTCGATGTACCGGCGTCTGGCCAGCCGCGACGCGGCGCGCGACAGCTGGAAGCTGAACCACTGGAACGCCTACAGCGGCGCGGTCGACCTGGCCCTGCGGCCGGCGTGGAACCACCTCGTCATCGATAACGGGACAGGTGCCGTGCGGCCGATCGAGGAACAGGCGGCACTGGTCGGCCGGATAATCTCACCGGCGTGAACCCTCCGGCGATAATCCTCTACGGTCCGCCCGCCTCCGGTAAGGACACCATCAGCGAGGCCCTGACCGGCCTCGATCACCGGTACGTGCTGTTCGAAAAGCTCAAGATCGCCACTGAGTACGGCGATCGTCCTGGGTACCGGCTCGCGACCGAGAAGGAGCTGGCCGAGATGCGAGCCCGCGACCTGGTCGTCTACGAGAATGCCCGGTACAACAACCGGTACGTCGTTGACCGGCCCGGCCTCGCCGCCGCCTTCGCCACCGGCGACGTTCCCGTCGTGCACATGGGCCAGGTCGCCGGGGTACGCGCGCTGCGGGCGTACCCCGCGACCTGGCTGCGGGTGCTGCTGTGGTGCCCGCGGGACGTCACCGCGCGACGCGCCCGCCACCGCGGTAGCCCCGACGTCGACGCCCGGCTGACCGCCTGGGACGAAACCCTCACCGACCTACAGGCCAGCGATCCCGACGACTTCGATCTGCGTATTCAGACCGACCAGCACGAGCCGGCGGAGTCCGCCAGCCTCATCGACGCGGCCCTGACCGCCGCCCTCGCCCGAACCAGCGCGCCGGGCGCCGATCGCTGACCACGCCCAGTTATCGGTCATCAACGAGATGCTATGCCTTGTTGATGCGCAGCACCTGCGGCTTCCCGTCATCGACGGACAAGATGGCGTCGTACCTTCCGCTGGCTGGTTGGGATGTTGCTCCGAAAAACAGTTGGCTGTACGACGCCGTCACCGAGTAATTGCCGTCGACGTGGATAAGCCCCGTTGACGACTCGAAGCGTGGCTTGGCGTTGATGGAGGGGTCGCCATTGAGCTTCCAACTGATCTTGCCTGACCCGGCGCCAGAATTGATGTCAGGACATTCTGGAGGCAGCTTGGACTTCTTTGTCTTTACACATCTCTCAAAGGCGGTCTTCACCAGGGACAGAGCGAGCTCATCAGGGACTTGCGGATTGCGCTTCTCGATAGCCGGCCTGGGCGTATCGTCGTAGTTTCTCAGTTCTGCTAGCTTTGCTTTCCCTGCGGTCCACTCGACTCGGGCCCAGAACTCGATGACCCTCAACTTGAGGTCAGGGCCGGATGCAGTCTCGTAGGACGCCGTCAGGACAGCAGTGCCGAGCACGTGGAAGCGGCCTTCCTCGCCGTTGTAGTGGATGACGGCACCGTCGCCGGGTACCCCGTGGATCCGCCATGTCACGTTGGTGGCCTCGCCGGTCCACCAGTCCCCGACCCGCTGGGGGCAATTCTGGGGTTGCAACACCGGGGCCTTCGCGCAGTTTTGCAGTCCACCAAGTGCCGCCGCGAGGACAGCGGCGTCATTCGATCCTACCGGTCGCGTGCCATTCTCGACGGGGAACGATGACTTGGGTTCGGGCGGGTCGGGAATAATGTTGCAGAGGACGATCAGGACAACGACGGCTGCGCCGGCGATCCACATCCAGAAAGAGGGGTGAGACACTGAGGACGACCCCTCCCCCGCGACACCCTCCTCGCCATCATCTTCATCAGGATTCGGCGGCGGGTTAACAATGTTTCCGTCGCCGTTGATAATAGTCGAGTGATAGGCTGATCCGAAACTCCGATTGCCTTTTACGGTGTTCTTGCCCGCCCGCCTAGCGGCACCGTCATCGGCCATCTATCTTACCCTCTCCAAGACGATTCCGATTGCCGTACACGACCTGGCTGTTGGTCGCGGATCCGAATGACTGGTCGCCCTTGACTCTATTGACATCCGGGTAACTGCTGACGGCTGAGCGACTCGACGACGCTGGTCTCATCGGACGGACCCAGGTAAGCCAAGTCACCACCAGGGCGACCGCCGCGACAACAAGGCCAGCGATGGCGACCCAGTGAACCCTTCCGCGCAACGTCTTGAGTGCGGAGCGTGATGTCCGGGATGAGTACACACGTACGGGAATCGCCGGGATGAGTTGGCGTGAGAGATAGGAGCGCGGAACTCCGTTACGAAGTGTTCCTCTCACAGACCACTGCCACCGGAGTTCCGCGCCGCTATGAGTATCACCTACACCGCGACCCTCGGCGTCCGCGAGGAGACCGTGCTGTTCCTGTCCAGCCTGCTGCACGCCGAACGGCAACGACGCGGCACCCGCACCGGGGCCCGCGCGTTGAGCTGCTTCAAGCAGGCGGTACTGGTGTTGCGGTGGCTGCTCGACGGCACCCGGATGACCCAGCTGACCCGGGACAACGCGATCAGCCGCAGCACCGGCTACGACTACCTCCACGAGGGCGTCGCCGTGCTGGCCGCCCAGGCCCCGGGGCTGCACGGCGCGCTGCTGGCGGCGAAAGCCGCCGGCTACGACTACGTCCTGCTCGACGGGACACTGATCGAGACCGACCGGATCGCCACGCCCGGACCCACCGCCGGAGTGGACCTGTGGTGGTCGAAGAAACACGCCAACCACGGCGGGAACATCCAGGTCCTGACCGCCCCGGACGGCTGGCCGTTGTAGACCTCCCCGGTGCGCCCAGGCCGGGAACACGACACCACCTGCCTGCGCACCCACCCCGGCCTACTCGACGCCCTCGCCGTCATCCGCGACGACATACGCACCCTGGCCGACCTGGGCTACGAAGGCGAAGCCGACACCATCGTCGTCGCCTTCAAGAAACCCAGGAACAAGAAACTCGGCGGCATCCAGCAGCAGTTCAACCGGGCCCACAACCGACTCCGCGCGGTCGGTGAACGCGGCAACAGCCTGCTCAAGACCACGTTCAAAGCGCTGCGCAACATCAGCCTCTGCCCGTGGAAGATCGGTGACATCGTCGCCGCGGCCCTGGTCATCCTCCACATCGACCAACAGCGAACCACCTGAAACCAGACACTACACAACGCCACACGACGTTACGCGGAACGGCTCATTGCCCTCCCACCCGGCCTGTACGCCGGCACGTCCATTGCAACCAGCGTCTGGATCGTCCGGCGGGCACCCGGGTCGGACCAGTCGATCCTGTTCGTCGACGCGGTGAACCTTGGTGTGTCAAGCGGTGGCCGCACGCTGCTCGATGAGGGAGGCCAGGCCGACATCCTGAGAGCATGGCGATCCTTCCTTGCCGACCGTGCGGCCGGTCGGCCACACCCGGGCATCGAGGGTCTAAGTGCCGCCGTCACCAAGGCCGTCATCCGGCCGGAGTCCTACTCGCTCAACCCGGCGGAGTACCTACCAGGCCCGATAGGGCTCCGTGCCCCCGACGCCGACGCCGACGCCGACGCCGACGCCGCCCGCGCCGGCCTGGGCGCGACTTACTCGCGGGCCTTCCACTGCCGCAGGGCGGCCGAGGATGCAGCGGTCGGTGCTTCCCAGCCGCTCGGCGGGCAGATCGTCCGTCTTGGCGACGTCTGCGACGTCAAGGCGGGCTATTCATACTCGCGGCTGCGAGCTGAAGAGCGATCCGACGAGCAGGGAGTCCCCATCGTTCTGCCGCGGCACCTGCGTGACGGGAGAATCGTGGCGGACAAACCGCCGCGAGCCCCGCGAGCGACCGCTAAGGCATTGGAGGACTACTGGCTACGCACCGACGATGTGCTCTGCGTGCGGACCGGGGCACTTACGGCACCCGCCATCGTGCGGCCGACCGAGTCGGATTGGCTCCTGAGCACAAACTTGCTGCGTCTGCGAGTCTCAGACCCCGACGTCCTCAACCCCTACTACCTGTACGCATATCTGCGCTCCGCAGCGGGCACGGATGGGATGAAGGCGTTCGTACGGGCTACCGTGACCGCGTACGTGACCGCAGCGGACGTCGCGGCGATGAAGATCCCGTTGCCGCCGCAGGCTCGGCAGCAGTCGCTGGTCGCAGCGCTACGCGCACTTGACGATGAGGTCGTGGCGACGCGCGACCTGGCCGCCCGGGTCGCCGAGTCCCGCGATGTGGTAGTCCGCCGGCTGTTTGGCGGTGCCCGATGACCAGACGCAACCTCTCCCGCGAACACCGGTCTGTCGCGGTCGCCGTAGTGATTTCGGGCTGTGTCGGGGTCGTCGCAGCCGTGCTGTTCCAACACAGCGGAGCTGAACCCTCCACGGCGGTGATCGCGGGCGGCGCGGCCTTCGGCGCGACCATGACACTCGTCTTGGAAGTCCTCAAATACCTCCGCGGCCTATGAGCTGTCCGATGATCTCGCAGTCCAAGGCCGGGGGCGCATCCGGTAGCCTTGGCGTGGTTTCGCGCCGTATGTGATGTTGCTTTTTCTGCGCCGGTGGTCGCAGACCGGGGGCCAGGCGGAGTGGGTCGGGCGCTGGTATTGCCGTGTCGACATCGGTAGCCGGCACGGTCGTGGACCCACCACCGATGGATCTCATGGTGTCGATCGAAGGCTCCCTTGTCAGGGAGGGCATCACGGTCGGTGCGTTGACCGTTCCATACCTGCCGGCCGGTGTAGCGGGGGTTGGCCAGCATTGCCGCGACAGTGGTGAGCAGCCATTGGCGACCGCTGCGGTGGGGGTTACGCGCTGGGTCGGCCCCGGGCGGGCACGGGACGCCGTTGCCGTTGAGGGCGCGAGCGATGCTGGCCACGCTCCGGCCGGCGAGCCGCTGCTCGAAGATCCACCGGACGTGGGGTGCGGTGGCAGGGTCGGGTTTCAAGCGGTGCAGGCGTCGTCCCAAGGCGGCGTGGGCGCGGTTCGGATGAGGGCCGGCGTCGGCGAGCCGGTAGCCGTAGGGTGGCCGGCCGCCGAGGTGTCGGCCCTGCAACTCTGCCTGAGCGCGTATGGCCGCGGTCGTGCGATGCCGGGCCCGGGACACCTCCCGCTGGGAGTGCACGCCGAGCAGGTCCAGCAACGCCATCTGCCGGGGGTTGTCGAAGTCCACCGGCCCATATGTTTCCGGCATCCACAACTGCACGCCGTGCCTGAGCAAGGTGGGAGTCAAACTGTTCAAGCTGCTGGCCGTGGAAGGCGCGCTCGTACTCCCCGACGACGATCGCGTCGAAACGGCGTGCCGCGTCCGTCACCGCGGCGAGCAGCCGTGCCGCCTGCGGCCGGTCCGGCCAGGGCGCCCGGCGGGAGACGCCCTCGTCGAAGAACTCACCACGATCCGGCCATGACTGGCGACCAGGTCGCCAGCGTAGTCGCGTTGCCACCGGTACGACGACGCCCGATCCTGGAAGTCGACGGTGGACATCTGTCCATAGAACGCGAACCGCAGCCCATCCACAGGCGGGATGAACCGTTGTGGCCGTAGCTTCCGCTGCCCGGCCACCCCAGGACGAAAGAATGCTCCGTCCCGGTTCTGCCGCCGCCCTCGTCGCCGTAGGACCTCCACGATCGGCACACCTACCCGTCATGGTTCCCACGTCCAGAATAGAAAGAAGGCTCGATTCACGCAGCTCTGTTGCCATTCAGGTGGTATCGGCAGCTCCCGGCCAGCCGGCTGGTGGACAGCCATCGAGGTGAAGCTTGACGGCCAGCCGGCTGGATGAGGGGTGCGCCGGGCACGTAGCGTGACAACGTAGCCGAGCCGTCGGTACGTTGCGTGAAGATGATCCTGCTGATGGTGCTCATACGTCGGGTACGCATCGACTTGGCCGATTGTCAGCGGCCTTCCTGGCGACGGTCTGAGCGGGCTGGCTGATCTGCTGCACCGGGCGCGGGAGCATGCGGCGCAGGCCTGTCTGGCCGCGTTGGAACCAGCCGAGGTGGAGCTGTTCGCAGTCATCGCGGTCGCGTTGGCGATCCACCAGGCTGCGCTCGAGCTGTGAGGCTCGCGCTGGGCCCCGGTGGGAAGCCGGGGCCCAGCGGGCGGTCAGGCTTTGCGGGCGCCGCGGCGGAATCGTTGGCAGCGGTCCGGTCCGCACAGGGCGCAATCGGACCCGCGCCGGTAGTGGTCGTGCAACTGGCGGGGGTGGCCGCACCGGCAGGACGGAACGGCAGCGGACCGGACGATCGACGGGGCTCTCACCGGCACCTGCCGACTGCGACGCGCGGCACGGCCGATCCGGTCGTCCGGACGGCTTGCGCCGACGCCAGGAAAGCATGAAGCTGCCGGTCAGCAGGGCCGCCACCTGAACGGTGAGGCGGAATTCTCTTGAACTCTTCACATCTGCCATTGCCCTGCACCGGTGTCGGCGTCCGGTCAACTCGCGGTGGACGCGCTCGCATCATAGAGTGCGAGGTAGCGGCGGTGCAGTTCGTCGGCGTGGGTGCCGATGGCCGAGGGCGAGACGATGTCGTGGCCCAGCCCCGCCGTGGCGGGGATGAGGTGGTGGCCGAACGACGCGCCGGCGGCCCCGGCGATCGCGGCCGGCAACGAGATCGCGGTGTCGCGGTCGACGACCTCGTCGGCCGCCGAGATGGCCACGGCCACCCGGGCAAGCACGCCGCCGCCGGAGGCGAGCCGGATGCTCGAGCTGATCCGCAAATACTGCGCCAGTGCGGTGTACGAATAGCCGCGGTCGTTGATGCGGTCGGGCACCAGCCTCGAACCGTAGAGCATCCGCAGCGCGACCGCGGCGACCGGCGAGGCCATCCGCCGGTGTGGCCGGAAGAACGGAGCGAGGGCCAGCAGCCGCCGCACCGGCGCTGTGCGCTGGGTCGTCAGCCAGGTGCCCAGGGCCGCGCCGGCCGAGATCCCCACGACGCCGGCCTCGGCTCCCAGACCCGCGGCGACGGCCCACGCGTCGGTGGCGTACGCGCGGAGGCCGACCCCGGCGATGCCAGAGTGGGCGGCCGGTGTCGTGAGACCGTGCAGCGGCGCGCGTGGCACGAAGACGTTGTAGCCGTGGTCGAAGAAGTGCTGGGCCAGACCGGACAGCTGGGCCGGGCTATGGGTGTAGCCGTGCAGCATGAGGACGGCTCGGGGCCGGCTCTCGCGGTGCGACCACAGCCGGGTGCCCGCCCTGGGGCGCACCGAAGGATCGCGGGCGTCGGCCTCGACCGCTTGCCGCGCACGGGCTTCGGCGGTGGCGAAGGCGGGCGGCACCCCTCGGTCAACGGTCACCGCGTAGACCCTCCATGGTGTAGCGGTGCTTGACGCCGACCGGGAAGTACTCGGGATCGCCGGCCGGGCGCAGCTGGACCCGGGGTGTGCGGCTGTGCTCCGGCACGTAGTGCGCGAACTCGCTGTTGAGCCGAAGCAGTTCGGCGCGGATCGATTCGGCGGCCAGCCGTTCGCGGGCGGGCGTGGCCTGCGCCCCGGCGGCCAGTTCGACCACGACCAGCAGGTGCCGGTCCCGGTCGGCGTCCTCGACGGTACGCAGCACGAACCGCCCGGTCGTCCAGTCGCTGACCTCCGGCCGTTCCAGCCCGACCGCGACGTTCTCGGGATAGACGTTGGCACCGAAGAACGAGACCGTGAACAGGGACCGCCCGAAGACGTAGATGAAGGGCAGCCGCGGCCCGTCGCCCGGTTCGAAGCCGTGGTCGCGGCACCACGTGACGAGCTCGTCGTACGGCAGCACGCCACCCTCGTCGGCGATGTGATAGCGGATCAGCGGCGCGAGGCCGTCGGCGCTGAAGGTCAGCGTGCCGTCCGGCCCGGCCTCGAAGGGGCGGTCCGCCGGGTCGTACTGCACCAGAGTCGGCAGCCGGGAGTCGCCCAGCAGCGACGACGCCAGATCCGGGTGCTGCGCCAGGAAACGCCGGATCCGTACGCTCAGCGGCGTCTCGTTGCCGAGCACCCCGGCATCGGCCGTGCCGTAGAGCGACGCGACGCCGGTGACCGGATCGGCGGTGCCGGCCCGAGCCGCCACCAGGTCGCGCCACTGCTCGCTGAACACCTCGCCCGCCAGCACCAGCTTGATGTCGTAGGTGGGCCAGTCGAACCCGTGGGCCCGGCCCGCGTCGATGACGTTCTTGACGAACGGGGGATAGCCCAGCAGCACCGTCTGGTCGAACCAGGCGCCGAGTTCGCCGACGACCCGCAGGATCTCGTCGACGTTGTTGCCGGGTGCGGCCAAGGTCATCGGGAAGCCGTCGGCCGCGAGCCGGCGGCAGGCGGCGACGGTGTACAGGCCGCCGACCCAATTGCCGAGCGGGAAGCAGACCACTGCCAACGTACTGCGTTCCGCGGCCCGGAACGAGTCCCGGAAGACCTGTTCGAAGCGCGCGGTGACGATCTGCTCGTCCCCGGCCGACCGCGGCCAGACCGTCGGCGTGCCGGTCGACCCCGAGGAGAGCGCGACGGTGACCGCATCGGACAGCCGTCCGTGGTGGCACCGGTCGGGCAGCGGGTAGCGCTGGTGATAGTTCACCTTGGTCATGAGCGGGATCGCTGACGACTCGGTCACCGTGGCCGGGTCCACCCCCTGCGCCCGCAGGAAGTCCGCGTAGGCCGGGACGGACCGGGCCGCCCGGTGGAACAGCTCGAGGATCGTCATCGGGCCGGGCTCCCCTCCGGGTGTTCGGCCGCGGCTGCCGGCCGCGGCTGCTGGGCGCGCAGGTAGAGACCGGTCGGGAACACGCTAAACGCGCTGCGTTCCCCGACCGGTCCGTCCCACGTGTCGGGCTGAAGGTCGAACGCTCGGCACAGCATCGAGGTGACCAGGGTCGCCTCGACCAGCGCGAGGTTGCGGCCGGGACAGAACCTCGGCCCGCCGCCGAACGGCAGGAAGGGCGCCGTCGGGTTGTCGGCCGGCGGGCCGCCGTCCAGCCACCGATCCGGCCGGAACTCGTCGGAATCCGGGAAGCGGGCGGTGTCGTGCCGCGCGCCCCGGGTGAGCAGCACGAAGACGATCGTCCCGGCGTCGAGTCCCAGCGCCGCGGCCTGGCCCGGCAGGACCACGTCGTGGCAGGCCTGCATCGCGAGGTAGGGAGCGACCGGCCGCAGCCGCACGGCCTCCTTGACCGCGGCGTCGGCGTAGACCAGCTTCCGGAGGGTGGCCGGGTCATCGGCCACCGGACGGTCGCCCAGCACGGCCTGGGCCTCGTGCCGGACCCGCCGGAGCCGGGCCGGGTCGTGGGCCAGGTAGTGCAGGGTCCAGGCGATCGTGGCCGAGGTGGTGTCCTCGCCGGCCAGCAGCATGGTCAGGACGTTACCGGTCAGCTCGCCCGTGGTCAGCTCGGGCTCGCCCTCGCCCGGGACGAACAGCGCCTCGAGGAAGTTTGCCGGTGGCGCGCCCTCGGCGAACCGCTGCCGGGCTGCCGCGAACTGCGCGTCGACGAGCGTGCCGAGCTCGCGCAGCGTCGCCTCAAGCCGGCGCCGGCGTGCGCTGGGCAGTAGGCGCCAGTAGGGGACCGGCGCGTACAGGCGCCGGCCGATCTCCGGGAAGAGCTCGGGGAGCCGGGCCGCCAGACCGTCCTCGCCCCGGTTCTCGACCGCGTTGAGGTCGTGGCCGGCCGCCAGCCCGACGGTGACGTCCAGGGTGTAGCGCATCATCTCGTCGAGCACGTCGATGCGCTCGTTCGTGGCCGCGGCCGCGGTCCAGCGCCGGTGGAGCCGGTCGGCGGTCCGGGTCAGGGTGGCGAAATAGGCCTTGAGGTGGGCGGCGTCGAGGCTGCGGGCGGCGATCCGCCGGAGCCGGTGCCATTCGGCCCCCTCGGCGGTGAATACGCCGTGGATGCCCATCTCCCGCAGCACCCCGGAGACGCGGGGGCTGCGCCGGAAGGCGCCCGGGCGCTGCCGCAGGATCGCGTCCACTAGCAGCGGGTCCGCGGTCACGACGGCCGGCGCCGGCAACCGCAGGCGGTAGGTCGGGCCGTATCGGTCCGACCAGCACGTCAGGACTTTCCCCGGTCCTCCGCCCAGGGCCAGATCGAGGCGGTTGCCCAGCAGCGGTAGTCCGCGCGGGCCGGGCAGATCACGGTAGGTCAAGGTGTCCGACGTCAGCACGGCTCCAGCTCATCGGGCACCTGTCGACAGGTGATCAACGGCGGGTGAACGCCGCGCGGTCAGTCCCGCGCCGGTTCCACGCCGGCGTACGAGCGCAACCGCCCGAATGTGTGCTGGGCGATCGCCGACCGCCAGCCCGGTGACCACCTCGGGCCGGCCGCTGTCCGAGACGACGGTCGGGAGAACTGTTCGCTGATCAACACGTCCGGCCCCGCAGGTTCAGGCGGAGGATGCCGGCCCGCGGTGTACGGCGGGTAGAGCCCGGCGCTCTGCCAGAGGACATTGCCCATGCCGTACGCGGCGTAGGCGTTCCCCGCTCGTCGGGCGCCCCGCAGGACGTGGGCGTGCGCGCCCACGATCCCGTCCGCTGCGGCCGGGCGAGCTCCTGGACGAAGTCGACCTGACGCCGGGCGTCGCCGGCTCGGGCATCATGAGCGGCAGCGGGCCGGCGCCGGTGTCACGCCCGACGACCCACCGGCCGTCGACCGTGATGCGGATCGGCGTCAGCTCGTACCGCTCACGCTCGAGGTGGCGTACCACCCCGGCGGCCGAGTTGAGAAAGCTCATGTGCTCGGTGTTCTGCCCGCCGCGAAGGACCACGACCCCTGTCCGGCTCACCTCGTACCCACTCCATTCTCCGATCGTCGTTGTGCGCGCCGCGGCGAGTGATGCGGAGCCCCGGTGCCGCCCGGAATGCCATTTCCTGGTCACTTCCGGGCCACGGTGGCCTGTTGACGGCCCGGCGACGTGTTGTCGATGCCGGCCCGGTTCGATTGGCCCACAACCGATGGAACGGAGCACCATGACCGAGCAGACTTCGGATGGCGTCGACCGGCGCCGCGTTCTCGGCCTTGGCGCCGCGGTAGGGGCGACGACCGCGCTGGGTGGCCTGGCGACAGCGAGCCCGGCCTCGGCCCGGGGCGCCGGCCGGCCGAGTGGTTTCGCCAGGCCGAAGGGTCTGGACGGCCGCGCGTTACTGCCCGGGGAGCCGGGGTACGCCGATGAGATCGCCCCCTTCAACCTCGCCCAGGTCCCGAGTCCCGGCCTGGTCATCGCAGCCGCCAGCGCCCACGACGTCCGGATCGCGGTGAACCTCGCCGCGCGGCGCCGCGCGCCGATCGCCGTGCTCGCCACGGGTCACCAGCACTCGGTGCCGATCGGCCGGGACGCCGTCGTGGTCACCACCCGAGCGCTTCGCGGTGTCACGGTCGACCCCCGGCGGCGGGTGGCCCGCGCCCAGGCCGGCGCCCTGTCCGGGGACGTGCTCGACGCGACCCTGCCGCTGGGTCTCACCCCGGTGAACGGCTCGACGCCGATCGTCGGCATCGTCGGATACACGCTGGGCGGCGGGCTCAGTCCGACCCTGGGCCGTCGGTACGGCTACGCCGCCGACCACGTCCGCAGCTTCGACCTGGTCACGGCGGATGGACGGCTGCGCCGAGTCACGCCGCACAGCGATCCCGAGCTGTTCTTCGGCGTACGCGGCGGCAAGAGCAACTTCGGGCTGGTCACCGCGATCGAGTTCGACCTCTTCCCGGCCCCGGACTTCTACGGCGGGTCGATCATCTTCGACGGCCAGGACGCGGCCCGCCTCCTGCACGCCTACCGGCGCTGGGTGTGCACAGTGCCGGACGCGATGTCGTCGTCCGTGGCGCTGATGCGGCTGCCCGACGCCGAAGCGGTGCCGCCACCGGTGCGCGGCAAAGCCGTCGCCAGTCTGCGGATCTGCTGGACCGGGCGGCCGGACACGGGTGCGGCGCTGGTCCGGCCGCTGCGCGCGGTGGCGACCCCGCTGCTCGACGCAGTGGCCCAGCAGCCGTACGCGGCCTTCCCCGCCATCCACAACGACCCGGTCGACCCCACGCCGGCCTACGAGCGCACCGGGCTGCTGCGGGACCTGCCGGGCGAGGCGGTCGACGCGCTGATCGCTGTGGCCGGGCCGGAGGCGCCGAACCCGGTCACACTGGTGGAGCTCCGTCACCTCGGCGGCGCGCTCTCCCGGGCACCGCGGCAGCCCAGCGCCGTGGCCCACCGCGATGCCGCCTTCACGCTCTTCACCGCCGGGATCGCGGCGCCTCAGGACGCGGCCGCGGTGCGCCGGGCCCAGGCCGGGATCATCCGCCGGATGTCGCCGTGGAGCACCGGCGGCATGTACCTCAACTTCATGAGCGCCGACGACTCCTCGACCAGGAACGTGGCCGACGCCTACCCAGAGCACGTCTACCGGCGGCTGCGCCGGCTCAAGCGCCGGGTCGACCCGCAGAACCTGTTCCGCCTGAACCACAACATCCCGCCGGTGTGAGACGCCACCCGGTCCGGTTTACCCCAGGGGCCGGACCGGGCCTCCGGCCGGCACGTCCAGCGCCTCCAGCCGGGCCCGCATCTCATCGGCGCGGTTGTGGAAGCTGCCCTCGAAGTAAGGCTGTGCGCGGGCCTTGGTCGCGGCCACTGCCTCGGCGTCACCGAGCCGGGCGTGACATTCGGCGATGTTGACGAGACATTCCAGAACACTCCACGACCTGCTGCCGTGCATCTTGAGGGTTTCCTCGTACTTGCGCACGGCGGCGGCGTCGTCACCGGCCCGACGGTGGAAACGCGCGACGGCCCACGCCGGCGAGTGCTCCCGCCCGCTGCCAGACTCGAGGTGCGCCTGGGCCCCTTTGTTCAGCTCAGCGATGGCGGCCTGCACGTCACCCGTCCGTTGCAGGACGCTGAACGCCGAGGCCTGGTAGGTGTCACCGATCAACTGCCGGGCTTCCTTCCGGGCGTCCTCGGACTGCGTCGCCGTGGTGCCGGCGATGATGTCCTCGCACAGCGCCCGGGCCTCCCCGGCCCAGGCGGCCGCCCGCTCGATCGCCGCGTCGGACGGCCAGTCCGGTAGTTCGAGCAGAGTCACGGTCATCGCGTTCAGCCCGTAGACGACTCGGAGGGGATTGTTCGTCCGGCGGCCGATCGCCGCCGACTGCTCGAAGTGGTGGAGAGCGCGATCCTGGTCGTTGAAGTGGAAATAGATCTTGCCCAGGGTGTTGTGGAGGTAGCCGCACCACCAGAGCGCATCGCAGCGCTCAGCGGAGGCCAACGCGCGCGGCGCGATCTTGAGGATGTAGTCGTGCCACCAGATCTGTTCGAAAACGAAGGCGTTGATGCTCCAGGAGAGCATCCACAGTTTCTCGTCGAGCCCGGCCCGTTCGGCGGCGTCGAAGACCGGCAGCAGATTGGCGTGCTCGTCGCCGAACCAGTTCAGCGCCTCGTCCGCGTCGTGCGGAGACCACGGGATGACGCCCGGAGCCGGCGGTCCGGGATCGCGTCGCAGCCGCACCGGGTCGACCAGACCGGCCCCGGCGACCAACGTGTGCAGAAAGTGGTCGACCACCCGGCGCACAGTCTCGTCGCGCTCGGCGCTGTCGCTGAGCTCGGCGGCATAGGCCCGCACGAGGTCGTGCAGGGCGTACCGGCCCGGCTTGACCTCGGTCAGCAACTGGGCGTCAACCAGCTCGGTGAGCAGGGTCAGCGTCCGCGTCCGGTCGTGGCCGGCGATACCGGCGGCCGTCGTGGCCGACATGTCGGGGCCGGGATGCACGCCGAGCCGCCGGAACAGCTCGGCCGCCTGCGGGCCGAGCCGTTGATACGACCAGGAGAAGACGGTCCGCACGTCCCGCCCGGGCATGATCCCGGCGAACGCGTCCAGCCCGTCGCGCCGGCGCAGTTCGGCCGCCAGCGACGCCAGCGTGAACGAGGGAATCCGCTGGGCCCACGCGGCGCAGATCGACATCGCCAGCGGCAGCCGGCCGCACAGCGCGATCACCTCAGCCGCGGCCCCGGGTTCGGCGTCGACCCGGTGGCCGAGTCGGGAGCGCAGGAACCGGAACGCGTCGGTCTCGCTGAACACGCTCAGGCCCATCGACCGGGCCCCTTCGACCGTCAGGGCGCCCAGGAAGCTGCGGCTGGTCACCACGACGGTGCAGCCGGGGCCGCCGGGCAGCAGCGGGCGTACCTGGTCGTCGTCGTGGGCGTTGTCCAGCACTATCAGCGCGCGGCGATCGGCCAGCAGACTGCGGTAGAGGGCGGCCAGCCCGTCCCGGGTCGAGGGTTGCTCGGCTCGCGGCACCCCCAGCGTCGCCAGCAGCAGGTGCAGCGCCTCAGTCGGATCCATCGGCGTGCCGTGCGGCGCGAACCCCCGCAGGTCCAGATAGAACCGGCCGTCCGGGAAGTCGCCCGCACGGTGGTGGGCCCACCGCAGCGCCAGGCTGGTCTTGCCGGCCCCTCCCATCCCGGTCACCACGACCACCGGCAGCGGCCCGGACACCAGGGCGTCGAGCCGCTCGAATTCCGCCTCGCGCCCACTGAGACCCCGCGAAACGACCGGTAACGTCGCCGGGCCGGGCAGGGGCGGCCGGACCGGTTCGGCGAGCGGCTTCCCGGCGGCGGCCAGCACGCTGCGGTGGGCCTCCTGCAGCAGCGAGCCGGGCTCGATGCCGAGTTCGCCGACCAGCTCCTGGCGTATCGCACGGAAACAGCGCAGCGCCTCGGCCCGCTGCCCCTGAACGGCCAGCACCCGGATCAGCCGGGACTGAACCCCCTCATCGAAACGATGCCACGTGGCCGCGCGCTGCAGCACGGGGGCCAGCTCCGAACTCCGTCCGGTCGACAGCGCCAGGTCGGCTGCCTCGCACAGCGCCACCGCGTGCTCGCGGCTCATCCCGACGAACAACGGGTGCTCGCGGGTGGCCGGGGCGAGGTCGGCGGCAACCGGGCCGGCCCACAGCGCGAGGGCCTCGACGAACGCGGTGACGGCGGCGCGGTCGTCGCCCCGGCCACGCTCCTCGCGGGCCCGGGCGACCAGCCCGCGCCAGGTCAGCACGTCGACCTCGGGCTCGGCCGCGGTCAGCTGGTAGCCGCCGGGCACGCGGCGGATCGCCCCGTTTCCCGACAGCACCCGGCGCAGCCGGCTCACGTACTGCTGCACGGTCGCCGCCGCCGAGGGTGGAGGCGACTGGCCCCACAGCATGTCGCACAGCATCGACGTGCTCACCGGCTCACCCGCGCACGCCGCCAGCACAGCGAAGACCGAACGCTGCTGCGGCGAGCCCAGCTTCACCTCCACACGGCCGTGACCGGCTCGTACGGGTCCCAGAACCCGAAACCACATAGAGGTTGACAGTAGGCGATCGATTCCGGGCCGGTGATCGCGAAAAGAGATGACCACGAGCGGAAACCACGCTCGGTAACGGCGGACGGAAGAGGCACGCTCGGTGTGGCGCTCGTAAGCCACCCACCGTTCGAACGAAAGGACCATCATGTCCCGCACCATCCTCCGCGGCGGTCATGTCCTGTCGATGGATCCCGCGATCGGGGACCACCCCGGCGGCGACGTCGTCATCACCGACGGCGTGATCGTGCACGCCGGGCCCTCGGTCGAGGCGGGCGACGCCGAGGTGGTCGACGCCACCGGCATGGTCGTCATGCCGGGCCTGGTCGACACCCACCGGCACACCTGGCAGGGCGGCTTCGCCCAGCTCGCGGCCGACTGGACCCTCAACGAGTACTTCGCCGGGTTGATCGGCCGCCTCTCGCCGCTGTTCACCCCGACCGACGTCCGTGACGGCACCCACTTCGGCGCGCTCGAGGCGCTCGACAGCGGCGTGACGACGCTGTTCGACTGGGCTCACATCATGAACACCCCCGAGCACGCCGACGCGTCGATCGAGGCGCTGCGGGCCGCGGGTCTGCGGGCGGTCTTCGGGCACAGCATTCCCACCTCCGACCCGTCCTGGTACTTCGCCAGCGAGCGCCGGCACCCGCAGGACGTCCGCCGCCTGGCCGCGCAGCACTTCAACTCGGCCGACCAACTGCTCACCCTGGCGCTGGCCGTGCGGGGACCCGAGATGGCCACCATCGACACCACGGCCGACGACCTGGCTCTGGCCCGCGACCTGGCCGTCCGCGCGTCGATGCACGTCGGCGTCGGCCTGTTGGGCGGCCAGCGCGCGATCACCCAGCTACACGACCGCGGTCTGCTCGGTCCCGACCTCATCTTCCTGCACGCCAACACGTCGACCGATGACGAGTTGAAGCTGGTTGCCGCCAGCGGTGGGCACGCCTCGGTGTCGGCCAGGGTGGAGATGATGATGGGGCACGGGTTTCCGGCCACCGGGCGCCTGCTCGCGGCCGGCATCCGCCCCGCGCTCTCGGTCGACGTGGTCGCCGGGGTCCCGAGCAACCTGTTCGACGAGATGCGCGCCGTGCTGGAGGCCGAGCGGCTACGGCAGTATGACCTGCTGCTGGCCCGCGGCGAGCAGCCCGCTTCGGTGCCGTTGACCACCCGAGAGGCCGTCGAGTTCGCCACCATCGAGGGCGCGCGGACCCTCGGCCTGGACGACCGGATCGGCTCGCTGACCCCTGGCAAGCGGGCCGACGTGATCCTGGTCGACACCGCCCGCTCGCCGTTGCGGCTCAGCGGCGACGTCACCGCGGCCGTCACCTTTGCCGAGGCCCGGGACGTCGACACCGTCATCGTGGACGGCGAGTTCCGCAAGCGCGACGGTGTCCTGGTCGGGGTGGACGCGCCGGCGGCGCGCGCCCGGGTCGAGGCGTCCCGCGACCGGCTGCTGGCGGCGGCGGTCACGGCGGGCTGACCCGGCCCGGTCAGCCCGGCCGGCCGACGGCCCGCAGAATGCTGGTGAGCAGCGCGGCGGTGGCCGCCGTGGGCTGCCGGTCGCTGGGCAGCGCGACAGCGACCGGCAGGTCGAGGTCGGCGTTCTCGACATCGAAGACGGAGACGCCGTCCTCCGCGTTGCCGGCCCGGGGCAGCAGGGTGACGCCCAAGCCGTTGCGCACCAGGCCGAGCGCCGTGTCCTGATCGGCCGCCTCGAACGGGATGTTGCGCACGATCCCCACGTCGGCGAAGGCGCGGTCGGTCATCGTGCGGCTGCCCCAGCCGACCGGGAAGTCGATGAAGGTCTCGTCGGCCAGGCCTTCAGGCCCGCGGTCGAGGCGTCGGCCAGCCG
Organism: Micromonospora andamanensis; assembly: GCF_016863495.1. Classification (GTDB taxonomy): domain Bacteria; phylum Actinomycetota; class Actinomycetes; order Mycobacteriales; family Micromonosporaceae; genus Micromonospora; species Micromonospora andamanensis. The sequence goes on from NZ_BOOZ01000048.1 coordinate 43,471, forward strand.
GTGACGGCGCGAGCAGACGAAGCACAGCCGGATCGATCCGCGATGGTGCGGGCTGCCCCCGGCCGGCGCCTGCCTCGTGCAGACCAGCGCCAGATCGAGGTCGTCGGCCGCCACCGCGGCCAGGTGGCCGGTCGACCCGCTCGGTGCCGTGCGCAGCCGGCAGGTCACCAGCGGATGGGTGACGTGGAATCGGCCCAGGATCGCCAGCAGATCGAGCACCACGAGCCCTTGTGACGCCGGGCGGGCGCCGATCGACACCGTCGAGCCGACCCGGATCGTTCGCGCAGGCCGGTGCGCACCTGGCCCACAGTGTCGCGGGCCCGACGCTCGGCGCTGAGCAGTGCCCGGGCCTCGGGCAGCAGCGCCGTACCGGCGTCGGTGAGCGCGATGCTGTTCGAGGCCCGCGAGAACAGCGGCATGCCGAGCTCGCGCTCGAGCGTCTGGACGGTGGCCGAGACGGCCGACTGGGCGACCCGCCGCCGCGAGCCCCTGGTGAGGCTGCCCTCTCGGCGACGGCCAGGAACTACTCGGGCTGACGAAGTTCCACCCCACCACTATCGCCGATCGCGATCGCGGCCAGCACGAGCTTCGACGGGCGAGGAGCCTTCGCGCCGTCAGGCTGGGAACGAGAACTGTTGTATACGAAGGAGTTCCTGTGTCCAGCACGACCACGACACCCGCCGCCCGGGCGGCCGGTGTCGCCGGCGGCGCCAGCTTCTGGCTCGTCGCCTACGCGTTCTGCGCGATGATGGCCTTCTCGGCCGCGCCCACCCCGCTCTATGTTCTTTATCAGCAGCGTGAAGGATTCGGTCCGTTCACGGTGACCGTGGTGTTCGCCGTCTACGCCGCTGGCGTCGTGGTGAGTGTCTTCACCGCCGGCCACGTCTCGGACTGGCTCGGCCGCCGCCGGGTGTTGCGCTGGGCGCTGGGGACGAACATGCTCGCTGGCGTCGTCTTCCTGCTGCCCGGCCTGACCAGCCTGCTCGCCGCCCGGCTGCTCTCCGGCCTCAGCATCGGACTGCTCACGGCGACCGCCACCGCCTATCTCATGGAGCTGCACCTGGCCGGCCGGCCGACCGCGGACCGCCGCCGGGCCGATCTGGTCGCCACGGCCGCGAACATCGGCGGCATCGGTCTCGGGCCGCTGATCGCGGGGCTGCTGGCCGAGTACGCCCCGCGCCCGCTGTTGGTGCCCTATCTCGTCTTCGAACTGCTGCTCGCCCTGGCCCTGGTCGGCACCTTCGCCATGCGCGAGACGGTCGAGCGCCGCGACGTGCGCTGGCGGCCGCAGCGCGTGGCGGTGCCCGCCGTCGACCGGGGCCGGTATGCAGCCGCCTGTCTGACCGCGTTCGCCTCGTTCGCCATCTTCGGACTGTTCACATCGCTGGCCCCCGGGTTTCTCGTCGGCGTGCTCGGGCAGCGCTCGCACGCGGTGGCCGGCGCGGTGACGTTCTCGGTCTTCGCCGCCGGGGTCGCCGGTCAGCTCTTCATGGCTCGCCTCGGACTGTCCCGCCAACTCGGCACGGGAATCGTGACGCTGATGGCCGGCCTGACCGCGCTGATCGCCGGCATCTGGGCCGCGCAGTTCGCCCTCTTCCTTGCCGGTGGGCTTCTCACCGGTGCCGGTGCGGGCGCGGCGTTCAAGGGCTCCGTGGTGACCGCGGCCTCCCTGGCTACTCCCGAGGCGCGGGGCGAAGCCCTGGCCGGACTGTTCCTGGTGGGCTACGTCGGGCTGGCCGTCCCGGTGCTGGGCCTCGGCCTCGCCGCGCAGCACCTCGACACACGTACCTCCGTCCTCATCTTCGCCGCCGGCCTGGCGCTGCTGCTGGTGGCCGCGGCCCGTCCGCTGTTGCGTACCGCTCGCCCGGCCTGATGTCCCGTCTTCCCGAGGAGAAAACCATGACCACCGAGACCGAAAAGCCCGCCGTCGTCACCCCGGGCGACCTCGCCGCCCTGACCGAACAGGTCGTCGGCCCCGTGCTGGTGCCCGGCGACGAGCGCTACGCCGAGGAGACCGCCACCTGGAACCTGGCCCTGGTTCACCGGCCTCTCGTGGCGGTCGGCGCCACCTGCGTCGCCGACGTGCAGGCGGCCGTGCGATTCGCCCGTGTACGCGACCTCCCGGTGGCTGTCGTGGCCACCGGCCACGGTGCCCTGGTGCCGTCCGACGGCGCTGTGCTGATCAACGTGCGCCGGATGGACGGCATCACCATCGACGCGCAGCAACGGACCGCCACCGTCGGCGCGGCGGTCGAGATGCAGAGCCTCGTCGAGGAGGCCGCCGAGGAAGGGCTGGCCCCGGTGGCCGGCTCCTCGCCGAACGTCGGCGTGGTCGGCTTCACGCTGGGCGGCGGCGTGAGCCCGACGCTTGGACGCGCGTACGGCTACGCGGCCGACCACGTCCGCTCGGCCGAGATCGTCACGCCCGACGGTGAGCTGCGCCGGGTCGACGCACACAACGAGCCCGAGCTGTTCTGGGCCATCCGCGGCGGCAAGGGTAACTTCGGTGTCGTCGTCGCGCTCACCGTCGACTTGTTCCCGGTGACCCGGCTCTACGGTGGCGGTCTGTTCTACGACGGTGAGCACGCGAGTGCTGTCGTGGCCGCCTACCGCGCGCTGACCGCCGCCGCACCCGAGGAGCTGACCGCGTCGCTGGCCTTCCTGCGGCTGCCGCCGCTGCCGTTCGTGCCCGAGCCGCTGCGCGGCCGGTTCACCGTGCACGTCCGCGTCGCCTGGCTCGGCTCGTCCGAGGACGGCGAGTGCTGGATCAGGGACCTCCGCGGGGTGGCGCCCCGGTTGATCGACACGGTGGACGACATGCCGTACACGATGATGGCGGCGATCCACGCCGACCCGGTCGACCCGCTGCCGGTCTACGAGACCTCGGTCGAGTTGTCGGGCTTCCCCTTGGAGGCGGCCGACGCCCTGCTGGCCGCGGCCGGCCCGCAGGTCGACACCCCGGTGTTGATGGTGGAGGTCCGTCATCTCGGCGGGGCGCTGGCCCGTCCGCCGCGGGTGCCCAACGCCGTCGGCCACCGCGGAGCGCCGTTCCAGCTATTCGCCGGCGTCGTGGGGGCGCCAGGCATGAACGAGGCGTTCCGGCCGGCACTGGACGGTCTGGCACAGGCGCTGGCGCCGTGGGCCACGGGCCACACCCAGATCAACTTCCTGACCGGGTACGACGCCACGCCGGAAGCAGTCGCGCGGGCCTACCCGGCCGGAACGCTGGAGCGTCTGACCCGAGCGAAGACGGCCTACGACCCGCGCAACATGTTCCGGGTCAACCACAACATCGCACCGAGCAGCTGACCCGGCCCGGCCGGGCCGTCACACCGCGGACGGCACCGGTTGCGGCTGCTCGTCCGGCGTGGCCTCGAGCCGGACCTGGGGGAGCAGCCGGTCGAGCCAGCCCGGCAGCCACCAGTTCGCCGAGCCGAAGAGCGTCATGGTCGCCGGGACCAGCACCATCCGGATGAGCGTGGCGTCCACGGCGACGGCCACGGCCAGGCCGAAGCCGATCATCTTGAGCACGATGTCGCCGGTGGTGATGAAGCCGGCGAAGACCACGACCATGATCAGCGCGGCGCTGGTGATGACCCGGCCGGTCGCGGCCAGACCGTCGACCACACTGCCGCGCGCGTCGCCGGTGCGCAGCCACTCCTCCCGGATGCGGGAGAGCAGGAACACCTCGTAGTCCATCGACAACCCGAACAGAGCCGCGAACAGCAGCAGCGGCACCCACGTTGACACCGGGACCGCGTGGTCGATGCCGACCAGCCGATGCCCCCAGCCGAGTTGGAAGACCATCGTGAGCGCACCGTACGCGGCACCGACGCTGAGCAGGTTGATGAGCGCGGCCTTGAGCGGGACGACGAGGCTGCGGAAGACGACGATCAGGAACAACAGCGAGACCGCCACGACGGCGCCGACCACGAGCCAGAGCCGCTCGGCCAGCAGGTCGGCGATGTCGGCGAAGACGGCCGTGGTGCCGGTGATCTGCGCTCCCGGCGGCAACACCTCGGTGCGCAACGTGTCGACCAGGGCCGGCGTGCGCTCGTCGTGCGGGGCGAAGCCGGGCTCGACGGCGATGAGCGCCGCACCTCGGTCCTGGGCGAGGACGGGGTCGCCGACCTGAGCGATCTCCGGCCGGGCCGAGAGGTCCTGCACCAGTGTTGGCAGCGCGGCGGCGTCGGTCTGGGCCAGGTCGACGATCACCGCCAGCGGCGCGTACGCCCCCGGACCGTACTCGGCGACGATCAGGTCGTAGGCGCGCCGTACGGTGTTGTCGGTGGACTGGCTGCCGGCGTCCTGCGGCCAGGTCCGCATGTTCAGTGCCGGAGCCGCGAGCAGCAGCAGGACGGCCAGAGCGCTCAGCGCGGCCGGCAGCGGCCGGCGGCCCACCGCGGCCGCCCAGCGCCCGGTCAGCGTGGCCCGGTCGGTCGGGCGTTCCCGGGCCCGCCGGCTGAGCAGCTTCTGGCCGCACACGACACTGAGCGCCGGCACCAGGGTAACTGCCGCGAGGAGCATGGCGACCACCATGATCATGGTGGAGTAGCCGAAGGACTGGAACGCGGCCAGCCCGGAGAGGAACAGCCCGGCCAGCGAGAGCAGCACGATGGTCCCGGCCACGAGCACCGAGCGCCCGGCCGTGACCGTCGCCCGCACCGCGGCCTCGACCGGGGTCAGGCCGGCGCGCAGACCGTCGATGTGCCGGGTGATGATGAGCAGCGCGTAGTCGATGCCGACGCCCAGCCCGATCATCGCGGCACCGGTCGGCGAGCTGGTGCCCACCTCGGCCACGGACGCCACCAGCAGGACACCGGCCAGGCCGACGCCCAGCCCGGCCAGTGCGACCAGGATCGGCAGCCCGGCCGCCAACACTGAACCGAAGGCCATGACCAGGATGACCAGCGCGGCCATCAGACCGGCGGCCTCACCGACCGAACCACCCTCCACCTTCTGCTCGGGCACCTGACCGGCCAACTCCACCGTGACCCCGGCCTCGGTGGCCGGGTTCGCGGCCTCGAGCAGGTGATCTATCGACTCCGGTCCCAGGTCGGTCACGGGCACGGTGTAGCGCAGCTCGATCAGGGCGGTATCGCCATCGGCGCTGGGCCGGGCCGGGCCGACGAATCCGACGTCGGGTACCGCTCGCAGGTGTTCAGAGATCTGGCCGGTGAGTGCGGGGTCGATCGTTCCGCCGTCGCGGTGCAGGACGATCCGGGCCTCAGTGCCCGACAGCGCCGAGAATTTCTCGCGCAGCAGGTTGGTACCCGCCTGCGACGATGTTCCAGGCACGTCGTAGTTGTCGCGAGTGGTGCCGCCGGCCGCGCCGGCCAGCCCCAGGAAGGCGACAATGAGCACCGCCCAGACCAGCACCGTCGGCCACGGCCGGCGGACACTGCCGCGGCCGACTCGCTCCAGCAATCGAGACAACGGGTAACTCCTTAGGCATTTGTCGAATAACGATGCCTATGGAAGCCCGGGTACGTCGACAGCTGATCAACGTCGAGCAGAGAGCCGGCTACGGGCCGGCCGGTCGGCCGGCGGCCCGGATGATGGAGGCCAGCAGCGCCGACGTGGCCGCCGAGGGCTGACGGTCGAGGGGGGTCGCCATGGCCACGGGCAGATCCAGGTCGCAGTCCTCCACGTCGATCACCGAGACCCCCTCCTCCTGGCTGCCGACCCGGGGCAGCAGCGTTACGCCCAGGCCGTTACGCACCAAACCGAGCGCGGTCTCCTGATCGGCCGCCTCGAACGGGATGGCGCGGATGATGCCGGCGGCGGCGAAGGCGCGGTCGGTCATGGTGCGATTGCCCCAGCCCCGGGGGAAGTCGATGAACGTCTCCTCGGCCAGGTCGGCCAGCCTTACCGAGGACGCGTCGGCCAGCCGGTGCCGGCGCGAGCACACGAACGACCAGCGCACGTGGCCGAGGTGATGCAGCCGGATGCCGTCCACCCGATCGGTCGCGCCCACCATGGCCAGGTCGAGCTCGCCGGCCAGTACGGCGTCGAGATGGTCGGCCGACCCACGCGGCGCCGTCCGCAGCGTGAAGGTGACCAGGGGATGGGTGACGTGGAACCGGCCCAGCACCTGAGGCAGGTCGACGACCAGCAGGCCGCGCGAGGCTGGGCGGACGCCGATCGACGTCAGCGTGCCCAACCGGATGGTGCCGCGTAGTCCGCCGCGCACTTGGTCGACCGTGTCGCGGGCCCGCCGTTCGGCGCTGAGCATGCCGCGGGCCTCCGGTAGCAGCGCCATGCCAGCTTCGGTGAGGGCCGCACCGGCCGCGTCGCGCGAGAAGAGCGGCATGCCGAGCTCGCGCTCGAGTTTCTGAATGGTCGCCGACACGGCCGACTGGGCCACCCGTACGCGCCGGGCGCCCCGGGTGAAGCTGCCTTCCTCGGCCACGGCGACGAAATACTCGAGCTGACGGAGTTCCACTCCGTCATGATGGGCCGTGCCGGTCAACAGGCGGTCAACGACGACCACACAACGTCGGATGGACGACAGATCGAAGATGCGCGATGATGGCCGGGCGGAGTTCTCTGGTCGGCGGCGTCACCGGCGGGTCTGAACGATCCGTTCAGTTTCTGCTCAAGTTTTGTGTCGCGCCGTTTCCTAGGCTGCCGCCATGCTTATCGACGATCAGCCCACGTTCACGTTCACCCTGCTGGGGCCGGTGCAGGCCTGGCATCGCGGTGCCGAGACGGACCTGGGATCGCCGCAGCAGCGCACCACCCTCGCGATGCTGCTGCTGCGGGAGGGTTCCGCGGTGACTCTCGACGAGCTCATCGCCAACATGTGGGGCAGCGAGCCGCCTCGTTCCGCGGCCACGACCATCCGGACGTACGTGTCGCGGTTGCGGGCGATCTTCATTCCGGCCGACCCTGCGCAGGCGACGCGGATCGATTCGGTGGGCGGTGGGTACGTCCTGCACACGCCCCGGCAGGGCGTGGACCTCTTCCGGTTCAGCCGGCACACCGCGTCCGCCGCCGACGCCGCCCGGCGGCTGAACTGGCGCGAGGTGGCCGCGGCGCAGCAGCAGGCGGTCGACGCGGCGGCCGGTCAGCCGCTGGCCGGGGCGATCGGCCCGTACATGCAGGCCCAGCGGTCCCGCCTGCAGCAGCTGGTCACGGCGGCGCGCCTGGACCTGATGCACGCCCTGCTCCGGCAGGGCCGCCACCGCGAGGTGCTGCCCGAGCTCACGACGATGGTCGCCGAGCATCCATTGTGGGAGGAGGTCCAGGCCCTCTACATGACCGCGCTGGCCGGCAGCGGGCGGATCGCCGAGGCTCTCGAGCACTACCGGACCGCACGTCGCGATCTGGTCGAGCAGCTCGGCATCGAGCCCGGGACCCAGCTACGCCGGGCCCACCAGCAGATCCTCGACAACAACGTCGCGACGGCCACGCCGCCGGGTCGGGTCATGACGCGCCAGCGGCAGCGTCGCCACCAGATGCGTCTGGTCCGTCACCGGACCGCGTCCTGACCCGGACGGCCCGGCCGGCATGACGCGCACGATCAGGGTCGCCGTGCTCTACGGCGGCCTCGGCGTCGAGCATGACATCTCCCGCAGCCCTGGGCTCGCTGTGCTCGGTCACCTCGACCAGGCCCGCTTTGAGACGGTGCCGATGTACGTGACGCGCGACGGCGGCCGGACCGTCGGTCGTCGACCGCTCGATCCGGCCTTCGTGCTAGGTGCGCTTCGGACATGCGATGTCGCCTTCCCCCTCCTGCACGGTCGCTACGGCGGGGACGGTGGCACCCAGGCACTACTCGAGCTGGTCGGTCTTCCGTACGTCGGAAGCCCCGTCCTCGCCAGTGCCGTGGCCATGGACAAGGACGTCACCCGGCGACTACCGGCGGCCGAAGGACTGACCGTGCCGGCCGGCGCCGTCATCACCGGGTCCGCCACCGGCCGGGGTGCCGTTTCCGGCTTTCGTCAGACCCAGCCGGTCGGGCTCGAGCCTCGGCGTCTCGCGGGTGACCGCCCGGTCCGGCCTCGGTCCGGCGATCGAACTGGCCCGCCGCTTCGACGACAAGGTGCTCCTCGCCCCGCTCGTGGCCGGACGCGAGATCGACGTGGCGGTGCTGGAACAGCCGGACGGGCACGTCGTGGCCGGTCTGCCGCTGGAGATACGGGTCGCGATCTGCCGCCGGAGTCCGTTCGCAGGCTCAAGGACCAAGCCGCACGAGTATTCCGTGCGCTCGGCTGCCGCAGCCAGGCCCGGGTGGACTTCTTCCTGCCCGGCGACGGGGTTCCGGTGGTCAACGGGTGAGCGCGGTGCCCGGCCTCACCGTGATCTCCGTGGTGCCGCGGATCTGGGCGGCCGCCGGCCTACCGCTTCCCGAGCTGCTCAGCACAATGGTGGAGACCGCGTTGGCCGGCGTCAGCCGGTCGTCACGACAACGTTGACAAGGCTGTGCTGGTCTGACCCGGTGGACACCTTCGCGGCCGGGCCGCCGCCGGCGAACCCCACCGACATCCTGACGAGCGTGCTGAGTTCCGGGAGAGCCGGCATCGCGCTGGTCTGCGGCGGCCGGTCGTGGACGTGGGTCGCCTTCACCGCCCGGATCCGTGCGGCCGCGGGAATGCTCTACGGCGGCGGCGTCCGGGTCGGCGACCGCGTAGCCCTCGTCGGCCACCCCAGCCCGGTCTTCTTCGAGATCGCCCTCGGCTGCGGGCCCGGGCCCTGGCCGCGCTTCGTCGGGGCGCCCCGACGGTGATCGACGCCCCGTAGCGTCAGGCCAGGGTGTCGAGCTCGGCCCGCAGGCGTTGAGCGGGCGGGTGGTGGACGCCCTCAAGCCGCTGCCGGGCCCGGCAGCGGTAGCGGCCGGCAGTGTCGTGCTCGCCCAGCCGGGTGTGGCACCGGGTGAGGGCGACCAGCAGCTCGGCTCCGATCCATTCGTCGTTCTCCACCAGCGCCAGCGCCTCGGCATAGGCCCGGGCGGCCGCGGCGCTGTCCCCACCGGCGTACTCCTGGATGCGCCCGATCGACTGCCAGCCGAGCTGCTGACGTGGCAGGCTCTCGATCTGACGGTGCAGCTCGATGCCGCGCATCCGCTCGGCGACGGCGGCGCCGATGTCGCCGGTGCGGTGCAACACCCGCAGCGCTGAGAACTCGTAGGTGAAGCCGAGCAGTTCCCGGGTGTGGGTCACCTGCGGATCACCACGGCCTGGGGGCGCCTGCCGGTCGATGTCGGTCAGCAGCTCGCGGATCTGGTCGCCGCAGGATGCGGCCTGTTCGACCAGGTCGTCGGCAGGCCAGCGGTCGCGGGAGGTCAGGGAGATTCCCATACCGAGCAGGCCGATCGCCGTACGGACCGGATCGCCGATGCGCCGCCCCACGTCCGCCGCCAGCTCCCAGTGCCGGTACGCCTCCTCGTGGCGGCGCACCCGGTGACAGCTGTTCCCCAGCACGTTGTGCAGATAGCCCTCCCACCACGACTCGTCGGTGCGCCGCGCCACCTTCAGCGCGCGGCGCGCCAGCGGTATCGCCTCATCCCACTGACCGGTCAGATCGAGCAGGAAGCCGTTGAGCCCCCAGCACAACCGCAGCACGTGCCAGTCGAGGCGGTAAGCCTCGGCCACGTCCATTGCCGACCGGAGGTTCTCGCGCTCGGCATCGAACCAGGCGATCGCTGCGGACCGGTTCGTGAAGACCTCGGGCGTCACACCCTCGGGCGGCTCGCCGGCCCCGATCTGACGCCGGAAGGGATTCGCCCAGCCGGCCGCGGCGATCAAGGAATGCACATAGTGATCAAGGATGCGCGGCAGCGTCTCGGCCTCGCTGTCACCATCGGCGACCAGTTCGACGGCATAGGCCTTGACCAGGTCGTGCGACGCATACCGGCCGGGACGGATCTCGGTCAGCAGCTGGGCGTCGGCCAGCTCGGCGATCCACGCCAGCGTCTCGGTCGCCCCCACCCCGACCATGCTGACCACCGTGGGCAGAGCCACGTCGGCGCCAGGGTGCCAGGCGAGGCGCCGAAAGAGACGGGCCGCGCCCGGACTGAGCTGCTCGTACGACCAGGAGTAGACGGCCCTCACGTCTCGGCCGGCAGTCACGCTCGCGAACGCGTCCAGGCCTCGCCGCCGGCTCAGCTCCGCCGCGACGTCAGTGAGCGTGAAGGCAGGGTTGCGGTCCGCCCAGGCAGCGCAGATCGCCAGAGCCAGTGGCAGACCTCCGCACACCTCGATGATCTGCGCCACCGCGGCCGGATCTGCGGCGACCCGGTCGTCACCCAGACGGCGGCGCAGATACCGCTCCGCGTCGGCGGAGTCGAAGACTTCCAGGGTTACCGGCGACGCGCCCTCGTCGGCTATCAGGCCGCTCAGCCGGTTGCGGCTGGTCACCAGTGTGGTCGATCCTTCGGGAGGAAGCAGCGGACGCACCTGGGCTTCGTCCCGGGCGTTGTCGAGCACGACCACGATGCGCCGGTCGGCCAGTATGCTTCGGTACAACCGCGCCAGCTCGTCCAGGGTGGACGGTTGGTGGGCTCGCGGGACGCCGAGCCCCTCCAGGAAAGCGTGCAGGGCGTCGCCCGGTCGCATCGGCGAACCCCGTGACGAGAAGCCGGTCAGGTCTAGGTAGAGCTGACCGTCCGGGAACCGCGTGGCTGCCTCGTGGGCCCAGCGCAGCGCCAGACTCGTCTTTCCGACACCCCCGAGCCCGCCCACCACAATCACCGAGCCCGGATGCGCCAACCGATCCAACAGGTCCAGCTCCGGCTGCCGGCCGCTGAAGGCGGCCGGCCGGGGCGGCAGCTGCATGGGACGGATGCGCTGCCGGTCCTCCTGCGGCTCGGCCGCATCCCGTGCTCGGGCCAGGCGATTGCGCAGGCCTTCGTGCGTCGGATGCCACCTGGCAGCGCGAGTCAGGGAGGCGACGAGGACCTCGCCGCCGCCGCTGTCCGCAGCGAGGTCGGCCGCCTCGATGAGCACGTCCACCAACTCGCGGTCCAGCCCCGCGAAGAGAGCATGATCGCGAACCCGCAGCGGGAGACCCGAGGCGACAGGACCCGACCAGAGCTCCGCCGCCGCGGCATGGGCCACGACCGACGACTGACTGCGGGCCTCGGCCACCAGCCGGCGCCACTGGGTGACGTCGACCTCCACCTCCTCGGCCGCGACTCGGTAGCCCGACGCTGTCCGGTGGATCGGGCCATCGGCTGCCTGCGCCGGGCCCGGGCAGCCGAGCGTGCGCCGCAGCTGGCTGATGTATTGGTGGATCGTGGCTGCAGCGGCCCGTGGGCTCGCGTCGCCCCACAGGACCTCGGCCAGGGTGGTAAGGGCAACGGGCGTGCCGGGCGAGGTGAGCAACGCGGCGAGGACGATGCGCTGCTGGGGAGACCCGAGCTCGATCTCCTTGCCGTTGCGGAAGCCCTGCAACCGTCCCAGGATCCGTAGCTGAAGAGTCACCGGTCGTAGCACCCAGAGAGGCGCGCCCGGACGTCATCGGACAGCCTCGTCCGAAGCTGTCGTGGGAGCGCTCCGCGGTAGGTCACAACAACCGATCCTAGGTCGCCCGGCAGTGTCAAAAGTGTGTGACCAGGCACTGTCGGGAATCTGCCCGAGCGCCGAGCACGAGACACGCCTCGGTCGGCAACCGGTGGCCATCCCGTCGACGACGAGCGCCCCCAATCATGATCGTGTCGATCAGACGTCCATGTCGTGGCGCTTGGCTCATCCCGCAGTGGCTCACCGCTGGAAGGCGAGATGCGCCGTGAGAAGCCGCCTGCCCCGGCGGGGCATACCGGGCGGGTACAGCCAGGCACAGGCCCACCTGGTCGTCGCGGCGATCGCTCTGGCCGCGAGCTTCCTCATCATGCCGGCACGGCTCGATCCGTCCATCGGCCTGCTCGCCATGCTCGGCTGGCTGGCTGGCCTGGCCGGCGTCGTCGAGGCGATCAAATCGGGTGGCAGCTCAGAGTGCTGCCCCATGTTCTGGGCGCAGTCCTCATCGGGGCTGCGGAGGCACCCGTACTGCTCAGCCTCGCGGCGGTGGTGCACGGCGCGGCGACCCTGAGGATCGTCCTGCGCTGGCGGGCGCCACGGAACGGCAGCGGGGCCGGACCGCGATGATGCATGCGGCCCGGCCCCGATCATGCGATTCCCGGCCGTCAATCCGATCCGTGCGGGCTCAGCTCCAGCCGGAGCATTGCCAATCCTCGTACCAGTAGCCGTCGTGGTCCCGCGGTCCGGACACCGGAGGCTTGACGTACCTGACGTAGACGGCACAGGCCTGAACCCGCCACACGTCCTGGCTGGGATTCACCGACCGGGACGTGTGCGGCTGCAGATTGAACGACTGCACCTGGCCGTTGTAGAACTGGTACTGGATGTTGCCGTAGGAGACACCATAGGGCGCGTAGCCCCAGACCCAGGACGCCGCGCCGTTGCCCGGGTGGGTGTCGAGTTGTGCAACTACCCCGTTCTTCTCCTTCGTGAAGACAGACGCGTGGGCCGTTCCGGCGAAGCTCAGCCCACCTGCGACAGCTCCCGCCGTCGCGACTGCGGCTAACCTGCGGACGATCCTTTTTGATCTGTTTCCCATGGCTACTCTCCGATCTCCAGGATGCGCATTGCAGAGACCATTAAGCGATGTGGACATCAACACTGATTCGACGGTGAATCGATCGCCACGCCGGGACAGACGTGGGGGATGTCCCGAGCTCCGTGTTCGGCTACCGTGGCGCCCAGCCGACACCCGATCTTGCTCAGGGCAGCAACGGAAGGTGGCTACATCCGACCGGGCAGCCTCTCCGAGGGAGCCGGACAGCGCCTGGCAGCCGGCAATCGAGGCGCCCATAGATCTGCCGCCGCTTTGCGCCGTGCGAATGACGAGCAGCGGGCTGAGCCGCGGTCCCAACCCACTGGACACCGGCGGGGCGTGTTGACCACCCCCCGGGCCCGCCAAAAGTAGTTACCTTGTAAGAGGG
>NZ_BOOZ01000049.1 GCF_016863495.1 Micromonospora andamanensis
TGTCCAACGACCGACCGGCCCGGATCATTCCCGGGCCCACCCGCTCACCTGCAGCGGCGGACGGTCTACCTCGGTCGCTCGAAGATGACCAACGACCACCGGCCCGCCACCATCCCGGGCCACACCCACTCACCACCGCACGGCGGGCAGGTCTTCCTCAGCCGTCCGGGACTGTCCAACGCCCCCGACCCGCCACCCATTCCACCCGAGCCCCCGACCACTGCGCGATCTTGGTCCAAAACCGCCCACCCAAGGGCACAATCGCACCAAGATCTCCCCCGGAGGCTCCACGAACCCGGACACTCGGCGCATCGGCGCGGTGCCGGCCCAAGGGCGAGGGTGTGATCCACCTGCCCGGCCCCGGCCTCGGGATACGGCGTTTCGGGCCCTTCCGCCGGGCGGTGGCCCCGCTTCGCCGCATGTCGAGCGTTCGGGCGTCGACCGAGCCGGCTCGGCGCGCAATCGGCCGGGGCACCAACCGTGGCGAGGGTGGCCCGTGATCGGCCGGGGCACCGACCGAGCCGGTCGCGGGATCAACCCCGACCACCCGCCCCAGCCGCATCAACCAGCCCTCGCACCGTTGATCATGAGGTTAGCGGCAGTGTTGGAGATCAAATACGTCGGTCACCTCATGATCAACGGTGCGCGGCGCGGGCGGGGGGCCCCGTCCGGCCCCCGCCCACGGCGCGGGCACGGCGCGGGCACGGCGCGGGCGGGGGGCCGGAGGGGTTCGAGGGGGGGTTAGGCGGCGGGCCAGTCTTGGGAGGCCATACGTGGCGAGACCGCCCCCGGAGGGGCGGCCTCGAGCCAGGAGAGAAACCCGGTGACGGTGGATCGTGCCATGGCGATCTCGACCGGGGCGTGTCGACTGGTACAGCGAAGGATGATCCAGTCGGCGGGCATGGACATTCGTTCCTGCCCCTCCGGCAACCGCCGTCGTTCGACTGTCAACCCTTCGCGGGAGAGCACCCGCTTGGGGCGTACGGCGAAACTGAACATCCGGTACCAGCGGAGTTCGTCGCCGGCGAAGCGGCCGAAACCGGGCGACCAGCCACGGCCGTCGAGCATCGTGGAGGTCCGGACACTGAGCCGGATGATGCCTCCGCTTCGGGTGACCAGAGCCCGCCGGATGAAGAGAAACAGGATCGCGCCGAGGATCACGGCGACGCCGATTCCGACCCCTTCGACGATCTCCATCGGCGGGTCGGCTCAGTTACCGGAAGCCGCGGCGGCCGGAGTGGCGTTCTCCGCCAGTACGGTCACGCCCTGCTGGCTGACCGAGAGGAAGCCGCCCGCCACGTCGTAGGTGAGCTGCTCACCCCCGGGAAGCTTGATGCGTACCTGGCCGGGCTCGGCGAGCTGGCCGAGCATGGGCGCATGCCCCGGCAGCACACCCAGCTCACCTTCGGTCGTCCGGGCCATGACCATTTCGGCCTTGCCCGACCAGACCTTCTCCTCGACGGCCACGAGCTGGACGTTAAGCTGCTCTGCCACGCTGTCTCCTTGCTGAGGCGGCGGATTGGGAAAATTCTAGTCGCGCCCCGGACCTGTTCTTCAGGCGGGTGCCAAGACCTGCATCAGGAATCAGCTCCGGCTCACCAGCTTCGGATGTTCGAGGAGGAACGGGTCGAGCAGTTCCCGCTCCAGAGCGACGAAGAAGTCGTCCACCTCGGGCGCGAACCGCTCACCGAGGTACTTGCCGTTCTCTTCGACACCGCCGCCGGGCAGCTTGATCATCTGGATGTTGCCGGGGCGGATGTCCTTGAGGGCGAGACCGAAGTCGACAACGCTGTGCCCACGACCACTGAAGATCAGCGACTCACCCGCCGCGCGGAGCACCTTGTCCAGCTTGACCGGGTTGGTCACCACGTCGGCGCTGAGGGCCTGGCCGGCCATCGCCTTGACGAACTGCTGCTGATGCCGCTGCCGGCCGTAGTCGCCGTCGGGGACACCGTTCTCCGGGTACCGCTGGCGGACGTAGTCCAGCGCCTGCCAGCCGCTCAGGTGCTGCTTACCCTTCGGGTAGACAGCCTGCGGCCCGATGTAGCCCTCACCGTTGGGGTTGCCCTGGCGGTGCTTGCCGTTCGGCTCGCGGTGCTCGGAGCGGACCTCCCGCTCGATGTTCATCGTGACGCCGCCCATGGCGTCGACGATCTTCTGGAAGCCGGAGAAGTTGATGATCGCGCCCGCGTCGAACCGTTTGATGCCGGTGACCCGTTGCACGGTGATGGCGAGCAGCTCGAAGCCTCTCGCCGCGTCGGGCTTGCCACCGGGCACCCGGCTGCCGTACGACATCGCGGCGTTCAGCTTGGTGGTGTCACCGTTGAAGTCCGCCTTCTCGAACGGCGGGATCTCCACGTAGAGGTCGCGCGGCAGGGAGAAGAGGTACGCGCGGTCCATCTCCTTCGGCACGTGCAGCACCATGATCGCGTCAGACAGCGGCGGGGTGTCCTTGTCGCGAGGGTCGATGCCGACAAGCAGGATGTTGAGCGGGCCCTTGATGTCGCTCTTGGGAGTGGCACCGGCCGCCTGGTCGCCGAAGAGGTCCGCCTTGCCTATCGCACCCTCGTAGCGGGCCATGAGGGCCTCCGCGCCCACCAGGCTCGTCCCGCTGAGCACCATCAAGACGACGCCGAAGATGGTGCAGAGCTGCGCCCAGCGGGGAACGCCCCGCCACACCGACGACCGCCCACCGCGCTTGCCGCGTCTGCCGGCCTTACCCACAAGCATCTCCGTTCGTCGCGCCCCCTGGGGAATACGGGCGCGCGGGGCCGAATGGTTTAAACCAATCAACGCTCATCGGCGCATGAGCGTGGCTGAACGGTATCTCGCAGTCGGCGTGATCGCCGAGCACGGGAAACCGGGCAGCGGCGATGGTACGTCGTGAAGATGAACAGAAGGCCGCCCCGGGGTTACCGGGGCGGCCTTCTTTTTTTCGTGTCTTGCGGAAGCGCTGAGGGTCAGCCCTTCATCAGCTCGGCGGCCTTCTTCTCCAGGTCGTCGAGCCCACCGCACATGAAGAACGCCTGCTCGGGGAAGTGGTCGTACTCGCCCTCGCTGATCTTGCGGAAGGCCTCGATGGTCTCCTTGATCGGGACCGTCGAGCCCGGCACGCCGGTGAACTGCTCCGCCGCGTAGGTGTTCTGCGACAGGAAGCGCTCGATCCGCCGGGCCCGCTGGACCGTGATCTTGTCTTCCTCGGAGAGCTCCTCGATACCGAGGATGGCGATGATGTCCTGCAGGTCCTTGTACCGCTGGAGGATCCGCTTCACCTCGCTGGCCACCTGGAAGTGCTCCTGACCGACGAACTCGGGGGCCAGGATCCGCGACGAGGACGCCAGCGGGTCCACCGCCGGGTAGATGCCCTTGTCGGAGATGGACCGCTCCAGGTTGGTGGTCGCGTCCAGGTGGGCGAAGGTGGTGGCCGGTGCCGGGTCGGTGTAGTCGTCCGCCGGCACGTAGATCGCCTGCATCGAGGTGATGGCCTGACCCCGGACGGAGGTGATCCGCTCCTGGAGCTCGCCCATCTCGTCGGCCAGGGTCGGCTGGTAACCCACCGCGCTGGGCATCCGGCCCAGCAGGGTGGAGACCTCGGAACCGGCCTGGGTGAAGCGGAAGATGTTGTCGATGAAGAGCAGCACCTCCTGCTTCTTCACGTCACGGAAGTACTCCGCCATGGTCAGCGCGGAGAGCGCGACCCGCAGCCGGGTGCCCGGCGGCTCGTCCATCTGGCCGTAGACCAGCGCGGTCTTGTCGATGACGCCGGATTCGGTCATCTCGTGGATGAGGTCGTTACCCTCACGGGTCCGCTCACCCACGCCGGCGAAGACCGAGGTACCACCGAAGTTCTTGGCCACCCGGGTGATCATCTCCTGGATGAGCACCGTCTTGCCCACCCCGGCCCCACCGAACAGACCGATCTTGCCGCCCTTCACGTACGGGGCGAGCAGGTCGATGACCTTGATGCCGGTCTCCAGCATCTCGGTCTTCGGCTCCAGGTCCGCGAAGGCCGGCGCCTTGCGGTGGATGCCCCAGTGGTCGTCGGCCTGGATGGTCTCGCCCTCGGTGAGGTTGAGGCACTCGCCGATCGCGTTGAAGACGTGGCCCTTGACCGCGTCGCCGACCGGCACCCGGATCGGGAAGCCGGTGTCGCGCACCTCGGTGCCGCGAACCAGTCCGTCGGTGGGCTGCATCGAGATCGCGCGGACCAGGTTGTCACCCAGGTGCTGGGCCACCTCCAGGGTCAGCGTCTTCTCGCCGCCGGACAGGGTCACGTCCACGTGCAGCGCGTTGAACAGGTCCGGCATGGCGTCACGCGGGAACTCGGCGTCGACGACCGGGCCGATGACCCGGACCACACGACCGGTGGCCGTCTTGGTCTCGGCTGGTCCTCCAGCAGCGGTGGAAACAGTCATCACACTTCACTTCCCGACGCGGCCAGCGCGTTAGCGCCGCCGACGATCTCACTGATCTCCTGGGTGATCCCGGCCTGGCGGGCCGAGTTCATCTCACGCGTGTACTTGTCGATCATCTCTTCCGCGTTGTCGGTGGCGCTCTTCATCGCCCGCCGACGGGCTGCCGACTCGCTCGCCGCCGACTCCAGCAACGCCGCGTAGATCCGCGTGTTGATGTACTTCGGCAGCAACGCGTCGAGCAGTGCCTCCGGGTCCGGCTCGAACTCGTAGTCCGGCAGCACACCGGGCGCGGCCTCGGAGCGGGGCCGCTCCTCGACCTGGAGCGGGCCGATGATCCGGGTGACCGGGTTCTGGGTCATCAGGGACTTGAACTCGGTGTAGACGATGTGCAGCTCGTCCACCCCGCGCACGCCGTCCGGCCCCGGACCACCGTCCTCGTCGTCCGCGCCGGAGACGAACGCCTTGATCAGCGTCTCACCGACCTCGCGGGCGTCGTTGAACGACGGCTGCTCCGAGAAGCCCGTCCAGCTGGCCTCGATCGGCCGGTTGCGGAACCGGTAGAACGACACGCCCTTGCGCCCGATGACATAGAGCACCGGCTCCTTACCGTCGGCCTGAAGGCGGGCGACAAGCGACTCCGCCGTGCGGATGGCGTTGGAGCTGTAACCGCCGGCCAGGCCCCGGTCGGCGGTCACCAGCAGCACGCCCGCCCGCCGCACCCGCTCGCGCGGGGTCAGCATCGGGTGGTCGATCCGCGCGTTGGAGGCCAGCGCCGTGAGCACGCCGGTGATCGCCCGGGCGTACGGCAGGGACGCCTCCACCCGGGCCTGGGACTTGGCGATCCGGCTCGTCGCCACGAGCTCCATCGCCTTGGTGATCTTCTTCATCCCCTTCGCCGAGCGAATGCGTTGACGAAGAACACGTACCTGCGCCGCCATGGCCCGACCCTAACGCTTCTCGGCCGGAGCACCGCCGCTGTAGCGGGTGACCGTCTCGTGCTCGGACTCGCCCTCCAGCGGCTCCGCCGGCGCCTCGTTGATCGAGCGCTCGTCCTCACGACCGAGGAAGCCCTGCTTGAACTCGGTGACGGCCGCGTCGAGGGCGGCGATGATCTCGTCGTCCCACTTGTTGTCGGCGATCGCCTGGAGCGTGGCGTTGTGCTTGCGCCGCAGGTGCTCCAGGAACTGCGTCTCGAAGCGCCGTACCTCGCCGACCGGGACGTCGTCCAGCTTGCCCTCGGTGCCGGCCCAGACCGAGACGACCTCGTCCTGCACCGGGTACGGCGAGTAGTTCGGCTGCTTGAGCAGCTCGACGAGGCGGTAGCCCCGGTCGAGCTGCGACCGGGAGGCCTTATCCAGGTCGGAGGCGAAGGCGGCGAACGCCTCCAGCTCACGGAACTGGGCCAGGTTCAGCCGCAACGAACCGGCGACCTTGCGCATCGGCTTCACCTGCGCGGCGCCACCGACCCGGGAGACCGAGGTACCGACGTTGATCGCCGGCCGGACGCCCTGGTTGAACAGGTCGGTCTCCAGGAAGATCTGGCCGTCGGTGATCGAGATGACGTTCGTCGGGATGAACGCCGAGATGTCGTTGGCCTTCGTCTCGATGATCGGCAAACCGGTCATCGAACCGCCGCCCATCTCGTCGGAGAGCTTCGCGCAGCGCTCCAGCAGCCGGGAGTGCAGGTAGAAGACGTCACCCGGGTACGCCTCGCGGCCCGGCGGGCGGCGCAGCAGCAGCGACACGGCCCGGTACGCCTCGGCCTGCTTGCTCAGGTCGTCGAAGACGATCAGGACGTGCTTGCCGTTGTACATCCAGTGCTGCCCGATGGACGAGCCGGTGTACGGGGCGAGGTACTTGAAGCCGGCCGGGTCCGAGGCCGGGGAGGCGACGATCGTGGTGTACTCCATCGCGCCCGCCTCCTCCAGCTGCCCCTTGATCGAGGCGATGGTGGAGGCCTTCTGGCCGATGGCGACGTAGATGCAGCGAACCTGCTTCTTCGGGTCGCCGGAGGCCCAGTTCTCCCGCTGGTTGAGGATGGCGTCCAGGGCGACGGTGGTCTTGCCGGTCTTCCGGTCACCGATGATCAGCTGCCGCTGGCCCCGACCGATCGGGGTCATCGCGTCGATGGCCTTGATGCCGGTCTGCAGCGGCTCGAAGACGGACTGCCGGGCCATCACGTTGGGGGCCTGCAGCTCCAGCTCGCGGTAGCCCTCGTCGGCGATCTCGCCGAGGCCGTCGATCGGCTGGCCGAGCGCGTCGACCACGCGGCCGAGGAAGCCGTCGCCGACGGGCACCGAGAGCACCCGGCCGGTGCGCTTGACGCGCTGCCCCTCCTCGAGCCCCGAGTAGTCGCCGAGGACGACGACGCCGATCTCCCGGACGTCGAGGTTCAGCGCCACGCCGAGCGTGCCGTCCTCGAACTCCAGCAGCTCGTTGGTCATGGTCGAGGGCAGGCCCTCGACGTGGGCGATGCCGTCGCCGGTGTCGGCGACGGTGCCGACCTCCTCACGGGAGACGTCGGGCGAGTAGGAGGAGACGTAGCGCTCCAGGGCGCCGCGGATCTCCTCCGTCGAGATGGTCAGCTCGGCCATCCTCTGCTTCCTTAAGTATCAGGGGCCCGGGATACCTAGTACCGACCGGTCCTCGGGTCGACTGTCTTTCCGGGCGCTTCGCGGGTGCTGGTCAGCGCTTCGCGAGCGCGTTGCGGGTCTCGTTGAGGCGGCGCAGGATCGTCCCGTCGTAGAGGTCCGAACCCACCCGTACGCTCACTCCACCGAGGATCGTCGGGTCAACCGTAAGCTTGACAGCAACCGGTCGATCGTATATAGCGGATAGCCGATCGCTCAGTCGCCGCTCCTCCTCCTCGGTGAGCGGGGCGGCGACCGTCACGTACGCGACCTGCCGGTCCCGCCGCTCCGCCGCCAACTCCACAAGCCGGGACAGCGCGGCGGTGAACGAGCGCCCACCGAAGCCGGCAAGCGCCGCCTCCGCCAGCCGCACCGTCACCGGGCGGGCCTTGCCCGTCAGGAGCATCCCGACCAGTTCGGCCCGCTGCGCCACCGGCGCCATCGGGTCGGACAGGGCGTTTGACAACTGCGGGTCCGCGGCGACCACCTGGCCGAAGCGGAACAGCTCGTCCTCCACCTCGCCCAGCTCATCGGCGCGGTCCGCGCTGGCGAGCAGGGCCTGCACGCCGAGGCTCTCCGCGCCGTCGAGCAGCTCCGACGGCGCGGACCAGCGGCCCGCGACAAGCGTTCCGAGCAGGTCGAGCGTGTCCGCACCGACCTTGCCGGAGAGCACCGAGTTCAGCAGTTCGGTACGGTCCGCACCCGAGCGGGCCGGGTCGGAGAGCGCCCGGCGCAGCCGGACCTCCCGCCGCAGCAGGTCCGCGACGGCGAGCAGTTCCGCACCGGTGCCGGCCACCGTCGACGGCTCGGCGCCGGCGACGTACCCCTGCAACCGCGCGAGCGCGGCGGCGTAGGACTCCCGGCTGGCGGCCTGCATCAGCGGGCCCCCGCGCTCTCGAGATCGGTGAGGAACCGCTCGACGGTGCCCTTGCGGCGGGCCTCGTCGGCGAGCGACTCGCCCACGATCCGGCTGGCCAGGTCGACCGCGAGGCCGCCGACTTCCGCGCGCAGTTCGCGCACGATGGTCTGGCGTTCCACGGCCAGCGACTCCCGGCCGGCGGCGATGATCCGGTCGGACTCCTCCCGGGCCTTGGCCAGGATTTCCGTACGGATCGACTCGGCGTCGGCGCGGGCGTCGTCCCGGATCCGGGCCGCCTCGGTACGCACCTCGGCGAGCTGGGCCCGGTACTGCTCAAGCAGCTGGTTGGCCTCGGCCTGGGCAGCCTCGGCCCGCTTGAGGCCACCCTCGATCGCGTCGACCCGCGCCTGGTACATCGCCTCCATGCGCGGCATCACGAACTTCATCAGCACGAAGCAGAGCAGGGCGAAGGCGATCGACCCGACGACGAGCTCCTGCCAGATCGGCACGAGCGGGTGGTGCTCCACACCTTCAGCGGCGACGTACATGTCAGACCTCCGGGTCGCGTCGGGCTACGTCAGACTGCGAACGCGAGCACCAGGCCGAACAGGGCGAGCGCCTCGACAAGCGCGAAGCCCAGGACCAGCCAGGTGCGGTTGTAGCCGGCGGACTCCGGCTGGCGGGCGCTGGCCTGGATGTAGGCCGCGAAGACCAGGGCGACACCGATGCCGGGGCCGATGGCGGCGAGGCCGTAGCCGATGGTGTTGACGTTGCCCTCGATGGCGGCAATAACGTCCATTGCGGGTATTCCTCCTAGTAGAGGCGTGAGTTCTCACGCGTACGCGGTCGTACCGGAAGCTTGGTCGGGCCGGGCGGCCCGCCGAGGTCTGTGGATCAGTGCCCGTCGGCGAGCGACGTGCCGATGTAGTTGGCGGTCAGGGTGACGAAGACGTAGGCCTGCAACAGCGCGACGAGCACCTCGAAGAAGGCCATCAGGATCGCCATCAGGAACGAGAAGATCGACGTCGCCTGGATGAAGATGTTGTCCGAGGCCAGCATCACGAAGCCGCCGACGGTGAACACCAGCAGGATCAGGTGGCCGGCGAACATGTTGGCGAAGAGACGTACCGCAAGGGTGACCGGCCGGTTGATGAAGTTCTGCAGGAACTCGATCGGGATCAGCAGGAAGTGCATCGGCCACGGCACACCGGGGATGATCAGGCTCTGCTTGAGGTAGCGGCCCAGGCCCTGCTTGCGGACACCGATGTAGAGGTACATCACGTAGGTGATCGCGGCTAGCACGATCGGGAAGGCGATGTGCGAGTTCGGCGAGATCTGCAACCCGGGGGTGACACCGAAGAGGTTCGTCACCGCGATGAAGCAGAACAGCACTGTGAAATACGGTGCGAACCGAATGCCGTCCTTGCCCATCTGCTCACGGGCGATGTTGTCCCGGACCAGGCCGTAGATCGACTCCGCGTACCACTGGCCCTTGCTCGGCACCAGCTTCGGGTTCCGGTAGCTGGCCATGAAGAAGATGATCAGAATTCCGACGGCCAGCCAGACCATCAGCGTGAACTTCGTGACCCACGGGCCGGCGAGATCCGGCGGGTAGAAGTCTCCGACGCTGGGGGGCCAGGGAAGGCCCTCTGCGGCGACAAGCTGTCCGCTCACCGTGTCATCCTCCGCACTCGACAGACCCGCGCGTGCCGGCACTCAGGCACTGAGCCTCTTCATGATCAGGTAGATCGCTCCGGCTGCGCCGAGCATCATGCCGACGGCGATTCCGACGCCGGTCGGCAGGCCCAGAAACTCCCCCGCCAACCAGCCGAGGAACCCCCACACCACGATGCCGGCGAGCAGGTAGCCGAGGACGGCTCCGGCGACACCTTCCGACGAGTGTTCGTCGGGGCTTCTGCGGTGTGGGTTGTCGGCCATGACGTGGCGAACACTATCAGCCGGGTGTTTCGCGAGTGTGCGGCACCCCCCACACTGCGAGCAGCGTGCGGGCGGCGGGTGCGGCGCATCAAGCCGGGGTCAGCCTACTCCTGTCCGGCCAGCCGGACAGGCCGACGAAACGCCCGGGAAACGCCAGCCGTACGGTCAGTGCTCCGACGGACGGTCCACGCTGGGCAGCGGCGAGCGCAATGCCCAGGTCAGGTGGGCAGCGGTCCACACCACCACGGCCGCGATGATCGCCACGCCCAGATCGGGCAGACCCGGCCAGCCGGTAGCCGCCACGGCACTCAGCGCCACGCCCAGGATGACGATCTTCGTGGCGTAGGTGACAAGCCCCACTGACATGATCAGTCGCGGGTGGACGGCGTCCGCCCAGGCCACCGAGAGCCCTGAGATGAGGTAGCTGACGATCACCAGGGCGATACCGGCGGCCACCCCGGCCGCGCCGGTCGGGCCACGCAGCACGGCTGCGGTCGGCACCGCGACCACAGCCAGCGCGGCACAGGCGAGCAGCGGAAGACGCAGGTACGGCAGCCGGGCCCGGATGGCGCCGGGTTCGCCCGCCCGGGGCACGCTCGTCGGGGGTACGCCGGGCTCGCCGGCGTGCGGCGCGCTCATCGGGGGTAGGCCGGGAACTCGGCGGCCAGTTCGGCCACCTCAGCGGCGATCCGGGTCAGCTCGTCGGCCCCACCCGGGGCGGACGGGTCGGTCCGCACCGCCCGGGCGATCAACTCGGCGACCTGCCGCATCTGCGCCTCCCCCAGGCCCTGGGTGGTGACGCTGGCGGTGCCCACCCGGATCCCCGAGGCGACCATCGGCTTCTGCGGGTCGTACGGGATCGCGTTCTTGTTGAGCGTGATGGTGGCCGCGTCGCACCGCGTCTCGGCCTCGGCGCCGGTCACCCCGGTCTCCCGCAGGTCGATCAGGGCCAGGTGGGTGTCGGTGCCGCCGGAGACCGGGCGCATTCCCTCGGCGGCCAGCCCGTCGGCGAGCGCCTTCGCGTTGGCCACCACCTGGGCGGCGTAGCTGCGGTACGCCGGCTGGGCCGCCTCGTGCAGCGCGACGGCCTTGGCCGCCACGGCGTGCATCAACGGACCGCCCTGGGTGAACGGGAAGACCGCCTTGTCGATCCGCTCGGCAAGCGACTCCCGGCAGAGGATCATGCCGCCGCGCGGGCCGCGCAGCACCTTGTGGGTGGTCGCGCAGACCACGTCGGCGTACGGCACCGGCGACGGGATCGCCTGCCCCGCGACCAGCCCGATGAAGTGGGCCGCGTCCACCATCAGGTACGCGCCGACCTCGTCGGCGATCTCCCGGAACCGGGCGAAGTCGATCAGCCGTGGATAGGCCGTCGCCCCACAAATGATCATCTTCGGCTGGTGGGCGCGGGCGAGATCCCGCACCTCGTCGTAGTCGATCAGCTCGGTGTCCTGCCGCACCGTGTAGCCGACGGGGTTGAACCACCGGCCGGAGAAGTTCACCCGGCTGCCGTGGGTCAGGTGGCCACCGTGCGGCAGCTCCATCGCCAGCACCGTGTCACCCGGCTGCACCAGGGCGGCGTACGCCGCCAGGTTGGCGCTCGCGCCGGAGTGGGGTTGGAGGTTCGCGTGCTCGGCGCCGAAGAGGTCCTTCGCGCGGGCGATGCCGAGTTCCTCGGCCCGGTCCACCTGCGCGCAGCCACCGTAGTACCGCCGGCCCGGGTAGCCCTCGGCGTACTTGTTGGTGAGCGTGGAGCCCAACGCGGCCAGCACCGCCGGAGAGGTGAGGTTCTCGCTGGCGATCAGTTGCAGGCCGCCGCGCAGCCGGTCGAGCTCGCCGAGCACCACCTCCGCGATTTCCGGGTCGGCCGTGCTGAGCTGCTCGAAGTCCGGCCCCCAGAAGGTGCCCTCGGCGGTCTCCACAGCGCCAGAGTCTATGAGACCGCAGACTGGAGGCGTGAGATGCCTGGTGACCGGCGCGACGGGATACATCGGTGGGCGGCTTGCGCCACGCCTGCTGGCGGAGGGACACACGGTGCGTTGCCTGGCGCGGCGGGCCAGCCGGCTGCGCGACGTGCCGTGGGTTTCGCAGGTCGAGGTGGTCGAGGGTGACCTGAGCCGGCCGGAGAGCCTGGCCGGGGTCTTCGACGACGTCGACGTGGCCTACTACCTCGTGCACTCGCTCGGCCAGGCCGGCTTCGAGGCCGCCGACCGGCAGGCCGCGACGGTCTTCGCCGAGGCCGCCAGTGCCGCCGGCGTACGCCGGATCGTCTATCTGGGCGGGCCGGAGCCGGCGCCCGACGACGTCGCCTCGGCGCACCTGCGCTCCCGTACCGAGGTGGGCCGGATCCTGCTGGACAGCGGGGTGCCGACGGTGGTGCTGCGGGCGGCGGTGATCCTCGGGTCCGGCTCGGCGTCGTTCGAGATGCTGCGCTACCTGACCGAGCGGCTGCCGGTGATGGTCACCCCGCGCTGGGTCAGCAACCGGATCCAGCCGATCGCGGTCCGCGACGTGCTGCACTATCTGGCCGGCTGCGCGGCGCTGCCCCCCGAGGTCAACCGCGCCTTCGACATCGCCGGCCCGGACGTGCTGACCTTCGCCGAGATGATGCAGCGGTACGCCCGGGTGGCCGGGCTCTCCACCCGGCTGCTGCTGCCGGTACGCGTGCTGACGCCCACGCTCTCGTCGCACTGGGTCGGGTTGATCACGCCGGTGCCGAACGCGATCGCCCGGCCGCTTGTGGAGAGCCTGGTGCACGAGGCGATAGCGCACGAGCACGACATCGCGAGGTACGTCCCGGACCCGCCCGGCGGGCTCACCGGTTTCGACAGGGCCGTGGAGCTGGCGCTGGCCAAGGTACGCGACGCCGAGGTGGAGACCCGCTGGACGAACGCGGCCGGGCCGGACGCGCCGGCCGAGCCGTTGCCGAGCGACCCGCACTGGAGTGGCGGCACCGCCTACACCGACCTGCGGGAGCAGACGGTGACCGCCCCGCCGGACGCGTTGTGGCAGGTGATCGAGGGGGTCGGCGGGGAGAACGGCTGGTACTCGTTCCCGCTCGCCTGGTCGGTGCGCGGCTGGTTGGACCGCCTGGTCGGTGGGGTGGGGCTGCGGCGGGGCCGACGTCACCCGCACCAGCTGCGCGTCGGCGAGGCGCTCGACTTCTGGCGGGTCGAGGAGATCGTGCCCGGCGAACTGCTACGGCTGCGCGCCGAGATGCGGGTGCCCGGTCGGGCCTGGCTGGAGATGCAGGTGCAGCGAGGCGACAACGGACAGGTCAGCTACCGGCAGCGGGCGGTGTTCCTGCCCCGAGGGCTGGCCGGGCACGCGTACTGGATCGCGGTGACGCCGTTCCACGCCCTGGTCTTCGGCGGGATGGCCCGCAACATCGCCGCCGGTGCCGAACGGATCGCGGCAGGCGCCCCGGCCCGCTGAGTGGACGCAGGTCAGTTGCCGGTGCGCTGCCCGGTGACCCGCCAGGCGGTCATCTCGCTCGGCGGCACGAAGTCGCGTACCGGCTCGTCGCGCAGGGCGAAGGAGAGGATCTCGCCGACCCCCTCCACCATCGCGGTCTGCACCGCACGGCCGACGGCGTCCTGCGGCTCGTCCGGGTTCGCCGCCATCGCCGCCACCGCGAGCTGCGGGGTGAGCGCCACAACCGTCTCCGTGGCGTACCGCTCGGAACTGCCCGTCTTGCCCGCGACCGGTCTGTCGAGCTGAGCGCGCAGCCGGGTCGCCGTGCCGCCGGCACAGCCGTGGTACATGGACTGGTCGCCGACCGGACAGCGGGCCGCGTCCGTCGCCGCCCGGGCCACGTCGACGTCGAGCACCTGCCGGCAGTCCGGCTGCCCGGCGGCAACCCGGCGGCCGGCGGCGTCGGTGATCGAGGTGACAGGCGTGGGCGCGCACCAGGTGCCCTCCGCGCCGAGCGTCGCGTACGCGCCGGCCAGGTCGAGCGGGGTGGTGGCGGACACGCCCAGAGTGAACGGCCCCCACTCGCGTGCGCCGTGCCGGGCCAACTGGGCGTCGTCGTCCGCCCGGAACACGATGCCCAGCCGCTCGGCCATCTCCACCACCCGGTCCGCACCGACCCGCTCGGTCAGCCAGGCGAAGTACGTGTTCACCGAGTCGCCGAAGGCGGTCCACATGTCGTGCCGGCCGCTCACCGAGGCGCTGGCGTTCGCCGGGCACCAGTAGCCGCCGCAGCTCGCCTCACCGCCGCTGATCCGGAAATCGGTCACGATCCGCCGGGGCGCGTCGAAGACCGTGTTCAGGGGCAGTCCGGCCTCCAGAGCGGCAAGCATGGTGAAGAGTTTGAACGTGGAACCCGCCTGGTAGCCGACGATGGTGCCGCCACCGGCGACGAGTTGGTTGACGGTGTTGGGATGGTTCTGCTGTCCGCCCGGGTTCGCGGCCACGCTGTAGACCCGGTTGACCGACATGGCGAGCACCCGGCCGGTGCCGGGCTGGACCACGGCGGTCGGCAGGGCGTGCGGGTGCTCGGCCGGGTAGATCCGCCGCACCTGTTCGGTGGTGGCCCGCTGCACCCCGGGGTCGAGGGAGGAGACGATGCTGAACCCGCCCCGGCGCAGGGTGCGCTGCCGCTCGTCGACGCTGGCGCCGAACGCCTTCTGGCTGTTCCACCAGCGGGTGAACCAGTCGCAGAAGAATCCCCAGTCGTTGTGTCCCTCGGGCACCGCGGTGCAGTCGTTGGGAGTCTCGCTGGGCCGCAGGTTCAACGGTTCGGCGGCGGCCCGGGCCGCCGCGTCGGCCACGATGACACCCGACTCGACCATCCGGTCCAGTACGTAGCCGCGCCGGGCGGTCGCGCTGTCGGCGTCGCCGTTTATCGGGTCGTCGCTGTCCGGAGAGCGGACCAGACCGGCCAGCAGAGCCGCCTGGGCCAGCGTGAGCTTCGCCGGTGAGGTGGAGAAGTACCGCTTACTGGCGGCGGCGACGCCGTACGCGCCGGCACCGAAGTACGCGATGTTGAGGTAGCGGGTCAGAATCTGGTCCTTGGTCAGCTCCCGCTCCAGCGCCAGGGCGTACCGGATCTCCTGGATCTTGCGGGCGGTGCTGACCTCGGTCGCCGCCGCCCGCTGCGCCTCGCTCAACCGGGGGTCCGTGCTCAGCACGTTGCGGACGTACTGCATGGTCAGCGTGGAGGCACCCTGCCGGGTGGCGCCGTCGCGCCGGTTCGCGGTGAACGCCCGCACGATGCCCCGCAGGTCCACCCCGCTGTGCTCGTGGAAGCGGGCGTCCTCGGCGGCGATGATGGCCTGGCGCATCACCGGAGCGACCTCGTCCAGCGGCACGTCGACCCGGTCCTCCTGGTAGAAGGACGTGATCAGGGTGGTGCCGTCGTTGGCGTAGAGGTTTGATCGTTGCGCCGTCGGCGGCGTCCGCAGCGTGTTGGGTAGCTCCGCGTAGGGCGCGGAGAGCGCGGAGAATCCGATGCCGAACACAAGCGCGGCCGGCAACGCCGCGACCGCCAGCACCAGGCCGGCCAGCGTGCCGGCCAGCAGTACGGTGAACATCTTCGGCAGGAACGCCCGGGTCATCAGCTCTCCCCGCAGGAGCCGTCAGGACTCCCCCAGAATGGCGCTAATCACCCTTTCTGCCGCGCCTTTCCTGAAACCCGGATGAAATTCGCCGATCAGGGGAGCAGCAGCGCGGCGAGCGGCTGCACCGTCTCCTCGATCTCGTCGGCCACCCGGCTGAAGCACTGGTCGCCGCGCCCCCACGGGTCGTCGAGGTCGTCGGTGGACAGGGCTGCGGCACCCTGGCGGGCCTCGTGCGCCGCCTCGACCAGGGCGACCCCGCGAGCGTGCACCGCGTCGGCGGTGGCCTCGGCGGCCGGCAGCGCAGCCGGATCGAGGGCGGCCAGCAGCCGGCCGAACTCGCCGAGCACGAACGTGCGGGCGGCGGCGTCGGGTCGCAAGGCCGTGACGTACTCCTGCTGGTCCGCGGTCGCGGTGAGGACCAGGTCCGCCGCGTCGATGTGGTCGGAGCGCAGCTTGCGCGCGGCGAACCCGGCGACGTCGCCACCCCGGCTGGTGACCTGGCGGGCGGCCGGCGGGTTCATCTCCTCACCGGCGTGCCAACCACCGGTGCCCGCACTGTGGCTGTGCAGCAGTTCCTCGACCCGGGCCGGGTCGACCTCGCGCCGGGTCAGCCGATCGGCCACGGCCACGGTGAGCAGCCGCTCGGCCATCGGCGAGCGGCAGATGTTTCCCATGCAGACGTGCAGGACCGTGAAGGGAGGCACTACGCCACCTGACTCTCGCGCAGCTCCGGTACCACGTCGCGCAGCCGGGCCAGGTCGATCGCGCCCTCCCGGACGAGCACCGGCTCGTCGCCGGTCAGGTCCACGATCGTGCTCGGCACCGGATCCACCGCCGGCCCGGCCTCCAGGTAGGCGCGCACCGAGTAGGCCAACTGGTCGCGCGCCTGGTCGGCGGTGAGCGCGGCCGGTTGGCCGACCTTGTTGGCCGAGGCCACAGCCATCGGCCCGGTCTCGCGCAGCACCTCAAGCGCCACCGGGTGCAGCGGCATCCGCACCGCCACCGTGCCGCTGTCGTCGCCGAGGTCCCACCGCAGGCTCGCCGAGTGCTTCACCAGGATGGTCAGCGCCCCCGGCCAGAACGCCTGCACCAGGTCCCGCGCCGCCGCCGGCAGCGTGTAGGCCAGACCGTCGAGGGTGTGCCGGGAACCGATGAGCACCGGCGGCGGCGCGTGCGGGACGCCCTTGGCGTCCAGCAGCGCCTTGACCGCGTACGGGGTGAACGCGTCGGCGCCGATCCCGTAGACCGTGTCGGTGGGCAGGACGACCAGCTCGCCGTTGCGGACCGCCTCGATGGCCGCAGCGATGCCGCGGTCTCGGTCGGCGAGCGACCGGCAGTCGTAGAGCATCACGAGGAGCCAGTCTGCCACGTCACCGCCGCACCCGGTGGCGGGCGGTCCGCGAGGCGGGACGCCGTGCCGAAGCGGGGCCGCCCGGCGAGGTCAGGATGGTCGACGATGGTGTCGTACCGGCCGTCGGCGGCGAGCAGACCGGGCAGCACGGTGCCGTGGCTGTCGTCGTGCTCGATGCCGAGGGCGCCACCGGGACGCAGCAGGAACCCCGCGCGGTCGATCACCCGATGGATCACGTCCAGCCCGTCGACCCCGCCGAACACGGCCTCCGCCGGGTCGTGGTCGGCCACCTCGGGGGGCACGGCCACCGCGAGCGGGACGTACGGCGGGTTGCACAGCAGCACGTCCACCCGGCCGACCAGATCGTCAAGCAGGCCCGGATCGGTGGCGTCCGCCGCCACCACCTCGATCGGCCGGTCACCGGCCGCGGCCCGGGTCGCCGCGTTGCGCCGCAGCCAGGACAGGGCCGCCGGGGACCGTTCCACCGCCACCACCCGGGCGTCCGGCACCTCGTACGCCACCGACAGGGCGATCGCGCCGGATCCGCTGCACAGGTCCACCACGAGCGGCTCGGGCCGCCCGCTGGTCCGGACGACCTGCCGGGCCTGGTCGACGCCCCAGCCGGCGAGAAGTTCGGTCTCCGGGCGCGGCACGAAGACGCCCGGCCCGACGGCCAGCTCCAGGTGCCGGAAGCCGGCGCTGCCGGTGAGATACTGCACCGGTTCCCGTCCTGACCGGCGGGCCACGAGCGCCCGGTAACTGTCGAGTTGCTCGTCGGTGAACCCGTCAGCCAGGGCCAACCGCCCCCGGGAAACCTGGAGCACGTACGCGGCCAGCAGCTCCGCCTCGGCGCGGGCCGAGGTCACGCCGACGGCGGCGAGCGTACGGGCCGCATCGGCGAGCACGGGAGCCGGACGGTGACGTCTCGTCCCTTCGGACGGGTGTTGCGGTGCGGTGGTCACGCAATAATCATGAAGCGTCGCCGTGCACGTGCATAAGCGGGTGCAGCGGCACACCGACAGGAGGTCGCGGGTGGGCTGGCTCGACCGGGTCGAAGACCAGGTTGACGCCCTGACGAAAGCGCGGGCGTTGCAGGAGGTGAGCCGTTCCACCGAGGCGTACGGACTCCTGGACCGGGTGCTGCGTGCCACCCGCGACCCGCACGCCCGCGCCGACGCGCTCGTGCAGCGGCTCTCGGCCCTGATCAATCTCGGGCGCACCGCCGAGTACACCCGCGCCATCGAGGAGGCTTCCGCGGCGGTACGCGACCTCGCCGAGCCCTACCTGCACGGGCACCTCAACGCACTTGCCGCGCTCGCCGCCCACCACCAGGGCGCGCTGGACCGCTGCGTGACGCACCTGGTCAAGGCGGCTCGGGCGCTCGGGGCGGTGGAGGACCCGGACCGGGACACCGCGTGGGGCTGGCACGACCTGGCGATGGCCTACTCCTACCTCAGCTTCCACGGATACGCGTTGGGCGCGATCGAACGCGCCCGGCAACTCGGCACCGCCGCCGGGATCCCGGAGGAGACGTTCGCCGCACCAGGCATCCGGCTGCGCAACGCGGTAGCCCTCGACCACACCGGGGACAGTGACGGTTGTCTGCGCGTACTGCGGGATGTCGGCGGTGACCTGGACCGGTTCGTGACCGCCGGGCGTGCCGACCGGCTGCGCCCCAGCAGCCTGGCCGCCTACGGTTACGCCGCCGCCCGCCGGTGCGCGCTCGGCGACGACCTCTCCCCCACCCCGGGCCGGGACCCGGACCGGCTGCTCGGCTACGGCGCGGACAGTGCCCGCGCCCGCGACATGCGCCAGCTCGGCCAGGTGTGCCTCGCCATCGCCAGCGGACGCCCGATCGAGGCGGTCACCCGGCTGGACACGGTGCAGGTGTCCGCCGAGACGCTCGGCGCGGCCGAGCCGGCCCGGCTGCGCAGCATGGCGCTGGGACGGGCCGGCGACCACGCCGCCGCGCACCGGGCCGACCGGCTGGCCTTCCGGCTCGCCGCGCAGCGGCACGACCGGCTCCGGGACGTCTACATCGACGGCATCGCCGCGCGGATCGACCATGAGGAGATGCGCCGCGAGGCGGCGCGGTTCGAGGGGGAGGCGCTGACCGACCCGCTGACCGGGCTGCCCAACCGACGCCGGCTGGAGCGCTACATCGCGGCGGTGGTCGCCCGCGGCGAACGGGTGGTGATCGGCGTCTGCGACCTGGACGGCTTCAAGGCGGTGAACACGCGGCACGGACACCACTCGGGGGACCTGGTCCTGCAACGCGTCGCCGGAGTGATCAACAGGGTGATGCGTCGGGGTGACTTCGTCGCCCGCTACGGCGGCGACGAGTTCGTGGTGGTGTTGCCCGAGGCGGGCATGACCGAGGCGGCCGAGGTGGCGCGACGCATCGACGCCGCCGTCCGCACCGAGGACTGGGAGTCGCTGGTACCCGGCACCCCGGTCGGTGTCAGCATCGGTTTCGCCGAGGTGGGGACCGGCGGCCCCGGCCAGCGGGACGCGCTCGGTGCCGCCTTCGAGGCCGCCGACCGCGAGATGCTGCGGGCAAAGGTCCGGCCGCGTACCGCCTGACCACGCCGACCCGGCTCAGCGGCGGGTCAGCTCCGCGTCACCGGCCAGGCGCGCAGCCCGGTCCGCCTCGGTGAGCGCGTCGAGCACGCCGTCCAGTTCCCCGGCGAGCACCAGATCGAGGTTGTACGCGGTGAAGCCGATCCGGTGGTCGGTGATCCGGTTCTGCGGGAAGTTGTACGTGCGGATCCGTTCCGAGCGGTCCACCGTACGCACCTGTGCCTTGCGGGCGTCCGACGCGGCGGCGTCGGCCTGCTCCTGCGCGGCGGCGAGCAGCCGGGCGCGCAGGATCCGCATCGCCTGCTCCCGGTTCTGCAACTGGGACTTCTCGTTCTGGCAGGAGACCACGATGCCGGTGGGCAGGTGGGTGATCCGTACCGCCGAGTCCGTGGTGTTCACCGACTGCCCGCCCGGGCCGGACGAGCGGAACACGTCGACGCGCAGCTCGTTCGGGTCGATTGTGACGTCGACCTCCTCGGCCTCCGGCAGCACCAGGACACCGGCCGCGCTGGTGTGGATGCGCCCCTGTGACTCGGTGACCGGGACCCGCTGGACCCGGTGCACGCCGCCCTCCCACTTCAACCGGGACCAGACGCCGTTGCCGCCGTCGGGCACACCCTTCGTCTTGATCGCCAGCGAGACGTCCTTGACCCCGCCGAGGTCGGAGTCCTGGGCGTCGATCACCTCGGTGAGCCAGCCGCGCCGCTCGGCGTAGCGGGTGTACATGCGCAGCAGGTCACCGGCGAACAGCGCGGACTCCTCACCGCCCTCCCCCGCCTTGATCTCGACGATGACGTCCTTGGCGTCGTGCGGGTCACGCGGGATGAGCAACTCGGCAAGCCGCTCCTCCAACGCCGGGAGCGTCGCCGCGATCGTCTCGGCCTCGGCGGCGAAGGAGGCGTCCTCGGCGGCCAGTTCCCGCGCGGCGGCGAGATCGGCCCGGGCCTGCTCCAGCTCACCAGCGGCCTTGTGCAGCGGCACCAGCTCGGCGTAGCGACGGCCGACCCGGCGGGCGGTGCCCTGGTCAGCGTGGATCGCGGGATCGGCGAGCCGCTTCTCCAACTCGGCGTACTCGTCGAGGAGGGCGGCCAGGCGCTCACTGCTCATGCGGGGGATCGCTCCTTGGTCGGCGGGGAGACCGGGACACAGACGGACAACGCCCGCGTCCGGCGGGAACCGGACGCGGGCGTCGGACGAGGAGCTACTTGGCCTTCTTGCCCTGGGCCTTGGCGTACTTCTGCTGGAACTTCGCGACCCGGCCAGCGGTGTCCAGCACTCGCTGCTTGCCCGTGTAGAACGGGTGGCAGGCGCTGCACGTCTCGACGTGGATCGAGCCGCCCTTGGCGGTGCTGCGGGTGGTGAAGGTGTTACCGCAGGAGCAGCTGACCTCGGTGGTCACGTACTCCGGGTGGATGTTGGGCTTCATGTCGCCTCGGTCCTCTCGTCTGTGGTCGCCGGGTCGCCCTGTGCCTGCTGGTGGGGGCGTGAACCGGAACCGGTGGCCGATTGACCAGTCTGCCATGGGCGTCGGCGGGCCCCGGAATCGGGCCACACCAGCTGGTCGCCGGTAGCAACATCGGGCCTCGGGTACGCATTCCCGCAACCGGCGCGAAGCATTCCTCCGCCCGCCCCGGTACCCACGAAGGGGCGTGGCCGGTCCGGCCACGCCCCTTCGTGGATCTTCGTCGGCGGACGTTACTCCCCCGGCGTCGACTTCGCGATCTGCATCAGGAACTCGATGTTGGTGCGGGACTGCTTCAGCCGGTCCAGCAGGAGATCCAGCGCCGCCTGCGAGTCCAGCGAGTGCAGCACCTTGCGCAGCTTGTGCACGATGGCCAGCTCCTCCGGCGCGAGCAGGATCTCCTCCTTACGCGTGCCGGACGGGTGGATGTCGATGGCCGGGAAGGTCCGCTTGTCGGCGATCTTCCGGTCCAGCTTCAGCTCCGCGTTACCGGTGCCCTTGAACTCCTCGAAGATGACCGTGTCCGCCATGGAGCCGGTCTCCACCAGAGCGGTGGCGAGGATGGTCAGCGAGCCGCCGTTCTCGATGTTGCGGGCCGCGCCGAGGAACCGCTTCGGCGGGTAGAGCGCGGTGGAGTCGATACCACCCGACATGATCCGGCCGCTGGCCGGCGCCGCCAGGTTGTACGAGCGGCCGAGCCGGGTCACCGAGTCGAGCAGCACGACAACGTCGTGGCCCAGCTCGACCAGGCGCTTGGCCCGCTCGATCGCCAACTCGGCGACTGTGGTGTGGTCCTGCGGCGGGCGGTCGAACGTGGCCGCGATGACCTCGCCCTTCACCGACCGCTGCATGTCGGTGACCTCTTCGGGCCGCTCGTCGACAAGCACCACCATCAGGTGGCACTCCGGGTTGTTGTGCGTGATGGCGTTCGCGATCGCCTGCAGCACCATGGTCTTACCGGCCTTCGGCGGTGAGACGATGAGCGCCCGCTGGCCCTTGCCGATCGGCATGACCAGGTCGATCACCCGGGTGGTGAGGATGTGCGGCTCGGTCTCCAGCCGCAGCCGCTCCTGCGGGTACAGCGGGGTGAGCTTGTAGAACTCCGGCCGACGCTTGGCCTCGTCCGGCTCCATCCCGTTGATGGTGTCCAGCCGGACCAGGGGGTTGTACTTGTCGCGCCGCTGCTCGCCGTCGCGCGCCGCCCGAACCGCACCGGTGATCGCGTCACCGCGCCGCAGGCCGTACTTCTTGATCTGGGACATCGACACGTACACGTCGTTGGGGCCGGCCAGGTAGCCGGTGGTCCGGACGAAGGCGTAGTTGTCGAGCACGTCCACGATGCCGGCCACCGGCACGAGCACGTCGTCCTCGCCGACCTGCGGCTCGCGGCCGTTGTTGTCGCCGCCGCCGCTGTCGTTACGGTCGCCACGACCGCGTCGACGGTCCCGGAAACGGCTGCGCCGGCTGCGCCGACCGCCGCCCTCGCCGTCGTCGTCACCGTCGTTGTCCCGGTCGGCACGCTGCCCGCGCTCGCCCCGGTCACCACGATCGGCCCGGTCGCCCCGGTCACTCCGTTCGGTGCGCTCGCCACGCTCGGCACGGTCGCCACGCTCGGCCCGGTCGCCACGGTCACCACGCTCGGCCCGGTCGCCACGCTCGGCCCGGTCACTCCGGTCGGCACGGTCCCCGCGCTCGGCGCGCTCCGCGGTGCGGTCGCCACGCTCGGCCCGGTCACCCCGCTCGCCGCGATCGGCACGCTCGCCGCGATCGGCACCGCGGTCACGACCGGACCGGCCCTCGGACCGCTCGCCCTCGGCGGCGGACTCCTCGGCACGCGGCTCCGTCACGGCGGTCCGGCTACGCCGGGTACGGCCGCGGCCCTCGCTCTCGACGCTCGCCGCCGGCTGCTCCGCGCCACGGCGCTCGGCCTCCGGCCGGTCACCCGTGTCCCGTACCTCCGCGTGGACCTCCTCGCGGACCGGTGCGGCGGCCGCCGCGACCTCGGCCCGTGGTCGAGGGGCCCCGGCAGCGCCGCCCTGCCGCTCGGTGATCGCGCTGATCAGCTCGCCCTTACGCATACGAGCCGTCCCCGAGATGCCGAGCGACGCGGCCAGGCTCTGCAGCTCCGGCAGCAGCATCGCCGACAGACCCGTGCCGCTGCGCCGACGGCGGGTGGGGGCAGCGGTGGTGGCATCGCCAGCGACGTTGGAAACATCCGACGTCACGTCGGTGGTGTCGCTCAATGGATTCCTTCCCTCGATAGGCCGGGACTGCCCGGAATCGACAACAGGTGGCCGGGCGGCCTCGGTACACCCGCCTCGCATGACGCTTCGCGGGAGTCTGTAACACAGCAGCCGGTCGGTCGCCCGACCCACCAGGTGGAGCGGTGAGCGGGGTTTCGCCGTCTGCGGCGACCAGTGAAGACTGCGGTGCGGCGTGGGCCTAGGCAGGGGTGACGGGCTACCGCCGAAAGCTTCGGGGGTGCGCCGACCCGCAGAGAGATCGCATGCTTCGCGGCTGTGCTAAGTCTAGAGCGTAATCAACTCTTGCGACCTGCGGCAACAGGGTCCCGCTCCGCGTGTCCGAGTCTACCCCGCTCGACCTGCGCCCCGCATACATCTACCGGCAACCGCAGCAGCCGCCAATCTGTTCCCGCGTCGAAGTCTACGGGCAGCTCGGAGAGGGCCAGCACGGTGGGGCCGGCCCCACTGACCACGGCCGCCACACCAGCGTCACGCAACCCACTGACCAGGGCAGACGTCCCTGGCATCGATGGCGCGCGGTAGTCCTGGTGCAACCGGTCGGCGGTGGCCGGCAACAGCAGTGCCGGCTGTGCGGTCAACGCGTGCACCAGCAGCGCCGCCCGGCCGGCATTGAACGCGGCGTCGCCGTGCGGCACGGAAGCCGGCAGCGCAGCACGGGCCGAGGCGGTCAGCCCACGCTCGGCCGGCACCAGCACCGTGGCGCGTACGCCGTCGGCCACCGGCAGCGACACCGCACGGGCGCCGGCCGGCTCCGTCCAGGCCAGGGTGAAGCCGCCGAGCAGGCAGGGTGCGACATTGTCCGGGTGGCCCTCGATCTCGGCGGCCAGGCGCAGCACGGCGTCGTCGTCGAGGCGGCTCTCGCCCTCGGTCACCAGGGCCCGGGCCAACAGCACCCCGGCGACGATCGCCGCCGACGAGGAGCCGAGCCCGCGCGCCTGCGGGATGCGGTTGACACACTCCACAGCCAGTCCCGGCGGTTGCCCACCGAGCGCGTCGAACGCCGCGCGCATGGCGCGTACCACCAGATGACCGTCGTCGACCGGCAGGTCGCCGGCGCCCTCCCCGGTCACCGTGACCGTCACGCCGTCGCCCGTCACCTCGGCGGCGACGTCGTCGTGCAGCGCGAGGGCCAGCCCCAGCGCGTCGAAACCCGGCCCCAGGTTCGCACTGGTGGCGGGGACCCGGACCCGGACCGGTTCGGCGACGAATGTGGTCGACACGCCGACCATGCTAGTGCGACGGGCCGGAACGTTCACCGGGCCGGACCGGGCTACCGGTTCTCCGCGACGGCGGGTGGCGACGCGGCGAGCGAGAGACGTCGCGTCGCGATCCGCCAGCCGATCGCGTAGACCAGGGTGACCAGGCCGCAACCGGCAAGTACGACACGTTCGTCGACCACGTCCACCACCGCGGCCACCACCAGCTGGCTGACGGAGATGGCCAGGGTTGCCAGCATCATGTCGGTGGCGAAGACCCGACCCCGCAGTCGGTCCGGCACCTCGCCCTGCAAGGCGAAGTTCGACATCACCCAGTTGCTGCCACCGGCGAAGTGGGCCACGAAGACCAGGACCAGCACCAGTGGGAACCAGGCAGCCACCGAGGTGCCGAGGTAGGCCAGACCGTAGGCCGACATGGACAGTGCCAGGCCGGGCAACAGCCAGGTCCGGTTGGTCAGCACCCGCCGCATCATGATCGGACCGACCAACGCGCCGGCCCCGCGTACCGCGAACAGCAGGCCGGCACCGAACGCGCCGACCCCGTACAGCCCAGCGAGCAGCGGGAAGACGGTAAGCACGCCGTTGCCGAGACCGACCGCCGACTTCACCGTGACCAGCGCGAGCACCCGCGGGCGGTGCCCGATGTACACAAGCGCCTCGCGGATCGCCGCCCAGGTCTGCGGTGGCACCACGTCCCGCTCGCGGGGCGCCTGCAACGGACGTCGGATGAGCGTGGCCAGGCCCGCGGCGATCACCAGCCCGACGGCACCGACCCAGAAGCAGACGTACGGACCGGCCGCCGCGCTGAGCACCCCACCGAGCGACGCGCCGACGACAGTCATCGTCCCCCACGCCGACCCGGCCACCGCGTTGCCCGCAGCCAGTTCATCCGGATCGAGCACGTTCGGCAGCGCCGCCTGCGCCGCCGGCGAGTAGAACGCCTTGGCCACCGCGACCACGCCGATGCCGAGCAACGCCAGCCAGGCCGTACCGGCATCGCGTACCCCTAGCAGCAGCAGGACGCCGACAAGCGCGGCGGCGTTCGAGACGATCATGATCGTACGGCGGTCGAACCGGTCCGCGATGGTGCCGGTGTACGGCAGCAGCAACGCGACGATGCCGGTGTCCACGGCGAGCACCAGGGCTCCCCACACCCCACTTCCGGTCAGCTGCGGCAGCAGCACCAGCAGCGGCACCATGACGAACCAGTCGGCGCCGAAGACCACCAGCTCGGCCAGGAAGAGATTGCGGAAGTTCCGGTTCCGGGTGAGGACCGAGAGGGTGGACGCCACGGAGCGGACCATACCCGGCCGCTGTCAGCGGTTGCGTCGGAGCGCGGACAGGCCCCCCGGAGGGCCCGAGGACCCTCCGGGGGCAGCGCTCACTCGTTCGGAGGGAACGGCGAGTTGCGGGTCTTCGGCAGTCGGAGCACCTCGAACTGGTCGGTGTTCTCGATCAACGCGCCGGAGGGCGCCGCCGGCACCGGCCGGCTCTCCCGCCGCCCCGCCTCGGCCGGGCCGGCACCGACCGCCGCGCCCACCGGCGCCCGCCCGGTGTCCGTCCCGGTGTCATCGGCGTCGCTCACCTCGCCACCGCTCGCCCCGTCGTCGGACACGTCACCGCGGCGGCGTCGCCACGCCCGGACCGACACCTTGGTGTCCTCCACCATGGCGTACAGGGTCGGTACCAGGATCAGCGTGAGCAGGGTGGAGGTGAGCAGGCCGCCGATCACCACGATCGCCAGCGGCCGCGAGATGAAACCACCCTCCCCGGTGAGCCCGAAGGCCATCGGGGTCAGCGCGAAGATGGTCGCGATCGCGGTCATCAGGATCGGCCGCAGCCGATGCCGCCCGCCCTCGACCACCGCTTCCCGTACCCCCATCCCCTGGGCGCGGTACTGGTTGACCAGGTCGAGCAGCACGATGGCGTT
Source organism: Micromonospora andamanensis (assembly GCF_016863495.1). Taxonomy (GTDB): domain Bacteria; phylum Actinomycetota; class Actinomycetes; order Mycobacteriales; family Micromonosporaceae; genus Micromonospora; species Micromonospora andamanensis. Next base: position 26,211 of record NZ_BOOZ01000049.1, read on the forward strand.
CGTCACCACGATGCCGACAAGCATGAGCACGCCGATCAGCGCCGGCACCCCCAGCGCGGTGCCGCTGACCAGCAGCAGGGCGACAGCTCCGGTGGCCGCGAACGGAATGGAGACCAGCAGGATCAGCGCCTGGATCACGCTACGGAACGTCGCCATCATGATCAGGAAGACGATCGCGATCGCGGCCAGCACGGCCAGACCCAGATCGGCGAAGGTCTCGCGCTGCTCGGCACTGACGCCGCCGAGGGTGACAGTGGCCCCCGGTACGTCGATCGCGTCGAGACGGCTCTGCAACTCGGTGCTGATCGCGCCCAGGTCGGAGCCGGTGACCGTGCCGGTCACCGAGACGCTGCGCTCACCGTCGATCCGCCGTACCTGCTGGGGCCCGGTGGTCTCGGTGACGTCGGCGATGTCGTCCAGCTCGACCGCGCCCACCGGCAGCGCCCGCAACTCCGCCACGGTGACCGGCGGCGCGGCCGACAGCCGCAGCACCACGTCCCGGGCAGCGCCGTCGACTGTCACCTGCCCCAGGGGCGAACCCCGGAACGCCTGCGACACCAGCTGCCCGACGGTGGCCTCGGTCAGCCCGGCCCGACTGGCCGCCACGCGGTCGACTGTCACGTCGACGCGCGGTACCCGCTCGGCCAGGGTGGTCGAGACGTCCTCGACCCCGCTGATGCCGGTCAGGGCCGCCTCGGCCTGCTGGGCGGCGGCGGCCAACGCCTCGGGATCGGCGGCCCGGACGATGACCGCCAGCTCGTTTGCGGACGCCCCGCCCTGGCCCGCCGGGAAGGTGATCTCACCGGCCTCCGACCCGAGCGCCGTGAACCGGTCCCGCAGCACGCCGCGCATCGCCTTGGCGTCGGTCTCGTCGCCGAGGCGCAGCGCGTAGCTGGCCACGTTGTTGCCGGCCGTGCCGGCCCACGGCGTGTCGCCGCCACCGGCGGTGACCTGGTACGACTCGACGCCCGGGGTGCTCGCCAGCACCTCCTCGACCCGCCGGGCCGCCGCGTCGGTGCCGGCCAGCCCGGTACCCACAGGCAGTTCCTGCCGGATGTTGAGGGTGTCCTGGCCGGAGTCGTCGAGGAAGTTGGTCTCCAGTTGCCGGGCCAGCCCGAAGGTGCCGACCAGCACCAGCAGCCCCGCCGCCAGGGTCGCCCAACGGTAGGCCCGCCGGCCGGTGGCGAACCGGATGACCGGCAGATACACCCGCTGCAACGGGCTGCGCAGCTCGCGCTCCTCCGCCGCCCGGCGGACCGCCGCCCCGTCGGTCGCGCCGCTCACCGGCTTGAGGAACCAGTACGCGAGCACCGGGATCACGGTAAGCGACACCAGCAGTGAGGCGAGCAGCGCCACGGTGACCGTGATCGCGAAGGGCGCGAAGAGCTGGCCGACGAAACCACCGACAAGTGCGATGGGGGCGAAGACGGCCACCGTGGTCAGCGTCGACGCGGTGACGGCACCGGCCACCTCGCGTACCGCCGTGAGAATCGCCTGCCGCTTCGGCCCGCCGTACGACAGGTGCCGCTTGATGTTCTCCAGCACGACTATCGAGTCGTCCACCACCCGGCCGACCGCGACCGTCAACGCGCCGAGGGTGAGCAGGTTGAGCGAGTAGTCACCGATCCAGAGGGCGATCAGTGCGACCACCACCGACAGCGGGATGGAGACCGCGGTGACCACTGTGGAGCGCACCGACAGCAGGAACACCAGGATGACCACCACGGCCATGATCAGACCCAGCAGGCCCTCGGTGCTCAGCGTCTTGATGGACTTCTCCACGAACGGCGCCTGGTCGAGCACCACTGTCAGCTCGGCACCGGTGGCGGAGCGCAGGTCGGCGAGCCGGTCGGCGACCTCGTGGGAGATCTCCACCGCGTTACCGTCCGGGTCCGCGGTGACCGCGATGCCGAGGCTCTCCCGGCCGTTGGTACGGGTGATCGCGGTGGCCGGGGCGAGTTGCTCCTCGACCGTGGCGACGTCGCCGAGGCGGACCGGACCGGCCTTCTTCACAGGCGGCGCGACGACCACGTCGCGCAACTCGTCCAGGGTGGTCAGCGGGGCACCCACCTGTACCGGCAGGCTGCGCTCGCCGTCCAGCACCGCACCGGCCGGCACCGCCACCCCGTTCGCCTGCAACGCGGTGCCGATAGCGGTCGGCTGCACCTTCGCCTTCGCCAGCTTCGCCGGATCCGGCGTGATCACCACAAGTTCGTCGCGGACACCTGTCAGCTCGACGCTGCGGACGCCGTCGATCGCCGCCAGTTCCGGCACCACCGTGTCACGCAGCTTGCCGGCGAGGACCCGCTCGTCGTCGTCGCCGGACGCGGCCAGCACCACCGCCGGCAGGTCGTCGGTGCCGCCCGCGATCACCTGCGGGTCCACCCCCTCGGGCAGCCCGGTCCGGTTGATCGCGGTCTGCATCCGGCTGACCATGTCGTCGAGTTCGGTGCCGAACTCGTACTGCACCTGGATGGTGGTCAGGCCCTCCCGGGAGGTCGAGACGACCGAGTCGAGACCGGCGAGGCCGCGCAGGCTGTTCTCGATCGGTTCGGCGACCTGGGATTCGACGACCTCCGGTGCGGCACCGGGGTACTGGGCCACGATGAACGCGGCGGGGAACTCCAACGACGGGAGGAGTTGCTGCTTCAGTGACGGCACGGCGTACACACCGAACGCCGTGGTCACCACCGCGATGAGGGCTACCAGCCCCCGGTTGGCGAGGCTGAATCTGGCGAGCAGCGACATCGCGTGGCTCACTCCTGGGGGAGACGGTCGAGGGGTACGAGCAGTGTGCCCGACCCGGTCGTTCTGTCGGTCTCCGGGGCGGCCGGGGGCCCGGCGGTGCCGATCCGCAGCGACGCCACCAGATCGCGGTACAGCTCGTCGGTGCGCAGCAGGGCGGCGTGGTCGCCGGTGGCCCGGATCCGGCCACGGTCCATCACGACGATCTGATCGGCGTCGAGCACGGTGGAGAGCCGGTGAGCGATGGTCACCACCGCGCCCGTCGCGGACCGCTGCCGCACGCACCGGCCGACCACCGCTTCGGTCAGGCCGTCGAGCTGGGAGGTGGCCTCGTCGAGCAACAGCACATCAGGGGTACGCAGCACGGCGCGGGCCAACGCGATGCGCTGCCGTTCGCCGCCGGAGACGGTGGTGGCGCCCAGCGGCGTGTCCAGCCCGAGGTCCAGCGAGCCGACCTTGTCGTGCAGGTCGACCGCGCGCAGGACGGCCCAGAGTTCCTCGTCGCCGGCATCGGGGTGGGTGAAGCGCAGGTTGTCCCCGATGGTGCCCGGCACCACCGGGGCGTCCTGCTCGACATAGGCCAGCCGCCGTCGGATCTCGGCGGGCGTGTGCTCCGGGTAGGGGCGGCCGTGCAGCAGCAGCCGGCCCTGCTCCGGTTCGAGGAAGCGGAGCAGCAGGGAGAACAGGGTGGTCTTGCCGGCACCGGAGGGCCCGACGATGGCGGTGTGGCCACGCCGGGGGATCTCCAGGTCGATGCCGCGCACCGCGGGTGCCGCCCCCGGGGCGTACCGTGCGCTGACGCCCTGGAAGGCCAGCACGACGCCGCCGGATTCCGATCCGACGGGCCCGGTCGGCGCGGCGGGTACCGGTGCTGGCTGGCCTGTCGACTGGGAGCCCGGCTCGACTGCGATGGCCTCGATCTCCCGCAGTCGGCCGGCGGCCGCGATGCCGGCCTGCATGGCGGTCATGTTCTGGGTCAACTCGCTGATCGGCCCCATCAGCTGGAAGGCGTAGAGCAGGAATGCGATAAGCGTGGACACCTCGATCAGGCCACGCTCGGCCCGCGCCGCCCCGAAGCCGAGGATGACGATCACCGCGAGCTGGATGCCGGTCCAGGAGATGGTCCAGACTGTCGCCGCTCGACGGGCGGCCTGTATGCCGTGCCGTGCCGAGTCCTCGGCGTGCCTGGTGATCAGACCTGTCTGGCGCTGCTCGGCCCGGCTGGCCTTGACCGTACGGATGGCGCGGAGGGAACCCTCCAGGGCCCCGCCGAGACGCCCCACCGACTCCTGCGCCGCCTCCTGGGCCCGCCCGATCGACGGCAGCAGCAGACCCATCAGCACCGCCACGACGACTACCGCGACCAGCGTGGTACCCAGCAGCACCAGGTCGAGCGTGCCCATCAGCACGAGCGTCCCGACAAGCGCCACCGCGCCGTTGATCAGGCCGACGAGGCTGCCGGACGCCTCGTGCAGCAGACCCGGGTCGGAGGTCGCCCGGGTGACCAGCTCACCGCCGGACCGACCGGCCAACTGGTCGATCCGGGCGGCGAAGTAGCGGCGGATGACCCTGGACCGCGCGTCGAGCACCACCCGCTCGGCGACGCCGCCCATCAACATCCACTGCCAGAGCGAGATGGCAGCGCCGATGATGACGAGGGCGAGCAGCACGGTCACCGGCTGGAGCAGCGAGCCACCGGCGCCCAGGGTGTCCAGTACCCACTTGGTCACCAGCGGCGTGGCCAGCCCGGCGGCGTTGGCCACCAGGCCGAGCAGCAGCCCGAGCAGCATGGCCGGCCAGTGCGGTCGCAGGTAGGCCAGCAGGAGGCTGGTTCTGCCCCGGGTCGGTTGCGGGTCGATCGGTTCGGCAACGGCGGTCTCGGTCACCCCGCAATGGAACACCTCTGTTCCAGGGTGGGCAAGTGAAATTCCGAATCCGTACATTGATAGCGTCTATCCGTGGTGACCACCGAGGAGACCGGCAGTCGGGCGCGGACCCGGCAGGCGATCCTGCAGGCCGCGATCGAGGTGCTGAGCCGCAATCCGGCGGCCAGTCTGGGCGAGATCGCCACCGCCGCGCAGGTCGGCCGGACCACCCTGCACCGGTACTTCGCCGAGCGGTCGGACCTGCTGGCCGGGGTGGCCGGCGAGGGCGTCGTCCGGCTCAACCGGGCGACCACCCGCGCCCGGCTGGCAGAGGGCACCGGCGCGCAGGCGCTGCACCGGCTCTGCGCGGAATACTTCGACCTGGGCGACCTGCTCTCACTTGTCTTCGCCGAGCCGCAACTGATCTCCGACCCGGCCTGGGCCACAGGCGTCTGCGACGACGACTTCCATGCCCTTGTCGCCCGGGGACACGCGGACGGCAGCATCGACCCGGCGCTGCCGGCCACCTGGTTGCAGTCCGTGCTCTGGGCACAGCTCTACGCGGGCTGGAGCTACCTGGCCGAACACGACGTGTCCCGCCACGAGGTACTCGCCCTGGTCACCCGAACCGTCGCCGGCGCCGTCACCCCCCGTCCCTGACTCCCCCACCAGCCGCCCCTTGCGGCGATCATGCAGTTGTGGCTCCCGAAACGCACACGTTCATCCACCCTTGTGAGGTGCCACAACTGCATGATCGACGGGTGCTGCGGGTCGGCGTTGCAGCTTGGGCGATGGGGGTGGGGACGAGGTCGGATTACGACTGCGCGCGGAGCCGTCAGGCGAGGTCGAGGGAGCGGGCGGCGACGAGGGGGTCGTTGGCGATGGTGACCGGGGCGGGGGCGGTGGAGATGGCCCATTCCGGGTCCTTCAGGCCGTGCCCGGTGACCGTGCAGACCACCGTGGACCCGGCCGGCACCCGGCCGGCGGCGGCCTGCTGGAGCAGGCCGGCGACGCTTGCCGCGCTGCCCAGTTCCACGAAGACACCGACCTCTCGGGCCAGCAGCCGGTACGCCGCCAGGATCTCCCGGTCGGTGACCGCCTCGATCAGGCCGCCGGAGGCGTCCCGCGCGTCCAGGGCCTTCGTCCAACTCGCCGGGTTGCCGATCCGGATGGCCGTGGCGATTGTGGACGGCTCGGCCACCACCTGCCCGGTCACTATCGGCGCCGCGCCAGCCGCCTGGAAGCCGTACATCTTCGGCCGCCGGCTGGCGTTGCCCGCGTCGTGGTCCTCCGTGTAACCCATCCAGTACGCGGAGATGTTGCCGGCGTTACCCACCGGCAGGCAGTGGATGTCGGGCGCGTCGCCGAGCGCCTCGACGATCTCGAAGGCGGCGGTCTTCTGACCGTGCAGCCGGTCGATGTTCACCGAGTTGACCAGGGCCACCGGGTAGTCCTGGGCGAGCTTGGCGGCCAGCGCCAGACAGTCGTCGAAGTTGCCGTTGACCTGGAGCAGCTTGGCGCCGTGCACGAGCGCCTGAGCGAGCTTGCCCAGCGCGATCTTGCCCTGCGGAACCAGGACGGCACAGGTCATCCCGGCCCGGGCCGCGTACGCGGCGGCGGAAGCGGAGGTGTTGCCGGTGGAGGCGCAGATGATGGCCTTGTTGCCGGCCTCGACCGCCTTGGAGACGGCCATCGTCATCCCCCGGTCCTTGAACGAACCGGTGGGGTTCGCGCCCTCCACCTTGAGGTAAACGTCGCAGCCGAGTCGGGCGGAGAGCACCGGCGCGGGCAGCAGCGGCGTGTTTCCCTCGTGCAGGGTGACCACCGGCGTGGCGTCGGTGACCGGCAGCCGGTCCCGGTAGGCGTCGATCAGGCCACGCCACATCTCGCTCTCCTCGCCTCTGCGATTGATCCGGCCGCTCACAGCCCGCCCTCGACCCGCAGCACGCTCGCCACCGACCTGACGATGTCCAGACCACGCAGTTGCTGGACGGTCGCCGCGAGCGCCGCGTCCGGCGCGACATGGGTCACGATGACCAGCACCGCGTCACCGGCCGCCCCGGCGGCACCGGCTGCCGGCCCCTGACGGACGGTGGCGATCGAGACGTCGTGCCGGGCGAACACCCCGGCCACCGCCTCCAGCACACCCGGCCGGTCGGCCACGTCGAGGCTGATGTGGTAGCGGGTGAGCGCCTCCCCCATCGGCCGCACCGGCAGGTCGGCGTAGGCGGACTCGCTGGCCGCGCGGACCCCGGCGAGGCGGTTACGGGCCACCGCCACCACGTCCCCGAGCACCGCGCTGGCAGTCGGCGCCCCACCGGCGCCCCGTCCGTAGAACATCAACTGCCCGGCCGCCTCGGCCTCGACGAAGACCGCGTTGAACGCGTCGCCGACGCTGGCCAGGGGATGGGTCACCGGGATCATCGCCGGGTGGACCCGGACACTCACCGCTTCCCGGCCCTGCCCGTCGGCGCCGCGCGCGGCGATGCAGAGCAGCTTGATCGTGCAGCCCATCGCCTTGGCGCTGGCCACGTCCGCTGCGGTGACCTCGGTGATGCCCTCGCGGTGCACGTCGGCGGCGGCGACCCGGGTATGGAAGGCGAGCGAGGCGAGGATCGCCGCCTTGGCGGCCGCGTCGAAGCCCTCCACGTCGGCCGTCGGATCGGCCTCCGCGTACCCCAGCTCGGTCGCCTCCTCAAGCGCCTCGGCGAAGCCGGCGCCGGTGGCGTGCATGGCGGAGAGGATGAAGTTGGTGGTGCCGTTGACGATGCCGGTGACCCGGGTGATGCGGTCGCCGTGCAGCGACTCGCGCAGCGGGCGCAGCAGCGGGATGGCCCCGGCCACCGACGCCTCGTAGTAGAGGTCGCCGCCGCCCTCCGCCGCCGCGTCGTGCAGGGCGCCGCCGTCCTCGGCGAGCAGTGCCTTGTTGGCGGTGACCACGCTCTTGCCGGCCCGCAACGCCTCCACCAGCCAGCCGCGCGCCGGCTCGATGCCGCCGACCACCTCCACCACCACGTCGACGTCGTCCCGCTTGATCAGGCCGAGCGCGTCGGTGGTGAACAGGGCCGGATCGACAGGCAGGTCGCCGCGGTCGCGCCCGATCCGGCGTACCGCGATGCCGGCGATCTCCAGCGGCGCGCCGACGCGGGCGGCGAGGTCCGCCGACTGCTCGTGCAGCAGCCGGACCACCTCGGCACCAACGGTGCCGCAGCCGAGCAGGGCGAGGCGTACAGGTGACGTCATCCCACATCCAAAGCGAGCAGGTCCTCTTCGGTCTCCGGTCGAACGATCAGCCGGGCCCGGCCGTTTCGAACCGCGACCACGCCGGGGCGGGGCACGTGGTTGTAGTTGCTGGCCATGCTGCGGCAGTACGCGCCCGTGCCGGGCACCGCGACAAGATCTCCGGGCTGCACGTCGGCGGGCAGGAATTCATCCTTCACCACGATGTCCCCGGACTCACAGTGCTTTCCCACCACGCGGGCGAGCATCGGTCCGGCAGCGCTCGCCCGGGAGGCCAGGGTCGCCGAGTACGACGCGTCGTACAGGGCCGTGCGGATGTTGTCGCTCATCCCGCCGTCGACGCTCACGTACGTCCGGATGCCGTCGACGTCCTTGACCGTACCCACCTCGTAGAGAGTGAACACGGCCGGGCCGACGATCGCCCGGCCCGGTTCGATGGACAGGTGCGGTGTGACCAGCCGCTCCGCCGCACACTCCGAGTCCACGATCTTGCGCAGCCGCTTGGCCAGGTCGTTCGGGGCGGCGGGATCGTCCTGCGAGGTGTACGCGATACCGAAACCACCGCCGAGGTCCAGCTCGGGCAGTTCGACGCCGCGGGCGTCGCGGATCTGCGCCTGCAGGGCGAGCACCCGTCGGGCGGAGACCTCGAAGCCGCTGGTGTCGAAGATCTGCGAGCCGATGTGCGAGTGCAGGCCGCGCAGCTCCAGCACGTCCTCGTCGAGCACGCGCAGCGCCGCGGTCAGGGCCGCCCCGCCCGCGAGGGAGAAGCCGAACTTCTGGTCCTCGTGGGCGGTGGCGATGAACTCGTGGGTGTGCGCCTCCACCCCGACGGTGACCCGGATCAGCACCCGGGGCCGGACACCCCGTTCGCGGGCCAGCGCGGTGAGCCGCTCGATCTCGTGGAACGAGTCGACGATTATCCGCCCCACCCCGACGTCGAGGGCCCGGCTCAGCTCGGCCACCGACTTGTTGTTGCCGTGGAAGCCGATCCGCTCCGGCGGCATCCCGCCAGCCAGCGCCACGGCCAGCTCCCCGCCGCTGCACACGTCGAGGAACATGCCTTCCTCGACGATCATCCGAACCACCGCGCGGCAGAGGAATGCCTTGCCCGCGTAGTAGACGTCCTCGTCCGGGAAGGCGGCCTGGAAGTCCCGGCAGCGCGAGCGGAGGTCGTCCTCGTCGAGCACGTACACCGGGGTGCCGAACTCGGCGGCGATGTCGCGGACGTCCAGGCCCGCGACGGTGAGCGCGCCGTCGTCGGAGCGCGCCACGTTGCCCGGCCACAGCTGCGGCACCAGGGCGTTGACGTCGGCCGGGGTACGCAGCCAGGCCGGCCCCCGGTTACCGATGTCGCCGTGCAGCGCGCCCGCTTCGTGCGCCCGCATCAGTGCCTCCCCGGCTTCGCGACCGCGGGGCCGGCAAGGTCACGTCTCACGCTCACGACTACATCCGTTCCGGCGCCGAGACGCCGAGCAGGCGCAACCCGTTGGCGATGACCACCCGGGTGGCGTCGTTGAGCCAGAGTCGTGCCCGGTGCAGGTCGGTCACCTTCTCGTCGCCCCGGGGCAGGATCCGGCAGTTGTCGTAGAACCTGTGGTACGCCCCGGCCAGGTCCTCCAGGTAGCGGGCCACCCGGTGCGGCTCACGCAGCTCGGCGGCGGCGGCCACCACGGCGGGGAACTCGGCGAGCGCCTTGAGCAGATCGTTCTCCTTCTCGTGGTCGAGCAGCTCGGGCCGGAACGACGCGGCGTCACCCCGCACCAGGCCCACCTCGGCGGCGTTGCGGCCGACGCTCGCCGTACGGGCCGCCACGTACTGCACGTAGTAGACGGGGTTGTCCCGGGTGGCCCGGGTCCACAACTCGATGTCGATGTCGATGGGCGAGTCGCTGGAGTACCGGGCCAGCGCGTACCGGGAAGCGTCCACGCCGATCGCGTCGACCAGGTCCTCCAGGGTCACCACGGTGCCGGCGCGCTTGCTCATCCGGACCGGCGCACCATCGCGGACCAGGTTCACCAGTTGGCCGATCAGGATCTCCAGCGTCTGCTCGGGGTCGTCCCCGAAGCAGGACGCCATCGCCTTCATCCGGCCGACGTAGCCGTGGTGGTCCGCGCCGAGCATGATCACGACGCGGTCGAAGCCCCGTTCCCGCTTGTCCAGGTAGTAGGCGCAGTCGGCGGCGAAGTAGGTCCACTCGCCGTTGGACTTGCGCAGCACCCGGTCCTTGTCGTCGCCGAAGTCGGTGGTCCGTAGCCAGGTGGCGCCCTCGGACTCGAAGACGTGGCCCTGCTCGCGCAGCCGGGTCAGGGCGTGCTCCAGCTCGTCCCGGTCGTGCAGGTCCTTCTCGTTGAAGTAGGTGTCGAACTCGACCCCGAAGTCGCGCAGCGAGGACTTGATCTCGTTGAACATCAGCGCGACGCCCTCGACCCGGAAGACCTCCTGGGCGGTGGCCTCGTCCAGGCTCAGCACCTCCGGCCGCCGGGCCGTGACCTGCTCGGCGATCTCGGCGATGTACGCCCCGCCGTAGCCGTCCTCCGGCGCCGGCTGGTGCCGGGCGGCGGCGAGCAGCGAGCGGGCGAAGCGGTCGATCTGCGAGCCGGCGTCGTTGAAGTAGTACTCGGTGCCCACGTCGGCACCTGTCGCGCGCAGCAGCCGGCTCAACGCGTCGCCGACCGCCGCCCAGCGGACGCCACCGATGTGCACCGGACCTGTCGGGTTGGCCGAGACGAACTCCAGGTTGATCTTGAGCCCGGCGAGCCGGTCGCTGCGGCCGTACTCCTCCCCCGCCTCGACGATCGAGCGGGCGAGCTGCCCGGCGGCGGCGGCGTCCAGCCGGATGTTGAGGAAGCCCGGGCCGGCGATCTCGACCGATTTGATGCCGGGCGTGCTGGCCAGCTCGGCCGCCAGCGCGGCGGCCAGGTCCCGTGGCGGCAGGCCCACCTTCTTGCTCAGCTGAAGCGCCAAGGTCGCAGCGTAGTCGCCGTGCTCAGGGTTGCGGGGTCGCTCGACCGTGGTGTGCTCCGGCAGCGCGGAGCGGTCCAGCCCTCGGTCGGCGAAGACGGCGTGAGCGGCGGCTAGGACGGCTTCGGCAAGCTCTGCAGGAGTCACCGAACCATGTTATCGGGGGTAGACTCGGTCCCCGCGGCGGCGACCCAGCATCCGAACCCAGCCCGCCAGAGCCCCTGACCGACCGACCTGACGAGGCACGATGAGTATCAGCACCCCGGGCGGCCCGGAACGCCGCCCGACCGTGGTCAGCACCGGCAAGAAGCCGGCGGCGGGACGGCCGGCCGCCGGCGCCAAGGCGACCGGAGCCAAGGCTGGCCCCAGCAAGTCCGGATCGGCCCAGCGCGCGGGGGGCGGCAAGGGGCCGCGTAAGCCGATCACCCCGGTGAAGGTGAGCCAGGGCCGGTCGTGGGGGCCGATCGCGCTCTTCGTCGCCGTCGGCGTGCTCGCCACGTCGATCATCGGTTTCGGCGCCTGGGCGACCTTCAAGGGCAGCCAGTCCTGGGAGGACAAGGCGGCCGACATCGCGGGCATCGTCAACTACCGCGAGACCGACCCGGAAAGCCTCACCTACGAGTCGCACCAGTCCGGCAAGATCGAATACAAGTACAGCCCGCCGGTCGGTGGCGCGCACAACAACGCCTGGCAGCGGTGCCTCGGTGACGTCTACGACGCGCCGATCGCGTCCGAACACGCGGTGCACAGCATGGAGCACGGCTCGGTCTGGCTCACCTACCGCCCGGACCTGCCCGCCGCCGACGTCGAGAAGCTGGCCAGCGTGATCCGTGGCAACGACTTCATGCTGATGAGCCCGTACGAGGGCCTGGACGCCGCCGTGTCGCTCCAGGCGTGGGGCTACCAGCTCAAGGTGGACAGCGCCGACGACCCGCGGATCAAGGAGTTCGCCACCACGCTTGCGCAGAACGCCTCGATCGAGCCGGGCGTGCCCTGCTCCTCCGGCAACTACACCACCGGCACCGGCACCGAGCCGCGCGAGTTGGCTCCGCCGACGGGTGGCTGACATGCCCAGCGCGACCCAGGAGGCCCCTCCGGCTGAGCGCAACGGCACCGAACTTCGCAGGCCGTCCCGGGCGCTGCGCTACCTGACCCTGGTCATGGCGGCGGTGCTGCTGCTCGGCGTCGGGTGGACGGCCGCGACACTTGTCGCGGACCGGGCTCCCGGTGACGACTCGGCCGAGGCCGGCTTCGCCCGGGACATGTCCCGTCACCACGCCCAGGCGGTGGAGATGGCGATGATCGCGTACGCCAAGGGGCAGGATCCGGCGATCCGGCAGATGGGCTACGACATGGCCCTGACCCAGCAGGCCCAGATCGGCCACATGCAGCGCTGGTTGCAGGAGTGGGAGCTGCTGCCCACCGGTTCCCGGCCGGCCATGGAGTGGATGCCCGACGCCGTGCCGGTCGGCCAGGACGGGCTGATGCCCGGCATGGCCACCCGCGACGAGATCACCCAACTGCACGAGGCCCAGGGCGCCGAGGTCGACAAGCTCTTCATCAAGCTGATGATCAACCATCACCTCGGTGGCGTGCACATGGCCGACGGCCTGCTGAAGGTCTCCGACCGCGCCGAGGTGGTCCGGATGGCCCAGGCCATGAAGCAGACCCAGCAGAAGGAGATCAACGAGCTGCGCCGCATGGAGGTCACAAGCGGCTGATTCGTTGCCACCCGGCCCGACCTCCCGCCGCCCCGCTCGTCACGTCGAGCGGGGCGGCGGTGCGTTTGGCAGCCGCACCCGACCGGGATCACCGCCTCCGCCCCACCTTGGTGCCATAAGACCGATTTTCCCTCTAGGGGTTACTTGGAGCGAAGTGCACTCGTTGTCCGGGACGTGGGGGTTGCACTCAGAGACGCGCGGCGTTCGGTCACCAGCTGGTGCCGACGCCACACCATCGGCGGTGACGGAGCGGTGGCAGCCGTCCGTCGCGGACAGCGGCAGGGTGAGCCGGGAACACTCAGCCGCGAACAGGAGCTGGAACTCATCGACGCCCTCCGGGGCGGATACCCCGACGCGTTCGGCCTGGACGAGGAACTGTGGACCCGCCAGAGCCTGCACGCCCTCATCGAGCAGCAGTTCGACCTGACGCTTGACGTGGGAGTGGTCGGGGCGTACCTGCGGGCCTGGGGGTTGGGTCCGCGCGAGCCCCGCGAGCGGGCCTGCGGGCTCTGCGTCGGAGCGGTCGAGCGTTGGGTGCGCAGCGAGTACCCGGCGATCACCCGGGCCGCCCAGGAACACCTGGCCGAGGTCTACTGGCTGGGCCGGGTCAGGCTGCGGGGCACCATGCCCGCGGCCGACGTCATCTCGGCGGTCTCCTCGCGAGGGCGGGTCCGGTTCATGGTCACCACACCGTCGGTCGACCCGCCGCTGCCCCGGGAGTTCCTGCACCGACTCAGCGGCGCCGAGCAGCGCACCGTGCACCTGATCGTGGACGGCTCCTGGGCCCGCAACGAGTGGCCGCGCCGGCTGCCCCGACGGATCGTGCCGCACCCGCTGCCCAGCTGCGGACGCGCGCTCGCCGCCTGAGCCACGCCGCCGACACCCGTCACATCCACCCGAACGGAACCGGTCCGTCAGCGACCCGGGCCGGTCCCGTTCAGGTGAGCCGAGACCCACGCACGACCCACCGATACCGATTCGGCGATCGGGTGGGAGGTTTGCTAATCTTCTCCAGTCACTGAGCCCCCGTAGCTCAGGGGATAGAGCACCGCCCTCCGGAGGCGGGGGCGCAGGTTCGAATCCTGCCGGGGGCACGTCACAGAACTGCAAACGCGCAGCGCGACCGCTCAATCACTGATTGTGGACGTCGGCTTCACGCTTTGAGCGATCGAGGATGCCCCGGGCGCACCGCCCGGGGCATCCTCACGTTCAACACGCAGCCGCACGATGCAACAGAGCCCCGCAGCGAGCCGAGAGCGAGTAGAGGTTAATGAGAAAATCGTGCCATGCCCCATGATTACGGTACTCTCATCGGTTCGAGCTCGGTGCGCTCAGGGCTGGACACCGACATCACCCCTCTCGGTGAACGCGCTCTTCGGGGCGTCCTTGACCACGTGATCGCTGTCGGAGACGAGGCTGAGTCGACCTACCTTGAGGTCAAGAGCACTCTCGACATGAACGGCAAGGCCGCCGCAGCCAAGATCGCGAAGTTCCTTCTGGGCGCAGCCAATCGGCGTCCGCACGAAGCCGCCAGGCACTTCCGTGGGTACGCGGTGCTGGTGATTGGTGCGCAGAAGGACGGCGCATCAGGCGTACCACGCGGGACAGAGGCACACGAACTCGAAGATCGCCTCCGTCCCTACCTCGGGCCGCAGTTCCCGGCGTTCGAGTTCGGAAGGATCGGTGTAGACGCCGAGCACGAGGTGCTGTTTGTTATCGCGCAACCACCGCAGGAAGGGCATACGATCTTCGCGTGCCACAAGAGCTTTCAGGGAGACGACCGCCGCGACAACCTGGAAGACGGAGCGGTCTACGTACGGGGCACAAGCAACACCAGGCCGGCTCGCTCCGGAGAGATCGAGGCACTCGTCGAACGAGTGCGCGGTGGCAGGAAGCCGCCGATCACACTTGAGATGGAAGTGCTTGGCCCGATCAGCCGAGTTGAACGTGTGGAAGAGGTCCTGGAGAGCCTCCGCGACTACGAAGAAGAGCAGTTCGGCAATGAGCCAGAGCTCGCGAAGGACGCGTTCGCGGCAACGTCGATTCGGCTGGCCTCGAGCGTCTTCGGCGGCACAGCGCACCTGACTACAGAAGACCGGGAGCGGGCATTAGCCACGTGGCGGAAAGGGAGAACCGAGCATATCGCGAGAGGCCGTGAGCACTTCTTGGGCGTCGCGCTCAGGGGTGTCGGCGTTCGCGTCGTCAGCCGGGACAGGTTCGTCGCCAAGCCGCACCTGATCGTGACCTTCCATGGCTGCGAGATGCTCGACTACCGCGATCCTGATGACGCGGACTACGCGACGGCGGTCGAACCCATTCTTCGCGAAAGTAATCCGCTCGGAGCGCCCGTCGACTTCGCCGCCCTGCGAGCCCACTCCCACAATTACCCGGTGGCATGGCGCAATCGCGAAAACGACGCCGAAGTCGTGTTGACACCAGAGTCGTTTCGTCCGAACGTCCCCTGGACGAGCGACCAGGACGACTACGTGATCGTCGCGAGGGATCCTCAGACAACCTCGGTAGAAATCACTTGGATCCTCACCGAGGACGGCAATGATGAGGTGACCAGTGGCGCTCTCGAGCTGCCGACCGACGAACTCATCGACGCAGCCGACCTATTTAGCTCGGTGTTCCTCAGGGAAGACTGACGCGGCGGATCCAGTGTTCAGTCCGCCGCGAATGGGGGCGCGTGTCGGCGAGAGCAGGTCCGCCATTGAAGATCAGGTGCTCGCTCATCGGCTAGACGAGTGCGTCGCGGCCAACCACGATGACGGTGCGTGTTGCTGCTCGTGCCGCTCGGCGACCTCCTCGACCGCCGCCGATTCGTCCCGGTGATGCTGCTGACCTCGGCCGTCGCACTGCTGCTGTGCGCGCTGGCACCGTCGATCGGCGTGCTCCTCCTCGCACTCGGCGTGCTCGGCGTGACGACGATTTCCGGACAGGCCCTCACACCGCTCGCCGGGGACCTGGCCGGCGCCTACCTTCCTGGCGACGACTTGAGTAGAACAACGAATGGAACGAAGTGTCATTCCATGGACTCGGAGCGCCATTTCGTTGATTAAGCAGCAGCGAAGTAGCGCAATAAGTAGCCGTGCCTCAGCCAAGAATCTCTAGTAGTCGGAATAGTCGGCGAAGCTCCTTTGACTGGACGGCAAGAGCGTCGATATCTAGATCCGCGATGCTTCTGCCCAAAGTTCCCGGTTGTGGTCGACGCCGAGGCGTATCTGTAATTCCTAGCGCCACCTCGAAGGTGGGATCGAGAGTGATGAACTCAATTTCGACTTCGTCTGAAAAGTCGCCGACTCGTAAGCGGTCGGCAATGCGCTTCTGATTCCAGCCCGCCTTGCCATCACTGTCAATAACGATGACTAGGCGATCAACCTCGCGATGCATCTGCAGTTGAGCCAACGCAACCGGCGCAATATTCAACAAGCCTCCTGCGGGAATAATATTGAAGTCCGGTGGATTACTTGATCGCTCAGCGAGCGAGTTCATAAGCCGGAGGTCGTATGCGCCTTCGACAATAAACAGGAGCTTCTGCGACTTCGGTGACCGGGCTTGAGACTGGGGAGCGATAGAAAAGAATGGAGTGCCCGCCTCTGCCGCCGCCCTCAGCTTAATCGCCAGCGCTTCCACGATTCCGATACCCTCAGACCGCACGATTTCACGAATTTCGGAGCCGTCGAAAAGAATCAGATTGAGGGACTTTCCCGCAATGAGGGCATCCACAGCATCGCCAGAATAGCCGCCCATGCTAATGAAGACCCCGATGGTTCCGGAGAGCTTACCATCAAGCTTGCCCTTAAACTGATAAAGGGCAGATGCTGGGATAGGGTCTTTGGTCCACTTTGCCTCAAGTAGCATGGGGCGACCCTGAAACACGAAGGAGCCATCGATTTCTTCACCCTTGGGCCGGTATCTTGTACGAGGATCTAGGCCGGCATTTGCAAACATTGCCTCAAGCACGCCTTCGAACCTCTGCCCACGCTGTCGCTTTTCGGCCCCAGGCGCATCCTGCGGAATGCTCTCGAGAGCTAAAAATTGAGCACGCCAGTCGTCGCCGTTTTCCGCCGAGTTTTCCATGAAGGGATCATGCCATCCGGTGATCGTTAGGCCAATACCCTCTGCGGTCCCCTATGCGCAGCTACCGCCGTCATTACCGCAGGGCCGACGGGCTCGGAAGGCCAGCCATGGCATACACCTGATAGCCCTTCGGGCGGCGGCCCGACACATTCGCATCGGCCAGATGCGTGCGTCGGCGCTGGCACGGTGACGACATGGCGCGACCACAGGCAACGGGTCGATCGTCGGCGCAGAAGCCTGTTCGGAACCGCCAACCTGCAACCGATTTGGCAGCTCGGGCAGACCGTCACCCACGCAAGGTCGCGTGGCATCATGCTGATGGAGTAGGCCGCCACAGCTAGAACGGTGGCTCCGAATCCCAAGGTCTAGCGTCCGCCTGTGGCCAGGCCGCGCTTGGTAAGGGCAGGTTCGTCACCACGTACAGGTTCAGGATGTCTTCCCGGTCCATGAAGAGAATCTGACTGCGCTTCGAGGTGTCCAACTTCCGGCCGAGCCAGTTCCTCGCTGCCTTCGTGATCTCCCCGCCGGCCACGATGAAGGCGTGATCCACCAGGACGTTCTTGCCGATCTCCGGATCGAAGATCTCGTGGCCCAGCATCATCAAGGCCTGGTTGTGGATCTCGGCGACGTTGTGGTTGCTGCCCTTGGTCACGCCCGAGGAGTCCAGCTTGCCCTTCTTGGCCTGGATGCCGAAGTAGAGAACGTGCTGGGTCGGCAGGGTGTACCTCATCCACACGTCCTTGCCGTACTCCAGTGCCTTGTCCCTGTGCCCGGCCGCGGTGATCCTGTGGAACCCGAGCTGCCGGAACAGCGGAAGCAGGATTTCCTCGATCAGCTGGTCCTCACTCGCACGATCTAGGTAGGCGATGAGCTGGTCGCGCCTGGCGATCTCGGCCGGCGAGAAAGGCCGGTGTGGGTTCGGCGCCGGCATGGCGATCGTGTTCGTTGGCACGTGCCGCAAGTAGCACTGGCCGTCCTCCGCGTAGAACGCTTCGAAGTTCTCGCGAGACAGCGCGGCGTTCAGACGCGCAAGTGCCTGCGGTCGATCGCGCCCCTCATTGATGGCATCGTCCGGGTCCATCAGCCTGCGGATCAAGCGAGCGAACGTATCCGGCGGGATGTGTTCACCAGCATGGGGCTCCTGAAGGATCTTCTCCACGACCTCCGCAGCCCAACGGTGACGCGTCGAGCCGTCGTGCGTGTACTCAGTGTCGATTTCGTGAAAGAAGTCAGTGATGAAGCTGCTGCTTCGGTACAGGAAGAAGTAGTGCTCCGGATCGTCGCCCTTGCCAGGGTTACCGACGACCATCTCCCCGAGCAGCGTCAGCGTGTGTTGCTTGAACTTCAACGATGCCTCCCGGTGCGCCACCGCAGTGCCAGCCACATGGCACAGGTCTTGTCATATAGATCAAACAGGCCCTGTCGGGAGCGCCCCGGCACCCGACGAAGGGTCGCGCTCTCCGTCGGTCAACCATGCAAGGGGTTCGTGGAGCCACCGTCAATCACCGAAACTGAATGTCTCGCAGTCGCCTCGGAAGATCCCGAAGATTGTCGATGCGAATGTGCGCTTGTTCTACCTCCGGGCGAGTTGCGTAGAAGTATCCCCATGGTCCACGTCGGATGAACACGGTCGTCAGGCCGGCGGCCAGCGCGGGGAGAATGTCGTTGTCGAGGCGGTCGCCCACGTATGCGATCTCCTCTGGCGCGCACCCCGCCGACTCGACCAGCTTGACGAAGAACTCAGAGGTCGGCTTCTCCGCGCCCCAGTCGTCCGACGTCGCAATCAGGTCCACACCCAGGTTCAGCTCATGTAGCAGCCGTCCGGCGCGAGCGGTCTGGTTACCCGCCACACCGACAAAATAGCCGTCGGCCTTCAGCGCGGCGAGGCAGTCCCGGACATCAGGGTAGAGGTCGCGGCCGTTGAAGTGCTCCGCCAATCCGGCTTCTGCCCGGCGCTGCCGCTCCAGTGCGAGGTCGAATCCAGGCTGGAAGTGCTGGAAGACCTCGCGGTAGTCCCGCCCCTGCGCGATGACCTGCCCGAACACCGCAGAGAACGTGTGCCGGGGAACGCCGAGCCAGTCCGCCCAGGTGCCGTATTCGGTGGACTCGTTGATGAGCGTCTCGCCCACGTCGAAGTAGACAGCGCGGATTCGCCGTGGGGAAGAGGTCTGGACGGTCATGCGGTCAACGCACCCAATCGCTCGTCAAGGTCAGCAACGACGGTGGCATCGTCCCACGGCCTCAGCCTGGTACGGAACTCCTGGAGACGGGTGCTCGCGGTTGCGTAGCCAGCCATCGCCAGCATCGCGGCAGCGTCCCCGGCGAGGTCGCACGCCTGGTCGAGCTGCGGTTGGTCGCTGAGATACGAGCTGGCTATGTCGATGAGGAACACCGCCTTCTGCTTGACCGCCACGGGGCCGAGTCCACGTAGTGCTGCTGTCAGGGCGGATCGGGCCTCCTCGGGCCGACCGAGCTGGAGGAGTGCCCGACCACGGAATCCGTCGAGCCGGTCGGCCGAGTAGTAGTCGAACCATGCGGGTGGTGCCGCGTCTGCGGGGCGGGAAAGGCGTGCGGCTGCTTGGTCGAGAGCGCGCAGCGTTCCGGCCGCGTTCGCTGTGCCCAGGACCTCGGACTCCACCGCCGCGATCCATGACTGGACTACCGGCACACCACTTCGTTGGGCATGATCAGCGGCGCCAGCGAGATAGCTGATGGCGGCCGAGGTGTTGTGCTCGGCCGCCGGCACGAAGGCGAGATGGCCGAGCGCGGCTGCGGCCAGGAGATCATCCCCCACCTGGATGGCCGCTTCGTGGGCGAGCCCGAAGTAGCCCCGCGCGTCGGCCGGTCGCTGTAGGTCGAAGAACGTCAGCCGGCCGGCAAGCGTGGCGACTTCGCTGCGGGTGCGGAGGACTCGGCGCTTGAGTCCTCCGTCGGGCAGTTGCCGCATGACGTCGACCGCGGTCTCGAGGTGATCGCGTGCCAGGCTGAGCAGATCGCCAGGTTTCCCAGACCCGTGGTAGAGGTGCCGGTACACCTCTGCACTGCGTTCGAGTCGGCTCACCTGAAGCTCTGGAACCGCTCCAGCCTGATCGACGAAAGCGAGCGGGGAAGCCGCCATAGCCTTGATCGCAGTCCGCCGGCGCATTTCATCCTCCTGGCTCCCAGGTCGGGTCAGGGCCGCTGACACCCGACCGTATGTCTTCACGAGCAGGCCGTCCACGCCGAGTGCCCGGTCGCACACCTCGGCGAGCTCCATCGAACCTGGCTTCTCACCTCGCTCGACCTGCCCCAGGTACGTGAAGTCATAGCTGGTCAGCACCTGCAACTTCCGGAGCGACAACCGTCGCTCCTGACGAAGCCGGCGTAGCACCTGCCCGAAAGTCTCACCGTCCACCCGGTCCCCCTGACCAGTGCCCAGGTGTAGGCCACCGTGGGCCTACACCCTGTGGCTTCCTACGCACACACCGTACCGACCAAGCTCGATGTGCACAGCAACCGCATCGACGGCGGCGATACCCAAGCCGGCACCGAGGCGGTGTCGGAGAGCACGCGCGCTTCCCCCCAGCCCGCGAGCTGAACCCGCCGCCTCGGTGCCTCTCATCCCACGGGAGGGCACATGCACGGCGCGAACACCCAGAGGTACGGGCCGATGATGGTTCACGAGGACTCACGGTCACGGCCCGTCCTGGTGCTGGACGTCTGCGGGGTTCTGTTGGCGGAGCCGATGGCACCTCTCTTTCGAGTTGTCTCCGAGGAGGCCGGAACCTCCTCGAACCGAGTCGAAGCGATCTTCCGCCACTACTTCCGGGACGCGTTGTGGTCTGGGCTGCTCGACGAGTCCGCGTTCTGGCCGGCGTTCGCAGCGGCTTGCGGTCTCGGGCAGCCGTCGCCTGCCTGGCGGTCGGTGCTGCGGTCGACGATGACGCCGCTACCGGCCGTGTCCCGGCTACCCAACTGGTCGAGGGGGGCGCAGATCTGGCTGTTGTCCAACCATCGCCACGAATGGTTGGTGCCCGCGCTGCAGGCAGCCGGTCTGCACCGGCAAACCCATCGGATCTTTATCTCCAGCCAGACCGGCGCGGTCAAGCCGAATCCCTCCGCCTACGTCCAGATTCTTGAGCAGGCGTCACCCGGTGACAGCCTCCTGTACGTCGATGACAAGGAGGTCAACGTCGAAGCGTTCCGGAGGCTGGGGGTCGACGGCGTCCAGGCCGACACGTCCGGCTCCTGGACCGCCGCCGTCGATGGTTGGCTTGCCGCATCAACGCGGAGGACCTGGTGAGCGGCCCTTACCGTGACCTCGCCGCCCAGAGCTTCCTCGACGAGATCCCTCGACTCATCGACACCTTGAGCGCGGCGACGGAGAGCATCCCGACTGAGGACCGGGTCTGGGTCTTCTACGGCAGCCGAATCACCGGTACGGCAACCGCAGCCAGTGACTTCGACGTGATGATGCTCCATCGCGAGGACGAGGTTCCACCGACCCGCGTTGGCACCACCTATCGCGACGCTCCGGTGACCGTCTACTCGCTGCCTTGGTCGGCCCTGGACCGCGACGGGCAGGACCGCGCGTACGGCGGCTACTTCGCGCTCAAGCTGTTCAGCCCGTTCATCTGCACACCGGCCGACGAGGCCGCGGAGCTGTTGACGAGCGTGGCGCGGTTCTTGGCTCCGCTGGCCGCTGAAGTGGCCGGCCGACTCAACGTGATCCCTAGGACCCGCCACCAGGTCCTTGCCGACTCCTACCTGGCGTTTCTCGACATCTATCCAGACTTCGACAGCTACGTGGCCCGAGTCCTGGAGGCACCGGTGCTGGCATCGCCGTTGTGGCGACGGCAGGCGCAGGTGATCGTGGACGCCTATCAGCAGGCGCAGATGATCGATCGCACGGTGGACGGCCGTTACGCCTACTCCCGGCAGGCGGCGATCGGGGAGCTTCGGCACGAGCGGGCCATCACGGCGGCCCGGTTCTGGGCATTCGGCGCGGTCTGCCACGACAGCGACGTCCGTTTCCCCGACCTCTACCGCGACAAGGCCCGCCAGCGCACGACCGTCGGGCAGCGACAGCGAGTCTACGAGTCGCTGCAACGGATCTCGCGTGGGCGGGCCGGCCGATGAGCGCCTTGCTCGCCGAGTGGCACGCTGCCCGCAATAGCCTGGTCGCGGACGAGCACGCCGACAGGGCACGCCGTTTCGGGCTCCAACTGCTCGCTCCCGACTCCGAGGGCCTACCACCGGTGATCGACAACCTGGCGGGCCGGACCATCTGGGCCTGGCAGCCTGCGAGCCCAGCACTGGCCGCGACGGGTGACGACCGTGCGGACGTGCGCGTCGGTGTTGCCGGAAATCGGCTGCACCTCGGCCATCTCAGTCTCGCGCGGGACGTCGCCTGGCTGCAGGAAAAGGGCCACCCCGTCACCTTCATCAGCCGCCAAAACCGCACCACGGCCTCCGCAACGATTGTCGAGCTCTTGGCAGAACGGGTGAAGCAGTTCGGCGGACGCGCCCCCGATCGCCTCATCGACCTCGACACGGCCGAAGTCCGGGCCTTCGAGGACGATGTGTTGTCCGGGCTGGTGTTGCGCCGGATGCGGCAGGTCTATGGCTGGTCCGATGACACCAGACTGAACCTGCTGCGGGACGCGGTGACGATGATGAGCTTCTTCCTGTACGAGCAGAGCCCGAGAGGGTCGATCGCGCTGGTCGACGCCGGTCAGGTGACGCATACGGCGCTGATGAGGACCGTGTCGGATCGCCTCGCGGCACCGACGCCGTACGTTGCCTATCGACGGTTGGTTCCGAACCTGCGGCGTCGTGGTGGCCGGGCCAGCATCAACGATCCGGCCTCCACCATTCTTCTGACCGATCGTCCCGACACCGTCCGGGAAAAGTTCATCGGCGCGGTGACCGGCGGCCGAACCCGCGCCGAAGAGCAGCGCCAATATGGGGGCAACCCCAACGACTGCCCGACCTTCGAGGTCATCGAACTACTGTCCGCACCTGAGCGGGCGACCGCCGTGGCGCGTCGATGCCGAGCCGGCGAGGTGCTGTGCGGGCAGTGCAAGATCGAACACCTCGACGATGTGATTGCCGGCGTTCGCGATGACGGTCGACAGGTCACGCTCGCTCGCGTCGGCACGAGTCCCGCCGTACCGAAGGCGGTTGCCGGGGTCGCTCCCAGCTTGCACCGACCACCGAGCCGGGAGCCGGTGGACTTGGAGGCCGCGATCGCCCGGTACGCCGGGGTGGTGCCGGAACAGGTCGTGGTCGGCCACGGCACAACCGAGATCCTCGACTGGATCATGCGTGAGCAGGCTTCAGCCGGTGCGACGGTGCTCGCGACCGCCCCCACCTTCGAGCTGTACGGGCAGCTCGCCGCCAGGAACGAACTGCGCTACGACGAGGTTGTGTGGGACGGCGGAGCACTGCGACACGACCTGGCGGCGCTGCGAGCCGCGCTGAAGAATGATCATGTCGCGGTAGTGGTGGATATCCCGCACACGATCTCCGGCGTCTCGGTACCGTTGTCCGACTTGCTGGCTGTAGTCGCGCCTCAACTGCCCAGCGGGGCGAAGCTGGTCATCGACAACGTCTACGGTGAGTTCATGGCACATCCCCTCTCGCTGACACCGCGACTCCTTGAGGAGCGCGACAATCTGGTGGTGTGCCGGTCGCTGTCCAAGGCACACTGCCTACTCGGTGCCAGAGTCGGATACGCCGTCACCAGCGCTGGCTACGCCGACCGGCTGCGTCGACACCGGCTTCCGTATGCTGTCAGCGCGCTGGCTGCCACGGCGGCACGCGCCTCCCTGAGCGACGACAGAAGCCTCCGGCGCACCATCGGGATGAACCGGCGGGCGTACGCGACGCTGACCGCCGAACTCGACCGGCTGCACATCGGATACGCCCGGTCGGACGCGAACTTCCTCCTGATCGATCTCGGGGACCGCCGTGACCAGGTCCTTGCTCTGCTACGGGCGCGTGGCCTGCGGTTTCGTGACGGCGCACGATGGCAACTTCCGTCGATGATCCAGGTTCATCTCATCGACGAGGCGACCGTCGCCCCGTTGGTGCGCGCCCTGCGCGACCTTTGTTGACCCGTCACGCCGCGAAAGGCCCCATCGCCATGACCGCTCAGCGGATGCTCACCGGTGACCGTCCCACCGGAAAGCTGCACCTCGGCCACTACGTCGGCAGCATCGCCAACCGCGTGAAGCTCCACCGGAAGTACGAGAGCTTCTTCATCATCGCCGACCTGCACATGCTGACCACCAAGAACACCCGCGACGACATCGCCAAGGCCACCCAGAACGCTCGGGACATGGTGGTCGACTGCCTCGCCGCCGGGATCGACCCCGACACCGCGACCTTCTACCTCCAGTCTGCGATCCAGGAGGTCGGAGACCTCAACACCCTCTTCCAGAACCTGGTCACCGTGCCGCGCCTGGAGCGGGTGCCCTCGCTCAAGGACATGGCTCGGGACGCCGGAAAGGAGGAGATGCCGTACGGCCTGCTCGGCTACCCGGTGTTGCAGGCCGCCGACATCCTCTGCGTCAAGGCCCACGTGGTGCCCGTCGGCAAGGACAACGCCGCACACGTCGAGGTCACCAGGGAGATCGCTCGGCGTTTCAACCACCTCTACGGTGAGGTCTTCCCCGTCCCCGAGCTGGTCAGCGCCGAGACACCCACCCTGGTCGGCACCGACGGCCGGGCCAAGATGAGCAAGAGCCTGGGCAACGCCATCGCCCTCTCGGACGAGCCGGCCGAGGTCCGCCGCAAGGTCATGGGCATGTACACCGACCCGAACCGGATCCGCGCGGACGTGCCCGGCACGGTCGAAGGAAACCCCGTGTTCCAGTACCACGACGTCTTCAACCCGAATCGGACGGAGGTCGACGAACTCAAGGGCCGCTATCGCGAGGGCAAGGTCGGCGACGTCGAGGTCAAGGAAAAACTCGCCACCGCACTGAACGCGTTCCTCGACCCCATGCGCGAGCGGCGGGCCCGCTACGAGGCCGACAAGGGCCTGGTCGACGAACTGATCGTCAAGGGTACGGAACGCACCCGGCGCGAGGTCCAGCAGACCGTGTTCGAGGCACGCAAGGCAATGGGCCTCACCGGCGTCTACACCCAGCTCCGCCGCAAGGCCGAACGGTCCCGTAAACCCGCAGCCACCACCGCGTAGAAGAGGACCCTCATGAGTCGCCACGAAGCCGGCTCGCAGGCCGGCAGCCTCCTGCTGCGCACGATCAGGTCGGGAACCTCGGGCGCTGAGGTGTTTCTCCTGCGGCAACCCGGCGGCGCGACTGTCGCCACGAAGGTCACTCGCAACCCAAGGGTCAGCTCGTCCGTGCAGGCCCAACGGCACGCCGTGATGGCGAAGCACTTCGCCTCGCACACCCCGGCGGTGCTCGGGACCGCAACCGAGGCCGCGCTTGACGTCATCGTCACGGCGGCACCTGCCGTGTGGAGCCTCGACGAAGCCATCGCTCGTGTCGGACCGACACCGGAGCTATACCTGATCTGGCAAGACGTGGTGAACACTCTCGTCACGGTATGGCGGTCAACCGCCGAGCCCGGCTTTGATCCCACCCGGGCCACTCGCAATCATGATCTTCGGTGTCGTCGTGGCCATCAGGGGCTGGAGGATGTGCTCACCACAGACCTCGGACCGCCCTCGCGTTGGTTGAGCATCATGATTAACGGAAGTGACATGGGCTCCTGGTTTCGAGCCTTCGAGCAGCTCCTCGTCGTCGGCAGGCCCGACTCCCATATCACCTGTCACGGCGATCCGCACGCCGGCAACGTACTGGTTGCCTCCGACGGGACCTGGCACCTCATCGACTGGGAATGGTCCGGTGACCATCACGACTGGCGCATGATGGTCAGCCACCTGCTCGGTAGCTGGTACGTACGCGACCTCCTAGACCACGCCTCCGGCACGGCTTCAGCGACACCCGACCGGCTCGTGCTGGACTATGCCATCGGTGAAACCCCCCGACTACGCCAGTTCGGGATCCCGGCAGCCGACGCGTTCCGGCGGATGACGACGCCGGCCCGAACAGAGCAGGATCTCAGTGATGTTGCTCGGTACGTGGCGCTTCTTCTGCTCCGGGAGATCCCCCGAGCGGTGTTGGCTGGGCGACGTCACCTCATCGCACCCCTGCTCGGCGAGTGCATCCGGCTCACCACTGGCGAGCACTCGAATCATCCCGCCATCCGGCTACTCAAGGCGCCGGTCGGGGCGGCGAGGTAATGCGACTCGGACTGGCATTGCCCCACTACCCGTTCTCCTTCCCGACACCGCAGCCCTCCACCGCCCGACGAGCGATCGAGTACGCCACCTTGGCCGAGGACGCGGGATTCCACCAAGTGTGGGTCTCCGACCACTTCTGGGTCGACGTCGCCATTGCAGGGCAACCGGAGCAACGGCAGGAGCCGGCTGAGTGTTGGACCCTGCTGGCCGCGATAGCGGCCAGCACCAACCGCATCCGCGTCGGCTCTTTGGCCACGCCTATCGGGTTCAGGAACCCCAACCTCCTCGCACGCATGGCGGCGACCGTGAACGAACTCGCCGCCGGGCGACTCGACGTCGCCGTCGGAGCCGGGTGGAACGAGTCGGAACACCGGGCAAACGGCCTTGACTTCCCGCCTGCAAGACAACGGTTGGTATCGCTTGAGGACACAGTCGGGCTTCTTCGGCGGCGGGTGCCGGGCGTGCCCGTCTGGGTTGCCGGGAAGCGCCCGAAGCTACTTGAGGTCGCCGCGCTCGCGGACGGTTGGAACACCGCGTGGGACAGCACGATGGCTGAGTACCGGCACCGGGATGCGATGGTGCGGCAAGCCTGCCACCGTCGCGGGCGTGATCCTGCGGCGGTTCACCGGTCTCTTGGCCTGACGACGCTCATCGGCCGAGACAACGACGATCTTGAGAAACGGTGGCACAGTTTGCAGCGCTGGGCTCCCGGCGGCGCACTCGCTGATATCTCCCTGCGGAGCTGGGCACAGTCCCGCCTGGTCGGTACACCGCAGGAAGTGGCCCAACAGCTCCGTCGATGGGGCGAAGCCGGGGTCGAGCAGGTCATCTGCTCATTTGGGGCGCCATTCGCCGTTCACGATAACCAACAGCTTGAGCTTGCTGTAGACGTGCTGACGATCTTATCCGGCTCGAAGGGGCCGTAGTCGGAACGATGTTGCCAGCGCTGAAGGTCAGGAGTCGGTCTCGGGGGGTGAGTCGGCCGAGTTCGGCGGCCACGACGGACGCCGTCAGGCGGGTACTGCCGGTGGCAGATGTGCGGGTAGGAGGGATATCTCTTATCAGTCGGTTCCGGTCCACCGGCCCTCCTCGCCCCCTTCCACGTGCGGGTACGTCGTGTTCAAGGGGGCGTGTTCACCCGGTAGCTCGTGGTCGTTGCGTTCCTCGTTGGACCGCTCGTTAGACCTCTCGTTAGAACCCTCACCCTGAACAGCGAACGTTTTGCGGCCAATCATCTCGACCGATGCGGGCTCGGCGGGTGGCCGAGGATTCGGGCTTTGTAGCAGCGGTGCGGTCTCGCCGCGCAACCTTCGAGCCCTGATCGGGGCCTCCTCACTGGGGGCGTACTGCTGATCACCTCCATGGGACGAGCGCGGCTGGTGGGGACGGTCAGACAGGGCGAGCCGGCGGCGGGGACGAAGGCCGTCCGGCGCGGACGGCGGACCGGGATGGCGAGGGTCGTACTGGTTGGTGCGGACGGCCTCGCAGGGACGAAGCGCGGACGGGGTAGCCGACCGTCCGGGACGACGGACGAGGGCGCGGACGGGTCGGGCCGGCGCACCGCACTTCGTGGCGATCTCGTCCACGGCCCGAGGTGGTCAACAGGCCGCGCGTTCGAGCAAAGATGATCTTGTTCAAGTAGGTGGCTCTTCTGCCGTGTGTGTGGGTGGTGGGTGGGTCGTTGACGGGCGCACGCCGTTGCTGGGCCTAGGTTCCGT
>NZ_BOOZ01000050.1 GCF_016863495.1 Micromonospora andamanensis
CCTTCTGGTCGCCGAGAAGTGACTTATGCCCGATTCGCGGGGTCAGGAAGTGCAAGATCGCGGGTTCAGGCGAGAGCGCGCCAGAGGAGGTAGGTGCCGATGACGGTGCCGAAGACGACGATGATGGTCTTCAGGACCGCCGAGGGGAGCCGGCGGACCAGGCGGGCACCGACGTACCCACCGATCAGCGTGGCCGGGGCGACCACCGCGACGCCGGCCCAGTTCACCGGGCCGGCGATGGCGAAGACGACAACCGTGGTCAGGCCGATCACGGCGGAGAGCAGATTCTTGATCGCGCTGACCCGGGCCAGTGTCGCGTCCAGCACCAGGGCCAGGCCGGCGACCAGCATCACCCCGACGGCGGCACCGAAGTAACCGCCGTACACCGCAGCCAACGCCACCACCACCTGGACCGTCACGGCCCGGCGGCGCGGCCCCAGATCACGCGGATGGCCGACCAGCCGGCGCAGCGGATCCTGGAACGCCAGCAGCGCGGTCGCCCCCAGCACCAGGAAGGGTACGACCAACTCGAACGCCCGCGCCGGGGTGACCAGCAGCAGCCCGGCACCGGCCAACGCGCCGACCACTGTGGTGGGCACCAACGCGGCGAGCAACCGTGACCGGGGCAGATCCATCCGACTGCCCGCCACGGCGGCGAGGTACCCCGGGGCGACCGACAGCGAGTTGGTGACGTTCGCCGGCACCGGCGGCAACCCGATCGCGAGCAACGCCGGAAACGTGATGAGCGAACCACCGCCGGCCACCGCGTTCACCGTGCCGGCGGCGAGACCGGCGGCGAGCAGCAACGCGGCTTCGGCGATTTCCACGATCCGCAGGCTAGCCGTCCGCGACACGCGCCGCCGTCCGACCCCGGTGCGATGTCCCGCACACCGCTCCGGTCGGAGCTATTCCCCGACCGGGCCGCCGGCCAGCTCAGCCACGATGTCGAGGTGCCCGAGGTGCCGGGCGTACTCCTGCACCAGGTGGAACATGACCCGTTCCAGCGTCGCCGGATCCGCGCCCTCCCACCGTGGCCCCGGCGCCCCGCGCGCGGCCAGGTCGGCACCCTCGACCACCGCCCGGGTGTGGGCACCCTGCGCCCGCAGCGCGGCCGTCAGCTCCGCGAAGCTCTCCTCCGGCGCGACGTACCACCGACCGTCCCGCCAGTCGCCCCACGGGTCGGCGACGGCGCGCCCCTGGAAACCCCACTCGATCCAGCGCAACTCCACATGGCGCAGGTGCTTGAGCAACTCCAGCGGGGTCCAGCCGGACGGCAGCCGACTGGCCCGCCGCTCCTGCTCCGCCAACCCGTCGACCTTCACCAGGACGCTCTCCCGAAAATAATCGAGATAGCGCAGAAACACCTCGGCCCGCCCGTCGGCCGGCGCTGTCGGTTCGGGAAATGGCGGCATCGTCACCGCGCCATTATCCGTACCCCCGCCTTCACGCCGGCCAACCGCCCACACCCACCCCTGCAAGGTGTGCCGCGCTCGCCCCTGCATGGTGTGCCGCGTGATCCGTGGCAGTGCAGGTGGCCGACACGCCGGCCAGCTCCCACCTTTACTGCCACGGTTCACCGGCCGCCGGTCGACCCGGCCAGTCGGCGGGGTCAGGGCCGCCAGCAGATGACCCGCGCGAGCCAGGTACCCGCCCGCACTGGTTGCGGGCGCGGCAATAGGCGCGGCCCCGGTGTCGTTAGGATGGGTGCGCGACGGACGAGTCGACCGGGCGGTCGCGTCGGTGGGCTCCGGCCCGCCGCCGAGGAACGTCCGGACTCCACAGGGCAGGGTGGTTGCTAACGGCAACCCGGGGCGACCCGCGGGACAGTGCCACAGAAAACAGACCGCCGGCCCCATCGGGGACGGTAAGGGTGAAACGGTGGGGTAAGAGCCCACCAGCATCCCGGGTGACCGGGATGGCTCGGTAAACCCCACCCGGAGCAAGGCCAAGAAAGGGCCGTCATCGCAGGATGACGCCCGCGCAGACGCTTGAGGGCGGCCCGCCCGATGTCTGCGGGTAGGCCGCATGAGCCTGCCGGCAACGGCAGGCCGAGATGGATGGCCGCCGCCGGCCCGCGCCCCAGGCGCGCGCCGCGCACAGAATCCGGCGTACAGGTCGACTCGTCCGTCGCCCACCAGCTCAGAGCTTGGATCACGGCTCTGAGCTGGTCCTATGTCCGGGTGTCGATGGTCGTTCATGGTCAACCTTGGTCGGCGTTTGACGCCCCGACGACGCCCTGACGCCCTGGAGACGCCCTGAGCGCGGGCTCAGTTGACCTTGCGTCGGGCAAGCGGGCCGTCCCGCCGTGAGGGTCTTTGCGGGGTTGCGGTGGGGTTCCAGTGCGCGGAGCCGCCGGCGGCTGAGGGTCGGGCACGTCCTGGCGGTGGAGCTGGTGCGGTGGCCCAGTGACCCGGTGGCAAGCCAGTCCCGGTTTTGGACTGGCGCGGCAGCCGGAAGCCCCGGCGACGACGGAGGCCCGGGCGACGGCTTCCGTCGTGGCCTCTGTGGTCCAATCCGTGGATGGGGTGGGACGAGCGCGTGCCGGAGCTGCTGGCGCATCTGGGGGATCTGGGACTGATCGGGCTCGTCAAGATTGACGGCGAGCGGGAGCACAAGCCCTGGACGGTGGTGATCTCGGGCCAGCGGCTCGGTGTCGCGGCGATCAGGGTCGACGGCAACAGTCTGGACTACTGCCTGGGCCATGTGGTCGCCGCGCTTCGTGAACGTCTTCCGGGTGAGTTCGTTCTGGAGTGATGTCACTGCGGTGTGTGGGGCGGGTCCCGGCGGCTGTCGGTGGCTCACCGCCCCGGCGCCGTAGGCGGCCGGGGCGGCTTGCCGCCGGCCGGGCTTGCCGCCCCGCACCGCGCGGAGCGCGGTGCCTTGATCCTAGAAAGACCTATTCGGCAGTCGTTCGTCTAGGTTCCTTGAGCTACGACACATGACTGTCGCCAATCCGACGCATTGCGACGCGGGCTTAGGTCGATGTCGCTCGCGTTCCTCGCTACGGTCTTGCGAACATGTTTCTCGGGGACGCCGTAGTCACCGAGAGCGAAGGTCTACGTCTAGATGGACACGTGCCCCCGTGGAGGCGAAGATCAATACTGCAGATCGCGCTGCTCCTAAGTTCACGTCAGCTGATGTCGAGCGTGCTCGACGTGATGGATATGTGCGCTTCTCCGGGTGGGGATTGAAGAGCCTTCCCGCAGCCATCAGTGAGCTTGGTGACCTCGAAAGGCTGTATCTTATCCATAACCGGCTAGAGTCGTTGCCCTCCGGCATCGGGCACCTCATCAACCTTACGGAACTAGACGTCAGAAGCAACATGCTGACGTCTCTACCCAAAGAGATTGGTGAGCTGCGTAAGCTGGAAGAACTCTACCTGGACGATAACAAGATCAGCGTGCTTCCGCCTGAAATCGGGCTTCTCTCGGAGCTTCGTGAACTTGACCTAGACGGTAACCAAATAGAGGTATTACCTGAAGAGTTGTTTCGGTTGCGCAACTTGGAACAGTTGGACCTGCGCAACAACCGACTAAGACACCTTCCCCCGCAGATTGGTCAACTGACCAACTTGCGACGCCTGTACCTCAGTAACAACGCTTTACGGGAATTGCCGGCAGAGATCGGTCTTCTAGCGAAGCTTGACAAGCTTGAGTTGGACGGAAACCTACTAACTGAGTTACCGCGCGAAATCTCGCAACTACTCGGTCGATCGATCTCTTTCTCGATAGCAAGGAATCCACTCGTTGACCCTTTGCCAGATTTGGTGTCGCGTGGGTTGGACGCGCTAGATGCGTATCTTCGCAGCCTCGAAGACGCGGTTCCGCACTACGAGGCGAAAGTGCTTATCGTGGGCGAAGGGGAGGTTGGTAAAACCTCACTCGTGGCTGCTCTGAAGGATGAGGAATTCATTCGGAACCGCAGCACCACGCATGGCCTAGAGATCCATCCGTTCCTTCTCGGTCATCCGGATCTTGATTGCGAGATGATCGTGCGCGCGTGGGATTTTGGTGGGCAAGAGGTTTACCGGATAACCCACCAGTTCTTTTTTAGTCGCCGTGCTTTGTATATCTTGGTGTGGAATGCCCGCAAGGGGCAGGAGCAGAGTGAGGTTGAGGGCTGGCTAAGCCGCGTTCGACTACGTGTTGGTCGTGAGGCGCGCGCAATCTTGGTGCCCACTCACTGCGATGAACGGAACCCGGAGATCGATTTAGAACAACTCAAGCAGATGTTCCCAAACATGATATCCGCTCAAATTCCAGTGGACAATGAAAGCGGGCTAGGGATTTCAGACCTGCGGGCTGAAATTGCTAAGGAGGCTGCTGCGCTTCCCCAGATGGGGAGAATGCTCAGTCCACGTTGGATTGCCGCCCGTGACGACGTTCTCGCACGCTATAAGAGTGAACCACAAATTGCATGGACCGATTTTGTTGAAGCATGTGAGGCGCAGCAGCTCGATGGAGAGGAGACAATTACTCTTGCGGAGCTTCTGCACGATCTGGGCCACATTATCTACTACGGTGATGATGAAGGGCTTCGGGATATCGTCGTTCTGAACCCGGAATGGCTCACGAAAGCGATTGCTTACGTACTAGAGGATGCGCCTACGAGATCCGCTAACGGAGTGCTAGACCATGCTCGTCTCCGGACGATATGGCAGGATCGCAGTGAGGGAGACGTCTATCCTGCGAAGCATCACCCGTACTTTTTGCGCCTAATGGAGAAGTTCGATATCTCCTACCGTCTCGACGATCGTGAAAAGAAGAGCCTGATTGCCCAGCTTGTTCCTCACTCGCGGCCAGTGTTGCCTTGGACATTCCGAACGCCGACGTCGCCAACGGTCCGAGTTGTGACATTGATCTGCAAGCTACAAGATTCAGCCCCAGGGATTGTGGCTTGGCTTACTGTGCGGCATCACTCGGCCTCGGTTGATAAGCATTGGCGAAACGGGGTTTTCCTTCGACACCCGATACAGGCGTATGCCTCTGAAGCGCTTATTGAGCTTCAGCAAGAAGGACGTCTGGTTATGCAAGTTCGTGCCCCGTCGCCGGACCTGTTTTTTAACGTATTAAGAGACAGTCTTGAACACCTGCTGCGGAGTCGATGGCCGGGTCTTCATTACCAGTTCCTAGTCCCCTGCCCGACACCTGGCTGTACAGGTGAGTTTCCACTGACTGGGCTGCTCAGGCGAAGGGAGCAGGGCCGAGTAAGTCGTGACTGCTTGGAATGTGACCACGATCATGACATTTCGGTACTGCTAACTGGTTTCAATTCCGGTCAAGTGGAGATCCGGTCTCATTTGGAGGCATTGCACGAGGAGTTGGGTGCGATCCATGCGAGTGTCGGGAGAATGGAGGGAACCGTTCAGCGAGTAGAGGCGTTCGCGGCACAGAGTGCCGACTCTTTGAGGAGAGTTCTCAAGGTTGTTTCGGCTGAAGTGATCGATTGCCCTCGGATGTTTACGCTGGCGCTGCCCCCTCGGAAAGCAGGACCCGTCACTCCGGCCGCCATACTTCGGGAGCGAGCATTTGCGTTCCAGCTGGTTTACCTGACTCTGTGGTGTGAGCATCCAGGGGAGTGGCATCCGTGGAAACCCGCCACGTATGAACTCAAGCAGGAAAGAGATTGGCTCGTCAAGATCGCCCCGTATGCCAACTTTGTGCTGAAGACGCTGCGCCTAGCGGTTCCAATTGTCGGAGCTGTTGCGGGAGTCACCCTTTCTAAGCAGGCGGTAGATGACATTGCAAAGCGGGTTGAGTTGATGAAAGTGCTTGCCGAGAAACTGCCGGCTGCGGTGGAGCGGCAAGAGCGCTTCGAAGAATTGCCAAAGAACGAGCTAACGAAGCCTGAGGGGCAGGCGCTTCGGGGGCTGAGATCATTGCTTTTCAAGTACGATGAAAATCGGTCTTTCGGGGATTTGCGCCGGGTCCAGGCGCCCTCAGGCGAGCTGCTCTGGGTCTGCCCTGACCACTACCATGAGTATGATCCGGGCCTTCCGGAATTGCCTGTCCCGTCTGTGCATCCGGAGGAATCGATGGCCGTGGTTATTGAGGGCGAAGCGTCGAGGCTATCGAAGGAAATGTTGCACCAGCGAGTATCTGCTGAATCTGAAGAACTGCCTCCGGCAGGTCTTGCACTTCGTCCAGCAGTGCCTGAAGATGCTTAGCTCCTAGCGGATGCGAATGGGCTCCAACAGGACTTGTGATTACTGCGAATGATCGCTAAGCGCTACAGCCTGATCTTTGTCGAGACGTGATAGGTGCTTTAGCCTGTTTGCGGTATCGCCTTAATAAGTTTGGGAGGCGTGTCGTGCCGATTAGGGAGTGGCGGGAAGTATTCGGTAGGCTCTAATGACCATGTCGACTTGGTCTCCGCGCTGAACCACTGTCTCCCGCTCAATCAGCGTTGTTCCAACCTTGATTTGAAACAGGGTTGCTAGCTGCTCATCGGCAGGAATTCTTCGGAGTCTAACTGTCGGCCCCTGCGTAAGGTGCAGGCTCTTTTGGGTGGCATACGTGCCTCTCCCATGCTCTGTGGCGGCGTAACCCGCGTCTCGCAGGGCGGCAATTGCCTTGCGGATCGTGCCGCGGGCTACCTGAAACTCGGCGGTGAGGACGCTCTCAGTTGGTAGTAGGGCACCGAGCGGGATGACACCGTTTTCGATGCGTTCCTTCAGTTCATCGGCGATGACGCGGTAGCGGGGCTGTCCGTAGTGCGGGGTGGGCACTCGTTCACCGTACCTGGCACTTGTCTTACCAAGTGTCAACCAGGTGCGTCGTTTTGGTGTGTAGACAACTCGTCCACTTGTAGGTACGTTTCCGAGTGTGCGGCCGCGATGACGGCTTGTATCAAGGGTGGTGCGGCGTCAGCCTGGTCGTGCGTGAGGCGCGGCGTCCTGGTGGGCCGGTTGCGGTGGCCGCGCGTTCAAGGTGGCTCGGTGTTACCCGACCCGTCCGGTGTCGGACGGTGCGCCGTGCCCTCTGTCGGGCCGGTGGCCGGCTGATTCCCCCTGGTCGGCCGCCGGCTCTCCTATCCCTGGAGGTGCGATGCCTGGCTCTCATCGTCGACGTCCCTGGTTCAAGTTCTGGCGGTCTCGCAGACAGTCGGACCAGGCAGGACCCGCAGCCGGGAGCCGATCCGGCGATTCCGTCCCTGCACGCAACGCTGTTCCGTTGCGCTGGTCGTTGGAGCGGACTCGTGAGTTGCCGGCGCTGCCTCATGCGCCGCTGTTGACCCGGGGCCAAATCTTCCGGGGCAACGGTGGGCGGTGGCCCCGATGAGTCAGACGAGCAGCCGTCCCGCCGTCGCGAGCCATCCTGCGTGGTGCGCTCCGGATCGTTGCGGTCATCTGGTGCCGCCGGTGCTGGCGCACATGGCGCGACGCCATCGGGGCGTGTTGCTGCGGGTGGGTGAGGTCCGGTCGTCCGGGCTGGTCGTGTCGTACCTGATTGGCTCCGACGACGAATCGCCGACGGTCGTGGTGCACGCCTCCTGCCGGGCCGGCGCCGGCTGGGCCGAACTCACCCTCCCGCAAACGAAGCACCTGGTCGACCAGCTCGGCTCGCTTCTGACGCAAGCCGCCGGCTCAGGGGAGGGTGAGCATGGGCGACAGTGACGAGCCGACCAACATCCACACGGCCAACACTGCCGATGAGGCGTCGTGTCCTGACTGGTGTCGGGGCTGCGGGCCGAATGATCCGATGCATCGCCGGCTGCTGGCCACGATCGGCAGCGAGGGCGGTGGCTGGGTGAGCGTGCAACTGCTCCTGGACCGGCTCCGGCGCCGCGACCCGGTCGTGAAGGTCGACGCGACCCGCTCCGGGGCGACGCAGTCGGTGCTGTTGTCGCGGGTGCAGGTCGATCGGCTGATCTACGAACTGACCTACGCCCGGTGGCGGGTGATGACCAAGGGACAACCGTTGGAGGGACACTATGACCGCCACTGACCGCAGCTCCCGCCGTACTCCGGTTCCCGCGCATCGACCGCGACGGCCGGTGGTGGCGGTGGATCCGGTGCCGGAGCGGCCGGCGGGTGGGACCACCTGGCAGTCGTTGGAACGTCTAGGGGGTACGGTGACCGGTGTGCATGGCCGGGACTGGCGCCCTCGTTACCTGCAACTCGCTGAAGAGTTGCGGGTCAAGATCACGAGCGGGGAACTCGCCCCCGGCACGCTGATGCCGTCCGAGACGGAGTTGGCCGACACGTCAGGCCTGTCACGCACCAGCGTCCGCAACGCCATCCGTCAGCTCCGTGAATGGGGCCTGGTCCGCGCGGAGCAGGGGCGCGGTACCTACGTGCGGGCACCCCGCCAGCGGGTACGGCGCCGTAACGCGGAGCGGTACCAGTGGGAGAAGGACCGCGTCCTGCTCGACCAGGACGAGCGGCTCAAGACCGGCGCGACCGAGCATGACACCGGCCTGACCGTCGATGATCTCAAGTTCCACGCCGAGTACGCCCGCGTGGAAGCCGATGCAGACATGGCGGCGGCGCTGCACGTTGAGCCGGGTACGCCGCTGCTGCGCCGGGTCTACTGGACCTCGTCGCGACATGAGAATGCGCCATTGACCATGTCGTACTCGTACCTGCCCTATGACCTGGTGGCCGCGAACCCGGACCTGCTCGACCAGAACAATGAGCCCTGGCCCGGCGGCTCACAGCACCAGCTCTATACGGTCGGCGTCGAGCTGGACCGCATCGACGAAGAGGTTCGGGCGCGTCCGCCGTCGCCGGATGAGGCCGAACTGCTCGACATCGACCCTGGCGTCTCGGTGCTGACCGTGCGCAAGACCTCCATCGACACCGCCGGCCGGGTCGTCGAGGTGGCCGACGTGGTGATGCCGGGGGACCGGACGGAACTGGTCTACTCCCACAAACTGCAACGGTGGAAAACGTGACGCAGCTTGTCTCGGTCATCACCCCGGTCCACGCCCCGAGTGTCGAGTACCTGGCCGGCGCGTACGACTCGTTGGTCAAGCAGGACATGCCCGACGGGTGGGGCTGGCAATGGCTCGTCCAGGAAGACGGGCAGACCGGAACACTGGCCCAGGTGCTGCCGGACGACCCTCGCATCAGCATCGGTGGCGGTCGTCCCGGCGGCCCCGGTGTCGCCCGCACCCTCGCCCTGTCCCGCGTCACCGGCGACCTGGTGAAGGTGCTCGACGCGGACGACCAACTCATGGCCGGCGCTCTCGCCCGGGACATCGCCGCCTTTGACGCCCACCCGCAGATCGGATGGACGACTTCGCGGGTCCTGGACCTGATGCCCGACGGGTCAACCGTCGGATGGGACATGGACCCGGACGGCGGACCCATTAGCCGCGGTGCTGTCCTGGCCTTCTGGCAAGCCAACGGCTACCGCGCCCAGGTCCACCCCGCCACCCTCTGCATTCGCCGCAATCTGCTCCTGGCCCTCGGCGGCTGGATGGCCCTGCCCGCCTCCGAGGACACCGGCCTACTCCTGGCCGCCAGCGCGGTCAGCGAGGGCTACTTCACCCGTGAGCACGGATTGCTCTACCGCAAATGGCCCGGCCAGGTCACCAGCCAAGCCGCCCACCGCGAACCCGTCGAGTACGAAGGCCGCATGAAGATCATCGAGGCCAGAGCCGTAGCCCTGGCCGCGATGCTTCCGAACGGACTGCCGGTCACTCCTGCGGCGTAGCCTCATGCCCCGGCATCCCATGGGTACGCCGCCGCTCCTTCATCTCCGCCTCATAGATGTGCCGCCGACCGCCAGCCAACGTCTCCCGCGCGTAACGCTCGACCTCCTGAAACGCGGCGTAGTAGCCATCATCGAACTCCTCCATGATCTGGAAGGTCCACCGGCCTGGTAGGACGTTCCGGCCCAGCAACTCCCGCTCCACCCGGTCGGCTACCTCGTCGTGCCCTGCCTGTCGCAACAGCTCGACCACCCGATCAAGGGCAAGGTCCGCGCCACCGACGAGTTGGTGGGCGGAGTAGAAGTGACCGCGTACGCGGTGGATAGTCTCTAGCGCCTTGCTCAACTCGCCCAGGGCCTCAACGGTCCTGTCATCGACGCCGGCTGGACGAGCGTGGGTTGGGTCTACGCCTGATTGGTCTGTCTGCATGCTATGCCACTCCTCGTGCTAACGAATCTCGGCACCAAGATCAACATGTCTTGCCTTGTTGAAGGCTATTGCCCGGAGAGTCAAGGACCGACACGCCCAGCAAAGAAAGCGAGTCCTTCTCGGTGATAGGTAATCCAGGGTGGCTGTTGCAATTTATGACGCCTCTGCGAGTATGATTCTTTCCGGTTGGACTCCGGCCGACTTTCCGATGCGCAACCAGTTCCACCACCTCCGGGTGGCGGATGACATGTGTCGCGAGAGGAAGGTGGAGTGTGGCCAGACATCCCAAGAGGCCGAAGCCGCGTAGGCGGGGAGATCGGGGCCGAGAAAGCGACGCGCGCCGACGTCGCCGGGTGGTGGAGCGGTTGGGCTGGCTCTTCAAGCTCGCCGCGCCGACTCTGGCGTCGCTGGTCTTGGCGTTGCTGAGGGATGGGGACGGGGGCCAACCTACCTGACTCAGGTGGGCCAGCCCCCCCACGGGCTCCCGCCTTCGCTTCCGACGGCACGGCGGGGGCCCGTTCCTCCATGACGGTCAACTAGCTGTTGCTGTTGACCGTCAAGTCATCCAAACGGTTCCCTGCGCTAGGCACCTAGCGCAGCTCAAGCAGTCCTGCGCTCGGTGCTCGACCAACCTCAACGTTACAAACCTTAGTTCGCACTTTACACGGCCTGCTGAACTTGCAGTATCTACTGAACCTCTTTTGCGGAATTCTTCTGTAGGACCTTCTTACGGGACTTCTTCACCGGGCTCTTCACCGGGCTCTTCTACGGGACTCTTCTACGGGACTCTTCTGCGGAACTCTTCGGGGAATTCTCTGGACCTCTTCCGGCGCTCGACTGAGGTTCCGCCCTTCCGGTCTAGGCCCTCCAAGTTGACGCAAATGCTGACAAGCCGGATCAAAAATGATGTCCTGGCCCGGGTGGTGGCCCTGTCTGGCTTGGTCTTTTCGAAAGCCGCTGGCGAACTTGTTGACTTGTCTGCCAAGTGCCGTCTACCTTGGACCGCAACTTGGCAGACAAGTCAACAAGTTGGAGGGTGAGCGATGGCTCTGCGTGGCGGTACGAGGTTCGCCGTGCGGTTCGAGGACGTGTTCCCGGCGGGGTGCGCGTTGGTGCCCGAGTCGCTGGGTGAGGTTGAGGACTACGACGAGAAGACGGGTCGGCGGTCCCCGGCGAAGGACAAGGTGACCGGTCAGCGGGTGTGGCAGGTCCGGGTGATGGACCTTGACCCTGAGCTGGGCAAGCGGTCCCGGGAGACGACGGTGAAGATCTCGGCTGACTATCAGCCGGTGCCGCCGTCGGGTGCGCCGTTCGAGGCGGTGGAGTTCGACGGGATGACCGTGACGCCGTACGTGGCGAACAACGGTCGGATGGCGTATTCGCTGCGGGCGACCGGGCTGCGCGCTCCGGTGGTCGGCGGCAAGAAGGCGGCGACGTAGCCGCATCTGGTGGGGGCGGGGCTGTCTGGTCTTGGCGGACGGCAGCCCCGCCCCCTGGTGTCTCTTCCCCTGCTCTGTCGAGAGAGGTCGTGACGTGTCCAAGGGTATGCCCGCGTCTACGCGGGGGCTGGTAGCGGTCGTGCGGGGTGTTCGATGATCCGCCGGCCGCGTGGTGAGGTCGTGATGACCACGGCCGGGGACCTGATGGTGATCCGTCCTCGGCGGCTTGAGCTGCCGCTGTGGCTGATCGCGCTCGGGATGCTGCTGCGATGGCTGTTCCGGGCTGCTGTCTGGTGTGTGCGGCATCCGGTGATCGTGGGCCTGGTCGTGGCCGGCGGGTGGCTCTACGCCGAGTTCGGCCGGGCCGGGCTGATCGTGCCGCTGGTCCTGGCTGGCCTGGTGTCGGCGGTGTGGCGGTGGAAGCACGAAAAATCGTGGTGGACCTGGTTGGCGGGGCCGGTGCTGGGCTGGTTCCGTCAGGTGTTCGTCTACCGGCGGGCGTGGCGGGAAGCCATGACGCTGTGCGGCCTGACCCGTACGTATGACCATCGGCCGGTCATGCCGCAGCTGCTGCGGGTGCGCTCGGATCAGGCGTTGGACGTGCTGACGGTTCGCATGGTGCGCGGGCAGACGCCGGAGGAGTTCCAGAAGGTCACGGCCAATTTGGCGTACGCCTTCGGTCGCCGCCACGCCCGCGTCTACTCCGAGCGTCCCGGCGATCCGCCGCCCCGGACCGGCTATTGGGCGCTCGTCCTCGGCGCCATCGACCGGGTGCGGTACCGGGATCGGCCGTCGCTGGTGTACCTGGTCGTAGTCCGTACCGATGCGCTGCGCACAGTGGTCAAGCCGTTCGACGTACCTGCGGTGCCGGACCTCACCGCGCTGCCCCTGGCCCGGCGGGAAGACCTGCGGCACTGGTCGCTGCACCTGCTCGCCACCCATGTCCTGATCGGTGGGGCGACCCGCTCCGGTAAGGGCTCGGTGCTGTGGTCCCTGGTCCGCTCCCTGGCAGGTGGGATCTCGTCGGGGCTGGTGCGGCTGTGGGTGATCGACCCCAAGGGCGGCATGGAGTTCGCCATGGGCCGACCGCTGTTCGCCCGGTTCGCCGGCAAGTCCTTCGAGGCCATGGCCGACCTCCTCGACGAGGCCGTCACCGTGCTGCGCGAGCGGCAGACCCGGCTTGCCGGCACGGTTCGGGTGCACACGCCGACCGAGGCTGACCCCCTGGTCGTGGTCGTCATCGACGAGATGGCCGCCCTCACCGCCTACCTGCAAGACGTCGAGCTGCGCAAGCGCATCGCCTCGTCGCTGGGGCTGCTGCTGTCTCAGGGGGCCGGCGTCGGCGTTCTCGTGGTGGCGGCGTTGCAGGATCCGCGCAAGGAGGTGCTGCCGTTTCGGGATCTGTTCCCGACCCGCATCGCGCTCGGCCTGACCGAGGCCGCTCAGGTCGACCTCGTCCTTGGCGACGGTGCCCGCAACCGGGGTGCCCTGGCCGATCAGATGCCCCGCTGGGCCAAGGGCGTCGGGTACGTGATCCTCGACGGCACCCCCGAACCCGCCCGGGTCCGCTTCTCCCACATCACCGACGACGACATCCGCCAGCTCGCCGCCGACTATCCGGCGCCGGCTGACGCGGCGGACATCCTCGCCCAGGTTGGCCGGGAAACCGCCCCCGAACCCACCCACCGTCCGCCGCTGCCCCGCCCACGCGGGCCGCTGCTGCCGGACTCCCTGCTCAACATCCTGCGCGACACCGACGGGGGTGAGCCGCGGTGACCACCCCGACCTTCTATCGGCTCCGCGCCCCGCACCCCGACGGCACGGCCAGCACCGCCGTGTCCGTCCGCGTCGACCGCGAGCGGCCCGACCCGTACCCGGTCTATCTCGCCGTCGGTGGCGGCCGGCGTCGCATGCACCTCACCCCTGACGAGGCGTGGGCGCTGTGGCGCTGCCTGTCCGAAGCCGTCGCCTCCCTCGGCGAACCGCCCGAGCACATCCGTACCCGCGTCGCCCCGGCCCGGAGGTAACCGATGTCCCTCAAACGCTTCTTCCTCGGCACCCACCGGATCAAGCCGCTGCACATCGAACTGGACGGCAGCCCGGACCGGCTCGCCGCCGCCCTGCACGGCCTCGCGCACATGGTCAACCGCCGCCGCGACCTCGACGGCCAGAGCATCCGCATCACCCTCACCGTCCGCGACACCGGGGGCCGCCGGTGACCCGCGACCGCATCGAATCCGCCGTACGCCTGCTCATCCTGCTCGCCATCGGCACCATGGCCGGCGCCGCCGCGTTCACCCACGTCCATGACCTGTCCGTCGCCCACGGCCAACCACACTGGATCGGCTGGGCCAACGCCGTAGCCGTCGAACTCATGGCCATCTACCTCGGCCTCGAAATCCGCGCCCGCCGCCGCAACGGTCGACCCGTCGGCTTCGTCGGCGTCCTCCTGATCGCCTTCGCCCTGCTCTCTCTCGCCGCCCAGGTCGCGGAGGCCGAACCGTCCGTGTGGGGCTGGATCGTCGCCGCCGTGCCGTCGCTGGCCTTCCTCGCCCTGGTCAAGGTCGTCCTGTCCAGCGCACCCGCCACCGCGCCGGCACCGGAGCCGAACCAACCGCAAGCCGACCGGTACGGCGAACCCGAGCGGGCCGAGCCTGTTCCGCCTGCTGACGTGATGCCGCCGGCATCAGTCTCGGTGCTGCCACCGCGCGGCGTAGTCCAGCCCGACCGGCGTCAGGTGGTGGGGATCATCCGATGACCGCCCCCACCCTGCCCGGACTCGAACCCGCCCCGACCCCGGCTGCCACTCCTCGGCCGGGGTCGCGGGCGGCCCGCATGGCACTACCGCGCTCGGTCGACGTGCTCAAGGAAATCGCCGCCGAGTACGGCGTCTGCGTCCGGCCCCTGGCCATGCGCCGCACCGACTTGAACACCGGCCTGACCGAGGTCATCGACCTGCCCTGCGGCGCGACCCGGGAGGACAAGTGCGGGCCGTGCGCGAAGAAGAACCGCCGGCTGCGACAGGCGCAGATCCGCGAGGGCTGGCACCGCGACGACGAACCGCTACCGCCACCCGAGCCGGCGACCGAGGAACAGAAGGCGCTGATCCTGCTACGCGGGCATCTGGAGTTCTCCCGCGATGAGGCATCTCGGGCCAGCCAGTGGGACCAGGTCGCCGACCTCGACGAGGCGATCCGTGAAGTGGAAGAGGCGATCACGGCCGAAGGGCTCCGGGGCCGGGTCGCGCCGCCGCACTCGACCGGCGACGAGGACCAGGGCGACGACGACACCGGCCGGCGGCGCAAGCGCTCGACCCGCCGTCGCCAGGATGCCCCGGACCTACCTCGGCGCAAGGTCGAGCGGCGCACGGTCGGCAAGACCTACACCGCTCCCGACGGCGCCACCTACCGGCCGTCGATGTGGCTCACGCTCACCCTCGACTCCTACGGCCCGGTCCGCCCCGACGGCACGCCGCTCAACTCCGACCGGTACGACTATCGCCGGGCGGCGTGGGACGCGGTGCATTTCCCTCGGCTGCTCGATCGGTTCTGGCAGAACCTGCGTCGCTGTGAGGGTTGGAACGTCCAGTACGCCGGCTGCGTCGAGCCGCAACGCCGTCTCGCTCCTCACGCGCACTTCGCCATCCGGGGCACCATCCCCCGCGACGTGCTCCGCACCGTGGCAGCGGCCACCTATCACCAGGTGTGGTGGCCGGCGGTCGACGTCCAGCGGTACACCCTCGACCGGCTCCCGGTCTGGGACGAGCAGGCTTCGGCATGGGCCGACCCGGACACCCGCGCGCCGTTGACCACCTGGACGGAAGCGCTCGACGCCATCGACGACGACCCCGACGCGGAACCGGTGCACGTCGTGCGCTTCGGCTCCCAGGTCGACGCACGCGGCGTCATGCCCGGCACCGAAGACGCCGAACGGACCATCCGCTACGTCACGAAGTACATCACCAAGCACACGGGAGACGTCCACAAGGCGACCACCGACCGGCAACGCAAGCACCTCGACCGGCTCTGGCACGAACTCCAGATCACCCCCTGCACCGACCGGTGCGCGAACTGGCTGCTCTACGGCATCCAACCGAAGCGGGCGCACGCGAAACTCAAGCCCGGCCGCTGCAAGGGCAAGGTCCACCAGCGGGACACCCTCGGCATCGGCGGGCGGCGCATCCTCATCTCCCGCGACTGGTCCGGCAAGACCCTTTCCGACCACAAGCACGATGTCCGGGCGTGGGTGCGGGCGCTGCTCGGCGTGAGCGTCGGCCTGGAGGGCGTCGACGACCAGGGCGCCGCCGTCGAACCGGTCCGCTACGCCTGGGAACTCGCCCGACCCGACGATCCCGATGTCGGCCCCATGGCGCATCGGCTGCTGCGGGCTATCGGCGAACGTGCCCGCTGGCGCTCCGAACTCCTAGCCGCCAAGGATCGCGCCGCGCAGCTCCCTGACTCCTCATCGACGACGGAGACCGATGGCACGACGGGGGAGGGGCAGTAATGGCGGCGAACGATGGGCTCTGGACGATCCGGGACGTGGCGGCGTACCTGCGGGTGCCGCCCGAGACGCTGTACCGCTGGCGCAAAGTCAAGTACGGTCCGCCGGCGGCTCGGGTCGGCCGACACCTGCGGTACGAGCCGGAAGCGGTCCGCTCCTGGGTACGTGAGCAGGCGGCGGCCTGATGGGACACGTGGAGGATCGCTGGTACAAGACGCTGCGTCACCCGGGCGGGCAACGGGAGCGGGTCAAGACGGACCTGTTCGGCAAGGGTCTGCGTTACCGGGTTCGCTACATCGGGCCGGACGGCAAGGAGCGCAAGAAGTCGTTCCCGGACCGGGCCAAGCGAGAGGCTGAGGCGTTCCTTGTCTCGACCGAGTCGGACAAGCTGCGCGGCTCGTATGTCGACCCGGTCGCCGGTCGGATGGCCTTCGCGGAGTACGCGGAGACCTGGCTTCGCACGCGCTCGTTCGACGAGTCGACCCGGGAGAGCACGGAGTTTCGGGTACGCAAGCACCTGCTGCCGTTCTTCGGTTCCAAGAAGCTGGCCGAGATCAAGCCGGGGCACATCCGGGCATGGGATGCGGACATGGTCGGCAAGCTGGCCCCGGCGACCCGGGCCGTGGTCTTCGCCCACCTACGGACCATCCTCGGCGCGGCCGTCGACGACGAACGGATTGCCAAGAATCCGTGTTCGGCAAAGTCGGTCAAGCCTCCGCGACCGGTGCAGCGGCGGGTGGTGCCGTGGCGGTACGAACAGGTTTCGGCAATCCGCGGTGGCCTCGCCCAGCGGTACCGCCCGATGGTCGACTTGGGGGCCGGCTGCGGTCTGCGGCAGGGGGAGATCCTCGGCCTCGGGGTCGACGACATCGACTTTGACGGCGGTTGGGTGCACGTCTGCCGTCAGGTCAAGCTCGTCCGGTCCCGGCTCGTCTTCGGGCTGCCCAAGAACGACCGGGACCGCCGGATACCGCTGCCCGACTCCGTCGCCCAGGTGCTGAAGCAGCACGTCGACGACTTCGCCCCGGTGTCGCTCACCCTGCCGTGGGAAGACCCGGCCACCGACGAGCGGGTCACGGTCCCGCTGCTGTTCACCACCACCCGGCGCGGCGCGATCAACCGGCGCACCTTCGACAACAAGAGCTGGCGCCCCGCTGTCGTGGTGGCCGGCATCACGCCGACCCGCGCCACCGGGATGCACGCCCTACGCCACTTCTACGCCTCGTCGCTGCTCGACGCGGGGGAGAGCATCAAGGCCCTCGCGTCGTACCTCGGCCACGCCGACCCCGGTTTCACCCTCCGCGTCTACACGCACCTGATGCCGGCGAGCGAGGAACGCA
Organism: Micromonospora andamanensis; assembly: GCF_016863495.1. Classification (GTDB taxonomy): domain Bacteria; phylum Actinomycetota; class Actinomycetes; order Mycobacteriales; family Micromonosporaceae; genus Micromonospora; species Micromonospora andamanensis. The sequence continues at coordinate 17,369 of NZ_BOOZ01000050.1, forward strand.
CCCGCAACGCGATCGACAACCTGTTTAGCCCCGACGAAAAGCCCTGACGCCCTGGCGACGCCCTGAGCGGGTGCCAGTCGAACGAAACGCCTGCTCAGGGCGCGAGTGAACTTCACAATCCGGCGTACAGGTCGACTCGTCCGTCGCCCACCAGCTCAGAGCCACGATCAGGGCTCTGACCTGGTCCTATGTTCGGGTGTCGATGGTCGTTCATGGTCAACATTGGGCGGCGTTTGACGCCCTGACGACGCCCTGACGCCCTGAGCGCCCGGCTCAGTTGACCTCTTCTCGGGTCGGGCTCGCTTTACCGCCGTGGCCCGTCTCCAGGCCTGTGTTCGATGGTTCCGGGGTGGGGCCGGCGGCTGTGGGGGAGGGGCGGGCACGTCCTGGCGGTGGAGCTGATGCCGTGACTCTGCGACACGGTGGCAAGCCAGTCCCGGGGTTGGACTGGCGCGGCAGCCGGAAGCCCCGACGCACGACCAGGCCGACCCGCTGGCTTCCGTAGCGGCCTCGATGATCCCATTCGTGGATGAGGTGGGATGAGTGCGTGCCGGCTCGGGCGAACCATGGCTGCGCGCGTGACCGCGCTGCCGGATCTTGCCCCGACCGCCGAACGGTGCCAGGCTCCTCAGATGACCTTGCTCAAGCTGATCGAGACGACTTCGGGGCAGTATTCGCTGCTGCTGGAGGCGGGGACCACGCCGGTCGACGACCTGATCGGGGAGCTTGGTCACGAGCCCAACGGGTACTTCTGGGAGGGCGTCGCACAGGTTCTCGTGAGCACCGAGGTTCCGACGCTCGAAGGCAGGTTCGCATACGACCCCGAGGCTGGCATGTTCTGTGCCTACGGGACCGATCTGAGCGCGCTGGAAGATCTGGCAGCCCGGATGAACGTGGTCGCGACCGACGGCGAACGCTTGCGGCGGCTGGTCTCGGAGGCCGAGGCGAGCGGCTTTGAGTTCGACGACTGACAGACAGCTCAGCCGGCGGCGTGCCACGCATCCGCAGAGCCCGAACACCCTGGCGACGCCCTGAGCCTGATGATCCGGGGTACATGTCGACTCGTGCAGGTGGCGGCATGACCGACAACCGTGCTGTCCGGGAACACCCTAGGGTGGCACCATGTCGGCGGAGCGTGAAGTGATCGACCTGGATGGGCACGACCGGCAGCCGACGGCGGCCGGCCGGGCTGCTCCCGACCGCCTCCTGTCCAGACGGCAGATGACTGTCCGGCTCGTAGCTGCCTTCGTGGTTGGCGCGGTGCTTGGTGGCTTGGGTGTGAGCGAACTACGGGATTCGCGGGAGGAGCGGGAGCGACATGCTTCGGTCGCGCTCGTGGCGGTCCCCCTGTCCATGTCCGGCGGGGGTTCGGACGTCTCGGGTGTTCTTCAGCTGGACGGGCAACTGGCAGTGACAAACGCCGGCCAGGCGCCGATCACGGTTCGTGCGGCGACCGGGCAGGGACCGGGTGCCCAGGTCCGTGACACCGGCGCGTCCCGGTTGCTGGGCCCCGGTGACACCGGCCCGATCGATGTCGAGCTGCGCTTCGAGTGCGCGACCGCGTTCGACAGTGGGCTCCTGCCCATGCGGTTCTCGGTTGAGACCGACGACCGCCAGGTCATCGAGATCGACTACCCCGTGGCTCTGGGGGGCGGCGTATGGCAGGTCAGGGCTGAGCAGGCGTGCGCGCGCACGTCCGTGGGATGAGAAGGCGCGGCTGAGCCGCGTCGGCATCCTCGACCGAGGCCAGGCGGGACGCCGCGGGCGATGGCGACTCACGTGCCGGGTGGGAACCATTGTCGAGACGATGCGGGCAGCAGCAACAGGCCGACAACGGCAGCGAAGGCCAGCATCCGTACCACCGACAGTGGGCGGATGTCGGGGAGTTCCACGAGGCCGTACGCGATGTTGAAGGCGGCGAAGCCGGCCGTCAGGACGCGGGCCCGTCCGACCTGGTGCCACAGACCGTACGCGAAGGCCAGGGAGAGAAGGATCAGTCCCACGGCGAAGATTGTCGCCCTCGGCTCGGTGGCACTGGGCGCGGTGCTCGCCTTGATCTGGGCGGCCTGGATGCCCATGCCCAGCAGGAAGCTGATCGCGGCGGCGACGACCGGGACGGGAACGGGTCGTCGATCCTGATCGATCATCGGCACATGGTAGGTGTGGTCTGCTCGGGTCGACCACGTGTGATCGACGGATCGGGTGGCGCTGCTGACGACCGGCGGCCGGACGCGCAGGTGACGGCGTACGGGGCAGCGGTGCCGGGCGGGCTGCCGATAGGGTCCGGGCATGGTGGAGAGCCGCCCCGACCATGTGGTCACTGCGATGATGGCGAGCACCGGCGACGAACGCACAGTGCTGGACGCGTTTCTCGATTTTCACCGCGCCGTGATGCTGGGGAAGCTGCGGGGCGTCTCCGACGCCGACGCCGCCCGCCGGCTGGTGCCGTCGGCGACCACCCTTGCCGGCCTGGTGAAGCACTTGACGGTTGTGGAGCGGAACTGGTTCCGGTGTCTGTTCGCGCCGGGACCGGAGGACGTCTATCTCACCTCCGAGGAGGACGCGGAGGCCAGCTTCGCGTTGACCGAAGGGGACACCGTCGAGCGGTTGTCGGCGGCGTACGAGGCGGAGTGCGCCAGGTCCCGGGAGGTGGCGGCCCGGTTCGGGCTCGACCACGTGGTGCCCCACCCGCAGCTCGGGGAGGTTTCCTTGCGCTGGGTCCTGGTGCATCTGATCGAGGAGACGGCCCGGCACGCCGGCCACGCCGATATCCTTCGGGAGTTGACCGACGGCTCGACCGGCGCCATCTGACCGAGGTTCACCTGTGACCCGCGATCAGGCGGGTGCGAGGAGCTTGGCGAGGCGTTCGGCTACCGGTGGGGCGTGCAGGTGCAGGCGGGCCACGTTTATCGCGTCGGCGCCGACCACCGAGAGCAGCGCGCGCGGGCCGACGGCGTACACGGCGAAGTAGCCGGCCTCGTTGCGGACGGTGGACTGACGGAATTCGCCCTGGCCGAGGCGGAGGCTGACCTGGCGGCCGAGGCCGAAGGTCGCCGCCGCCATCGCGGCCAGGTCGTCGGGGTCCAGGCCGTCGGGTACGTCGTGGGTGATGAGCAGGCCGTCGACTCCGCCGAGGACACTTCCCTGCACCCCGGGGATCTGGAGGCGCAACTCGTGCAGTTCGGTGCCGATCGCCGGGTACGGCAGCGACGGGTCACCGGCCAGCGACGGTGGGAGCCGCACCGGGGGCGGGAGGGTCGGCTGCTGTGCCGTACGGCGGGGGAGGAAGGTGTCGCCGGTGCTCACAGTTCCAGTTGCTCCTCGATGGTGCGCAGCTGGTGCCGGGCGAGCGCCAGGTTGGACCGGGTCTTGCTGAGCATCAGGTAGAGGAACAGGCCCTTGCCGTTGGGGCCGGTGAGCGGCCTGATGATGTGGTACTGGCCGCCGAGGGTGATGAGCATGTCCTCGATGTCGTCGTTCAGCTTGAGCATCTCGATGGTGCGCATCTTGGCGCGTACCACGTCGGTGTTGCCGGCGGCGGCGACGCTGAGGTCGATCTCCGGAGTGCCACCGGCGACGCCGAGTGTCATGCCGCTTGTGTAGTCGACGAGCGCGGCGCCGATCGCGCCGTCTATCGTCATGGCGTCCTTCAGGGCGGTGTCGAGGTTTGCCATCTGCCTCTCCAGGTTCTGCTGACGGAGCTGTATGTCCGTGCCCGGGCCCGAGCGCCCGGTGAGGAAATCTCGGATGAGACTCGCACACGCCACCTCCGATCCGCATCTTGTGCAGCGCGAACGGGCTGAGCGGGCCACGGTGGGTGACCAGCGGGGCGGCCGAGAATCGCCGCAGCGGCTGATGCCAGCGGCACGAGTTCGTCTGCTACCTGGGCGGATGCTTGTCCGACTCCGCACCAAAGGCGGGCGTGTCGGCGAGGTCGGCGAGGATGCGTCGCTGGAAGGCGCGGGCCGCCGCCCCGGTGGGTGGCGGCCCGCCGTCTCGGGCGGCGATCGACAGCTCGACCAACTCGATTGTGCCGGTGTCGGCCAACGGGCCGGCCTCGTCCAACAGCCGCCGGCCGGCGGCCACCTTGGGCAGCCACACCCCGGTGCGCAGCCGCACCCAGGAGCGGCAGGCGCCGAGCACGGCGTCCTCCGCCCCGGGCGCGGGCACCTCGCCGGCGGGCGCCGGTCGCGCCAACCACCAGCGCAGCGCATCCAGGATCAGCCGGCGCAGGTCGTCGTGGGCAAGGTCGGCGAAGGCGTCGGCGGCGGGCGGACCGAGCAGGGCCTGCCCGCTCTGGTGCAGGATGCTGCGGTCCAGGCCGTACCAGAACAGACCGTCCGCGCTCGGACGCTGCGCGGGGCCGTACGACACCCGGAAATCCATGCGTGCGCCGGTGTTCAGCTCGACCTCGAAACCCGGCTCCGGGGTGCCGGACCGGGCCACCTCCCGTCGGTACACGACAAGTTCCAGGCCGCGCGCCGGGCAGGGCAGTGCCTCGTGCCGCAGGCGGGCCACCAACTCCTCGGCGACCCCGTGCCCCAGCGGGGCGGCGCAGATAAGCGCCACGTCCACGTCGCTGCGTCCGGGTTGGTACGCGGCCAGACCCACCGAGCCCGCCGCGTAGGCGCCGCACAACTCGGCACCGAGCACCTCGTCGGCGACCGAGACCAGGTCGGCCAGGTACCGCCGCAGCGGGTCAGGTGTACTCCAGCTCACCGGGCTCGCCCCACAGCGTCCCGGCCGGTAGGAAGAACGCCGGGGTCTCCCCACCGAGGGCGTGCCGGATGACCAACCGGGCGTGCTCGTCGAGCTGCGGGAGCTGCCCCGGCGGGAACCACCGGACGTCAAGCGACTCGTCGTCGTTGACCCGTGCCTCGCCGCCCAGGAGCCGACAGTGGAAACCGAGGTTGAGGTACTCGCATCGGTCGCCGTTCGGGTACGTGCGCGGGTGCGACACCGCGCTGCTGAGCCGCAGCGGTTCGACAGCCAGGCCGGTCTCCTCGAGCACCTCGCGCACGACTGCGGTGGCCGGCTGCTCGCCGGGCTCGACGAAGCCGCTCACCACCGACCAGCGACCGTCGTCAGCCCGCTGGACGAGCAGTAGCTCGCCCGCGTCATTGCGGACGATCGCGCTCACGCTCGGTAGCCAGAGCAGGTCGTGGCCAACGTGCTTGCGCATCCGCAGGATGTAGTCCGGTACGCCCATCCGGTGACCTTAGCCAATCTGCTGATCCGAGCCGGCACCCGGGCCGGCGACGTCGATTTTCGCAGTTCAGGCCCGCAGGCCAGGGAGCACGTCTACTGTGGAAGGGCCTGGTGACTTGCCGTGTTCCGGTGGCGGTCGGTCGTTTCCCGGTGCACAGTGATGCCATGAGCGACAGCGGACGTGGACGTTACTACTGGTGTACGCGACACCACCGGGTCGAGTCCGGTGCCGACGTGTGCCCCGCGCGGCACGTTCTCGGGCCGTACGACTCGGCCGCCGACGCGGAGAACGCCCTGCAACAGGTGCGGGAACGCAACGAGGCGTGGGAGGCCGAGGACGCTCGCTGGACCGGGGAGGACAGGTAGACGGCGTGGGATGCCTCCCGCGCCGAGGCACTGCGTGCGCCGCGAGGGCGGCAGCACGTCCCCATGAAGGGAACCGAGATGGCCGAAGCGCAACAGGCCACCCGCCCGGCCGCGAAGCGTACTCCCGCGAGGAAGACCGCCGCGACGGAACGCACCGCGGGCCTCGCCCGTACCCCGTCCACCCGACGCGCGTCCGGCACCGCGCCGGCCGCCGGTAGGGCGACCGGGCGGACTCCGGCGGCGAAGAGCGCCGCCACCGCGTCCCCGACCAGGGCGGCCTCGTTGGCGCGGAAGACCGCCGCGGCCAAGAAGGCGGCCCCCGCGAAGAAGACGGTGTCGGCGAAGGCCGCACCGACGAAGACGCCCGCCCCGAGGAGCACCTCGACGTCGGCGCGTACCGCGACCGGCCCCGGCAGGACCGCCACCGCGACGAAGCGGGCCACCGCGAAGAAGGCGACGTCCGCCGCCCGCAGCACGACGGCGAAGGCCGCCACGAAGAAGGCAGCCGCGAAGAAGGTGGCCCCGGCGCGCAAGACGGCGCCCGCGAAGAAGACGGCCTCGGCGCGGACCACAGCGGCGAAGAAGGCGGCTCCGGCGCGCAGGACGGCGCCCGCGAAGAAGACCGCGTCGGCGAGGAAGGTGACGTCCGCGCGCACCACGGCGGCGAAGGCGCCCGCGAAGAAGGCGACGTCGGCGAGAAAGGCGGCACCGGCGCGCAAGACCGCGCCCGCGAAGAAGGCGACGGGTACCCGGAGCACCTCGGCGGCGCGGAAGGCGCCGGCGAAGACCGCGACGTCGGCGGTGAAGAAGGCGACGGCGCGCAAGAGCACGTCGACGACGGCGCGTAGGACGGCGGCGAAGAAGTCGCCCGCGAAGACGGTCGCCGCCAAGAAGGCACCGGCCCGGAAGACCACGACTGCGGCGACCCGCACGGCGGCGGCGAAGAAAGCGCCGGCCAAGAAGGCTCCCGCGACGAGGACCGCCGCGAAGAACGCACCTGCGAAGAAGGCAGCCGCGAAGAGGGCTCCCGCGACGAAGACCGCCGCGAAGAAGGCACCCGCGAGGACGGCAGCGGCGAAGAAGGGCGGGCGCGCCACGTCCGGCGGGCGGAGCGGCACCGCGCGCAAGGCGGCCGGCTGACCCGGCGTACGCCGACGACCCGTCGCTCGGAGGAGGGCGCCGCGTGTCCGGCGCTGTCAGGATTGGCACATGGTCATCCGACGTGTCCTGGCACCGCGCATCGACTTCGGGGCGCTGCGCCGAGAACTGGGCCTGCCCGAGGTCTACCCGGAGGCGGCGCAGCGGGAGGCCGACGAGGCAGCCGCAGCGCCGCCCCGACCGGCCGCCGACCACACGGACGTTCCGCTGGTCACGATCGACCCGCCCGGCTCCCGGGACCTGGACCAGGCGATGCACCTCAGCCGCCGCCCCGGCGGCGGCTACCGGGTGCGGTACGCGATAGCCGATGTCGCCGCCCACGTACGCCCGGGCGGGGTGCTGGAGGACGAGACCTGGCGTCGGGGGCAGACGGTCTACCTGCCCGACGGCAACGTGCCGCTGCACCCGCCCTCCCTCGGCGAGGGCGCGGCCAGCCTGCTGCCCGACGTGGACCGGGCGGCGGTGCTGTGGACCATCGACCTGGACGCCGACGGTGGCACCACAGCCGTGGTGGTGCAGCGCGCCCTGGTCCGCAGCCGGGCCCAACTGGCATACCCGCAGGTGCAGGCCGACGCCGACGCGGGCCGGCTACCCGAGCCGATCGCCCTGCTGCCGGAGATCGGGGCGCTGCTCACCGCCGGAGGGCTGCGCCGGGGAGCGGTGAACCTGCCGATCCCCGAACAGGACGTCGAGGCCGACGGTGACGGGTGGCGGCTCGTCCTGCGGGCACCGGTGCCGATGGAGGAGCACAACGCGCAGATCTCCCTGCTCACCGGGATGGCCGCCGCCGACCTGATGCTGGCCGGTGGGATCGGCCTGCTGCGCACCATGCCCGCGCCGAAGCCCGAGGCGGTGCAGCGGCTGCGGGCCGCCGCCACCCCGCTGGGCGTGCACTGGCCGGACGACATGAGCGTGGGCGAGCTGCTGCTCCGGCTGGATCCGGCCCAGCCCCGAGCCGCCGCGTTCATCGACCAGGCGGCCGAGCTGATGCGGTCGGCCGCGTACACCCCGTTCGACGGCGAGCAGCCCGAGCAGCCGGCGCACGGCGGGGTCGCGGCCGCGTACGCCCATGTCACGGCGCCGCTGCGACGACTCGCCGACAGGTACGCGACGGAGATCTGCCTGGCCCTGCACGACGGCCGTGAGGTGCCCGACTGGGCCCGCGCGGCGCTGCCCCGGCTGCCCTCGGTGATGGCGGCCACCGACCGTGCCGCGTCCGCCGCGAGCCGGGGCGCCATCGACCTGGCCGAGGCGGTGCTGCTGGCCCACCGGGTGGGCGAGACCTTCGACGCCGCCGTGCTCGACGTCGACGCGCCGTCGAACGGCAAGGCCCGCCCGGGCCGCCCGCCCGGCGGCACCGTCGCCCTGGACGACCCGCCGGTACGCGCCCGCTGCCTCGGTGAGCTGCCGCTCGGCACCCGGGTCCGGGTCCGACTGGTCGCCGCTGATCCGGCCACCCGCTCGGTCGCCTTCGAACTGGCCTGACAGTTCGGCGTCCCGTCCCGGTTGCGACGGCGCTGCCGGTTCACGTGACGACCGTGCTGCCGCTGCGACGTCCCGTCGTGACCGCCGCAGCGGGCATTGTCACAGCGTCGGGCGCTGCTGCCGGGCCAGCGGATTTGCGAGGATGACGACCATGGCATACGACCCGAGCACCCTGCCCGACGTTTCCGGGCTCACCATCGGCATCATCGGTGGCACCGGCGACCAGGGCCGTGGGCTCGCCTACCGGTTCGCCCGGGCCGGCCTGACGGTGCTCATCGGTTCCCGTTCCGCGCAGCGGGCCGCCGAGTCGGCCGCCGAGATCGCCGCGCTGCCCGGCGTGCCGGCCGGTGGCAGCGTCACCGGCGCCGACAACGACGAGGTGGCACGGCGCAGCGACGTGGTGATCATCGCGGTGCCGTGGGACGGGCACGCCGCCACCGTCGGCGCGCTCGCCGAACCTCTCGCCGGCAAGATCGTCGTGGACTGCGTCAACCCGCTCGGCTTCGACAAGCAGGGCCCGTACGCGCTGCCGGTGCCGGAGGGCAGCGCCGTCCAGCAGGCCGCCGCGTTGCTGCCCGACTCCCGGGTCTGCGCCGCGTTCAACCACGTAAGCGCTCCGCTGCTGGCCGACCCCGAGATCGACCGCATCGAGCTGGACGTGCTGATCTGCACCGAGGAGCGGGAGCTGGTCGGCATCGTCGGCGCGCTCGCCGCCCACATCCCCGGCATGCGTGGGATCTACGCCGGACGGCTGCGCAACGCCCACCAGATCGAGGCGTTCACCGCCAACCTGATCGCCATCAACAAGCGCTACAAGGCGCACGCGGGAGTCCGCGTCACCGACCTCTGAGCCCGCGTACCCCGCTCGTCGCCGTCGACGCAACGCCACCGGGCCTGCCGGCCATAGTGTGATGTGACGATCCAGATGGAGCCGACCGACCAGGAGTTGTGGTCGGCGACGGTGGCCGGCGACGAGGTGCGGTTCGCGCAGCTGTTCGACAGATACGCGCGGACCGTCTACAACCATGCGTTCCGGCTCACCGGGTCCTGGTCGCTGGCCGAGGACGTCACCCAGTCGGCCTTCCTGGTCGCCTGGCGCCGTCGCGACGACGCCCGCCTGGTCGACGGCTCGATACTGCCCTGGCTGCTCGTCATCACCACGAACACCGCGCGCGGTGAGACCCGCTCGGCGCGGCGGTGGCGCGCGCTGCTGCGGCGGATACCGCTTGAGCGCGGTACGGAACGAGACGTCGCTGAGGACGCGGCCGGGCGGGTGGACGACGAGCGGCGGATGCGGCTGATCCTGGCGGCGGTGCGCCGGCTGCCCCGCGCCGAGCGGGAAGCCGTCGCCCTGTGCCTGTGGTCCGGTGTGTCCTACGCCGACGCGGCGGTCGCGCTCGACATCAGCGAAGGCTCGGTTCGCTCCCGGGTCAGCCGGGCGCGTGCCCGGTTGGCCAGCCAACTTCTCGACAACCCGGAGGACCGATGAACGAGCTGCTCGACCCGCCCGCCGAACGTGACCTGCCGGCCGGGCGGGCGGTCCGGATGCGGGCCCGACTCATGACGGAGATGCGGGCGGTGCCCGGCCCTGCGCCGGTCCGTCGCCGCATCGCCGTCGCGCTCGTCGCCGCCGCGATGGTCGTCACGGTCGCAGTGGTCACCTGGCCCGATCCGGATCGGGGGACCCAGCTTCTGGCCTTCGGGCCGGACGAACTGTCACCCACGCTGCGGCAGTCCGCCGAGCGGTGCCTGGCCCTCGGTGACGAGCCGGGCCGGGCATCGGCGACCGTCGCCGACCTGGCGGTCGCCGTGGAACAGGGCGACCACGCCGCGTTGATGTTCCTCACCGACGACCACTACGTCGCATGTGATCTGTGGGATCCGGCCCACCAGTCGTGGTCCGGTGGCACGGCGACCTCCGTCGACGATCCGACCTGGCGGAAGGCGTGGCTGCCCGGTCCCGTCCAACGGCTCCTGCTCACCTCGACCGACCCCGACGGCGGCGAGGTGGTGGCGATCGGGCGGGTGAGCGCCCGGGTGCACCGGGTGGTGTTGCAGCAGGCCGACGGGACGATCACGCCGGCCCGGGTCGCGGGTGGCGCGTTCGGCCTCGTCGGCGCGGGCGTCAGCGAGGACGGGGGGGCGGAGCTGGTCGCCTACGACAGGGCCGGCGTCGAGATCGACAGGCGACCACTGTTCACCCCGTTCGACAAGCTCGGTCGTTGCTACGTCGACCCGGCCGGCGCGGTCGTCTACGGCGACCCCGGCCCCACCTGCCAGCCCGCCGAGCCGTGGCACCGTCGGTGACGGCACCAACCAGGAGCGGATCGGTGGCAGAAAAGGTGTTAGCCGGCCGGCGTGTCCGCTACCGCAACTGCCACTGATCCTTCGTGAGGGCGTCCAGGCGGTCAGAAGGTGACGTTGACGCCTGCCGACTTGCAGGCCGTGCTCAGGGAAGCGCCGGCCTTCTCGAAGGCCGGGTTGTCCGCGGCGGTCGCCGGATCCGCGGCGTTGGCGGCCTTGCCGGCCTCCGCACCGAACTTCTCCAACGCGGCAACCACCTTGCTGTCGGTGGCGCCAGTGGCCGCCACCCGGGTCACCTCGTTCTGCAACCCGGACAGGATCTTCTGGAACAGTGCCGGCGACGGCTCGCTCCCGGAACCCAGCGCGGACACGAGATTCCGCTTCATTTCCTCACTCGCCTTCTTCGCCGACTGGCAGAGCTGCTTGTCGCTCACCGCGTCCGCCGCGTCGGCGCTGGGCGGTGCCGGGGTGGGCGAGGCGGAGGTGGCGGTGGCGGACGGTACGACGGCCGACGGTGAAGCTCCGGCGCTCGGGGTCGCCTCCTCGCCACCGCAGGCGGTAAGCGTCAGCAACGAGGCGCAGGCCAGGACAAAAAAAGAAGCACGAACTCGGTTCACGAGCGTGAACCGTAGCGGCTTTCGGGAAAACTCGCTCGCCCTGTCCGGCGTCCAGCCGCAGCGCGACGCGTACCCGCCGCCGCGCGGGTTGCTCGCGGCGGCGGGTACGAGGTGGGGTCAGAAGGTGTGTTCCGGGGCGGGGAACTGGCCGGAGCGGACCTCGTCGGCGAAGCGGCGGGTGGCCTCGTCGAGCGTGTCGGCCAGCGCGGCGTAGCGCTTCACGAAGCGTGGCGCCTTGCCGGTGCGCAGGCCCGCCATGTCCTGCCAGACGAGCACCTGGGCGTCGGTTTCCGGGCCGGCGCCGATGCCCACGGTGGGGATCGGCAACTCGGCTGTGACCCGCTTGGCGACCTCGCCGGGCACCATTTCGAGCACCACCGCGAAGGCGCCCGCCGCGGCGACCGCCCGCGCGTCGGCAAGTACCTCGTCGGCGGTCTCCCCACGGCCCTGCACCCGGTAGCCACCGATCGTGTGCTCACGCTGCGGGGTGAAGCCGATGTGCGCCATCACCGGGATGCCGGCACCGACGATCGCCTCGATCTGCGCGGCGTAGCGCTGGCCGCCCTCCAGTTTCACCGCGTGGCAACCGCCCTCCTTCATGAACCGGACGGCCGTCCGCAGCGCCTGGGTCGGACCCTCCTCGTACGACCCGAAGGGCAGGTCACCGACGACAAGGGTCTGGCGGGTGGCCCGGACGACCGCCCGGACCAGCGGCAGCAGGTCCTCGGCGGTCACCGGCAGGGTCGTCTCGTAGCCGAACACGTTGTTCGCCGCCGAATCGCCCACCAGCAGCACCGGGATCCCGGCGGCGTCGAAGATCGAGGCCGTGTACTGGTCGTACGAGGTGAGCATCGACCATTTCTCGCCGCGCTCCTTGGCGGCGAGCAGGTCGCGGGTACGGACGCGACGGGTGGCCGGGCCGCCGTAGAGGGCTGTCACCTCGGCCGGAGTGGATTCCACCATGACGTTCTCCTTCCTCGAGGCCGCGTACGCGGTCCCCGGGTTCTGCCGCGATCGTCGCACCGTGCGGGCGGTCGGCGGCAGGGCGCAGTGGAGGATGTCACTCCGGCCCGACGTCACGAGCCAGCAGCTCGTGACGCCCGGTCAGCCGTCCTCGCGCCACCGGTTGGTGATCGGCAGCCGCCGGTCCCGCCCGAACGCCTTCATCGAGATCTTCGTACCCGGCGCGGACTGGCGGCGCTTGTACTCGGCGGTATCCACCAACCGCAGCACCTTGTCCACCACTGCCGGGTCATGGCCGTCGGCGACGAGGCCGTCGCGGCCCAGGTCGCCGTCGATGTAGCCGATGAGGATCGGATCGAGTACGTCGTAGTCGGGCAGCGAGTCGCTGTCGAGCTGACCCGGGCTCAGCTCGGCGCTCGGCGGCTTGCCTATCGAGTTCTCCGGGATCGGCGGCGTCAGGCCCAGCCGGGCCGCCTCGGCGTTGCGCCACTTGGCCAGCCGCCAGACCAGGGTCTTCCACACGTCCTTGATCGGGTTGAAGCCGCCTACCGAGTCGCCGTACAGGGTCGAGTAGCCGACCGCCAGCTCGCTCTTGTTGCCGGTGGTCAGCACCAGGTGGCCCTCCTGGTTCGACAACGCCATCAGGATGACGCCGCGCACCCGGGCCTGAAGGTTCTCCACCGCCACCCCGGACAGCGACAGGTTCGCCAGGAAGGTGTCCACCATCGGCTGGATCGGTTCCACCCGGTAGTCAAGGCCGGTCCGCTTGGCCAGATCGGCCGCGTCGGAGCGGCTGTGCTCCGAGGAGTGCTGACTGGGCAGGGAGACCCCGACCACCCGGTCGCCGCCGAGGGCGTCCACCGCGATGGCCGCCACCACCGCCGAGTCGATGCCGCCGGAGAGCCCGAGGACCACCGAGGGGAAGCGGTTCTTCTCGACGTAGTCCCGCAGGCCGAGCACCAGCGCCTGCCACACCTCGGCCTCGTCGGCCACCGGCTCGATGAGCCCGCCGGTCGCCGCCGGGCCGGTGGGCGAGGGCGGGATCCCGTCGACGGTACGCCGCACCACCCGCAGCCCGTCGGCCGTCTCCTCGCCGTCGCCGACCCCAGCGTCGGCGGCGGGCAGGTCGACGTCGTGTACGAGCAGGTGGGTGACGAACTGCGGGGCCCGGGTCAGCACCGTCCCGTCCGCCGCGACGATCATCGAGTCGCCCTCGAAGACCAGCTCGTCCTGACCGCCGATCATGTTGACGTACGCGATCGTGGCACCGGCCTCGGCGGCCCGCCGGCGGACCAGCGGCATTCGCAGGTCGTCCTTGTTCAGCTCGTACGGCGAGCCGTTGATGTTGACCACGAGCCCCACGCCGGCCCGCCGGGCGGCGGCGAACGGTCCGCCGGCCTGCCACAGGTCCTCGCAGATGGTGAGTGCCACGTCCACCCCACCGAGCCGGACCACTGTGAGCATGTCGCCGGGCACGAAGTAGCGGTCCTCGTCGAAGACGCCGTAGTTGGGCAGGTGGTGCTTGAAGTAGGTGGCGACCACGTCGCCGCGGTGCAGCAGCGCGGCGGCGTTGCGGGCCCCCCGACCCGGCTCGGCGTCCGCGCTCACCTGCGGCGGCCCGTCCGCGTCGAGGTAACCCACCACGACCGGCAGCTCACCCAGGCCGTCGGCGGCCAGATCGGCGGCGAGCCGGCCGAGCGCCGCCTGGGAGGCGGCCACGAAGGAGCGCCGGAAGACCAGGTCCTCCACCGGGTACCCGGTCAGCATCATCTCCGGGAACAGGACGAGCTGGGCGCCGGAGGCGGCGGCCCGGCGGGTCCACGCGCGGACGAGACCGGCGTTGCCGGTGAGGTCACCGACACTGGGGTTGACCTGGCACAGCGCGAGACGCAGGGTGGGCATGTCCTCATCTTGCCCCAGCGATCCGAGGTCGACATGTCGGCGTGGGGCAGTACCACCGGGCCGGACCGCCGGTCGGGACTGGACGGGACGCAACGGCCGGGGTTCGGTTAACGTCTGCGTAATCGGGTCGGTGGAGACTGGTCGGTCAGGTCGGGCAGAGTCCGACCCAAGGCGGACATAGCGTGTCGCGGAAGGTTGGGGAAGTGGACCGTCAGCAGGAGTTCGTCCTCCGTACGCTGGAAGAGCGGGACATCCGTTTCGTCCGGCTGTGGTTCACCGACGTGCTGGGCACGCTCAAGAGCGTGTCCGTCGCCCCGGCCGAACTTGAAGCCGCCTTCGAGGAAGGCATCGGTTTCGACGGCTCGGCCATCGAGGGGTTCGCCCGGGTCTTCGAGTCGGACATGGTCGCCATGCCGGACCCGACCACCTTCCAGGTCTTCCCGTTCGAGGGCGGGGTCAGCGGCGAGAGCGCCCGGATGTTCTGCGACATCCTGCTGCCCGACGGCGGCCCCTCCTGGGCCGACCCGCGCCACGTGCTGCGTCGGGCGCTGTCCCGGGCGGCCGAGAAGGGCTTCACCTTCTACACCCACCCGGAGATCGAGTTCTTCCTGCTGGAGAACGGGCCGATGGACGGCACCGTGCCGATCCCGGTGGACACCGGCGGCTACTTCGAGCACACCACCCACGCGGTGGCGCGGGACTTCCGCCGCCAGGCGGTGCTGTCGCTGGAGCGGATCGGCATCTCGGTGGAGTTCAGCCACCACGAGGTCGCCCCCGGCCAGCAGGAGATCGACCTGCGCTACGCCGACGCGCTCACCACCGCCGACAACATCATGACCTTCCGGCACGTGGTGAAGGAGGTGGCGCTCTCCACAGGCGTGCAGGCCACCTTCATGCCGAAGCCCTTCACCGACCAGCCGGGCAGCGGGATGCACACCCACCTGTCGCTGTTCGAGGGGGAGCGCAACGCCTTCCACGACGCCAGTGACCCGATGAAGCTGTCCAAGGTGGCCCGGGCGTTCATCGCCGGGCTGCTGGCCCACGCCCGGGAATACACGGCCGTCACCAACCAGTGGGTCAACTCGTACAAGCGGCTGTTCCCGCAGGCGCTGCCGGACCGGGTCACCGAGAGTCCGGCGTACGTCTGCTGGGGGCATCTGAACCGCTCCGCGCTGGTCCGGGTTCCCGCGTACGGCAAGCCGAACTCGGCCCGGGTGGAAATCCGTTCGCCCGACTCGGCCGCCAACCCGTACCTCGCCTTCGCGGTGCTGCTCGGCGCCGGGATGAAGGGCATCGAGGAGGGGTACGAGCTGCCGCCGGGCGCCGAGGACGACGTGTGGGCGCTGACCAGCGCCGAGCGGCGGGCGATGGGGTACGAGCCGCTGCCGGAGAACCTGTCCGAGGCGATCGACGTGATGGCGGGTTCGGAACTGGTCGCCGAGGTGCTCGGCGAGCACGTCTTCGACTTCTTCCTGCGCAACAAGCGGGCCGAGTGGGAGCAGTACCGCCGCGAGGTCACCCCGTACGAGCGCCAGCACTACCTGTCGCTGTAGCCGCTGCTCCGGGCCGCCCTGCCTGTCGCTGCCGCCGCTGCTGTGGGCGGGTGCGTGGGGGACGGGCCCGCCGCCGGGCAGCCGGGCCGTTGCCAGGTGCCGCTATCGTCTCGATCACCGTGCCGGCGTCCGTCGGCCGGAGACTCGTCGGGAGGCAGTCGGTGCTGGAGGACCTGCTCAGCGGAGCCTGGCAGAGCGTGGTGTTCGGGGTAGTCGGAGTGGGCCTGATGGCCGCCGGCTTCGTCCTGGTCGACCTGCTCACCCCGGGCAAACTGCGGGACCTGATCTGGGTACGGCGCAACGCCAACGCCGGCCTGCTGCTCGCCGCGAACCAGCTCGGCGTCGCCGGGATCGTCTTCACCGCGATCCTGACCAGCTACAGCGACTTCGCCAAGGGGCTGGCCTCGACGGTGATCTTCGGGCTGATCGGTCTCGGCATCATGGCGCTTGCCTTCTTCGTGCTGGACCTGATCACGCCGGGCAAGCTCGGGGAGGTCGTCTGTTCCGACGAGCCGCACCCGGTGGCCCGGGTCAGCGCCGCCAGCCACTTCGGTGCCGCGCTCATCGTCTGCGCCTGCATCGCCTGACCGCTCTCCGGCCCGAATCTGCCTGACGGCTCACCGGCCCGAATCTGCCTGCCGGCGACCCGGTCGGGCCTGCTGCGCCGTTGACGGTCGCCGGATGCGGCAAGTCGGGCCTTCCCGGGCTTCGCAGACCGCGACTTGCCGCATGTCGTGAGTCTGCGAGCCGGGCCGAGCTGGGCGGAAGGTGACGCGCGGGTGCACCCGGTAGGCGGCCCCGCAGGAGTGGAGCGGGGCCGCCTACCACCTGGTGCGCGTGCGGCCGCCGAGGTGTCACTTGCCGGCGGACTCGCCCGCGTCGCCACGAGCGCCCGGGCCGCCCCAGCCGCCGAACACACCGGCCTCGACGGCTGCGGTGATGGCGTCGGCCTGCTCCTGGGTCAGCTTGCCGTCCTCGACCGCCTGCGCGAGCCGCTCGGCCAGCGCCTCCTTGCGCTCCTCGGCCGACGGCGGCGTCCGCCGCTCACCTTCGGCGGCACCATCGCCGCCCTTACGGCCCTCGGCGGCACCATCGCCGCGCCACGGGAACCCCCGGTGGCCCTCGCGGTCCGTGCGGCCCTGCGGCTGGTGCTGCTCGCGCAGCTTCTCCAGCGCCTCGGTCACCTTCTCGGTCGGCACGCCCAGTTGCTCGGCCAGCGCCTCGGCGAACTGCGCGTGCCGCGCGGCCCGCTGCTCCTGGCGGTCACCCTGCGGTTCGCTGCTCGCGCTGGCGCTCGGGGTGGTCTTGTCGTCGGCGAGCGCCACGGTGGGAGCGGCGATCCCCACGCCGAGCACGCCCGCCGCGGCCAGGCCGGCCAGCAGGTGCTTCTTCGAAATCGTGCGGGACATCGTTCCTCCAACTCGTCGGTGATGCGATGACGTCACCGACAGTGACGAGCCTGGCTGGGCGCGAACCATGGCGAAGCTGTCAGCGAGCTGGCAATCCCATTCTCGAAAGCGAACAATCCCGACAAAAGGATCAGCGGACGGCGGCGACCGCCGTGAGGGTGCCGGCGTCGGCGTCGAGCGTCGTCCGGGTACCTACCGGAACGGTGAGCTGACCGGGACCGTGACCGATCGGCAGGCCACCGAGCACCGGTACACCCAGATCGCCGAGGCGCTCGACGAGCACGTCGGCCACCGTGGTGTCCCAGCCGTCGGCGCAGTCGGTGAACTGCCCCACCGCCACCCCGGCCAGCCCGTCCAGCGCGCCGGCCCGGCGGAGCTGGGTCAGCATCCGGTCGACCTTGTACGGCGGTTCCTGCACGTCCTCCAGCAGCAGCACCGCGCCGGTCAGGTCGGGCATGTCCGGGGTACCGAGGGAGGCCACCACCAGGCAGAGGTTGCCGCCCAGCAGCCGGCCGGTGGCCCGTCCCGGGACGCGTACGCCGAAGGTCTCCTCGCCCTCGACGGCGCGCACGGTGACCGGCTCGGTGCTTGTCATCGCCGCGTGCAGGGACTCGGCCGAGGCCAGCGGGGTGCGCTCGTCGCGCCAGGCCGCCCCGGGACCGTGCACCCCGGCCAGCCGGGCGCCGCGCCAGAGCGCCAGCTGCAACGCGGTGATGTCGGAGAACCCGGCAACCACCTTCGGGTCACGGCGTACCGCCGCCATGTCGATGGCGTCCACCACCCGCTGCGCGCCATAACCGCCCCGGGTGCAGATCACCCCGCGCACCTGCGGATCGGCGAACGCGGTGTTCAGGTCGGCCGCCCGCAGCGCGTCCGTCCCCGCCAGGTAACCCTGCCGGGCGTACGCGTTGGGCGCGAGGACCGGCCGCAGTCCCCAGCCGGTGAGCAGTTCCACGCCCCGGGCCACCCGCTCCGGACTGGTCGGTCCGGACGGTGACACAAGCATCACCGTGTCGCCGGGGCGCAGGGCGGGTGGGCGTACGACGTCGTCGGGCGCGCTGCGGTCGGACACAGCGGCAGAGCCTACTGCGCTGGCCGGGAAGGGTTCACCGGATCGCCCGTGACCGCGCCGACGCGCTGGACAGCGCACCGATCCCTCGCGCTGATCGGATCGGCGAGACCGGATAGCCTCGACGATGTGGCAACCGCGTTGGTGATCGAGAACGACCCGACCGACGACCCGCGCCGGCTGGGGGAGTGGCTTACCGAGGCCGGGCTGGAGCTGTCGGTGGTGCGCCCGCACGCGGGTGACGCCCTCCCCGCCGACCTGGACGGGTACGTCGCCCTGGTGGTGCTCGGCGGCGACCAGCAGGCCTACCCGCTCACCGACGGCGCGCCGGGGGCGTCCTGGTTCCCGGCCGTGGAGAAGCTGCTCCGCAAGGCGGTGCGGCACCGGCTGCCGACCCTGGGTGTCTGCCTCGGCGCGCAGTTGCTGGCCACCGCCCACGCCGGCACCGTCGTCCGCAGCCCGTCCGGGCCGGAGGTCGGGCCCGCCGTGGTCGGTAAGCGCGACGCGGCCGAGTCCGATCCGCTCTTCCGGTACGTCCCGCTGATCCCCGACGTGTTGCAGTGGCACGCCGACGAGATCACCGAGCTGCCGGTCGGTGCCACCCTGCTGGCCGCCTCCACCCGCTATCCGCACCAGGCGTTCCGGCTCGGTGACCGGGCCTGGGGGTTGCAGTTCCACATCGAGTGCGACACCGCGATGATCGCCGACTGGGCCGCCGACTCGGTGCTGCTGGCCGAGCTGGGCTACGACCCGCAGCTGGTGATCTCCGCCTGCGACGCGGTGATGGTCGATGTCGAGGAGGTCTGGCAGCCGTTCGCGGCGCGGTTCGCCGCGCTCGCTCTCGGTGAGCTGGACGACGGGTCACGTCGTAGCCTGCCCCTGCTCGGGCACTGATGGGCCGGCCGACGAGCGCCACGGGCCGGCTCGCCCGCTACGGCTTCGGCGTCACCGACGACGACGCGCGGGCCCGCGCCGCCGACCTGCTCGGGCCGGACGGGCTCGACCTGTGGCGGCCACGGACGCAGGAACCGACAGGCGAGCAGGCCCAGGAGTTGCTCACCGCGCTGTCCCGGGCCGCCGACCCGGATCTGGCGCTGCGCCAGCTGCATCGGCTGGTCGAGGCGGAGCACCGGGCGACAACGGCGCCGAACGGCACCGGTGCAGCGGTGCGGCAGCGGGGCACCGGGCCCGGTCGCCACACGGCGACCCCCGCCGATGCCACCCAGGGCGAGGACGCTGCCGGCAGTGGTACGGCCGGCGGCATCGGCGCGGGCTCGGTGCTGCTCGCCGCGCTGCACGACGATCCGGGTCTGCGTCGCCGGCTGCTCGCCGTGCTGGGTGCCTCCTCGGCGCTCGGCGATCACCTGGTGGCCAACCCCGACCAGTGGCCGGTGCTGCGTACCGAACCGGACGGCCTCGCCCCGACCGCCGACGGCCGGCTCGACCTCTCCGGCGAGGGCAACCCGGTAGCGGTGCTGCGGCGGGCGTACCGGCTGGCGCTGCTGCGGGTCGCGGCGGCCGACCTCACCGGCGGACGCGGCCTGGAACAGTCGATGGCCGCGCTCTCTGCGCTTGCCGACGCCACGCTGTCGGCCGCCTACCAGATCGCCGTGGCGGAGCTGCCCGAGGGCACCCGGGAACCGCGCCTGGCCGTGGTCGCGATGGGCAAGTGCGGCGGTGGCGAGCTGAACTACGTCTCCGACGTCGACGTGATCTTCGTGGCGGCCGAGGACGACGACCTGACCACCGCCACCACCGTGGCCACCCGGCTGATCCACATCTGCGGCCTGGTCGCCTGGCCTGTCGACGCGGCCCTGCGCCCGGAGGGCAACCGGGGGCCGCTGGTGCGGACCCTCGCCAGCCACCTGGCCTACTACCGGCGCTGGGCCCGGACGTGGGAGTTCCAGGCGTTGCTCAAGGCCCGCCCGGCCGCCGGTGACCTGGCGCTCGGCCAGGAGTGGATCGACGCGTTGGCGCCGCTGCTCTGGCAGGCCGCCGAGCGCCCCGAGGCGGTCGAGGACGTCCGGGCGATGCGGCGCAAGATCATCGACCACATCCCGCCGAAGGAGCTGGAACGCGAGATCAAACGCGGTCCCGGCGGGCTGCGTGACATCGAGTTCGCGGTGCAACTGCTGCAACTGGTGCACGGCCGGGGCGACGAGACGTTGCGGGCGCCCGGCACCATCCCCGCCCTGCGCGCGCTTGTCACCGGCGGCTACGTCGGTCGGGCCGACGGCGAGGCGCTGCTGCGCGGCTACCGCTTCCTGCGCAGCGTCGAGCACCGACTGCAACTTCAGGGCCTCCGCCGGACGCACACGGTACCGACCGAGCCGGGCGCGTTGCGCTGGCTCGCCGCCGCGCTCGGCTACACCGCCACCCCCGGGCGCAGCGCCGTCGAGGAGTTCCGCGCCGAGTGGGTCACCCACGCCTCAGAGGTACGCCGACTGCACGCCAAGCTGCTCTACCGGCCGCTGCTGGAGTCGGTGGCCCGGGTACCGGCCGACGGGCTGCGGCTGACCCCGCAGGCGGCCCGCAACCGGCTGGAGATCCTCGGCTTCGCCGACCCGGCCGGGGCGCTGCGTCACCTCCAGGCCCTCACCGGCGGGGTGAGCCGCACCGCAGCCATCCAGCGCACCCTGCTGCCGGTGCTGCTCAGCGAGTTCGCCGACGCTCCCGAGCCGGACCGGGGGCTGCTCAACTACCGACAGGTCTCCGACTCCCTCGGCAGCACCCCCTGGTACCTGCGGCTGCTGCGCGACTCCGGGCCGGTGGCCCGCCGGCTGGCCCGGGTGCTCTCCTCCTCCCGGTACGTCGCGGACCTGCTGACCCGGGAACCGGAGGCGCTGCGCCTGCTGGCCGAGGAGAGCGAGCTGAGCCCCCGCCCGCGCGAGGTGCTCGTCGACGGTCTCACCGCCGCCGCGGCCCGGCACAGCGACCCGGTCGAGGCGACCCGGGCGGTACGCGCGCTGCGCCGCCGGGAACTGCTCCGCCTCGCCTGCGCCGACGTGCTCAGCCGGGCCGGCTCGATCGCCCCGGCCCGCCCGGACGGCGGCCGGACGACACCCGCCCTGGCCGACGTCACAGCTGTCGGCACGGCGCTCTCCGACGTCACCGACGCCACCCTCGCCGCCGCGCTGCGGACCGCCCGGGCCGCCCAGCCGGACCTGCCGGGACTCACCTTCGCGGTTATCGGGGTGGGTCGCCTCGGCGGATACGAGTCGAACTACCTCTCCGACGCCGACGTGCTCTTCGTCTACGAACCCCCGGACGGGGCCAGCGAGAGCGCGGCGAGCGCCGCCGCGCACGCCATCGCCGAGGAACTGCGGCGGCTGCTCGGCATGCCCGCACCGGACCCGCCCCTCGGTGTCGACGCCGACCTGCGTCCCGAGGGCCGACAGGGGCCGCTGGTCCGCAGCCTCGCCGCCTACCAGCAGTACTACGCCCGCTGGTCGCGGGTGTGGGAGGCACAGGCGCTGCTGCGCGCCCGCTGCGTCTGCGGCGACGCCGAGCTGGGCACCCGGTTCGAGCGGATGATCGACCCGATCCGGTACCCGGCCGACGGGCTGACCCGGGAACAGATCATCGAGATCCGCCGGATCAAGGTGCGGGTGGAGACCGAGCGGCTGCCCCGGGGCGCCGACCCGGCCACCCACACCAAACTGGGCCGGGGCGGCCTGGCCGACGTGGAGTGGGCGGTGCAACTGCTCCAGCTCCGGCACGCGGGCGCGTACCCGCAGCTACGCGGCACGCGTACCCTCGACGCGCTTGCCGCCGCTCGGGACGC
Organism: Micromonospora andamanensis; assembly: GCF_016863495.1. Lineage (GTDB taxonomy): Bacteria > Actinomycetota > Actinomycetes > Mycobacteriales > Micromonosporaceae > Micromonospora > Micromonospora andamanensis. The sequence goes on from NZ_BOOZ01000050.1 coordinate 39,187, forward strand.
GGGCCTCGTCGATCCGGCGGACGCCGAGGCGATGGTGGCCGGCTGGACCCTCGCCGCGCAGGTCCGCAACGCGCTGATGCTGGTCCGGGGCCGCGCCGGCGACCAGTTGCCCCGGCACGGCGTGGAACTGGCAGGCGTGGTCCGGCTGCTCGGCCACGAGGACCCGGGCGAGTTCCTCGACGAGTACCTGCGCACCGGCCGCCGCTCCCGCGCCGCCACTGAACGCGTGCTGGAGATGTAGCGCGGCCACCCGCCACCACTGCCGGTCACTGACCGTGGTAGGACTGCTCGGTGCCGACATCGACCCACGCTGCCGCTCCGGACGGGCGGGCCGCCGACGCTGCGCCAGGTACCGGTGCACCCCGGCCGGCGCACCCCGTCCTCGGTGCGCTCGTGGTGTCGCTGCTGTTGGCTGTCGCGTTCCTGCTGGCCCCGCCGATGGGCACCGATCTCTCGGCGCAGGTGGCCCGCGCGGGTTTCGCCGAACGCAACGGTCTCGCCCCGCTGGACTTCTCCTGGTACGGCGGGGTCAACCAGTTCGGCTACAGCCTCTACACGCAGACGCTCGGCGCGCTGATCGGGGTGCGTACGGTCGGCGCGGTCGCCGCTGTCGTCTCCGCCGTGGCGCTGGCCTGGCTGCTGACGCTTACCGGCGCCCGCCGCCCGCTGCTCGGTGGTCTGCTGGGCGCGGTCGTCCTGGTCGGCAACCTGGCCAGTGGTCGGATCACCTTCGCCGTCGGCCTGATGTGGGCGCTGCTCGCGCTCTGCGCGGTCGCCGTGCCCCGAGGGGCGCGTTGGTGGCGGCTGTCGGCGGCCGGTGCGGCGGCGGTGCTCGCGACTGCCGCCAGCCCGGTGGCCGGACTCTTCCTCGGTGTCGCTGGCGGCACCCTGCTGATCCTCGACATCCGGCGACACCGACGACCCGGCGCCGCCGCCCTGGTGCTCTGCCTGGTGCCGCTGGTGACGGTGGCGCCGATGGCGGTGCTCTTCGGCAACGGTGGCTGGCAGCCGTTCAGCGCCGAATCACTGCGGATCAACCTCGCCCTGGCCGTGGTGGTGCTCGCGCTCGTGCCCGTCCGGGCGCTGCGGGTCGGTGCCGCGCTGACCGGGTTGCTCCTCATCGCGGCCTACTACCTGCCCAGCCCGGTCGGCTCGAACGCGTTGCGCCTGCCGATGCTCTTCGCCCTGCCGCTCGTCGCGGCGTACGTCGGGCTGGGCCGACGATGGCTGGTCGCGCTGCTCGTCGCGCTGTTCTGGTGGCAGTCCCCGGTGATGACGAACGACATCGTCCGCCGTGGCCCGGCACCGGCGTACGCCGCCTTCCACGAACCGCTGCTCGACGAGCTGGAACGGCGGGCACCTGTGGGGCGGATCGAGGTGGTGCCGCTGCGGGATCACTGGGAGAGCGCGTTCGTGGCCGCCGCCGTACCCCTGGCCCGGGGCTGGGAGCGGCAGGCCGACGTGGGACGCAACGCCCTCTTCTACGACGGCAGCCTCGACACCGACAGGTACGGCGAATGGCTGCGCCGGAACGCCGTCAGCTACGTCGCCGTCGCGCCGGACGCGGCGCTGGACCGGTACGGCCAGGCCGAGGCGACACTCATCCTGGCCGGCCAGCCGTACCTGCGGGAGGTCGGTCGCCCCGGGCAGTGGCGGCTGTACCAGGTGCTCGACCCGGAACCGCTTGTCTCCGGTCCCGCCCGGCTCGTCGGATCCGACGACGCTGGTGTCCGGTTCACCGTCGACGCGCCGGCCGACGTGCTGGTCCGGGTCCGGTGGTCCCGCTGGCTGTCGCTGGCGGCCGGAGCGGGCTGCCTGAGCCCCGGCGCGGACGGGTGGGCCACGGTTCGGGCCCGCACCGCCGGCACCTTCGAGATCACCAGCAACCTGCGGCCGTCCGGCCACTGCCCGTCCGGCTGAGCCCGGCCCGGCACCGCCCAGCTGTCCGGCTTGGTTGGGCCGGTCTGGCACTGTCCGGCCGGCCGCTGACGATGCCCACCTCCGGACCGCGCGCGCGGTACTGGCAGCATGGCGGACGTGCCCCATCACCTCGTTCGCTGGACCGGACTGGCCGGATCGATCATGCTCTCCGTGGCGGCGTTCCTCGGGGGCGCCCTGCCCGACGGGGACCTGCGACCGAACCCGGTCAAGATCTGGCTGGGGCCGAACGGGCCGCTGATCATCGGTCTGTGGTTGTTCGGTACCGCCGCCATGGCGGTGGCCTGGTGGACGCTGCGGGACCGGGTGCCGTCGGCCCGGTGGGCCCTGGTCACCGCCGGGCTGTGGGTGCTGCCGTTCCTGTTCACCCCGCCGCTGGGCAGCCGGGACGCCTACGCGTACGCCTGCCAGGGGGCGAGCTACGCCAACGGCATCAGCCCGTACGAGTACGGCGTCTCCACGCTGCCCTGTCCGTGGCTGGACACCATGTCCTACATCTGGCGGGACACTCCCGCGCCGTACGGTCCGCTGTTCGTGGTGCTCTCCGGCGCGGTGGTCGCCGCGACAGGTTCCCTGATCGGCAGCATCGCGCTGTTCCGGGTACTGGCCGTGGCCGGTGTGGCGCTTACCGCCGCCTGCCTGCCGGTGCTGGCCCGTCGCTGCGGCGTACCTGTCGAGCGCGCCCTCTGGCTCACCCTGGCCAGCCCGCTGGTCGGGGTGCACCTGATCTCCGGCGTGCACAACGACGCCCTGATGGTCGGGCTGCTGGTGGCCGGGCTGGCCGTGGTGGTCAGCCGCCCGGGGCGGCCCTGGCCGCTGCTGGCCGGCGGCGTCGTGCTCGGCCTGGCCGCCGGGATCAAGGTGACCGCGCTGGTGGTGGTGCCGTTCGCGGCGCTCGCCGCGATCACCGGCGGCTTCTCGCTGCGCGCGCTGCTGCGCCACGGTACGCCCGTGGTCGGCGGTACCGTGGCCACGCTGTTCGGGGTGACCCTCGCCGCCGGGCTGGACCTCGGCTGGATCACCGGGCTGTCCCACGGCAACGAGGTGGTCGCCTGGACCTCCCCGCCGACCGCCGTCGGGCAGACCGTCAACTACCTGGCGCTGCCGTTCGGCCAGCACATCGACGCGCTGCCGGTGACCCGGGCCATCGCGGTGCTGGTGCTGGCGGCAGTGCTGGTGTGGCTGTGGTTCCGGGCCCGCCACCGCGAACCGCTCTGGCACGCCGCGCTGGCGTTGACCGCGACCGTGGCGCTCGCCCCGCTGTTCCACCCCTGGTACTGGTTCTGGCCGCTGGCGCTGCTCGCCGCCACCGCGCAGCGCACCTGGTGGTTCAGCGCGGTGACCGTCTACGCCGCGTTCCTGGTGCTGGCCGACGGCACCGGGCTGCCCCGGTACACCAAGACGGTGGGTGCGCCGCTGATGACGCTGTTCGTGATCGTGGTGGCGGTCCGCTTGGTACGGTCGGCGAAGGAGGCCCGGACGGCGGCCCGGCAACCGGTGCCTGTCGAGTAGGCCGGTTCCGGCGGGGCGTCCCTGGACACCGCACTGGAGGAGAGGTACGGCCGGTGACCGATCCCGGCGCCCGTTCCCACCTCGGTCCCCGCTCCGCGTCCGGCGCCCGCAGCGTTCCGGGGCTCGGCGATGCCCGGCCCGCGGGCCACCGCGACCTGCTGGCCCGGTACGTCGGACTGGTCGGGGCGCTGCTGCTGGCGGTCGCCGGATATCTCGGCGGTGCGCTGCCCGACGCCACCACCGCACCCGACGGCGGCCCGCTGACCGTCACGCTGTGGCTGCTCGGCACGGTCGCCACGGTCGGCTCCTGGTGGGCGTTGCGCGCCGGTGCCCCGTCGACCAGGTGGGCGTACGTGACAGTCGGCTGGTGGACGCTGCCGCTGCTGGTGACCGCTCCGCTGGGTAGCCGGGACGTCTACTCGTACGCCTGCCAGGGTTGGATCTACGCCGACGGTGGTGATCCGTACGTCACCGGGGTGGCCGCGGCCGGATGCCCCTGGGTCGAGGCGGTCGCGCCGGTCTGGCGGGACACCCCGGCACCGTACGGGCCGTTCTTCGTGCTGCTCGCCGCCCTGACAGTGGTGCTCGGCGGCGGACTTGTCGGCACGCTGGTACTGCTGCGGGTACTGGCCCTCGCGGGCGTGCTGGCGGCGGCGGCCTGCCTGCCCGGCCTGGCCCGGGCAGCCGGCGTCCCGCCCCGGCGAGCGACCTGGCTGCTGCTGGCCTGCCCGCTGGTCGGGGTGCACCTGGTGGCCGGGGCACACAACGACGCGGTGATGCTCGGCCTGCTCCTGCCCGCCCTGCTGATGCTGGTCCACGGTCCGGGGCGGCGTGGGCTCTGGGTGCTGCTGGTGGCCGGGACGTTGTTCGGACTGGCGGTGTCGGTGAAGGCCACCGCCGTGGTGGTGCTGCCGTTCGCGGCGCTGGCCGCCGTACGGGGTCGACCCGTCGTGCGGAAACTGCTGCGTGACGGGGGCCTGCTGGCGGTCGGGGTCTTCGGTGGGCTGCTGGTCCCCTCGCTGCTGACCGGTCTCGGGTTCGGCTGGCTCGGTGGGCTGGGCCGCAGCGGCGACACCGTGCAGTGGACCTCGCCGTCGACAGCCGTCGGCATGCTCGTCGACTACGTCGGTGAGCTGCTCGGCCGGCAACCCGACGCGGTCCCGGTGACCCGCATCGCCGGACTCCTCCTCCTGGCAGCCTTCCTCCCCCTCCTCTGGTCCCACACCCTCTCCACCCTCCGCCATCCCCACCCCCACTCCTACCCCTACCCAGCCGCGTTGATCATGAAGTTACTGCCATGGGCAAGCGCTTGCCCGGGCAATAACTTCATGATCAACGCGGCCTCTCGTGGGGGTGGGGTGGTGTTGGGGGGTGCGGGGGTGGCGTTGGGGGCGACTGTGGTGCTCGCGCCGGTGTTTCACCCGTGGTACGCCACCTGGCCGCTGGCGCTGCTCGCGGTGGCGGCCAGCCGGACCGGCTGGTTCGCGCTGCCGTGTGCGCTGGCCTCGTTCCTCGCCCTGCCGGACGGCACCAGCCTGGCCCGGCTGACCAAGGCCCCGGGCGCGATCGTGATGACGACCCTGGTCCTCGCCGCAGTCATCCGATTCCTGTCCGCCCACCGCTCACCGAGAACGCCCCCACCCCACTGATCCCGAATCCGCGCTGGCGCACGCCCGAATTGTGGCAGCAAAGGTGCCCGACACGCCGCTGCGACAGCACCGGAACTGCCACGGATGCCGGTCGCCGTGGAGCCCGGCACGGTGGGGCCCGGCATGGTGGGGCCCGGCATGGTGGGGCCCGGCATGGTGGGGCCCGGCATGGTGGGGAGCCCGGCACGGTGAGGTCGGGTGCGGTGGGGTCGGGTGCGGTAGGGGCTGGGTCAGCGGCGGGTGCCGCAGGTGGGGCAGGGTGCGCTGGGGCTGCCGCCGAGGCGACGGCGCAGAGCCACGGCGGCCGGCAGCACGGCCGGCCCGAGCAGCCCGACGGTGAGGGCGGCGCCGACAAGGGTCGGGTAGGTCGGACGCGGTGCACCACCGAGACCGTCCACCGCCCCGGCCAGGATGTGCACGCTGAGCAGGCCGATCGGGGTGAGCAGGACGACCACCGCCCAGCCGCCCCGCCAGTCCCGTCGCATGGCCAACCCGACCGCGAGCAGCACCCCGACCCCCAACAGCACCATCCCGGTCGCCGGCAGCACCTGTTCGGCGCTCCACCGATAGGCGTCCCAGTAGTACGCGTGCCCGAACACGTACCCACCCACCGCTGCCACGATCGGCAGGGCCCGAGCCGGCAACGGCAGGTGGCTGTCGACGGCGAGCGCCAGCACACCGAGGGCGACCTGTGGCACAAGCACCAGCAGCGGCGGCCGGGGCAGGCCGGCGACCGGGCTCACCAGGAGAACCGCCACGGTGGCCAGCACCGCCCCGGCGACGGCCACCCGGGTGGCCCGGCCCGGTGCGACGAGCACGAGGACCGCCACGACCAGCCATGCCAGCCACGCGACGATGCCTGTCGACGTGAACGGGCCGAACACCGGCACGCCCGCCTCGGCGGGTGGCGGATACTGCTCGACGAGTGCCCAGAAGCCGGCCAGGAAGGCGGCGGTGGTCAGCGCGAGCAGCGCCGCGAGGCGTACCCCGGGGGCCAGGTCGTTGGCGCCGGCGGCCCGCAGCCGCTGGCGGAGACCTCCACGCACGAGGTCGGCGGCGTCCGCGACGGAGGGCCAGCGTCGTCGCGGGTCCGCCAGGTCGAGGTACGTCCCGACGATCTCGTCGCCCCGGTCGTGGCGATAGTCCATCGGGTACGCCCGCAGCAGGTGCCGGTAGCGACGCTCAAGCGTGCTCATGCCGGCCCTCCGCTTCGCTGCGTGCCGGCCTGAGGCTCAAGTGGACTGCGTTGATGATTCGCTCGCTGACACTCGCTCATGCCAGACCTCCGGCGGTACGCGGTGCGAGCGGCTGCACCGAGCGGGCGCGGAGTCGGGCGGTGGCGGCCTCGACGTTGCGGCGCAGCCGTTCGGTCTCGGCGGCGAGCGTCGCGTCACCGGTGGGGGAGAGGCGGTAGTAGCGGCGCAGCCGCCCGTCGACTGTCTCCTCCCGGTCGAGTTCGACCAGGCCGGCGTCGGTGAGCCGGTCCAACGCGCCGTAGAGGGTGCCGGGGCGCAGCGACAGCCGCCCGTCGGAGAGGGCCGCGACCTCGCCGATGATCGCGTAGCCGTGCATCGGCTCGCGGGCGAGCGCGGTCAGGATGAGGAAGGTGGGTTCGCGTAGCGGAGTGTCCACCCGCTGAATATATCGGACGCGAAGATATTGCGGGGGCCGACATGCCACGGGCCGGCCCCGCGAAGTGCGGAGCCGGCCCGGATGGCGCTGAGCGATCAGCAGTCGAAGTACATCGCGAACTCGTGCGGGGTCGGGCGCAGCCGCACCGGGTCGACCTCGTTGGCCCGCTTCCAGTCGATCCAGGTGGAGATCAGGTCGGGGGTGAAGACACCGCCGTCGAGCAGGTAGTCGTGGTCGGCCTCGAGCGAGTCGAGCACGGCCGGCAGCGAGCCCGGCACCTGCTTGACGTCGCCCCACTCCTCCGGCGGGAGGTCGTAGAGGTCCTTGTCGATAGGCGCCGGCGGCTCGATCTTGCTCTTGATGCCGTCCAGGCCGGCCATCAGCATCGCCGAGAAGGCGAGGTAGACGTTCGCCGACGGGTCCGGCACCCGGAACTCGACCCGCTTGGCCTTGGCGTTGCTGCCGGTGACCGGGATGCGGGTGCAGGCGGAGCGGTTGCGCTGCGAGTAGACCAGGTTGACCGGCGCCTCGTAGCCGGGCACCAGGCGGCGGTACGAGTTGACGGTCGGGTTGGTGAAGGCCAGCAGCGACGGGGCGTGGTGCAGCAGACCACCGATGTACCAGCGGGCCATGTCGGACAGGCCGGCGTACCCGGTCTCGTCGTAGAACAGCGGCTCGCCGCCCAGCCAGAGGCTCTGGTGGGTGTGCATGCCGGAGCCGTTGTCGCCGAAGAGCGGCTTCGGCATGAAGGTGGCGGTCTTGCCGGCGGCCCAGGCGGTGTTCTTCACGATGTACTTGAAGAGCTGGAGCTGGTCACCGGCGTGCAGCAGGGTGGAGAACTTGTAGTTGATCTCCGCCTGGCCGGCGGTGCCGACCTCGTGGTGCGAGCGCTCCACGGTGAAACCGGTGTCGATGAGCCGGCGGACGATCTGGTCGCGCAGGTCGGCGTAGTGGTCGACCGGCGGCACCGGGAAGTAACCACCCTTGTACGCGGTCTTGTAACCGCGGTTGCCGCCCTCCTCCTCACGACCGGTGTTCCAGGCGCCCTCGATCGAGTCGATGTAGTAGAAGGCCTGGTGGGCGGAGGTCTCGTGGCGGATCGAGTCGAAGATGTAGAACTCCGCCTCGGGGCCGAAGTAGGCGGTGTCCGCGATGCCGCTGGCAGCGAGGTACGCCTCGGCCTTCTTCGCCACGTTGCGCGGGTCACGCGAGTACGCCTCGCGGGTGAACGGGTCGTGGATGAAGAAGTTCAGCGCGAGGGTCTTCTGCGCGCGGAAGGGGTCGATGAAGGCGGTCGCGACGTCCGGGAGCAGGAGCATGTCCGACTCATGGATCGCCTGGAAGCCGCGGATCGACGACCCGTCGAAAGCGAGACCGTCAGTGAAGAAGTTGTCGTCGACGGACTCCACCGGCAGGTTGAAATGCTGCATCACGCCGGGCAGGTCACAGAAACGAACGTCGACGAACTTCACGTCCTCGTTCTTGAGGTATCGCAGGAGTTCCTCGGGATTGGCGAACACTCGTCCTCCTGGCACGTCCACGGGTAGCTAGGCTCCTGGCGACGCTATGGCCGTGCGGTTGCCCGGCCATGTCTCCAGTGTTTCTGCCGTGTTACGTCCCTCGCGTTGGGTCACCCCGGTGCCTGACCCGGACACCTCACACCCGAGGAACGGGTCCGGCTGTGCCAGTGTAGTGAAACTTGATGAGGTTGGTCCTTTTTGGCGCCACGCGTCGGCCCGGCCCCGACACCCGTGCCGATCCGCCCGGCGTCCGTTCCGGTCGGCCCCGACGGCCGGGTCCGGCTCGGTTCGGCGCCAGCTTCCGCTTCCGGTACGCGTACGCTTCCCGCCGGGCGTCGGGCCTGCACCGGGTCGGTTCCGGCGCTGACTAGGCTCGTGCGGGTGACCACCCAGCCGCGTCCCTCGCCGCCCCCCGCCACGGACCCCGACTTCGTCCCGGCCGACCTGGGTCGCCGGTTCGGGGCGCTGGTCATCGACTGGATTCTCTGCCTACTCGCGTCCGGGTTGTTCGCCAGCCCGGCCCGGGACGCCTGGGCACCGGTGCTGGTGCTGATCCTGCTGTACGGCGTCTTCCTGGGCCTGTTCGCCCAGACCCCCGGCATGTACCTGACCCGGATCCGGTGCGTCGACTGGACCGACGGCGGCCGGATCGGTCTGCTCCGGGCACTGCTGCGTGGGGTGCTGCTGGCCCTGGTCGTCCCCGCCCTGCTGATGGACCAGCACCGGCGCGGCCTGCACGACCGCCTCACCGGCTCCGTCGTCACCCCCGCGCAACGGTGATCCGTCCCACTCTCGCGCTGGCGCGCTGACCCGCGAAACGCATGAACCCGCGCAGCGGTGATCCGTTCCGCTCGCGCGGACCCGCGAAAGGCATCACCCCCGCGCATCGCCGATCAGGGGTGCTGATCGGCGGCGCACGGGGGTGCGGGTCTGCCGTGGAACAGGGCGGCTGGTCAGCGACCGCGCGACTGGCGGAACGCGCCGCGCGGCGGGCGCAGGTTCTTGGGTATGGCCCCCTTGGGCATCTGCGGGCGGGCGGTAAGAGCCTTGAGCCGCTTGTCCAGGGAGTTGACGTCCTTGCCGCTGAGATTGCGGGGCAGCCGCATCAGCGTCATCCGCAGCTTACGGATCGGCAGCTCGCCCTCGTCCTGCCCGATGACGTAGTCGTAGAGCGGGGCGTTGCCGATCACCTTGGCGAGTCGACGCTTTTCCTGGCCGAGCAGCCCGCGGACCCGCTGCGGGTTGCCCTCGGCCAGCAGGATCACGCCGGGACGGCCGATGACCAGGTGCACCATGTCCATCTGGGTGGTCGAGCTGACCGCCGGGGAGACCCGCCAGTCACCGCGCATGTTCTCCATGATCTGCGCGGCGGCGCCCGGCTGCCCCTCGGCCGCGTTCATCATCGCCCGGTTCGACCGGAGGTTGAGCACGATCAACAGGCAGAGCAGGGCGAACAGGATGCCCAGCGGCAACCAGAGCCAGCCCCAGAGCGCGACCGCGACAACGGTCAGCGCGAGCGGGATCAGCACCGCACCGGTCGCCAGCGGGGCGAACCACTTGTCCTGCTTGGCGGTGAACCGGAACACCAACCCGATCTGCTTCAGCCGCTGGCCGAACGAGACCTTCTCCTGGGGCTTTGCCATGGCGTCGAGTCTAGTGGTCGCCCGCCGCACCGTTGATCCGCGGCCGGCTGAGTACCTTACGACCCCGCTACGCCGCCAACGACCCGGCGTAAGGAGGGCGAGCGGGCACAGATCAGGCACTCTGCCCATGCCCCGGCGGCACCTTCGCGAGCAGAGTCAATGTCACCAGTTGACGACGATCGCAGGGAGCCCGACATGTTCGGTCACGACGCCAACCTCATGCTCACCCTCTACCGTACGCACTCCGCCGAGCTGCGGGCCGAGGCCGCCCGGGACCGGCTGGCCCGGTCGCTGCCGCACCGCTCGGCACGCGGCTGGCTGAACCGCAGGCATCACCGCACGGGTACCGACGAGGCCCGTCACTGAGCGCGCCGGGATGGAGAACCAGCCGCCCCGCGCCCGCCCCGACACCAGCACAGGTGCCGGGGCCGGCGCGGTTACGGCCATCGACGGCGACACCAGCACCGGCCCGGACGTCAGCGGAGGCACAGTCACCAGCAGGATCGTCAGAACCGGTTCGGTCGCGGACACCGCTACAGGCGCCGGCAGCGGCCCGACGGACGGGAGCCGAGAGAACGGCCGGCAGGGCGGCGAGGCTCGGCGTGGCATGCTCGGTGCCGTGACCGTCCGCCCCACCAGTACCGTCCTCGTCGGCCGCCAGCGTGAGATGACCCGGCTACGCGAGGCGGTCGCCCGCGTCCGCGCCGGGGAGCCGGTCACCCTCCTGGTCGGCGGCGAGGCCGGGGTGGGTAAGACCCGCCTGCTGGAGGAGTTCGGGCGCTCCGTCGGCGACAACGCCCGCCTGCTGGTCGGGCAGTGCCTCGAACTCGGTGAGGCCGGCCTGCCGTTCGCCCCGTTCGCCGCGGTTCTGCGGGCGGTGCTGCGCCGCGACGGGACCGGCGTCCTCGACGGGTACGACGGCGAGTTCGCCCGCCTGCTGCCGGAGCTGGCCCGACCGGCCGGCGTCACCGCGCCCGCCGCCGCACCACCCTCGGACGCCCCCCGTGGCTACCTGTTCGACCTGGTCGCCCAGCTCTTCGGCCGGCTCGCCGCCGACCAGCCACTGATAGTGGCGATTGAGGATCTGCACTGGGCGGACCGGTCGACCCGCGATCTGATCGGCTTCCTGGTGCGGGCGGGCCACCCCGGCCCGCTGCTGCTGGTCTGCACCTATCGCACCGACGAACTGCACCGGGGCCACCCGCTGCGGCCCTTCCTGGCCGAGCTGGACCGGGCCCGGGGTGTCGAGCGGGTCGAGCTGTCCCGGCTGGAGCGGGACGGCACCGGGGCGGTCCTCGCCGGCCTACTCGGTGCCGAGCCGGCCGCCCGGGCGGTCGACGACATCCACGACCGTACCCAGGGCAACCCCCTGTTCATCGAGGAACTGGCCGCCGCCGGCAGCCCGATCGGCTGCGCCGCGCTGCCGGACACGCTGCGCGATCTCCTGCTGGCCCGGGTGGACCGGCTGCCCGAGCCCGCCCAGCGGGTACTGCGGATCGCCGCCGCCGGTGGCAACCGCCTGTCCCACCAGTTGCTCGCCGAGGTCGCCGGCCTGCCCGAGGCGGAGCTGGACGACGCCCTGCGGGCCGCAGTCGCCGCTCAGCTGCTGGTCGCCGACCCGGACGGCGACTACGAGTTCCGGCACGCCCTGGTCCGCGAGGCGGTCCACGACGAGCTGCTGCCCGGTGAGCACGCCCGGCTGCACGCCCGGTTCGCCGCCGCCATCGAGGCTCAGCCGTACCTGGTCGCCGCCGGCCGGGCCCCGGCCGAGATCGCCCACCACTGGCACGCAGCCCACGATCATCCCCGAGCCCTGGTGACCGCCCGGGTGGCCGCCTGCGCCGCCGCCGACAGGTACGCGTACGCGGAGCAGACCCGGCTGCTGGAACGGGTACTGGAATTGTGGGAGCTGGTGCCCGACGCGGCCGACCGGCTCGGCATGGATCACCTCGCGGTGCTGGAGGAGACACTCAGCGCGGCGACCACCGCCGGGGACTACAAGCGCGCGCTGACCCTGACCCGGGCCGCGTTGGCCGAGGTGGACTCCGGGGCGCAGCCGCTGCGTGCGGCACGGCTGCTGGACCGGCGCGGCCGGATGCTGGCCATGCTCGGCAAGAGCGACGGCGCGACCGAGCTGCGGGAGGCGTACCGGCTGGTTTCCGGGGTGACGGACGGTCCGGAGCGGCTGCTGCTGCTCGCCGACCTCGCTGATCATCTGGCCCGCATCGACCATGCCGACGCGGCCCGGATCGCCGCCGAGGTGGTGACCGCGGCGCAGACCGGTGGCACCGACTGCGCACTGCTGCCGGTGCAGCTCGCGGTGCTCAGTCGCCGGGAGGGCGCGGCGGATCTCGGGCTGGCCGAGCTACGCCGCTGTGAGGCGCTGGCCCGCGCCGCCGGGGAGGTGCCGGCGCTGGTCAGCGCACTTGTGCACATCTCCGACGTGCTCTTCGAGTTGGGCCGGTACGACGAGTCGGCGCAGGCCGCCGCCGACGGGATGAACGAGGCGCGTCGGGTCGGCATCAGTCGCTCCACCGGGGCGTACCTGCTCTCCAACCGGGCGGAGGCGCTGCTGGCGCTGGGCCGCTGGTCGGAGGCCGACCAGGTGTGTGCCGAGGCGGCCCGGCTCGACCCGCCGGGTGTCTCCGGGCTGCACTGGCTGCAACTGCGGGCCGTCCTGCGGTTGGCGCAGGGGCATCCCCGCGCCGACGAGACGGTCGGCCGGGCGTTGGGTTTCCTCACCAAGCCGTACCTGCATCCGCACAACCGGCTGCCGTTGCACCAGTTGCGCCTGGAGGCGGCGCTGGTGGCCGACGACCGGTTCGAGGCGGTCCGGGCGGCGCAGGCGAGCCTGGCCGATCCCGCGATCGTCGACTACCCCCGCTACGGCTGGCCGGTGCTTGCCGCGACGGCGCGGGCCGCCCGGCACACTGGCGACGAGGAGATGGCCGCCGAGGTGGCCACGCTGGCTGGCGGCGTCGCGGCCCGGTTCCCCGCCGAGCGGGCGTACGCCGCCGAGGTCATCGCGACGGCCGGTGCCGGGCCCCTCGCCGCCTGGCAGACGGCGGTGGCGGCCTGGCGGACCGCCGGTCAGCCCGGGGAACTGGCGCGGGTGCTGCTGGGGTACGCCGAGGCGGCGGCGGGCGCGGGGGAGCGGGACGAGGTCGGCGCGGCGGTGAGCGAGGCCGCCGCGCTGGCCGACGGGCTCGGCGCGATCCGGCTCGCCGAGCGGGCGGCCACCCTGGCCCGCCGGGTGGGCCTGCGTGGTGCGGGCCGGGGTCGCCCCGGCGCGGATCTGCTCACCGAGCGGGAACGCGAGGTGCTGCGCCTGGTCGCCGCGGGACACAGCAACAGCCGCATCGCCGAGCAACTGTTCATCTCGCCCAAGACGGCGAGCGTGCACGTCTCCCGGATCATCGCCAAACTGGACGTGACGAACCGCGTCGAAGCCGCCGCCATCGCCCACCGCCTCAACCTCCTCACCGACCACCCCTGACCCAGCCTGCGCCGATCATGCAGTTGTGGTCGTGGACATATGCCGCATAAAGCGGCAGAACAACAACCACAA
>NZ_BOOZ01000051.1 GCF_016863495.1 Micromonospora andamanensis
CCCACCACAACTGCATGATCGCGAACCGGGAGGGAGGGTGGGGGTGGGGGTGGGGTGGGTGGGGTGGGTCAGTGGGGGTGGGGGGTGCGGCGGGGGGCGCGTGCCGTGCGGGTGGGGCGGGTGGCGTGGCGGCGGGTCTCGTGGGCGATCTCCCGTTGCAGCCGGCGCCAGCTTTCCCAGCGGCGGGCGGTCAACGCCCCGGAATCCCGCGCCGCCCGCACCGCGCAACCCGGTTCGGCCTCGTGTCCGCAGTCGCCGTACCGGCAGTCGGCGGCCAGTTCGGCGATGTCGGCGAAGGCACGGTCGAGCCCGGTCGAGCCGTCGAGCAGGCCGACGGCCCGCACCCCGGGGGTGTCCACCACGGCACCCCCGCCGGGCAGCGGCACCAGCGCCCGCCAGGTGGTGGTGTGCCGACCCTTGCCATCGACCCGACGAATCGCCTGGGTGGGCATCACCACCGCCGACACGAGCGCGTTGACCAGGCTCGACTTGCCGGCACCGGAGGGTCCGAGCAGCCCGAGGGTGCGGCCGGGGCCGACCTCGGCGCGCAGCGGCGCCAGTCCGGTGCCGCGCTCGGCGCTCACCGGCAGCACCGGCACGCCGGGCGCGAGGGCCGAGAGTTGCCGCGCCACCGCCGCCGGATCGGCCGCCAGGTCGGTCTTGGTCAGCACCACCAGCGGCCGGGCACCCGACTCGTGCACCAGGGAGAGCAGCCGTTCGATGCGGGCGGCGTCCGGCGCCGGATGCACCGGCTCCACCACCGCGGCCACATCAAGGTTGGCGGCCAGCAGTTGACCACTGGCGTCCTTGCCGGCGGTGCGCCTGATCAACGCGGTACGCCGCGGCAGCACCGCCTCCACCGTCACCCGCCCGTCGGGCCAGGCGCACAGCAGCACCCAGTCGCCGACGCCGGGCAGCCGGGTGGCGTCACCGACGGCAGCGGCCAGTACGGCTCCGCCAGTCGAGGCGCGCACCGGGCCGTCCTCGGTGAGCACGGTGCAGACGCCGCGGTCGACGCGGGCCACCCGGCCGGGACGCTTGTCGGTACGGATACGTCGCAGGTACGCCGCCCGGTCGGTGTCCCAGCCCAGGGCGGTCAACGTGATGGTCATGGCTCCTCGTTCAGGGTCGGTGCGGGTGATCCACGGGTGCGGTGACCGGCATGACCACCACCTCCTCCGCTCCGGCGCCGCGCGCGAACCTGCTCGACCTCCCTCGATGGTCACCGGACCGCGCCGCAGCAGGCGAGGCGTCCGCGCCCCGGGTCGAGGAAGTCGCTGGCACAGACGGTAGGTCGGACCACGCCGCACCGGAAGTGAATTCCCCGGCGACGCGGTAGACACGGGCCCGCTAGGGTCAGCAACGTGACGATGGATCCGCTGCTGCTGACCGGCGACGTGGACGACGCCACGGCCCGCCTGCTGCGGACGGCGGCCTCCTTCGACGCCGCCGACCTCGCGGCGCCGTCCCTGCTGCCGGGGTGGAGCCGAGGGCACGTGCTGGCCCACGTCTGCCGCAACGCCGACGGCTTCGTCAACCTGCTCACCTCGGCACGCACCGGCGAGCGGATCCCGATGTACGCCAGCGCCGCGGCCCGGACCGCCGACATCGAGGCGGGTGCCACGCGTACCGCCGAGGAACAGCTGGACGACCTGCGGCGCAGTGCGGACCGGTTCGCCGAGGCCGTCGCCGCGATGCCGGCGCCCGCGTGGGGTGCCACCGTCGAGACCCGCAACGGCTCCTGGCCGGCCGCCATGCTGGTCTGGGGTCGGCTGCGGGAGCTGGAGGTCCACCACGTCGACCTGGCGGCCGGGTACCGGCCCACGGACTGGTCACCGGCCTTCGGTCACCGACTGCTGCACGAGGTGACAAGCGGCTTCGCCGATCGCGACGACGCACCGGCGATGGTGCTGCGCTTCGACGGCAGCAGCCACGAACTGGTGCTCGGTGACCGGGCCCAGGCGCCGGTCATCGCCGGTGCCGCGGCCGACCTCGCCGCGTGGCTGACCGGTCGGGACCCTGGCACCACGCTGACCGTCACCCCCGACGGGCAGTTGCCCCGCCCGCCCGAATGGATCTAGGAGCCATGACCTACAGCGGAGAAGTCACGCCCGGCGGCCCGCCGGCGGTACGCGAACTCGACAAGCTGACCATCACCAAGGTGTCGGTCGGTCCGATGGACAACAACGCGTACCTGCTGCGCTGTGCCGACACCGGCGAGCAGGTGCTCATCGACGCCGCGAACGAGGCGCCGCGCCTGCTGGAGCTGATCGGCGACGCGGGGCTCGCCACGGTGGTGACCACCCATCAGCACATGGACCACTGGGTGGGCCTGGAAGAGGTGGTGGCCAAGACCGGGGCCCGCGCGCTGGTACACGCCGACGACGCGGACGGGCTGCCGATCGAGGCGCAGCCCCTCACCGACGGCGACGTCGTGCCGGTCGGCCACTGCGCTCTGGAGGTCATCCACCTCCGGGGCCACACCCCGGGCTCGGTGGCGCTGCTCTACCGCGACCCCGGTGGCGTGCCGCACCTCTTCACCGGTGACAGCCTTTTCCCGGGTGGAGTAGGAAACACCGACCGGGATCCGCAGCGGTTCGCCGCCCTCATCGACGATGTCGAGCACAAGCTGTTCGACAGGCTGCCCGACGAGACCTGGTTCTACCCGGGGCACGGTCGGGACTCGACGCTCGGCGCGGAACGCCCCCACCTGGCCGAGTGGCGCGCCCGCGGCTGGTGACCGCCGCGCCGGTCAGGGAGCGATGCGCAGTCGGCGGATCTGGTTGTCGTCGTAGTCCTCGAAGCGGTACCGCAGACCGGCGAGGGGGCTGCCGGGGAAGTCGCCGGTGATGGTGGCGGTGACCACCGTCCCCTCCGGCGTCTGCGTCACGTCGGTGATCTCGTACGACACCAGCGGCACCTCCTGCCGCCATGCCCGGATCGCGGCGATGCCCTCGTGGGTCCGGCCCTCGTCCTCGACGACCGCGTCGGGGGCGAAGAGCGCGAAGTAGGCATCGCTGTCGGGTTCACCGGCGAGCGCGAAGTAGCGACGGATGAGCTGCGGTGCGGTGCTCACGGCAGGGTTCCTCCCGGGTCGGTGCGGTGATGTCCTGATCCTGCCCGACAGGTCCGACAGCCACCCGCGATTCAGCGGGTGACCGCGCGCAGCCGCCGCCGGGTGCCCAGCAGCACCAGTGCCGCCAGCAGCAGTCCGCCGAGCATGGTCACCAGCAGCGGACTCGCTCCGGCCGGCAGCAGCCCGGCCAGTGTCCGCGACGCGGTGCCCACCACCAGGTAGAGGCCCGCCCAGCCGGCCGCCCCGAGCGCCGCGAACCCGAGAAACCGTCGGTACGACATGTGCAGCCCGCCCGCGGCGAGCGGCAGCAACGCGTTGAACACCGGCAGGAAGGGCGCGATCAGTACCAGCCGGCCACCGTCGCGGCGCAGGATCGCCTCCGCCGCCGTCCACCGCGTCTCGCCGACCCAGCCGCCGAAACGGCTGTGCCGCAGTCGGTCACCCCACCGCCGGCCGACCAGGAAGCTCAGCGACCAACCGGTGAGGCATCCGGTGACCACGGCGACGAAGGTCGCCAACCCGGTGGTGGGGCTACCGACCGCCACGGCGGCGAGCACCGCCACGTCGCCGGGCACGAGCACCCCGAACAGCGGCACCGCGTCGAAGAGCATGACCACCCCGAGCACCGCCATCAGCACGACCACGGGGAGCTCTCCGACCTGAGCCAACTGGTCCGCCATGCCTCGTACGCTAGGACCTGGCCGCCACCGTGGGAATCGGGTTTCCTCCCCATCCTCCCGGCGGCGCCCCTGAGGGTGAACCCTGATCCTGGCCGCCCCCGGCGCGCATCCGCCGCACCGCCTGAGGCGCTTCGGCCGGCAAATACGCTATTCACCGGTTACTGTCGGGAAGGTATTGGGCGATCACCGGCGCGGAAGCCAGGGGTCGCCCGCATGGAACAGGGAGAGAGTACGCATGGCAACCGGCACCGTGAAGTGGTTCAACTCCGAAAAGGGCTTCGGTTTCATCGAGCAGGACGGCGGAGGACCCGACGTCTTCGTCCACTACTCGGCCATCCAGTCCGGCGGCTACCGCGAGCTGACCGAGGGCCAGAAGGTCGAGTTCGACGTGACCCAGGGCCAGAAGGGCCCGCAGGCGGACAACGTCCGTCCGCTCTGACTCGTACGGTCCCTCGGGGCTGAACGCACGGCGACGAGTGGCGGCCGGTAGCCGGCCGCCACTCGTCGGTCCGTCGTCTCAGGCCGCCAGCCGCCGACTCAACTCACTGACGACCTGTTCGGCCACGGTGGGCGGGATCGCCGCGGCTATCTCCTGCGGGGAGAGGCCGGCCAGCACTCCGGCGACGATCGCCTGCTCATCGGTGAAGTCCCGGTTCACAAGCGACTCCACAGTGCTCTGCAGCGCGGTGAGCTGGGCGCCGATGCTGCGCAGTGTCGGATGGGCGACCCGGAAGGCGGGGTCCGTGTGGTCCTCGCCCATCGACATCCGGGTGTAGGTCTGCCCGATCGGGTTGCGCCCGTCCAGGACTGTGAGGTTGCGGTGAACGGTCCTGAGCCAGTTGTGCTCCTCGGGTGTCATGTCGTTCTCCCCCTCCTCGGACCTGAGCAGTCCGATGGTGGTCAGGTAGCGGCGGAACAGGGGTCGCTGGTCGCGGTTGGCCTTGATCGAGTCCCTGAAGAAACTGAAATGGGTGTGCCACAGGTGGGACCGGTCGCCGGTGCTGCGACGACCGAGCCGGTCCCAGCGCCGGACCACTGTGCCGTCCGGTGAGTAGATGATCTCGCGGATGTCCCGGGTGTCCGGGGCGTTGGCCACGCACTGCGCCACGCACCAGGTCGAGAACGTGACCAGGTTGTGGGTACGGCCGCCGGAGTTGACCTGGAACATCCCCACGTCCAGGGCGGCGGCGTCGAGGGTCAGGCCGTTGCGGTCGCGGGGCGACTCGACCACCGAGTAGTCGTTGGCGACGACCCGGTCCGACCCGCAGTGGTAGCCCCCTCGGTGGTTGACGTCGCCGACGATGCCGACCTCGTTGGGTTCGAGATCCTCGTCGCGACTGCGGTTGGGGTCACGGTTGAGATGCTCAAGCAGCAGACTACGAACGGCGAGAAGATTTGCCGGTGCCCGCGTCATGGATCCCCCTTCGCTGATCGTCAGGGGCCAGGCACGACAGTGACACCGCGTACGCGGCGAAGAGGCTCACAGGCGGGCCCGGCCAATCGGGTGCACGGCGCCGGGCGTATCACCACGATAGCTCGGCTTACCAGCGTATGCCCAGCTCAGAGGCGCTTTGATTCAGCTTGGAGAAGGCTGAGAGGCAGAGTGGACAACCGGTAGGACCACTGCGGACGGATGATCCGGATCGTGCATGATCTCCCGGAATCCACCACGCAGTGTTACAGCCGCGCCGAGTGGCTCACCGGTGCCGGGGTTGCGCGCGTAACGGGGATGAGCGCCGCCGGAGACCTGTAGCCGCAGTCGGTGCCCGGGGGCGAAGCGGTGGGCGGTGGGCCACATCTCGACAGGTACCACGACGGCGCCGTCGTGGTCGGCGGGGAACCGCTGCGGATCGACCCGGACCAGGCCGTCGCAGATGTTCCACGAACGCCCCCGACGGTCCACGTCGCACAGTCGCACGAAGACGTCCAGGTGGGTCAGCTCACTGCGCAGGTGGATCTGGGCGCGGACCGGCCCGACCACCTCGATCCCGGCCGCCAGCGGCTCACTGGTCCAGGTCACCACGTCGGGGCGGGCCTCGACCGGGCGGTTGTCGAACGGTCCGGCCCGCTGGGCCACAAGCAGTGGACCGCCGAGCGAAGGCGTCGGGTCGGCCGGGTCGTACCAGAATCCGTCGGGCGCCGACGGCACCGGGTCCGACGTGCGCAGGGCCGCCCCCGGGTGCAGGTACCAGCGGGTGGCGTCGGCCGGTGGCGGCCAGTCGGGCAGGTCACGCCAGCCACCGCCGGCCCCACCGACGTGCACCCGCACGGGCGCCTCGTCCACCGGCTCGGGCCGTGGGGTGGCACCGGCCGCCCGCTCGTCACCGGCCGGGTCGTCGCAGAGGTGGCTGTCGAGCCAGCGCAGCCCCTCGCGCAACGCGGCCACGAACAGTCCGGGGCTGCCGTGTGTCCAGGGCCCGACCACCAGGCGCGGGCGGGCACCGGTGGCCCGCAGCGCCTGGTAGTCGCGCAGTTGGGCCGGCAGGAAGATGTCGTGCCAGCCGCTGACCATCGCCACCGGGGAGCTGACCAGGTGCAGTCGGTCGTCGAAGACCCGGCTGCGCCAGTAGTCGGCCTGCGGGGTGTGGTGGCGCAGCCACTCCTGGAAGAACGGCACTGTCACCCCGGTGGCGACCCGGTCGGCTTCGATGAGCGGAAGGTGGGCCAGGGCGGCGGTGAGCCTCGGCTGGCCGCGCTTGAGTTCCCACTGACGAGCCAGCCAGGGCACGGTCTGCGCCTGTAGCAGCTCGGCCCAGGTCAGCACGGTGTCCAGGGCGAAGGACTCCCCCGCGTAGGTGGAGTCGCGGGTGGTCGAGGCGGTGGCGACCGCCACCATCGCCCGCAGTTGCGGGCCCGCGTCCGCCGCGAGCGCCCACTGCACGAATCCCTGGTAGCTGGCGCCGAACATGCCGAACGCGCCGGTCCACCACGGTTGCCGGCGCAGCCAGTCGAGCGTGTCCAGACCGTCGTCGCGCTCGTGCACGAACGGCTCGAACTCACCGCCCGAGCCGCCGGTGCCCCGGCAGGACTGGATGACCACGTGGAATCCCTGCTCGGCGGCGAGCCGGCAGAGCAGCCGCATCGGTCCGGCCCGGCCGTACGGGGTACGGATCAGCACGGTGGGCGCGGCGGGCAGGTCCGGCGCGTAGTGGTCGGTGCGCAGGATCACCCCGTCGCGTACCCGCAGCGCGATGTCCCGGGTCACGGTGACTCGTCGGGTGCGCGCCGGTGGCAGCCGCAGCGCGGTGGCGGCGAGTCCGGCCGCCAGGCGATCGAGCACGACTCACTCCGCCCGACGTCGGTTCGGCTCGGTCCGGGCGGCACGGACCTCGTCCCGGTGCTCCCGCAGCGAGGCCCCCATCGCCGTCATGAACCGGTACACCACCTCAAGCTCGTCGTCGCGGAAGCCGGCCATCACCCGGTCGGTGCGCTCGCCCAGCGGCCGGAAGAAGCCCATCGCCAGCTCGGCGCCCCGTTGGGCGTAGCGCAGCAGCACCTTGCGTCGGTCCGTGGTGTCCCGGTCCCGGCGCAGATGTCCGGCGCGTTCCAGCCTGTCGATCAGGGCGGTGACCGAGCCGGAGGAGAGGCCGAGGTGTTCGCCGAGCCGCCCCGGCGTGATCGGGTCGCCGAGCAGTTCGGCGTCCATCACCGCGATAAGTGCCTGCAGGTCGGTGGCGTTGAGGCCGTGCTGGCCGGCGAAGGCGTGACCGACGTGCTGGGCGTCCACGCCGTACCGCCGCAGCTCGGCCGTGATCTCGGCGATCAACACGTCCCGGCGCGTGTCGCGCCGACGGTACATCCCGTGAGCTGCCACGTCCCGCCGCTTCCTCCCGATTCCCCGGGTTCGCAGCATAGCCGAGTGAGACCCTCGTCTCGTCCGTCGAGATTCTCCACGAGGGAGATGTTGCAGCATCTTTCTTGATAGGCGAAAATCTCGGCTGTCTAGATACTTTTGGCTGGGGGTCTTGATGTCCGTGTTCTCCCGCGTGGCGGGCCGTCGCCTGAACGCCTGGTTCACCCTCCTCGCGGCGCTCGTCGTGGGCGCGGCCGTCTTCTGGCTGCCGGTCCCTGACAACCCGGCACCCGTCTCCGCCACCGGCCTGTCCGACCGCTGGCAATCCACCCAGGTCGAGCGACTTCAGGACGAACTGCCGGCCAGCGACGTCCAACCGGCGATCGTGGTGGTGACCCGCGACGACGGCGCGCCACTCACCGACGGCGACCGCACCGCCGTCGCCACCGGCACCGGTGCCCTCAGCGGGTTCACCGCCGGCGGTCAGGTCGCGCCGCCGCAACTCTCGCCCGACGGCACAGTGGCGTTGGTCGCCGTGCCGCTGAGCACCGAGGGCGGCCAGGAGGCGGTGGCCGCCACGGTGGCCGAGGTCCGCACGGCGTTGACGGCGCTCCCCGCCGAGTTGACCGTCGAGGTGACCGGCCCCCCGGCCTTCACCGCCGATCTCACGAAGGTCTTCGACGGCGCCGACACCACCCTGCTCGCCGTCACCGCCGCAGTCGTCGCGGTGCTGCTGCTCGTCACCTACCGCAGCCCACTGCTGTGGATGGTGCCCCTGGCCGTCGTGGCCGCCACCGAACAGATCGCCCTGCGGGCCCTCGACACGGTCATCCCCGCCGTCGGCATCAACTTCGCCGGCGGCGCCGTCTCCGGCATCGCCAGCGTCCTGGTCTTCGGGGCCGCCACCAACTACGCCCTGCTCCTGATCGCCCGCTACCGGGAGGAACTGCGCCGCGAGGAGGACCGCTTCGCGGCCATGCGCGCCGCGCTGCGTCGCACCGCCGAACCGATCCTCGCCAGCGGTGGCACCGTCATGCTCGGCGTGCTCACCCTGCTGCTCAGCGAGCGGGAACTCAACCGGGCCCTCGCCGTCGCCTGCGCCACCGGCATCCTGCTGGCCATGGCGTCGGCCCTGCTGGTGCTGCCCGCCGCACTGGTGCTGCTCGGACGCGGCCTGTTCTGGCCGTTCGTACCGCACGTCGGCAGCGAGGCTCGGGAGGGGCGGATCTGGGGCCGGCTCGGCGCCGCCGTGATCCGCCGCCCGGTGCCGGTCGCGGCCCTGGCCGCGCTGCTGCTGGCCGCGCTCGCCCTCGGCGGCCTCGGCCTGCGGACCGGGCTGTCGGAGACCGAGCAGTTCCGGGTGCAGCCCGAAGCGGTCGCCGGGGCACAGACCCTTGCCCGCGCCTTTCCCGCCGGCACCACCCAGCCGGTCGCGGTGATGACCCGACCCGACACCGTACCGGCGGTCGCCGCTGCCGCCGCCGAGGTGCCCGGGGTCGCCTCGGCCCGCCCCGGCACCGCCGGCCCCACAGTCGCCCAGGTCGACGTGGTGCTCGACGCCGAGCCCGGCACCACCGCCTCCGACCGCACGCTGGAAGCCCTGCGGGACGCGGTCGCCGCCGTACCGGGCTCCGCACCGCCCGCCCCGGCCGGCGGGGACACCCCCACCGGCGCCATCGTCGGCGGCACCGTGGCCGGCACGTACGACGCGGCGGCGGCCGACGCCGAGGACCTACGCGTCATCCTGCCGCTGATCCTGCTGCTGGTCGGCGCCGTGCTGGTCCTGCTGCTCCGCGGCCTGCTCGCCCCGGTGCTGCTGGTGGTCACCGTCGTCGCGTCCTACTTCGCCAGCCTCGGCGGCGCCTGGCTGCTCTTCGACCACGTGCTCGGCTTCCCCGCACTGGACACCACGGTGCCGCTGCTCGCCTTCGTCTTCCTGGTGGCGCTCGGCGTGGACTACAACATCTTCCTGGTCACCCGCGCCCGCGAGGACGCCCGCGCCGTCGGCACCCGACAGGGCATGCTCTCCGCGCTACGGGTCACCGGCGGTGTCATCACCAGCGCCGGCATCCTGCTGGCCGCCGTCTTCGCCGTCCTCGGCGTGCTGCCGCTGATCACCCTGACCCAGATCGGGATCATCGTCTGCCTCGGCGTGCTGCTGGACACCCTGCTGGTCCGTACGGTCGTCGTCCCGGCCCTGGCGTTCCTGCTCGGGGAACGCTTCTGGTGGCCCGGCCGGGTCACAGTCGATCAGAACCCGAGGCAGACACACTCCGACATCAGCGCCCGGACGTTGCGCACGTAGCTCGGGTTCGGGACAGTCAGTGGCTGTCCCTCCCGGGCCACCGCCCCGTGGCCGTAGTTGTACGCGGCGATTACCGCGTTCAACAGGCACGAGTTCAGCTCGGAGGTGCACAGGTCGGCGTCGAGCCGGTAGTCGGCGTCGAAGTACATGTCGCCGATGTACTTGGTCAGCCAGGCCAGGTAGGTGCCGCCGAGGTAGGCGTTGTCCCGGTGGTCCCACACGTCGTAGCTCTGCCCGAAGCGCTGGTTCATCCAGGTCGCGGTGTCCGGCATCACCTGCATCAGGCCGATGCCCCCGTCGCAGGCCACGATGTTGGACTGCCAGCCGCTCTCCTGCCAGGCGGTCGCCTTGATCAGGCTCAACGGGATACTGATGTCCGGCGCCGACGTCGGCCAGTACGTCCGCCCGGCCGCCTCGGTCAGCGCCGCCTTGGCCTGGGCGCGGCTGGCCTGATCACCCTTGTAGCTGGGCTCGCAACTGCTGGGCGCCGGCTTCGGCGGAGCGGGCGGAACCTTCGTCTCCGTCGGCGGTTTCGGCACCGCCCGGGGAGCGGTGGCCGTGGTGCGCTTCGGCTTCGGGCTCCGCTTCGTCGCCGACGGCGACGCGCTGGCGCTGGGGGTGGCCTTCGGCGCGGCCCCCATCGACTCCACCGCCGACGGCGTCTCCTGCGGCACCGTCGATCCGCTGGGCTCCCCCGCAGCGTCCGGCGCCTCCTCGGGAAGCGCCACAGGTGCCGGCACCTCCGCCGCGGGAGTGTCCACAGTGGCACATCCACCGCCGGTCAGCAGCAGCATCGCGGCGACCACCGCGACGCCCCACCGTGCGCCCCCGCGCCCCATGTCGACCCCTTCCGGCCGGTGACGAACCCGCCGCACACTAACAGCTACCCAGCGCTGCGCGTGGCCCCGCGAGACAGCCGCCGGCCCGCCCCCGGATCACCGCCCGCCGCACACGCGACAGCCGCCGACCGCCCGGAGCACGGCCTCATCGACCGGTCGAGCCACCGCCGGCCACCGCACGGTCCCGGGTCGCCCAGGCGACCATGAACACAGCTGTCCAGGCGGCGCCGAGCAGCACCGCGCCGACGGTGCCGCTGGCCGTGCTCAGGCCCAGGTACAACCGCGCCCCGCCGATGGTGACCACACCCGCCGCCGCCACGGTCCACGCGGCCACCGCCACCGGCCACCGTGCGCCCCGCGACAGCAGCCACGCCAACGTGCACAGGCTCGCGGTCACCACCACGTTCTGGGTGGAGAACAGCACCACCCGCTCACCGGCCGCCAGGTCGGCCACCGCCGCCAGCACCACGAGCGGCACGAAGGCACCTACCGTGCCGACCACGCTGAGCAGATCCGCCCGCCACGGTCGGTGCCGCCAGGCCTGCACCAGCGCCACCACCGCCACCATCACGATCAGCGACGAGCCCCGCAGCAGCGACACCGCCGCCTGGGTCGCCTCCACCGCGTCGGGCGTCCGCCGAGCGGCGAACCAGCTCGCGATCACCCCGTCGACCAGGGACAACCCGCTGTGCCGGACCACCGCACGCAGGGTCCACGCGATCACCAGCGCCACCGCGAACAGCAGCACCACCCCGGCCGCCAGGTTCGCCAGCAACGCCCACGCCGGACCGAGGCGCAGACTCAGCAGGAAGAACAGCAGCCCGTAGCGGGCCGACAGCCACCGCAGCGGCGGCAACCGGGCCGCCCTGGTCAGCAACGCCCGTGCCGGATCGGGGTTGCGACCCAGCCACCGGCCGGCCAGCACCACCGCGACAAGCGCGGCCACCAGCACCAGCACCGCTCCGGTGGCCCGGCCCAGCAGCCGGGAAACCGTCTCGTACGACTCTCCCGCCAGATGCCCGACGAGCACCGAGGCACCCACCCAGGTGATCACCCCGGCCAGGTTCCACGGCGCGAACCGGCGGTACCGCATCCCGGCCGCACCGGCCAACCGGGGCACCAACGTGCGGGCGAACGCCACCCAGCGGGCGGTCAGCACACCCCGCCCACCCATCCGGTCGAGCATCGCGTCGGCGCGGGCCCACCGCTCCGCCCCCACCCGGGCGCCCCACCTGCTGGCCCGCAGCCGAGGCCCGAAGCGCCGACCGGCGCGGAACGCCAGCGCGTCCCCCAGCGCGGCGGCGGCGATCATCACCAGCAGCGCCGGACCGAGCCGCAACGTACCGGTGTATGTGAGGAAGCCCACCAGGAGCAGGGTCGCCTCACCGGGCGCGACCAGCCCGATGATCAACGCCGTCTCGGCGGCCACGACCAGCGCCGCCACCACGTAGATCAGCCACGGCGGCAGGCTCTGCACCGAACTGAGCAGATCGTGCACGGCGCCCCCGGATCACCTCGGCAGAACTGCCCTGCAAGTGTGACAGTGCGCTCCGTCACCGCGCGGCCCCGCCCTCCGGTGACCCCGACGCCACGCGGCTCCCGCGCAGGCGGGAGGATGGAGCTCATGCAGCTTCGCACCGACCTCCGCAACGTCGCCATCATCGCTCACGTCGACCACGGCAAGACCACCCTGGTCGACGCCATGTTGCGGCAGTCCGGCGCCTACGGCGCCCGGGGCGAGGTGACCGAGCGGGTGATGGACTCGATGGACCTCGAACGCGAAAAGGGCATCACCATCCTGGCCAAGAACACCGGCGTGCGCTACCTGCCGGCGGACGGCTCCGACCCGGTCACCATCAACATCATCGACACTCCCGGTCACGCCGACTTCGGCGGCGAGGTGGAGCGCGGCCTGACCATGGTCGACGGTGTGGTGCTGCTGGTGGACGCCAGCGAAGGGCCGCTGCCGCAGACCCGCTTCGTGCTCCGCAAGGCCCTCAAGGCCCGCATGCCGATCATCCTGGTGATCAACAAGGTGGACCGCCCCGACGCCCGGATCAAAGAGGTGGTCGACGACACCTACGAACTCTTCCTCGACCTCGACGCCGACGAGGCGCAGATCGACTTCCCGATCGTCTACGCCTGCGCCCGCGACGGCATCGCCTCGCTCACCCAACCCGCCGACGGCTCCGTCCCGCAGGACAGCCAGAGCCTCGAACCACTGTTCCGCACCCTGCTGGACACCATCCCGCCGCCCGCGTACGACGAGAGCGCCCCGCTGCAGGCACACGTCACGAACCTCGACGCGTCCCCGTTCCTCGGCCGCCTCGCGCTGTGCCGGGTCCGCCAGGGCACCATCGCCAAGGGCCAGAGCGTGGCCTGGTGCCGCACCGACGGCAGCACCCAGCGGGTCCGCATCTCCGAGCTGCTGATGACCGAAGGCCTGGAGCGCAAGCCCGCCGACAGCGCCGGACCGGGCGACATCATCGCGGTCGCCGGCATTCCCGAGATCATGATCGGCGAGACCCTCGCCGACGCGGAGAACCCGATCCCGCTACCGCTGATCACCGTCGACGAGCCGGCGATCTCGATGACCATCGGCACCAACAACTCGCCGCTTGTCGGCCGGGTCAAGGGTGCCAAGGTCACCGCCCGGATGGTCAAGGACCGCCTCGACAAGGAACTCGTCGGCAACGTGTCGCTGCGGGTACTGCCCACCGAGCGTCCCGACGCCTGGGAGGTGCAGGGCCGAGGCGAGTTGGCCCTGGCGATCCTGGTCGAGCAGATGCGCCGCGAGTCGTTCGAGCTGACCGTCGGCAAGCCGCAGGTCGTCACCCGGGAGATCGACGGGCGGACCTGCGAGCCGGTGGAGCGGCTCACCATCGACGCGCCGGACGAGTACCTCGGCGCGATCACCCAGCTGCTGGCCACCCGCAAGGGCCGGATGGAGCAACTGGTCAACCACGGCACCGGCTGGGTCCGGATGGAGTGGCTCGTCCCGGCGCGCGGTCTGATCGGCTTCCGCACCGAGTTCCTCACCGAGACCCGGGGCACCGGCATCCTGCACCACGTCTTCGAGTCGTACGAGCCGTGGTTCGGTGAGCTGCGCACCCGCAACAACGGCTCGCTTGTCGCCGACCGCTCCGGCAGCGTCACCGCCTTCGCGATGACGAACCTCCAGGAGCGCGGCCAGCTCTTCGTCGAGCCCGGCACCGAGGTGTACGAGGGCATGATCGTCGGGGAGAACTCCCGCTCCGACGACATGGACGTCAACATCACCAAGGAGAAGAAGCTCACGAACATGCGTTCGTCGACCGCCGACGAGACCGAGAAGCTGATCCCGCCGCGCAAGCTGTCCCTGGAGCAGGCACTCGAGTTCTGCCGCGAGGACGAGTGCGTCGAGGTCACCCCGGCCGCTGTCCGCATCCGCAAGGTGGTGCTCGACCAGACCCAGCGGGCCCGCACCGCCGCCCGTCGCAAGCACGCCGGCTGAGCCGATCGATGGCCGGAGACGACCTCCACGCGCGGCTGGACGGGGAGCCCGGCACGATCTCGGTATGGGCGGGGCCCCTCGGTGCCCCGCCCACCTGGACCCGGCACGCCGAGGCCACCCACTACGCGGCGAGCACGATGAAACTGGCGGTGCTCGCCGCGCTGTACCGCGCCGCCGAGGCCGGCCACCTCGACCCGGACGCCCGGGTCGAAGTCGTCAACAGGTTCACCTCCGCCCGGCCGGACGCCCCGCCGTACTCCTGTCGCCGCGCCTACGACAACGACGCGGCCGTCTGGGACCGCCTGGACGGTCGGGCGTCGCTGCGCTGGCTCGCCGAACGCATGATCGTCCGCTCCAGCAACCTCGCCACCAACCTGGTCATCGAACACGTCGGACTGCCCGCCGTGGCACAGGTCTGGCACCGTGTCGACGCCCGGCACAGCATCACCGGGCGCGGCATCGAGGACTTCGCCGCCCGCGAAGCCCAGATCACCAACCTGGTCACCGCCGCCGACCTGGCCGCACTGCTCGGCGCCGTCGCCACCGGCGCCACCCGCCCCGGGCCGATCGCCTCGCCCGCCGGCTGTGCCGCCATGCTTGACGTCCTCTGCGCCCAGCAGATCCGTCAGGACATCGCCGAAGGGCTGCCGGCCGGCGTCCGGCTCGCTCACAAGAACGGCTGGGTACGCGGCGTACGGCACGGGGCGGCGGTGGTCTACCCCGACGACGCCGACGCCTACCTGCTCGTCGTCTGCACCACAGTCGATGACGAGCAGACCGACGCTCGGCCCGACGCCGACGCCCGCGAGTTGGTGGCCGACATCTCGCGCCAGGTCTGGCAGGCCCGCCACGACCTGACCGCGCTCACTCCAACAGGTTCGCCCGCAACGCCGCCACCGTCTCCTCGGTGATCCCCAGGCCGTCGCGCAGGTACGCCCCGAACGACCCGTGCGTCCGCCGCACCTGTGCGTACGCCGCGTCGAGATACTCCGGGCGGACCTCCAGCACCGGCCGGACCGCCGCCTCGTCGAGCCCGGGATGCCGCTGCCGCATCGCGTCGATGAGCACCTCGCGCAGACTCTCGGTCATCGGATTGTGGGCCAGGTAGTCGGCGCGGATCGCGGCCTCGTCGACCCCGAGGGCGTGCAGCAGCACAACTGTGAGCCAACCGGTCCGGTCCTTGCCCGCCGAGCAGTGGTAGACCAGCGGAAGGTTCCGCTCGTCGGCGGCCAACCGGACCGCCGCGGCGAACCCCTCCCGGGCCGAGGCTCCGGTGACGAACCAGCGGTAGATCGCCGCCATCGCCGCCGGTGTGCCCTGCCGGGCCAACTCCGCGTACCCGCTCAGGTCGTGACCGAGCAGCACCGCCGAGACGTACGTGAAGACCGGATGCGCCGGGTCGTGCACCGGCAGGTGCACCACCGTCGGCTCGCCCGCCAGCCGGTCCGGCGGCGCCACCGACACCTCCGACCGGGCTCGCAGGTCCACCACGCAGGCCGGTCCGAGCTTCGCCAGCACCGGCAGGTCCTCGTCGGTCAGCCGGCCCAACGCCGGGGTACGGATCAGCCGTCCGGGGCGTACCCGCCGGCCCGCGACCCCGATCAGTCCACCCAGGTCCCGCGCGTTGGGCGCACCGACAAGTGTCCAGTCCGCCCCGTCCACGCGCTCACTCATCCGACTCCTCCTCACCTACAGCGTGCCGTACCCGATGATCGTCGCGGTACGCGCCCACCCCCCGACCACTGCGGTGCCGGCCGATCGCGACGGACCTCGTCCCGTCGGAAGCGCCGGGCGGCCCGCCACCGCTCGAACCGCCGCCGTAAAAATCCAGACTGACGAATTGATGGAATGCTCGGGTTTCCCTATGGTCCGAGCAACGGGGGCGTGACCGACCGGGGGTGTGATCGTGCCGCTGGGCACCGAGGCGATGGTCCGGGTCGCCGTGGCTGCCCTGTGGAGTTCCCCCGACGCGGTCCGGCCGGTGGACGCCCCGGCGCTCGGCGCACCCGCCGACGTCGGGGCATGGGTCGCCGGCCTGGACGCCGCCCGACAGGCCGGTGAGGCGGTGCTCAGCCAGTTGCTGCTCGGCGAGCGGGTGCTGGTCACCGAACTCCGGCCGGACGGCTGGGCGCACGTGGTGGCTGTCGAACAACCGTCGGCCCGACTCGACCCGCGTGGCTATCCGGGCTGGTTGCCGATCACGCAGCTGACCACGGCAGCCACGGGTGCCGACGGCACCGCCCAGATGGTTGTCGACACCGCTGTCACCGCCCTGCACGCCACCGCCGCCGGTCCGGTCGCCGTACCGGGGGTCGTCCTCGGCACCCGGCTCGCCGGGGCCGGTGCCCCGGTCGACGGGTGGCAGCCCGTCCTTGCCCCGGGGCACACCGGGGCGCTGTGGCTGCCGGCGGCGCACGTGGTCGCCGCGCCCACCACGCCACCGACCGCCGAGCAGGTGCTGTCCGTCGCGGCCCGTCTGCTCGACGTCGAATATCTGTGGGGCGGGATGTCGGCGTACGGCATCGACTGTTCCGGACTGGTGCACCTGGTCTGGCGGCGGCTCGGCGTGCAGGTCCCCCGCGACGCCAGCGACCAGGCCACCGCGGCCCGCCGGTTGGAGCTGGGCACCGAGCGGGTGGGGGATCTGTACAGCTTCGCCCGGCCGGGTCGCCGGATCCACCACATCGGCATCGTCACGGCCACCGAGCCGCGGCGCGAGCGACGCATGCTGCACGCCTGCCACGGGCATCGCCGGGTGCTGGAGGAGCCGCTGTCCGTCGAGCGCAACGCCACCCTGCTCGGCGCCCACCGGCTCGGCGCCGGCCCGGCACGGTGAGCGCCGCCCCGGCTGCCCGGCGTCGCTGCCTGGTCGCCGGCTGTCCGGCCCCGCGCCCGGCGGCGGGCCGTTCTGGCGTACCCGGTGCGGCCGGGCCGGGTGGTACGGCTCAGCGACGGGACGCGGTCAGCTCGCGTCGCCGGTCCCGCGAGGATCTGACCAGGCTCGCCGCCGTGGCCACCGCCAGGGTGCCGAGAATGATCAGCAGTGACAGCCAGATCGGGATGTGCGGCGCCCAGCCGACGTGCTCGCCGTTGTTGATGAACGGCAGATTGTTCTCCGCAAGCGCCTCCAGGATCAGCTTGACCCCGATGAAGCCGAGCACCACCGCGAGCCCGTGACTCAGGTAGATCAACCGGTCGAGCAGCCCACCGAGCAGGAAGTAGAGCTGTCGCAGCCCCATCAGCGCGAACACGTTCGCGGTGAAGACGAGGTACGGCTCGTGGGTGATGCCGAAGATGGCCGGGATCGAGTCGAGCGCGAAGATCAGGTCGGTGGTACCGATGGCGATCATGACGATCAGCATCGGTGTGAACATCCGCCGGCCGTTCTCCCGCACCGTCAGCCGGGCGCCGTCGTAGCCGCGCGAGATGGGCAGCGCCCGCCGGCTCCAGCGGATCAGGACGTTCTCGGTGAACTCCTCCTCACTCGACTCGCCCTGCCGGGCGAGATTGATCGCGGTGTAGATCAGGAACGCCCCGAAGAGGTAGAAGACCCAGGTGAACTGCGAGATCAACGCTGCTCCGGCGGCGATGAAGCCGCCCCGCATGACGAGGGCGAGGACGATGCCGACAAGCAGCACCTTCTGCTGGTACTGCCGGGGCACGGCGAAGCGGGCCATGATGATCACGAAGACGAAGAGATTGTCCACCGAGAGGCTGTACTCGGTGAGCCAGCCGGTGTAGAACTGCCCCGCCACGCTCGCCCCGGCGGTGAGCCAGAGACCACCGCCGAACAACAGGGCCAGTCCGACGTAGAAGGCGACCCAGAGGCTCGACTCGCGCACGCTCGGCTCGTGCGGCCGACGTCCGATGATGAGCAGATCCACCACGAGGACCGCGGTCAGAGCCACGAGCGTGGCCGCCCACACCAGTCCCGACACGTTCACAGTCTCATTCCTCCGGCAGCCGCTCAGCAACCGGCACACGGTACGCCCTCCGGGACGTGACCGCGGCCCCACCCTCTTTGAGCAACCTAGGAGGATGGGTCACCAGGTGGTGCGGTGCGGCGGCGCGGACGGCCGGCACCGGAAAACCCGACCGGGCCGACACGGCCCCGGCCCCGATGTGGCAGGCTGCCGCCATGGTCCTCGAGGTAGCGCTCATCGACGTCATCCCTGGCCACGAGGAGGCGTTCGCCGCCGCGTACGCCCAGGGACATCCGCTGCTGGCCGGCACGCCCGGCTGCCGCTCGGTACGGATGACCCGGGGCCTGGAGTCCCCCTCCCGCTTCGTGCTGCTTGTCGAGTGGGACTCGGTCGAGGCGCACGAGCAGAACTTCCGGGCCACCGAACGCTTCGCCGGGTGGCGTGAGCTGATCGGCCCGCACTTCGCCGCGCCGCCGCGGGTCGAACACTTCGTCGACGTACCCGCCTGACGGCATCGGGGCACCACGCACCGAACCGAGAAAGTGTCACACCGTCCACCTATTGTGCGTCTCGCGTCGGCACCGGCCCCGACGGCTTCGGGGGCGCCGGGCCCGGTGCCGACGCCACGATCGCGGTCCTGCCCGCCCCACCTGCCGGCCTCAGCCAGACAGGTGCCGGCGCGTCACGCGTCGAGCCGGCGGGCCAGCAGCCGCACCGTCTCCTCCTCCGGCAGCGCCGCCTCCAGCAGGCAGTCGGTCATCCGCTCGTACCTGTCGACGTCGGTCGCGGTGGTCAGCCGCACGTCAGTGGTCAGCGCCTCCAGCATGACGGTGCGCGGGTCCGCCGGATCCGGGAAGGAGTAGCAGGAGAACGGAGTCAACGGCAACGGGGTGCGACCCGCGCCGAACCGCAGCAGTCGGATCGTCACATGCGGCAGGACGGCCAGGTCGAGCAGGTGGCGCAGCTGCTCACGCCACACCTCCTCCGGATCATCCCCCGGCTCGCAGGCCAACTCGGTGACCAGAGCCGTGTAGCGGGGCGGCTCGACGCGGCGCAGCACACCCTGCCGGGCGGCCCGGGCCCGCAGGTCGGCCTCCACGTCCACACTCGGGTCGATCAGCTGACCGGCGACGATGCGCAGTCGGGCGTACGCCGGGGTCTGCAGCAGGCCGGGCACGATCGCCGGCTGGTACTCCACGATGCCCGCCGCGCCGGCTTCGAGCTCGGCGTAGGTGCGCTGCCGCTCCCCCATCTCGCCGAGCGACTTCCACCAGCCCCGGCTGGTGGCCGCGTCCCGGGCGATGACGATCAGGGCGTCACGTTGCCGCGACGGCACCTCGTAGATGTCGAGCAGGTCGAGCACGTCGGCCAGGTCGGGACGGCTCTGCCCCAGCTCGATGCGGGACAGCTTGGAGGTGGACGCCCAGCCGAGTCGCTCACACACCTGTTCCAGGGTCAGCGCCTCCCGTCGGCGTAGCTGACGCAACTCGGCGCCCAGTCGCGCACGTCGAATGACCGGACTTGTTGGCAACGGCATCCCTGCCTCCCCACCGAGGGAGAGTACGCACGGCGATCACGTAGCGCAATAGGACGCTCGCATTCCGCTATTCCCCCACCGTAGGAAGTGGATTGTCCACCCGGCCGGGCCTACCGCACGCCGGCGGCGTCCATGCCCCGCAACTCCTTCTTGAGGTCGGCGACCTCGTCCCGGATCCGGGCGGCCAACTCGAACTGCAACTCCCGCGCGGCGGCCAGCATCTGGTCGTTGAGCTCCTGGATGAGCTGCGCCAACTCGGCCCGAGCCATGCCCTCGCGGGCCGGTGTGGCGGCGCCGCCCCGGGCCCGGCTGCGCGTCTCCTTGACCGGTGCCTTGCCCCGCGACAGCTGGCGCACCGCACCGCCGACCCGGGTCGCCTCGGTGTCCTCCGCCTCGCGGTAGATGTCGTCGAGAATGTCGTGGATCTTCTTGCGCAGCGGCTCCGGGCTGACCCCGTGCGCCTCGTTGTGCGCGATCTGCTTGGCCCGCCGCCGGTTCGTCTCGTCGATCGCGTCCGCCATCGACGGAGTGATCTTGTCGGCGTACATGTGCACCTGGCCGGAGACGTTACGGGCGGCCCGGCCGATGGTCTGGATCAACGATCGACCACTGCGCAGGAAGCCCTCCTTGTCCGCGTCCAGGATCGCCACCAACGACACCTCCGGCAGGTCGAGGCCCTCCCGTAGCAGGTTGATGCCGACAAGCACGTCGTAGTCACCACGACGCAACTCGCGCAGCAGCTCCACCCGGCGCAGCGTGTCCACCTCGGAGTGCAGATACCGCACCCGGATGCCGTTCTCCAGCAGGTAGTCCGACAGATCCTCGGCCATCTTCTTGGTCAACGTGGTGACCAGCACCCGCTCGTCACGCTCGGTACGCAACTTGATCTCATGCATCAGGTCGTCGATCTGGCCCTTCGTGGGCTTGACGACCACCTCCGGGTCGACCAGGCCGGTCGGACGGATCACCTGCTCCACGAACTCGCCCTGAGCGTGCTCCAGCTCCCACGGGCCGGGGGTGGCCGACAGGAAGACCATCTGGCCGACCCGCTCCAGGAACTCGTCGAACCGCAGCGGCCGGTTGTCGGCGGCGCTGGGCAGCCGGAACCCGTGGTCGATGAGCATCCGCTTGCGCGAGGCGTCGCCCTCGTACATGCCGCCGATCTGCGGGATCGTCACGTGCGACTCGTCGACGACGGTGAGGAAGTCGTCGGGGAAGTAGTCCAGCAGGCAGTGCGGCGGGCTGCCGGGCAGTCGGCCGTCGATGTGCATCGAGTAGTTCTCGATGCCCGAGCAGAAGCCCACCTGCCGCATCATCTCGATGTCGTACGTGGTGCGCATGCGCAGCCGCTGCGCCTCCAGCAGCTTGCCCTGCCGTTCCAGCTCGGCCAGCCGCTCGCCCAGCTCCGCCTCGATGTCGCGGACCGCCCGCTCCATCCGCTCCGGCCCGGCCGCGTAGTGCGTCGCCGGGAAGATCAACAGATTGTCCACCTCGCGGACCACGTCACCGGTCAACGGGTTGAGGTAGTAGAGCTTCTCCACCTCGTCGCCGAAGAGCTCGATCCGCACGGCGAGTTCCTCGTACGCCGGAATGATCTCCAGCGTGTCACCACGGACCCGGAAGGTGCCGCGTTGGAAGGCCATGTCGTTGCGGGTGTACTGGATGTCGACCAGCCGGCGCAGCAGCTGGTCCCGGTCCAGCTCCTGGCCCACGGCGACCCGCACCGCGCGGTCGAGGTACTCCTCCGGGGTGCCCAGCCCGTAGATCGCCGAGACGGTCGCGACCACCACCACGTCACGACGGGTGAGCAGCGACATCGTCGCCGAGTGCCGGAGCCGCTCGACCTCCTCGTTGATCGAGGAGTCCTTCTCGATGTACGTGTCGGTCTGCGGGATGTACGCCTCGGGCTGGTAATAGTCGTAGTACGAGACGAAGTACTCCACGGCGTTGTCCGGCAGCAGCTCGCTGAACTCCTTCGCGAGCTGAGCGCAGAGCGTCTTGTTGGGCGCCAGCACCAGCGTGGGGCGTTGCAACCGCTCGATCAGCCAGGCGGTGGTGGCGCTCTTGCCGGTGCCGGTCGCGCCGAGCAGCACCGTGTGCCGGTCGCCACGGCGGACCCGTCGCTCCAGGTCGTCGATCGCCGCCGGCTGGTCGCCGGCCGGCTGAAAATCACTTATGACCTGGAAACGGCCATCGAGCCGGGGTATGTCGAGCGCCATGCCGTCAACGGTACGCCGGGGCTACGACAGCCGATCCGCTTCCGCCCGCTGCCCGCGGCGTACCGGGAGTCCGGCCACGGTGGGGGCCCGGCGGCGCACCCCACGGCGGCCCCGGCCGACTACGTGCAGCACGTGATCGGCTTCGATATTCGCATTGTGTGGTTCTTCTCACCCCGCTACGCTTTTCCCGTAGGCCGCTCGCGGCGGCCGACCGGGCCGGTGGCGGGCCGCACAGGCCACGCCGCCCCCGGCACCGAGGGTCGCAGCACCCGGCATGCCTGGCGTGCGCACCGGACGTGGTCGCGCCGAGAGCGCTGACCGGCCGCCGCGAGCGCCCCTGCTCGTCACCCCCGCGTGGTCCGCGCCGTTCATCCTCCCGTGGAGAGCAGCTCACAACCGCCGTCCGACAGCCGCCGTCGCCGCGCGGTCAACCGTCGTCACCGGGCCGGCATCGTGCCGCCCGCGGTGCTCAAGCTGGCCGTCGCCGAGCCGCCCACCCGGCTACCGGAGTCACGGCCGGGCGTCCGCCGGGCGGTGGTGCCCGGCGGGCTGCTCGACCTGGCCGCCGGTAACCGGGCCGAGGAGGAGGATCTGGCCGGATCGGCCACGGCGGCGGACGGCCCGCGGCGCGACGGCAACCGCCGACGTCGCCTCACCCTCACCGGGCTGGTCCTCACCGCGGTCCTCTCCGCGGTGATGCTGGTGGCGACCCTTGTCAACTGGGCGCCGGACGGGCCACCGCCACGGGAACTGACCACGGGCGAACGAGAACGCCTGGCCGCCATGCGGGTGACCAACTATCGGGAGCTGCGCGCCGGTCTGCACGTCACCGCCGGCAGTGGCGCCACCCGCACCGACCTGCTCGGCTGGGTCGACTGGGCGCGGGGGTTGGCCTATCTCGACGTGGGGGGACCGGGCGCGGGCGCGTCCCGTGGGTTGGCCCAGGCCACCCCCACGGTGCTGGTGGTCCGACCCGACCCGGCGGCCGTGCCGACGCCGGCCATGCCGCCGCTGGTGCCACCGGCCGACGGTTGGCGGCTGCCCGCCGACCGGCGCCTCGATCCACTGCTCGGGCTGATCTTCGCGCTCGCCGCCGACCGGCCCGACGAGGTGGACGGCTGGCTCGGCCGTTGGGTGGACCGGGAACACCTCAACGGTGAGCCGGTCGACGTCCTGGAGATCTCGACGCCGGGCCCCGGTGCGTCGCCGACCCGCACCCCCGCCGCCTCCGATGCCGGTACCCCGACCCGCTACTGGCTGGACCCGGCCGGCCGGCTGCACCGGGTTCAGGCCGACGTCGCCGGGGTCGGACCGGTCACGGTGGCCCTGAACCGGGCCGACCGACCGACGCTGCGGCCGGTGGAGGCGCTCGGTGGTCGGCCCGGCCTGCCCCGCGCGCTGACCGCCGCCGAACGGGACCGGTGGCGCCGGTTGCCGGCCCGCCTGCGGAGCGCCGGTGGGGCGACTGTCGCCCTGACCGTGCCCGTCTCGGCCGCCACCAACCTGCGCGGCAGCGGCTGGCTGAGCTGGACGTCAGGCACCGCGTACCTCTGTGTCACCGACCTCGACGCCGACGGTCGACGCACCCTGGTCCGCCACCACGGTCGCAAGATCACCCGGATCGACGACGCCACGACCGGCGGGGCGGCACGTCCACCACTGCCGCCACCGACCGCGGGATGGCGGGCCGGACCGCATCGCACGGAAGCCCTCGACCCGCTGGTGGCCGCCGCGCTCCGGGCCGCGCAGCGCTCCGGCGTGCCGGGCAGCGCACAACGGGTACGCGGCGACACCCTCGCCGGCAGTACCGTGGACGTGGTGCAGGTCGACACCGCCCGAGGGCCGCTGCGCTACTGGGTCGATCGGGACGGGATGCTGCGCCGGCTAGAGTTGCCGACGCGGGCGGGCGCCTGGGCGCAGCTCGACCTGACCCCGGGCCGGGTACCACGGTTGACGCCGCCGCCCGCCAAGCGCTGACGGGTGCCACTTCTCAGGGACGCCAGCCCGTGCGCGCGGCCCACTCCTCCGCCCGCAGGTGCTCCTCGTCGAACCACGGGTCCTTCGCCGTGGCGTACGCGCCGCTGTCCGGTGCGGACGCCGCCAGTTCCCGCTTGAGCACCAGATACGCGGACCGCTGGTCGGGATCGGCCCGCAGGTGGTCACGCATCAGCAGGGCGTACCGCCAGCCTGGCGAACCGGTCACCCGCACGTGCAGGTGAACCGGGCGGGCCGGGTCCGCGCTGCCGTGCAGCCGCTTCTCCCACCGGCCGCTGCCGGCCGGTCGCGGGCTGTCCCACCACTGGCCCGGCAGGGCGGGAAACCCCGCGTCGGCCAGCCGCTCGGCCAACGCACCGTCGGCGTCGGCGAGAGACGGCACGCTGAGCTGGATGTCGATGACGTCCTTGGCGGCCAGGCCAGCCACGGCTGTCGAACCGATGTGGTCGATCCGCAGGTCGGCCGGGGCGATGGCGTGCCGGATCCGGTCCGCCAGCCGCGCGTACTGCTGGGGCCAGGTCGGGTCGGGCTCGGCCAGCCTGACCTGGTTCACCCGCACCGCCCGCCGGTGCCGCACGTTGGTCTCGAAGGGCACCAGCCGCTGCCGCCAGAGCGCGTCGACAGCGGCGTGCAGGTCATCGAGGGTGCCGTCGTTCGTCAGCAGCACGTCCGCGACCGCCGCCCGGCGGGCGTCGTCGGCCTGCGCGGCGAGCCGACGCTGGGCATCCGCCCGGCTCATCCCCCGGTCGCGGGCCAGCCGCGCCAACCGGGTCTCCGCCTCCGTCTGGACCACTACCACCAGGTGGTACGTGGCCGCCAAGCCCACCTCCACCAGCAGCGGCACGTCGTTTACCACCACCGCGTCGGGTGGGGCGGCACCTGTCAGTTCGGCGGTACGGGCCCGGACCCGGCCGTGGATGATCGCCTCCAGCTTGCGCCGGGCCGGCTCGTCGGCGAACACCAGCTCACCCAGGGCAGCCCGGTCCAGGGCCCCGTCGGTGTTCAGCACCCGGTCGGAGAACGCGGCGACGACCTCGGCGAGACCCTCGGTGCCGGGCGCGACCACCTCGCGGGCGAGCTGATCGGCGTCGATGAGCATCGCGCCCCGCTCGACAAGCCGTCGCGCCACAGCGCTCTTGCCCGAACCGATCCCGCCGGTCAACCCCACCCTCAGCACGGCACCCAGTCAACCCGATCATGTCCTTCCCGCCAACCCTCACCCACCCCTCCCTCACCCTCCCACCCAGCGTTGATCATGATGTTGACGGCAGTTGTTGATCTTGAAAGTGCCGCCAACCCCATGATCAACGGGATGGGCGGGGCGGGAGGGGTTGACGAGGAAGGGCCCCGCCGCGACCCGGTGGTCCGGGTCGGGGCGGGGCCCGTCGTCGTCAGCCGACAGATCCAGGTCGTGGCGCGGGTCAGACCCGCCGGCCCTGGAGGTGTCGCAGGCTCACTTGCCGCCGGCGAGCTTCTCCCGCAGTGCGGCGAGCGCCTCGTCGGTGGCCAGCGTGCCCGCGGGCTCCTCGGCCTGGCGGCTGGGTGCCGCGCTGGTCGAGGTGGTGGTGCCGCCGGCCGCGGGGGCAGGCTGCGGGTTGGCAGCGGCCTCGGCCTCGGCGGCCCGGGACGTCTGCACCTGCTTCTGGTGCGCCTCCCAACGCTGCCGCGCCTCGGCGTACTGGTTCTCCCAAGTCTCGCGCTGCTTGTCGTACCCCTCGAGCCACTCGCCCGTCTCCGGGTCGAAGCCCTCCGGGTAGATGTAGTTGCCCTCGTTGTCGTAGGTCGCGGCCATGCCGTAGAGGGTCGGGTCGAAGTGCTCCTCGCCCTCGACGAAGCCCTCGTTGGCCTGCTTGAGCGACAGCGAGATCCGGCGACGCTCCAGGTCGATGTCGATGACCTTGACCATGACCTCGGAGCCGACCTGGACGACCTGCTCGGGGATCTCCACGTGACGCTCGGCCAGCTCGGAGATGTGGACCAGACCCTCGATGCCGTCGTCCACCCGGACGAAGGCGCCGAACGGCACCAGCTTGGTGACCTTACCCGGCACGATCTGCTGGATGGCGTGGGTACGGGCGAACTGACGCCACGGGTCCTCCTGGGTCGCCTTCAGCGACAGCGAGACCCGCTCGCGGTCCAGGTCGACGTCCAGGACCTCGACCTCGACCTCCTGGCCCACCTCGACGACCTCGGACGGGTGGTCGATGTGCTTCCAGGACAGCTCGGAGACGTGCACCAGGCCGTCCACGCCGCCCAGGTCGACGAAGGCGCCGAAGTTGACGATCGAGGAGACGACGCCCTTGCGGACCTGCCCCTTCTGGAGCTTGTTGAGGAACTCGGTGCGCACCTCGGACTGCGTCTGCTCCAGCCAGGCCCGGCGGGACAGCACCACGTTGTTGCGGTTCTTGTCCAGCTCGATGATCTTGGCTTCGAGCTCGCGGCCGACGTACGGCTGGAGGTCGCGCACCCGCCGCATCTCGACCAGGGAGGCCGGCAGGAAGCCGCGCAGCCCGATGTCGAGGATGAGGCCACCCTTGACCACCTCGATGACCGAACCGCGGACGACGCCGTCCTCGTCCTTGATCTTCTCGATCGTGCCCCAGGCCCGCTCGTACTGCGCCCGCTTCTTGGAGAGGATCAGCCGACCCTCCTTGTCCTCCTTCTGGAGGACAAGGGCCTCGATGTGGTCGCCCACCGAGACGACCTCTGCCGGGTCCACGTCGTGCTTGATCGACAACTCCCGAGAGGGAATGACACCCTCGGTCTTGTAGCCGATGTCGAGCAGGACCTCGTCCCGATCGACCTTGACGACGGTGCCTTCGACAATGTCGCCGTCGTTGAAGTACTTGATGGTCTCGTCGATCGCGGCGAGGAAAGCCTCCTCTGAGCCGAGATCGTCGACGGTGACCTTGGTGGCGCTCGAGGGGGCCTCGATGCTGCTCGTCATGTGGGCGGTTGCTCCGGTCGGATGGTGTGTCACAGCAGGCTGGTGTCGCGGTGACCTGTGCGCGCCAACGGATCCGTCGGCGGGCCCACCTGGAAATCGCTGAACGAGATCTTGATGTGACTCCGTCGACCGCGCACCTGCTCCCTGCCGAGGCACACGATCCGCGAGCGCATCGTCTACCCTACCTGCTGCATTACCACAGCGTGCAAGCCCTCCCGCCTACTCATCAGCGCACCAGCCGCGAAAGCGGAGATTTCGACCAGACACGCTGTACGGCGGCGGCGGGCCGCCGCCGGCCATCCCGTCGTCAGGGCCTAGCGTGGCCTGGTGGACGACGACGACCGGGTGACCCGGCGCCAGGTCGGTGACGCCGAGGCCCGCACCGCCAACCGCCGCTGGTGGGATGCCGACGCCGACGCGTACCAGGCCGAACACGGCAGCTTCCTGGGCGACGTGGACTTCGTCTGGTGCCCGGAGGGACTACGCGAGGCCGACGCCCGGCTGCTCGGCGACGTGGCCGGACGGCGGGTGCTGGAGGTCGGCTGCGGGGCCGCGTCCTGTTCCCGCTGGCTGGCCACCCAGCAGGCCCGGCCGGTCGCGCTGGACCTCTCCGCCGGCATGTTGCGGCACGCGGCGCAGGCCAACGCCCGCAGCGGAGTACGCGTGCCGCTGGCCCAGGCCGACGCGCTGGCGTTGCCCTTCGCCGACGAGACGTTCGACATCGCCTGCACGGCGTTCGGCGCGGTCCCGTTCGTCGAGGACTCGGCGGCGCTGATGCGCCAGGTGCACCGGGTGCTGCGTCCCGGCGGCCGGTGGGTGTTCTCGGTCACCCACCCGATGCGCTGGATCTTCCTGGACGACCCCGGTGAGGGCGGGCTGACCGCCGTGCACTCGTACTTCGACACCCGCCCGTACGTGGAGCAGGACGAACACGGCCGGGCCAGCTACGTCGAACAGCACCGCACCCTCGGCGACCGGGTACGCGAACTGGTCGGTGCCGGCTTCCGGCTGCTGGACCTGGTGGAACCGCAGTGGCCGGAGGGACACGAGGGGATCTGGGGGCAGTGGAGCCCGCTGCGCGGCCGACTCTTCCCCGGCACCGCCATCTTCGTCACCGAGAAGCCGGCCGGCTGAGCCGGCCGGCTGTCGCCGACGCCGTTCCGGACAGCGAGTGCGACGCCGTCGTCCCGGGGTGGCGTTACGCTCACGTCATGAGCGAGCGCCATCGAGCGAATCATCGACTCGATGCCGTGGTGTCTCATGCCGGCCCGCAGCGCGGCGGAGGGCCGGCATGAGCGCCGAGCCCATCCCGACATCACCTGGCCCCTGGTGTCCGGATCCGATGCGGCAGCAGCGTGCCGACTACACGCTTGAGGACCTGCTCGCCCTGCCGGACGACGCCCCCCGCGTCGAACTCGTCGACGGAGTCGTCCACGTGACACCCTCCCCCACCCTGGGCCATCAGGACATCTCGTTCCTGCTGACGTCGTGGCTGCGAGCCCACGCACCGGCACACCTGCGCGCCGCCCAGGCGGTAGGCGTCGGGCTCAGCCACAACAGCAGCCGGCAACCGGACGTGCTGCTCTGCCGCGCCGGGTTGCCGTCCGACAGGTCCCGACTGCGGCCGGCCGATGTGGTGCTGGCCGTCGAGGTCGTCTCGCCGGGCACCCGCCGGGTCGACAGGTTCGCCAAACCTGGCGAGTACGCCGCCGCCGGTATCCCCTACTACTGGCGCATCGAACAGGATCCGGTGCACGTGTACGCGTACCGCCTCGGCGACCGGATCGGGCCGGGCGGGGAGCGGCAGTACGAACTCGTCGCCGACAGCGCGGAGCTGATCGAGCTGACCGAGCCCTTCGAGATCAAGCTTCCGGTGAGCGACATCGTTCCGTAGCCGTCCAGCCCCGGCAGACCGGTCGCCGGACGCCCGACGGACGCCATCCTGATGTCTCCCTCAGTTCACCCCCGCTCCCTAACGTCCGGGCACATGAGACAGATCACCACCGCACGTCTACGGCGGGCACTCGCCGGTGCCGGCGTCCTCACCCTCGCCCTCACCCTGGGCGGTACCGCGTCCTTCGCGGGTGCGCCGACGACGGCCAGGCCGACGCTCACGGGTTTCGCGTCGCTGCCGGCCGCCACCTTCGTACCGGGCAGCGAACCCTCCGGCAGTCTCGTCACCGGCACCACGAACGGCTACCTGACCCCCTTCGCCGACCAGCCGATCCAGGGCTTCTCCGGCATCGCCGACAACGGCGACGGCACCTTCGACGTGCTGTCGGACAACGGCTACGGCAACCAGGCCAACTCGGCGGATTTCCTGCTGCGCATCCAGCGGCTCGCCCCGGTGTTCGCCACCGGTGAGGTTGACGTGGTCGGCGGGATCAACCTCACCGACCCCGACGGGCACGTCCCGTGGCAGCTGACCCGCACCGACCGAGTGCTCACCGGCGCCGACTTCGACGTCGAGTCGATCGTCAAGGCGGCCGACGGCACCTACTGGATCGGTGACGAGTTCGGGCCGTACCTGCTGCACGTCGACCGGGCCGGTCGGCTGCTGCGGGCACCGATCCCGCTCGACGGTGTGGTCGCCCCGGAAACCGCCGCGCGCACAGGCGTCCCCGCCACCCTCACCAGCAGCCGGGGCTTCGAGGGCCTGGCCGCCTCCCCCGACGGGCGCTACCTCTACCCGCTGCTGGAGGGCACCGTCGCCGGCGACGCTCCCGGCCACCTGCGGCTCAACGAGTTCGACAGACGGACCGGCCGCTACACCGGCAAGTACCTCACCTACCGACTCGAAGCGCCGAACCTCGCGATCGGCGACGCGATCGCGATCGACAGACACCGCTTCCTGATCATCGAGCGGGACGGCGGTCAGGGCCCCACCGCCGTGGTCAAACGGCTCTACGTCGCCGACGCCCGGGACCGGGACCGGGACGGCCTGCTGGACAAGACGCTGCTCGTCGACCTGATGAACGTCGCCAACCCCAAGCGGCTGGGCGGCTTCGACACCACCTTCACGTTCCCCTTCCAGACCATCGAGAACGTGGTGATTCTGGACAAGCGGCGGGTGGCGGTACTCAACGACAACAACTTCCCGTTCTCCACCGGCCGCACCCCCGGCGTGGCCGAGGACAACGAGTGGATCGTCATCACGCTGCCCCGTTCACTCGACCCGGACCGGCGTGTCCTCAGGTAAGCCGACAGCCACAGTGCTGCCCCGTCCCCGTGGACCCGGTGGACGGGGCAGCGGCGTTTCCGCCGGGGTCGCCCGGGTACCCGAGCGCCATGGCCGACGAGGAGTTCCGCACGGGCGACCACGTCTCCTGGGCCAGCCACAGCGGCCGGGCCCACGGTGTGGTCAAGGAGAAGCTGACCGAACGCACCCACGTACGCGGGCACGCCGTGAACGCCACACCGGAGCAGCCGCAGTACCGCATCCGTAACGACGACTCGGGCCGGGACGTGGCCCACCGCCCGGAGGTGTTGCGCCGTGAGCCGTCGTGACGACCCGGACCAGACCTACCGCGAGTTCACCGAGGCGGTCAACATGAAGCCCGGCGAGCTGTCCAAGTGGCTGAACAGCGACGAGTCCAAGCATGTGGGCTGGCGCCGCAAGGGCAGCGGTGGTGGCGAGACGGTCGGGCACGAGTCCGGTCGCCGGATCATCGACCTGCTCCGCCGCAAGCGCGGCCAGCTCAC
The DNA here is from genome assembly GCF_016863495.1 of Micromonospora andamanensis. GTDB lineage: Bacteria > Actinomycetota > Actinomycetes > Mycobacteriales > Micromonosporaceae > Micromonospora > Micromonospora andamanensis. The sequence goes on from NZ_BOOZ01000051.1 coordinate 30,510, forward strand.
CGAGGCCGACTACAAGCACATGCGCAAGGTGGTCGGCTACGTCCGCCGGCACATGGCGCAGCGTCCCAGCGGCGACGTGCGCGACACCCGGTGGCGGTACTCGCTGATGAACTGGGGTCACGACCCGGTCAAGGCCCCGTTGCCACCGCCCGGCGGGCCCTCCCGCAAGGCCCTCGAACGGCACGGCTCCCCACCCAAGTCCCGCCGAGGCCCCGGCCGCTGAGACCCACGAACCACGCGCCCCACCAGCACCAGCACCAGCACCAGCACCAGCACCAGCACCAGCACCAGCGACACCTTCGGCGAAGTCGCTGGGTCAGCCGGCCCGCGAGGCAGCAACTTCCCCGAAACCCCCTCCAGGCGGGGCTGTCCCGGGACCCTTCCAGGCCCGCCGTAAAGGATCAGTGGTCGGCGCTGTTCCAGTCGCGGCCGTCACCCACCGACACCTCCAGCGGCACCGACAGCGGGTACGCCCCGCCCATCTCGCGACGGACCAGATCCTCAAGCGCCGCCCGTTCTCCCGGCGCCACCTCGAAGACCAACTCGTCGTGCACCTGCAACAGCATCCGGGAGCGCAGGCCGGCGTCGCGCAACGCGGTGTCGACGTGCAGCATGGCGACCTTGATGATGTCCGCCGCGGAGCCCTGGATCGGGGCGTTGAGCGCCATCCGCTCGGCCATCTCCCGCCGTTGCCGGTTGTCACTGACCAGGTCGGGCAGGTAACGCCGACGGCCGAGGATGGTGGAGGTGTAGCCGTCCTGCCGGGCCCGGGCGACCACCTCCTGGAGGTAGTCCCGCACGCCGCCGAATCCGGCGAAGTAGTTCTCCATCAGCCCGCGCGCCTCCTCGGCGCTGATGCCGAGCTGCTGGGACAGGCCGAAGGCGCTGAGTCCGTACGCCAGGCCGTAGTTCATCGCCTTGATCTTGCGCCGCTGGTCCGGGGTGACCTCGGCCAGCGGCACCGTGAAGACCGACGACGCCGTCGCGGCATGGAAGTCAGCGCCGGAGTTGAACGCCTGGATCAGCGCGTCGTCGGCCGACAGGTGCGCCATGATCCGCATCTCGATCTGGCTGTAGTCGGCGGTGAGCAGACACTCGAAGCCCTCCCCCACCACGAAGGCGCGGCGGATCCGACGCCCCTCCTCCGTGCGGATGGGGATGTTCTGCAGGTTGGGCTCGGTGGAGGAGAGCCGACCGGTGGCGGCCACCGTCTGGTTGAAGGTGGTGTGGATGCGCCCGTCGTCGGAGACCGACTTGAGCAGCCCGTCCACAGTCGACTTGAGCTTGGCCACGTCGCGGTGCCGCAGCAGGTGGGCCAGCACCGGGTGCGGGTTCTGCGCGTAGAGCCACTGCAACGCGTCGGCGTCGGTGGTGTAACCCGTCTTGATCCGCTTGGTCTTGGGCAGGTCCAGCTCGCCGAAGAGGATCTCCTGCAGCTGCTTGGGCGAGCCCAGGTTGAACTCCCGCCCCACCGCCTCGTACGCGCCCTGCGCGGCGGCCTTCACCTCGGCGGCGAAGTGCGCCTCCAGCTCCGTCAGGTAGTCGGTGTCGGCGGCGATGCCGGTGCGCTCCAGCTGCGCCAGCACCCGCATCAGTGGCAGCTCCACCCCGGCCATCAGCCGGGCCGACTGCTCCCCGTCGCGGGACAGCTCCGCGTCGATCGCGTCGGCCAGGTCGAGGGTGGCCCGGGCGTGCAGCATGAGGTTCTGCTCGGCCTCACTGTCGCCACCGAGCCCGTCGAGGGTCAGCTGGCCGGTTTCCGGGGCGTCGACCCGCAGCTCCCGGTGCAGGTAGCGCAGGGCCAGGTCGGTCAGGTCGTAGGACCGCTGGTCGGGGCGGGCCAGGTAGGCGGCGATCTGCGTGTCGCGGGCGATGCCGGCGAGGTCCCAGCCGTGCGCGGCGAAGGCGAGCACTGCCGGTTTGCTGTCGTGCAGCACCTTGGGCCGGGTCTCGTCGGCCAGCCACGCGGCCAGCGCCGCCTCGTCGCCGGGCTCCAGCTGAGCCGGGTCGAACCAGGCAGCCGCGCCGTCGGCGGTGGCCAGGGCCATCCCGGTGACGCTTGCGGTGTGCCGGCGGTTCGGGCCGGTGTCGAGCTTGACCGCGACGCCCACGCCGGTGCCGGCCGGCGCGTGTGTCTCCAGCCAGCCCACGAGCGCGCCGGGCGCGGCCAGCACCTCACCGGTCAGGTCGAAGCCCGACTCCGCCTCCGGCTCGACCGACTCCAGGTACTGGTAGAGACGGTCCCGCAGGATGCGGAACTGAAGGGTGTCGAAGACCTGGTGCACCGCCTCGCGGTCCCATCCCGGCCAGCGGGCGTCCTCGGGACGCAGCGACAGCTCCAGGTCGGCGACCAGCCGGTTGATCTCGTAGTTGCGGATCACGTCGGCGAGCCGTTCCCGGAGGCTGTCACCCGCCTTGCCTTTGATCTCGTCGGCCCGGGCGATCACGCCCTCCACCCCGTCGTAGGCGTTGATCCATTTCGCCGCGGTCTTCGGGCCGACCCCGGGGATGCCGGGCAGGTTGTCGCTTGTCTCGCCGACCAGGGCGGCCAGGTCGCGGTAGCGGCCGGGGGTCACGCCGTACTTCGCCTCGACCGCGGCCGGGTCCATCCGGGCCAGGTCGGAGACGCCCTTACGCGGGTAGAGCACGGTGATCTGCTCGTCGACGAGTTGGAAGGCGTCCCGGTCGCCGGTGCAGATCAGCACCGCCATGCCCTGGTCGCGGGCCTGGCAGGCCAGGGTGGCGATGACGTCGTCGGCCTCGTAGCCCTCCTTCTCCACCACCGGCACGCGCAGCGCCGCCAGGACCTCCTTCACCAGGCTGACCTGGCCCTTGAAGTCGGTGGGGGTCTCGCTGCGACCCGCCTTGTACTCCGCGTACTTCTCGGTGCGGAACGAGCGGCGGGAGACGTCGAAGGCGACGATGATGTGGGTCGGCTGTTCGTCCCGCAACACGTTGATCAACATCGAGGTGAAGCCGTAGACCGCGTTCGTCGGCTGCCCGGTCGTGGTGGAGAAGTTCTCCACAGGCAGGGCGAAGAACGCCCGGTAGGCCAGGGAGTGTCCGTCGACGAGGAGCAGGCGCGGGGTCGTAGCTGTCACGGCTGCGACTCTAGTCCGTACCGCCGACAAGGCTGGCGTGGCAGCGCCGGAACGCCGCCGGCCGCCCACCCACCAGGGCGGACGGCCGGCGCCGTACGACGTACCTCAGGCCACGCCCAGGTACGCCTCCTTGATCGACGGGTCGTGCAGGAGTTCCTGACCGGTGCCCTCCTTGACGATCCGACCGGTCTCCAGCACGTAGGCCCGGTGGGCCCGGGAGAGCGCCTGCTGCGCGTTCTGCTCCACCAGCAGCACCGTGGTGCCCTGCTGGTTGATCTCCACGATGATGTCGAAGATCTGCTGGATGATCATGGGCGCGAGGCCCATGGACGGCTCGTCCAGCAGCAGCAGCTTCGGCCGGCTCATCAGCGCCCGGCCGACGGCGAGCATCTGCTGCTCACCCCCGGAGAGGGTGCCGCCGGCCTGCTTACGCCGCTCCCGCAGCCGGGGGAACATCTCCAGCACCCGCTCCAGATCGGCGGCGATGCCGGCGTGGTCACGCCGGGTGTACGCCCCCATGTCCAGATTCTCCAACACGGTCATGCCAGGGAAGATCTGCCGACCCTCGGGCGACTGGCACAGGCCCCGGACCACCCGCAGGTCGGCGCGGAGCTTGCTGATGTCCTCGCCGTTGAAGGTGATCCGACCGCCGGACAACGCCCGGGTGCCGGAGATCGCCCGCATGGTGGTGGTCTTGCCGGCGCCGTTGGCGCCGATCAGGGCCACCACCTCCCCCTCGTTGACGGTGAGGCTGATGCCGTGCAACGCCTCGATCCGACCGTACGAGACGCTGACGTTGTCCAACTCAAGCAGCATCGGCGGGCTCCCCCAGGTATGCCGCGATCACCCGCGGGTCTCGGCTGACCTCGTCCGGCAGGCCATCGGCGATCTTGCTGCCGAACTCCAGCACCACGATCCGGTCGGTGACACCCATCACCAGCCGCATGTCGTGCTCGATCAGCAGCACCGTGATGCCCTTGTCGCGGATGCGGCGGATCAGCCCCAGCAGATCCTCCTTCTCGGCCGGGTTGAACCCGGCCGCCGGCTCGTCCAGGCAGAGCAGCTTCGGCTCGGTGCCGAGCGCCCGGGCGATCTCCAGCCGCCGCTGGTAGCCGTACGGGAGGTTGCGGGCCGCGTCGTTGGCCCGGTCGGCGATGCCGACGAAGCGCAGCAGCTCCATCGCCTTGTCCTCGGCCGCCCGCTCCTCCAGGATGTGCCGGGACAGGCCGAAGGTCTTGGCGAAGGAGCGCCGCAGCTGCTGCCAGGTGCGCACGATGCCACCGGAGGCGGTCACCTCCGGCAGTTCCTCAGGCTTCGGCCGCACCCGGTAGAGGCGGAACAACGCGCCGGGCACGCTCGTCTTGTGCCGGGAGTCCGTCCCGACCATGACGTTCTCCAGCGCCGACATCTCCGGGAACAGCCTGATGTTCTGGAACGTCCGGGAGATGCCCAGCCGGCTGATCTGGTGCGGCTTGCGACCGGTGACCCGCTCGCCACGGAACCGCACCGCGCCCGAGGTCGGCTTGTACACCCCTGTCATCACGTTGAAGCAGGTGGTCTTGCCGGCCCCGTTGGGCCCGATCAGGCCGAGGATCTCGCCTTCCCTGATCTCGAACTTGACCTCGTTGAGCGCGACCACGCCACCGAACCGGAGCGTGACGTTGTCGACCTCCAGCAGGGTCCTGGCCGGTCCCGGCTGGGCCGGGATCTTCGGCGCCGCCGGGGTGTTCGTCTCATCAGACATGAGCGGGCGCCTCCTCTGCCTCCGCCGCGCGGTCCTTCAACTCGCGGGCCCGCCGCCGGCTCGGGATCAGACCCTGCGGCCGCAGGATCATCACCAGCACCATGGCCAGGCCGAAGGCCAGCCAACGGTAGTCGGCGATCTCCCGGAACCGTTCCGGCAGGTACGCCAACAGCACCGCGCCCACCGACACGCCAACCATGTTGCCGGACCCGCCGACCACCACCATCGCCACGAACAGGATGGAGAGGTTCACGTTGAACTGGGTCGGGTCGATGAAGGCGTACCGGCTGGCGAACAGGAAGCCGGCGAAGCCGCCCAGGGCCGCGCCGATGGCGAAGGCCCAGAGCTTGAATTTGAACGGGTAGACGCCCATCACCGCAGCGGCGTCCTCGTCCTCCCGGATGGCCAGCCAGGAGCGGCCGACCCGGCTGTGCTCCAGCCGCCGCACCGCGAAGACCATGAGCAGCACCACGGTGATCGCCAGCCAGTACCAGGGCTTGATGTCGATCAGGCCGAAGATCTGGTTGTCCGGTGAGGGCGGACCCTCCGGCCCGGGAATCGCCGAGATGCCCTGCGGGCCCCGGGTGACACCCTCCATGTTGCGGGCCACAATACGGATGATCTCGCCGAAGCCGAGCGTCACGATGGCCAGGTAGTCACCGCGCAGCCGCAGCGTCGGCCAGCCCAGCAGCACCCCGGAGATCAGTGCCATCACCAGCGCGATGAAGGCACAGATGGCCCAGGTCACCGCCCAGGTGGGCGGCAGGTCGAACTCCCGCTGGAAGTACTGCACGACAGGGGAGTTCACCGAACCGAACAACGCCACCGCGTACGCGCCGATGGCGAAGAAGCCGATGTAGCCGAGGTCGAGCAGACCGGCCAGGCCGATCACCACGTTGAGGCCGATCGCCACCAGCACGTAGACCGCGCAGGTGAACAGCACACCCGCCCAGTTGCTGCCGCCCGAGATCGAGTCGGTACGCAACCAGGTGAGGCCGGGGATGCCGAGCAGCGGCAGGTAGTAGAGGAACACCACGAAGGCGACGAACGCCAGGGACCGCTGCCATTTCGGCAACGCCTTCCACCGGTCGGCGACCGAGTGCAGGGCGTTGACCCGGCCGCGGTCCAGCTCTCGCATCTTGTTGATCATGCTCGGGCCCTCCCCAGCGATTCACCCAGAATGCCGGTCGGCCGGAACATCAGCACCACCACCAGCACCACGAAGGCGATGACGTCCTCCCAGTTCGACGCGAAGAGGGTGGCGCCGTAGACCTCGACGATGCCGAGGAAGAGCCCGCCGACAAGCGCGCCGCGCAGGTTACCGATGCCACCGAGCACGGCCGCGGTGAACGCCTTGAGGCCGAGCACGAAGCCGATGCTGCTCTGGGTGAAGCCGAACCGCATGCTCCACAGCAGCGCCGCCGCGCCGGCCATGATGCCGCCCAGCACGAAGATCAGCATGATCACGCGCTCCTGGTTGACGCCCATCAGCGCCGCCGTCTCCGGGTTCTGCGCCACCGCCCGCACGCCCCGGCCGTACCGGGTGCGGTTGATGAACCAGTCCAGCAGCGCCATCATCGCCACCGCCGCCACGAACACGATCACCTGGATGTTGGTGACCGACGTGCCGAAGACCGTGAACAGCGTCTTCGACTCGATGATCGTCGGCATGCCGAGGATGATCCGGGCCCGGCCGAACATCGAGGGCACCGCCTCGCCCAGCAGCTTCGGCAGCACCAGGCCGAAGATCTCCACAAGCACCAGCGACAGGCCGATGGCGGTGATCAGGAAGATCAGGGGCGGCGCGTTCTTGCGCCGCAGCGGGCGATAGGCGATCCGTTCGATCGCCAGCGCGGTGCCACCCGAAGCCAGCCCCGCGACTATCAGACCGAGCACCAGAAGCAGCACCGCCTGGCCGATCGGCGGGTTGTTCTCCACCCCGAAAGCGGTCCACAGACCCAGCACCGCGAAGGTGCCGACCATGAACACCTCGGAGTGGGCAAAGTTGATCAGGCGCAGGACGCCGTACACCAGGGTGTAGCCCAGGGCGATCAGGGCGTAGATCGCCCCCTTGGACAACCCGTCGACGGTGTGCTGGCCGATGTGGCCGAAGAGATCGTCGAAATTCACCAGGTCTCCTTGCATGGAGCGCGGCCGGGGCAACGAACCACCCCGGCCGCACTCGGTGCCGGTCGTCAGCTGAGCTTGAGCTCCTGCAGCGGCTCGAACGCCGTGCCCTTGATCTCGTACGACCAGATGACAACCCGCGACGGGTCAACATCACCGTTGGCGTCGAACTTGATGTACTTCGACACGCCCTGCTTGTCGTAGTTCTTCACGTACTCCAGGATCTCGGCACGGGACTTCTTGCCATCCTTGAAGGCGTCCACGAAGATCTGCGCGGCGTCGAAGCCCTCAGCACCGTAGGAACCCGGCGCCTGGCCGTACGCGGCCTGGTAGTCGGCGGTGAAGGTGCCGCCGGCCTTGTCGGCCGGGAGGCACGGGCAGGTGATGATGGAGCCCTCGGCACCGCCGGAGGCACCCGCCGGGAAGGCCGGGTCGTAGAGACCGTCCGGACCGATGAACTTGGCCTCGACACCGGCGGCACGCATCTGGCGGACCAGCGGCGCGGCCTCACGGGTGTAGCCACCGTAGAAGACGAAGTCGGCGTTCGCCGCCTTGATCTTGGAGATGGTCGCCTCGAACTGCGACTGCCGCTCCTGGATCTTGTCGCTGGCGGCGACCGTGGCGCCCAGGTTCTTGGTCAGCTCGGCGGTGATGCCGGCGCCGTAGGCGCTGGCGTCGTCGATCAGGAAGACCCGCTGCGCGTTCTGCGACTTCAGGTAGGTCGCCACCGCACCCGCCTGGGTGCCGTCGTTGCCGACCACCCGGAAGAAGGACTTGTTGCCCTTCTGGGTCAGGTCGGTACGGGTCGCCGACGGGGCGACCATCACCAGACCGGCGGCCTCGTAGACCGGCATGGTGGCGTCCGACTCACCGGAGAAGTGACCACCGATGACACCGAGGAACGAGGTGTCACCCGCGACCTGGTTCGCCACCGGGGTGGCCTGTGCCGGGTCACCCTGCGTGTCGAACTCGATCATCTCGATCTGGCAGTCGGCGTTCGCGTCGTTGTGCTGCTTGATCGCGAGCTTGGCGCCGTTCAGCGACGGCAGCACCAGACCCGCGTTGTCGCCGGTGAACGCACCGAAGATGGCGATCTTGCCACCGCAGTCCCCGGACGCGGCGTCATCGCCGTTGCTGCTGCCGGTGTCCTGGCAGCCCGCGGCGGCCACCAGCACCGCGGCGAGCGCGGCAGTACCCAGCGCCCTTGAATAGCTTCGCCTCACGGCTTCCTGACCTCCTCCAGAAGCAGGACAGGCACCTGATCCGGGCGGCGGCGACGGCTGTGGCGCGGCACCACCGGCCCAGCAAGGAGACCCCCTGCATTACGGCTCGTGATGGCGGAGCGTACCCACACTCATACGGTCTCGGAAGAGGCTGGGGCGGGGTCTGCGAAACCGTTACGAAGACGGCCCCGAATGCCGCCACTCCCGTAACAGGTCAATCCGCTGACCGGTCCTTGAGCGGCTACCCGTCCGCCAGTCGGGACGTCATCAATCACCGCAAACGCCCCCACCGTCGGCCGGAGGCGCCGACCGGACGGACGCCCACACCACCTGAAGTAACTACGGAAAGTAGCCGATCGGCTTCACTGCGGCGTCCCGGCGGGCTGACCGACCCACAGCGACGTCTCCGACCCGTCGTCCACCGCCAGCCACCACCGCCCGCCGTCCGCGGTCAGACCCACCGCCCGGCCCGCCCCCACCGGCGCCGCCACCGGCAACTCGACCACCCGCCACCTGTCGCCCCGGTCCACCGACAACCACCCGCCGTACCGCTCACCGTCGGAGACCACCGCCAGGATCTGCCCAGCCGAAGCCGCCAACCCACCAACCGAGGGCACCCCACCGGCCACCCCACCGAACCCCCCGGCCGCCGCCCAGCCCGTCGGCTCCTGCCGCCACGCGCCGAAGCCCCGACCCCGCAGGCCCACAGCCACCGGCGTGCCGTTGACAAGCACCACCCGCTGCATCTCCTCGTACGCCTCGGTGCCCGGCAGCACCGTGCGACGCCAACCACGCCCGTCCGCCGACGTCCAGACCACTGGATCCCTGTCGATCCGCCCCGGGGCCAGCAACCCACCCACCGCCGACCACCCCGACGGCCCGGCCACCGCGTCGAACGCCCAGGTCACGCCCTGCTCGTCGGAGGACAGCTCCGGCGCACCCTCGATCAACGTGAACTCCGCGGCGTCCGGCGAGACCCAGGCCGCCGCCCCACTGGCCCGGTTGCCCACGATCAGCCAGCCAGCGGGACCGGCCGCCAGCCGGGACACGTTCACCGCCTTCGGCCCGCCGTACGTCTCGAACGACGCCGCCACCTCGACGAGCGTCCCGTCTGCCCGCTGCCACCAGGTGCTCACCCGCGGATTGCCGTGCGCGCCGCCGACCTTGCCCCCGACGGCCGCCGCCCGCCCGTCACGGCAGGCGATCGAGAACAACACGCTCCGCCGCCCGTAGTAGGAATCGGCAACCACCGGCACCGGCGTCCACCGCGCACCGTCCCGGCTGGACCAGGCCGCCGGTCGGGTGCCACCCGGTCCGTCGGCCACCGCGCCACCGGCGTACCAACTGGCGCCGCAGACGGCCAGATCCCGCAGCACGACCCGCCCCGGCCCGTCCGGCGACGGCAGCTGGACCCGCTGCCACTGCAACGACGCCGGCTCCGGTTCGTCGGTCTCACCGCCGGGCGCGGGGCAACCGGCCAACAGCACCGCGAGCAGGCCGTACACCATCAGGACAGACCGACGAAAATCAGAGCGCGGGGTACGCGCGAGCCACCGAATGCCCATGCGGCCAGATGCTAGGCGCTGACGTCGCGCCTCGGCGACGGGCGCGACCACCGTTCGCGGCGGCCCGCACAGGTGCCGGTCAGGAGGCCGGCTCGGCCACCTCGCCGCCAGCGGTCTCGGCGAGAATCCGCTCGGAGACCTCCTTCATGGTCATCCGGTGGTCCATGGCGGTGCGTTGGATCCACTTGAACGCCTGCGGCTCGCTCATGTTGTACGTGGTCATCAGCGCACCCTTGGCCCGCTCGACGGTCTTGCGGACCTCCAGCCGGTCGGTCAGCCCGGCCACCTCGGACTCAAGGGCGGCGATCTCCGAGTAGCGGGAAAGGGCGATCTCCACCGCCGGCACCAGGTCACTCTTCTGGAAGGGCTTGACCAGGTACGCCATCGCACCGGCCGCGCGGGCCCGCTCCACCAGGTCACGCTGGCTGAACGCGGTCAGAATGATCACCGGGGCGATCCGGGCACCGGCGATCCGCTCGGCGGCGGCCAGCCCATCCATGATCGGCATCTTGATGTCGAGGATCACCAGGTCGGGCTTGAGCTCCTCGGCCAGCCGGATGGCGGCCTCGCCGTCACCGGCCTCGCCGACCACCTCGTAGCCTTCCTCGGCCAACATCTCGGCCAGGTCCAGCCGGATCAGCGCCTCGTCCTCGGCGATCAGTACCCGCCTGCGCGCGGCATCCGTCTGCGTCTCGGCCACGAGCCACTCCCACCCAGTCTGCGCCCTGACACCCGCGGTACCGGGTGTCGCCGCTCCTAGCGTAGTGGGTAACCTATGGGGCGACGCGACAGGCGTTGTGCACGAAAGTCCCCGTATTCCAACCGGTAGAGAAACGGAGCTCAAACCTCCGACAGTGTGGGTTCGAATCCCACCGGGGACACCGAAATGTCGTACGGGCGTTCGACGATGACGTCATGCATCCCCCAGAGGTGCGTGCACGCGCACGAAGCTTGTACCTGGCTGGTGCGACAGTCGCAGAGGTTGCCAGAAGCGTCGGCCTGCCCTATCCGACAGTCCGTCACTGGTGCAGGGATCGGCCGGTGCCGAAGATGCGGACCACCGCCTTTCGGTGCTTCCGATGTCGGACCGACGTCGACAACCCGACAATCCAAGCCGCCTACGCCTATCTGCTCGGTCTCTACCTCGGCGACGGGCATCTGGTGACCTCAGCGCGGGTGCCGGTCCTGCGGGTCTCATGCAGCAACGCCTGGCCCGGCCTGATCGACGCCTGCGAGGCGGCCATGCGAGTGGTGCTCGCAAGCAACGTCCAACGGGTTCGGCAGCAAGGTTGCGTCAGCGTGCAGAGCTACGGCACACACTGGCCCTGCCTGCTGCCGCAACACGGGCCTGGCAAGAAGCACGAGCGGCGGATAGTTCTTGCCGACTGGCAGGAGCGCATCGTCCGGGCAGTCCCCGGTGACTTTCTGCGCGGCCTGTTCCACTCCGACGGTTGCCGGATCGCGAACCGGGTCACCGTTCGGGGAAAGACGTACGTCTACCCGCGCTACATGTTCGTCAACGAGTCCACCGACATCATGGGGCTCTGCCAGTGGGCGCTTGACCTGCTCGGCATCGCCTGGCGGATGAACCGCCGCAACTGCCTGTCGGTCGCCCGTCGCGAGGCGGTCGCCGTGCTGGACCGCCACGTCGGCCCCAAGTCGTGACCCACCGGCAGCGCAGACCGGCGACAGCCCGCACGCCGAGGAAGGTCGGCTCATCGTGCCCGGGTCAGATCGTGGCGAGCGCTGTCGCCAGGTCGGCGCGCAGGTCCTCCGGGTCCTCCAGGCCGACCGAGAGCCGCAGCAGGCCGCCGTCGGGCTTGGCCGCTCCCTCGACCGGGCGGTGGGTAAGCGACGCCGGGTGCTGGATGAGCGTGTCGACGCCACCGAGGGAGACGGCGTGGGTGATCAGGCGGCAGGCGTCGGCGACCGCTGCCGCGGCGGGCGCGCCGCCGCGTACCTCGAAGGCGAGGAGGCTGCCGGGGCCGGACATCTGGCGGCCGACGAGCCCGGCCGGGTCGTGGACGCCTGGGTGGTGGACCCGCCGGACGGCCGGGTGGGTGGCGAGCCAGAGGGCGAGTTTCTCGGCGCCGGCCTGCTGGGCGCGGACCCGCAGCGGCAGCGTCTGGAGGCCGCGGTGCAGCAGGTACGCCCCGAGCGGGTGCAGGACGGCGCCGGTGAGGGCGCGGATCTGGCGCAGTCGGGTGGCCCACTCGGCGTCGCAGGCGATGACTCCGGCGAGGACGTCGCCGTGGCCGCCGATGCTCTTGGTGGCGCTGTGCAGCACCAGGCGGGCGCCGTGGCGGCTGGGCTGTTGCAGTACGGGGGTGGCGACCGTGTTGTCGATGAGCAGGGGCACCGGGCCGGCGGCGTCGGCGAGGGCGGCGATGTCGATCAGGTCGAGGGTCGGGTTGGCGGGAGTTTCGGCGATCACCAGGGCGGTGTCGGGGCGGATGGCGGCGGCGACGTCGTCGGGGCGGGCCCAGGTGACCTCGGTGCCGAGCAGGCCGGTGGCGAGCACGTGGTCAGTGCCGCCGTAGAGGGGGCGGACGGCGACCAGGTGGCGACGGCCGTCGCGGGTGGCAGCGAGCAGGGCGGCGGTGAGGGCGGCCATGCCGCTGGCGTACGCGACGGCTTCGGTGGTGTCTTCCAGTTCGGCGAGGGCGGTTTCGAAGCGGGCGACTGTCGGGTTCCACAGCCGTTGGTAGACGGCGCTGGAGCCGGTGGGGAGGGTGCCGCCGGTGGCGAGGGTCTCGTAGGCGTCGCCGCCGGCGTCCACCGAGGGCAGCGGGTTCGTGGTGGACAGGTCGATGGGTGGCACGTGGACGCCGAGGGCGGTGAGGTCGTCGCGGCCGGCGTGCACGGCTCGGGTGTCCACGGTCGTCATGTCGAGAGGATCGAACATCCCGCCCATCACGGGCAATACTTCCGAATATTATTCGCCATATTCGCTTTCGGGGGCGGCGGCGTTCGGTGCAGGATGCTGGCATGCCCCCCGTATCGAACGATGTTCGGCCGTTCGCGGCCCTCGACGACACCGACCGCGCCATCCTGACCGAGCTGGCCGGCGACGGTCGGTTGCCGAACAATGCCCTGGCCGAACGGGTGGGGGTGGCGCCGTCGACATGTCTGGCGCGGACGAGGGCGTTGCGGGAGTGCGGGGCGATCCGGGGTTTCCACGCCGAGGTGCATCCGGCCGCGTTGGGGTTGCCGTTGCAGGCGCTGGTGTCGGTGCGCCTGACCGAGCACGCGCGGGCGGCGGTGGACGCGTTCCGGGCACGGTCGGTGCGCCTGCCGGGGGTGGTGTCGGTGTTCCATGTGGCCGGCGCGGAGGACTACGTGCTGCACGTGCGGGCGGCCTCGGCGGAGGCGCTGCGCGACTTCGTGCTGGACCATCTGGCGGTGGATCCGGCGGTGCAGCACACCCAGACCAGCCTGATCTTCGAGCAGGCCCGCGGGTCGGGTTGATCACGTCGTGGGCCGGGTCGGGAACAGAACGGGCGTACGCCGGGTTGGCCAGCCGTGTGATCGATGTTCCGTTGTCTGTCCTCGACCTCGCCCCCGTCGCCGCCGGTGCCTCCGCCGGTGAGGCGTTACGGCACACCACCGAGCTGGCGCGCCGCACCGACGAGCTGGGCTATCACCGGTTCTGGGTGGCTGAGCACCACAACATGCCGGCCATCGCGTCCTCGGCGCCGGCGGTGCTGATCGCGCATCTGGCCGCGCACACGAGCGATATCCGGCTCGGTTCGGGTGGGGTGATGCTGCCCAATCACGCACCGCTCGTGGTGGCCGAGCAGTTCGGCACCCTGGAGGCGCTGCATCCGGGCCGCATCGACCTGGGCATCGGCCGCGCGCCCGGCACCGACCAGGTGACCGCGTTGGCGCTACGGCGGACCATGGAGGGGTTGTCGGCGGAGGGTTTCCCCCGGGAGCTGAACGACCTGATGGGCTACTTCGACGAGACCGGGTCGGGGCGGATCACCGCGACCCCGGGGCGCGGGCAGCGACCGGCGGTGTGGCTGTTGGGTTCGAGTGGGTTCAGCGCCCAGTTGGCCGGCGCGTTGGGTCTGCCGTTCTCCTTCGCGCACCACTTCAGCGCGCAGAACACGTTGCCGGCGCTGGCGTTGTACCGGCAGAGTTTCCGCCCGTCGCGGTGGCTGGAGCGGCCGTACGCGATGGTGGCGGTGAACGCGGTGTGTGCGGAGTCCGACGAGCGTGCCGAGTGGTTGGCCGGGCCGGCCGGGTTGTCGTTCCTGCGGTTGCGGTCGGGGCGGCCGGAGCCCCTGGCCACGCCGGACGAGGCGGCGGCGTACCCGTACACCGAGTTCGAGCGGGAGTTCCTGGCGCAGCGCCGGCAGGGTCAGGCCAGCGGTTCCCCGGAGACGGTACGGCGGCAGTTGGGTGAGCTGCTGGCCAGCACCGGCGCGGACGAGCTGATGTTGACCACGATGGTGTACGACGTCGCCGACCGGGTGCGTTCGTTCGAGTTGATCGCGTCCGAGGTGGCCGGCGGCCTGCGGCGCTGAGGCGGTGGCCGGCGCCGGGCGGGCTCCGGCGACCGGGATGCCATGGTGGCCCAGGTCACAGCGTTTCCGGCGCCGCGAAACACGATCTTCACGACAGCGTCACCCTCGCGACGCGGAGGCCGCCTAACTTTGTATCCGGTGGTGGTACGGCACTCCCCGGTCGGGACGGGTCGGGGGTGCCGCGGTGTGGGGCACCGGGCCGCAGTTGTGCGGATTCCGCGATTGCGGCCCGGTGCCTTCTCCTTTCTTCTACCGCTTGTTCACCCCGGCGGTCAACGCAGGTAGATATCGGGCGCCGGTGGCGTGCTCATGCCGTCGCCGAGGAAGAAGCTCGGGTGCGGGGGCTGGTTGTAGGCGGTGTTCTGCCAGGCGATGGCGACCCGGTACTGCAGGTCGTGCATCAGGGTGTGGATCCGGATGCTGGTCGGTGTCGGGGTGCTGTAGATGCGCAGGGCCCGACTGTCGGTGGTACGCCAGACGACCTCTTCCCGCCAGTCGCCGAGGATGTCGGCCGAGAGGCTCGGGGTCGACTTGGTGCCGTTGTTGGATGCGACGCCGCTGCCGGTGAGCAGGCGGGTGTCGCCGCCGGTGCCGTACTTGTCGATCCGGGTGGCGTCGAGCAGTTCGCGGACCGGGTCGCCGTCCCACCAGACGAGGAAGTTTGTCGAGGACGGCTTGCGGCCGATGTTCTGGCCCCGGGTGTTGGCCAGGCCGTTGACCGCGGACGACCAGGATTCGGCGCCGGGGCTGCCGGCCCAGATGTCGGCGGAGACGCCCCGGCCGTTGTCGCCGCCGGTCGGGGTGGACCAGAGGATCTGACCGGTGCGGGCGTCGGCGAACCAGGAGCTGGGCTTGCTGCCGTCCTCGCTGACCTTGAAGTACTCGAGTCCGGGGCGGGACGGGTCGAGGTCGCCGACGTGCCCGGCGTCGCCGTGGCCGTGGCCTGTCGACCACAGCAGGCGGCCGTTGTCGTCGATGGTGGCAGCGCCGTAGACGATCTCCTGCCGGCCGTCGCCGTCGACATGGGCGACGGAGAGGCTGTGGTTGCCCTGCCCGGCGGCGGCGCCGTTACCGGAGGCGTTGGAGTCGAAGGTCCACCGCTTGGTGAGGGTGCCGTTGCGGAAGTCCCAGGCGGCGATGACCGCGCGGGTGTAGTAGCCACGGGCCATGATCAGCGACGGGCGCTGCCCGTCGAGGTAGGCGGTGCCGGCGAGGAACCGGTCGACCCGGTTGCCGTAGTTGTCGCCCCAGGAGGAGACGGTGCCGCGCGGCGGGTCGTAGGTGACCGTGGAGAGGGCGGCGCCGGTGCTGCCGTCGAACATGGTCAGGTACTCCGGGCCGGAGAGGACGTAGCCGGCGGAGTTGCGGTGGTCGGCGCTGGCGTTGCCGATCACCTGGCCGGTGCCGGAGCGGGTGCCGTCGGCGGTCTTCATGGCCACCTCGGCGCGGCCGTCGCCGTCGTAGTCGTACACCTGGAACTGGGTGTAGTGGGCGCCGGCCCGGATGTTGCGGCCCAGGTCGATGCGCCACAGCCGGTAGCCCGGCAGGGTGTACGCGTCGATGTAGACGTTGCCGGTGTAGCCGGACTGCGAGTTGTCCTTGGCGTTTGACGGCTCCCACTTGACCACGAAGTCGTAGTCGCCGTCACCGTCGACGTCGCCGACGCTCACGTCGTTCGCGGAGTACGTGTACGCCTCACCGCTGGGTGTGGTGCCGCCCGGCGGGACCTGCAACGGCACGTCGAGGTAGCCGGCGGGGAACTGCAGGGCCTGCACGGACTGGGTCTGTTCGACGCCGCCCACCACGGCCCGCACTGTGTAGTTCGCTCCGGCCGGCGCGCCACTGTCCAGGTAGTTGGTCGCGCCGGTGATCGGGCTGGCGTTCACCCGATTCGTGCCCCGGTAGAGGTTGAACGCGACGCCGTTGGTCTCGGTGCCCAGCAGCCGCCAGGAGACCAGGTTGGCCGACCCGGAGCGGACGCTGACCAGGCCCCGTTCCAGGTTCTCCGCCTGCATCGTCCCGGGCGGCGGGGTGGGTGGTGAGGGGGTCGGCGTCGGAGTCGTCGGCGGTGCGACGGTGGGTGACGGACGCGGCGGAGTGGGTGATGCGGTGGTCGGCGTGGCGGTCGGGGTGGTGGCGCCGGTGCAGGTGGTGCCGTTCAGCGCGAAGCTGGTCGGTGCCGGGTTGCTGCCGTTCCACGAGCCGTTGAAGCCGAAGTTGGCGCTGGCGTTGGTGGCGATGGCGGCGTTGTAGTCGACGTTGCGGGCGCTCACCTGGGCGCCGGACTGGGTGACTGTGGCGTTCCAGGCCTGGGTGACCTGTTGCCCGGCGGCGTAGGACCAGGTGAGGGTCCAGCCGTTGACCGGGTCGCCGAGGTTGGTGACTGTGATGTCGGCGCCGAAGCCGCCGGTCCACTGGTTGGTGACGCGGTAGTCGACGCGACATCCAGCGGCGGCGGCCGAGGCGGTCAGGGTGGTCAGCACGCCGGCGGCTGCGACCGTGGTGGCGGTGGCGGCAGCGAGCAGCGCCGCCCGGTGGGCGGTGCGAGGCATGGTTCCTCCGGTGGAGGTCGGACGCGCGGCGTGCGGTGGCCGGCCGGCTGTGCCCGGAGCCGACGAGCCGTTGGTCCGCTGGCCGTGCCAGTGGACCGCGCCACGCTAGCGGAGTTGATCGACGCCCATGAGTGCGATCCCGCGCATCAGTGATGCTAGGGCAAGCGTTTTCTGCACACAATCGATCCGTTGTCTTGCCCCCGGAGCTGGTCTTTTGATCCACTCGCCGGGTGGCAGCACACATGACGCCCGAGGAGTTCCGCCGGGCCGGCTACGCGGTGGTCGACTGGGTCGCCGACTACTGGGCCACGCTCGCTGAGCGTCCGGTGACCTCCCAGGACCCGCCCGGCACGGTGGCCGCTGGGCTGCCGGCCGGACCGCCGACCCGGGGTGAGCCGATCGAGGCGGTCCTCGCCGACCTGGACAGGCTCGTGGCACCCGGGCTCACCCACTGGCAGCATCCGGGCTTCTTCGGGTTCTTCCCGGCCAACACCTCGGGGCCGAGCGTGCTGGGCGACGTGGTCAGCGCCGGGCTGGGCGTGCAGGGCATGCTGTGGGCCACCGGCCCGGCCTGCACCGAGTTGGAGACGGTGCTGCTCGACTGGCTGGCCGACCTGCTGGACCTGCCGGCGCGGTTCCGCTCCGCCGGTAGCGGCGGCGGTGTCATCCAGGACTCGGCCTCCTCGGCAACCCTGGTGGCCACCCTGATCGCGGTGCATCGGGCCGGCGGCGGCCGGTGGCGCCAGGCCGGCGTCGACAACCGCTACCGGGTGTACACCTCGACCGAGGGTCACTCGTCGGTGGAGAAGGCCGCCCGCATCGCGGGGCTCGGCGCCGACAGGGTGTGTCTGATCGCTGTGGATCCGGTGACCCGGGCGATGTCGCCGACCGCGCTGCGCGCCGCGATCGAGGCGGACCGGGCCGCCGGGGCGGTGCCCGCCCTGGTGGTGGCGACAGTCGGCACCACAAGCACCACGGCCGTGGACCCGCTGCCGGAGATCGGCCCGATCTGCGCCGAGCTGGGTGTCTTCCTGCACGTCGACGCCGCTTACGCGGGTGCGGCGGCGGTCTGCCCGGAGTTGCGTTTCGGTCACGCCGGCCTGGAGTACGCCGACTCGTACTGCTTCGATCCGCACAAGTGGCTGCTCACCGGCTTCGACTGCGACGCGTTCTGGGTGGCCGACGCGGGCGAGTTGGTCGAGGCGTTGACGGTACTGCCGGAGTACCTGCGCAACGCGGCCACCGACTCCGGGGCGGTGATCGACTACCGGGACTGGCAGGTGCCGCTGGGCCGGCGGTTCCGGGCGTTGAAGCTGTGGTTCGTGCTGCGCTGGTACGGCGTGGAGGGCCTGCGCGAGCACATCCGTCGAGGGGTGGCGCTGGCCGCCGGGTTCGCCGACCGGGTCCGTGCCGACGAGCGGTTCGAACTTGTCGCCGACCACCCGTACGCCCTTGTCTGTTTCCGGCTGCGCGGCCCGGACGGGCCGAACGAGCGGCTGCTGGCGGCGGTGAACGCCACCGGCCGGATCTACCTGACCCACACCCGGGTCGCCGGTCGGCACACGCTACGCCTCGCCGTAGGCGCCCCCCAGACCACCCAGACCCACGTCGACAAGGCCTGGGACCTGATCTCCCACACGGCGGATTCCCTCTCGAACTGACCCCGAGCGACCCAATT
>NZ_BOOZ01000052.1 GCF_016863495.1 Micromonospora andamanensis
CCCCAAGCGGCGTGGCGTGGCAACTACTTCATGATCAACCGGTTGGGGGCAAGTGCGACACGCCGAGTGGGCGATAGCGGCGGTGTCGGATGGCGGCAGCGGCGATGATGGCGTTGTGGGGGAGGCGCGGGACGAGAAGGGTGTGGCACCGAGCAGGCGGCGGTCCGCTGGCGGGGCGGGTAAGGCGGCCAGCTCGGTGAAGGCCGCCAGCTCAGCGAAAGCTGCCGGAGCGGTGGATGCGGCTGGCGGTGCGGTGCGAACCGAGGACCCGCCGCGGCCACCCGGGTCAGGTACGGGCAGCGGTGCCACCCGCTCGGCCGGGGCGGGTGCCGTCGGCGTCGGGTCGGACGGTGGCGCGTGGCGGGGGCTGGACGCGGTGGGGTCGCTGGCGGCGCTGCGCGGCCTGCTGTCCCGGCCGCTGGCCTCCTACCACCTGCTGCTGGCCAGTGCCGGGCTGCTGCTGCTGATCGGGCTGACAATGGTCTTCTCGGCCACCAGCGTGCGGGACTACGCCCAGGGCGGCAACGCCTCGGCGTCGCTGACCAAGCAGGCGATCTTCGCGGTGATCGGCATCGTGGCGTTCTGGGCCTGCCAGCGCCTGCCGGCCAGCACCTACCGGACCCTGGGCCGGCCGACCCTGGCGGTCGCGGTGGGCCTGCTGATCGTGCTGAACCTGCTGGTGGCGTACGGGCGGCTGACCGACGGCGACGCGAAGATCGGCCCGCTGGAGGCCAAGCTGCTCTGGCTGTACGTCGGTGAGATCAGCCTGCAACCCTCGGAGCTGGCGAAGTTCGCGCTGGTGCTGTGGGGCGCGCACGTGCTCGCCCGCAAGGGCGCGACGCTGGGGTGGTGGCGGGAATTGGCCACGCCGCTGTTCCCGGTGGTGGGGCTGCTGTTCGTCCTGGTCGGCTACAACGACCTGGGCAGCATGCTCTGCCTGCTGGCCCTGGTGGTGGGGTTGCTCTGGGCGGCCGGGGTGCGGCTGCGGGTCTTCGCCGCACTCAGCACGATCGGGCTGCTCGGCATCGGCCTGCTGGTGGCGGTGGCCTCCCTCGGCGCCGGTTCGGGTGTGCGGGGTGAGGACAACTACCGGCTGGCCCGGCTCACCGTCTTCTTCAACCCGCCGCCGTTGGACGCCTGCAAGGAGCAGCTCTGCTACCAGATGGTCCAGGCCCGGTACGCCATCGCCAACGGCGGCTGGTTCGGCACCGGGCTGGGCCAGGGCCGGACCAAGTGGGCCTGGCTGCCGGCCGCCGAGAACGACTTCATCTTCGCGGTGATTGCCGAGGAACTGGGGGTGGTCGGCTGCGCCGTGATCGTCACTCTCTTCGCCGTGCTCGGCTACACCGGCCTGCGCATCGCCCGCCGGGTCGACGACCCGTTCCGTCGGCTGGCCGCCGCCGGCGCCACCGCCTGGCTGGTCGGGCAGGCGTTCATCAACATCGGCGGGGTGATCGGGCTGCTGCCGCTGACCGGCGTACCTCTGCCCTTCATTTCCGACGGCGGCAGCGCCCTGGTGGTCACCCTCGCGGCGGTCGGCATGCTCGCCTCGTTCGCCCGCGCGGAACCCGATGCGGCCCGGGCCCTGCATGCCCGTCCGCCGGCCCGGTGGGTCCGACTAGTGTGGGCACCGTTGCCGCCGCTTCCTGGCCGGCGACGCCGCGCGGCGTCGCCGTCGACGGCCCGGGGCCCCGTGCCTCAGGCACGCAAGCGGCGCACGGACGACCAGGCCACACCGCGTGGCACCCGGGCTACCCGGGGTCGCGGCGGGACGGCGAGCGAGAGGAGACGTTGATGGGTCCGCTGCGTTCGGTGGTGCTCGCAGGAGGTGGCACCGGGGGGCACATCTACCCGTTGCTCGCCTTCGCCGACTGCCTGCGCCGGCATGACCCTGGCGTCCGGATAACCTGCCTCGGCACACCCAAGGGCCTGGAGAACGAGCTGATTCCGCCGGCCGGGTACGACCTGCGGAACATCCCCGCCTACCAGCTGCCCCGCTCGATAAACATGAACCTGGTCCGTACCCCGGGCCGGATGTGGACCGCCGCCCGCGCCGCGGGCAAGGTCATCGACGAGGTACGCGCCGACGTGGTGGTCGGCTTCGGTGGGTACGTCTCGGTGCCGGCCTACCTGGCCGCCTGGCGACGGGAACTGCCCATCGTGATCCACGAGGTGAACGTGCCGCCGGGGGTGGCCAACCGGCTGGGGATGAAGTTCACGAAGCATGTGGCGGTGGGCTTCCCGCACCAGCCGGCGCAGGCCGAGTCGCTGCGCGACGCCCGGGTGGTGGGCGTACCGCTGCGGCGCAGCATCGCCGGACTGGACCGGGCCGCGATGCGTAACGCCGCACGGGCCCACTTCGGGCTCCGCCCCGACCTGCCGGTGCTCTTCGTCGCCGGTGGGTCGCAGGGTGCCCGGTCGATCAACCTCGCGGTCGCCGGTGCGGCGAAGGAGTTGGCCCGCAACGGCATCCAGGTGCTGCACGTGATAGGCGCCCGCAACGAGCCGGTGTCGGTCCCGACCGACCTGCCGGTGCCGTACGTGACGCTGCCGTACCTGTCCGACATGGACGCCGGGTACGCGGCGGCTGACCTGATGCTGGGCCGCGGCGGGGCGATGACCTGCGCCGAGGTCGCCGCGATCGGGCTGCCGACCATCTACGTGCCCTATCCGCACAGCAACCAGGAACAGAAGCGCAACGCGCTGCCGGTGGTCGAGGCCGGCGGTGGGCTGCTCGTCGACGACGCCGAGGTCACCCCGGACTGGCTCGAACGCACGGTCATCCCGCTGATCCGTGACCCGCAGCGGCTGCACGCGATGGGTACCGCCGCGGCGGCCTACGGCCGGCGCGACGGCGACGAGGCGCTGCTCAACTTCGTCTACGAGGCGGTTAGCCGGTGAGCGCGAGGAGTGAGCCGGTTCTGCGAGCCCCGCAGTCGCGAACGAAAGGTTGGTCCCGATGACCACGTTCAGCCCGGCGGGGACGCTGACGGCCGAGGATCTCGGCCACATCCACCTGATCGGCGTGGGCGGCGTCGGCATGAGCGGGCTGGCCCGGCTCTTCCTCACCCGGGGCCTGCCGGTCTCCGGCAGCGAACTGCGTGAGTGGCCGTCGCTGGCCGGCCTGCGGGCGCTCGGCGGGACCATCCACATGACCCACGAGACGGCGAACCTCGACGGGGTCGACACAGTCGTGTACTCCTCGGCGATCCCCGCGGACCATCTGGAGATGGTGGAGGCGCGCCGGCGCGGGCTGCGGGTGCTGCACCGCTCGGAGGCCCTGGCGGCGGCGATGACCGGTCGCCGGACCGTGGCCGTCGCCGGTACCCACGGCAAGACCACCACCACCTCGATGGTCACCATGGTGCTTCAGCAGGCCGGGGCTGATCCGTCCTTCGTGATCGGCGGGGAGATCTCCGAGGGGGGCTCCGGGGCGCACCACGGCACCGGCGAGTACTTCGTGGTCGAGGCCGACGAGAGTGACCGCTCCTTCCTCATCTACCGTCCGTTCGTCTCGATCGTCACGAACGTCGAGGCGGACCACCTGAACACCTACGGCGACCTGGCCAACCTGGAGGCCACCTTCGCCGAGTTCGCCAG
This sequence comes from Micromonospora andamanensis, assembly GCF_016863495.1. Lineage (GTDB taxonomy): Bacteria > Actinomycetota > Actinomycetes > Mycobacteriales > Micromonosporaceae > Micromonospora > Micromonospora andamanensis. Next base: position 3,601 of record NZ_BOOZ01000052.1, read on the forward strand.
GCTCACCGACCCGGACGGCTTCGTCATCACCTGCGCCGACGACGCGGGTGGCCGGCGGCTGGCGGCGACGCTGCGCACCGAGGGGCGTCGGGTGTACACCTACGGGGAGGCCGAGGACGCCGACCTGCGGCTTACCGACATGGCCTCCTCGGCGCGGGGGGTGCGCTACCTCGCCCACGTCGACGGTCGTTCGCTCGGCGAGTTCCGGCTGCCGGTGCCGGGCCGCCACATGGGACTGAACAGCGCCTCGGCGGTGCTGGCCGCGTACCTGCTGGAGTTGCCGCTGCCGGCGGCGGAGGCCGCGCTCGCGGCCTTCCCCGGGGTGCGCCGACGCTTCGAGCGCAAGGGTGTCGTGGACGGGGTGCTCGTCTACGACGAGTACGCCTACCACCCGACGTCGATGACGCTGGCCCTGCGGACGTTGCGCGAGGTGGCAGGTGACGGCCGGCTGATCGTCGTCTTCCAGCCCTACCGGCTCTACCGGACCCGGGAGTTGCAGGCGGAGATCGCCGAGGCGTTGGCGATCGCCGACGAGTTGGTGCTGCTGGAGGTCTTCGGGCCGGGCGAGCAGCGGGCACCGGGCGAGGGCTCGACGGCGCTCGTCGAGGCGGTGTCGTTGCCGGCGGAGCGGAAGGTCTTTGTCGACGCGTGGGAGGCCGCGCCGGTCGAGGTGGCCCGTCGGGCCCGCCCCGGCGACGTGGTGGTGACGATGGGGGCCCCGCCGATCTCGCTGATGGGCGACGAGCTGCTGGCCGTGTTGGCGGCGCGTACGGCCGGTGGGCAGGAGCTGACCGGCACCGTTGCCGGCGGGTCGACGAGCATCGGGGGCAGTGTGCCCGGCGCCGTCGGGGTGGACGGCGCGGCGCCCGTCGCGGAATGAGTCCCGGTCCGGCCCGTGGGCGTGGCACCGGTGTGGACGGTGGCGCGGGGCGTCGCCCTGTCCGCAGGTGGCAGCTGGTACGCGCCGGCAGCGACGCGGTGCCCGCGTCCACCCGGCGGTTCATGGCCCGGGCCCGGCGTCGTCGGATGCGGGCGGCGCTGCCCTGGGCGGTGGCCGCTGGTCTGCTCGCGGTGGCCGGGCTGGTGGCGTGGACGCTGTTGGGCACCGGCCTGTTCGGGGTGCGTGAGGTGCGGGTGGAGGGCGCCGAGCTGGTGACGGCGGTGCAGGTGCGGGACGCGGCGGGGGTGCCGGACGGTGCCCCGCTGGCCCGGGTCGACCTGACGACGCTGGCCGGGCGGATCGGTGCCCTGCCGCCGGTGGAGCGGGTCACCGTGACCCGGGACTGGCCGGACGCGTTGGTGGTGCGGTTGACCGAGCGCACGGGTGTGGCGGTGGTGCCGCGCGGGGAGCAGTTCGCGGTGGTCGACGCCGCCGGGGTGGTGTTCCGGACGGTGCCGCAGCGTCCGGACGGGCTGCCGCTGGTACGGCTGGCCACGCCCGGTCCGGAGGATCCGGAGACCCAGGCCGGCCTGGAGGTGCTCGGCGCACTCACCCCGGAGCTGCTCGACCAACTGGTCGAGGTCAGTGTCGAGGGGTTGGCGCGGATCAGCCTGAAGTTGCGTGACGACCGTACGGTGTTCTGGGGCGACGCGACCCGGGGCGCGGACAAGGCGCGGGTGGCCACCGCGCTGCTCGACCAGGACGCGGCTCGGATCGACGTGAGCGCGCCGGACGTGGTCACCTTCCGGTGAGCGGCCGGTCAGTGGTGAGCCGTCTCGCTACACCGGCGACACGCCGGAGCGGTCCTTGGCTCATCGCTCGGCTGCGCTTACGTTGCCCGGAAGAGGATCAGTGGTTGACATAACTCTAACCCTCTAGTAGAGGGTGAGGGTTTACCTCTCGACCTCGGTGGTGGTAGCTGCGTCGACCGTCGGTCCGGCCAGGCTGTAGCCGGTCGGGGAGTAGCCGATCTCGAAGGAAAGGACCGGAGATGACACCTCCGCACAACTACCTGGCGGTCATCAAGGTCGTCGGCATCGGGGGTGGCGGCGTCAACGCCGTCAACCGGATGATCGAGGTTGGGCTCAAGGGCGTCGAGTTCATCGCGATCAACACGGACGCGCAGGCGCTGCTGATGAGCGACGCCGACGTCAAGCTCGACGTCGGTCGCGAGCTCACCCGTGGCCTGGGCGCCGGCGCCAATCCGGACGTCGGCAAGAATGCCGCCGAGGACCACCGCGACGAGATCGAGGAGGTACTCAAGGGGGCCGACATGGTCTTCGTGACCTGCGGTGAGGGTGGCGGCACCGGCACCGGTGGCGCGCCGGTGGTGGCGAACATCGCTCGGAAGCTCGGCGCGCTGACCATCGGTGTGGTCACCCGGCCGTTCTCCTTCGAGGGCAAGCGTCGCCAGGTGCAGGCCGAGGCCGGCATCGACGAGTTGCGCAACCAGTGCGACACCCTGATCGTCATTCCCAACGACCGGCTGCTGGCGCTCGGTGATCGCAACATCAGCATGATGGACGCCTTCCGGACCGCCGACCAGGTGCTCCTCTCCGGTGTCCAGGGCATCACCGACCTGATCACCACGCCGGGTCTGATCAACCTGGACTTCGCCGACGTCAAGAGCGTGATGAGCGGCGCGGGCAGCGCGCTGATGGGCATCGGCAGCGCCCGGGGCGAGAACCGTGCGGTCGAGGCCGCCGAGGCCGCCATCTCCAGCCCGCTGCTCGAGCAGAGCATGGACGGTGCCCGAGGCGTGCTGCTCTCCATCGCCGGTGGTTCCGATCTCGGCCTGTTCGAGATCAACGACGCGGCCCAACTGGTCACCGACGCCGCCCACCCGGACGCGAACATCATCTTCGGCGCGGTGATCGACGACGCGCTCGGCGACGAGGTGCGGGTCACCGTGATCGCGGCGGGCTTCGACGGCGGCACTCCGGCGTACAAGGCGGCCGAGCCGACCCGGAAGACAAATCAGAACCAGCCGGCTCAGCCGAGCACGCCGGTCGTGCCGTCGCCGGCTGCTCCGGCCACGCCGCAGTCGCCGCGCCGGGTGCTCTTCGACGACGTGGACGTGCCGGACTTCCTGAAGAACGGGTCCTGAACGCCGCCGATGACCGACAGTCACACCACTGCGGAAGCCGACCGGCGCGCGGAGATCGCCGCCGGGCTGGCCCGCGTACGCTCCCGTATCGCCGACGCCTGCGCCGCCGCGGGCCGGGACCGGGCCGAGGTGACCATGATCGCGGTCACCAAGACCTACCCGGCGGCGGACGTGGTGACGTTGGTCGCCCTCGGGGTGACAGACGTCGGGGAGAACCGCGACCAGGAGGCGGCGGCCAAGGCGGCGCAGGTAGCTGCCGCCGGAGTCACCCCGCGCTGGCACTTCGTCGGCCGCTTGCAGCGCAACAAGGTCAGGTCGGTGCTGCGGTACGCGGACGTGGTCCAGTCCGTCGACAGCGTCAGGTTGGCGTCCGCCTTGGACGCGGGTGTCACGTCCATTGGCCGGGACCGGCCGTTGGACGTGTTGGTGCAGGTCAGCATCGACGGTGACACGGCGCGGGGCGGTGCCGTGCCGGACTCGGCCGATCCGGATGTGGGTCTCGGCCCGGTCACCGATGCGGTCGCCGCCGCCGCTGGGCTGCGACTGGCCGGTCTGATGGCGGTGGCGCCGCTGGGCTGGGAGCCGGAGCGCGCGTTCGCCCGGCTGGCCACTGTCGCGGCGCTGGTGCGGGCGGACCATCCACAGGCCACGGAGCTGTCCGCCGGGATGAGCGGTGACCTGGAGGCGGCAATCGGTCACGGCGCGACACATGTCCGCGTCGGCAGTGCGTTGCTCGGAATGCGTCCCACGCTGCGGTAGCCTGGCCGCGAGGGAAGCAAATTACATAAGTGTTGTTTGTGGGAACGGCCTTCCCGGCGACCGGGGGGCGTGACGTGCAACGCGAATTGCGCGTCATGGGATTGCCGTTCCGGTCCGGTGGGCAGGGATGGTCCACTCGCGACAGGCGACACGGCGGGGGCGTGTGCCGCACGGCGGACGGGAAGGGCGCGGGGATGGGTGCACTGCGCAAGGCGGGGGTCTGGCTCGGACTTGTCGAAGAGGACGACGAGCGGGCCTACGACGACGGTGGCTACGACAAGGGTGGCTACCGGGAGTCGCGTTACCGGCAGAGCCGGTACGCCGAGGAGTTCGCCGACGAGGAGGACGAGGCGGAGGAGCCGCCGGCGCCCCGGCCACGGCTGGGCGAGCGTGGCCGCCTGAGTGAGCGTCCGGGCCGGCTGGGCGAGGCCGAGCGGCTGGAGTCCGAGCGCGCCGAGCGTCCGGACCGGGCCGAGCGGTCCAGCGTCCGGTCGATCACCCGGTCCACCGGCGACTCGTCAGGCGCGCTGACGTACCACACCCGGGACAACCTCGCCCTGGCGCCGCAGGCGCAGCCACGCGAGCGCCAGTTGGTGCCGGAGGAGGAGCAGCGTTACCAGATCACCACGCTGCACCCGACCACCTACCGGGAGGCGCGCACGATCGGCGAGCACTTCCGCGACGGGGTGCCGGTGATCATCAACCTCACCGAGATGGATGAGGCGGATGCCCGCCGTCTGGTGGACTTCGCCGCCGGGTTGGCCTTCGGGCTGCGCGGTACGATCGAGCGCGTGACCAACCGGGTGTTCCTGCTCTCACCGGCCAATGTCCAGGTCACCGCGGAGGACAAGGCCAAGATCGCTGAGGGCGGGTTCTTCAGCCTGAGTTGACCCGCCCGACCTGAGGGACGTCGCCTGCCGTGTTGTCGATCTTGTTACAGGTTCTCTACCTGGCCACGTACATCTTCCTGATCGTTCTTTTGGCCCGTTTCGTGCTGAGCGCGGTGTTGCAGTACGGCCGGCGCTGGCAGCCCGGTCGGGGAGCGTCAGCCGGACTGGAATCCGTGTGGAGCGTCACTGATCCCCCGCTCCGGGCGTTGAGGCGTGTGATCCCTCCGCTGCGAATTGGTACCGTGAGCATCGACCTGGCCTCCCTTGTGCTCCTGGTTATCCTGTTCGTGCTGATGAGGTTTGTGTTAGAGCCGGCGATCATCAGGACCGCCTGATGACCGACGCGCTATCGCGGCCGCAACTGACCCGAGGAGTTTCGATGCCGCTGACCCCGGCCGACGTCCACAACGTCGCCTTCAAGAAGCCGCCGATCGGCAAGCGGGGCTACGACGAGGAGGAGGTCGACGCCTTCCTGGACGAGGTCGAGCGCGAACTCGCCCGTCTGATCGAGGAGAACAACGAGCTGCGCGCCCAGGTGGAGCGCGGTGGGCGGGGCGGTGCCCCGGCCGGCCCCGGCGGCGACGCCCGCCTGGCGGCCGAGCTGAACGACGTCAAGGCCCAGCTCGACCGGGTGCAGCGCGACAAGGCCGCCGCCGAGCAGGCCGCCCGCGCCATGCAGGCCGAGCTGGAGCAGGTCCGCTCCGTCGGCGTCGGTGGCGCCGTGGCCGGCCCGGACGGCGAGCAGCAGGCGCTGCGGGTGCTCATGATGGCCCAGCGCACCGCCGACGACCACGTCTCCGACGCTCGTCGCGAGGCCGACCAGTTGCTCTCCGAGGCCCGTTCCAAGGCCGAGGAGGTCACCCGCGAGGCCCGCGCCAAGGCCGACGCGCTGGAGCGCGACGCCCGGCAGCGGCACCAGGAGGCCATGGGCGGCCTGGACGCCAAGCGCACCGCGTTGCAGAAGCACATCGAGGAGCTCAAGCAGTTCGAGCGGGAGTACCGCACCCGGCTCAAGGCGTACCTGGAGAGCCAGCTGCGTGACCTCGACGGCCGTGGCCAGGGCCTGGAGGCCGAGATGACCCGGGGCGAGGGTGCCCGGGCCGCCGGCAACGGGCTCGCTGCTGCGGGTCTCGCGGGGTCCTACGGCGGGGGCCGCTCCGGCGCGCTTGAGGCCGGTCGCTGAACCGGGTCGGTGACTGCCGCCAGCGCGGCGATCACCCGCCCTGCCTGATCGGTACGACACGGCGAGGGTGAGCAATGATAGTCATCAGTCTCGCGCTCATCCTCGTCGCGGTGGTGCTGCTGGTCTTCGGCCTGGCCGGTGGCTCCAGCCCGCTGCTCGTCGTCTCGATCGGGGCCAGCCTGCTGGCCGCCGTGGCGCTTGTCGCCGGTGCCCGCCAGGCGGCCGGCCGCGCTTCGGCTCCCAGCGGCACCCAGGCGGGTCGCGACGGCGACCGGCGTGAGCCGGGCATTCCGACTCAGCAGACTTCGGCGGACGTGGACACCGGCGGTTCCGGGTGGCGGCAACCACCCGGTTCGCCGGTGTCCGAGCCGCGTGAGCGGCCCGGCTTCGCCGACGGGTACGACGACGAGCCCGGGGCCGAGGAGATCACCGCCGAGCAGGCGGCCCGGGTGGCCCGTCTGACGGACGAGGTGCGGGTCGTCGACGGTCGGCCGCGCTACCACCTCGGCGAGTGTCCGCATCTGGTCGGCCGGGAGCATGAGCCGCTGCCCGTGTCGGAGGCGGTCGAACTCGGCTTCACCCCCTGCGCGCACTGCACCCCGGACACGGTGCTGTTGTCTGAATCCGGACGCCGCTGAGTCGGTTCGATGGACGATGCGCTCACCGTCGCCGTGCGGGTGAAACCGGGTGCCTCCCGGGCGCGCGTGGGTGGCCGGTTCGACGGCCCGCACGGGCCCGCTCTGGTCATCGCGGTGCATCCGCCGGCGGCTGACGGTAGGGCCACCGAGGCTGCGCGGCGCGCGTTGGCCGCCGCGCTGGGCGTCCGGCCGGCCGCCGTGTCGCTGCGTACCGGCGCGGCGAGCCGGGACAAGCTCTTCCTGGTCACCCCGTCCGGGCCGGATCTGGCCGGCAGGCTGAGCCGGCTACGGGACGGCGCGGAACGGGCCGGCTGAGTGGCGATGATCTGCTAGCGTTCCCTTTGCCCCGAAATGGCAGTAACCGGGGTGGAGCGGGCGTTTCGGTGCGGCACGTTGTCGGACGCCTTTACGTTCCGTATCCTTGCCAACCTCCGGAGTGCGCGGCCCCGTCGCCGCGCGCCCGTTTTGTACCTGGGGCGGCCGATGCTGGCGGCCCCTGTCGAGGTGTCGCGGACTTACCGCGGCTCCGTGGCCGAGGGAGCGACGATGGCCAAGCCAGCCGAGACCAGGACCGCCGGCCGCAAGCCTGCGGTGAAGTCCACCCGCAGTGCCGCGGAGACCGAGAAGATCCGAGCCGCGCTGGCGGCGCGGCACGAGGAACTGCGAGCCGAGTACGATCAGACGCTGAGCGAGATCACCGAGCTGCAGCGCGACCGCCTCACCGACTCGGCCGGGGACGACCAGGCCGACACCGGCACCAAGACGTTCGAGCGGGAGCAGGAGATCTCCCTCGCCAACAGCATCCTGGAACGGATCACGCAGGTCGAGCGCGCCCTGGAGCGTCTCGACGAGGGTGGCTACGGCTGGTGCGAGCGGTGCGGCAACCCCATCCCGGTGGAGCGGCTGGCCGCCTTCCCGTCCGCCACCCTCTGCGTGACCTGCAAGCAGCTGGAGGAGCGGCGCTGACGGCACGCTCCCCGGCGTCCGTGCGCGGCGGTGCGACGGCACCGCCGCGATTGTCGATGGGGAGCAGATGAGCGCAGCACCGCCCGCTGGATCCGGCACCACCGGGTCGGACACCGCCACGAGATCGCGGCGCCGGTCCGTCACGATCCTCCTCTCGCTTGCGGTGTTCGCGCTGGCCGTCGACCTGTTGACCAAGCACCTGTCGCTCCAGGAACTGAGCGACCGCGAGCCGGTACGGCTGCTGGGTGGGGCTCTCTACCTGTCGCTGACCCGCAACAGCGGGGCCGCGTGGAGTCTCGGCAAGGACTACACTTTCATCTTTCCGATCATCGCGATCGGGGTGCTGGGCTGGATCGCCTGGATGGCGCGGACCCTGCGCTCGGTTCCGTGGGCGATCTCGCTGGGCCTGGTGGTGGGCGGCGTGGTCGGCAACCTGATCGACCGGATCTTCCGGGCCCCGGGCTGGTTCGTCGGTCACGTGGTCGACATGTTCAGCGTCTTCGACCCGTACGGTCGGGTCTTCCCGATCTTCAACGTCGCCGACAGCGCCCTGGTCTGCGGCGTGCTGCTCGCCGTCGGGTTGGAGTTCACCGGCCGCCAACGCGACGGCACCCGGGCGCTGGCCGAGGACCGGCGCAGTGACGCTGGTCGGGACGACGCGGCGGCGGGCGGTGACCCCGCCGACCGGCGGACGGTCGACGCAGGCGGACAGAGCCCCACCGACAGCGACGGCGGACAGCGGGAGCGGGCATGACGGCCACCTTCGCCGCCGGCGGCGACCAACGCAGCCTGCCGGTACCCGATGGACTCGACGGGATGCGGCTGGACCAGGCCGTGGCCCGACTGTTCGGCCTCTCCCGTACCACCGCCGCCGCGCTCGTCGACGCCGGAGAGGCGCTTGTGGACGGTGCGGTACGACCCAACTCGCACAAGGTGCGGGCGGGTTCCTGGCTGGAGGTGACGTTGCCCGCGCCGGCCGCGGCACCTGTGGTGGTGCCCCAGGCGGTGCCCGGCCTGCGCGTGGTGTACGCCGACGACGACATCGTGGTGATCGACAAGCCGGTCGGCGTGGCCGCGCATCCGAGCCCGGGGTGGACCGGTCCGACGGTGATCGGTGGGCTCGCCGCGATCGGGCACACGATCGCCACCAGCGGCGCGGCCGAGCGTCAGGGCGTCGTGCACCGGCTCGACGTCGGCACCACGGGCGTCATGGTGGTGGCCAAGAGCGAGCAGGCGTACAGCGTGCTGAAGCGGGCCTTCAAGTACCGGGAGGTGGAGAAGCGTTACCACGCGGTGGTGCAGGGGCACCTGGACCCGTTGCGCGGCACCATCGACGCCCCGATCGATCGGCACCCGCACCACGACTACCGCTGGGCGGTGGTCTCCGGCGGCAAGCCGAGCATCACCCACTACGACACCATCGAGGCGTTCCCGTCCGCGAGCCTTGTCGACGTACGGCTGGAGACCGGCCGGACCCACCAGATCCGGGTGCACTTCTCGACGCTGCGGCATCCGTGCGTGGGTGACCTCACGTACGGCGCCGATCCGACACTCGCCGCCCGGCTCAAACTGGACCGGCAGTGGTTGCACGCCAGAGAGTTGAGCTTCGAGCACCCCCGTACGGGGGACGAGGTCCGCTTCGTCAGCGACTACCCTGACGATCTGGGACGCGCGCTGGACATCCTCCGCGACTGACGCGCCCCGCCCGTTCCGACCGACCGACGAGGGGACCGCCCGTGCGCGCCGGCGATCTGCTGCGGAAGTTGGACCAGCGACTGCTGCCCCGCCTCGCGGCCACGGTGACCCGGCTGGGCCACGGTCCGAGCCGTACTCCGCTGCTCGGCTGGGTGGCGATGCTGTCGTGCGCCACGGTGCTGGCCACGGCGGTGCTCGCCACAGGTGGCCCTCCCGTGCCGGACCGCACGGTCGGTGAGGTGACCCGGGTGGGCGTGGTCGAGGGCGACTCCATCCCCCGTTACGAAGCGGCAGCCGCCGCCGACCTGGCCGCGTTGGCCGGCCGGCCGCTCGGCGACGGCACGTACGCTCTGGTCTCGCTCAACGAGTACCTCACCCCGGCCCGGCTCGCCGCGGTGGTCGGTGACGTGGGGGTCGCTGTCGTGTTCGGCCGGGTGCCGCTGCCGGAGCGGCAGACCGAGATCGTCCGCATTCCGGCCCAGCGGGTGCCGGAGGACGTGACGGCCGGGATGGTCAAGCTCGCCGAGCGTAAGGAGCGGGAGGCCGCCGACTACCGCGCCCGGGCCACCGCGTTGGGCGGCGGTGGGCCACCGGAACGCGAGCTGCGCGAGCTGTACCTCAGCGGCGCCCAGGTGGCGGCGGCGGAGGCAGCCGCGTACCGGTCCGAGTGCGCCTGTCTGTACGCGCTAGTGGTACGCGCCGAACCGACGAAGCTACGCGGCGTGGCGGCCCGGTCCGGGGTGCGGGTGGTGGATCCGGCTCCGGAGGTCCGGCGGTTGGAGCGGACGGTGTTCACCCCACCGCTGCCCGAGCAGCGGGACGTGGTCCGTCCGCCGGTGGACCGGACGGCCACCCCGGCGCCAACCGTGAGCCCCACCGCCGCCGCCACCGCCGGCCCGCCCACGCCGGCACCGACAGTGGCGGACCGCTCGCCAGTGCCGGAGGTGACGGATTCGTCACCGTCACCGGCACCGCCGTCGCCCGCCCTCTCGACGTCGACCTGGACGCCGTCCACCTCGGCGGACATGGTCGAGGATGATGATCCAGAGCCGACACCGTGACGGTTGTCGACACATCCGGTTGCCGCCCGGTGTGGCCTCAATAGGCTTTCGTTCGTAGCCTGTCAGACGGAGACCGTAGCGCTGGGGAGGCGATCCGTGGAGGGCAGCGAGACCGGTTGGGGACGACCCGCCGAACCGGCACGGCGGTGGCGGGCGCTGCTCGACCGAGCCCGCCTCGGCGGTCGCAACGCGGAGCCGCCCGCCACCGAGCGGCGGGCCGAGGAGCCGCCACCAGGGCCACCGTCGCCCGAGCCGTTGCCGCGACGGGGGCCCGGCACCGGCTACGCGGGGCGGGTACCAGCCGTCGGGCAGCCGGCGGACCGGTCGTACGGCGAGGAGCCCGTCTACCGCGCCGAACCGGCCTACCGGGCCGAACCCGCGTACCGGGCCGAACCCGCGTACCGAGTCGACCCGGCACGTCCCGCCCAGCCGTACCCGGGACAGCCGGGGCAGCCGCCGTACCCGGCGGTACCGGAACCGCGCCGGCCGGAGCCGGTCGAGTCGCGGTACACCCTGTTGGACAACGGCTACCGGCACGCCGCGCCACCGCTTGAGTCCCGGTACGCCCTGCTGGACAACGGTGGCTATCAGCCACCCGCCGCGGCGGTCGCGCCGCCGGCCGTGGCCCCACCGGCTCCGGCGTCGCCGGCACCGTTGCCGGCGGTGGTGCCTCCGGGGCCGCCACCGGCTGTGGTACCGCCGGCCGTGGCTGGCCGCCCCGGGCGCATCGAGTGGCGGGCGCAGAGCGCCGGCAGCGATCTCGAACGGGCCGCCGCCGTGCTCCGTCGCGATCTGGGTACCCCCCGGGTGATCGCGTTCGCCAACCCCAAGGGCGGCGTGCACAAGACGACGGCCACCGTGCTGGCCGCGGCCACCGTCGGCAGCGTACGCGGCCGGGGTGTGCTGGCCTGGGACGACAACGAGTTGCGCGGCACGCTCGGGCTGCGCGCCGGCAGCGCCCGGCACGCCCGCACGATCCGGCACCTGGTGGCCGATCTCGTTCAGATCGAGATCCGGGAGGGCGCCGAACTGTTGGAGATCCTGGACGACTACCTGCGGCACGCCTCCGACGGGTCGTACGACGTGCTCGCCGGTGAGGAGAGCCCTCGGTTCGCCCAACGACTGGACCAGTTCACCGTCAAACGGGTGCTGGAGCTGCTGCGCCGTACCCACGACGTGATCTGCGTGGACACCGGCAACAACGTGGAGAGCCCGAACTGGCGCACCGTCATGCAGGCCGCCGATCAACTGGTGGTCACCACGGTGCCGCGCGAGGACGCCGCGTTCAGCGCGGACTGGATGCTCGACCTGCTGCACGAGGAGGGCATGGGTGAGCTGGCCGACAACGCCGTCACCCTGATCTCCTGCCCCACCCCCGGACGGTTGCCGTTGCAGAGCGACCTGGAGAAGCACTTCGCCACCCGGACCCGGGCGGTGACAGTGGTGCCGTACGACCCGGCCCTGGAGACCGGATCGTCGATCGAGTACCACCAGCTCCAGGGCGACACGCGGCAGGCCTGGCTGCGGGCTGCCTCGACGATGCTGGAGCCGTTCGGCCGCTGACCGTATCCGGGCGGCCCGCGGCCACCTGGTGCCGCGACACGGTGTACGGCCGATGCGGGGAGCTGCGAGGATCATCAGGTGAGTCCGACCACCCCCGCCGCCGAGCCGCCCGCACGGCCCCCGGCGGCCCTCCCGACCGATCCGACGACAGAGGCCACCGAGCCCGCCGCGTCATCCACCGAGCCCGCCGGGCCGACCACCGATCCCGCCGCGCCCGCCGCGCCTACTGACCCCACCGTGGCGTCCGCCGGGTCCGCCGAGCCGACCACCGATCCCGCCTGGCCGATCACCGGGCGGCCGGAAGGGCGTGGCCGAACAGCAGCGTTCGGGGTGGCGACGGTGCTGGTGATGGGCCTGCTGGGGGCGCCGCTGGGGTGGCTCTGGGCGGCGGTCGCGCCGGCCACACCGGTCGTCAAGAGCGCCGACGGCGCGGTCTACGGCCAGGCGCAGCCGGAGCAGCCGATCGCCGCGGACGGGTGGTTCAGCCTGCTCGGGCTGGCGTTCGGGGTGCTCGGCGCGCTCGCCGTGTGGTTCCTGCTGCGTCGCCACCGGGGACCGGTCGGGCTGGTCGTCGCGGCGGCCGGTGGGCTCGCCGCGGCGCTTGTCGCCTGGCAGGTGGGGCGTCGGGTCGGCCTGGCCGGCTACCAGCGGCTGCTGGAGACCGCCCCGGACGGCACGCGCTTCAGCAAGCCGGCCGACCTGCGGGCCGGCGGGATCGAGCTGTTCCTCGGCGTGCTGCCGGTGCCCTACGGCAACGTGCTGCTGCCGGCGTTCGCCGCCGCGGTGATGTACACCCTGCTCGCCGGCTGGTCGCGGTGGCCGTCGCTGCGGCCGGAGCCGGAGCCGGACCTGGCCTGGCTCGCCGCGCAGCCGCCAGCGGCTCCGGAGCCGGTGGGACCGGAGCCGGACGGGGCCTGGCGCGGGCCGCAGCCGCCGCCCATCCCGGGACCGGCGGAAGAGGTCAGTTCGGGGCCGGCGGGGGTGTCGCCAGCTCCGCCAGCGGCACCGGAACCGCCCGCACCTGGCGCAGCAGAGCCGCCTCGCGGTTGAGCAGGTGCAGCTCGGCGCGGAGTCGGGCCGCTGTGCTGTCGATGGCGAGCAGTCGCTGACGGTCGGCCACCGTCAACGCCGCGGTCGCGGCGACCAGATGGGACAGCACCGTCGGGTCCTCGGGCAACTGCTCGGTCAGCTGACCGGCCTCGGCCCGGATCAGGCCCAGGTACTGCCGGAAGACGGCGATCACCCGGGCGGCCAGCAGGTCGGCGGTCTCGTCCGGGCCGTCCGGCTCGGGCAGCCACTGCACCTCGGCGGTCAGGTACGGCGCGGAGTCACTGTCGACATCACCCAGCCGGAACCGTCGCCGCCCCACTGTGACGATGTCGTAGCCCCCGTCCTCCAACTCGGTGACCTGCCGCAGCTCGGCCGTGCAGCCGACCTCGTGCAAGGTGACAGCCGCCGCACCTGACACGTTGGCACCGGCGGCGACCTCCCAGCCGCTGCGGATGGCCACCACCCCGAACTCGCGGGGTGCGCCCTCGGGCAGCGCCATCAGATGCCGGACCAGCGCGCGGTACCGCTCCTCGAAGATGTGCAGCGGCAGTACCAGCCCCGGGAAGAGCACCGTGGCGAGCGGGAACACCGGTAGCCGTGCGGTCACGTGATCAAGCGTAGCCCGATCGGCGGGCGCGGGCGTGTCCCGGCTCACCGTCCCGGACAACGGGCGGCGACGGTCGGCCCGGCGGACGGCCGCCTAGACTCGCAGGCGTGTTGAACCGGATCGACCTGCGCGGTGGCGCGCGTGACCCGCGCCACCTGCTGCCTCGCGCCCAGCTCGACGTCTCGGTGGCGGTCGAGCGCATCCGCCCGATCGTCGCGGCGGTGCGCGAGCATGGATATCCGGCGGTCCGCGAGGCCAGTGAGCGGTTCGACGGGGTCGCCCCGGAGACGCTGCGGGTGCCCGCGGCGGCCATCGCGGCGGCGGAGGGCACGCTGGACGGCCAGGTCCGGGCGGCGTTGCTGGAGTCGATCGCCCGGGCCCGGCGGGTGCACGCCGATCAACGACGGGTCGACCACACCACCCAGGTGGTGCCGGGCGGCACTGTCACCGAGCGGTGGATCCCGGTCGACCGGGTCGGTCTCTACGTGCCCGGTGGGCTGGCGATGTACCCGTCGACAGTGGTGATGAACGTGGTGCCCGCCCAGGCGGCAGGCGTCCGGTCGCTGGTGGTGGCCAGCCCGCCGCAGAAGGACAACGGCGGCCTGCCCGACGCCCGGGTGCTCGCCGCCTGCGCGTTGCTCGGTGTCGACGAGGTGTACGCCGTCGGCGGTGCCCAGGCGGTGGCGATGCTGGCGTACGGCTGCGCCGTCGACGCCGCCGGCAGCGCGCACTGCGCCCCGGTCGACATGATCACCGGCCCGGGCAACATCTGGGTCACCGCCGCTAAGCGGCTGCTGCGCGGGGTGGTCGGCATCGACGCGGAGGCCGGCCCGACCGAGATCGCGATCCTGGCCGACGACACCGCCGACCCGGTGCACGTCGCCGCCGACCTGATCAGCCAGGCCGAGCACGACCCCCTCGCGGCCAGCGTGCTTGTCACCCCGTCGGTCGCGCTGGCCGACGCGGTGGACCGGGAACTGGCCCGACTGGTGCCGGCTACCAAGCACGCCGAGCGGGTCGGCACCGCGTTGGGCGGCGAGCAGAGTGGTGTGGTCCTTGTCGACGACCTGGCGGCGGGGCTGCGGGTGGTCGACGCGTACGCGGCGGAGCACCTGGAGATCCAGACCGTCGACGCCCGTCAGTGGGCGATGCGGGTACGCAACGCCGGTGCGGTATTCGTGGGCGCGTACTCGCCGGTGTCGCTCGGCGACTACTGCGCCGGCTCCAACCACGTGCTGCCCACCGGGGGGTGCGCCCGGCACTCGTCCGGGCTGTCGGTGCAGTCGTTCCTGCGCGGCGTGCACGTGGTGGAGTACACCGAGCAGGCGCTGCGGGAGGTCGCCGGCCACGTGGTGACGCTGGCGAACGTGGAGGACCTGCCGGCGCACGGCCAGGCGGTCACCGCCCGGTTCGGGGCCACCCCATGATCGGGTTGGCCGACCTGCCGATCCGTGACGAGCTGCGGGGGCTGTCGCCGTACGGCGCGCCGCAGCTGGACGTGCCGGTGCGGTTGAACACGAACGAGAACTCCCACCCGCTGCCGGAGGCGGTGGCCGAGGCGATCGGCAAGGCCCTCGCCGCGGAGCTGCGCGACCTCAACCGCTACCCCGACCGGGACGCGGTGGCGTTGCGGGCCGACCTGGCCGGGTATCTCGGCCACGGGCTCACCGTCGACGGGGTGTGGGCGGCCAACGGCTCCAACGAGGTCCAGCAGCAGCTGCTCCAGGCATTCGCCGGGCCGGGACGCAGCGCGCTCGGGTTCACCCCGGCGTACTCGATGCACCCGCTGCTGGCGCTCGGCACCGGCACCCGGTGGGAGCCGGCCCGCCGGGGGGCCGACTTCGCGCTGACCGCCGACGAGGCGGTCGCGCAGGTTCGCGAGCACCGGCCGGACGTGGTCTTCCTCTGCTCGCCGAACAATCCCACAGGCACCGCGCTCGACCCCGCGGTGATCGCCGCGGTGCTCGACGTGGCGCCCGGCATGGTGGTGGTCGACGAGGCGTACGCGGAGTTCGCCCGGCCGGGCACGGTCAGCGCCCTGGCGGTGCTGCCCGGGCACCCACGGCTGGTGGTGACCCGGACGATGAGCAAGGCGTTCGGGTTCGCCGGTGGCCGGCTGGGCTACCTCGCCGCCGATCCGGCGGTGGTGGCGGCGGTGCAGCTGGTCCGGCTGCCGTACCACCTCTCCGCGCTCACCCAGGCCGCCGCGCGGGCCGCGCTGGCGCATCGCGACGCCCTGCTCGGCACGGTCGCCGAGGTCGCCGAACAGCGCGACCGCATCGTCACCGAGCTGCGCCGCCGTGGCCTACGGGTCGCCGACAGCGACGCGAATTTCGTGTTGTACGAGGTGGGTGGCGACCAGGCGGTCGCCTGGCGGGCGCTGCTGGCGCACGGCGTGCTGGTACGCGACGTGGGCCTGCCCGGCTGGCTTCGGGTCACCGCGGGCACCCGCGCCGAGACCGACGCCTTCCTCGCCGCCCTGGACAGCACTCGACGCGAGGCTTCCATCGCCCCGCAGCCGCGACCGACGAAAGGCACATCATGAGCCGGACCGCCCGGGTGGAGCGGATCACCAAGGAGACCAAGGTCCTGGTCGAGGTCGACCTCGACGGCACCGGAGTGGCCGAGATCAGCACCGGGGTCGGTTTCTACGACCACATGCTGCACCAGATCGCCCGGCACGGTGGTTTCGACCTGACCGTGCGTACCGTCGGTGACCTGGAGATCGACGCGCACCACACGATGGAGGACACCGCGCTGGCCCTCGGTGCCGCGTTCGACCAGGCGCTGGGCGACAAGGCGGGCATCCGCCGGTACGGTTCGGCCACCGTGCCGATGGACGAGGTGCTGGTCCGGGCGGCCGTCGACCTCTCCGGCCGGCCGTACGTGGTGCACGACGAACCGCCCCTGGCGCCGTACATCGGCCCGGTGTACCCGACAAGCATGACCCGGCACATCTGGGAGTCGTTCGGCCAGGCGGCCCGGATCACCCTGCACGTGGACGTGCTGCGGGCGGCCCGGCCGGGTGGCAATCCGGACGCCCACCACGTGGTCGAGGCGCAGTTCAAGGCGGTGTCCCGGGCGCTGCGCGAGGCCACCGCCGTGGACCCGACGGCCGGCGGGGCGATTCCCAGCACCAAGGGGGCGTTGTGACGGGCCGGGGTACGGGGCGGCGGAGGTGTCGCCGATGAGCGGCATCCTGCCCACCCTGCTGCTGATCCTGGCCGGCGTGCTCGTCGGTGGGGCGCTGTCGCTGCACCGGCAGGGGGCGCCGCGGGGCGCGGTGGTCGTTACCGCGTTGCTGGCCGTGCTGGCCACCGTCGCGGGCGTGCTCTGGCTGCTGCCGGGAGACGGGTCATGACCGGCCGTGCCGGCGGCGGGGCCCGGCCCGGTGGGCGGCGACGGGTGGTGGTGCTCGACTACGGCTCCGGCAACCTGCGCTCCGCCGAGCGGGCGCTGGCCGCGGCCGGAGCCGACGTGCTGGTCACCGGTGATCTCGCCGCCGCCGCCGACGCCGACGGTCTGGTGGTTCCCGGAGTCGGGGCCTTCGCCGCCTGCGTGGCCGGCATCGAGGCGATCGGCGCGGGTCCGGTGATCGCCGGGCGGGTCGCTGCGGGCCGTCCGGTGCTGGGCATCTGCGTGGGTATGCAGATCCTCTTCGAGTCCGGCGACGAGCACGGGGTGGTCACCAAGGGGCTGGGCCTGCTGCCCGGCACGGTCACCCGGCTCGCCGCCGCCCGGCTGCCGCACATGGGCTGGAACACCGTGCAGGCACCTGTCGGCTCGACGCTCTTCGCCGGGCTGCCGGCCGACAGCCGGTTCTACTTCGTCCACTCGTACGCCGTCGGCGACGCCGCCGCGCTCACCGCGTCCGGGGCGCGGGTGACCACCGCCCACCATGACTGTGACTTCGTCGCGGCGGTGGAGCGAGGCGCGTTGTCGGCCGCCCAGTTCCACCCCGAGAAGTCCGCCGACACCGGCGCCGCGTTGCTGCGCAACTGGCTGGCCACGGTGCCCGCCGGTGGCTGAGCCGGTGGGTGCCCCCCGTAGGGAGCGATGGTGAGCAGGGAACGGGCCCAGCGTCGGGCGGCCCGCGAGGCCGAGGCGGCCCGGCAGCGGGTGCTGCGCGAGCGCGCCACCGCCCGCCGGGCACGTCGTCGGGCGCTGGTCCGCCGGGTGGTGCCGACGGTGCGCCGGGGCCGGACGGGCCGACTGCCCCGATACTCCCGGGGCGAGCGGGCCGCCATCGTGGCGCTCACCCTGGCCGCGATCACCCTCATCTGGGTGCTCGTGCCCGACCTGGCGTTGCGCGTCGGGCTGATCCTGCTGTTGCTACTCGTCCTGCCGGTGATCGTGGTGATCGCCCTGGACCGTCGTTGACCATGCGAGAGGGACACGTCACATGAGCCTCACCCTGTTGCCCGCCGTGGATGTCGTCGACGGCCAGGCCGTCCGCCTCGTGCAGGGCGCCGCCGGCAGCGAGACCGCCTACGGCGACCCGCTGGAGGCCGCGCTGGCGTGGCAGCGGGACGGTGCCGAGTGGCTCCACCTGGTCGACCTCGATGCCGCGTTCGGTCGGGGCAGCAACGCCGAGCTGCTCGCCGAGGTGGTCCGCCGCCTCGACGTCCGGGTGGAACTGTCCGGCGGCATCCGGGACGACGCCTCGCTGCGCGCGGCGTTGGCCACCGGCGCCGAGCGGGTGAACATCGGCACTGCCGCGCTCGAGGATCCGCAGTGGTGCGACCGGATCTGCGCGGAGTACGGCGACCGGGTCGCGATCGGGCTCGACGTGCGCGGTCGGACCCTGGCGGCCCGGGGCTGGACCCGCGACGGCGGCGACCTGTACGAGGTGTTGGAGCGGCTCGACAAGGCGGGCGCCTCGCGGTACGTGGTCACCGACATCACCAAGGACGGCACCATGCGGGGGCCGAACCTGGACCTGCTGCGCGAGGTGTGCGCCCGTACCGACGCTCCGGTGATCGCGTCCGGTGGTGTCTCCACCCTGGACGACCTGCGGGCGTTGGCCACCCTGGAGTCGGTGGGGGTGGAGGGGGTCATCGCCGGCAAGGCGCTCTACGCGGAGGCGTTCACCGTGGCCGAGGCCCTGGCGGTCCTCGCCAACCCGTGATCCGGCTCCGGTCCGGCCGCGTCATCGTCCCGACGGCAGAGGAAGGACACTCCCGTGCCCACCAACCGTGAGATTCAGCTGGCCTCGCGTCCGCAGGGCTGGCCCACCGAGGACAATTTCCGGCTCGTCACCGCCGAGGTGCCCACGCCGGGCCCGGGGCAGCTGCTGGTGCGCAACAAGTACATGTCGGTGGACCCGTACATGCGTGGGCGGATGAACGACATGCGGTCCTACGTACCGCCGTTCGCCCTGGACGCACCGTTGGACGGCGGGGCGGTGGGTGAGGTGGTCGGCGGCGAGGTCGACGGGTTCGCCCCGGGCGACATCGTGCTGCACGGCCTCGGCTGGCGGGACTACGCGCTCGTCGAGGCGAAGGCCGCCCGGAAGGTCGAGCCGGGTCTCGCGCCGGTGACCGCGTACCTCGGTGTGCTCGGCATGACCGGGTTGACCGCGTACGCCGGGCTGCTGGAGGTGGCCGCGATGCGCGAGGGCGAGACGGTCTTCGTCTCCGGCGCGGCCGGCGCGGTCGGCAGCATGGTCGGCCAGATCGCCCGGCTGCGCGGTGCGGGCCGGGTGGTCGGCAGCGCCGGGTCGGCGGCGAAGGTCGAGCGACTGCTGGCGCTCGGCTTCGACGCCGCGTTCGACTACCACGACGGCCCGGTACGGGACAGCCTGCGGGCCGCCGCCCCGGACGGCGTCGACGTCTACTTCGACAACGTCGGCGGCGAGCATCTGGAGGCGGCGATCGCGTCGATGAACCTGCACGGTCGGGCGGCGATCTGCGGCATGATCGCGCAGTACAACGACACCGAGGCGCCGGCCGCGCCGCGCAACCTGGCGCAGGTCATCGGCAAGCGGCTGACCCTGCGCGGTTTCCTGGTCAGCGATCACAACCACCTGCGGGATGAGTTCGTCCGGGAGGTCTCCGGCTGGCTGCGGGAGGGCACGCTGTCCTACGACGAGACGATCGTCGACGGGCTGGAGAACGCCCCGGCGGCTTTCCTCGGCCTGCTTCGGGGGGAGAACCTCGGCAAGATGCTGGTGCGCCTGTGACCGGCGGCGCACCCCGTCGAGGTGGTCGGGTCGGCGCAGGTCGTCCGGGCGGCGATAGGCTCGTCCCATGACGGTGGCGGTGCGGGTGATCCCCTGTCTCGACGTGGACGCCGGACGGGTGGTCAAGGGCGTCAACTTCGTCGACCTGCGGGACGCGGGCGATCCTGTGGAACTGGCCGCCGCGTACGACCGGGCGGGCGCCGACGAGTTGACCTTCCTCGACGTCACCGCCTCCAGCAGTGACCGGGGCACGATGCTCGACGTGGTCCGGCGTACCGCTGAGTCGGTCTTCATCCCGCTTACCGTCGGCGGTGGGGTGCGGACGGTGGCGGACGTGGACACCCTGCTACGCGCCGGTGCCGACAAGATCGGGGTGAACACGGCAGCGATCGCCCGGCCGGAGCTGCTCGCGGAGATCGCGGAGCGGTTCGGCCGGCAGGTGCTGGTGCTCTCGCTCGACGTGCGGCGGGCACCTGTCGGCACCACCCCCAGCGGCTTCGAGGTGACCACCCACGGCGGCCGGCGCGGCACCGGGCTGGACGCCGTGCAGTGGGCGCGGCGCGGTGCGGAGCTGGGGGCCGGCGAGATCCTGCTCAACTCGATGGACGCCGACGGCACGAAGGCCGGCTTCGATCTCGAACTCATCGGCGCGGTCCGCCGGGTCGTCGACGTTCCGGTGGTGGCCAGCGGCGGTGCGGGTGCGGCGGCCCACTTCCCTCCGGCGATCGGTGCCGGCGCGGACGCGGTGCTCGCGGCCAGCGTGTTCCACTTCGGGGAGCTGACCGTGGCGGAGGTCAAGGACGTGCTGCGCGGCGCCGGTCACCCCGTCCGCTGAGGCCAGCGGGGGCGCTGCCACCTGTGGGTCCGGTCGAGGCCGACCGGTGCGGCGTTCAGCCGCGGCCGGAGTGCCCCTCGGGCGAGCGTCGGGGCATCGGGATGAACCGGACCAGGTACTCCTGCACGGCGGCGGCGTGCTCCTGCTCGTCGAGGTGCCAGTCCGCGGTGCCTGGCGCGTGTCGGCGACTGAGCACGCCCTGCACCGTGTCGACGGTGGTGGCCAGCCCGGCGCTGGGTCGCGAGCGCCACAGGTGCTCGCCGTCGGGGGTGAGCCGGAACCAGCCGTCGGAGACGTCGACCAGCCCGGCACCGAGCAACCGGCGGATCGCCTCCTCGATGTCGTGCCGCTCGGGAATGCTCTGGTCGAGATGGTCGGCCGTGGAGAGCACGTCGGCGAGGCGTACCCCCTCGGGGCGGCGGGTGGTCGTGGACCGTCGGTGGCGTCCGGCGCCGCTGGCGATCACCAGCGATACGAAGATCCATGCGTCGGTGCGACGCCAGGCGTTGTCCCCCATGCGGAGATTCTGCCGGGAGACCCGGCTTCAGGAAAACACCGATCGTCGCACTGCGACAGTGAGTGGCGTCATGAATGCCGACAGTCGATGCGGCTGGACGGGGCGCACCGGATCCGGTATGGGTCGGTGGCGCTGGGTGGTCGTCAGGTGGCCGGGGCCGGCGTGATCCGTTCCGGTGCCGGGGGGTTCGGTTCGGCGACGTCGAACAGCGGTAGGAAGAGCTGGGCCAGCGGCCCGATGCTCAGCGCGTAGGCGATGGTGCCGATGCCGACGGTACCGCCGAGCACCGCTCCCACGGCCAGCACGCCGATCTCGATGACGGTGCGGACCAGGCGGAGCGACCGGCCGGGGTGGCGGGCGACCAGGCCGGTCATCAGCCCGTCCCGGGGGCCCGGTCCGAGTCGGGCGCCGAGGTAGAGCGCGGTGGCCGCGCCGTTGCCGACGATCCCGGTGACCAGCAGGACGATCCGCAGCGGCAGTGGCCCCCCGGGTGGCAGCAGGGCCAGGGTCGCGTCGACCGCCAGGCCGATCACCACGACGTTGGCGACGGTGCCGAGGCCGGGACGTTGGCGCAGCGGGATCCAGGCCAGTAGCACGAGCGCGCCCACCGCGATGACCACGGTGCCCATGCTCAGGCCGGTGAGCCGGGACAACCCCTGGTGGAAGACACCCCACGGGTTCAGCCCGAGCCCGGACCGGATCATCAGCGCCATGCTGGAGCCGTAGAGGACGAGGCCGACGAAAAGGTGCGTCAGCCGTCGGACCGGCCGGTGCTCGAGGTTGCCAATCATTGCCACGCATGCCACTGTAGGTGCCAATTATGCTCCCGATAGAGCCAATATGGGGAGAGTGGCCATGGTGAGTCAGGTGCGCGGGGTCCAATTGGCCCGGCTGCTCGGGCAGTGGCACGCCCTGCCCGGTCGGCGACGTAGCCCCGACTACGCGGCCCTGGCCGGCGCGGTGCGCGGTCTGCTCGCCGATGGGCGGCTACCTCTCGGCGTGCGCCTACCTGCCGAACGGGACCTGGCCGAGGCGCTGCGGATCAGCCGCACCACGGTCACGGCCGCCTACCGCGAGCTGCGCGACAGCGGGCATCTGGCCAGCCGCCGAGGCGCCGGAAGCTGGACGATGCTGCCGGGGACGCATCGGGTGGCGCCCAACGGACTCTGGATCCCGCTGGACGACCGGGACATGCTCGACCTCGGGGTGGCGGCGCTGGCGGCCCCGCCTGAACTGCTGCCGGCGGCCCGCGCGGCGGCGGAGGACCTGCCCCGCTATCTCAACGGCGCCGGGTACCACCCGATCGGGATCATCGAGCTGAGGGAGGCTGTCGCCCAGCGGTACACCGAGCGGGGCCTACCCACCTCGCCCGACCAGATCATGGTCACCAACGGCACGCAGCACGCCCTGGACCTGGTGCTGCGGCTGGCCCTCGCCCCGGGTGGCGGGGTGCTCGTCGAGTCGCCGAGCTACCCAAACGCGCTCGCGGCGCTCGCCGCCCGCCGGGCCCGGATCACCACGCACGGCCTGGCCGCCGATGCCGACGGGTGGGACGCGGACCTGCTGCTGGGCACCCTGCGGCAGGTGCGCCCCCGGGTCGGGTACCTGATCCCCGACTTCCAGAACCCGACCGGGCACCTGATGCCGGCGGAGCTGCGGGAGCGGCTGGTGGCCACCGCGCACGCGGTCGGCACCGATCTCGTCATCGACGAGTCGTTCGTCGACCTGCCGCTGGACGGGACCGACCTGCCGCCGCCGACGGCCAGCTTCGACAGGCACTCCCGGGTGGTGAGCATCGGCGGCATGAGCAAACCGTTCTGGGGTGGGCTGCGGATCGGCTGGATCCGCAGCTCGGCGCCGCAGGTGCAGCGGCTGGCCGCGGCCCGGGTGGGCGTCGACATGTCCAGCCCGGTGCTGGACCAGCTGGTCGCGGTGCACCTGCTGGACGTCGCGCCGGCAATCGTGGCCGCCCGGCGGGCACAGTTGGCCGTGCAGCGGGACGCGTTGCTCGGCGCGCTGGCCGCCCGGCTGCCCGAGTGGCGGGTCACCATGCCGCGTGGCGGCGTGACGCTCTGGGCCGAGCTGGACGGCCCGATCTCCAGCGCGCTGGCGCGGGCCGCCGAGGAGGTGGGCGTACGGCTGGCGCCCGGGCCGCGCTTCGGCCTGGACGGCACGCTCGAGCGTTTCCTGCGGTTGCCGTTCACCCTGCCCGTCGCCGACCTGGTCGAGGCCGTCGGGCGGATCGCGGCGGTCCGCTACGACCTGGACCGGGCGGGGCAGCCCCGCTGGCGGGAGCCGAGCGTCATCGCCTGAGCAGGTGCCTCGCCGCTGCCCGTGGCACGACACGGATCGGCCCCGCACCCGGGGGAGGGACGGGTGCGGGGCCGAAGCGGTGAGGCTGTCAGATCTCGGCGACGGTGCCGACGTACATCTTGTCGATCTCGTCGGAGAAGTTGTTCTCCACGCCACGACGCTTGATCTTCAGCGACGGCGTGATCTCGCCGTCCTCGATGGTCAGGTCACGCGGCAGGATGGTGACCTTCTTGATGGTCTCCCAGCGGTTCAGCTTCTGGTTGAGCTGGGCGACGTACTCCTCCACCATGGCCTGGGCCTCGGGCGAGGCGACGATCTCGGCGTACGGGCGACCCTCCAGCGGGGTGCCGGCGGCCCAGCCGGTGATGGCGTCCGGGTCCAGCGTCACGAGCATCGTGCAGTAGTTGCGGGCCTGGCCGATCACCACTGCCTGCGAGGTGTACGGGCAGGTGGCCTTGAACATGCCCTCGATGTGCGACGGTGCGACGTACTTGCCGCCTGAGGTCTTGACCAGGTCCTTCTTGCGGTCGGTGATGCGCAGGTAACCGTCGTCGTCGAGGCTGCCGATGTCGCCGGTACGGAAGAAGCCGTCCTCGGTGAAGGCGGCGGCGGTCTCCTCGGGCAGGTTGTGGTAGCCGCGCATCACCGGCCGGCCCTTGATCAGGATCTCGCCGTCGGTGTCGATCCGGCACTCGAGGTCGCCCATGGCCTTGCCGACGGTGCCGATCCGCAGCCCGTCGGGCGGGTTGACGAAGTTGCCGGCGCTGCTCTCGGTGAGCCCGTAGCCCTCGGAGATCGGCAGGTTCGCCGCGGCGAAGAAGGTGGCGATCTCCGGGCTGAGCGGGGCGGCGCCGGAGACCAGCACCCGGATCCGGCCACCGAGCCGGGCCTGGAGCTTGCTGAAGACCAGCTTCTCCGCCACCGTGTACTTGAGCTTCAGCCCGCCCGGCACCGGCTTGCCGGCCTG
This sequence comes from Micromonospora andamanensis, assembly GCF_016863495.1. Classification (GTDB taxonomy): domain Bacteria; phylum Actinomycetota; class Actinomycetes; order Mycobacteriales; family Micromonosporaceae; genus Micromonospora; species Micromonospora andamanensis. The sequence goes on from NZ_BOOZ01000052.1 coordinate 27,873, forward strand.
CTCCAGGGCGACCTTCTCCTTGCCGACGCCGACCGCCCAGGCGAAGATCTTGGCCTTCGCCCCGCCGGCGTCCTGCGCGGTCGTGACCGACTTGTTGTAGACCTTCTCGTAGACCCGGGGCGCGCCGCACATCAGCGTCGGGCGCACCACCGAGAGCAGTTCGACGAGCTTGTCGACCCGGCCGTCCACGTACGTGGGCAGGCCGACGTGGGTGGCGCCGCAGAGCAGCGTCTTGCCGAACGAGTGGGACAACGGCAACCAGAGGTACTGCAGATCGTCCTCGCGGAGCAACCCGACCGCCTCCTGGGCCACGCCCTCCCAGCACCAGCCGCCGTGCAGCAGCTCGACGCCCTTGGGACGGCCGGTGGTGCCGGAGGTGTAGATCAGCGTGGCCAGGTGGTCCGGGCCGATGTCGGCGACCAGGCGCTCGATCAGCTCCGGGTCCTCGGCGAGCCGCTGGGCCCCCTGCTCCTCCAGTTGGGCGAGGGTCAGTTGGGGCACGGCCGCGGCCGGGTCGGGGGCACCGTCGAAGAGGACGACGTGGGTCAACGCGGGCAGTTGAGCTCCGGCGATCTTCGCCGCCTGGTCCGGGTTCTCCGCGAACAACACCTTGGAACCGGAGTCGGAGATGATGTAGGTGGCGTCCTCGGGCTCCGTGGTCGGGTAGACCGTGGTCGTGGCGCCGCTGGCGCACATGATGCCGAAGTCGGCGATCACCCATTCGAGCCGGGTGTTCGCCAGGATCGCGACCCGGTCCTCCTGACCGACGCCCAGGCCGTGCAGGCCGGCGGCGATCGCCTTGGCCCGCTGGGAGACCTGTTCCCAGGTCAGCCAGACCGGTCCGGCCGAGCCGGGGTGGGCGAAAGCGTGGCGGTCGGGGGTCGCCGCCACGCGCTTGAGGAACATGTCAGGAATGGAGCTGTACGGTACATCGAGAGCCATCGCTGTAGCCGCCTTCGGGGGTGGAGGCGTGACGGTCGTCACGGTCGGTGTTCGTTACCGAAGGGTATTGCCTGTCCCCGGGCGTCGGCTAGCCCTGACGATCATCGACCAGCCCGTTCCCGGTAAATGGCACCTTCGGCTCAGGTGTAGCGCGCTGCGGACCGTGACCAGTCGTAGGTGGCCCGGATCCAGTTCCGCCGGGTGTCCAGCGCCGGGCGTACCGCCTCGCCGTGGCTCGCCAGCAGCTTGCTCTCGGCCGCCAGGTACGCGCCGAGTCGGTCGTTGAACCGGTCGGCGGCGACCCGCAACGCCACCGACTCGTCGCCGGTCTCCCTGGTCAGGACCGTGATCAGGTTGTGCGCGTCCGGCCCGCCGTGGTGCTCCTTGCGGTAGGAGAAGACGTCGTTGCACCAGCAGATCAGGTCGGCGGCGAGCATCTCCAGGGCGGCCCAGCCGGGGTCGGCCCGGCGTACGGCCGGCGGAAAGCCGTCCAGGGCCAGGTCGGTCAGGGTCAGACTGGGGTACACGGCACCCGTGTGCCGGCGCATCTGGACGTACTCGTCGACCGACGGGACCCGTTCGTGTTCCCGGTTCGCCGCCTCCCACAGCAACGCGAGCAGGTACTCGCGCATCCCGGCGACGAACCGCAGCAGCACCGCCGGACGTCGGTGGCCGCGTACCCGCTGGCACAGGTCGGCCAGGCCGAGCGCCAGCGTCCCGGCGGGGCCGGGCGGCACCGGGCCCGACGCGCCCTGGCGGTCCAGCACGTCCAGCAGCGCGGCCACGGTCGGCGCGAGCCGGGTCGGCTCGGCGCCCAGTCCGTCCTCGTCGCAGGCGTCGTCCATGACGAAGAGCCAGGAGATCAGGTCGGTGAGCAGGCGTAGGCGTTCCAGCGGGGCCTGCGGGCAGGCCCGTCCCGCGAGACCCGCGGCATCCGCCCGATGTAGCCGTTGCCCGTTACTGATCAGGCCAAGCTCCTGCGCCCAGTCGGCGCTCTCCCGGGCCACGCGCTCGGTGTCATCGTGCCGGACTCCGGTGAACGGGGGCTCGCGCAGGGCCGAGACCACAAAGCTTCGCATCGCGCTCCCTGTCGCCGCCCCCCCACGAGGCGGCGCGCGTCAGCGTACGGGAGCACCGATGGTGGCCGGTCGATGAACCGAGTAACGTTTCGGATTTCCCCGTGACCGGTTCCGCACAGACGGTTAGAAGCCCAGGTTGGCGGCGCGGAGCCGGTCGGCTGACGCCGGGGTGCCGTCGAGTTGCACCCGCGCCGCGCGCTGCCGGCCGGACAGGAACAAGGCCAGCTCGCCGGGCGTGCCGACCAGCCGCAGCGGTTCGCCGCCACGGCCGGTGGCCACCTCGCCGTGGTGGGGAGCCTGGACCAGCAGCTGGGCGGGAAAGCGGCGCAGGGCCAGCCGGCCGAGGGCCGACACCCGTCGCCACAGCGCCCGCTCCAACCCCACCGGCAACTCGCGGGGCTGCCAGCCGGCCCGGGCCCGCCGGACGTCCTCGTGATGGATGAAGAACTCGAGCGTGTTGGCCAGCTCGTCGGTGACCGGGTTGCTCACCGGGCTCCACAGCGGAGGACGGCGCACCTGGCCGAGCAGCTCGGTCCAGTCGAGGGCGGCGACCTGGCGCCGGACCCGTTCGGCGTACCCGCTCAGCGGTGGCAGGAAGATGCCTGTCGCGGCGTCCGGGCGGCGCTCCCGGACCACCAGGTGTGCGGCGAGGTCACGGGTCGTCCAACCCTCGTTGAGGGTCGGGGCGTCGGGGCCCAGGGTGGACATCAGCTCGGTGAGCGCCTCGCGCTCCGATCGGGCGTACCGCGGCATGACAGTGATCGTAGGCCGGTGCGGACGAGGTCGCGTCCCGAGCGGGGCGAGCGGGGCGATCCGGCCCGCTGGTGACGTCGGACATATTGCCGCGGGTCGGCGTACCGGGCGCGTAGCGGTAAGGATGAGGGAGGATTATGGCGGCTTACGGCGGGGGAGAATGTGGCGAGCGGGACTAGTCGGGACGTGCTCGGTCGTGGGCTGACCGTCCTCGGGCGGGCCATCCGGGAACAACCGAGGATCTTCGCGGTCGCCGTGACCGGCAGCGTGCTGTTCGGCCTGATGGTGGTCGCCAGCGCGTTCGTGGTCGGCGCGGTGGTCGGTGAGGTGGTGGTGCCGGCCGTCGAGAGCGGTTCGGTGGCGGTGGGCGCGCTGGCGCTGGCCGCCGTGGCGCTGCTCGGGCTGAGCGTGCTGCGGGTGGTCGGCATCTTCGGCCGACGGCTCGGTGCCGGCTACATGCAGTTCCGCCTCCAGGCCGCCTACCGCCGCCGGGTCACCCGCCGGTACCTGGAACTGCCGCTGTCCTGGCACCACCGCAACGCCACAGGCACGCTGCTGTCAAACGCCAACTCCGACGTCGAGGCAGCCTGGCAGCCGATCGCGCCACTACCCTTCGCGGTGGGCACGCTCGTGATGCTCATCGGTGCCGTGGCGTCGCTGTTTGCCGTGGACTGGGCGCTGGCGCTTGTCGGGATGGCCGTGTTCCCGGCGCTGTTCGCGCTCAACGTGGCGTACTCCCGTCGGATGGCCCCCCGCCAGGCGCGGGCGCAGCGGCTGCGCGCCGAGGTCAGCGGTATCGCGCACGAGAGCTTCGACGGCGCCCTGGTGGTCAAGACGATGGGCCGGGAGGCCCAGGAGACCGCCCGCTTCGCGGCCCGGGCCGGCGAGTTGCGGGACGCGTTGATTTCGGTCGGTCGGCTACGGGGCGTGTTCGACCCGATGCTGGAGACGCTGCCCAGTCTCGGCACCCTCGCGGTGCTCGTGGTCGGTGCGTACCGGCTGCGACAGGGCGCGATCGAGGTGTCCGAGCTGGTGAGCGTGGCCTTCCTGTTCACCGTGCTGGCCTTCCCGGTGCGGGCCATCGGCTGGGTGCTCGCCGAACTGCCGCGCAGCGTCGCCGGCTGGGACCGGATCCGCCGGGTGCTCGACGCCACCGGCGAGATGCCGTACGGCGACATCCGGCCGGACCCGGCAGTGACGACGCCGGCCACGCTCACCTTCGCCGACGTGGGGTTCGCCTACGAGCCCGCCGAGGCGCACCTGCCCGGCGCCGAGGTGCTGGGCGAGGTCTCCTTCACCGTGCCAGCCGGAAAGACTGTCGCCCTGGTCGGGCCGACAGGTTCCGGCAAGTCCACGGTCACCGCGCTGGCGGTCCGGCTCGTCGATCCGCACTCGGGCACGGTCAGCATCGACGGCGTGGACGTCCGGGACCTGGCCGCGGACGTGCTCGCCGGCACCGCCGCGCTCGTCGCCCAGGTGCCGTTCGTCTTCGACGACACCGTGCGGGCCAACGTCTCGCTGGACCGGCCCGGCGTCGACGACGAGGCGGTCTGGGCCGCGCTGCGGCTGGCCGAGGCCGACGGGTTCGTCGCCGCGCTGCCCGACGGGCTGGACACCATGGTCGGCGAACGGGGCACCTCGCTATCCGGCGGTCAGCGGCAGCGCCTCACCCTGGCCCGGGCGTTGGCGGGCCGCCCCCGCCTGCTGGTGCTCGACGACGCGACAAGCGCTGTCGACCCCCGGGTGGAGGCCGCCATCCTGGCCGGGCTGCGCTCGTCGGCCGGCGGCGGTCCGGGCGCGTCGATCCTGGTGGTGGCCTACCGGCGGGCGACCATCGCCCTCGCCGACGAGGTCATCTACCTGGAGCAGGGGCGGGTGGTGGCGCGGGGCACGCACACCGCGCTGCTGGCCACCGTGCCGGGCTACGCCGATCTCGTCACCGCCTACGAGCAGGCCGAGGTCGACCCTGACCGGCAGCGCACGTACGACGAGGTCACCCCGATGACCTCCGGACTGGAGGTGGACCGGTGAGCGCGAGGAGTGAGCTTGCGAGCCCCGCAGTCGCGAACGGAAGGCGGATTCGGTGAGCGCGAGGAGTGAGCTTGCGAGCCCCGCAGTCGCGAACGGAAGGTTGGACAGGTGAGTGTGGGCTCGGTACGGGTCGACGAGGCGTCCGAGCGGGCCGAGTCGACGTGGCGGACGCTGCGTCGGGGGCTGGCGCTCTCCCCGGAGCTGCGGGTCGGGCTGGCCGGCACGCTCGGCCTGGCGCTCGTGTACATGGTCGGCCGGGTGGCCGTGCCGGTGGCGGTGCAGCAGGGCATCGACCGGGGCATCGCCGGCGGGCTGAACCTGGACGCGTTGTTCGTGGTGGTGTCGGTCACCGCGGCGGTGCTTGTGGTGACCACGACCTGCGGTTACCTGATGATGCGTCGACTGTTCACGGTCAGCGAGACGGCGCTGGCGGGGGTGCGGGTACGCGCCTTCCGGCACGTGCACGACCTGTCGATGCTGCACCAGCAGTCGGAGCGGCGGGGTTCACTCGTCTCCCGGGTGACGAGCGATGTCGACCAGATCACCCAGTTCCTCCAGTGGGGCGGGGTGATCCTGCTCGTCAACCTGGGCCAGTTGGCCGTCACCACGGCCGTGATGTTGGCGTACTCGTGGCAGTTGACGCTCGTGGTCTTCGCCGCCTTCGGGCCGGCGGTGCTGGTGATCCGGCTGCTCCAGCGACGGCTCGCCGCGGCGTACGGCGTGGTCCGGCAGCGCACCGGCGCCCTGCTGGGTGCGGTCGGGGAGAGCGTGGTCGGCGCACCGGTGATCCGGGCGTACGGCATCGCGGGGCGGACCGCCCGACGGTTGGACGAGGCGATCGACGGTCAGCGGCGGGCCCAGCAGAAGGCGATCCGGATCAGCATCCTCGGCAGTTCGGTAGGTGAGTTGGCCGCCGGGCTGGCGTTGGCCGGGGTGGTGGTGCTCGGGGTGTTCCTCGGCGCCGACCGGACGCTGAGCATCGGTGAGGTCACCGCGTTCCTGTTCCTGGTGACGCTGTTCATCCAGCCGGTGCAGATCGCCACCGAGGTGCTCAACGAGGCGCAGAACGCGATAGCCGGCTGGCGTCGGGTGCTCGACGTGCTGGACGTCGAACCGGATGTGGCGGATCCGGGAGCGCAGGGACGCGAGCTGCCCACCGGGCCGTTGGACATCCGCTTCGGCGGGGTGCGTTTCGCCTATCCCGGCGGGCCGACCGTGCTGCACGACATCAGCCTGGAGATTCCGGCGAAGAGCCGGGTGGCGGTGGTCGGCGAGACGGGTAGCGGCAAGACCACCTTCGCCAAGCTGGTGACCCGGCTGATGGACCCGACGGCCGGCGCGGTGCTGTTGTCGGGGGTGCCACTCACCGACGTGCGTTTCGACTCGCTGCGGTCCCGGGTGGTGATGGTTCCGCAGGACGGTTTCCTGTTCGACGCCACGGTGGCCGACAACGTCCGCTTCGCCCGTCCGGAGTTGACCGATGAGCAGCTCACCGCCGCGTTCACCGAGCTGGGTCTGGCCGACTGGCTGGACGGGCTGCCCGCCGGGCTGGCGACCGGGGTGGGTGAGCGTGGCGAGGCGCTGAGCGTGGGGGAGCGCCAGTTGGTGGCGCTGGCCCGGGCGTACGTGGCGGACCCGGACCTGCTGGTGCTGGACGAGGCGACAAGTGCCGTGGACCCGGCCACCGAGGTGCGGTTGCAGCGGACGTTGGACGCGGTGACCCGGGGCCGGACCACCCTGGCGATCGCGCACCGGCTCTCGACCGCGCAGAACGCCGACGAGGTGATCGTGGTGGACCGGGGGCGGGTCGTGCAGCGTGGCTCGCACGACGAGCTGATCCGGGAGCCGGATTCGGTGTACGGCCTGCTCTACGCCTCGTGGCTTGAGCAGACCCGGTAGACGACGCGGGGCCGATGCCATACCCTCCGAGTTAGGTAAGCCTAACCTCAAAGGAGGTCGTGTCATGCGGCCCAGCCCCGCTGAGATCGTCCGGACCCTGGTGGCGGGTCGGTTGCCCGGCCTCGTCCACCTGGCCTGCCGGCCCGGTCTGCACCACGTGCGTCACGCCACCGACCCCGAGGGGCGGGTGCTGCTGCTGGTGCCGGTGGTAAGCGATCTCGCGGCGGCGCTGCGTCCCGGCACCGACGACCGGCCCGTCGCGGTGGTGCTCGACGTGCTCGACCTGCCGCCCGCCGCCGGGGCGCCGTCACTCGGCCGGGCCCTGGTCTCCGGTTGGGCGCGTCGGTTGGCCGGCGACGAGGCGCGGGCCGCCGCCGTGGACTTCGCCGCGGTCGAGCCCACCGGCGACCTGCTCGACGTGGGCACCCGTTTCCAGCTGTACCGGTTCGAGGTGGCCGAGGCGCGCTGGCACCGGGCCGGCGACCTGCGCCGGATCGACCCCCAGGCGTACGCGGAGGCCGAGCCGGATCCGTTGCACCCGGTCGAGGCGGGGCTGCTCACCCACCTGGGCGAGAACCACGCCCAGCGGATGACGGACTACCTGCGCCGGCAGCTCGGCCTGGCCGCCGGTCCGGCCGAGCACGCGCCGCGCGTCGAGCGGATCGACAGGTACGGGATGCTCGTGACCTTCGGCCGACCGGGCGCCCGGCGACGGGCCCGGCTCGCCTTCGGGCGACGGCTGGCCGACCAGGCGGAGCTGACCCGGCTGCTGCACCCGGTGTTCTGCGCGGGCTGACCCACCGTCCCGCAGGTCTCCGGTCTCTGCGGTCGTCGGGACTGCGCCGGGTCAACCGGCGAGGTCGCCGGTGAGATAGCGGTGCACGGTCGGGCCGACCGTGGCGATCAGGGTGTCCGGCGCGACGGAGGCGACCGGCTCCAGCCGGATCACGTAGCGCATCAGCGCCAGCCCGACGAGCTGGCTGGCCACCAGCGACCCGCGCAGCGGCACCTCGGCCGGGTCGACGTCGAGCTGGTCGAGGACCCGGCGCAGCACCTGGGTGGTGAGGAACTCGCGCAGCAGCCGGGCGGTCCACTCGCTGCTGACCGCGGAGCGCAGCAGGGCCACCCCGGCGGCCCCGGCCGGCGAGTCCCACACCGTGACGAACATGCGTACCAGTCGCTCGCCGAGGCCGTCACGGTCACCGGCGAGCACCTTCGGCAGCAGTTCCCGGGGGTCCACCGGAAACCGCATGGCGGCCAGGAAGAGCTGCTCCTTGGTGCCGAAGTAGTGGTGCACCAGGGCCGGGTCGACCCCGGCGGCGGCGGCGATGGCCCGGATGGTGCTGGCGTCGAAGCCGCGTTCGGCGAAGGTGGACCGGGCCGCCTCCAGGATCGTGTCCCGGGTGCCGGGGTTACCGGGTCGCCGACCGCTACGCCGTACCATCGCTCTCCCTCGCTCCGTTCCGACGGCTGGGCCTGTCCGGCGGCGGGTGCGGCCCGCGCGGCCGGACAGGCCCGCTGTCGTCAGCCGCTACGCCGGCGCAGGGTGGCCGCGGCGAGCACCAGCGCCAGCACCGCCGCGGCGGCGACGATGGCCACGTCGCGCCACATCGTCCCGGTCGGCTCGGCGTGCGCGCCGACCTCCTGCAGGGCCTCGACGGCGTACGACAGGGGCAGTACGTCACTTGTCGCCTGCAACCAGCCGGCCATCTCGTCGCGCGGCACGAACAGCCCGCAGAGCAGCAGTTGCGGCGCGACCACGACCGGCATGAACTGTACGGCCTGGAACTCGGTGCGGGCGAAGGCGCTGCACAGCAACCCGAGCGCGACGGCGAGCACCGCGTTCAGCGCGGCGATCAGGATGACCAGAGCGCTGCTGCCGGCCGTCTCCAGACCGAAGACCCAGTACGCGACGGCCGAGGCGATGACGGCCTGCACCGCGCCGGCCAGCCCGAAGGCGATCCCGTACCCGAAGAGCAGGTCGGTCTTGCCCAGCGGGGTGGTGAGCAGCCGTTCCAGGGTGCCGGTGGTCCGCTCGCGCAGCATCGCGATGCTTGTCACCAGGAACATGATGATGAACGGGAAGAAGCCGAGCATCACAAGTGCGATCCGGTCGAAGGCCGACGGCTGCCCGGGCGGCGCGGGCTGGTCGGCGTACATGTAGTAGACCAGGGTGAGCAGCACGGTGGGCACCGCCACCAGCAGCGCGACGGTTCGCCTGTCGTGGCGCAGCTGCCGCAGGATGCGCGCCACGGTGGCGGACAGGATGCGCGGGTTCATCACGCCTCCCCGGACTGGTCGGACTGACTGGCTCTGATCAGCCGGAGGAACGCCTCGTCGAGATCGTCCACCCCGGCGGTGGCCCGGACGGCGTCCGGGGTGTCGTCGGCGATGAGCCGTCCCTCGCGGATGAGCAGCAGGCGGTCACACCGGGCGGCCTCGTCCATCACGTGACTCGACACCAGCAGGGTCGTCCCGGTCGCCGCAAGGGCGTGGAACCGGGCCCAGAGGTCCGCCCGCAGCACCGGATCCTGACCGACGGTGGGCTCGTCGAGCACGATCAGCTCAGGCTCGCCGACAAGCGCGCAGGCCAGCGACGCCCGGCTGCGCTGCCCGCCGGAGAGGGTGCCCACCAGTTGGCCAGCGGCCGGGGCCAGCCCGACGTCGGCAACCGCGCGGTCGGCCTCAGCCCGGTCACGGCCGTGCAGCGCGGCGAAGTAGCGGGCGTTCTCCCGCACCGTCAGGTCGGCGTAGACGCTCGGCGCCTGGGTCAGGTAACCGACCCGGTGGCGCAGCGGCGGTGAGCCGGCCGGGGCCCCGAGCACCGTCACCGTGCCGGCGCTGACCACCTGCACGCCGACGATCGCGCGCATGAGCGTGGTCTTGCCGCTGCCGCTGGGCCCGAGCAGGCCGGTGACCGAGCCGCGCGGCACCGTGGCGTCGATCCCGTGCAGCACCCGCCGTCCGCCCCGGTCCACGACCAGGCCCCGAACGGCGATCGCGTCCGCCATCGCCCACCTCCCTAATTCATCGTCCGATGAAATCAACGGTAGATGAAATACCGTCGGTTCGGCAAGGCGCGGCCCGGGGTCGCGCCGGGCCGGCTGTTGCTGGGACCCTCGAACGATGGACATCGGTACGCGGGAGCCGACCTTCACCGTCAGCGAGGCGGCCCACCAGGTGGGCCTGACCACCCACACCTTGCGGTGGTACGAGCAGGAGGGGCTGGTGGCCCCGGTGGGCCGGGACTCCGCCGGCCGGCGTCGCTACACCAGGCAGGACGTCGACTGGTTGCTGCTGTTGACCCGGCTGCGGCGCACCGGCATGCCGGTGCGCGACATGCGTCGCTACGTCGAGCTGGCCCGACAGGGTGACGGCACACTCGGTGCCCGTCGGGCACTGTTCGAGGAGCACCGGGTCCGGGTGCTGCACCGGATGGCCGAGTTGGAGGAGGACCTCAAGGTGCTCGACTTCAAGATCGACCATTACCGGCGGGCGGAGCTGGGCGAGCTCGACTGACCGATGCGTGGAATCCGACGAAACCCCCTCTGGGGCAGCAACTGCTATAGCACGGTCAGCGAAACACAGATCGGACGGCAGGTCCGTCACCGGTCATTGCGCCCCGATCGGGCGTGCGGCACGATGGCGCAGTGGATCACGCTCCGTCACCGGACAGTGGATTCTTCGACGACTGGGCCGCACGGCTGCGGGAGCGCGCTGACCGGCCCGTGGTGGGCATCCTGCTGCGCGGTAGCCACGCCCGCCGGGCCGCCACCGCGCACAGCGACGTCGACCTCGACGTGCTGCTCGGTGGCGCTCCGTACGCGGCCCGTCAGGCGTACCTCGCCGAGCACTCCGGCCGGCTGACCCACGTGTCAGTGGCGGCCCGGGACATCCGCTCCTGGGTGAGCCGGCTCGGCGAACCGGCCGACTGGGCGTTCGGGCTGCCGGTGACGGCCCCCACCCGGCTGCTCTGGGCCGACCCGTACTGGCGGCACCGCATCGACCTGCCGGTGCTCTGCCAGCCGGCGGACGAGCCACGACTTGAGGAACTGATCGCCACGCTCGGCAAGGTCGCCGCGGCCCGGGACGACGAGGATTCGCTTGGCGCCCGGCTGGCCGCCGCCGACCTGGCCCGGCTCTGTCCGTCGGTGCTGCGGCTGGCGAACCCGTCGGTACGGGTGGTCTCCCGGCGGTCGGCCTTCGCCGCCGCGCTCGACCTGCCGGTGGCACCCGCCGGCTACCGCGAGGACATGCTGCGCTGTCTCGGTCTGCGGCCCGGCTCGATCGGCCAGGTGTGGGCGGCGGCGGCCCGGCTGGTGACCGGCACCCTGCCGCTGATCCGCCGGTACGCCGCCGAGGTGACCCAGGCGGCCGGGCCGGACTTCTCCGACGCCCTGCTGGACGGTCGCCTGGATCGCTACGTGGCCCAGTTGGGCCGCCCCGGTGGCGGCACGCCGTCCGTCAGCCGGGAGCCCGCTGGGGTACCCGCGCCGCGTGCGGGACAATGGGTCACTGTGCCCGTACCTGACGCGCCGGTGACCGGCGCCCACCCTGACCAGCCGGAGCCGCCGGGCGGTTCGCAGTGGCCGTCGCGGCTCGACCCGGAGATCGCCGGCCGCCTGCGCCGTACCCCCGACGGCCTGGTCGCCGCCGTGGTCCGTCAGCACGACAGCGGTGAGGTGCTGATGATGGCCTGGATGGACGACGAGGCCCTGCACCGCACGCTGACCACAGGTCGGGCCACCTACTGGTCCCGCAGCCGCCGCGAGTACTGGGTCAAGGGCGCCACCTCCGGCCACCACCAGTACGTCCGTTCCGTGGCACTCGACTGCGACGGCGACGCGGTGCTGGTAAGCGTCGATCAGGTCGGTGCCGCCTGCCACACCGGGCAGCGCACCTGCTTCTTCACCGAACTCCCGGTCACCGGCCAGGTGGCCTCGTGAGCGAGCGGAGCGACGGTCGGGTGAGCCCGGACGCGGCCACCTTCACCGAGTTGGCCGCCCGGTGGCGGGTGGTGCCGGTCACCCGTCGGCTGCTCGCCGACGCGGAGACTCCGGTCGGCGTCTACCGCAAGCTCGCCGGTGGCCCTGGGACGTTTCTGCTGGAGTCCGCCGAACAGGGGGTCGGCTCGTCCGGGCTGGCCTGGGCCCGGTATTCCTTCGTCGGGGTGCGCAGCAGCGCCACCCTGGTCGAACGCGACGGCACCGCCGCCTGGCTCGGCGTGCCACCGGTCGGGTTGCCGACCACGGGGGACCCGGTCGAGGTGCTCCGCGCGACGGTGGCGGCACTGGCCGGCCCGTCCGGCGCGCCGGGTGACGGGACGCCGCCGTTGACCGGCGGCATGGTCGGCTATCTCGGCTACGACCTGATCCGCCGTTTCGAACGGCTGCCCGCGATCACCGAGGACGATCTGCGCCTGCCTGAGCTGGGCATGATGCTCGCCGCCGACCTGGTGGTGCTCGACCACTTCGACGGTTCGGCGATCCTGGTCGCCAACGCCATCCTGCCGCCGCTGGACGAGCCGGGCCGTGACGAGCGGGTCAACGCCGCCTACCACCACGCGGTGGGCCGGCTGGACGCGATGACCACGGCGCTGTCGCGGCCCATCCCGCCGATGGTCGCCACGGTCGCCCGCCCGCCGGCCGGCGAGGTGCGCAGCCGTACCCCGGAGGGCGGGTACCCGAAGGCGGTGGAGGCGGCGAAGGAGGCGATCCGGGCCGGCGAGTGTTTCCAGATCGTGCTCGCCCAGCGGTTCGAGCGGGACACCGACGCCGACCCGTTGGACGTCTACCGGGTGCTGCGCACCACGAACCCCAGCCCCTACATGTACCTGCTGCGCTTCGACGACTTCGACATCGTCGGTTCGTCGCCCGAGGCGCATCTCAAGGTGACTGGTGAGGTGGACGGCGAGCGACGGGCGTTGCTGCATCCGATCGCCGGCACCCGCCCGCGCGGCGCGACCCCGGACGCCGACGCCCGGCTCGCCGCCGAACTGCTCGCCGATCCGAAGGAGCGGGCCGAGCACGTGATGCTTGTCGACCTGGGGCGTAACGATCTGGGGCGGGTGTGCCGGCCCGGCACTGTCGAGGTGCCGGAGTTCGCCACCATCGAGCGGTACAGCCACGTGATGCACATCGTCTCCACGGTGGTCGGCACTCTCCGGGCGGACCGCACCGCCTTCGACGCGCTGGCCGCGACCTTCCCGGCGGGCACCCTCTCCGGCGCGCCGAAGGTGCGGGCCATGGAGATCATCGAGGAGTTGGAGCCGGTCCGTCGGGGCCTGTACGGCGGCACGGTCGGGTACTTCGGCTTCGCCGGCGATCTCGACATGGCCATCGCGATCCGGACCGCGCTGATCCGCGCCGGCCGGGCGTACGTGCAGGCCGGTGCCGGTGTGGTGGCCGATTCCGATCCGGCCGCCGAGGACCAGGAGACCAGGAACAAGGCGGCAGCGGTGCTGGCGGCCATCGCCGCCGCGGAAACGCTCAGGCCGGCCCGGTGAG
>NZ_BOOZ01000053.1 GCF_016863495.1 Micromonospora andamanensis
AGCGGAAGGCTGACTCGGTGAGCGCGACGGAGGAACCGGGGACCGGCGGCTCACGGTCCGCGCCGGGCCGGCGCGAGCTGGCGTACGCCGTGCTGCTCTGCCTGGCCGGCGCGGGGCTGGCGCTGTGGGCGGCGACCCGCACCTGGGTGGTCGGGGTGATCGGCCGGTCGGAGCCGATGCTGTTGGTGGAGGAGGGACGCACGGGCGGGCAACTGCTGCCCTGGCTGCCGGCGTTGGCCCTGGTCGGTCTGGCTGGCGGCGGTGCGGTGCTGGCCACCCGGGGCCGGCCGCGTCGGGTGCTCGGCGGGTTGCTGACCCTGCTCGGCCTGGCCGTGGCGGCCGGTGGTGGTTACGGACTCGTCGGTGATCTCGGGGATCCGGTCACCTGGCAGTGGCCGGCGCTCACCCTGCTCGGTGGGGTCCTCGCCGCCGTCGGTGGTTCGTTGACCCTGCTGCGCGGTCACCGCTGGCCGGCGATGGGTGCCCGCTATGACCGTCGGCCGTCCCGGCCGGCGGGGACCGGCGGGGAGATCGGTGGTGCGGGCACCGTCGAGGCGTGGGAGGCGCTGGACCGGGGCGAGGATCCGACGATCCGCTGACCGCGGCCGGGCGGCGGGCGGCCGTGCCCTGCCGCAGCCGTGTGGTCAGCCGACCGGCTGGCGGGCGCGCGCCCGGGCGGCGGCGAGTTCCGCGACGAGGCGGTCCAACTCGGCTCGCTGGTCGGCTCGGGCCCGGTCGGCGCAGATGGCTTCCCAGGCGTTGCCGGACGCGGTACGCATCCGGTCCGGTCCGACGACGGCGCGCTCCAGGGTGTGGACGACACCTACGGCGAGCGACGCGACGGTGCGCGAGATGGTGGTGAGTCCGATGGTCTGGTGCGGCGCGGAGGTACTCATGATCACCCCGGGGAGAGATCGTCGTGGCGGTGGGGCAGACGCGTCATTGAGTGTGCCCGAGCCTGATGCTGCTCGGCCCGGGTTTCGTGGTGATGACTGCACCGTCAACTCTGCGGTAGGGGGCGTGACCGGCACAGGGACCTCGGTCCTTGAGCTTGGTCACAGCATCGACGTGGGCGGATAGCCGACCCGCTACGGGGCGATCGGCCAGCCCGCGCATGGGCGAACGTCGATGGTATCGTGACGCAGAGTGACATTACGTGCGCGCAAGTTGGCCATTATGCCCCAGCCCATTTCGTGAGGAGCGCCATACCCCCGGCGGTCGGGTCCAGGTGGGGCCCCCTAGCATCGGCCCATGACACCCGGAGAGGGGAGTCCGTTGGTGACTGCTGAGCATGCGCACGCGGAAGGGGACGAGGCCGGTTCGGCGGCGCCCGTCAGCGTGCTCGACGAGATCCTGGCCGGCGTCCGGGAGGACGTGGCCCGGCGGCAGGAGCAGGTTCCGCTGGAGCGGATCCGCGAACTGGCCGCCGCCGCGCCGCCGCCGATGGACGCGTACGCGGCCCTGCGCCGGCCCGGCGTCGCGGTGATCGCCGAGGTGAAGCGCGCCTCACCGTCCAAGGGCAAGCTGGCCGAGATCGCCGACCCGGCGGACCTGGCCGGCGAGTACGCGGCCGGCGGCGCCCGCGCGATAAGCGTGCTCACCGAGGGCCGCTGGTTCGGCGGGTCGCTTGACGACCTCGCCGCCGTGCGGGCCGCGGTGAACATCCCGGTGCTGCGCAAGGACTTCGTGGTCTCCAGCTACCAGGTGCACGAGGCTCGCGCCCACGGCGCGGACCTGGTGCTGCTGATCGTCGCCGCGCTTGAGCAGAACGTGCTTGTCGGCCTGCTGGAGCGGATCGAGTCGCTGGGCATGACCGCGCTTGTCGAGGTGCACGACGAGGAGGAGGCCGACCGGGCCATGGAGGCAGGTGCCCAGGTGATCGGGGTCAACGCCCGTGACCTGCGTACCCTTCAGGTCGACAGGTCGGTGTTCGAGCGGATCGCGCCCGGCCTGCCGAGCAACGTGGTCAAGATCGCCGAGTCGGGGGTACGCGGCCCGCACGACCTCATCCGGTACGCCTCGGCCGGCGCCGACGCCGTCCTCGTCGGTGAGGGGCTGGTCACCCAGAAGAGTCCCCGGGAGGCGGTGGCCGAGTTGGTGAACGCCGGCAACCACCCGGCGACGCCCCGTCCGGTGCGCTGACCCCCGCCGCTGACCGTCCGTGAGCGAGAGGACCCGTGATGAGTGCTGACGTCACGAACACCGAGGTGCCGGCGCAGTTCCCCGACGCCGCCGGGCACTTCGGCACGTTCGGCGGCCGGTTCGTGCCGGAGGCACTCGTGGCCGCGCTCGACGAGCTGGCCTCGGCGCACCAGGCGGCGATGGCCGACGAGACGTTCCGGGCCGAGTTCGCCGGGCTGTTGCGCGACTACGCGGGTACGCCCTCGCTGCTCTACGAGGCTCGCCGGTTCTCCGCCCGGGCCGGTGCCCGGGTGCTGCTCAAGCGGGAGGACCTCAACCACACAGGCGCACACAAGGTGCGAAACGTGCTCGGCCAGGCGCTGCTGACCCGGCGGATGGGCAAGCGGCGGGTGATCGCCGAGACCGGTGCCGGTCAGCACGGTGTCGCCACCGCCACCGCCGCGGCCCTGTTCGACCTGGAGTGCGTGGTCTACATGGGCCAGGTCGACACCGAGCGGCAGGCGCTGAACGTGGCCCGGATGCGGATGCTCGGCGCGACCGTCGTCCCGGTGACGACCGGTTCGCGCACCCTCAAGGACGCGATGAACGAGGCGATGCGGGACTGGGTCGCCAACGTCGACGAGACCCACTACCTGATCGGTACCGCCGCCGGACCGCACCCCTTCCCGGCACTGGTCCGCGACTTCGTCCGGGGCATCGGTGAGGAGGCCCGGGCGCAGTGCCTGGACCTGACCGGCGCGCTGCCGGACGCGGTGACCGCCTGCGTCGGCGGCGGCTCCAACGCGCTCGGTATCTTCCACGCCTTCACCGACGACTCCCAGGTGCGGTTGTACGGCTTCGAGGCCGGCGGCGACGGGATGGACACCGGCCGGCACGCGGCAAGCATCACCGGCGGTTCCACAGGCGTGCTGCACGGCACTCGGACCTTCGTCCTCCAGGACGCCGACGGCCAGACGCGGGAGTCGCACTCGATCTCCGCGGGCCTGGACTACCCGGGCGTCGGCCCGGAGCACGCCTGGCTGCACGACACCGGCCGGGCCACCTACCAGCCGGTCACCGACGACGAGGCGATGGCCGCGTTCGAGCTGCTCTGCCGGACCGAGGGGATCATCCCCGCGATCGAGAGCGCGCACGCCCTGGCCGGCACCCTGGCCGTCGCGCCGAAGCTCGCCGCCGAGCTCGGCCGGCAGCCCACGATCGTGGTCAACCTCTCCGGCCGGGGCGACAAGGACGTGCACACCGCCGGTGAGTACTTCGGCATCCTCGACAAGGAGTGAGGCCATGAGCGAGCGGACCAGCCGGATCGGGGTGGCCTTCGACAAGGCCCGGGCGGACGGCCGGGCGTTGCTGGTGGGCTGCATGCCTGCCGGTTTCCCCACGGTCGAGGGCAGTATCGCCGCGATGAAGGCGATGGTCGCCGCGGGCGTCGACGTGATCGAGGTGGAGATCCCGTACTCCGACCCGGTGATGGACGGCCCGGTGATCCAGCGTGCCAGCGACATCGCCCTGGCCGGTGGGGTACGCACCCTGGACACGTTGCGCATCATCGAGGCGGTGGCCGCCACCGGTGCCCCGGTGGTGACGATGACCTACTGGAATCCGATCGAGCGGTACGGGGTGGACGCGTTCGCCCGGGACCTCGCCGCGGCCGGTGGCACCGGGCTGATCACGCCAGACCTGATCCCCGAGGAGGCCGGCGAGTGGCTGGCCGCCTCGGACGCGCACGGACTGGACCGCACGTTCCTGGTCGCGCCGTCCTCCACCGACGAGCGGCTGGCGATGACGGCGGCGCACTGCCGGGGCTTCGTCTACGCCACCGCGATCATGGGCGTGACCGGGGCCCGGTCGCAGACCTCGCAGGCGGCGCCGGTGCTGGTGTCCCGGGTACGGGAGGTCACCGATCTGCCGGTCGGTGTCGGGCTGGGCGTGGGTACCGGGGCGCAGGCCGCCGCCGTCGCCGGGTACGCCGACGCGGTGATCGTCGGCAGCGCCCTGATCCGCTGCCTGCTCGACACGCCCGACGAGGCGGCTGCCCTGACCGCCCTACGCACCCTCAGCGCCGAACTAGCCGAAGGCGTCCACCACCCCACCCGCTAGCCACCCCCACCCCCACCCCACACCGCGTCGATCTTGCAGTTTGTGTC
>NZ_BOOZ01000054.1 GCF_016863495.1 Micromonospora andamanensis
TTAGTGGCGCCCCGCCAAACGGCTACTGCGCCGACCTGGGCGAGGCGGACCAGCTTCTCGTCGCCTTCCAAGGATTGACGTCGCTGTGCTTCACGATGCCTCTGGTCTACGACCGTAAGACCGTTCGTCGGTATGCGCGAAACGTCGCAGAGGCCGCAGTCAAGGCCGGCGTCCGGCGAGTCGTGTTCAACTCCAACACTCGAATCCCGCCGAGCCCCACCGACGTGGCGGGATTCGAGACGCGACGGGACGCCGAGATGATCCTGCGGGAGAGCGGCCTCCCGGTTGTGGTGATCCGCCCCACGATCTACCTGGAGAATCTGCTCGCCCCAGCCGTACTCCACGGGATCGAGACCGACGGCGTGCTCGCGTATCCGGTGCCAGCAGAGGCGCGCATCGCGTGGCTCGGCCTACGGGACCTGGGTGCGGTCGCCGCAGCCGTGTTGGAGCGCGAGGACGTCACCCCTCCTGTCATCGAAGTTGGGGGCGCGGACCTGACCGGGCCGGAGCTCGCCGGTCACATCAGCCACCGCCTCGGCCGAGAACTCGCATTCGTGAGCGTCGCCCCTCGCGACTTCGAGGCGGGCCTGGCGAAGGTGCTCGGCGAAGACGCCGCGCGGGGTGTAGCCGGTCTCTACCACTGGTTACAACGCCACCCCGACAGCGGCCTGATGAGCGGGAGCGAGACTCAGGCTCGTGCGGGCATCGAACCCACCTCCATCATCGAGTGGGCGGAGGCGACCTGGCCGAGTTCCAGCAACGGTGCGGATCGCTCATGACCGGCGTGGATGGGGGCGCCCCGCTGCGCTGGTTCCTGGGACTGACTCAGTTTCTGATGATCCTCGACACGGCCATTCTGAACGTCGCCGTCCCCGTGATCGGCACGGAGCTCGCCATGTCCCCAGCAGCCGAGACGTGGGTCCTCAACGCCTACGTCGTGGCGTTCGGGGGCCTCTTGCTGGTGGGTGGTTCGATCGCTGACACTCTCGGTCACGGGCGAGTGCTGGTCGTGGGCCTCGTCGTCCTGGCGCTCGGCGCTGGCATCGGTGCACTCGCACACAGCGGCGCAGTGCTCATCGCGAGCCGTGCATTGCAGGGAGCGGGCGCCGCGATGGCCGCCGCTTCGGCAATGGCCCTGGTCTTCTCGAGGTACAGCGGTGGCGCGCGCCGCAAGACGCTTGGACTGTTCGCTTCAATGGCCGGGTTCGGCGGCGCTGTGGGCACCGCCTTGTCCGGCCTCCTCACTGAGTACTGGGGTTGGCGGGCAACCTTCTGGGTGAATGCGGTCGCCGCCGCGGTCCTGGTGGTGTGGGCGTGCAGGCTTCAAGGCTTCTTCATGTCGGGACGCCAGCGGCAATTGAGTGTCCTCGGCGGACTCCTCGTCACTGTCGCGCTGGCTTCGACCGCATACGCGATCACGTCCACATCCGACGGCGGCGCAGGGGCACATACGGCTGCCGCCGGCCTCTTGGCTGCAACGACTGCGGCAATGTTCATCGTGCGGGAACGACGCTCGTCCAACCCGTTGATCGGTCGGGCGATCTGGCGCATCCCACCGCTGCTTCGCGCCCTCCTTCTCGCAGGGGTCGGGCAATGGGTGCTCGTGCCGGTCTTCCTCTTCATCAGCCTCTACCTCCAGCGCGTGCTGGGGTACGAACCACTGATTGCCGGATTGGCACTACTACCGATGTCAGTCATCATCTTCCTCGTCGCGCCTTTGGCCCCACCCGTGATAGCCCGCTGGGGAGTCACTCCTGTAATGGCCGCCGCCTTCCTCCTCGTCGCGGGAGCCGGAGCATGGCTGACACAGGTCTCTGTTGACGGATCGTTCGCCGCCGACGTTCTGGGGCCGACACTGCTGCTGGCGTTCGGGCTCCCCTTGGTCTCGATCAGCACAAACCTCATGACGGCGGAGAACGCGCCCGCTCAAGACCCGGGAACCACCTCAGGACTTTTGACAACGACCCAGCAGTTCGGAGCAACCCTTGGACTGGCGTCATGGGTCGCAATCGCTGCCACCGGCCCTACATCGAACCTTCAGGACCTCGCCGAAGGGCACGCTCGGGCCTTCCTAGTCGCCGCAGTGGCAATGGCTCTGGCGGCGTTGGGCGCAATGTACCGGCCGCGTCACACGGCTCGCCCTCTGCCTGGACCATGAACCTCTTACCCGCGACATGCTGGGCGTCACGCGCCCGACACTGACCGTCGCAGTGTGTGACGATGGGCGGCGACAAGTCAGAATTCTGCCACCCTTGAACCGCCCCGGATCTTGTAGGGCCGGCCGGTCTGTCGCGGAGCTGATCCGGGACTCGGAGATCATTGATCAGACGATCTACAACTGGCGCCGCCAGGAGCTGATCGACACCGGCCAGATGCCGGATGTCACCTCTGCCGACCAGGTTGAGTTGGTCGCGGCTTGACGGCGTATCGCCGATTTGGAGACTGAGTTGGCGTGCATCGCCGCGCCCGCAGCCTTTCTCGACCGATCCGGATCCGGCGGGCGGCATCGGAGCTCAGATGGTCGGCGAGCCTGCGCACGCTCCAGCAGGTGTTACCTGATGGCAGGCTACGAGCGGTGCTGGCGAAAGTCCTGGCAGTTGGAGGATCGCCGAACGGTCGTCGGCGGTGTCGACCCTGGCCACCTCGCCGGCGTGGCACGCTCCGAGCCGCAACCACACACGCGGTCGGCGGCGAGCTGGCTGGCAGATCCTCCGGCCGGGTCCGAACGGGTAGACAGGCGCGTCCGGTCGGGCATTCGGCGACCGGACGCTTCGGCGTGTATCGGGTCGGACTGTCCTTCCAGGCGGGCTTCCTCGTCCTCCCTGGTCTGCGGGAGCGACGTTGTTCCGCGGAGCGCCTCAGGATGGTCCGCGACCTGGCCCGGCTTCGGTGGAACAACGGCGCAGAATCGACGATTTCGTCACCCGGGCCTTCGCCGGAGTCGAGGGCGGTGACGGTGTTGCCGTGGCTGTGTGGCAGTTGCCCATTGGTCTTCCGGACAATCCGACGCCCGAGCAGGTCGATGCGTGGGTGGAGTTGGCCGAGCTTGTCGCCGACGACTTTCAGAGCCGGGCTCGCCAGATGGCGGTGGCCCGCGACGGGCAGCCCGTCCCGGCTGTCGGTGGATCTGGATCTGCTGAGCCGGAGCGTGGGTGTGGCGATCACGGCGGGCGTCGCTCCGTACTCGCTGGAGGACCGGGCGGTGCTCGACCGTGTGGTCGGGCCCGATCTGCCTGCGGCCGATCGGCGTCGGCTGACTCCTCCGAGGTCACCCCGGCCGCCGGCCGTCATTGACCTGCTCCTGGCGAGCCCACCTCCGCAACGTCTCAGCCGTGCCGATCCCCAACCCGGCCGCCACCGCCGTGACCGCCGCCCAGTCCGACTCATGTTCGGCCGTTCCTCCGCGACTATCCGCAACGCCCATTCACGCAACTCCTGCACGGTCCCAGCAGGTCACCACCCAGACTCGGCCCTCCAGGTCACCGAACTACGTCGAACGCTGGGAACGTTTGGATAATTTTCGAATTCCTTCTCCGCCTCGCTATGCCTGGTTGAAGATGTTGCCGGCCGGCCTCCAGCCACTGCCGTGCCGAGTTGCGGTTTGGTGGGAGAGGCATGCGTGTAACGGGACGTACCCTTCACGTCCAATCAGGAGCGCATCGCGCATGTGTCGACTATGGCGGAGCTGCCCGCATGGTTGACCGCGTGCCGCACCCGGTGCGTGAAAGATGAGGAGTAGCAGTCAGTCCTGGGCGACCGTCACGGCCGGCCGACTGGCCTCGCCCGCGCCGTTGGCGGCTGGTGAGATGGTCCTGGGCGCCACGGCGACGGCTGGGGGAGTGATCGGGCTCCTGACGACGATGGAGCCGAGGTGTGCACGGGGGTTCGTCCAGGGGCCGAACGGGAACTCGCTTCCCTACTACGAACCCGTTCGTCCCTGCTCGTCGGCGCTGCTCAGGTTCGAAGCGGGGGCGTGGAGCCGGACGGGGCTCGACCATCTTCCCGTGTCGTACCCGATGCTGGCCCTGTTACCCGGTGGCGAGGCGCTCGTCGTGTGCCCCAGGAGGCCGTGGACCGGCGAAGGATGGAACCCGCACAATGCTCACGTTTTCGCCGCCGACGGCGCACACGTGCGCACGCTGATTCTCGGGGACAACATCGTCGGCCTGACCGTCGACGACGAAGGCGGGATCTGGACCGCTCACGGTGAGGAAGGCTGGAAGAGCGTCGGGGGCTCCGGTCTCGTGCGGTGGGCCGCTGGTGGAGCCCGGCTGTGGGGATCCGGCATCGCGTGCGACGAGGGAGCTGTCAACGCCACCCGGAGCGCCGCATGGTCGTTTTCGGGGCCGACCGAGCTGACCCGCGTCGTGGCGTCCGAGCAGGAACGGTACGGGAGCCCGCTGCACGACGTCCACGCCATCGCGTTCGACGGGAATCGCCTGCTGCTGGCCGGTGCGGAGCATCCGGGCGGGCGAGTTGACCAGCTTTACCGGGCGCTGCTGGCCGATGGCGCGGTCCTGCGGGTGGATCGCGTGCAAGTCGTCGACCCGGCTGGACGGCCACTCGACTCGACCATCATCGCGAGCCACGGCAGCCGCCTCTACCTGCACGATCACCGCGACGGGTTTCACGTCCTGGACATTTCGATGTGACCGACGGCATCGAATCGGACGACCCCTTCGAAATCCTTTTCCAGCCAGAACAATCGTCGGGCTTTCGCCGTATCAACGGCGGAGCCCAGGGATGAGGTCATTGTGAGACGTCAGGTCGTGACCGGCCTGCTGATCGGCGGGCTGGCGGTGACCGGGCTCGGCGTACCCGCCGCGGCCGGTCATTCCGTCGTTGCCCCGCAGGCGCAGGCGCAGGCGCAGGCGCAGGCGCAGGCGCAGGCGCAGACGCAGACAAAGGGCGAGGAGCAGGCACCGCCTGGCTCGGTCGCCCGTGCGACAGCGGACGCCCGGCGATCGGGCCAGCCGGTCGAGGTAACCGCGCAACGTGGCGAGTTCAAGGACGTGCACGCGAACCCGGACGGGTCATTGCGCGAGACGTTGCACCTCAATCCAGTACGCGTGCGGCGCGGCGGGGACTGGGCGGCGGTCGACACCACCCTGAAGCCGGCGGGTGCAGGCCGGTTCGCGCCCGTGGCGACAGGTGGGGACGTGTCGTTCAGCGGCGGGGGCGACGGTCCCGCGGTGCGGCTCGCGGAAGGTTCGGCCGAACTGGCGCTGACCTGGCCGACGCCGCTGCCCGCGCCGACTCTCGCCGGAGACACCGCCACCTACGCCGAGGTGATTCCGGGCGTGGACCTGCGCCTCACGGCCACCGCGCGCGGCTTCTCCAAGGTCTTCGTGGTCAAGAGCCGGTCGGCGGCCCGCGATCCGCGTGTGGCCAAGATGGCGTTCGGTCTGACCGTGAAGGGTGCCGACGTCAAGGCGGACAAGCACGGCAACGTCGAGGTGACCGGGCCCGACGGGAAACAACTGTTCGCCATGCGCGCGCCGGCCGCGTGGGACTCCTCGCGGCCGGAGCCGCGGCGGGCGCTCGGCCGCGTCACCCTCGAGCCGGGCCGCCTGATGCTCACCCCGGACGCCGGCCTGCTCACCGACGAGCGGACGACCTTCCCGGTGCACATCGACCCGAGTTTCGAACGGGGCAAAACCGGCTGGGCGTTGGTGGCTTCAAATAAGCCGAACCAGTCGTACTGGGGGGGGCATGACGGTGAACCCACCGTAGCCAAGGTGGGGCCATGCCCGCTCAGTTTTGATCCGTCATGTGTTGATGTCGGAACGGCGATCTCGTACTTCCAGTACAACGCCTCGCCGATGGTGGGCAAACAGCTCATCAGTGCCGAGTTCAACATTGTTGGCACATACTCGCCAGCGTGCGTCGCGAAGCCGGTGAAGGCGTACGGGACCACCCCGGTGAGTTCGGGGACGACCTGGAGCAATCAGCCGTATGGGCGTTCCAGTTCGGTGCTCCTTGGACAGCACAACGCCGCGTTCTACAACTCGGGGCCTGACTGCCGACCTCGGTGGCTCGGCTTCAACGCTCTGGAGGCCGTGCGGAAAGGGGTGAGAGACCACGGCGGCACGGTGGCGATCGCCCTGGTGGTCGACGACACTCACGAGTATGCGTGGAAGAAGTTCGATGCTTCGAACCCGACGCTCGCAATCACGTACAACTCGGAGCCCACCGTGCCGTCGGCGCTGTCGGTGGAGGGCAAGGGGTGCAAGGTGACCCCGAACGAGCCCTATGTCAACCCGCGGATCGACAACGACCCACTCAAGGGCCCCCGTGGCCCCAGAATCTCCGCCAAGGGCAGCGACCCGGACGGCGGTTTGGTGAAGGTGGAGTTCGAGTGGGCGAACTACTCCGGCACCCGGATCGGCGGGACGACGACCGTGGACAAGTCCTCGGGCTCGACGTTCACCGCTGACATTGCCTCAGCCGCCGCTCCGGACGGGGCGAAGCTGGCGGTTCGGGCCCGGGCGAAGGACAGCTCGCTCACCTCCGGGTGGAGCTCGTGGTGTCACGTGGTCGTCGACCGCACCTTGCCGAAGATGCCGGCGGTCACCTCGACCGTGTATCGCGAGTGTGACGGCGAGGACTGTCAGGCCACGGGTGGCGTCGGACGCACCGGCGCCTTCACCTTGACCGCCGCCGCCGGCGACACCGACGTGGCCGGCTACCGCTACCACCTGCTCGCGCAGGCGCCCACCTACATCCAGGCCGACTCTGCGGGTCGGGCCGTCGCCCAGGTCACGCCGGCCGACGACATGACCAATCAACTCTACGTCCAGGCAGTCGACCGGGCCGGCAACGTCTCTCCGCCGAGGATCTACCTCTTCTTCGTCGGAGCAGGTACGCCGCCGGTCGGCCACTGGCGCCTGGATGGCCATGGCGACACAACCGTTTACGACACCAGCAATGGACGACGTCACGGCACCATCAACAACAGCGCGGCCGGTTGGTGGGACGGCCGGCACGGCCGCGGACTATGGATGAACGGCACCCTCGACGCGTCAGTTACCACCTCCGGGACGGCTCCGCTGGATACGTCGGCGTCGTTCGCGGTCTCCGCCTGGGCCCGGTTGGACGGCCTAGGTGACAACCCGACAGTCGTGTCCCAGGACGGCAATTTTGCGTCTGCCATGCGGCTGCACGCCACGTCGGCTGGCCAATGGGCCTTTACGATGTACTCCGAGGACTCAGTCACCCCCACGATCCACCGCGTCTTCTCGGATCGGCCTGCCCGGGTCGGCGCGTGGACCCATCTGGTGGCGCTTTACGACGCCGTCGCCAAGAAGCAGACGCTTTACGTCGACGGCCGTGCGGCTGGGTCATTGACCCGTCCGGCGGCGTGGCGCGGTGAGGGTGCGCTGGCCCTCGGCCGGGCCAAATGGGTCGGCGGCCCGTTCGAACCGTGGCGGGGCATCGTCGACGATGTGCGGGTCTACGACCGGCTCCTGACGGCCCGTGAGATCGCGGACCTGGCGAACCTGCCGGCCCTGCCGGAGGCACAGTTCCCGCTTGACGACCGCCTTGGCGCCACGACTGTCGACGTCGCCGCGCGGCACCACGTCGCCGCGTTCGGCACCGGCACGTCGCAGGTGGCCGGCCGGGTCGGCGCCGGGGCAGTCGACTTCGACGGCGGCGCCGGCGGCGCCCTGACGACGCCGGGGCCGGTGGTGCGAACCGACAACAGCTTCACCGTCGCCGCGTGGGTCAAGCCGGACGCCGACTCGTACAACACCACCAGGACCGTGGTGAGCCAGCACGGCCAGTTCGCCAGCGGGTTGAACCTCCAGTACCGGCCCGACAAGGGCTGGTCGTTCATGCTGTTCCACGAGGACGAGCTGAACGCACAGCGGACCATCGCGGCCACGCCGGCCAGCCCGGGCCAGTCGGAGTGGCTGCACCTGGTCGGTGTGTACGACGCCGCGGCCCAGGAGATCCGCCTCTACAAGGACGGCGAGCCCGTCGCGATCGAGCCCTACACGCTGCCCTCGTGGCACGCGAACGGGTCCATGGAGATCGGGCGGGCCAAGTACAACCGCGAGTTCAAGGACAACTGGAAGGGTGCGATCGACAACGTGCAGGTGTGGGCCGGCGCGCTCACCGACGACCAGATCTTCGCCGAGTTCGCCGAACCCACCTCGGTCAAGGAGACGCCGTACAGCGGTCAGCTGTCGCGGTGGTGGTTCGGGGGTCGCCATGTGACCACCAACATGCCCGTCTCCGCGGGTCACTACTTCGAACGCGGGCTCGGCATGCTGACGCCGATCGGCGCGGAGGGAACCCGGACGATCTACTCATGTCGCATCAACGAGAATGACTACTACCTCTCCGCGGAGGAGAACTGCGAGGGTTACACCCGGCTCGGCGCGCTCGGCGGGCTCTACATCAGCGTTCCGGCCGACGTTCCGACCGTGCCCGTCTATCGGTGCGTACGCACCGCCAACCGGGTGCACTTCCACTCCAACGACCCGGGTTGCGAGGGCCAGACCGTCGAGTTCCTCATGGGTCACGCCCTCGCCTACGGCAATCTGGTCGCGGCCCAGCGGCCGTCGACGCCGCCCGACCGGGTCGCCACCGTGTACGAACTGCCCGGCGAGTATCGGGCGGACCAGAAGCTCGGCATCACGCCCTTGCTCTCGGGTCCGGGGACGGTGCCGCTGATGCGGTGCCGGTCCGGGGACGACACGTTCAGCTCCACGGACCCGGCCTGCGAGGGCGCGACGGTGCTCGGCCGCTCCGGAAACCTCTGGGGCCCCGACTCGCCACCGGAGGGCGTGACCGAACTCGGCACCGTCTGGCGGTGTCGCACCGACGCCGGAGAGGTCTTCGAGGCGGCCAACCCGGACTGTGACGGTGGAGAGATGGTCGCGTTCCTCGGATACACCATCGTCCAGTTCTGACCCGCGATTGTCCCGTACCGGGGCGGCGTCGACCCGACGCCGCCCCGGCCCGCCCCTTTCACCTGACTCAAGAGGACGCACATGAGTACATCCCGATGGCGGCGAGGTCTCGCCGCCGCCTTGGGCGGAGTGGTGGCGCTGAGTGTCGCCGTACCCGCCGAGGGTGCGATACGCAGACCCGTGGACGACACGATCGGCCCGGCGCCGATGAAGTGGATCGAGCCGCAGAAGGTCCGCAGCGTGCCGGTGCGCGAGGTGCCCGGCAAGTCCGCGACGCCCCCCACGCAGCGCGTGGTGACCGGCGACCCGAAGGTGACATGGCCGTCGGCCGGAGCAGCGGAGGTGGACCTCACGAGCCGGGCGGCAGCGGTCGGAACGCTTCCGGTCGCCGTCGCCACCCCGGCGGCAGGTGCCGGAGCCGCCCAGCGGTCCGCCGCCGGAGACAAGCCGCCGCAGCGGGTGCAGGTCTCGGTGCGGGATCGCGCGGCGGCCGCCAAAGCCGGTGTGGACGGCCTCGTGCTCACCGCGCGCCGTGCCGACGGCCGGGCCGAGGCCGCCCCGGTGAAGATCTCGGTGGACTATTCGTCGTTCCGGCACGCCTTCGGCGGCGACTGGGCGAGCCGGCTGCGGCTCGTGCCGCTCGACGGCGCGGCCGCTCCTACGGCGATGCGCAACGACGTGATCGCCGGTCAGGTTTCGGCCCGGGTGACCGTGTCCGGCGCCGACGCGACGTATGCGTTGACGGCGGGACCGGCGGGCGACGCGGGTGACTACACGGCGACCTCGCTGTCGCCCGAGAGCAGATGGCAGGTGTCGACGTCCTCGGGTGCCTTCGCCTGGACCTACCCGATGCCGGTGCCGCCGGTGCCGGGCGGCCTCGTGCCTGAGATCGCCGCGTCCTACAACTCGCAGGCGGTCGACGGTCGGGTGGCGGCCCGCAACAACCAGCCCTCGTGGCTGGGGGAGGGCTGGAACCTCGGAGAGGCGTTCGTCGAACGGTCGTACAAGGCCTGTGCCGACGACATGGGCTCTGGTGCGAACAACACTGAGAAGACCGGTGACCTGTGCTGGGAGACGCAGAACGCCACGATGTCCTTCGGAAGCCGTTCGGGTCGGCTGGTGGCCTTGGACGCCGACGGCGACACCTGGCGGCTGATGGATGATGACGGTACCCGGATCGAGCGGCTGACGGGCGCGGTCAATGGTGACGACAACGGTGAGCGGTGGGTGCTGACGGCCACCGACGGCACCCAGTATCACTTCGGGCTCAACCGCCTGCCTGGGTGGGCGTCGGGCAAGCCGGAGACGCGTTCGGTGTGGACCGTGCCGGTCTACGCCAACGAGGCGAGCGACCCGGCCGGTACTGGTTACGACGCCGGGGACTTCGCCAAGTCGAAGAAGGACAAGCAGGCGTACCGGTGGAACCTCGACTGGGTGGTCGACCCGAACGGTAACGCCATGAGCTACTACTATGCGACCGAGTCGAACAAGTACGGCGCCAACCTCGGTCGGAGTGTTGTCGACTACGTCCGTGGCGGCTGGCTCGAGCGGATCGAGTACGGCCTACGCAGCACCAACGCCTACGCGGCGGAACCCGCCCAGGTGGTGTTCAGCGTGGCCGACCGCTGCGTACCGGGCTCTTCGAGCTGCGCCAAGACCAACAAGCCGGCCTGGCCGGACGTGCCGTGGGACCAGGAATGCACGGCCGCGCCGTGCGCCGGGAAGTACTCTCCGACGTTCTGGTCGAGCAAGCGGTTGACCACCGTGACCACCCGGATCCTCCCGTCCACCGGCGACTACGTGCCGGTGGACCGCTGGAACGCCCAGCACAGCTTTCCGAGCCCGGAGGACGGAACCACCGCGGCACTCTGGCTGACCCAGATCCAGCACACCGGGGCGAGTGGCGGCGAGGCGTCGCTACCTGCGGTGAAGTTCGTCGGTGACCGTTTTGAGAACCGGGTCAACTGGGAAACCGATGGCAAGCCTAAGCTGAACAAGTTCCGGATCATCAGCATTCGGTCTGAGTCCGGCGGTAAGACCGACGTGAAGTACTCGGCGCCGGAGTGCGGCACCACGGTGGCGGAGGGCAACATCAAGCGGTGCTTCCCGGTCAGGTGGGCGATGCCACCCGAGGAGCCCGAGAACGACTGGTTCCGCAAGTACGTCGTCGAGCAGACCGTCGAGGGCGACAACGTCCTCGGTGCCGGCGCGAGATCCCCGGACATCGTCACCAGCTACACCTACGTCGGCGGTGCCGCCTGGGCCTACAACAACGACCCGTTGGTGCCCGCGACCAGGCGGACCTGGGACCAGTGGCGCGGTTACGAGAAGGTCGAGGTGCGCAAGGGCGATCCCGGCGGGCAGCGGTCGTTGACCAGCTACCTGTACTTCCGCGGCATGGGCGGTGACGTCAAAGACTCGACCGGGACCGAGGTGACGGACGCCGAACCTCTCGCGGGCTTCCTCCGCGAGGAGATCACCTACAACGGTGACGGCGGCTCCGAGGTCGAAGGCGAGATCCACACCCCGTGGAAGCGCAGTGTCGCCACCCAGGGCCCGTTCACCGCCTATCAGGTGGAGAACTCCCGGACGGTCACCCGTACCCGGCTGTCCAGCGGCACCTACCGGAGCACCCGGGTCGACACCACGCACGACCACTACGGCAATCCGATCGAGGTCGACGACCACGGCGACACGGCGGTCAGCGGCGACGAGCGGTGCACCACCACCGAGTACGCGCAGGACGCGGCCCGGTGGATGATGGACCTGCCGAAGCAGACCACCACCGTCGCGGTCGACTGCGACCGTACGCCGACCTTGCCGGCGGACGCGATCGCCGATGAGCAAGCCACGTACGACGGCGCGGGTAATCTCGCGAAGACCGAGGTGGTGTCCGGCTACACCGGCGGCGAGCCGACCTGGCTGACCACGGCGACCTCCAAGTACGACATGTACGGCCGGGTCACCGAGACCACCGACTCGCTCGAAAGGACGAGCAAGACCGCCTACACGGAGACTCGCGGTCTGACGACGCGTACCGTGGCCACCAACGCCCTCGATCACACCACGACCACCGATATCGACCCGGCGCGGGGGGTGGCGGTCAAGACGACGGACGTCAACGGGCGCAGCACGTCAGTCAAGCACGATCCGCTCGGCCGGGTCACCGAGGTCTGGAAGCCGGGCCTCGAGAAGGACAAACCCGTGCTGAGTGCCAAGTACGCCTACGCGGTCCGCAACGCGGACGGGCCGAGCTGGGTCCGCACCGAGACGCTGGCGGCCAGCGGCGACTATGTCGTTTCCTATCAGCTTCTCGACGGTCTGCTGCGGCCCCGGCAGACGCAGGCGCCCAGCCCGGTGGGCACCGGGCGGATCATCACCGACACCCTGTACGACGCCCGGGGTCTGGTCAACCGCACGCACGCCGCCTACTACAACGTCGATGCCGCCCCGGGCACGACTTTCGTCGTTCCCAACGCCGGCGACGTTCCCTCGGCCACGGTGAAGGTCTACGACGGCGCCGAACGGGAGACCGACTCCATCCACATGGACCGCAATACCGAGCGCTGGCGGACCAGGACCTACCACGGCGGCGACCACACAAGCGTCGTCCCACCGGAGGGCGGTACCGCGACGTCGACCCACGTTGACGCGCGTGGCCGCACCGTCAAGCTCGTGCAGTACGAGACGCGCCCCTCATCAGGGGCGCCGACCGGGGCCGGGAACACCACCCGGTACACCCACAACGCGGCGGACGCGCTCGAAACGGTCACCGACGCCACGGGCAACGTATGGCGCTACGAGTACGACATCCTGGGCCGCAACACCCGGGTCGATGACCCCGACAAGGGCGAGTCGAGGATGACGTACGACAACGCCGGTCAACTTCTCACCATCACCGACGCGCGTGGGAAGACGATCGCCTCGTCGTACGACGCCCTCGGTCGTCTGACCGAGACGCGGCTCGGCTCCGCCACCGGCACGCTGCTGACCAAACGGGTCTACGACACCCTGACGGAGGGGAAGGGCCTCCTGACGTCGTCGACGAGGTATGTCGGCGGATCGGAATACATTCGCCAAGTTACCGGCTACGACGTGGCCGGCCGCCCCACCGGTGACGAGACCGTCATTCCGGACACGGAGAGTGGGGTCAAGGGCACCTACAAGGAAACCTTCGAGTACCTGGCCGACGGCAGCCTCAAGAAGAGGATCCTGCCGAAGCTCGACAGTGTTCTGCCTGTGGAGACCCTCAACTTCACCTACACCGCAGACCTCGGGCTGCGCAACTCGGTTTTGGGCTGGAAGACATACGTCAACGAGACCAAGTACAACGAGTTGGGCGAGGTTGCGCAGGTCTGGATGGACTCGGTGGCTTCGGGCAAACGCCTGACCTTCACTCCCACGTACGAGTCGGACACTCGCCGGTTGGTCGAGACCGTCGTCCACCGGGAGGAGCCCGAGAGCCCGTTCGTGAACGACCAGAAGTACCAGTACGACCACGTCGGGAACGTGCGGTCCATCGCGGACCGGACGACCGGCCAGGCCAACGACACGCAGTGCTTCGCCTACGACCACCTGCGCCGGATGACCAGCGCGTGGACGGCCAAGGAGGACTGCACCGTCGCGCCTTCGACCAGCACGGTCGACGGCCCGGCGCCGTACTGGCACACCTACTCCTACGATGCGATCGGCAACCGCACGAAGCTGCAGCGGCACGGCCTCGGCGGCGCCGCGGACGTGACGAGCACCTACAAGTACCCGGCGCCAGGAGCAGGCGTGGATCGCCCGCACGCGGTGACCTCTGTGGACACCGGCTCGACCAGGGCGACCTACGGTTACGACGCCGCCGGCAACATGACCAGCCGACCCGGACCCACAGGAGCGCAAACGCTGGCCTGGGACGACGAGGGCCGGCTGTCATCCATCGCCAGCGGCGCGGAAAGCACCGGCTACATTTACGACGCGGACGGCGCAGTGCTGATCCGTCGTGACCCCGGCAAGGTCACCCTCTTCCTGGCCAGCGGTGAGGTCACCGTCGACACCGCCACTGGCAATAAGCGGGGCACCCGTGTCTACGACGGGATCGGCGTGCGCAGCGGTGGCGTCTTCACCTGGACGGTGGCCGACCGCCACGGCACCAACACGCTGGCGATCAGCAGCAAGCTGGAGGTAACGGCGCGGCGCAGCGATCCGTTCGGCAACGCAAGGGGCACCAACCCGGCCTGGCCGGCAGGGAACCGCGGCTTCGTCGGTGGTTCCGACAACCCAGGCACGGGTCTCGTGCGCCTCGGCGCCCGGGAGTACGACCCGCTGCTCGGCCGGTTCATCTCGGTGGATCCGATCATCGACCCGGACGATCCGCAGCAGATGAACGCCTACGCGTACTCCAACAACAACCCCGCCACCATGAGTGACCCCGACGGGCTGCGGTTCAGCTGCCCCGACGGCGACTGCGGCGGACACCGCGGCCCCAGCGCCAACAAGAAGGGCAAGAAGCACACCGCCGCCAAGGCGCCGGGCACCACCTACAGCAAGAAGATGTACCAAATCTACAAAAAGAAGCGGTACGCGGGCACGACGAAGAAGCGTATGCCGAGCCGAATTCTCAACGACGAGAGGCTGTGGCAGCGAACTGCGAAGGAGAAGGCCCATCGGACCCCGAAGGTCCCATCGGGAGATCCGCACTACCACTTTATTTTCCCGTTGTTCCATATGGGGCCGAATCCGACCGTTGGTGAAGACGGATTTCCTGTCTACCTTTTGCCGTTGATGGCCGGCGCGGATAAGGCCATGAAGGAGCTGCATCGTTGTTTCAACTGCAACTTCCCTATACCTGGAGCGCCTAAGCGCTTTCCGGCCCATGGCGAGCACCTGCCGTTGAAGGTCGCAGGTATTGTCCCCGCGCCTCTTGAGTCCTATCCCTTGGAGACCGGAGACGGCATGTACTACCACGTCTCGGGAGATGGTCACTTCGACGGACGCGGGTCTGTGATCCATTTCCGCATGCAGCAAGATGGTAAAGGGCAACTACAGCTCCACGTACGGGGATATGTGGTGGATCCAAAAGTTCCAACAGCTGTGTCGACACCCTTGGCGTATGCCGAATGGTCAAAGTTTGCGGGCAAGTTGGGGCACAACATCGCCCAACACCAGTGCAACTTCAGTCCTACCTGTTGATGCGTCTGGCCGCTCGGCGGGTTACCTGATGTAGATGAATGAATGCACTGCCCACCGCGTCGGTGGGCAGTGCATTCATTCGTACCCGCCCGTCATGCCTGTCATCTCGCCCACGCTGCCCCAGGCGCTATCGCTGGTGGCAGGTTGAGATGGGCATGGCCAGGGTCTTTGACGGCGCGGCGCGAATGCAGCGTGTCACTGTGATGAAGCCGGTCGGTGGGACACTTTCGGGGTTCGCCTTACGGAAGGAGAAGGCCCGTGATTGTGTTCTGGTGGCGGATCAGACTTTGACAGTGATGAAGGGCGCCACTCCTCTGATGGCGCCCTTCATCCGGCCATCTATCGATCCGGCACCTTGGTCACTTGGTCGCCTCAGCGATGGTTTCGGCCTCGCTGCCGTCAACGACAGTGGGGACTCGCATTGTCCCGCGGACGCTCGGAGACGTCGACAACCGGCGTGTTTGCGCCAGCACATCAACGAGGAAACGTCATGGTCACACGTAGAGCTACGCTGGTCGGAGCGATGTCGCTCGCGGGCGTGAGTGTGCTTCGTCCAGGTACGGCGATCGCGGCCGGCACAACGCCTGTCATCTTCGCCGCCGCCCATCCTGATGACGAGACCCTCGCGATGAGTGTGGCCATCGCCAAGCACGCTGCCGCGGGACAGGCAGTACACGTCCTGCTGCTCACCGACGGTGAGGGATCGGGCGTGATCGGCTCCTTGAATGGAACGACGACGAGCAAATGGTGGGGAGTACGCCACGTTCCGTCGGCCGAGGGATACGCGCCCCTCACGCCCGCCGATCTGGCGGCCGCCCGCGTTCGGGAACTGACCACCGCACTGAAGTCGCTCTTCGCGGGGCTGCCGGGCTCAGTGACCCTGCATCGCGCCGGCCTTCCGGACGGTGGCGTGACGACATCGACGGCCCGGGCCGCCATTCTTTCGCTAGCCGATGAGATCGCACCCGGCGCGGCTGTACGGATCAAGGGTCACAGCCACGCCGTGGACGATCACCGTGACCACATCGCGATCGGGCAGGCACTCGTCGCGCTCTCGGCCGAGGATCCCACCCGATTCAGCGACCGGCGGCACTACATCCTGCCCCACTACTGGTCGGACCCGCGCCTGTCTCGGGTCGCCTACGCGTGGGACATGCCCGGTGACGCGAGCATCGCAGCGCGCGCCCGCAATGCGTGCAATTCCTACCGTTCGTGGGCGCCTGCCAACGGCCACTACGCGATCGGCTATCACAGCGTGCCCGAGATGTTCGATGCCCTTACGGGAAACATCAGGAGCATGTACCACAGCTGACGAGGACGTTCAGACTGTGTCAGTCGGGGTTGTTGCTGGGCAGCATCGTGGAAGTAAACCCAGACCTCCTCGCGGCGGTGACGAGAAGTAGTCAATACCTGTGGATCAAGCGCTCTAGACTTCGCGGATGACCAGTGAGCCTCTCCGTCTTACGGTTTTGGGTTGTGCAACGCCATACCCGAGTGTGGATAACCCCTGTTCCGGCTACCTGGTGTCCGGTGGGGGCACTCGGGTGTGGGTGGATGCGGGCAGCGGGACGCTGGCTCAGCTGCAACGACATGTCCGGCTGGACGAGTTGGACGCGATCTGGATCTCGCATCTGCACGCCGATCACAGCGCAGACCTGCTCACTGCCTACTACGGCGCGCTCTACGCCGACATCCAGCTCACGGCGCCGATCCCCTTGTACGGCCCGCCGGGCATCGCCGGCCGGCTGGCCCACTTCCTCACCAACACCGACATCCGCAGCCCGATGGAGTTCGCCTTCGCCGTCGAGGAACTGCACGACGGACATCAGGTGCGGGTCGGGGCGCTCACATTG
Organism: Micromonospora andamanensis; assembly: GCF_016863495.1. Classification (GTDB taxonomy): domain Bacteria; phylum Actinomycetota; class Actinomycetes; order Mycobacteriales; family Micromonosporaceae; genus Micromonospora; species Micromonospora andamanensis. The sequence goes on from NZ_BOOZ01000054.1 coordinate 16,949, forward strand.
ACCAGCCGAGCAGTGGCGCACGGCATCCCCGCCTTCGCCCTGCGCGTCGAGACCACGGAACGGTCACTTGTGTACTCCGGGGACACGGCCCCCTGCCCGGGACTGACGAGTCTGGCCAAGGGGTGCGATGTGCTGCTGTGCGAGGCTGAGAGCGCCCAGGCCCCGAGTGCGGGGGAACAGGTCCACCACACACCAGAGGACGCCGGCGACACCGCCCGTGCGGCTCAGGCGGGACGGTTGATCGTGACGCACGTCGGGCGTTTCCTCACTCCGCAGCAGGCAGTAGCACGTGCCAAGACCAGATTCGACGGTCCCATCGACTACGCCGCACCTGGTGCCACCTTCCCCGTCGGCTGAGCCGCTGCGACCTCGGGGCGTTCGACGAGATGACCGTTCTCGAAATGAGCTCCGGCGCGGACCAAAGCGACGAGGTGGGGTGTGGTGACTGCCCTCCAGCATTCCTGGGCTGATTCGGCGAACTTGAGACCATGTGGCCCGGCCGCTCAGCGCTGATGCTCTGCGTTCCGGTTGTTCTCGCCGCTTGGGGTTGATGAACTTCCGCCGGTTCAAGGCGAGCTTTGCGAGCAGCCGAGTGATCGTGCGTTGACTGACGGGCGTGCCATCGCCGCGCAGTTCGAAGGCGATGCGTGAGGCTGACCACTTGTGCTCACGTCTCATCGTCTCGATCTGCCCCGCGATCCGGCCCGGCGTCGAGGTCGGCTGCCGGGCCGGAGCGGAGGAGCTGTCGAGGATTCCGAGCTCGCCGTAACGGCGCGTCGGCGTATGAGTCCAGGGGTCCAGGTAGGTACGAATGAACGGGACCAGGTGGCAGTTGCAGATGGATCTTCCGGACGTCCCGACAGCTGAGCAGTGAACCGCCCCGGGTTCTGTGGAGACTCACCTGTTCACTCCGAGCAGCTCGCGGGGCTGGGGTTGAGCGTAGAACGTTGACTCGTACTCGTTGGTGGGGCGTGCCCGATGGCGCGGAGATGAGGCGCTGGTTTGTGCCAGTCGACCCACTCGGAGGTGGCCAGTTCGACCTGGGCGAGGCTGCGCCAGCCAGGTGGCCGCCACTCTTGACCTTGGTGTGAGTTTCCGGTGCCTTCCACTCAACCTGGTGCGGGGCAGGAAGCGTCTTACCTGCCATGCGAGAACGAGCGTGGTGGACGAAGTGGGGCAGTTGTGCCGGGTGAGGATGAGGAGAAGTTTCGCGAGTTCGTCTTGGAGCAGTGGGGGCCGTTGACCCGGCTGGCTTACCTGCTGACCGGAGATAGGGGGGCCGCTGAGGACCTGGTGCAGTCGGCGTTGGAGAAGACCCACAGGAGGTGGGCTCGGATCCATCGTAAGGACGCACCGACTGTTTATGTCCGTCGGGCGATGGTCAACACCGCGGTTTCGTGGCGGCGACGCCGCCGAGTGCCCGAGGTGCCGCTCCTGGAGACTGACGCTATGCGAGCGCCCGACGCCTACGAACGGGCAGAGAGCCGGCATCAGCTGTTGGTGGCGCTGCGTCGGCTGCCGCCGAGGATGCGAGCGGTGCTCGTCCTGCGGTACTTCGAAGATCTGAGTGAGGCGGACATCGCCCGGGTTCTCGGCTGCTCGACCGGGACGGTCAAGAGCCAGGCGTCGCGAGGGCTCGGTCGGCTCCGAGCCGATTTAGAACCGGCGTCCACGCTTCTTGAGACAAGCCTGCAGGGAGGTCAAGCATGACCAGTGATCTTGAATTCAAGCTTCGTGAGGATCTCCTGGCGGAGGCTGACGCGTTGGCTGTGGCGGAGGATCCGTGGCCACGCTTCGTCCAGCGTGAGGGCGCCCATCGCCGCTCACGTCGGGTCCGTGCCGGCGTGGTCGCCGGGCTCCTGGTCGCCGCCGTCGGTATCCAGACGAACCTGATTCCCCTACCCGGATGGATTCCTGGTATTGCCGTCGCCTCGTCGGCTTCGCCTTTGGCCGAGGGGCCTACGCGGGGCAGCCTCGCCGCCGACCGGGCCTGGTTGGATGGCTTGCGGGGACAGGTCAAGGACCTTCAGGACCCGGAAGGGTTGTGGCGAATCACCGATCGTGACGCGATCCACGTCGCCTATGCCAGTGACGTGCCCGGTCGGCGCGTGGCGCTGGTCGTCGTGCCGCTACGCCTGGGCGTCATCACCGCCTCAGAACTCATCTGGTTCATCGGTCCACCCGGGGCCGAGCCGGAACAGATGGAACAGGGCGGCAACCAAGGCGCTGACACTGCGGTAGCGACGTGGATGGAAAGCGACGCAACCGATGGTGGTGTCGCGGTTGTCGTCGGACCTGCAGGTTCCACCGTGACGATCAGCAGCTTTACCGGCTACTCGCCGAAGGGCGTCGTGGAGCACCGTCAGCTTTCCTCGTCGACCGGCACCGGCGTCGGCGTCGCGGCGGTGCCACCGGCTAGAACTGTCGGGGGGCCCGCGCTCACCGCTCGGGTTACGAACGGTGACACCGTCATCCACGACGGGGAAATCGGTGGCGGCTGGTCCGGAGATGCCGACATGTCGGCCAGTCAAGAGCCGACCGACGAGATGCTCAGCGTCGCCGTCCGTGACGCACAAGGACCCGTCATAGACCGGGCAGTCCTGGCAGTGTTCGTCGGTTCCGCGTTGCGTGACAGCCGGCTGTCAGCTCAGGACGTCACGATCCGCCTGCGTTGGTCGGGAAGCATCAACGACAAACCGGCCGCGCTGTTCACCATCCAACCCAAGGGGGGTGGCGTCATCGCCTACGCCATGCACGGCGACGACACCGGCTGGCGAACCGACCTTCGGCTGCTGCTACCCGCTGACGGCGCCGCACAACGACCGATCGCATGGCGGATGCGCGCCGAGGGCAAGGACACGCGAACCGACCGCGTCATCGTGGTAACCCCACCGGGCACCGCCACCGCCACCATCACCGTCCGAGACGGCGCCCCGACCGCGGTCACCCTCGACGCATCCGGCTCCGGCACCACCACCGTCGCACCAAATCAACCCGCAACCGTCACCGCACTCGCCGCCGACGGAACCACCCTCGCGAGCACGCCCGTTCCCGCCTTCGAAACCAACATGGGCGGAGTGCCAGGCAGCACCATGAACACCCGAATCATTCAATAACAGCAGCACCACAACTGGCCCTGCATCGTTCGCGCGGCAGGATGGGCCCGGCCCTGTTCGCCGGCCGGGCCCACTGGCGGAGACCCGCCCCTGAAGGGATGGGTCTCCGCAGCGGCTCTCAGAGGGCGTCTGATTCACGTATTTTGCGAGTGATGCTGCCTTCAGGTGTCTCGCCAGGTTGGGGTGGTTTCGTCAGTGATACGTTTGGTGAGGTTGTCGATCATCGCGATGCGGATCATGCTGGCGGAGTTGTCGGGCAGGGCTTCGTAGTCGCGGGCGAGGCGCCGGTGTTGCATGATCCAGCCGAGGGTGCGTTCGACGACCCAGCGGCGTTTTACCACGGAGAATCCCTTGATTTGGGGGTCTTTGGCGACGACTTCGACGTCGATGCCGAGGGCGGCGCCGTGTTCGATGACCTTGTTCTTGAAGCCGGCGTCGACCCAGGTCTTGGCCAGGATCGGGTGGGTTGTCGTGGCCTGGTTGAGAAGGTCGATGCCGATGGTGTTGTCGCTGGTGCTGGCCGCGGTGACGACGACGGCGAGCAGCAGGCCGAGGGTGTCGGTGATGATGCCGCGTTTGCGGCCGACGATTTTCTTGCCGGCGTCGATGCCTTGCGTGGGCAGGGGCGCGTTGGTGGAGGTCTTCACGCTTTGGGTGTCGATCACAGCGGCTGAGGGTTGCGCCGCGCGGCCAGCCTTGGTGCGGGCCAGGCCGGTGAGCTGGTAGTTGAGATGGGTGAAGATGCCGTCGCCTGTCCAGGCGGTGAAGTAGCCGTAGACGGTCTGCCAGGGCGGGAAGTCGTGCGGTAGGTAGCGCCAGGCGATGCCGGTGCGGTTGACGTAGAGGATGGCGTTGACGATCTCGCGCAGGTCGTGGGTGGCGGTGCGTCCGCCGATCCCCGCGTCGGTGCGGGCCTGACGCCAGGCGATCAGTCGCGGTGCGATCAGCGCCCAGCGGGCGTCGGACAGATCGGACGGATAGGCGGGTCGCTCAACCATTCGATAGATCTACTGTGGATGCCGAGTAGGCAATCGCACCCACAGTCCGACGATCTCCGGTTACCTCGGAACCAGACACGATCTGCGGCATCAACCTGGCATATCGCAACGGCATCAAGCGGGGCGAACGGTGTCAGGAGCCGCAACACGACCGACGTAGCGGCCAGCCACCGGGCCTACCGAACCCCGTCAACCACTCACGAACAACATCCAAACGCCCAGTCACAGCTTGTATCGCCACCAGAGAGGGGCCATCGGTCATCTCCTTCCGCAATGCGAGCTTCTGAGCCAGGCTTGCAGCCCCCGGTTACACGTCAGCTCCGTGTCGCCTACCCGGCAGCGCCGCTGTCGCTCGTGGGCATGGCGCAGCTATGGACCGCAGCCACCGACCGCAGGTCCACAGCCCCGAAGGTGATCGAGTGCCGGCGTCCCGGCCGGCGGGAGCCTGGCTGAGTGCCTCCGCCACGTTCTGCCGACACCGCGACCGCACCAGTATGCTCGTCACTCGGTTGTCGACGGCCGTCGTGACGGACCGTCCGGCGACGCGCTGCGGTGCTCAACGTGGCCAGCGCAACGGCGGCGGGTGACACCCTTCGTACGATCCACATACGGCCGTTCGCAGCGGTCGCATGCGCGGATCCGCCGCCACCGTCGACTGCACCGAGCACCGCCAGCATCGAAAGGGCCTGCGCCACCCGCGACGACCTCCCTCTGCGAGCGGGAGGAACATGCTGAACCCTTACGTGGCTACAGAGGGAAGGGACCGGCATCGTCGGGGAAGCATGGGCGTTCAGCAGTACTTGGTGATGCTCTCCCGGGTCTCCCGACGAATCGAGTCGTGCGCGAAATACAACGGCCGGTTCGGACATGGATGTCGGGACGAGGCGCAACGCCTCCGTTTGTCGGATCCGTGGAGGTTGGGTGAAGCGACAACGCGCAATCCGGTTCATTGCGTTGGCATCGACCGTTCTGCTACTGCTCACATCAGGTATTGGCAAGTCTGGGTCTGCCTCGGCCGCCGGTGAACTGAGCGGGGCCACCGGGGCTGTTTCGGCTAACCAGCGGTGGCTCACGTTGGTGACTGGTGACCGGCTTCTCGTTCGGGAGGAGCCGGCGGGAGACGAACTTGTAGAGGTCAAGCCGGCCAGGGGGCGCGAGGATGTGCCGCTGTTCAGTAGGCGCATCAAGGGGGCGCTGTCTGTGCTGCCAGCTGACCTGGCGCCCTTGGTGGCCGCCGGTGCGGTCGATTCTCGGCTGTTCGCGGTGTCTGCCTTGATCGATCATGGATACGATGATCGTGCCCGTGCCGACGTACCGCTGATCGTGGTGTCGAAGAGCACCGCGCGGTTGGCGGCCCGGAAGCAGGTTTCGGCCGCCGGGGCCAGGATCAGCCGTGAACTGCCCAGCGTGAACGGCCTCGCGGTGCACGCCGGCAAAGATCGGGTCGGCGCCTTCTGGATGTCCCTGGGAGGCCGACCTGGGGCGGCGCGGCTGGGAGGCGAGGTGTCGCGGATTCTGCTGGACGGACCGATCCGGGCTGCACTCGCGGACAGCGTGCCGCAGGTGGGTGCACCTGCCGCCTGGGCGGCCGGGCATAAGGGTGCGGGCGCGACGGTGGCGGTGCTCGATACCGGCATCGACGACAGCCATCCCGATCTGGCCGGCGCGGTGATTGAGTCGGTGGACTTCTCGGGAAGTGCATCCGGTACGCGTGATCGGCACGGCCACGGCACGCACGTTGCATCTACCATCACCGGCGACGGTGCGGCCTCGGCCGGCCGACACGTTGGTGTAGCGCCCGATGCCCGCCTGTTCAACGTCAAGGTGCTTGACGATTGGGGCGGGGGTAGCGAGTCGGCGTTGATCGCCGGTATGGAATGGGCTGCCAGCAAGGGTGCCGATGTGGTCAACATGAGCCTCGGCGGCGGCATGCCGCCCAATGACGGTAGGGACGAGGTGTCCCAGGCCGTCAATCGGTTGACCGCGCAGTCGAACACCCTGTTCGTCGCCGCCGCAGGAAACAGCGGCCCCGCGGCCGGCTCGATCGGTAGCCCTGGTGTGGCGGACGCCGCGCTGACCGTCGGCGCAGTATCGAAGCAGGATGAGATCGCAGAGTTCTCCAGCCGAGGACCTCGCACGGATGGATTAATCAAGCCCGATCTAACGGGACCTGGGGTGGGCATCGTCGCCGCCCGGGCCGAAGGCTCGGCTATGGGCATCCCGGTCGATGGTCTTTATACGAAGGCTTCGGGAACGTCCATGGCCGCGCCGCATGTCGCCGGTGCCGCCGCTGTCCTCGCCGCACAGCACCCCGAGCTGGCGGCGCCAGAGATCAAGGCGCTGCTCATGGCCAGTACGGTTGGGACTGGTGAACACTCGTCGTACGCGCAGGGCGCCGGCCGGCTCGACCTTGCCCGAGCAACGAGGCAGGGAGTGCACGCTGAACCGGTCAGCCTCGGTTACGGGCTCGTGCGATGGCCACACAACGACGACGCCCCGATCGCAAAGACCATCACCTATCGGAACGTCACTGAGACAGCCATGACGTTCACCCTCGCCGTGGACGCTCGCGGCCCGGCGGGAGCGGCGGCGCCTGAGGGAATGTTCTCACTCAACAGCCAGCGTGTGACCGTACCGGCCGGTGGTGAGGCATCGGTCATTCTCACCGTTGACACCCGAGTCGACGCCGTGGATGGCGTCTGGGGCGGCATACTCCTGGCCACCAGCACCGAGGGCCCAGCCACCACCGTGCGGACGCCGGTCGCCGTCGAACGCGAGGGAGAAAGCTACGACCTGACTCTGACCTTCCGTAACCGCGCAGGCCAGCCCACCTCGGACTACTTCTACCGCTTCGTCTCCCTTGACGATGCGCAGGTGTGCTCAGCGTATGACCCGTCGGGCACTGTCGTGGTTCGGCTGCCGAAAGGCCGCCACTTCTTCGAGGCGAGCGTCTCAGAGGACCCGGCGTCACCGGAGGCCAGAACGATCTTCGTCGAGCCGCAGGTAGACGTTACCGAAGATGCCACGATCTCCATCGACGCCCGCAAGGGTCGCCCGTTCGGGCCCGAGGTGGATCGTGCCACCGCACGAGGAGTCGCCACGGCGATAGCCGCCACGCGGACCACGAGCTGGGGGAGCATCGGTTTTGCATTGTTCGGGGGCTCAATGGAAGACACCCTGATCAAGCCGTCGACGCAGACCGCGCCCGCCGGACAGTTCACGTTCGAGATGAATCGGCTACTCGCCGAACCGGACGGATCCGGGGGATTCACCGGCACCCCCTACCTGTATCACATTTACCGGAACGTGGACGGGCACGTTCCGCCCGATCTGAAATGGAGGGTTGCCGATAGTGATCTGGCGCTAAGCCGAACGCACGTGGCCGCGACAGGCCCTAACCAAACTGTCGCCGTCGACAGCGCTCGTGTCGTTCTGACCGCGCCCGCGACCGTGACTAGTTACTTCACGCCAGGGGTAACCTGGGGGCGAATCGTCGCACTGTCTCCGGACCCGTCCCTGCCATACGGGGAGCTCGGCCGGTTGACCGGCGAGCGCCGCTACGAGCGCGGCGACAACGGGACGGAGCAGTGGAACATGGGCGTCTTCGGACCCGCGCTGCCCAAGTTCTCGAGGCCGCTGCCGATGGCGGAACGTACCGGTAACCAGATCTACCTCGACCTGCCCATCCACACCGACCAAGGCGCAGACCACGCTGGCTACTCGGTAGTCGACTCGGGCGGGCTGACCTTGTACCGCGACGGCGAGAGGATGGGGGAAAGCGACAGCCCCGGCTACGGCGAGTTCACCGTACCGAAAGAACCGGCAGCCTATCGCCTCGAATCAGTGGCGAACCGGTCGGTATCATCGCTGTCGACGCGCGTCGAGACGGCATGGAACTTCCGGTCCGCGGCCACCACCGACACGCCCGTGGCTCTGCCGCTAATGGTCGTACGGTTCGCCCCGAAACTGGACGCCAGCAACCGAGCACCCATCGGCCACTTCTCCTTCCCAGTCTCGATACAACGACAGGCGACTGCGTCGTACGGGACGCTGCGGACACTGGCCGTTGAGGTTTCCTACAACGACGGCGCCACGTGGCAACCCGTACGCCTGACCGGGTTCGGCCTGAACCGGACCGCGCATGTCAGACATCCACAGGCACACGGCTTCGCCTCAATTCGGGCATCCGCAACCGACGATGCCGGCAACTCGGTAACCCAGACCATCACCCGGGCCTACGCCTACTAAACCCGACATGACAGTTCAGCCCGGCCGGCGGCATCCGCCCGGCCGGGCTGACCTGTCGATGTGGGCGCCAGCGGACGGGCGGCCACCGCAGCGTCATCCGACACGCCGTAGCCTCCCAGCAAACCCAGCTGCAGGCGTCAATCGACCAGGTCGACATCGAGGGCACCAGCAGATCACCGCGATCCTGGTACTTCAGCCCGTCCAGGAACAAGCGCTACCCAGCCGAAGGCCGCACCAAACGCGAGGTCATGCGCAACCTCAAGCGCTACATCAGCAGGCAACTCTTCCGAACCCTCAACGACGCCCAACCAGCTACCAGCACCACTTGACAGTTACAGAAGCATCTCATTGCTGCGACGCCAACCCGATCTCGACCCAGAGGCGAAGCTGCTGCCGACCTGGCACCTGACGGTATCACCAGCGCCAGGTCTTCAAGTCAAGCCGCGCAGACAGGCTCCGGGTTAAAGCGCGAGCGTATTGCGCCAGGCGCGTCACGAGCGGTGCGGCAAGCCATAGCAGGACCGCGGCGTGCAGCATTAGTTGGAGTTGTTGACTAGGGCTCAGGTCCGGCCGTGCGACCAGCGGATACCACAGCGGGCTGAACTCTGGGGTGAAGTGGCACAGTGCTTCCAGCCGGTATCCGTCCTGGTAGCAGGTCCATGCCCAAAGGTCGCCGAAAGCGAGGCCGTTACTGGCCACCCACACCGACACTGCGAGCAGGCCCAGGGTGATGACGGTCCGGATCGGACTGGCCCGCGGATCGCCCAACCAAACCGCAAGACCAAGCGCAGCGGGCAAGATTGCGATGAGGAAGAAGCGGGGGCCCCAGTACATTCCGCCATACCATGCCCACCACCGTGCGTATATGACGACCAGGCCAACCGTGAATGTCGTCCACAGTAGCCAGGCGTACCCCAGGTCGATGGCCGAGCCCGTCTTGGACGCTGCAGACAATCGTCGTCGGACTGGCAGGAACAGGCCGGGGGTAAACCAGAGTAGACCCTTTCCAAAGGAGAACACGATTGCTAGCAGCCCGAGGGTGAACGGGTAGGAAAAACCGGAATGCCCCGAGTAGGGCATAATCGTTTCGGCCCCATGGTTGTCGGTGTATCCAGTAACGAATGGACCGCCGCGTCGCAGCCAGGATTCGCCGACGATGAGAGCCACTGCCGCGAACAAGGACACCATCGGGCCGATGCGTCGGCGCCGGACAGATTCGAGGCATGCAACGAATGCTAATCCGACTATGGAGGCGGGAGTGTTTGCCACCCCGAGCACGATCAGCGCCCACGCGCCCGCCCGGATACCTTTAGGCGGACGGCGCAATGCTAGGGCCAGCAGTCCGACGCCCACTGTGCTCATGGTGAACGTCTCCCCGTAAAAGTCCGCCAAATGCGGAGCGATCATGCTGCCAGTAGTCAGGATGAGGAGAAATCGGCGCAGCAAGCCCGCATCGACATGGCGGCGCAGCATCAGGTAAAAGGCGCCGAGCATCAGGCAGAACAGGAGTGGATTATAGTTGCCGAGCAACCCCTCAGTGTTGCCGGTGTATTGGCTGAGGATCCATAGCGGCGCGGCGAACAGTGGGCCGATCATGGAATAGGCGGTGTCGGGCATCCGCTGATGGCCTAGCAGGTCGATAAGGGCCTGGTAGCGGGCCAATCCATCGCCCATCAACCGGTGTTCCTGAGTTATCAGCAGAACCGCAAGCCCGAGCATGAAAAGGCTACCTTCGATAAGCCTCCTGGGTTCGGGGCTCCAGTCACGGAGTGTGCGCCGTGGCCTTGACTGCAGTTGATGAGGGGCGGCAGTGCCGGCCGGATCGACGACGTCGGGCCGCAGACCATCGACACACAATGCTTGAACCTGCTCTGGCGTAGAAAGCGACACGAAGTTGTGCCTTCCCGGTGGCTATTGGGCTGGAGCCGCCGTGAACCAAGGCCTCACGTCAAATGTTCTTCGGTCGCTCTATAGCTGGCAGCGTGGCAGCCGCCGGCCGTCCTTAATCGGGCGATGTTGTGGTCTGGGAGGCGATGGAGGTGCTGGCGGCAGTCATAGCGGCCACGCACCGGCATCGGGATTGTCCCGGTGCCGGTGCGTGGCCGCCTCGCGGCGCTTATTGATTAAGGCGTGCTGGTGGGCTGAACGGGCTGAGGCGCCGGCCCACTGTCGGACGGGTTGGAGTTCTTCGGCTCCTTGCCGTCTACTGAGACCCACAGAGCGACGACCTTGTTCGACAACGGCGCCGAGTCGTAGACGATCCAGTGGGTGGGTACGTTCTCGGCCGGCACCTCGATTGACTCCCAGCCCACGCGGTAGCTGGCGGCCTGGTCCTTTGACGCGAGGATCTTGAGGGCGTCCGCCACAGTCTTTCCGACCAGTTCCCGCGCCTGCGCGTCGTTTTCTGCAGAGCCGCCTTCGATGTGTTCGCCGGGTTTGGCGGTCCTGCCGATGACGATCTTCGCATACGACGTGAAGGTCATTGGGACCTTAATGCCGACCGAGCAGTTGCCGTTGGCGGTGCAGTCACCTGGCGCCTCGATGTACTCAAGACCACCGGCGGAGTCACCGACTTCCGAGAAGATGACCTTCCCGACGTGATCAGGCGTGGCGGGCACCAGGGTCAGCTCGACGTTGAGGTTGTACTTGGAAAGTTCTTGGCGGTAGCGCTGAGGGTCGGCGATGGGGTCCTTGATCTTGATGTTGATGTACCTGTCGTCCTTGGTGATCTGCAGCGCATCTGCCTGTGCGGGGGCAGGTCCGACGGATCCGGAGCCGCCGGGGAGTACTGCACTAATGCCGAATGCCAGCGCAGCTACCGCGGCTACCGTCGGCACCGCGATGGCCAGCCGGCGATGCCGGGCAATCCAGGAGGCGCGCCTGACCGGCAACGCAGTCGTGGTCTCGAAGTCTTGCATGATGCCCTTCAGAAGTGTGGTGGCGGCGTCGCCGGACGGGCTTTGCGCCGAAGGCGGGAGGTGATGCACGGGAGCGAGCAGCCGAATCACGTGATCCTGGTGGCTGTCGGGTTCGGTCATGGCCGTGTCTCCTTGATTACCTGTTGAGTGACGGCTCACGCAGCGCCGCGGCGAACCGGCGCCGGGCGCGGTGTAGGCGGATGCGGGCAGCGTTCGCTGTGCAGCCAAGTACTAACGCCAGTTCGTCCGCCGCGAGCCCTTCCCAGGCCACCAGTCGAAGCAGTTCTTGGTCGGCCTCCGGCAGCGAGCGGAACGCCCGCCTGATCTCGTCCGGTACCTCCGGCTCCACAGGGGTGACCCGAGTGAGTTCCTGACGCAGGCGCTCGGCGAGGCCCGCCGAGCGCCGGTCGGCCCTGTGATGGTTCGCCATCACATTGCGTGCCACCCCGAACAGCCATGGCCTTGCCTGATCCGGCCGGATCTCGTGAAACCGTCGCCAGGCAACCAGGAAGGTGTCGGCCACCACATCCGCGGCAGCCTCTGGTCGATCGACACGGCGCAGAACGAAACCGAGCAGATCCCGGTAGCAGGCCCGATACAAGCGCTCGAAACTAGCGGCGATATCGCCGTTCGAAGAAGTGGGTGCGGCGCGTGCCAAACGTGGCTCCTAGTTCCGTCGGTCAGTGCTGGGCGGGTACGCCCTGTTACCAAGCACGTGTCCGGCAGAAGCCAAACATTTCATTGAGGGCTCTCGACTTGGCCGACCGGGTGCTGGTCGCCGCATACTGGCGAACGAACCTGACGATGCGGCAGATCGGACCGTTGTTCGGGTATCGCACTCCGCCGCTCACCGGGCTATCGACGCCCTCGGCCCGCTGCTGGCTTTGACCCGCGCCGCAGGATAGGCCCGGCCCTGTTCGCAGGCCGGGCCTATCCTGCCGCTCGCAAAGTCTCTACAAGATCCGGGGCGGTTCAATGTCGTGGTCCGCCTGCTCAGGTTCGAGCGGGCGGACCACGTGGCCTGGCCGTGGGCCATTCAGGGTGAACGTGGTGAATCCGGTCGTCGGCCTCCAGTCGGTCGAGCCGCTGCTGCGCTCCCGGATCGGCATGGATCGGCGGGCGGCGTGGGCGCGGAAGGAGGAGCGGCTACGGCGGGACCAAGGGCCCTCGGCGTAGTACTCCAGCCGGGGACGTTGACCTCGGCTGACCGGGACCAAGGGCTGCGGGATGATCAGTGTGCATGACGCCGGGGGTCCGCCGAATGATGCGGGTGTGTTATAAGTGCCAGTCCGATGCGGTATTGGACGATGCGATCCCCGCCACCCGAGACTGACGGGCAGGTGGAAGGGGAAGAGTCATGCGTCGTGCGATGTGGCTGTCGGCGGTGGTGCTGCTGTTTGTGACGGCCTGCGGAGGTGGTAGTTCAGTCCCGGACGCGGCTGCCGAAGCTGAGGTGAAGCCGCCTGGGACGCTGGTCAAACCCGGCACGTTGACTGTGGCGGCCGACTTCCAGGGTCCGCCGTTCGACTACGTCGAGAACGGCAAGCAGCGGGGCTTCGACGTCGAGTTCGACAAGGCCGTGGCCGAACTGATGGGCCTGAGGCTCAACGCGGTGGACGCCCGCTTCGCCTCGCTGGTGCCGGGGCTGGAGGCCGGACGATACGACGCGGTCGTCTCGGTCCTCTACATCACTCAGGAACGGGCGAAGGTGATCGACCTGGTGCCGTACGCCCAGACCGGCTCGGGCTTCCTGGTGCGTAAGAACAACGGTTTCCAGCCCAAGGCGGCGGAGGAGCTGTGCGGTCGTAAGGTCGCCGTACTGGCCGGCGGTTTCGAGGAGCGGATGGCGACCGGCAAGCTCACCGCGGACTGTCGCGGCAAGGGCCAGCCGCTGGAGGTGAAGTCTTTCCCGTCCGACGTGGAGGCCACAAAAGATGTGGCCGACGGACGTGCGGACGTCTTCTTCACCAACCACTCGATTGTGCTGTACCGGGCCGAGAAACTGCCGGAGCTGAACCTCGTCGTGTCCAATCCGGCACCACTGTTCCCAGTTCCGGCGGGTATCGGCGTGCGCAAGGACCGGCCGGAGGTCAAGAGGGCCTTCGAGGAAGCGATCGCGAAGTTGCGCGTCTCCGGTGAACTGCGCACCCTCCTGAACAAGTACGGGCTGCAGGAGCCGGATCAGGAACTGGTATCCAGGGCGCTCGCGGGACCCCTGTACTGATGGAGATACTGCGCTTCGACGTGCGGTACGCGCTCGGTCTGTTCGCCGACGAACGCGTCTGGATCGCCGCCGGGAACACGCTGTGGCTCGCTACGCTTAGCTGGCTGTTGGCCGGCGTCTTGGGCCTCGGCATGGCGCTGCTGAAGACCTCTCGTACCCGCCTCAGCCGTGGCGCGGGCGCCGGCTACGTCTGGTTCTTCCGCGGCGTACCATTGCTCCTCCTGATCATCTTCATCTACAACGCGGTACCGCAGGCAATCCCGGCCTCTCAGGGCTTCCTGTCGGACCCGTTCAATGCCGGCCTCGTCGCGCTGGTACTGAGCGGGAGCGCGTACATGGCCGAGGTGTACCGCGGTGGCCTGTCGGCGGTCAGCCCGGAGCAACGCGACGCCGGGCGAGCTCTCGGATTCGGGGCGGTACCGTTGCAACGCTTCGTGGTACTGCCGCAGGCATTCCGGGTGGCGATACCGGGGCTCGGCAACGAGTACGTCTCCAATCTCAAGAACACGTCCCTGGTCTCGGTCATCTCGTTCGTCGAGCTAACCCTGGAGGGGCAGCGCATCTACAGCGGGAACTTCCTGATCCTGGAAACGCTGTCCGTGATCGGCGTGTTCTACCTGGCCATGGTCTCGCTGTTTTCCGGCGTACAGGCGTTCCTGGAGCACCGCCTCGACGTACGACGCGACCGGCGGCCACCAGCCAGTGCGCCGTCCGCCGTCCGTCCGGTACCGGTAACCCCGCCGCTCGCATCCGCCAAGCAGTTCGGGCCTGTCGTGCTGGAAGCTCGCGACGTGCGCAAGAAGCTCGGGGGCAGGCTCGTGCTCGACGGCGTCGACCTTGCGGTGCGCCGCGGCGAGGTGTGCGTGCTCATCGGGCCGTCCGGCTCCGGCAAGTCGACACTGCTGCGCTGCCTGAACCGGCTGCTGACCACTGACGACGGCATCGTGCTGCTCGACGGTGAGCCGTTCGGCTACCGGTTGAACGGCGGCGAGCCGCACTCCGAACCCGAGCGCCGACTGGCCGCTCGGCGTCGGCGGGTGGGCATGGTCTTCCAGCGCTTCGAGCTATTCCCGTACCTCACTGCGCTTGACAACGTGCTGCTCGCCCCCCGCCATTTCGGCACGGTCGGCGGCGCCGACGCGGTGGCGTACGGGCTCGAACTGCTGCGCAAGGTCGGCATGGCCGACCACGCGCACAAGTTCCCGCACCAGCTCTCCGGCGGGCAGCAGCAGCGCGTCGCCATCGCCCGCGCCCTGGCCAACGAGCCCGAGATCGTATTGTTCGACGAACCGACCTCCGCGCTCGACCCGGAGCTCGTCACCGAGGTGCTCCAGGTGATGACAACGCTCGCCGCCGAGGGGCTCACCATGGTGGTGGTCAGCCACGAGATGGGCTTCGCACGCAGGATGGCCGACCGGGTGCTGTTCATGGATCAGGGCCGGATTGTCGAGGAGGGCCCGCCGACACAGGTGTTCGAGGCGCCGGAGAACGCCCGGACCCGCCGTTTCCTGGCGACGATCGGCCATGACTGACAGCGCGCGCGCCCGGGTCATTGCCGCCCTCGAACAAGTTGACCCCGACCTGGGCGCCTTCATCACCGTCGACCCCGACGCCGCGCTGCGCCGGGCGGCCAGGGAGCCGGGCGGCCGACTGCGTGGACTCGTGCTGGCCGTCAAGGACCTCGTCGACACCGCAGGACTGCGCACCACGTACGGGTCACCGCGCTACCGGTACCACGTGCCGACACTGACCGCCCCGGTCGTTGCCCGGCTGGAGAAGGAGGGCGCAATCGTCGTCGGCAAGACCAACCTCAACGAGTTCGCGTACGGTGTCAGCGGCTACAACCCGCACTACGGGCTGATGCGTGTGCCCGGCGACCGGGATCGCACCCCCGGCGGGTCGAGTGGCGGCTCGGCGGTCGCGGTCGCGGCCGGGATGTGCGATGTCGCGGTCGGCACCGACACCGCCGGCTCGGTGCGCATCCCGGCGGCCTGCTGCGGCGTATTCGGGTTCAAGTGCGCCCACGGCGCAGTGCCGATGACTGGCGTCCACCCGCTGGCCCCGCAGCACGACTCCATCGGATACCTGGCGCGCTCGGTCGACGTACTGCAGCGGGTCCTGGACATCCCGGAGCTGCCTCCGACGCGGAACGTGCGGGTGGCCACCGCGGACGACGTCCGGCTGCCGCCGTTCCCGGCGGACGACCACTGGACAGTGTTCCGTGAGCAGAGCTACCGGCTGCACCACGAACGGGCGACCCGGCACCCCGGCGAGTACGGCGACGACCTGCACGTGAAGCTCTCGCAGCCGGTCGGCGACGTGGCGATGGCACGCGCCGTCCTGCACCGGTGGCGGATTGACTTCGTCCGGTCGCTGGCCGGGTTTCACCTGCTGGTGCTGCCCGTTTTCCCGGGCGACGCGCCGACCGTCGAGGAGGTGCTGCGCGACTACCGGGACCGGACACTGCACACGTCCGACCGGCTGCTGAGCATCACGCCGATCGTCAACGCGCTCGGCTGGCCGGCGCTCGCCGTGCCGACGTCCGACGGACCTCGGCAGGTGATCGGACCGCCAGGCACCGAGGCGAGCATCCTCGCCGTGGGAGATCGGCTCAGCCGTGGCTGAGCCGATCGCGGATCAGGTCGACCAGTGCCCGCGAGGCGGCCGACTGGTACCGCTCGTAAGCCCGGATCAGGGAGATCGTGCGTCGCAGGGCGACATCGGTCCGCAACGGTGCCAACGGCGGGCCGTCGACGTCGACAACCGGTCGCGGCAGCAATGCGACGCCGAGTCCGGCCGAGGCAAGCGCCCGCACGCTGCCGGTCGCGCCGCTCTCGTACCCGATGCGCGGTTGGAAACCAGCGTCGGCACAGGTCCGCTCCAGAATCTGGCGCAGCCCGGCGCCCTGGTTGAACGCCACGAACGGCTCGAGCAACAGCTGCCGCAACGCGACGGACGAGCCGGCCAGCCGGTGCCCGGGCCCGACGACGAAGACCAGTTCCTCGTCGAACAGTGGCTCGACGGTCATGTCCTCGGCGCGCGGCCAGGTCTCGTCGAACATCGCCAGCGCCAGGTCGAGCCGACCGTCGGCGAGCATGGCGATTGTCGGCGCGGCGAACTCCTCGCGCAGCTCGACATCGACGCCCGGGTACCGCTCGTGGAATTCCACAAGTACCCGCGGCAGCATGCCGGACGCGTTCAGCGACTGCTGGGCGCTCACCGTCACCCGCCCCTCCGCGGAGCCGCTCAGGTCGCCCATGTGCGTCTGGGCGTCAGCGACCGTGGCCAGGATGCGGGTGGCGTACGGCAACAGGGCCTGCCCGGCGTCGGTGAGCACGACCCGTCGGCTGGTGCGGTCGAACAGCTGTACCCGCAGGGTCCGCTCCAGCTGGCGGATTTGCTTGGACAGGGCCGGCTGAGCGATGTGCAGCGCGTCGGCGGCACGCGTGTAGTTCAGGCTCTGCGCGACCGCGACGAAGTACCGCATCTGCCGGAGCTCCGGTTCCATGCGGTGATCATGTCAAACCGGAGGGAATGAGACATCGGGATGTCAGATCTGCTTGACAATGGCGTCGACCTGCCGGAACGCTTTCCGGGGCTCGACGATCCGGGACCGGACGGCCTGCTGGCGGTGCACGCCGACGCGCCGGGTGGCACCCACGTGACGGAGTCGGTGATCGCGGCCATGGCGGCCTACCAGAGGCACGGCAACGCCAATCCGAACCGGGTCTATCCGGCGTCCGTGGGGTCGGCGGACATGCTCGCCACCACTCGGGGGGCGTTCGGTCGCTTCGTCGACGCCGACCCCGCGGGCGTGGTGTTTGGTCCGAACGCGACGACACTGACCTGGCGGTTCGCGCGGGCGTTGGAGGCGCGACTCAGGCCGGGCGACGGCATTGTCTGTACTCAGCTTGACCACGAGGCGAATGTGGCCCCGTGGCTGGCGGTGGCCGAACGCACCGGTGCCGAGGTGCGGTTCGTGACACTGGATCCGGAGACCTTCGAGCTGGACCTCAGCTCGCTTGAGCGGGCGGTGGACGGGCGGACCCGGGTCATCGCGTTCACCCGGGTTTCGAATCTTCTCGGCACCGTCGTCCCGGCGGCGCCGTTCGTCGAGGCGGCCCGGTCCTGCGGTGCTGTCACGTACGCCGACGCGGTCGCCGCGGCGGCGCACTTCCCGCTGCGCCAGCGCGCCGAAGGTATCGACGTGCAGGTTTGCTCGGCGTACAAGTTCTTCGGCCCGCACATGGGCGTGATGTCGGCACGGCCGGAGTTGCTTGATGCGTTGTCCCCGGACCGGGTGCGCCCTGCGCCGACGTCCGGACCCCGTCGCTGGGAGGCCGGCATGCCCCCTCTGGAGGCGGTCGCCGGGCTCGCCGCGGCGCTGCACTACCTGGATCGGCTGGGGTTCGACCGGATCGCCCAACTGGAGAGGGTGCTCACCGAACAGGCCCTGGAGCGGCTGGCCGAGCTGCCCCGGATCCGGCTGTTCGGCAAGCGGACCGCAGCCGGCAGGGAGCCGACGTTTGCGCTCCGTGTCGACGGGGTCAGCCCGGCCGAGGTGGCCACCCAGCTCGCCGCCGAGGGCGTTTACGTCTCCTCCGGCACGAACTACGCCATCGAGACGCTGAACGCGCTCGGCCTGTCCACCACTGAGGGAGTGGTCCGTGCCGGCTTCGTCCACTACCACCGGCCGGCTGAGGTCGACCGGACGTTGGCGGCACTCGGCCGCATCGCCGAAGGGAGCTGAAGATGCTCTACACGACCTACGACCGGGTCGACGGCACACCGCGCGCCGTCGACTGGGGTAACGGAACGAGTGTTCGGCTGGTGGTCGCGGCCGACGGACGCGGTTACACGGTGACCGACACGTACGTCCGCCCGGGTACTTCGACGCCGCTACGGTTCGACCGGCACTTCGAGTCCTGCTACTGCGTCGAGGGTGGCGGGCGGGTCGAGACGGCCGACGCCAGTTACGACATCGTACCCGGCGTCCTCTACGCGCCCGACCTGGGCGAGGAACACCGGCTGGTGGCGGGACCGGATGGCATGCGCTTGATCTGTGTGTTCAATCCGCCGCTGACCGGCACCGAGACGCACAGGTCCGATCCCGACCGGCCGTCCGGTTACTGAGTCCGGTTAGCGGTGACACGACACATGATCGACAAGGCTGCCGCGCAGCCGACGAGAGGGAGGTCCCAACCGATGTCCGGGCTGTCGTTGCCTGTCACACCCAACGGCTCACCCTACGTCCGTTCACGCACGACGATCTCGACGGGGAACGCTGGGGGAGCGAGTACGTCCTTACCACACTCGCCCGCGAGGGTGAGTCCGAGCGGAGTGGGGCTGGATGCATGAGTGAGCGGGGCATGGAAACGCGTGACACACCGGTGCGGATCACCCACGTCGTCGACGGCAAGCCGTGGACGGGAAAGGTGGGACGTACCGCCGACGTGCATGAACCGGCGACCGGCCGGGTGACGGGTGTGGTCGACCTCGCCGGGACGGTCGAGGTCGCCGCCGCCGTCGACGCCGCCGCGCGGGCTGCCCGGGAGTGGGGGGAGGTGTCGCTGGCCCGGCGTACCCGGGTGCTGTTCGCGTTCCGGGAGGCGGTCGTGGCGCACCGCGAAGAACTCGCGGCGGTGGTCACCGCCGAGCATGGCAAGGTGCTCTCGGACGCGGCGGGGGAGGTGCAGCGGGGCCTGGAGGTTGTCGAGTTCGCGTGCGGGCTGGGGCACCTGCTCAAGGGTTCGCACAGCGAGAACGTCTCCACCGACGTCGACGTGCACTCGATCCGCCAGCCGTTGGGGGTGACAGCGGTGATCGCTCCGTTCAACTTCCCGGTCATGGTGCCGCTGTGGTTCGTGCCAGTCGCGATCGCCTGTGGCAACGCGGTGGTGCTCAAACCCAGCGAGAAGGTCCCGTCGGCGGCGAACCTGTTGGCGCGCCTGTGGTCCGACGCGGGCCTTCCCGACGGGGTGTTCACGGTCTTGCATGGCGACCGGGAGGCTGTAGACGGGCTGCTCGATCACCCCGGGGTGGCGTCGGTGTCGTTCGTTGGTTCCACCCCCGTCGCCCGTTACGTCTACGGCCGGGCCACCGCCGCCGGCAAGCGGGTGCAGGCACTCGGCGGCGCGAAGAACCACATGGTGGTCCTGCCGGACGCCGACCTCGACGCCGCCGCCGACGCGGCCGTCTCCGCCGGGTTCGGCTCGGCGGGACAGCGTTGCATGGCGATCTCGGTGGTCGTCGCGGTCGACCCGGTCGGCGACGACCTCGTCGAGCGTATCCGCGACCGTATGGCGGGCATCCGCACCGGGGACGGACGCCGGGGCTGTGACATGGGGCCGCTGGTGACCCGCGAGCACCGCGACCGCGTTGCGGGCTATGTCGCCGCCGGTGTGGCGGCGGGCGCGACGCTGGTCGTCGACGGCCGCGACGTCGTCCCGGATGGCTCCGCCGGCGGGTTCTGGCTTGGTCCGACGCTGTTCGACCACGTCACTCCCGACATGCCGGTGTACGCGGATGAGATCTTCGGCCCGGTCCTGTCCGTGGTGCGCGTGGCCTCCTACGACGAGGCGTTGGCGCTGGTCGAGGCGGGCGAGTACGGCAACGGCGCGGCTGTGTTCACCAACGACGGCGGTGCAGCGCGGCGGTTCGCGCGGGACGTGCAGGTCGGCATGGTCGGCGTGAACGTGCCGGTGCCGGTGCCGGTGCCGTACTACTCGTTCGGCGGTTGGAAGGCGTCGCTGTTCGGCGACTCGCACGCCCACGGAGTGGAGGGTGTGCACTTCTTCACGCGAGGCAAGGTCGTGACGACCCGCTGGGTGCAGCCGTCACACGGCGGGGTGAGCCTGGGCTTCCCGACGCCGACCTAACGAGATGGGCGTCGTCTACCGGTCCGGTACCAGCGAGTCGCTCACCCGGATTCGGGACTGCGTAGATCTCGGTTCAGTCTCGCATTCGGTGATGACCGAGGGCGTCGATGTCATTGTGTGCAAGATCTGGGACCTTACGAGAATGGTGTCCTGGCCACGCCGCACAGGCGAGTGGTCTATCCACGGGCAGGAGCGACTTTCATACGACCGGTTGCCGGTCAGGGCACGACGGGCGTCCAGGGCACATATGGCTACTCAATGTCGTAGTCGTCGTAGTCGTACCGGTCCGGCGGCTCGTTGCGGTCTGCGACTTCCTGTGCCCGGATCTCAAGGCCACTGGTCGCATTCCGGGGAGTCAGGGTCGCGGCAGGCGGCCACGCTGATGCGGTCGGCCGTCTCGTGGTCCATTCGTTGTGATCGGGCCATGACGGTTCCTCCGTCGGCGTGGGCAGTGTTCGTCGTGTTTGTTGTGGTGGGTCACGGTGCCGAACGTCTGCGCCGACGTAGCATCCAGCCAAGTACGGTCAGTGGTCCCAGCACGATCACTGTGATGGTGACGGTCACCCCGTACAGCCACGGCGCGGCCGGGAACGCGGTCGGCTTGGGTGATGGGCCGCCGAACCGGTCGTTGGTGACCAAGTCGTGGGCGACGTCCATGTCCCAGATGTCGGTCGGGGTTTCGATCAGTCTGGTCTGGCCGCCGCCCGGATGCAGGGCGAGCAGCTCAACGCTGCCCACCTCCCGGTATGACGTCAGGTCCTGGCCGTCGTCTGCCGTCGCCTCGTCGTAGTTGGGATCCACTTCCACGAGGTATCGCAGGACCACGGCGTCGCCGTTGCGTTGCCAGCCCACGATCCGCACCGCCGCGCAGGCCACATCATCGAACCCGCTCGTCGACGGGGCGAGTGGACGCGCCGCCCCGGTCACCGGGTCGAGCCACCCGAGGCGCCAGCGCCGCTGGTTGCGTTCGGCGTCAGTACACCGGTTCTCACAGCCGTCATAGGTGTACGCCGCGATGCCGTCACCGGCAGGGCTCCACGCCCCGGCACCGGCCAGCCGTCCCCGCGGACCGAGGTCCGCCAGCACCCGGCTGGCGCCGCTCGCAGTGTCCACCACGATCAGCGACCGGTCGACCTGCACGGCGACCTGCCGACTGTCGGGTGAGAATGCCAGCAACGTCGCCCGGCGGATTGTGCCGTCGGCTTGGAGCAGGCTACGGGTCTGGCCGCTGGCCCGATCAAGCAGCCAGAGCCCAACGGACGAGGTCGAGTCCCGTAGGAGCACCACCTGGGTACCGTCGGAGCTCCAGGCGACCGGCTGCCCGGCCGGTAGGCCGGTGTACCGGCGCACCGCACCGCTCGTCAGGTCCACGATCGTGATCTCGGAGTTGTTGCCGCTGCTGAGACGGGCGTCGAGGGAGGTGTCGCCCGCGACGTAGCGGCCGTCCGGCGACAGCACCACATCCTGCGCGGACTGCATATAGGCACGCCCGTACCGCAGCGTCCGGTACGAGCCGTCCCGACCCACCACGGCGATCTTGCTGCCGAACGCACCCGGCATGTCGATGGTGCCCGTGCCGCCGCCACTGAACAGCAAGGAAGCTGGCCCGTTCGGGGACTGCTGGACGGTGCCCTGCCAGGCGTGCGGGTTGTACAGCCGGGCAGGCACCATCGCGTTCGACACCGCAACCTGCAGCGCCGGCTCCGGCGTCCGCACGAGCACGGTGACCCCCACCTGTACCGCCGCGACGATCGCCAGCACGAGCGCGGCCACCCCAATGGCCAGGCGCCGGCGGTGCCGGCGCTGGCCGGCCTGCCACAGGTCGGCTGGCACGCGGGCCGTTGGCATCTCCTCCGACGCCTCGGCCAGGGCCTGGCGCAGCACGTCCGTCATTACGGCACCTCCGAGACAGAGCCGACCGGTTCGGGTAGGTCAGCAGCGATGGCGAGGTCTGGGGCAATCACCCGGAGCCGCGCCAGGGCATCGCGGGTCTGGCTCTTGACCGTGCCGACGCGACAGCCGAGGACCTCGGCCGTCTGTACCTCTGTCAGATCCTCGAAGTAGCGCAGCACGAGCACCGCCCGCTGGCGGGGGGGCAGTCGGGCCAGCGCAGCCCGCACCACCACGCCGCGAGCGACCGCCGGGGCCGGGTCCGCCATCACGCGTTGCGGCAGATTCGCGGTTGGAAAGGGCTGGGGTAGCCGACGACGCCGGTCCGAAATATACCGGTGGTACAGCGTCTTTCGTACGTAGGCGTCGGGGTCACCGTTGCGCACGAGCCGAGGCCACCGGCCGACGACGCTCAACAGCGCCTCCTGCACCAGGTCCTCCGCCGCGTGCTGATCGCCGGTGAGCAGGTACGCGATCCGCGACAGCGCCACCGTACGTCCCCGCACGTACGCCAGGAATGATTCCTCAGCATCCACTGCTACCTCCTACACCCCTTACACGCTCACCGGCCCGGCCATGGAGGGGTGCCGGCGGCAAATATCAACCCCGGCCGGGTAGGGGACGTAACCTTACGCAGAGCCCCATGTGTCAAAGTCCGCCTGCGGTGAGGGGTGGCGGGTCCCGGCGCGTCGGTGATCGATAGATGGCGAGGTCTCCGGTAGATGGTTCATCGACGAAGGAGACCATCAGCACGGAGACCTCGTGGCCACTGTAGCGGTGACGAGGCGGCATGACCTGACCGACACCGAGTGGGCGGCGCTGGAGCCAGTGCTGCCCGCGGGGCGTCGGCCGGGGCGGCCGTCGACATGGACGAAGCGACAGCTCATTGATGGGATCCGGTGGCGGACTCGGGTCGGTGCTCCGTGGCGGGACGTGCCGGAGTGCTACGGGTCCTGGTCAGCGGCGTACGCGCTGTTCCGCCGCTGGCAGCGTGATGGGACCTGGGCGAAGATCCTGACCGTGCTGCAGGCCCTCGCGGACGCGGCCGGACGTATCACCTGGGACGTGTCAGTGGACTCGTCGGTCGCCCGGGCGCATCAGCACGCTGCTGGGGCGCGTAAAAGGGGGATCTGCAGGCCGAACGGCCGGGCGGGGTCGCGGTCGAGCCGACCGATCACGCGTTGGGGCGGTCGCGGGGTGGGTTGACCACGAAGCTGCACGTGGCCTGCGAGCAGGGGAAGAAGCCGCTGTCGATCGTGTTGACCGCCGGGCATCGCGGGGACAGCCCGCAGTTCGCCGCGGTACTCGACGGCATCCGGGTGCCCCGCCTCGGGCCCGGTCGGCCCCGCACCCGCCCGGACCGAGTCTTGGCAGACAAGGCGTACACGTCCCGGGCCAACCGCCGCTACCTACGTCGACGCGGGATCGCCGCGACCATCCCGTCCAAGACCGACCAGGACGCCAACCGGCGCAAACTCGGATCGAAGGGCGGCCGGCCCCCGGCCTCCGATCCGCGGCGGTACAAGCAGCGGCACGCCGTGGAATGTGGCATCAACCGCCTCAAGCGCAACCGGGCTGTCGCGACCCGGTTCGACAAGCTCGCCGTCCGATACGAAGCCACCGTTCACATCGCTGCGATCAACGAATGGCTGTGACCGACTTCGACCCTCGCTATCACCCTTGCCGCGATCCTCACCCCGACCACGCTCGGTTACGCCGGGCTGTGCTGGATCAAGCCGGTCACACGCTGCCGGCGGTGTGCCGGCACCGGCCGCACCACTACCCGCGTGCTGCGCCGGCCGCGCGCGTGCCGCCGCTGCGACCACGGCTACCGGCTACGCGCCGGCCGGTGGATCTACAACCAGCTCTCCCGCCGGCACCGCGAAGCCACCCACTGACTTCGGAGGGATCGACCATGCCCACCAAGACCAACACCGGGGCCACGGTCGCCGGCACGGCGGTCCGCTTCACCAACGCCCAAAGCGCCGCGCTGATCGTCTGCACACCCGTCCGGATCACGCCAGGCGTGCTGGCGCACCGCTCGTCCCGCACGGTCCTCGGCACCGCCGAGGGCAACCCGACCGGCGGCGGGCGGCTGGTATTCACCGCCGACCGGAGTTGGGCCACCACCCCGGTCTGCCGGGCCGACCCGGCCCCGGCCGACCCGCACGCCGGGCGCGGCTGGTGCGAGGTCTCCGCCGGATGGGCCGAACACCTGGGCGCGCTGGCGTGCCCGACCTGTTTCTGCCGACTGGGACCGTGGAGGGCTGATGCTGACAATCACCAATTTGTTCTGCGGTGCCGGCGGTTCGTCGTCGGGTGCCGTGCTGGTACCGGGGGTGCGGGTGCGGATGGCCGCGAACCATTGGCGGCTCGCGGTGGAGACGCACAACACCAACCACCCTGAGGCCGACCACGACTGCGCGGACATCTCCCAGACCGACCCGCGTCGCTGCCCGGCAACCGACATCCTGTGGGTGTCGCCGGAGTGCACGAGCCACTCTCAGGCCAAGGGCAAGCGGCCGCGTCGAAGCGGTGGCTCGCTCATTGAAAAGTCAATAGTGACCCAGCGTGTCAGCGGTCCGTTGTCACGCGGTCCAGTGCAGCAGCGGGTCGGTCGCCTGCGCCGGCTCCCGTTCGGCCGGGACCAGACCCGGCCGGCCGTAGGCAGAACTCCTTGCCGTCCGGGTCGGTCAGCTCGGCTGATCCGTCCTCGTTGACCGCGATTAGCGTCGCGCCCAGCGACATCAACCGGTCGATCTCCGTGCGCAGATCGGCGCCGACCGTGGCGAGCAGGAACCGCTGGTTGCTGCGAGCCACCTTCGGCGCGCGGGGCTGACCGCCCCACGCGACCTTCGTGCCGCCGAGCGGCGACTGTACAGCCGTCTCCTGGTTCCAGTCCCACACCAACGGCCAGCCGAGCGCTTCGCTCCAGAACAGGCCGACGTCGCGCGTACCCACGCAGGCCACCTCACCGAAGAAGCCGCAGCCGGCCAGGTACGTGCTGGTGGGCTCAATGACGCAGAAATAGTTGCCGCCCGGATCGGCCAGGACCACATGCCCTTCATCGGGCCTCTGGCCGACGCCGACATGCTCGGCCCCGATCGCCAGCGCGGCCGCCACCGTGTCCTGCTGGTGGGCGAGGCTGGCGCTGGTCACGTGCAGGTGCAGCCGGATGGCGTGTTCGGCCGCCGGCGGGCCGGGTACGAACCGGAGGCCGACCTGGGTCGGCGAGCCGGGCAACAGCAGGCCGTCGCCATCCTCGACCGCCTCGCGGCGAAGCATCCCGCCCCAGAAGCCCGCGAGGCGCGCGGGGTCGTCGGTGTCACAGGTCAATGCCAGCAGTTGTACGGCCATCCCCGGGGGCTAAGGC
>NZ_BOOZ01000055.1 GCF_016863495.1 Micromonospora andamanensis
AGGACGCACGCCCGCATAGCCCCGCTCACGCCGCTTCCACGCGATGCCGACCGAGGGTGCTATACCTTGCTCGCCTCTCCGCTGCCCTGCCGGCCATCCCGATGGAGATGGAGGATCCACGGTGACGACCACCGAACCACCGGCAACCCGTGACGTCGTACCCTTCGGCCAGGCCGTGAAGGCGTGGTTCACCATCTCCTTGCAGACCTTTGGCGGCCCGGCCGGGCAGATCGCCGTCATGCAGCGCCACCTGGTCGATGAACGCCGCTGGATCGGGCAGCGCCGGTTTCTGCACGCGCTGAACTACTGCATGCTCCTGCCCGGTCCCGAGGCCCAACAACTCGCGATCTACGTCGGATGGCTACTCAACGGCATCCGGGGTGGATTGGTCGCCGGGACCCTGTTTGTGCTTCCCGGGCTGGTCGCGCTGCTGGCCCTGTCGGCGGTCTACGTCGGCTACGGCGACACCCACGCCGTCACCGCCGTGTTCGCCGGCCTCGCCCCGGCCGTGGTCGTAATCGTCGCTCAGGCGGTGTGGCGGGTCGGCAGCCGAGCCCTCACCAACAAGGTTCTGGTGGGCTTCGCCGTCGTCGCGTTCGTCGCCCTCGCCGCGTTCGGCGTGCCGTTCCCGGTCGTCATCGCGTTCGCCGCGCTCGCCGGTTGGGCCGTGCACCGATGGCGACCGCACCTCGTCACCGCGGGTGGGCACGGCGGCAACGGCACCGACGGCCCGGCGCCGTTGATCCGGGACGACGCCCTGCACCACGACAGCCCGTCCGCCCGGCGGGCCGCCACGATCCTCGCCGTCGGGCTCGTCGCCTGGTTCGCCCCGGTCACGCTGGTCGCCGCCACCACCGGCATCGGCAGCGTCTACACCCAGCAGGGCCTGTTCTTTTCCGGCACGGCGGTGGTCACCTTCGGCGGTGCCTACGCCGTCCTGGCCTACGTAGCCCAACGGGCAGTCGAGGACTACGGCTGGCTCTCCGCCGGAGACATGGTTCGTGGTCTGGCGCTGGCCGAGAGTACCCCCGGACCGCTGATCATGGTGGTGCAGTTCGTCGCGTTCCTTGGCGCCTACCATCACCCGGGAAGCCTCGACCCGTGGGTCGCGGGAGTCGTGGGTTCGCTGCTGACCACCTGGGTCACGTTCGTGCCCTGCTTCCTGTTCATTATGCTCGGCGCCCCCTACGTCGAACGCCTGCGTACCAACCACAGCCTCTCCGCCGCGCTGACCGGCATCACCGCCGCCGTCGTGGGCGTGATCGCCAACCTCGGCCTGTACTTCACGGTCCATACCCTGTTCGTCGACAGCCGCACGGTCACCGGTGGGCCGCTGCGCCTGGAACTGCCGGAGATGGCCACGGTGCGGTGGATACCTCTGGGCATCGCTGTTATCGCCGGTGTGCTGATCTTCCGGTTCAAGTGGTCCGTGCTGCGCGTACTCGGAGTCAGCGCCCTTCTCGGCCTCGCCGCCGGACTGGCCGGCCTACCTATCACCTGACCAGCCACAGAACTGGCCGACCAGGACACCAGCGCGAACGTCGGTGCACACCACCTGGCCAGACCCTGGTCCACGAGCCGCGTCATTCGCGCGGATCGCCGAATGGATAGATCAACTAAAGCGCCAGCCTCGGCGAGGTTGTCCCACAGCTCCAGTGGTCCGCGACCTGCGGTCGTGGCGGCAACCCTGGGTCTTGTCGGTCAGGGCGCGGACCGTAGGTGTCGGTTCGCCCATTCCTCGAAGGTCGTGAGCGGGATGCCGAGTGCGCGAGCGTACTCGGGACGGGCCGGCTGTCCCACAGCCTCCGTGAGTTCGTGCCCGATGATTGCCCAGTCCGGCATGCCCGCGGCGACAGCCTCCTCGGCCGTCATGTCGGGCGCGGTCAGTTCGATGCCCAGGGCGCGGGAGAGGATCTCGGCGATCTCGCTCATCGCCAGGTAGTCGCTGGCCAGTTCCAACTCGACCCGGTCGAAACGCTTTGGTTCGGCGATCGTCGCGGCGGCGGCCCGGCCGATGTCCTCGACCGCGACGAGGGAGAGTCGGGTCTGCGGCTTCAGCACGGTCACCAGGCCGCCCTCGACGCCGCGCGGGAACAGGTACGCCGCCGCGGGCAGCAGGTTCTCCATGAAGAAGCCCGGCTTGAGGAGCGTCCAGTGTGTGAAACCGGCCTCGCGTACCCGGTCCTGGATTCCCGCCTTGGCGGTGTAGTAGGGCTCCATGGGTGCCCAGCGGCCTTCCGCCCAGCCGGGGAACTCGGTGTGCTGCCCGGCGGCGGAGACCGTGGTCTGCACGAACTGCGGTACGCCCGCGGCGATTGCGGCCTCGATCAGGTTCACGCCCTGGCGGTGCTCGCCGGGGAAGTCGAGTCCGCCGTCCTTCATCGGGGGCCTCTGGACCGAGAAGACCGCTCGGGCGCCCTGGGCCGCACTGGTCAGGGAGTCGCAGTCGTCCAGGTCACCGGCACGCAGTTCGGCGCCGAGCGCCTCGATGGTCTTGGCCCGTTCGGTGGCGGGGTCGCGGACCAGCGCCCGGACGGGTACGCCCGCGGCGAGCAGGGTGCGGGCTGTGGCTCCACCCTGCTGTCCGGTGGCACCGACGACCAGGACCGGTGCGGAATCGATGGACACATGGTCTCCTCGTGGCAGGTCAAGCTAAACGGCGGGGAACGCCGTTTACTCCTGGTACGATACGGCGGGCCCCGCCACTTAGCAATCGTGAGGTGCCTCATGCCCGGTCAGCGAGCGGACGCTCGGCGCAACTACGCGCTCCTACTCGCCGTTGCCGAAGAGGAGATTGCCCGGTACGGCGCTGAAGCGTCCATGGAGCAGATCGGCCGCAGGGCAGGGGTGGGATCTGGCACCGTACGTCGGCATTTCCCCAACCGGCATGCGCTGCTGGAGGCGGTCTTCCGCGCCCGGATCGAGACCCTCCGCGACCACGCCCGCGATCTCGCCGACTCGTCCGACGCCCGAACGGCGCTGCTCACCTGGCTGGGCGCCGTCACCGCTTCCACCGCGACCATCCGGGGACTGGCGGTCGCGCTGGCCCGCAGCTGCGCGACCGAACCCGGCGCGGCGCACGCGCACTGCGCCTCCGCGCAACTCACCGAGGCCGGTGACCCACTGGTACGGCGCGCCGCCCAGGACGGCGCGGTGGCGGCCGGCGTGACCATCACGGACCTGCTCACACTGGTCACCGGTCTCGCGCTGGCGACCGAACACCACCCGGACCCGGCCGCCGAGACGGACCGGCTGCTGAACCTGGCGATAGAAGGGATCAGCCCAACGCCCCAGACCCGTTGACAGGGTCGCTCGGGTCGATCCGACCATTGGCCCCTGCGACCGACCGGCCATTCGGGCACTCAGCCTTGATCCACCGACGCCTCCTCACCCGGTCGTGCTTTCCAGTCAGACCGCGTCGACGTACTCATCAACGAAGCCACGGCAGCGGTCAGCTGAGCCGTCCCGGGAGGTTGAGGCGGGGCTTGATCGCGCAGCGGACCTGCATGAGGGACTGTTGGTCGGTGGCAGCGGCCGGTAACACCGCGCGCCGAAGCGTGGGGTGACGGCGGTCATGGGAAGCGGAGTGCGCCTTCCTGTCCGTCGACGCCGAGAATGTCGTCCGGGTTGGGAGTAGGGCAGGACTTCAGCGAGCGCCGCCTCCGCCGTCAGCGCTGCCGACAACCTCCGACTGTTTGGACTCGGGCCGAGCCGGATCCGGCTGACCGGCGCTGAACTGGTGAAACGCTGCGAGGCGAACGTCCCTCCCATTTTTCCCATAGGTTCAGTAGACTTTGCGCATGCACAGGTCCCTATGGCGCCGCCGCGCGCTGGCCACGTTCGGAGCAATCTTGGTCGCTGCCGGGGCGCTCACCGCCTGCGGCGATGCGGAGGACAGTGGGGGCGGTGATGGACCGCTGCGAGTGGGTTACCAGCGCTACGGCAGCCTGAGCCTGCTCAAGGCCCGCAACGAGGCGCCTGGCGTGACCTGGTCGTTGTTCGAGAGCGGACCGGCCCTCACCGAGGCGCTCAAAGCTGGGTCGATCGACATCGGTGAGACCGGGGAGGCTCCGCCGATCTTCGCGGCCGCCGCAAAGATTCCCTTCAAGATCGTGGCGACCTCGGACGAGGTGCCGCAGGGCGAGGCCGTGCTGGTCAAGGAGAGCAGCGGGTTCCGGACGTTCGCCGATCTCAAGGGTAGGACCGTCGCGCTGAACAAGGGCTCCAACGTGCACTGGCTGCTCGTCAAGCTGCTCGAAGCCAACAACATGACCCTGCAGGACATCACGGTCCAGTACCTCAAACCCGCCGAAGGCCGGCCCGCCTTCGACGCCGGGCAGGTCGACGCCTGGATCATCTGGGATCCCTACTTCGCCCTCGCCGAGCAGCCCGGCGTCAAGGTGCTGGCCGACGCGACCGGGCTGGCGAGCAACCGGCAGTACATTCTGGCCGCGCCAGACGCCGTCGAGAAGAAAACAGACCAGGTACGCGACCTGCTGACCCAACTCAACACCACCACCCAGTGGGGCATCGACAACCCCGAGGAACGGGCTCGGGTGCTCGCGCCCGAACTCAAGATCCCCGAAGACGTGGCGAAACGCTCGCTGGACCGCAGCGCCAAGTCGCTGGCCCCAGTATCGCCGGCGATCGGCGACGAGTTGCAGGCGATCGCCGACGGCTTCGCCGAACTGAAGCTGATCCCCGAGCCCATCGACATCAAGGCCCGCGTCGACCCCCAGTTCGCCGGGGCCTTCACATGACGGAGCTGGCCACCCGACCACCGGACACCGTGCCGAAGACCGCGCGACCGGCCGCACGGCCCCACCGTAGGCGATGGCGGCGCCTGACCACCCCCGTCGTGCTCGTCGTGCTCTGGGAGACGTCGTCGCGGGTGGGCGTGCTACCGGAGGAGAAACTCCCCCCGATCAGCGAGGTGGTACGCGCCGGATGGCAGCTTGCCGAGGATGGCACGCTCGCCACCCATCTGCTCGACTCGCTGACCCGGGCCGGTGCCGGCCTGGCCATCGGCGTCGGTCTCGCGCTGGTGCTCGGATCGATCGCGGGTCTGCTGCGGCTCGGCGATGATCTGGTCGACCCGCCGGTGCAGATGGCCCGGATGCTGCCACACCTCGCGCTGGTGCCGCTGCTGATCATCTGGGTCGGTATCGGCGAGTCGCTGAAGGTCACATTGGTGGCCCTGGGCGTGTTCTATCCGATGTACTTCAACCTCTACGCCGGCATCCGTGACATCGACGAGCGGCTGGTCGAGGCGGCACGCACCTGCGGCCTCGGTGCCGTGGCCCGCATCCGACACGTCGTGCTGCCCGGCACACTGCCGTCACTGTTCCTCGGACTGCGCCTGGCGACCGGGGCCGCATGGCTGAGCCTGGTGGTGGGCGAGACGGTCGCCACCCAGAGCGGCATCGGCTTCCTGATGATGGAGGCCCGCGAGTTCAGCCAGACCAACGTCGTCCTCGTCGGCCTGTTCATCTACGCCCTGCTCGGGCTCCTGTCAGATCTGATCTTGCGGGCGGTCGAGAGGAGGACACTGACGTGGCGACGCGGCCTACAGGCGACGTAGTCACCGCCACCGGCGTACGACGTGTCTTCGGGGACACGGTGGTCCTCGACGGCATCGACCTGACGATCGGTTCCGGCGAGGTGGTCGCACTGCTCGGCGGCAGCGGGTCGGGCAAGACCACCCTGCTGCGGATACTCGCCGGCCTCGACCAGCACGCGACCGGCGACTGGCAGGTACGCGGCAACCTGGCGGTGGTCTTCCAGGAGCACCGGCTGCTGCCCTGGAAGCGGGTTGCCGACAACGTGGCGCTCGGTGTGCCCGGCCCCGATGTTCAGCGCCGCACGGCTGCGGCGTTGACCGAGGTCGGCCTGGCCGGCCGGGAGCGGGCCTGGCCTGCCGAGCTCTCAGGCGGCCAGTCCCAGCGTGTCGCGGTGGCCCGGGCCCTGGTCCGCGAGCCGGACCTGTTGCTGCTCGACGAACCGTTCGGTGCGCTGGACGCGCTGACCCGGCTGCGGATGCAGGCACTGTTCGGCCGGTTGCGCGCCGAGCACGGCTTCGCCGCGCTGCTGGTCACCCACGACGTCGAGGAAGCGCTGCTGCTCGCGGACCGCACTCTGGTCCTCGCCGGTGGTCGGGTCGTTGACGACACGCCGGTACCGCTGACTCATCCGCGTGCGCCGGATGACCCTGGTTTCGGCACG
This sequence comes from Micromonospora andamanensis, assembly GCF_016863495.1. Classification (GTDB taxonomy): domain Bacteria; phylum Actinomycetota; class Actinomycetes; order Mycobacteriales; family Micromonosporaceae; genus Micromonospora; species Micromonospora andamanensis. Next base: position 6,223 of record NZ_BOOZ01000055.1, read on the forward strand.
CTGCGCCGGCACCTGCTCGACCGCCTCGGCGTACCGGCCGCAGCCTGACGGCCGGTATCGGGTGGTCAGTCCGTGAAGGGCCGGCAGCGGTGGTGCCTGCCCGTTCTCCCGCAACCGCCACGCAGGGCGTGCGCCACCCTTCATCTCAGACGACCAAGGAGTGATCCATCCCTATGAGCGACCGCATCACGGTCACGAAGGACTGCCGGATCGTCGAGCACGGCACCAGCGAGGACGTCATCGCAGCCCCTCGGCATCAGTACCCGCAGTGGTTCTGCACCGCGGTGCCATGGGAGTCGGCATGACGAATGTTCCCGTCCTGTCCTCGGCGCAGGCGATCGCGCTCGCCGCCGAGTTCGCCGCCGACTTCTCCCGGGACGCGGCCGACCGCGACGCGCGACGCGTCCTGCCGCTGGCGGAGGTCGACAGACTCAGCGGGTCCGGGCTGCTGGCCATCACCGTCCCCGCCCGGCACGGCGGGGCCGACCTGCCGGTGGAGACGGTCGTGGAGGTGTTCCGGCTGCTGTCGGCCGGCGACCCCAACATCGGCCAGATCCCGCAGAGCCACTTCGTCTACGTCAATCAGTTGCGACTGCGGGGCACCGACGGCCAGCAGAAGCTCCTCTTCGGCGAGGTGTTGACCGGCGGCCGGTTCGGCAACGCGCAGTCGGAGGCCGACACCCGACACGTCCGCGACATCACCACCACGTTGACGGCTGAGGCCCCCGGGCGGTGGCGGCTCAACGGCCGCAAGTTCTACGCCACCGGCGCTCTGCTGGCGCACCGGATTCCCGTCCTCGCTCACCTCGGGCCGGACGGTCCGCTGCACGTCGCGTGGGTGAGCCGCCACGACGAGGGCGTCGAGGTGATCGACGACTGGAACGCGATGGGCCAGCGCACCACCGCCAGCGGGTCGGTGGTGCTGCGCGACGTGGCAGTACCCGACGACCTCGTCACGCCGTTCGCGCTCACCTTCGACAAGCCGCAGACCTACGGCGCGTTCGCGCAGGTGCTGCACGCGGCGATCGACGCCGGAATCGCCCGGGCGGCACTGCACGACGCGGCGTCGTTCGTGCGGGAGAAGAGCCGACCCTACCCGGACGCGCACGTCGACCGGGCGGCCGACGACCCCCTGGTGGTACGCGCCTTCGGGGAGGTGGAGCTGGCCGTGCGCGGCAGCGAGGCGCTGCTGGCCGAGGCGGCCCGGGCCATCGACCGGGCCAATGCCGACCTGACCGCGCGGTCCGCGACGGCCGCGTCTCTGGCTGTCGCTGCGGCCCGTGCGGCCACCACCCACGCGGCCCTGGAGGCGAGCAGCCGCCTGTTCGAGGTGGCCGGCACCCGGTCCGCCAGCGCCAGCCACAACCTTGACCGGCACTGGCGCAACGCGCGTACCCATACCTTGCACGATCCTGCGGCGTGGAAGCTCCAACACCTCGGTCGCTGGGCCGTCGACGGCACCCCACCCCCCAACCACGGACAGGTGTGAGCTCATGACCGATCTGAAGTTCCATTGGTTCCTACCGACGAACGGCGGCGACGGCCGGCAGATTGTCGGCGGCGGACACGGCACCCCGGCCGACGTGGGCGCCCGGGCAGCCTCTGTCGCCTACCTCGGGCAGATTGCCCGCTCGGCGGAGCAGTTGGGCTTCGAGGCCGCGCTGACCCCCACCGGCGCCTGGTGCGAGGACGCCTGGATCACCACCGCGATGCTGAGCAGCGTGTCGGCGCGGTTGAAGTTTCTCGTCGCGTTCCGGCCCGGCCTCACGTCGCCGTACCTCGCCGCGCAGATGGCCGGCACTTTCCAGAACCTCTCCGGCGGCCGACTGTTGCTCAACGTGGTCACCGGGGGCGAGAGCCACGAGCAGCGGATGTACGGCGACTTCCTCGACAAGGACGCCCGCTACCAGCGCACCGGAGAATTCCTGGAGATCGTCCGCGCGCTGTGGTCGGGCAAGCCCGTTGACGTCGAGGGCACCCACTTCCAGCTCGCCGACGCGGTCCTGACCCAGATTCCCGACCCGGTGCCACGCGTCTACTTCGGCGGCTCGTCACCGGCGGCTCTGGACGTGGCGGCCCGGCACGTCGATGTCTACCTGACCTGGGGTGAACCTCCGGCCGACGTGGCCAAGAAGGTGCGCCGGGTCCGCGAGCTCGCCGAGCGGCAGGGCCGGACCCTCGCCTTCGGTCTGCGGGTGCACACCATCGCCCGCGACACCGCCGAGGAGGCCTGGGCGGAGGCCGACCGGCTGCTGTCCGGCATCTCCGACGATCAGATCCGCCAGGTCCAGGCAGGCCTGCGCCGTAGCGAGTCCGAGGGCCAGCGCCGGATGCTCGCCCTCAACGGCGGCACCAAGGACGGGCTGGAGATCCATCCGAATCTGTGGGCCGGTGTCGGGCTGGTACGCGGCGGCGCCGGCACCGCGCTCGTCGGCGACCATCAGCAGGTCGCCGACCTCATCGAGCAGTACGTCGAGGCGGGGATCAGCGAGTTCGTGCTCTCCGGCTACCCGCATCTGGAGGAGGCGTACCAGTTCGGCGAGGGCGTGCTGCCCGAGCTGTCCCGCCGCGGTCACTGGCAGCACCCGGCGCCCGTCCGGCAGGCGGCACCGGCAGTACCCTTCGGCGCGGCACCGGTCGCGGAGAAGTCGGTGACGCGGTGAACGCCCGGGTCGCGGTCGTGGTCGGTAACCCTCGACCGGCCAGCCGTACCCTCGCCGCGGCGAGGTACGTCGCCCGGCAGCTCGCCGGCCGCGAGCCGGATCTGACCGTCGATCTCGCCACCCTGGGTCCGGCCCTGCTGGACTGGGACGATTCCGGCGTGGCCGCCCTGGTGGCCGAGGTTGGTGCGGCCGATCTCGTGGTGGTGGCGAGCCCGACGTACAAGGGCACCTACACGGGTCTGCTCAAGCTCTTCCTCGACCGGTTCGCTGGCGGGACCGGGCTGCGCGGGCTCGCCGTCCCGCTGCTGGTCGGCGCTGCCCCGCAGCATCACCTGGCCGCGGAGCTCACCCTGCGGCCGGTGCTCACCGAGATCGGCGCGACCGTCCCCGGGCGTGGACTGTTCGTCATCGACCGTGAGCACGACGAACCTGCGGCCTACGCTGACTGGCTGACGGTCACGCGCCCGGTCGTCGCGGCTTTCCTGCGGACCCGCCACCAGGCAACCAGATGACAGCTTGACGCGACGATGCACGCCGGCGACCCCGCTGCGGCTGCGTGCCGTCCGTAGCGGGCTGGTCGACATCCCGCCGCTGGTCGGGTCAGCGCAGCCGGTCCGACCGGCCACCGGCAATTAGACTACTCAATCTATCGGAATAGAAGATATTATCTCGCCTGTGACCAGCGGCCTCTTCAGTTTCCCCAACCCCGTGAACGAGGTGTCCGCCCGGCTCGTCGCCGGTGGGGTGGCCATCCTGTCCACGGTGACGATCGTGCTGGAGCAGCCCTGGCTGACCGTGCTGATCGCGTACGGGTTCGTCGCGAGGGTGCTCGCCGGTCCCAGGCTCAGTCCTCTCGGCCTGCTCGTCACACGGGTGATCACGCCGCGGGTACCGGTGCGGGCCAAGCTCGTCGCCGGACCGCCCAAGCGGTTCGCCCAAGGGATCGGCGCTGTGCTGACCCTGACCGCCGCTGTGCTGGCGCTCGGGTTCGGACAGCACCTCGCGGCATATCTCGTCCTCGGTGCGGTGATCGTGGCGGCGACACTCGAGTCCGTGTTCGCGTTCTGCGTGGGCTGCGCGATCTTCGCGGGGCTCATGCGGACCGGATGGATCCCCGAGGCGGTCTGCGCCGAGTGCAACGACATCTGGAGCCGCGTGCCGGCGGACGGAGCGACTGACGGATCGGAGCGCTCCACGACCACCTCAGCGGGCTGAGGGTCATGGGTCGGCCGCCTGTCCGGCCGGCGGCGCGCCGGGAATCCGTACCGCCCGGAAGCTCGTCGTCCGGCGGAGGGTGAAGCCGATGTGTTCGTAGAGTCGGATAGCGGCGAAGTTGTCGGCGGTGGTGTGTAGGAACGGGGTCTCGCCGCGGGCCCGGATGCCGGCGGCGACCGCGCGGACAAGCCGGGTGGCCAGGCCCTGGCCACGGTGGTTCGGGTCGGTGCAGACGGCGCTGATCTCCGTCCAGCCGGGCGGGTGGAGGCGTTCGCCCGCCATCGCCACCAGTTGCCCGTCGCGGTGGATGCCGAGGTAGGTGCCGAATTCGATGGTGCGCTTGCGGAACGGGCCGGGCGCCGTGCGGGCGACCAGGTCGAGCATCTCCGGTACGTCGGCCGGTCCGAGCGGCACCGCCTCGACGTCGCGCTCGGCGCGCAGCCCGGTGTCGACGAGTTGGACGCCGGGAATCGTGAAGATGACCTGCCAACCCGACGGCGGCGCCGAGGTGACGCCCGGCAGCGCCACCTCGGCGCCAGGGCCGGCCAGTTCGCCCAAGTCGGCCCAGGCGCGTCGGTCCGGCTCAGCACGCAGGGTGGCGAATCCGGCGATGTCCGGGTGGAACCGGGCGGCCCGTCCGCGCACTTCGCCCAGGTGTGCCTGTGGGCCGTTCAGCGCGGCCCACACCGGGTTGTCCAGCACGTGCGTCGTCGCCTTCGGGCCGTACCGTGTCGTCATCACCTGGTTCCTCACGTGCGGGGGAGACCGGGCGGGTTCACCTCGGACGTGGGAATCGCCTCGCTGGACAAGTTCCAGCGCCTGAGCACCTCGGCATACCGGCCATCCCGGATCACGGTGTTCAGTGCCTCGCTGAGGGCGGTCGCGAAGCCGTTGCCCTTCTTGGTCATCGCGGCGATCTGGGCGGGCACCTGTCCACCACCGGGAACGACACCGACCACCTTGGTCTCGCCGCTGACCGCCGCGTGGTAGACCACCGAGGGGTTCGGGCCGAAGTAGGCATCGATCTGGCCGGAGCGGAGCGCGAGCTGGTATTCGGTGGGACGCTGGTAGTACACGATCTTGGCGGCCGGGAGGCCGGCAGCCTTGTTTTGCGCGTCCCAGCGCAGCAGCACCTGCTCCTGGTTGGTGCCGGAACCGACGGAGACGGTCAGCCCGGCGATGTCCGCCGGCTTGTCGATCTTTTCGATAGCGCCGTCCTTCTTCACCTCCCAGCCCAGCGAGTCGACCCGGTAGGAGGCGAAGTCGTAGATGTCTTTGCGCTCCTCCGTGACGGTGATGTTGGAGAAGCCCACCTCGTCCTGACCGGACCGGATCACCAGGAAGAGGTTCTCCCACGAGGTGGGGCGCAGGTCGAGCTCCAGGCCCAGCACGTCGGCGACGAGTTGGGCGATGTCCGGCTCGACGCCGATAAGCGTGCGGTCGTCGTCGGCCCGGAAGGCCAGCGGCGGTGAACCTTCCCCGCTCACACCCACCGCGAGCCTGCCGTCGGCGCGGATCGCCTCGGGCACTTGGACGGCGATGGCGTCGACCTTCGCCGCCCGTATCCGCTTCTGGTCGGGACTTGTGTTGATCTTCTGGGTGGTGCCGTCGGGGGCGTCGACGGCCACCGCGTCGATGTCATCCGGTGTACCGCAGGCGGTCAGCGCGAGCAGGGCGACGAGTGCGGTGGCGGCGAGGCGTCTGGACATGACGGACTCCTTTGCGGGTCAGAGGACCTTGGCGAGGAAGGCCTTGGTGCGTTCGTGACGCGGATGGTCGAGTACCTGTGCTGGCGGGCCCTGCTCGACGATCAGCCCGTCGTCGACGAACACGACGGTGTCGGCCACTTCGCGGGCGAAACCGATCTCGTGGGTAACCACGATCATGGTGGTGCCGCGGAGGGCGAGATCGCGCATGACGTCGAGGACCTCGCCGACGAGTTCGGGATCGAGCGCCGAGGTGGGTTCGTCAAAGAGGACGACCTTCGGCTCCAGCGCCAGCGCCCGGGCGATCGCGACCCGCTGCTGCTGGCCGCCGGAGAGGCGGCGCGGATAGGCGTTGGCCTTATCGGACAGGCCGACCCGCTCCAGCAGCAGCAGCGCCTTTTCGGTCGCCTCCCGGCGTGGTTTTCGCTGGGCGGCGACGGGCGCCTCCACGACGTTCTCCAGCGCGGTCAGGTGCGGGAAGAGGTTGAAGTTCTGGAAGACGAAGCCGATGTGGGTGCGCTGGCGCAGCACCTCACGCTCCTTGAGCTCACGTAGCCGCCCACCGGAGCGCCGGTAACCGATCAACTCGCCGTCGATGCGTACGTAACCCCTGTTGAGCCTCTCCAGGTGGTTGATGCTGCGCAGCAGCGTCGACTTGCCCGAGCCTGACGGCCCGAGGATGACGACAACCTCACCGGCGCGGACCCGTAGGTCGACCCCGCGCAGCACGTCGACGGGCCCGAAGCTCTTGTGGATGCCCTTGATCTCCACCATCGCCGTCGTGGTCACGGGGCCTCTTTTCCGGTCAACTCGGCGTCGAGCCGCTGGCGGTCGGAGCGGCGCCGGCGGCGCTCCGCGTCGAGCTGGGCAGCGGCGGCGCGTACCCGCTGCCACGGCGTGGGCGGCAGCATCCGCACGGCGCCTCGGGCGTAGTAGCGCTCGACGTAGAACTGGGCGATGGAGAGCACGGTGGTGAGCAGCAGGTACCAGATCGCCGCCACGAGCAGCAGCGCGATCACCCGGCCGTTTCGCGCGTAGATGACCTGTACCTGGTAGAAGAGCTCGGGGATGGCCATGATGTAGACCACCGAGGTGCCCTTGACCAGCCCGATGATCTCGTTGCCGGCGGTCGGGATGATAGTTCGCATCGCCTGTGGCAGCAGGATCCGGCGAATCTGCCGGCGGCGAGGGATTCCGAGTGCCGCGGCCGCCTCCAGTTGGCCCTGGTCGACGGAGAGGAAGCCGGCGCGGACGATCTCCGCGCAGTAGGCCGCCTGATGCAACGCCAGGCCCAGCGCGGCAGCGGTCAGTGGCCCGACCAGGTCCTGCGTCCGGAACTCCCAGAACGAGGGCCCGAAGGGGATGCCGAGGGAAATGCGGTCGTACAGCAGGGCGAGGTTGAACCAGAAGAGCAACTGCAGGATCAGGGGTACGGAACGGAACAGCCACACGTACCCCCACGCGAACGCCTGCAGTAGCGGGCTGGGGGACAGCCGCATCAGCGCCAGCACGGTGCCGAGCGCGAATCCGATCAGGATGCCGAGCGCGGTCAGCTGCAGGGTGACGCCGACCGCGCGGAGGATGGTCTCGTAGAACAGGTACTGGCTGACGACATGCCACTCCCACGCCGGATTGGTGACCAACGCGTGCAGCGCCATCGCGAGCAGCACCACCGTGACGCCGCTGGCCACCCACCGCCAGGGATGACGGGCCGGCACCACCCGCAGGCTCGCGACCTCGGAGCCGGGCTCCGCGTCGGCTGTCCCGATCGGGGAGAACCCGCGGGTCGCCGGCTTGCCATCCACCGTCATGTACCTAGTGTTCCTACCGGATAACTAGGAAATCAAGACCCTGGCCGGATCTGGAGCATGATTCGGGGCTCTGGCCGACGGCGCTCGTCTCCCAGCTGCGGCGGAGTGACCGCTGGATGGGCTGCGCCCGATCACCTCACGTGCGGCGAGCGGGCTACGTGCCGGCGGTGTGCCGTCCCAGTGACTGAAATCCCTATTTAGTCCGTAGGTTTTAGGGGTTATCGTGAACGGCATGGTCAGCCAGCGCACCCCGCTCGACGGCACCGCGGTCGCGGTGTCGCGGGGATGCTGTCGTGGCTGGACCGGCGCGCGCGGCTGCTGCCGTTGAACGCGCAATCCTGATCCGCTCCAGCGCTGCACTGCCGGTTCGACGACGTCCGGCCACCTCTGCGCACACCTGCTCGCCCCCGCATCGCGTCGCGCTCACACCTGCCCGGCGCGGGCTCGTCGTACCTCAACAGGAGGACGCCATGACTGTCACTGTCGAACGGGACGTTCCGGTCGATCCCGAAACCTTCCGTGGCCTGCTGCGGCGACAGGCCGCATCGGTCACCGTCATCACCGTTGCGGGCAACCCGCCGGTGGGGTTCACCGCCACCTCGTTCACGTCGGTATCGCTGCGCCCACCGCTCGTGTCGTTCTGCCTGGCCCGATCGTCGTCGAGCTGGCCGACCGTCGCCACAGCGGAGCACGTGGCGGTGCACCTGCTCGGTCAGCACCAGCAGGATGTCGCGCGGACGTTCGCCACCAGCGGCATCGACCGGTTCGCCGCCCATTCCCAGTGGCAGTACGGCCCGCACGGGGTGCCGCTGCTGCACGAGCCGATCGCCTGGTTGTTGTGCCGGGTGCACCAGCGGGTGGTCGCCGGTGACCACGCGATCGTGTTGGCCCAGCCGGTGGCCGGAAGCCACGGCGAGGGCACCCCCCTGCTGTACCACGAGGGGCGGTACGCCGCCCTGAACCCCTCCACGAAGGAGTCGTAGGTGAAGCCGCCAATCATCCTGGACCGTCGGGCGTTGCTGTCCGCCGCCCTCGGCGCGGTCGCACTGGGCGTCACCGCTTGCGCCGGCGATGACACGCCCCAGGCGGCGCTCGCCCTGGGCGCACCGCTGCCCGATTCGGTGCCGAAGGGCACCAAGCTCGTCGTCGGCGACAAGGAACATCAGAAGGCGATCGAGTTCTCCGGCGAGGCGGAGAAGTTCTCGTTCGAGGTGGAGTGGGCCAACATCAGCGGCGGCCCGCAAACCCTGGAGGCGTTCCGGGCCAAGGCCCTCGACATCGGCTCGGTCGCCGACATCCCGCCGATCCACTCCCACTGGACGAACATCCCGACCAAGATCGTCGCTTCGAAGTTTCGGCAGGACCCACTGAACCACCCCATCTACCGTCTCGGCGTCGCACCCGGTGTCACGGTCACCACCATCGCTGACATCCGTGGCAAGAAGGTCGCGTACAGCCCGGGACAGGCACAGGGCGCGCTGGTGCTGCGGGTCCTGCACAAGGCCGGACTGGCCAAGGAGGATGTGAAACTGGTGGAACTGCCGAGCACCGGTGACGTCTACGCCACCGCCCTCGCCAGTCATCAGGTCGACGTCGCCCCGATCGGGGGCGTGCAGGTCAAACGCTACGAGACCAAGTACGGCCGGGACGGCGCCACCACCATCGCCCACGGTCTGCGGGACGATCCAGGTCACCTGTACGTGCCGGCCACCGTCCTCACCGATCCGGGGAAGGCGGCCGCGATCCGCGAGTACGTGCAGGCGTGGGCGCGGGCCTGGCGGTGGCGGGAGGCCAACCCGGACGAGTGGATCGAGCGCTACTACGTCAAGGACCAGGGACTGAGCGCCGAGGACGGCAAGTGGCTGGTCGAGAACGCCGGTGTGGCCGACATCCCGCCGAGCTGGACCGAGGCCATCGCCCGACACCAGGAAACCATCGACCTGCTAGCCAGAGAGACCGGGAACAAGAGGCTCGACGCCGCGGACCTGTACGACAGGCGGTATGAGTCGGTGGCCGCCGAGGCGCTCGCCACGGAGAACCTCAGGTGACGGCCTCGGTTCTCGCCCGCCCCCAGGGCACGACGACCCCGTCCGTCCGCAAACCGGGTCGCCGCCTGAAGCCGGGCCGTCCTATCCCGCTCGGAGCCGCGATCGGCCCGTTCCTGCTCCTGTCGGTGTGGGCGGCCGGCTCGGCGGCCGGCTGGATCGACCCCCGCACCCTGTCGGCACCCTGGACCGTGGTGACGACCACCGGCGACCTGATCGCCGACGGCCGGCTACAGGACAACCTGGCCATCTCGGCCCAGCGGGCCGGCCTGGGGCTCGTCATCGGCACCGTCATCGGCACCGTGCTCGCGGTGGTCGCCGGCCTCAGCCGGTGGGGTGAGGCATTGCTCGACGGCCCCATCCAGATCAAGCGGGCCATCCCGTCACTCGCGCTGCTACCGCTGCTCGTCCTCTGGTTCGGCATCGGCGAGCAGATGAAGGTCATCACCATCACGCTCGGCGTGTTCGTGCCGGTCTACATCCACACCCACAACGGGTTGCGCAGCATCGACAGCCGCTACGTCGAACTGGGCGAGTCGCTGCGGCTGCCGCGGGCGGTCTTCCTCCGCCGGATCGTGCTGCCCGGCGCGCTGCCCGGCTTCCTGCTCGGCATGCGGTTCGCGGTGGTGAACGCGTGGCTCGCTCTGGTGGTCGTCGAACAGATCAACTCGACAAGCGGGATCGGCTACATGATGCAACTGGCCCGTGAGTACGGCCAGACCGATGTGATCATCGTTGGGCTCGTGCTGTACGGCCTTCTCGGGCTGCTGTCCGACGGCGCCGTCCGGCTCGCGCAGAGGAGGGCGTTGTCGTGGCGACGAACCTTGGCGGACTGACGGCCACCGGGACGGTACGGGTCCACCGGCTGGTGCGCGGCTTCGGAAGCCGCGCTGTCCTGGACGGGTTCGACCTGGAGATCGGCGCAGGCGAGTTCGTCGCCCTGCTGGGCCGCAGCGGTTCGGGAAAGAGCACCCTGCTGCGTGCACTCGCCGGCCTGGACAGCGACGTCGACGGCTCAGGCGTGATCGAGGTGCCGGAGAAGTCCTCGGTCGTGTTCCAGGATGCCCGGCTGCTGCCCTGGCAGCGCGTGCTGGACAACGTCGTTCTCGGCCTACGCGGATCCAATGCCCACGAGCGCGGCCGGGCGGCCCTCGCCGAGGTCGGCCTCGCCGGGCGGGAGAATGCCTGGCCGAACGAGTTGTCCGGTGGCGAACAGCAGCGGGTGGCACTGGCCCGGGCCCTGGTGTCCGAGCCGGAACTGCTGCTGGCCGACGAGCCCTTCGGCGCGCTTGACGCGTTGACCCGGCTGCGCATGCACGATCTGCTGCGCGAACTGTACGCCCGGCACCGGCCCACGGTGCTGCTCGTCACGCACGACGTCGACGAGGCCGTCACGCTTGCCGACCGAGTGCTGCTGCTCGACAGCGGACGGATAGCCGTCGACCTCACCATCGATCTCCCGGCGCAGCGCTCGCACCGGCAGCCGCAGTTCCTCGCGTACCGCGAAACGCTGCTGCGAGCCCTCGGCGTCAACCACTCGGAAGGATGACCCATGCTGCACCTCAACGCCTTCCTGATGGGCGTCGGCCATCACGAGGCGGCCTGGCGGCTGCCGGAGAGCAACCCGTTCGCGCAGACCGAGGTCGAGCACTTCAAGCGTCTCGCCCGGATCGCCGAACGCGGCAAGCTCGACTCGCTCTTTCTTGCCGACAGCCCGGTGCTGTGGAACAGCATCGGCCGGCGGCCGGGCGGCACGCTCGAGCCGACAGTGCTCCTCGCCGCGCTCGCTGGCGTGACAAACCACATCGGCCTGATCGCCACCGCCTCGACGACGTACAACGAGCCGTTCAACCTGGCCCGTCGGTTCGCGTCGCTGGACCACATCAGCGGTGGCCGCGCCGGCTGGAACATCGTCACCACGGCGGGCGAGAAGGCGGCCCGCAATTTCAACCTGGACGAGTTGCCCGCCCACCGGGACCGGTATGAGCGGGCTGCGGAGTTCGTCGAGGTGTCGCTCAAGCTCTGGGACAGCTGGGACGATGCCGCGCCGCTCGGTGACAAGGACGCCGGCCGGTGGGGCGACGACGACCTGCTCTACCCACCGGAGCATGTCGGGCGACACTTCCGGGTGGCCGGTCCGCTCAACGTTCCCCGCTCGCCGCAGGGGTACCCGCTGCTGGTGCAGGCCGGGTCGTCGGAGGACGGCAAGGAACTGGCCGCCCGCTACGCCGAGGCCGTCTTCACCGCCCAGCAGACCCTGGGCGAGGCCCAGGAGTTCTACCGCGACCTGAAGCGGCGTACCGAGCAGGCCGGTCGCGACCCGGACACCCTCAAGATCCTGCCGGGCATTGTCCCGGCGATCGGCGCCACCGAGGCCGAGGCCCGCGCGCTGGAGGACGAACTCGACCGGCTGATCAAACCGGAGTACGCCCGCCAGCAACTCGCCACCACGCTGCGGGTCGACCCGGAAGACCTCGACCTGGACAAGGAACTCCCCGCCGACCTGCCCGGCGAGGACCAGATCGAGGGTGCCAAGAGCCGCTACACCCTCATCGTCACACTGGCCCGACGGGAACGGCTGACGGTACGCCAATTGATCGGTCGGCTCGGCGGCGGGCGCGGGCACCGCACCTTCGCCGGCACCCCTGAGCAGGTCGCCGATGCCATCGAGCAGTGGTACCGCAGCGGCGCTGCCGACGGCTTCAACATCATGCCACCGGTGCTGCCGTCCGGGCTGGAGGCCTTCGTCGACCACGTCGTGCCGATCCTGCAACGCCGCGGGCTGTTCCGCACCGAGTACACCGCAACGACCCTGCGCGAGCACTACGGGCTGCCCCGACCGGCCAACCAGTACAGCAAACAGCTCGCCGCCGTCTCGCGTTGAGCCGCAGAAAGGACAAGCTCATGGTTGACTATCGACCCTTCGGACGCACCGGCGTGCGGATCAGCACGCTGACGCTGGGCGCGATGAACTTCGGTCAACGGGGCAACCCGGACCACTCCGACGGCATCCGCATCATCCACCGGGCGCTCGACGAAGGCATCAACTCCATCGATACCGCTGACGTCTACTCGCACGGCGAATCCGAGGAGATCGTCGGCAAGGCCCTCGCCGGCGGACGTCGGGACGACGTTTTTCTCGCCACCAAGTTCCACGGCCAGGTCGGCGACAACCCGCACCACCGGGGCAACTCGCGCCGCTGGATCACCCGCGCCGTGGAGAACAGCCTGCGCAGGCTGAACACCGACTGGATCGACCTTTACCAGGTGCACCGACCGGAGCCCGACACCGACTTCGACGACACCCTCGGCGCGCTCAGCGACCTGGTGCGCCAGGGCAAGGTCCGCTACATCGGCACCTCCACCTTCGAGCCGTCGGCCATCGTGGAAGGCCAGTGGATCGCGCAGCGACGCAACCGCGAGCGGGTGGTCAGCGAGCAGCCGCCGTACTCGATCCTGGCGCGTGGGATCGAACGCGAGGTGCTGCCCGTGGCCCAGCGGTACGGGCTGGCGGTGATTCCGTGGAGTCCACTCGCCGGCGGTTGGCTGTCCGGGCGCTACCACGGTGGGCTGGACGCCCCGATCTCCCGTCGCGCCGACCGGTTCCCGGCCCGGTTCGACCCGACCCTGCCGGCAAACGCCGCCAAGCTGGCCGCCGTCGACCAGCTTGCGGCCCTCGCGGACGAGGCCGGGCTCTCACTCATCCACCTGGCCATCGCGTTCGTCCTGGAACATCCCGCGGTCACCTCGGCGATCATCGGACCGCGCACCCTGGCCCACCTGGAATCGCAGCTCGACGCCGCCAAGGTCACGCTGTCCCGCGACGTGCTGGACCGCATCGACGTCATCGTTCCTCCCGGCACCACCCTGAACCCCGCCGACGCCGGCTATCAGCCGCCGTCGCTGACCGATCCGGGGGTGCGCCGTCGCGGTCCCGGGTCGGCGGCCCTCGTTGGAGGAGCCCAGTGACCAGCCTTTCCCCCACTTCCCGAAGCAGTGAAAGAGTCATGACATTTCTGGCGGGAGGCGCCTGGCGCCGTGCTGTGGCCGGTATCGCAGCCGCCGTGCTTGTCACCGGTCTACCCGCCGCCGCACCGGCTGCCGCCGCCACCAAGAAGGTCGACACCGTTCTGGAGTGGTACGACGTCACTGCGGTCGCCGTCGCAACCGGTACCCGTCCGCAGGTCACGAACAGCCGGGCGTGGGCGATCGGCTGGCTCGCCGCCGCCCGCGCCGTACGCACCGTGCCCATCGGCACCGCACACCACTACCAGGACGCCGCGCTCGCGTCCGCGATCCACACCGCGCTGAGCAGTCTGATACCTGAGGCCGCCCCAACCCTCGACGCGGCCCTACAGGCCACGTTGAGCCGGATCCCCGACGGACGCGCCGAGGAGCGAGGCATCGCCGCCGGCCAGGCGCAAGCGCGGTCATTGCTCACCCAGCGGGCCGGTGACGGTCTCGACCCCGCCTCGGTCAACCCGGCGTACCCAGCGCCCGAACCGGCACCCGGAATCTGGCAACCCACCCCACCGAGCTTCGGAGCCGCCCAGCAGGCCGGAAACCGCTTCGCCACGCCGTTCCTGCTCGACCGGGTCGACCGCTACCGGCCTGCTCCACCGCCCGCGCTGGACTCGGAGCGTTACCGCACGGATCTTGCCGAGGTCCGCGCGTACGGTGCCGCCGACAGCGTGGTACGTACACCGCAACAGACCGACACGGCCACCTTCTGGCTCGGGTCGTCCCTGACTCTCTACACGGGGATCCTCCGCGCCGCACTCGCGCAGTCCACCCGGCCCGTCGCCTGGCGGGCAAGCCTCGTAGCCGTCTTCCACGTGGCGCTCGTCGACACCCAGCTCGCGACCTCCGATGCCAAGTACGCCTATCTACGCTGGCGACCTGTCACCGCCATCCGGGCCGGCGCCGACCCGGACTGGACGCCACTGCACACGACGCCCGCGCACCCGGACTACCCGAGCGGACACAACACCTACTCCGGTGCCGCCGAGCAGGTGCTCACCGCCCTGGTCGGGCCGCGAGCGCGGGAGCCGTACACGATCGGCAGCCCCAGCCAACCCGGCGCCACCCGGACCTACCGCGACTGGCGGCGTCCCACGTTGGAGAACGTCGACGCCCGCGTCTGGTCGGGGATTCACACGCGAACCGCGGACGAGGCCGGCGTCGAACTCGGCCGTGACGTCGCCGCGCACGCCGTCCGCAACGCATCACTGCTGTTCCGCTAGGGCGGTGTCGACGCCCGGGCGGGCGGCCAGCACCACGGGGATTGGTCCGGCGCGCTGTCGCAGCCGGACCAATCCCCGAACCGCCGGTCGTCGTCCGCGCGCGCAGGCCGGTGACGGCCTTCGACACAAGCCCCACAGCGACCGTCGACAGGGCAAGGAGATCCGCTGATGAGCGTCGAGTTCCTCTGGTACATCCCGAACCAGGTCGAGCCGGGGCACCGCGGCGACGACATCGTCGACAACCACAACAGCCTCGACACCCTCACCAAGCAGGCGCAGGCGGTTGAAGACCACGGGTGGGGCGGCGCGCTCATCGGGACCGGTTGGGGGCGGCCCGATACCCTCACGGTCGCCACCGCTTTGGCCGCCCGGACCACGACCTTTCAACCACTGATCGCGATCCGTCCCGGCTACTGGCGCCCGGCGAACTTCGCTTCCGCTGCGGCGACGCTCGACCAGCTCAGCGGTGGACGAGTGCTGATCAACATCGTGTCGGGCAAGGACAACCTGGCAGCGTACGGCGACAGCGACGGCGACCAGGCCGACCGTTACGCCCGTACCAAGGAGTTCATTCAGCTCGTGCGCAAGCTGTGGACCCAGGAGAACGTCACCTACCAGGGCCGGCACTTCAGCGTCGCGGACTCCACCGTGTTGCCCCGACCGGTCGTCCGCGGAAACCGCAAGCACCCGCGGATCTACTTCGGCGGTGCCTCGCCCGCCGCCGAGAAGGTCGCCGCCACCGAGGCCGACGTCCAGCTCTTCTGGGGTGAGCCGCTCGACGGAGTCGCCGAGCGGATCGAGCGGCTCACGCAACTCAGTGACAGCCTCGGGCGCGAGCACGCCCCGCTGGAGTTCGGGCTACGGATCACCACGCTGGTGCGGGACACCACCGAACAGGCATGGGCCGACGCTGAGGCGAAGGTCGCGCAGCTCGCCGACCGGGTGGGGAACATCCACGGCTCTCCGCGCTGGCGGGCTGCCGTGGGCCAGCAGCGGCTGCTCGCCCTCGCCGCCCGGGGCGAGGTGCTCGACAGCAACCTCTACACCACGCCCGGCAGGTTCGGCGGCGGCGGTGCGGGCAGCACCTGGCTGGTGGGCTCGGCCGAGGACGTGGCGGCGTCGCTGCGCAAGTACCAAGGGCTGGGCATCTCCCACTTCGTGCTCTCCGACACGCCCTACCTGCCGGAGATCAAACGCCAGGGTGACCAGCTTCTGCCGCTGCTGCGCGGATGACGAACCGCACGCCGCTTGTGGTTTCCGGCCACCAGCGGCGGCCTGCCCGCGAGTCCGGATCTCAGCCGGGTGCGCCTGGTGCCGGTGCGGTCAGGGCTCGGCGTGCGTAGGCGCGGACGTCGGCGTCGGTGTCCCCGTCGGCGGCGGCCCGGAGCAGCGCGGCGACCTCGGGTCGGGCCGTCCAGTTACCGAGGACCCGCACCGCGGCCCGCCGGACGTCGAGGTTGCCGTCATGCGCCGCGTCGAGCAGCGGCGGCACGGCGACCGAGGCGGGTGCCCCGGCGAGGCCGAGTGCCGCACCCTCGCGCACCTGCCACGTCGGGTCCGTGAGGCCGGCGACCGCCATGGCGGTCAGCGGCTCGGGGCAGCGCAGCGTGGCCGCCGCGCGTAGCGCCGCCGCCCGTACGAGCACCTCCGGGTCGGCGGCCAGCCGCACCACGGCGGGGATCGCGGCCGAATCTGCGAGGTCGCCAAGGGCGTGTGCGACGGCGATGCGTACCTCCCGGGACGGATCCGTGACGGCGGATGCGAGGCTCGCGGTGTCGCGGTGGCGGACCAGGCCACGAACGGCATGAGTGCGTACGCCAGCAGCCTGGTCGACAAGTGCGGCGGTGAAGTCGGCGCGCTGGCCAGCCCCGGTGACCCGCAGCAGTTCCACGACGAGAGTACGGACGGTGACGTCCGGGCTGGCGGTGTACGCGCGCAGCGACTGCCCGATGTCGGCGGGCAGGATGTCGGCGAGTTCCCGCAGGCCGGCAACGGCGGCGGCGCGTACCGCGGGATCGTCGTCGGCGAGCGCGGCAACGAGTGCCGGCGCGGTGCCCTCGGGTGCGGACTCGGTGAGGGTCAGCAACGCGGTGCGCCGTACGTCGGCGTCCGGGTCGCGTAGGTACGGCTCCAGCACTTCAAGGCTGGGCTGCTGCTCGGCGAGGCGGAGCACGGCCAGCACCGCGCCGTCGGAGGTGGGTACGGGAGCCGGCTCGCCGTGGGCAACCGTGTGCTGGTCGGAGCGTCCTGGCCGGTCCGGCTGAACCGCGATGACCTCCTCGACGCCGGCGGCCGGTGGGGTGAACCCTTCAACCGGCACCAGGTACGGCGCGACCTGCCGCTTGCGGAATCGCATGGTGCCCTGTGCGTCCCGGCTGAGGTTGAGGTGGCAGAACCAGTCGTCGTCGTTGCGGTGTGGCAGGTCGGCCCGGTCGTGGTAGAGACCCCATCTGCTCTCCGTCCGGACGAGCGAGGCACGGGCCGCCATCTCGGCACAGTCACGAATGAAGGTCACCTCTACGCAGCGCATCAGCTCGTGCGGCGTCCGCGCACCCAACGCGGCGATCTCGGCGCGCATCCGGTCGAAGGTCTCGACGGCGATGTCGAGCTTGGCCGCGGTCTTCGGCGGGGCCAGGTAGTCGTTGACCATCCGGCGCAACTTGTACTCGACCTGCGGCTGCGGTAGCCCGTCGGGGTTGGCGAGGGGACGGTAGACAAGCGCGTGGGCCTCGGCGACCTGATCGGCCGGGAGGCTGGCCGGCGTGACGAACGAGCCGGCGGCATGGGTTCCGGCCAGATCACCGAAGACGAATGCGCCGATCATGTAATTGTGTGGCACGCAGGCGAGATCGCCGGCGGCGTAGAGACCCGGGACGGTGGTGGCGCCGTGCTCGTCCACCCATACGCCGGAGGCAGAATGCCCGCCGCATAGTCCGATCTCGGAAATGTGCATCTCGACGTCGTGGCTGCGGTAGTCGTGGCCGCGGCCGGCGTGGAAGGTGCCCCGGGTGGGACGTTCGGTGCTGTGCAGGATGCCTTCGAGCGCGGAGATGGTCTCCTCGGGCAGGTGGGTGAGCTTCAGGTAGATGGGGCCACGTGCGGAGGCGATCTCACGGGCGACCTCGGCCATCATCTGCCCGGACCAGTAGTCACAGTCGACGAACCGTTCGCCACGGTTGTTGACCTGGTAGCCGCCGAAGGGGTTCGCCACGTATGCGCAGGCGGGTCCGTTGTAGTCCTTGATCAGAGGGTTGATCTGGAAGCATTCAATGCCGGACAGCTCGGCGCCGGCGTGGTAGGCCATGGCGTAGCCGTCACCGGCGTTTGTCGGGTTCTCGTAGGTGCCGTAGAGGTAGCCGCTCGCCGGCAGTCCCAGGCGGCCACACGCTCCGGTGGCCAGGACCACCGCGCCGGCGGTCACGGTGACGAATTCGCCAGTGCGGGTGTGCAGGCCGGCTACTCCGACAGCGCGGCCCGCGTCGGTGAGCACCCGCACCGGCATGACCCGGTTCTCGATGCGCACCCGCTGCCGCATGGAGCGTTCCCGCAGCACCCGGTAGAGGACCTTCTTGATGTCCCGGCCCTCGGGCATGGGCAGTACGTAGCTGCCGGAACGGTGCACCTGGCGGACCGCGTACTGGCCGTGGGCGTCCTTCTCGAACTTCACGCCGTAGCGTTCCAGCCGGCGGATCATGTCGTGGCCGCGACTGGCGGTCTGGTAGATGGTGCGCTGGTTGACGATGCCGTCGTTGGCGCGGGTGATCTCGGCGACGTACTCCTCGGGTGTGGCGCTGCCAGGGATCACCGCGTTGTTGACCCCGTCCATGCCCATGGCGAGCGCCCCGGAGTGGCGTACGTGAGCCTTCTCCAGGACCAGGACCCGTGCGCCGGCTTCGGCAGCGGAGATCGCGGCCATCGTGCCGGCCGTGCCGCCGCCCACGACGAGCACGTCACAGCTCAGTTCCAGGCGGTCGGTAACAGACGGAACCTGCATGGTTCTACCTCCCGGGCGGTGATTACGGCGATGGGTCCGTCACCTGAGCAGGTACGGCATGTTGACGGTCACCGCGGAGGTGGGACAGCGTGCGGCACAGGGTCCGCAGTACCAGCACTCGTCGACGTGCATGTACGCCTTGTTGGTGGCGGGATCGATGGCCAGTGAGTCCAGCGGGCAGATGTCGACGCACAATGTGCAGCCGTCGATGCACCGGCTGGCGTCGATCGTCACCGGAACATCGAGGCGTTGCGGGACCAGCGGCATGGCCTACTCCTCGGGTGGAATGGTTGGGGCGCGACGGATCGGGCCGTGCATGGTGATGCGGTCGCCGCGGAACCGGATCCACTCCAGGTCGACCGGACGACCGTCGGCGAGGTGAGTCAGGCGTTCGACCATCAGCAGCGCAGCCCGGTCGGCGACGTCGAGCAGGGCGGCTGTGTGCGGGTCGGCGTTCACCGCTTCGAACGAGAGGTCGGCGGTGCCCAGCGGTTCTCCGGTGAGCTGCTCGATGAGGCCGAAGATGTCGCGGTGGTTCAGGTCGGCGACCAGCAGCGGCTCGCCGATGTCCCGGGGCAGGTAGGTCAGATCCAGCGACAGGGGAGCGCCGGCGAGATGCCGGACACGCTCGATGTAGACGACCTGGTCTCCCTCGGGCAGCCGGAGCCGATGGGCGACCGCGGACGGTGCCTGGATGACGGCGACCGCACGTACCTCGTTGCGGATCTCGCCATGCTCGTGCAGGGTCTCGGCCAGACCCATGAGCCGGTGCAGCCCGTGGGGATACTTGCCGGTCACCACTGTGGTGCCGATGCCCGGGACCCGCTCCACAAGCCCTTCGGCGACCAGCAGGGCGAGCGCCTCGCGGACGGTGTTCCGCGAGACGGCGAACTCCCGGCAGAGTTGTTCCTCCCGGGGCAGCGCGGTGTTGCCGAATGAGCCGGTGAGTGCCTGGTGACGTAGGACATCGGCGACCTGTCTGGCCTGATCCGCCCGGCGTCGACGCACGTCGAGCAGGACGGGGCCCGGCGGTGACTGCGCGGCGTTCAAACGCCCCTCCTCGGCCGTGCGGTAACTGCTTCCAGAACCTACTAAGAAGATAGAAATAGACGGAAGATGTGACGGGTTCCGCCACCGGGGGGTTCCCGGCTGTGGTGGGTGAGCTGCGCCGACGGCCGCCCCGGGTGGGTGCTGCGCCACCACGGGGGTCCGCATGTCGGGACACGGGTGCCGGGCATGTGTCACCCCGGGGGTTCCACGCAGGATTCGAGAGGGCCAAAGGGCTCCTGACCGATGGGAAATATATGTGATACGGGCCACGGTGGTGCTGACCGGATGCCGCCCTGGCCTCTACTGTCGCCACATGAACCGGAGCACGCGCCTCATCCGGCGTCGCTTCGTCGACTTCCTCCGGGTGTGCACCTGCGCCTGTTGAGGTCGACGATGCCGTCCCCCGTCGCGGCACCGCCCCCGACAGCAGGCGTTCTTTGTGATCGTGTCGCCCGCTCGACTGGCCGTGGGGTGGCCATCGGCGGCAGCGTGTGCCGCGCCGAAGAAGTCGCCATTGTGCGCCGATGTGTCGCCTGACCGGCGATGTGTCGTGCCCGTGGGTGCCCGGCGTCGGCACCCCGATGCCGGGCACTCATGACCCTCAATGAAGCCTTGATCTCCTGTCGAGTAGATAGGAAAATCGATGAGTCGGGTCGGTCATGAGCAGTGAACCGTCGCGCACCCGGCCACACTCACGGCGGTGTGCCCAGCTGACGGTGCCCGTACCGGTCCACCTCGCCAGCTAGCCCAAGGAGCGCCCGATGACCGTCGACACCGATTCGTTCGTGCGGGAGTGGCAGGACTGGCACCGCCGCCACGAGGCGACGCTTGCGGATCCGCACGGCTTCCTCGCGGTGACCGGACTGCATTGGCTCGGCCCGGCACCTCAGCGATTCCGGGATGCCCCCGGAGCGTGGCATGTCGACGACGACGGTGGTGTGGTTGTCGTGCTCGTCCCAGGCGAGGAGATCATTGTCGACGGTCGGCGGGTGACCGGCCGGCACGCCTTCGAACCGATCGCGGAACGGGCCTCGGTCGTCGTCGGCGTCGACGGCGGCGTGGTGGAGGTCGCTCACCGTGGCGGGCATGAAATCCTCCGGCCCCGCTGGCCCGACCACTCGCTCCGTACCGCGTACCGGGGCACTCCGGCGTACCCGCCCACCCTCAGGTGGGTCCTCGCCGGCCGGTACGTGCCTTTCGACGTGCCCCGAGCCACCACGGTGGCCGCCGCCGTCGAAGGTCTTGAGCATATCTACGACGCGACAGGCCGGATTGACTTCGAGGTCGACGGGCTTCCGCTGAGCCTGACCGCGTTCACCGGCGCGACGCCGGGCGGGCTGTCGGTCCTGTTCACCGACACCACCGCCGGAGTGACCACCTACCCGGCGGTCCGCTGCCTCACCGTGGACGCGCCCGGCGACCGAGGTGAGGTGACGCTCGACTTCAACCGGGCCAGCAATCTGCCCTGCGCCTACACCGACTTCGCGACCTGTCCGCTACCGCCTGCCGAGAACCGGCTGCCGGTGGCTGTCGAGGCCGGCGAGAAGATCCCGTACGAGCGGCTCGCGACCTCCCGGTCGTAGCCTGCGCTCAGCTGCCCCCGCGGAGGAACGCCATGAACCAGCCCGCCGACAGCCCGGAACCGGTTGACGCCGATGTGGCGGCTCTGCGGACGTTGCTGCGCCATCAGGCCAGCACCGTCACCGTGGTCACCGCGCCCGGCGCTCCGGCGGTCGGTTTCACCGCCACGTCGTTCACCTCGGTGTCACTGGAGCCACCGATCGTCTCGTTCTGCCTGAACCTGCGGTCGTCGAGCTGGCCCACCGTCTCCCGCAGCCGGTACGTGGGGGTGCACCTGCTCGGCCGCCACCAGCAGGAGGTGGCCCGGACGTTTGCGACCAGCGGGGTCGACCGCTTCGCCGCGCCGACCCGCTGGCGGGTCGGCCCCGAGGGGGTGCCACTGATCGAGGGCACTCTCGCCTGGCTGCTGTGCCGCGTTGTCGACCGGGTGGCCGTCGGAGACCACGCCATCGTCCTCGCCGAGCCGGAATTGCTGCGGCACGGTGCCGGCTCACCGCTGCTCTACCACCGAGGCCGGTACGCGGGCCTGGCCGAACATGTCGAACCACCTACCTGCCGTGCGGCCTGACCAGTCGCGCCGTGGTCGCGGACAACTCTCCCGCGATCAGGACAGAGCGCTGGCGGCTCAGGCGACATGGTCGACGCCCGCGACCCGCAGGGCCAGATCCCTCACGGCGAGTCGTAGCCGCGCCACACCACCGGCGGTGATCATTCGCCGGACCAGTTCGCCGTCGTATCCGCCGAGGAGGGCGTGGGCCAGGAAGTCGGCGTCGCCGTCCGGGCGCAGTTCGCCGATGAGTGCGTGCAGGTGCCGGTGCCACCTCTGGTAGGTCGGGTCGCTGTACGGGTCGGCGGCGCAGGCGCGCTCGTGGGCGGCGATCAGGCGGATGTTCTCCGCCGCCAGGAGGGCCAGCTCGTCGACGAAGGCGAGGAGTCGCTGCCCGGGTGGCGCCCCGGGGCCCAGCGGTGGTGGTCCACTGTCCATGGCCGCGCCGAGGCGTGCCGCCCGTTCGGCGAGCAGTTCCCGGAACAACCCCGTGCGGCTGCCGAAGCGGCGAAAGACCGTTCCCTTGCCGACGCCTGCCGCGGCGGCGACCTGGTCGAGTGAGACGTGCCCCGGCGCGTGGTCGTTAAGCAGCGCGTCGGCGGCGCGCAGAAGCGCTTGCCGATTGCGGGCGGCGTCGGCACGTTCGGTCATGGCTCCCCTTTAAAACGGACCGTCAGTCCGGATAGTATCCGAAGTTAAGCGGACTGTCGGTCCGGATAGCCTGGAGGAGTTCATGCGCGCGATCATCGCCACCCCTGACGCCGACCCGGGATATCGGCCGGACGAGGTGCCCGAGCCTGTCGCCGGCCCCGATCAGGTCCTGATCGACGTCGAGCATGTGTCGGTCAATCACGGCGAGGTTCGTTACGCCAGAGCGTTTCCGTCGGGCGCAGTGCTCGGCCATGACGCCGTCGGGCGGGTGCTACGCGCCGCCGAGACGGGCGCTGGTCCGCGCGTCGGCGCGTGGGTGGTCGCCCTGGGCGCCGGGGCCTGGGCCAACCGGGTGGCCGTCGATGTCGACGCCGTTGCCGAGATCCCATCCGGTATGGACGTCGCCGAGTTGGCTGTGTTGCCGACCGTCGGGGTGACCGCCCTGCGCGCGCTGCGCTCCACCGGCCCACTTCACGGGCGGCGAGTGCTGGTGACCGGAGCGTCCGGGGGAGTGGGTCGTATTGCCGTGCAGTTGGCCCGCGGTGTGGGTGCTGAGGTGATCGCGGTGGTCGGGTCCGCCAGTCGGGCTGCCGGTCTGGCGTCGCTCGGCGCGAACGAGGTCGTGGTCGGCATCGACGCCATCGACGATGAGGTCGACGTGGTCGTTGAGACGGTGGGTGGAGTCGTCCTGCCGGCCGCCTGGCGGCTGTTGTCTCCGGGCGGCGTGTTGCACAGCATCGGGTGGGCCTCCGGTGAGCCCGCCACCTTTCCGGTGAACTCCACCTTCGCCTTCGGGGCTGCGCGGTCCCTGCGGTCCTTCGGCGATGTCACCTCGCCGGGCGAGGATCTGGCTCACCTGATGGACCTCGTGCGTAAGGGTGCGCTCCGGGCGCCGGTGGGCTGGCGTGGCTCCTGGCGGCGCCTCGACGAGGCCGCAGCGGCGCTGCTCGGTCGCCGGGTGGCCGGCAAGGTACTGCTCGACGTGGACTGACTGCGGTTCGAAAGTGTGAAAGGCGGGGCGGCTCAAGCG
Source organism: Micromonospora andamanensis (assembly GCF_016863495.1). Taxonomy (GTDB): domain Bacteria; phylum Actinomycetota; class Actinomycetes; order Mycobacteriales; family Micromonosporaceae; genus Micromonospora; species Micromonospora andamanensis. The sequence goes on from NZ_BOOZ01000055.1 coordinate 29,759, forward strand.
TGGGGATCATGAGCCGCCCGCCTGCCACAAGCCCATAAAGCCTATAGGTCTAATAGGTATTTGGTCAACGGATCGGCGGCCCGGGGTGCGAAAGACGACATCCACCGGCGCTTCCGTTGACATCCCCGTCGCCGAGCAGTGAACTCGACTCATGTCCAGTGAGCTGCGGTTGACCTCCCGCGGCCACATCGACTTCGGTCGAGTGTGGTCCAGCTCCTGTCTGCGCTGACCGGCACCCACACCCGCTGCGCCGCACCGGCCCACCGAGGTGGGGCTCACCGTCGAGCCGACCGCCCGCACCGCACCGTGACCCGCGCCACCGACGCGTGGGGCCTCGTCGTACCCGCTTCCGCCTGCCTGGACAGGAGACTTCCGCATGCCCGCGCCCCACCTTCGTACCCTGACCGCCGTCGCCCTCGTCGCTCTGCTCGCCGGGGTCACCGGCTGCTCGACGGACGCCGCCCCGGCTTCCGACGCCGCCAGCCAACCCCGCTCCGGCGGCACCCTCACCTGGGCCATCGAAACCGAGCCGATCACCCTCAACCCGCATCTGTACGCCCAGGCCAAGGCCCGCCTGCTGGTCTGGAACACTTTCGAGTCGCTGCTCAGCTACGACCAACAGGGCAAGCTGGTGCCCTGGTTGGCCACCGGCTGGCAAACGACGCCGGACGGTCGCTCCTACACCGTCACCCTCCGGGACAAGGTCACGTTCTCCGACGGCACCCCGTTCGACGCCACGGCCGTCAAGGCCAACATCGACAAGCTCCGGGAACCCGGGTACGCGCCGGCCGTCGCCGCCGTGCAGCTACGCAACCTCGACACCGTCGAGGTGGTGGACGCGCGCACGGTACGGCTCACCCTCACCAACCCGGACGTGCTCATCCTCGACTTCCTCGCCTCTCCGCAGGGCGCGCAGGTGTCCCCGAAATCGCTGCGCGAGGCGAAGAACCTCAAGGCCGGCGGCGTCGACCTCGCCGGCACCGGCCCGTTCGTCCTGGACCGTTACGTGCCCGGCCAGGAACTGCACTACAAGCGCAACCCCGGCTACGACTGGGCGCCGCCCAGCGCCACCCACACCGGCCCCGCGTACCTGGACGGCATCACCTACCGGTTCCTCAAGGAGTCCGCCGTCCGGATCGGCGCCCTCACCTCCGGCCAGGTCCAGCTCATCGAAGGTGTGCCTGCCACCGACCAACAGCTGATCACGGCCAACCCGAGGCTGCGCCTGATCCGGCAGCTCAACTCCGGATCTGCCTACTCGTACTACTTCAACACCTCCCGGACACCCTTCGACGACCTGCGGGTACGCCGGGCATTCCGGGAAGCCGTCGACGTCGACACCGTGCTCAAGGCGGTCTACCGCGACACCGCCGTCCGCGCCTGGAGCGTCATCAGCCCGTCCAGTCCGCTGTACGACAAGCGCCTCGACGGCAGCTACGGCGGCAACGCGACCACCGCCAACGCCCTGCTGGACCAGGCCGGCTGGACCCGGCGCGACGCGGACGGTTACCGGGTCAAGGACGGCAGGCGGCTGACGGTTCGGCTGGTACAGGCCGCCCCGTTCGTCAGAGACCGCCGCGACGTGCTGGCCCAGGCCATCCAGGCCGCTGTCAAGCAGAGCGCCGGCATCGACCTCAAGATATCCCTCGTCGACCAGGGCACCGCCCAGGAGGCCTTCGACACCAACCAGTACGAGGTGTTCGACAACTCCCGCGCCGACACGGACGCGGGGGCCGCGCTGAACCTACTCCTACACAGCCAGGGCGGCATCAACCGGACCAGGGTCAACGATCCCCGCATCGATCAGCTTCTCGACACCGGCCAGGCCACCGCCGACCCCGCCGGGCGCGCCTCGATCTACGCCGACCTGCAACAACGCGTCGTCGTCGACCAGGCCCTGCTGCTGCCCCTCTACGCGCCGGCCGACCAGATCGCCGCCAGCACCACAGTCGGCGGCGTCCGGTTCGAACCCACCGCCGGCGTACCCGCAAGCGCCTACGACCTGTGGATCGGCAACTGACATGCGCCAGCCCCGCCTGCGCGCCGTGACCCGTCGGCTCGGCACCGGACTCGTCGTCCTCTGGGCCGCGACCAGCGCCGCCTATCTGGCGCTGCTGGCCGCGCCCGGCGACACCGTTGACGCCATCGTCGGCGACGGCGCCGACACCCCGCAGATCCGGGCAGAGATCATCACCGAGTGGGCCCTGGACCGGCCGGCGGCCGTCCAGTACCTCGACTACCTGCGCCGCCTCGCCGAAGGCGACCTGGGCCGCTCCTACCTGCTGCAACGTCCCGTGGCGGAGGTGATCGGCGAGCAGCTCACCGCCACCCTCACCCTCGCGGTGACCGCTGCCGGGCTCGGCGTGCTGCTCGCCATCGCCCTCGCCACCGCGACCGCCGGCCATCGTCGGCCCTGGTTGCGGCGCGCCAGCTCCGGGCTCGAGCTGGTGCTGGTCTCCACCCCGACATTCCTCATCGGCATCGTGCTGCTCACCGTCTTCTCGTTCCGGCTGGGCCTCTTCCCGGTGGCCGGCGATCAGGGCGTCGCCGCCCTGGTGCTCCCCGCCGTCACCCTCGCCCTGCCCATCGCGGGCCTGCTCGCCCAGATCCTGCGTGACGCGCTCGACCGGGCGCTGGACGAACCGTTCGTCCTGACCGCCCGCTCCCGGGGAACGCGGGAGAGCGCGGTGTTGCTGCGTCACGCCCTGCGCCACGCGCTGCTGCCGACGATCACACTCGCCGGCTGGCTGTTCGGGACCCTGCTCGGCGGGGCCGTCATCGTCGAGCAGGTCTTCGGCCGTCCCGGACTCGGCCAGGTCACCCTCGCCGCGGTGACCGGCAAGGACATGCCCGTCGTCCTTGCCGTGGTGACCCTCTCCGCCGCGGTCTACGTGGTGGTCAACACCGCCGCCGACCTCGCATACCTGCTCGTCGACCCGCGCCTACGAAGGAGCTGACGATGACCGTGACGCTGGCCGGCGTGCCCGCCGAGTCCACCACAGCCCTGGACGGTGAATCTCTCCATCCGGTCGTGCGTCGGCGGCGGCCGCGCCCAGGCCCGCTGGTCGCCGGTGGGTTTCTGCTTCTGCTGCTCGTGGCCGTGGTCCGCCCGAGCCTGCTCGCCCCCGGCGACCCCCTCGCCGCCGATCCGCTCACGGTGCTCGCCCCACCCGGTGCGGCGCACTGGCTCGGCACCGACCACCTCGGCCGCGACGTGTGGACCCGGGTGGTGCACGGCGCCGGGCACTCGCTCACCATCGGCGTCGCCGCCACCGCCATGGCGGTCACCGCAGGAGTGCTGCTCGGCCTGCTCGCCGGACTCGCGCACCGGATCGCCGACGAAGGACTCAGCCGCTCCTTCGACGCGTTGTCCGCGTTCCCGATGCTGCTGCTGGCGTTGCTGCTCATCGCCGTCGTCGGTCCGGGCACCACAAGCCTCATCGTCGCCATCGGCATCGCGACCCTGCCCCACCACGCTCGGGTGGTCCGGGCGCAGACGCTGCTCGTGCGCCGCGCCGGATATGTCGAGCAGGCCGTGACCTTCGGCCTGTCCCCGACCCGGCTCGTCGCCCGCCATGTCCTACCCAACGTCCTCGGCCCGATCCCGGTGCTGGCCGTGATCGGACTCGGCGAGGCGGTTCTCGCCGCCTCCGGTCTGAGCTTTCTCGGCATGGGTCCGCAACCACCCTCTCCCGAGTGGGGCGCGATGCTCTCCGAGGGCCGTAACTACCTACAGGTGGGCTGGTGGATCACCATCCCACCGGGTGTCGCGATCACCCTCACCGTGGTGGCGCTGACAGTCCTCGGTCGGCATTGGCAGGCCCGGTTCGACGGACGGCAGAGCCGATGAGCCAACTGGTCGCCGTCAAGAACCTGCACGTCACCTTCGCCACGAAGGGCGGCGAGGTGCGGGCCGTACGGGGTGTGGACCTCACTGTCGAACGTGGTGAATTCGTCGCGATCGTCGGTGAGTCCGGCTCGGGCAAGAGCGTCACCGTCCGTACCCTCGTGGGGCTCCCCGGCCCAGGCGCCCGCGTCAAGGCCACCCGCCTCGAACTGGCCGGCCAGGACGTACGAGGTCACCGCCCCCGCGACTGGCGGCGCATCAGGGGCCGTCTCGCCGGCCTCGTACTCCAGGACGCGTTGGTTTCCCTGGACCCGCTGCGCACGGTGGGCGCGGAGATCGCCGAGGTGCTCGCCACCCATGACATCGTCAACCGTTGGGAACGGGCCGGCCGCACCATCCACCTGCTGGACCAGGTCCATGTGCCGGAACCGGAACGTCGGTCCCGCCAGTACCCCCACCAGCTCTCCGGCGGCCTGCGCCAGCGCGCCCTGATCGCCTCGGCCATCGCCGGGGAACCGGCCCTGCTGATCGCCGACGAGCCCACCACCGCTCTGGACGTCACCGTGCAGGCACAGATCCTGAGCCTGCTCGCCGAACGCCGGGCCGCTGGGCAGAGCCTCCTGCTGGTCAGCCACGACCTTGCCGTCGTCGGCCAGATCGCCGACCGGATCCTGGTCATGCGCGACGGTCAGGTCGTCGAACAGGGACCGGCTGACCGGCTGCTGCGCGCCCCGAACCACCCGTACACCCGGCAGCTCCTCGACGCGGTGCCGTCGGCCTCCTCACGCGGACGCCGGCTGAGCACACCCGCCCGTCGCGGTCCCGGCCGCACCGTTGTGGTGCGGGTCCAAGCGACACTGCCGGCCCGCCAACCGGTCCGAGCCGGAGACCCGGTGCTCAGCGTGGCCGGCCTGACCAAGCGGTACGGGGAACACACAGTCGTCCGGAACGTCTCGTTCACCATCGCCCGCGGCGAGACGCTCGGCCTGGTGGGGGAGTCCGGCTCCGGCAAGAGCACCCTCGCCCGGATCGTCGCCGGTCTCCTGCCCCCCGACGCCGGCGACGTCACATTCGAACGCACCCCATGGTCCGCCGCGGTGGAACGACGCCGCCGTCCACTACGACGCCGGCTCCAGGTGATCTCGCAGGATCCGATGAGCTCCTTCGACCCCCGCTACACCGTCGGGCAGCTGATCGCCGAGAACCTGGACCCTGGACTCACCCGCGCCGCACGCGTCGACGACGTTACGGCACTGCTGCGCCGCGTCGGCCTCGAACCGCACCTGCGCGACCGGCACCCCCGGTCGCTCTCCGGCGGCCAGCGCCAACGCGTCGCCATCGCCCGCGCTGTCGCCCCCCGACCCACCTTGATCGTCTGCGACGAACCGGTCTCCGCCCTCGACGTCTCCGTCCAGGCGCAGGTCCTCGACCTGCTGGCTGACCTGCGCGCCGCCGACGGCACCGCGCTGCTGTTCATCTCCCACGACCTGGGCGTCGTGCACCACCTCGCCGACCGGGTCCTCGTCATGAAGGACGGCGAGATTGTCGAAGACGGCCCGGTCGGAGACGTCTTCACCTACCCGCGCCACGACTACACCCGATCGCTGCTCGACGCGCTGCCAGACCTCGTCACCGACGGCCGACCGTAGGAGGAAGCACCGATGTCCGACTCCACTCTCCACCTGGCCGTGGCCCTCGACGGCCTCGGCTGGCACCCGGCTGCCTGGCGTATCTCACCCGCCGACCCCACCGCGCCGCTGTCCCCCCGTTGGTGGGCCACCCTGGCCGGCGAAGCCGAACGCGCTGCGCTCGACATGGTCACCCTCGAAGACAGCCTCGACCTGCAATCAGGCGCGGCCGACGGACCAGACGGGCACACCGACCAGGTACGCGGACGGTTGGACGCACTGCTCGTCGCCGCCCGGATCGCCCCCCTGACCCGGCACATCGGACTGCTACCGACCACAAGCGTCACGCACACCGAACCGTTCCACGTCTCCACCGCGGTGGCCACCCTCGACCATGTCAGCGGCGGGAGGGCCGGCTGGCGACCTCGCGTCTCCGCGCGCCGATCCGAGGCGCGCCACTTCGGCCGCCGCGACCTGCCCATCCTGGATCCGACCAGGCTCGACGACCCGGAGACGGTACGTCTCATCGGCGACCTGTTCGCCGAAGCGGGCGACGCCGTAGAGGTCGTCCGGCGGCTCTGGGACAGCTGGCAGGACGATGCCGAGATTCGGGATGTCGCCACCGGTCGCTTCGTCGACCGGGATCGGCTGCACTACATCAACTTCACCGGCAGGTGGTTCTCCGTGAAGGGGCCGTCCATCGTGCCCCGCCCACCACAGGGCCAGCCGGTGGTGGCCGCCCTCGCCCATTCATCGGTGCCGTACGCCTTCGCCGCCCGGCACGCCGACGTCGTCTTCGTCACCCCCGCCGACGCCGGCCACGCCGCCGCCATCGTTGCCGAGATCCGGGCCGCCGAGGAGGTCGTCGGCCGCACCGGGCCGCCGCTGCGCATCCTCGCCGACCTGCTGGTCCTGCTCGACGAGACACCAGCCCTGGCGCGCGGGCGTCGGGCCCGCCTCAACAACCTGGCCAGCACTGACCTGCACTCCGACGCGACCACGTTCACCGGCACCCCCGGACAGCTCGCCGACCTCATCCAGGAGTGGCAGCGCAGCGGCCTGGCCGGGTTCCGGCTGCGTCCCGCCGTGCTCCCCGACGATCTCACGGCGATCACCCGGGCGCTGGTCCCGGCCCTGCGCGACCGGAACCTGTTTCGCGCCGGCTACCCGGGTGGGACGCTGCGCGACCTGCTCGGCCTGCCCCGCCCGGCCAACCGGTACGCCGCCGAGTCAACCGCCTGATTACTGGAGTTCGCCGTGCCCAAACAGATCATCCTCGCCGCCCACTTTCCCGGCGTGAACAACACGACTGTGTGGAGCGATCCCGACTCCGGCAGCCAGATCGACTTCGCCTCCTTCGTCCACCTTGCCCGTACCGCCGAGCGCGGTCTGTTCGACTTCTTCTTCCTCGCCGAAGGACTGAGGCTGCGCGAGCAGCGTGGCCGCATCCACGACCTGGACGTGGTGGGCCGTCCTGACACGCTGACCGTGCTGGCCGCCCTGGCCGCCGTCACCACACACCTCGGCCTCGCCGGCACCCTCAATGCGACCTTCCGGGAGCCGTACGAGTTGGCCCGCCAACTCGCCACCCTGGATCACCTTTCCGGCGGGCGGGCCGCCTGGAACGTGGTCACCACCTCCGACGCCTTCACCGGGGAGAACTTCCGCCGTGGTGGCTTCCTGGACCGATCCCTGCGCTACGAGCGTGCGGCGGAGTTTGTCAGCGCCACCCGCCAGCTGTGGGAGTCCTGGCCGGCCGATGCCGTGGTCGGTGATCGCGCCAGTGGTCGTTACCTCAGCGCGGCCGACCCGGGGACCTTCGGTCACCACGGCGACCAGTTCGACATCGCGGGCCATTTCACGGTGCCGAGAAGCCCGCAGCTACACCCGGTGATCCTGCAGGCGGGCGACTCGCCCGACGGGCGGGAGTTCGCCGCCGCCAGCGCCGACGCGATCTTCTCCCGCCACGGTACGCTGGAGGCCGGGCAGGAGTTCTACCGCGACGTCAAGTCCCGGCTGGACCGCCACGGCCGCCAACCGGATGACCTGAAGATCATTCCCGGGGTGACTGTCGTCCTCGGCGACACCGACGCCGAAGCCCAGGAGAAGGCCCACCACATCCGCCGTCAACAGTTCAGCCCGCAGACGGCCCTGCTGCTGCTTGAGCAACTGTGGAACCGCGACCTGTCCGGACACGACCCGGACGGGCCGTTGCCGACAATCGATCCGGACGTCTCCGGCGAAGCGATCAGTCGTGGCCGCGCTGGGATGCACGCCGACCCGGTCGCCACCGCGCGCCAGTGGCGTACCCTCGCCGAGGAGAAGGGCCTCGGCATCCGTGATCTGATCATCGAGGTCGCTGGCCGGCAGTCCTTCGTCGGCACCCCGCAGCAGGTCGCCGAGCGCATGAACCACTTCGTGCAGTCCGATGCGGCAGACGGGTTCATCCTGGTGCCCCACCTGACCCCGGGCGGTCTTGACGAGTTCGTCGACCAGGTAGTGCCGCTGCTGCAGGAAAAGCGTGTCTTCCGCACCCGCTACACCGGCACCACCCTGCGCGAGCACCTCGGTCTGGGTGCTGCTCGTCCGGTCTCACCCACTGTGGCGTCGGCATGAAGGTCCTCCTCATCACCCTCATCACCCACCTGCCCGACCCGGTCACCGGGCGGCGCAGAAGCACCACCGAACGGTTCCGCCAGGTCGTCGACAACGCGGTACTCGCCGAGGAGTTGGGCTTCGACGGGTACGGCGTCGGTGAGCGCCACGAACGGCCCTTCATCTCCTCGTCGCCGCCGGTGGTGCTCAGCCACATCGCCGCGCGCACGTCCACCATCCGGCTGTTCACCGCGGTCACCACACTCAGCCTGCTGGACCCGGTGCGGGCCTACGAGGATTACGCCACCCTGGACCACCTGTCCGGTGGCCGACTGGACCTGATCATCGGTAAGGGCAACGGTGCCGCCCAGGCTCAGTTGTTCCACGTCACCGCGGAAGACCAGTGGGCGCGCAATCGGGAAGGCTACGAGCTGTTCCGGCGGCTGTGGCGGGAGGAGAAAGTCACCTGGTCCGGCCGGTTCCGGCCGCCGCTGGTGGACGCCGAGACCTGGCCCCGGCCCCTGCAACAGCCCATCCGCGTCTGGCACGGTAGTGCCACCAGTCGCGAGTCCGTGGACCTGGCAGCACGCTACGGCGACCCGATCTTTTCCGCCAACGTCACAAACCCCATCGAGCCGTACGCGGAGCTGATCCGTTACTACCGTGAGCGGTGGGTGCACTACGGTCACGACCCGGCCGATGCCCTGGTGGGCGCCGGCACCGCCGGCTTCTACGCGGCGCGAACCTCACAGGAGGCGGTCGAGACCTATCGGCCGATCTTCGACGCGCGGGTCGCGGCGTTCCGGAAGGTCGGCGTACGGCCGGTCTTCGAGAGCCTTGAGGACGCCATCGAACGCAGCTCGATCCTGGTCGGCAGCCCGCCTCAGATCATCGAGAAGGTGCTGCGGTACCACGAACGGTTCGGCCACGAGGTGATCCATCTGCAGGCCGATTCCGACGGCCTCACCGACAAGCAGCACCGGCAGACCCTCGAACTGTTCCAGACCGAGATCGCTCCCGCGCTGCGTCGAGCGATCCCCAGCCGCCCCCTGCACCGCGTCGTCCGCCACCAGCGCCTGAGCTGAATCGGGGAACACCATGCCATCGACTCCACTGTCCGTGCTCGACCTGTCCCCGGTGCCCGCAGGCGGCACCGTGGGCGAGGCCCTGCGCAACACCATCGACCTCGCCCGCCGCGCCGAGCAGTTCGGCTACCGTCGGTACTGGCTCGCCGAACACCACTTCGCCCCGGGAGTGGCCAGCGCCGCCCCGGCGGTGCTGATCGGGCAGGTCGCCGCCGCCACCCACCACATCCGGGTAGGCTCGGGAGCCGTACAACTCGGCCATCAGACCGCGCTGGCCTTGGTGGAGCAGTTCGGCACCCTCGACGCCCTGTACCCGGGCCGGATCGATCTCGGTCTCGGCCGTTCCGGTCAGCGGCGGGCCGAGGCGGTCCGGGAGCTCGCCGCCGACGCCCCGCCCACCGCTGCCGAGTCGCGGGTGGTCGACGGACTACTCATCCCGCCCCCGTTCTCGTTCGCGAAGATCCTGACCTCACCGCGTGCCGCGCTGCACTCGGCGCTGCTGCAGCAACCGGGTGCCCAGCCGCCGGCCTTCGCCGAGCAGGTCGGAGACCTGCTCGCCCTGCTGCGCGGCGACTACCGCGACGCTGACGGCCTCGACGCGCACGCAACACCCGGTGAGGATGCCGACGTACAGGTGTGGTTGCTGGGCAGCAGCGGGGGTGAGAGCGCCCAACTCGCCGGCACGCTCGGGCTGCCGTTCGCCGCCAACTACCACGTCAGCCCGGCCACCGTGCTCGACGCGGTGCAGGCGTACCGGGCGGCGTTCCGGCCCTCGGCGACGCTGACCGAGCCGTATGTCATCGTCTCCGCCGACGTTGTCGTCGCACCCGATGACGCCACCGCCCGCCACCTCGCCACGCCCTACGGCCTGTGGGTACGCAGCATCCGCCGAGGACGTGGGGCGATCCCGTTCCCCAGCCCCGAGCAGGCCGCAGCGCACACCTGGACCCAGGAGGATGCGGACCTCGTGGCGGATCGGGTTGACACCCAGTTCGCCGGCTCGCCCAGCACCGTCGCGCGCCACCTGCGGACGCTGCGCGACGTCACCTCTGCCGACGAACTGCTCATCACCACCATCACCCACTCACACGCTGACCGGGTCAACTCCTACGAGCTGCTGGCCAAGGAATGGCACGGGTGACGTTCCTGGTCCTCCGGGCCGTAGGGAATGTCGCCGCGCAGGGTGATGCGGTGCATGACCCGCCGGGCGGATCCGTAGTCGCGGTTGGCGTAGTGGGCGGTGCTGCGGTTGTCCCAGAGCGCTACGTCCCCTGCACACCAGCGGTGTCGCACGATGTGCTCCGGCTTGGTGAGGTGGGCGTAGAGCAGGTCCAGGATGGCCCGGCTCTCGACCTCGGACACGCCGACAATGTGCGAGGTGAAGCCCGGGTTCACGAAGACTCCTCGACGACCGGTCTCGGGATGGACCCGGACGACCGGGTGCTCGACCGGGTCCAGCCGGGACACCTGTTGGCCCTCCCACACGTTGCCCCCGCGCTGGGCCAGGTAGTAACCGAACTCGCGGGTGCCGTCGTGTACCGCCGTGAGTTGATCTACAAGCTGCCGTACCGGTGCGCTGAGCGACTCGTACGCCAGTTGCGCGTCGGCCCAGTTGGTGTCTCCGCCGGTCGGCGGAAGGATGACGGCGCGCAGGATCGAGCCGAGTGGTGGTCGCTTCATGAAGGTGACGTCGGTGTGCCAGACGTCGGCGAAGCCGTTGTCCGTGCTGTCGAGGGCGTAGATCTCGGGGTGTGCGTCATCGACGCCGCCGACCACGGGGTGGGATGCGGTCAGTTCTCCGATCCGGCGTCCCAGACGCACCTGACCATCGTCGTCGAGGCGCTGACCGCGCAGGAAGAGCACCTTGCGGTCGACGAGCGCTGCGCGCAGCGCCACGACCTCCTCGTCGGTGGCGATGGCCAGATCCAGACCGTGGACCAGAGCACCAAAGTGTGGTCCCAGCGGTTCGAGGTCGAGCTGGGTATGGACCATGGTCACGCGGATGCTCCTTCGCTTCGGACGGCGTGTCCGATCTCGGCACGCAGGGCGGCGTAATCGGGCAGGCCTCGCAGATCGTCCGGGGTGATGCCGGTGCGAGGTAGGTGGACGGGCAGGTCCAGGACGATCCGGCCGGGACGAGGGCTGAGCACCACGACCCGGCTGCCGAGAAAGACTGCCTCGTCCACACTGTGTGTAACGAAGATCGAGGTGCGCCCGGTCGCGGTGCTGACCGAGCGAAGGTCTTCCTGGAGGCGCTCGCGGGTGAGCGCGTCGAGCGCCGCGAACGGTTCATCGAGCAGCAGCAGTGGGCGGTCGGCGGCGAGGGCCCGAGCGATGGAGACTCGCTGCTGCTGGCCGCCGGAGATCTGCCAGGTGCGGCGCTTTGCCACGTCGTGCAGCCCGACCCGGTTGAGGAGCGCGTCGATGCCGTCGGTGGGCTGCCCGGCGTACCGCAGGGCCAACTCGATGTTGCCGCCGACGGTTCTCCACGGAAAGAGCCGGGGCTGCTGAAAAACCAGGCCGGCGCCGCGCCCCGGGATCGGTGGTACGCCGCCGGTCAGGACCGTGCCGGTGGTGGGCCGCTCGAAGCCGGCGATCAGCCGCAGCAGTGTGCTCTTGCCGCACCCGGACGCGCCGACCAGGACGAGGAACTCGCCCGGCGGCACCGTCAAATCGATGGGGCCGAGGGCGACGACATCGCCGTACCTGTGCTCGACGTCGGTGACGGTGATCGCCGCGGTGTCACCGGATTCAGCCGAGGGCATCGGGTAGTCCTTCGGTGTAGATCGCTGCCTGCACGGTCGCCAGGTCCGGCACAGCGTCGATCTTCTGCTGATCTTTGAGGAACTGCGCCGCGCTGACGAGATTGTCAGCGAGCCTGCCCTTGGCTGCGGAGGTGCCGAGCCAGTCGGGGCTGGCCAGATCCTCGGGCTT
>NZ_BOOZ01000056.1 GCF_016863495.1 Micromonospora andamanensis
GCTAGCGGGCACCCTGCACGCTATGGGCGAATACACCCAAGCTCGCGACCTGCACCAGGACGTTCTGCAGCGACGCCAGACCACCCTCGGCGAAGATCACCCCGACACCCTGCTCAGCGCCCACGAGCTAGGCGTCACGCTGTACGCGATGAGCGAATACGCTCAAGCCCGCGACCTGCACCAGGACACCTTGCAGCGACGGCGGGCGACCCTCGGCGAGAACCACCCCGACACGCTACGAACCCAGCGTCACCCCAGTCTCAACGTCCGCTTGGTCGGTGCGAACGCCGACGACCTGCCTCGGTCAATGAGTGAGCTGACGATCGAGGCGTACCTTGCCGGTGCTGGTGGCCCTCCTGACGGGCAGACCGAATCACCGAAAGTACAGCGTCTCGACCTCGGCAGCCTGCAGATACCGGCCGTCGACGGAGTTGAAGTACGGGTGTCCACCGACTCGAACCAGAACGTTCAACAGATCGTCCTCGTGCATAAAACCAGCGCGCTCCAGATAAGCGCCTTCGCCGCCCCGGTGGACGAAGGCATCTGGGACGAAGTACGTTCAGAGATAGCCCAAAAGCTGACCGAATCCGACTCGACCGTCGAGGAGATCGTCGGAGATTACGGCGTCGCCCTCCATACGGTAATTGCCACTGAGGACGGTCAGAATGAGCTGCTGTTCATCGGAGTCGATGGGCCAGGATGGATGTTTCGGGGAGTCTTCCAGAACGCGGGGCGCGTGCCAGATCCAACAGCACCACTCTCACAGTGCCTCCGGCAACTCGTCGTCCACCGCGGCGACAAGGTCCTTCCGGTACGGGAGCCGCTGCCGCTGCATCTCCCTCCGCAACTGTAGACCCACACGTTCACCCGGGCGCGTTCCTCGACGGCGGCCGACTCTTCGAGGGACGGCGGCGCCACCGGCTCCGACGCGGACCGGGGCCACACCACGTCGACGCGGGTCAGCGTCAGCGGCGTGCGGGGTGACAGCGGCCCGAAAGGTAGCCGGCAGGTCACCGTCGACTACCTCTTCACGTTCGCCCAGGTGGCGCTCTACCAGGCGATGAAGACACTGCGGAACGAGGGCGTCGACGTCGAGGTCATCGCCATCCCGCCGGCCTGAAGCGGGAAATCCGGCAACGGCGGCTGCCTGGACGTGTCGGACCCTTGTCGTAGCGTGTGGCGATGACCGACATGGTGGCGATCGTCCGGCGGGCCTGCCTGCGGCTTCCCGAGGTCAGCGAGCGGCTGAGTCATGGCACCCCAACCTGGTTCGTCCGGGGCAAGAGATCCTTCGCTACCGTCTGGCCGGACGGCCATCACCAGGACGATTTCGCGCACTTGTGGTGTGCCGCGCCGCCGGGTGCCGCCGTCGAGCTGATCGCGGAGAATCCGCAGACCTACTTCCGCCCACCCTATGTCGGGCATCGCGGCTGGGTCGGCGTACGCCTCGACAGCGGCATCGGCGAGGCCGAGCTGGCCGAGGTCATCGAGGACGGCTACCGGGCGGTGGCGCCTCGGGCCCTGCTCGCCCGGCTCGACACGCCCTGAGGGTGTGGACGACCAGGCTGAGCACCCGGCGTCGGGCCGGGAGCAGGTGCAGATAACTACAAGCTGGGAGGCAGCGTGTCGGGTCGGTTCGTGTACTGGATGAACGTGTCTGTCGATCTGCGGATCGAGCGCGCCCTGAATGAGCAGGGCGGCGGCGACTGGATGCGCATCGGGGAGTCGTTGCACCGGGAGTTCAACGCGCGGGCGCGGGCGATGTCGCTGATGGTGGAGGGTCGCACGATCTACGAGACGATGGAGGCGTTCTGGCCGGCCGCCCGCGACGACGAATCTCTGCCGGGCTTCCTGCGTGAGTACGGTGAGATCTGGACCTCGATGCCCAAGGTGCTTGTCTCCCGCACCCGCGCCGACGCCGGACACAACACGCGGGTCATCGGTGGCGACGACGCGGTCGAGCAACTCGCGCGGCTGCGGGAGCAGACCGCCGGCGACATCGGGGTCGGCGGCGCCACCCTGGCCACCAGCCTGCTGCAGGCGGGGCTACTCGACGAACTGCTGCTCTTCACCCACCCCGTCGTACTCGGCACCGGTCGGCCGCTGTTCGACGCGCATGACGAACCGGTCCAGCTCGACCTGATCGAGCAGGCGTCATTCGATCAGGGCGTGACGATGCACCGGTACGCGGTCCGGGGCGCCCGCCACACCGCCGGATCGTCTGACGGGCCGCACTGAGCCGTCGATCCGACAGGCACCGCCCTCAGCCGGGGGCCGCTGACCGGACCTGAGGGCGGTTTTTCCTGCGTGGACATTGCTTTCGCTGCTGGAGCCGAAAGTTCCCCTGAATCCGGCAGAAGCCATAGACACATCGACATCGCTTTTGTTAGCTTCACCCCGGATGTTACGACGCGGTGAACCGCCACAGGGGCCAGCGCCTCGATCGTGACCTCCGACGGCCCCTCGGACACCTACCCAACCTCCAGTTTCCGCGCCCGCTCCGCCCACCGGCGGTCCAACGGGCCGCTCGGTGCTGCCCGATACCCGGAGGAGAAGCCCAGATCCAGCACGTCCCGACCTGCCCGACCCGTCCTCACACCAAGGAGAGGCAGTTGAAGAGACGACTCGCGCTCGCCGTGGCCGGCCTGACGACCATCACGCTCGTCGCCCCGCCCGCAAGCTCGATGGCCGCGCCGACCACCCCCACGGCCGCGCCCGGCACCACAAACCCCCCACCCGACACGGCCTTTCAGAAGGTCACCCTCAACGACCGCCCCGGCGAGCCGATGGACCTCGCCGTCCTGCCCGACGGCCGGGTGCTGCACGTGACCCGCGCCGGCGTGGTGTGGCTGCACAACCCCGACACCGGCCGTAACACCATCGCCGCGACCCTCGACGTCTACCAGCACGACGAGGAGGGACTCCAGAACGTCGCCATCGACCCGAACTTCGGCCGGGGCGGCAACAACTGGATCTACCTGTACTACTCGCCGCCGATGAACACCCCTGTCGACGATCCGTCCACACCTGACGTCAACGAGGGCGACGCGCCGGCCTGGGGCACCGAGGAGGAACTCGCGCCGTTCGAGGGCGTCATCCGACTGTCCCGGTTCCGCCTGGTCAAGGACACCTTGGACCTGCGCAGCGAGCAGCAGATCCTCGACGTACCGGTGGACCGGGGCATCTGCTGCCACGTCGGCGGGGACATCGTCTTCGACGCCAAGGGCAACCTGTACCTGTCCACCGGGGACGACACGAACCCGTTCGAGTCCGGTGGCTACGCCCCGATCGACGAGCGGCCCGGCCGCAATCCCGCGTACGACGCGCAGCGCACCTCGGCCAACACAAACGATCTGCGCGGCAAGATCCTGCGGATCAAGGTCGGCAACAACGGCAGGTACTCCATCCCGAAGGGGAACCTGTTCAAGCCCGGCACGCGGGATACCCGCCCGGAGATCTACCTGATGGGTCTGCGTAACCCGTTCCGGATCGAGTTGGACCGCAAGTCCGACGACCTGTACGTCGCCGACTACTCACCGGACGCCGGCCAGCCCGATCCGCTGCGCGGACCGGCGGGACACGGCAAGTGGTTCGTGGCGCGCAAGGCCGGCAACCACGGCTGGCCCTACTGCATCACCCCGCAACTGCCGTACCGGGACTACGACTTCGCCACCGAGGAGTCGGGCGCGGAATTCGACTGCTCGGCACCGGTGAACGAGTCCCCGAACAACACCGGGCTGCGGAAGCTGCCCGCGACGCAGCAGCCGGACGTGTGGTACGGCTACGGCCTGTCCCCCGAGTTCCCGGAGCTGGGCACCGGCGGCATCGGACCGATGGCCGGTCCGGCGTACCGCTTCGACCGCTCCACCACCCGGGGCCGCAACCCGGTGGCGTGGCCGGCGTACTACGACGGCAAGCCGCTGTTCTACGAGTGGACCCGCGACTACGTCAAGGCGTTCCAGCTCGACCGGCGCGGCAAGCTCAGCGGAATCGAGCCGGTGCTGCCCTCGGTCGTCTTCGACAACCCGATGGACCTGGAGTTCGGCCGCGACGGCGCACTCTACGCCCTGGAGTACGGCGACGGCTTCTTCAGCGAGAACCCGGAGGCCCAGCTGACCCGGATCGACCACATCGGCTGGGACGGTAACCGCAGCCCGGTCCCGACGGTCTCGGCCAGCCAGACCGCCGGTCTTGCCCCGTTGACAGTGGAGTTCTCCAGCGAGGGCACCACCGATCCGGACGGCGACCGGCTGCGGTACGAGTGGTACCTGGACGACGACAACCGGGTCGACTCGCGGTCGGCGAACCCGACGTTCACGTACCGCGAGAACGGCAGCTACGAGGCGACCCTGAAGGTGACCGACCAGAAGGGGCGTTCGGCGTCGGCGTCGGTGCGCGTCGTGGTCGGCAACGCCGAGCCGGTGGTCGAGCTGATCGCGCCGGTCGAGGGTCAACCCTTCGCCTTCGGCGACACCATCCGGTACGAGGTGCAGGTCACCGACGACCAACCGGTCGACTGTGCCCGGGTCAGCGTGACGTACATCCTCGGCCACGACGATCACGGCCACCCGCAGACCACAGCCAACGGCTGCACCGGCTCGATCCTGACCACCGTGCCGTCCGGTCACGACCCGGAGACCGACAACCTGTCCGCCGTGTTCGTCGCCTCCTACACCGACCCCGGTGACGACGGCCTGCCGCCGCTGACCGGGACCGACCAGGTCGTCCTGGTTCCGGGCGCGTAGACCCACGAGAGGAGTCATCATGTGTTACGGCTATGACGGGATTGCCGCGCTGCGGCGTTCCGTCCTCGATAGACGGGGCCTGCTACGCGGCTCGGTTGCCGCGATGGCCGGTGTCGGCCTCGCCACGGCAGGTGTCGGCGCGACAGCCGCCGCCGCCAAGCCCGGCCACGGGCACGGACCGGGGCATGCCGGTCGGCGGCGGGTGCCGCCGGGCCTGATCAGCATCCAGTTGTGGACGGTCCGCGACGCGTTGAACGGCGAGCCGGGATACGACGCCACGCTGCGGCACCTCGCCCGGATCGGCTACCCGAAGGTGGAGCTGGCGCTCGGCTACTTCGGCCGCAACGCCGCCCAGTTGCGTCGCTTCCTGGACAGCATCTGCATCAAGGCGACGTCCAGCCACGACGGGATCAGCGAGACCCCCGCCGCGCTTCAGGAGAAGATCCGCAACGCGGTCACGCTGGGGCAGAAGTTCATGGTGGTGCCCTACCTCTACTCGGAGAACGCCGACGACTGGAAGCGGTGGGCGGAGCAGATGAACGTCGAGGCCGCCGCGGCGGCCCGCGCCGGTCTGCGGTACGGCTACCACAACCACGCCCACGAGTTCACAATCGACCTCGGCGGTGGTCGGACCCCGTGGGACATCCTGACCGAGGAGCTGGACCCCCGGCTCGTCCACCTGGAGATCGACATCTACTGGGCGGTCACCGGCGGCATCGAGTCCGGTGACGGCGTGACGGACCCCGAGGGCTTCACCCTGGACGTCATCCGCTCCGCACCGCAGCGGGTGCTCCAGTACCACGTCAAGGACCGGCACGCCGCCGACGGCGACATGGCCGACCTGGGCACCGGAATGATCGATTTTGCCCGGATCTTCCGGAAGCACTCGGTGCTGGAGTACATCGTGGAGAACGACACTCCCGACGTGACGCCCCAGCGCACCGCCGAGGTCGGCTACCGCTACCTGCGTAATCTGCGGTACTGACGGTTTCGTCGCCCGATTGATCGGGGGTCAGGGTCGACAGCCGTCGACCCTGACCCCCGACGGTCAGTAAGCGTTCCGGAAGGTCAGGCGGCGCAGCAGCGTCTCGGCCGGTCCGCGCCGGCCGGCGCGGCGCATCGTCTCGGCCAGCAGGACGGTGGCCAGCCAGACCGCTATCCCGACGGCGGAGGCACCGGCATCGCTGAGCTGTCCGCCGAGGCCGGCGGCGAACGGCGCGAAGATCGCGACGAAGGCCACCGACTGGAGCAGGTAGCAGGTCAGCGAGCGCTGGCCGGTGGCGGCCAGTGCGGTGACCACCGGGTTGCGCCGTCCGGCGAGGTGGTGGGCGAGCAGGCCGGCCAGTGCGGCGTACCCGAGTCCTCCGGCGATCCCGCTGACGCCGTGCACGGCGTAGGCGCTGATGGCGACCCCGTTGCCCCAGCCGGTCCAGAGCTGCGCGTCGATGAGCGCCAACGGAGCGCCACCGGCGACCGCGATGGCCAGGCCGACCAGGGCGATCCGGCGCAGCAGCCGCAGGTGCTGCCCGGGCTGGTCGAGCAGCCGTCGCCGGGCGGCCCAGATCCCGAGCAGGAACGGGGCGAACACGTCCACCGCGAGGGCCGGAGCGAGGAAGGCCCAGATGCTGAGCCGGGCGGCGACCGCGTCGAGCGGGTTCGCCTCGGCGGTCGGCAGCGGCGGGGAACCGTTCTCGGTGATGGTGAATCCAGTTCCCAACGAGAGCAGGGCGAAGACCAGGGTGCCGACGGCGGCGATCACGATCAGGGTACGGTCGCGGACCCGGAGCATCCCGACCAGCAGCAGGCCGAGCAGGCCGTAGCTGGCCAGGATGTCGCCGAAGAAGAGCAGCGCGGCGTGTACCAGGCCGAACCCGATCAGCCACCGGCTGCGGCGCCGCAGCAGCGTGCGGGTTGCCGGCCAGTCCGCGCCGGCGGCGGCCCGCCGGTCCGCGAACTGCACCAGGCCGTACCCGAAGAGCGCGGCGAACATCGGCAGCGCGCGGCCGTCGACAAGCAGCACCTGTAGTCCGGCGACGACCCGGTCGGCGAGCCCGCCGTCGGTGGCGTAGCCGCGGTATCCGGCCGTCTCGTCGCCGTAGCGGTGCATGTGGGCGTGGGCGAGGGCGATGAGGAGCAGCATGGCGCCGCGGGCCAGGTCCGGCGCGAGCGTCCGGCCGGTGGTCGGGCCGCCTGTCGGATCGCGCCCGGGTGGGGTCGGTCCGGGTGGGGTGTCGCGGGATGAGGGATGAGCGGGCACGAGGGGTCGGGACATGCGTCGGCCACCTTTCGCGAAAGTTTAGGTACGGCAGCGTATCTTATTAAGATACGCTGCCGTACCTAAGGATCGGGTGGTGACACCGTGCCCGTGCCCTAGGCTGGGCACGGTGAGAAGCAGGGAACAGCCGTGACCGGGGCAGACGCGCCTCCTGCGGCAGCGGCGCGCAGCCGGCGACGCGGTGCCGACCTGATCAGCGCGGTCTACGCCGCCGTCCTGACCGAGGTGGCCGAGACCGGCGTCACCGGCCTGACCATGGAGGGAATCGCCCGTCGGGCGGCAGCCGGGAAGACCACGCTCTACCGCCGCTGGTCCAGCCCGACCGAACTGCTGATCGACGCGATGCTCGACGCCCACCCGGTGGAACGCCCGACGCCAGGCGCCACCGACCTGCGCGGCGACCTGATCGAGGCGCTGGGCCAACTCGTCGCCTGGATCGTCAGCCCTGCCGGCACCGCCGCCACCAGGATCCTGGCCGAGCGGCACAGCCACCCCGCCCTGGCCGAAGCCCTCTACAGCCGGGTCTTCGACGTCCGGGGCGGCACCTTCACCAGCACCGTGCTGCGGCACTACGCCGACCGGGGACAACTCGACCCCGCCCTGCTCACCCCGATCGTGGTGGACATCGGCGAGGCACTGACCCTGAAACGGTTCCTCGACGACGGAGCCCCGCCCGACGAGCAGACCCTCGCGGCCATCGTCGACCAGGCCATCCTGCCCGCCGTTGGCTACCCACCACCCGCCTCCACCTAGACGCCCACGTAACCCCGCGTAACGCTCACCGTCGGTATCCACGCCGCTGAGCGGCCACTGTCCTCTGTCCGCGCTTTGCTCTGCTTCAACCCACGCACTAGCCGCTGACCAGCGGCCGAATACCTGGCGGCGGCAGACCATCACCGTGCGACGGTGACCCAGAGCGAACGATGCGTATGGTGAAGCAGAGCAAAGGACGCGAGGTGGTGGGTGCCGGGCGGGGCCTGTTGTCACCCCCTGCGACGGCCGGTGGGGTACGCGTTGCCGGCGGTCAGCCGGCCAGCTCATGACCGAGCCGTGCACGCGCGTCGGCGATCTCCCCACGGCCGTCGACAGCCATCACGAGCTTCGCGAGATCACCGACCTCGCCGACGAAGGAGCACCGGCGGTGCGGGTCGGGCTAGCGCAGCCGACGGGCGGGAAAGCGGGTGGGTGGGTCGGCGATTGCGGACTGGGCGGCCACCAGCTGGAGTTCCCGGGTGCCGGCCGCCAGGGTGGCCTCCAGCACCGCGAAGATGGAGGCGGTGGTGCGTTCCAGGGCCGCGGCGGGTGACCCGGTGGTGGACAGGTGCGCCAAGTACAGGGCGGCGGTGACGTCGCCACCACCGTTGGGGGTGATCGGCAGCAGCGGGGTGGTCACCGCCCACGCCCCGGCATCCGAGACGGCCACCACCTCCAGCGAGCCCGCCGGCAGGTCGCCGTGCAGCACGCTCGTCACCAGGACGTGCCGGGGCCCGGTGGCGCGTACCGCGTCGACGGCGGCGAGCAGGTCGTCGATCGTGTTCGTCGAACGGCCGGCGAGGAACTCCAGCTCGAACTGGTTGGGGGTGACGATGTCCGCGCGGGGCACCACCACGTCGCGCAGGTACTCCGGGATGCCGGGCCGGACGAACATGCCCCGGCCGACGTCGCCCATCACCGGGTCGCAGCAGTAGAGCGTGTCCGGGTTGGCGGTCTTGACCAGGGTCACCGCGTCGAGGATCACCGCGCCCATCGCCGGGTCTCCCTGGTAGCCGGAGAGCACCGCGTCGGCGTCGCCGAGCACGCCACGGTCGGCGATGCCGGCGATCACCTCGGCCACGTCGGCGGGAGCGAGCAGCGGGCCCCGCCACGCGCCGTACCCGGTGTGGTTGGAGAAGTGCACGGTCAGCACCGGCCAGACCTCGTGGCCGAGCCGCTGCAACGGGAACACCGCCGCCGAGTTGCCGACGTGACCGTAGGCGACCGAGGACTGGATGGACAGGATCTTCACCGTCTTATCATGGCGGCCGGTGCCCCTCGATGGGGAGCGGGGCCCGCTATAGCCCGTCGCGCAGTGTGAGGATGTACGTCGCGGTGAGCGCGACCGCACGGTCCGCGTCCTGGGACAGTGCGGCGAGCGCGGTCGCTGCCGTGCGGCCGGGGATGTCGGCGAGCGCCTGCGTCAGCCGGCGACGTGCGGGCGGCCCGACGCTCGCCTCGGTGAGGCGTTCGACGAGTCGGGTGGCGATCTGATCCGCCAACGCGGGCTCACCGGCCAGCGCGGTCAGTGCGTCGGCCGCGTCGGCCTCGTTCGTCTCCTCGACGACCATCTCGACGAGCGTCGGGATCGCCTCGGCCACCCCGCGTGCCCCGAGCGCGACCGCCGCGTACCGGCGGACGACGAAATCAGCGTGGGCTAGGGCGTCCCGCAGCAGCGCTGTCGCATCACCGTCCGGGATCTCGGCGAGGGACTGGACGGCACGTTTGCGTACCTCGGCGTCGGCTGCGTCGAGGCCCGCCGCCAGCAGCGCCGGCGCACCGTCGACCGACTGCGCCAACGCCCAGCGGAGGGCGCCCGCGACGTTCGGATCCGCCTCGCTCAGTACCGCCTCGACAAGTGCCTCCACCGGCAACGCCGCCTCGCCGGCCGAGGAGAGGGCGGCGCGCTGCCGCCGCCCGGCGTGCTCCGATCCGAGGGCCTGGAGCAGGGCGACGATCTGGAGGACGTCCGCCCAGTCGGCGGGTTGTGCGGCACCGATCCGGCGCAGCCGGGTGAGCAGTTCCGTCTCCGTCGCGATCCGCTCCCGGGTCTGCCGGATGAGGTCGTCCACGAGCCGCGCCGGGGTGAAGCCGGGGTCGTCGAGCGCCCGGCGGACCTCCCGCAGCGACAGCCCCAACGACCGCAGGCTCTCGATGTGGAAGATCCGCCGGATATCCTCGCTTGAGTACTCCCGGTAACCGGCTCCGGTGCGCCCCGTCGGCTCCACCAGGCCGAGCGACTCGTAGTGCCGGAGCATCCGGGCACTGACCCCCGACTGTCGGGCCACCTCACCGATCAGCACCGTCGGTCACCGCCTCCGGTCGTTGCCGCCGAGAGCCACCACGCGCTTCGCCTCCTCGATCGCCAGCTCGAAGCCGGCGTCCGGGTCGTTCAGCAGACGTTCGGTGGCGATCGCGTGCCGACGCACCCCGGGGTCGCTGTCCCGGGCCGAGGCCCGCAGAATCGGCGTGATCACCTCACCGAGCGCGATCAGCGCCCGGCTGAGGCTCAACTGCGTCTCCCGCCCGCCGCGTCCGAGCTGGGTCGCCAGCACGTCGGCGAGGGCCGGCTCGTCACCGTCGGGTACGAGGACGATCGCCGCCCGCCAGGCGCTGCGGGCCACCTCGTCGTCGGCGTCGGTGAGCAGTGCCCGGGTGATCGCCGGCCACGCCCGCCGGTCCCCGATCTTGGACAGCGTGTGCAGCGCCTGGCTTCGTGCCTGGGCCGACCCGGAGCGCAGTTCGTCGACGAGTCTGGGCACGGTAAGCGCGGCCGGATGGCGGG
The DNA here is from genome assembly GCF_016863495.1 of Micromonospora andamanensis. Classification (GTDB taxonomy): domain Bacteria; phylum Actinomycetota; class Actinomycetes; order Mycobacteriales; family Micromonosporaceae; genus Micromonospora; species Micromonospora andamanensis. The sequence goes on from NZ_BOOZ01000056.1 coordinate 10,559, forward strand.
TGAGGGCCCAGGTGAGCATCTCGCGCACGGAGAACTCGGGCTCGACGGCGCACCGCGCGACGAGCGTGTCGACCGCCACCGGGTCGGGGGTCGTGCCGACAGCCAGCGCCGCCCGCAACCGCACCGACGGATTGCCGCTCTCCAGCCCACGCAGAATTCGCACCGTGTCCGTGGCCGCCTTCGGCGTGTTCATCCGGACCACCTCCTCGGCACAGTGAAGACCTTGTCACTCTGTCAAGGTCAAGCCGTGGGTGCCGGCAGATTTCCGGGCACCCACGGCTCGCCGAGGCGTCCGGTCAGCCCTTGGGCGCCTTGACCTTCTGCTTGTTGTGGTTGTTGCCCCGACCGTCGGGCTTGTAGTTCTTCTCCACGTTGCCGGCCGCGTCCACGGAGAACCAGTGCACAGTCGTGCCGACGGGGATGGTCAGCGTCTCGCCGCCCTCGCGGATGCCGGCCGAGCCGTAGAGCGTGGAGTCGTAGGTGGGTCGGCTCCGGTCGAGGGTGTAGAAGACCGCCGCCGGTTCGCTCGTGGAGAAGGTCACGTCCACCATGCCGGGGGTGGCGCTGACCCGCACCGACAGCGAACTTGTCGGCCGCTTCCGGTCCGTGTCGAAGTCCCGGGCCACCCGCAGCATCTCCACCAGACCGTTGGAGAACTCCATCGTCTCGGCGTGCGCCTCCTGCCAGGCCGGCTGGAACGAGGTGCCGACCTCGAAGTTCCAGGCGTAGATGCCGTACTTGTACCAGAGCATGTCACCGGAGTTGCCGGCCGCCGAGTACAGCACGTCGGCGATCGGTCCGGTCCGGGCCGGAGTGACGGCGAGGTTGCGGTGCCGCTTGATGGCGGTCAGGATCCGTGACGACGCGCCCCAGAACAGTGACTCCTCGGCCAGCGTCGGTCGGGGTGCGGAGATCCGGCCGGGGGTGGCGTAGGAGCCCGGCGACCACATGAAGTAGTTGCCGGATGAGTGCAGGTTCATCGAGAACGTGACGTTCGGCCGGGCCGCCAGCCAGTCGACGTTGCGGTTCTCCGGCTCCGACAGCTCGCTGGGCCCGGCGTAGGTGCCGCTCGTGCAACTGGTGGAGGCACCCGAGTAGCCGTCGAAGAGGCTGTACTCGGTGTAGTTGCGGTTGTTGTCCACGCCCCACGAGTTGCGGCCGAGGAAGTCCGCCGACCCGTCCTGCGGGCAGTGGTTCGTCATGTTCTTGCGCTGCGAGTTGAAGTCGTAGAACGAGTAGTGCCCGCCGTCCGGGTTGATTGACGGGGCGATCCAGATGTCAAGGTTGTCGACCAGCTCGCGGGTCTTCCGGTCGTGCGCGTAGTTGCGCAGCAACCGCTCGGCGGTCTCGATTGTGACAAGTGGCGGCACCCACTCCCGGGCGTGTTCCTGCGCGTACGCCAGCACGCCGAGCCGGGAGCCGTCGCGGTGCTTGCCGATGCGGATGGCATACACCGGGTGCGGGTCGCGGGAGACCGCCGCCGGTGCGGCGAGGCCGTCGGAGAGTGCGGTCCGCGCGGCGGGCCCGACCACGCCGGTGCCCGGGCTGCCCCGATAGGTGTACGCGGTCAGCAGCGTCCCCGCCCGCGCGTTGAGCGCGGCGACGACCTGCTCGGCGGTGCTGGTGACGGTGCCGCTGCCGTCGGTGGCGAGGTCGACGCGGACCTGGGTGCCGGTGACCGTGACCGCCAGGGGTGCGTCGGCGACGCCGGGGTCGGCGAGTTCGACTGTGACGTCGTTGCCGCCCTGGTGGCCCCAGGCCAGCGAGTCGACAGCCACCCGGCTGTCGGTGGCGGTGCCGAGCACGGCCTGCGCCTTGCGCCGGTAGCCGTTGGTCCGGTACGGCAGCTCGACGATCTCCGAGATCTTCGGGTACTGCGCGGCCAGGGCCTTGATCCGGTCGTACAGCTCGGTGGGGGTCAGGTAGCTGGCCACGAAGTCCTTCATGTAGCCCGGCCCCTCGGGGTCCTTCGGCGGGATGGGCAGCCACTCGTTGACCTTGGCCACCGCCACGTCACCGCTCGGGCTGGTGATCCGCACGTACGCGGGACGGCTGGTCACCTGCGCCGCGCCCCGGTGGTAGAGGTAGGCGCCGGCGTCGACGAAACGGGAGATCGTCTGGCTGCCGCCGGAGCCGATCTCGGTGCCCGGCCCACTGTCCCGCTCGACTGTCAACGGGCTGGCGTCGGTCTGGCCCTGCGCCCACTTGGCTTCGACCGAGAGCACCTGCGTATCGCCGGAGGTGTAGTAGTCCGCCCGGATGATTCTGACGTCGGAGACGGTGGACCGGGCGGAGAAGTCGGCGGCGGCGGCGTACTCCTGGTTCTCGGCCAGGTGGGCGGCGATGGTGGCCTCCCGCTCGGCCACCCGCTGTGCCGCGTCCTCCGCCGTGTGCAGGACCTTGCCGAAGGTGAATCCGGCCCGGGTCAGGGTGGCGACCTCGTTGCCGGTCACCACGGCGTGCACGACGATGCCGTCCCCGGTATGGGTGATGTGGTGATCGAGGTCGACACCAGTGGCCACGAGCGCGTCGAGTTCGGCGCTGTCGGCGAGGATCACCTCGACCACGTCGGCCCGCTCGTCGGCGAGCCGGCCGAGGTCGGCGGGCGCGGCTACCGGCGCGGCGGCCTGCGGCACGATCGCCGCAGCCGGATTGACGAGCAGCAACACGGCCGCCGAGGCGGCCAGGACGGTGGCGGCGGGCAGCTGGGGTCGCCAGCGCAAGCCCGAACGGACTGTGGACATGAGGCGGTCGCCCCTCTTCTCGGCGCGCGGCGCGGGTGCAGCGGTTTCAGCGCGGGTTCGCCGGGCTGCCAGCCTGCGGGGACAGCCAAGGCGACGCGCTCGGCGGTCGACGCTGCCCGCATCGCCGATCACACAGCGTCACGCATCCGGATCGTTGGGGTGATCGAGTTGCCGACATCCTTCGCCCGCAGATAGGGGTCTGTCAATCATCGGCGGCCCCGGCCCCGGTGACCGCGCCCACCTCTCCCGACGGTCCCGGATCTGGCGTTTGGCCTGCGTGCAGACTGGAGATCAAGAGCGTGAGGCTCGACTACGAGGGGGATCACGCATGTCCGAGAACGCCATCGATCGGCACAGTCATACGGCCGATCGTCCCGCTGACGTCACCGACCCGCTGCTGTGGCGGCTCGCCCTGGACGTCGCCGACGCGCACGCACCGGGCGAGGACGGTGGCTGCACCCATCTGCTGTGCGCCGGGCAGAACTGGCCCTGTGAACCGTGGCAGCAGGCCCAGCGGGCGTTGAACCTCGCCCAGGGCGGCAACGCCGACGAGACAACGGCCCCGGCCGCGGACCGGCACGACACGTGGGCGGCACCGAGCGCCCAACCGAACTGGTCGACGGACAGCTCCCGCCGCCAGTCCGCAGCCGCCTGAGCGAGCCGGCCCGGCGAGGGCTGTCAATGTAACGTTGACGCGTGCTCGACCCGCTCGTTCGACTCGCCGGTATTCCGGCCACCCGGGACCAACTCGACGACACCGAACTCGATCTCATCGACCGGGCCCGGCAGGCCGGCGCGACCTGGACCCAGGTCGGTGAGGCCCTCGGGCTGGGTAGCCGGCAGGCCGCCGAGCAGCGCCGCCAGCGCCTGGCCGCCGCACGTACCGCCCGCCGCGCGAGGTCCGACCGGCACTGGCCGGCGGAGGTGGCCGCGCTGCGGGGGCTTCTCATCGACCTGCGCCGCTGGATCGACGCCGACCGTCGCTGGGATACCCGTTTTCCCCGGGCCGCGCTGACCCGCCGCACCACTGTGCTCGCTCTCGAGGCCGAACCGGGCGGCCTGTACGACCTGGCCGCCCGGATCCGCGCCGACCTGCCGGTCGCCGATCCCGGACTGCCCGTCCCGGTACGCGCGATCGCTCGCGACCTCGCCGAAGCGCTGTCAACACCAGGTTGACATCGGTCTCCGACTATTGCCTGGACACGACTCAAGGCGTGACGCTGTGAGCCACTCTGACTCGATACGGAGGGCTCGTGCGGCGCAACGCGATCCTGTTCGTGGCGGTGTCCCTGTTGTCCGGCCTCGGCGGCAGCGCCATGGCCCTGGTCGCCGGCATCTGGATCCTCGACCTCACCGGCTCCCCCGGCCTGGCCGCGCTCGCCGGTCTCTGCGGCTACGCACCCACCCTCGCCGGACCGTGGCTCGGCATTGTGGTCGACCGGCTGCCCCGACGCCCTGTCGTCGTCGTGGCCAACCTGACCGTCGCCGCCACCCTGCCCAGCCTGCTCGCGGTCCGTGGCCCCGACCAGGTGTGGCTGCTGTTCTGCGTGGCCACTGTCTACGGCATCGCGTACGTCATCGTCGACGCCGGTGAGAGTGCCCTGTTGCCGGCCGCACTGTCGCCGGTGGACCTGGCCCGGGTCAACGGGTGGCGCTCCAGCGCCCAGGAAGGGGTGAAGCTTGTCGCTCCGCTGGCCGGTGCCGGACTCTACGCCTGGCAGGGGGGACACCTCGTCGCTCTGCTCGCCGCCCTGTTACCGGCGCTCGCCGCGGCCGGCTACACGGCGCTGCGCCTGACCCGTCCGCCAACCACTGTGGCGTCCCACGATCGGGGAGTTCGCGCCGGACTCACCGTCCTGGTCGGCTCGGCGTCCATCCGACGTCCGGTGATGCTGGCCGGGGTCGCCATCGGCATGTCCGGCTTCACCACCGCCGCCGGCTACGCGGTCGTCACCGACACGCTCGGCCGCCCGGCGACGTTCCTGGGCGTCCTGCTCAGCGCCCAGGGCGCCGGCTCGGTCGCCGGTGGACTCGTCGTCGGCCGGATGATCGCCCGGTTCGGTCCCACGGCCGTGGGACTGACCGGCGCCGGACTCTTCGCGGTCAGTTGCCTGATCCGGTGCCTGCCCTGGTGGCCGGGGGTGGTCACCGCGTCGGTGCTGGCCGGACTCGGGCTGCCGTGGGCGCTCGTCGCGGCCGTCACCGCCGTCCAGACACACAGCCCCGACGCGCTGCTCGGCCGGGTCGCCGCGACCGCTAACACGCTCATGTTCGGGCCGATCGCGGCGACGACTCCGCTCGGCTCCGCCGCCGTGCTGCTCGGCCCCCGGCCACCGCTCGTCCTGGCCGCCGCCGTCTGCCTCACCGCCTGCGCGCTGACCTGGCGACGTCGACGCGACCGTTCACCCGCCGCGCCCCTCCCCCGGGTCGTCCGGTCGTCCGGGGATGACGTCGCGAGCCGAAACGCCTGACGACGTCGATGGCTACCCGACCGTCGCGGTCAAGCCCTCGCCGCCGCGGCCGTCCGCGATGAGCGCCTCGACTCGCGCCGCCACCTCTGCCAATCCGCCATCGCCGAGCCGTCGGTCGGCCCGCAGCGCGATGAGGTGCCGGACGACTGTCAAATGTTCGGTGAGGTCAGCGGGACCTGGCGGGTAGGTGCCCCGCTGCATCTCCGAGGCGGTGGCGGGAACCGCCGCAACGACGTGGTTGAGCTGGGTACTCGCCGTGCGGGAGAACTCGACCACGTCGACACCAGCCGCGCGTGCCGTTTCAAGGGCTCGTAGCAGGCCGAGTTGGGCGTCGTACCAGACGCCGAACAGAGCGAGGTCCCAGACCGCAGCTGCTTCCGGCGCCTCACCGACAAAGCGTGGCGTGCTCAGCAGACCGAGGATCGTCCGGTGCTGCTCGAAGGCGTACGCAGATCCGCTGTACAGGATGGTCGCGGTATCCGTGCCGATCATCTCGGGCGAGGCTTGGATCCCCGCGTCGAGGTAATGTGCGCCTCCGCTGGTGACCCGCCGGGCCGCTACCCGCGCCTCACTGGCGGTCCCCGTGTACATCCCGACAACCGTACGCCCGGACAGCTCCGTGTCGACCTGGGCCAGGCACTGCTCTACCGCTGCGAAGTCCTTGAGCGTCAGGAGGACGAGGGAGCTTGCTGCCGCTGCCTCCCGAATGGACCGCGCTGGTAGTGCCCCGGCGGCCACCAGGTCGGTTGCCCGACTCTCGGTACGGTTCCACACCGTGACATCGTGCCCGCTTCGCAGTAGGCGATATGCCACCGCGCTACCGATGGCACCGGTGCCGATCACCGCGACCCTGGCTGCCGACTTCTCGATTCCACCCACGGCACGATCATCTGACCTCAACCTCGCTTGAGGTCAAGCGGACGACGTCATCGTTGGAACGTGGATAGGGTGAGGCGTGACCACGATCCTGGTGCCCTACCACCAAGATGAGCGGCTGCTGGACGATGAGATCCCGGTGGCGGCGGACATCACTGTTCGGTCGCCGGTGCTCGACGGTGATGCCTGGCGGCTCGTGGCGGGGGTCTGCTCCGCTACTGCGGCGGCAGTGTCGCCGGTGGTGGCGGCCGGCGGCGTACCGGTGGTGCTCTCCGGCGACTGCATGGTTGCCGGCGGCACCGTCGCCGGGGTGCAGGGAGCGGGAGTGGACCCGGCGGTTGTCTGGTTCGACGCCCATGGCGACGTGCACACCTTGCAGACGAGCACTTCGGGCTATCTCGGAGGTCTTTCGCTGCGGCTGCTGAACGGTGCGCATACCGAGAGGTACGCCGACGTGATCGGGTTGCGGCCGGTGTCGCCGGAGCGCACGGTGTTGGTCGATGCGCGGGACCTGGATCCCGCCGAAGTCGAGTATCTGGCCGGCAGCGAGACCCGTCGGCTCCCGGTCTCCGAGGTTTCTGCGGACACCGTGCCGCCAGGTCCGCTGGTCCTGCACATCGACGTGGATGTCATCGACTCGGGCGAGGTGCCCGGTCTCCGTTACCCGGCGTCGAACGGGCCGTCGGCGGATGCAGTCCTGGCCGCTTGCGCGCGGCTGTTCGCGACCGACCGCGTGGTGGCGTTCGACGTGGCATGCCCATGGTTGCGGACCGATGACGAGGGCCAGCGGGACATCCGTACCCGGCTGTTGTCCCGCCTGACGGCTCTCGCCACCCGCTGAGCCGCAGCCCAGCCACTGCTGACCCGACGGCGGTGAGCCCGGGGTTCAGATGGTGAAGCCGCCGTCGACGTTGATCGTCGCCCCGGTGATGTAGCGCCCGTCCGGGCTGGCAAGGAATGCCACCGTGGCAGCCACGTCGGCGGGGTCCGCGTAGTGGCCGAGGGCGGTGAACCCGGTGATCGTCCCGGCGTTGGGGCCGTCGACCGGGTTCAGTGCAGTGTCCGTGGGCCCTGGGTTCACCAGGTTGACGGTGATCGCCCTGCCGCCGAGTTCGCGTCCGAGTGCCTTGGTCAGCCCGATCAGGGCGGTCTTGCTCATGGCGTACAGCGAGAAGCCCGGGAAGACCGCACGCTCGGCGATATTGCTGCCGATGTTGATGATCCGCCCACCGGCCGGCATGTGGCGCACCGCAGCCTGAGAGGCGACGAACGGCGCCCTGACGTTGACCGCGACGGTCTCGTCGAACTCGTCCAGGCTCAGCTGCTCCAGCGGGCCGAGCAGGAACGCGCCGGCGTTGTTGACCAGGATGTCCAACCGACCCCATTCGTCGGCGACCCGGTCGACCACGCCGACCACGGCCGCCGGTTCGGCGCTGTCCGCCCGCACGGCGACAGCCCGCCGTCCCGCGGTCTTGATCTGATCCACCATCTCGTCGGCGCGCTGCTGATTCCGCTGAAACGTCAGCGCCACATCGGCGCCCTCCTCGGCCAGGCGCAACGCCACCGCCGCGCCAATCCCACGACCACCGCCAGTGACCAGAGCCACCTTGCCGTCAAGTGCGTTGTTCATGACGCAAAGCCTGGTCGACAGAGGGTCGACTGTCCGGCGGTGATCGGACGCCGCGTTCGCGGCGGACCGGTCCGCCGGCCGCGCCACCCCTCACCGCGATTCGGACGCTTCCTCGGCGTCAGGGTCGGGGCAGCAGACGGTCAGGGCAGCGGGCACGGCGCGTACCTTCAGTTTCCGGGCCGTGCTGCGGGCGCCGCCATCCAGTTCGTACGTCTTCGCTTCGGCGAAGCGGACCTTGACCTTGCGGCCTCGGGTGATCCGCACGAACTTCGAGTCGTCGGAGCGGCCGGTGGCCATCTTGCCGAGGGTGCGGGCCCAGTCGATGGCGCCGCTGGCGGTGGAGACCCCGATCTCCAGCGCGCCGCTGTCGGGGCGGGCGTCGTCGAAGGCGGGAATGCCGCCGGTGATGGTGCCGACGTTGCCGAACAGCACACAACTGGCCGCACCGTCGAACCACAGGGCACCGTCGACGGTGATCCGGGTCCGGGTGAGTTCGCCGCGCACGTGGCGCAGCCCGGTCCACACATAGGCGAGCCGGCCGAGACGCCCCTTCATCTCCCGGTCGGCCTCGCGGATGAGGTCACCGTCGAAGCCGGCACCGGCCATCACCGCGAAGTGCTCACCGTTGAGCTTGCCCAGGTCGAGCCGGCGGTGCTGCCCGTGCAGGCCGATCCGGACCGCCTCCCGCAGGTCCTCGGGAATGCCCAGGTTGGTGGCGAACAGGTTGGCGGTGCCGGCCGGCAGGATCGCCATCGGTACGCGGGATCCGGCGAGAGTGTCGGCGCAGCGTTGGACCATGCCGTCGCCGCCCCAGACGAAGACCAGCTCGGCACCCTTGTCGAGGGCCTTGCGAACCTTCTTCGGCGCCTTACGGCTCTTGGGCACCTCGTACCAGAGCAGCTGCTCGACGCCCGCGCCGACCAGCACCGCCCGCAGTTCATCCAGGCCCCCACCGAGGGTCTTCTTCCGGTGGGCCACGACCGCGACGGTGCCCACCGCCACGGCGGGCGCGGGCCGGTCCGGGTCCGCCAGCACACTCGCACTCATGACTGCCCGTGGTACCCGGCAGCCCGCAATTTCACGCCTGGTCGATGGGGTGCTCCAGCCATTCGTGGTCCGATGCCCCACAGTCGCCAGGCCTCCCGCGGGAGAAAACGCTCGCTCCACGGCGTGCCCGGCAACGGCTCACCGGCCCGGACGGTCGACGTCGGTGCCATAGCGCGCGACCGCGGTGCGGACGGCTTCGTCCACGACCGCGGTCGTGCGGGCAGGGGTCACCGTCCAGTCCGGGAGCACCAGACGCGGCCAGAGCAGGTAGTTGGAGATCATCCCGAGGAACTGCGTGGCGGCCATCTCCGGATCAGCGATGTCCGCGACCCCCGCGTCGCGCTCGGTCATGAGGTAGATCCGGACGGACTCGAAGTATGGCAGTTTGCCGCGTGAGAAGTGCGCCTTGGCCAGTTCGGGAAAGCGTGGCAGTTCGGCGATGACGATGCGGAACAGGTCCGTCATCTCCGGCTGGCTCAACAGCGTCGCGTAGCGCCGGCCGAGCACCGTCAAGCCGGCCGTCAGGTCACCCGCGGGCGGCAGCTCTGCGACGTCATTCTCGGCCCACGAGTCGATCACGATTGCATCGAACAATGCCGCCTTGGTCGGAAACTGCTTGAACAGCGTCGCTTTCGACACCCCGGCGCGCTCGGCAACCCGCGCTAGCGATGCCCGGTCGTAGCCCAGGTCGAGGAAAAGCTCAGTTGCGGCCTGCACGATGAGCGCGCGTTTCTCCTGCGCCACGCGCTGGTGATAGGCCGACGGCGCTGGGGTCATGCGTCCATGATAGCGAGGTGAGTGGGTTGACTCACCACTCGCCGGGACGTAGCCTTGACAAGGTGAGTCGATCGACTCACCACCCGGCTCGACGGGTTGTCGTCTCCCGCTCGCACTCGGAGGAACATATGCCCCGCTTCGCCAATCAGACAGTGCTCGTGACCGGCGGCGCCGGTGGACAGGGAACCAGCCACGTTCGCGCGTTGCACGCCGAAGGCGCCAACGTCGTCATCGGCGGCATCGATGCCGAGCGCGGCGCCGGCCTCGCTGCCGAGCTGGGAAGCGCGGCGCGTTTCGTCCGCCTCGACGTCTCCGAAGATGAGTCGTGGGTCGCCGCCATCGAGGAAACCGAGAAGGCCTTCGGTGCGCTCACTGTCCTGGTCAACAACGCCGGGGTGCAGAACCCGCCAGCCCTCATCGAGTCCACCCACCGGGCTACCTGGTCTCGCATCCTCGACGTCAATCTGACAGGCACCTTCCTCGGCATCAAGACGGCCGCACCGGCGCTGCGGCGCGCGGGGGGAGGAGCGATCGTCAACATCGCCTCCACCATGGGCATCGGCGGTACCGCCTACTACGCGCCCTACGTCGCCAGCAAGTGGGCGGTCCGAGGGCTCACTCAGACCGCGGCCCTTGAGCTGGGCCGCGACAACATCCGGGTCAATGCCATCCACCCAGGCGTTGTCGCCACCCCGTTCATAACCGAGCCGGCGGCTGGCAGCGATACCCCGATCGCCGACTTCTACTCGCCCGAACCGTTCGCCATCCCGCGACTCGGGCAGCCCGCCGACATCACCGCGCTGCTGTTGTTCCTCATCTCGCCGCACGCGGCCTTCATCACCGGCGCCGAGTATGTCATCGACGGAGGGCTGCTCCTCGGCCCCGCCCTACCGAAGGAAGCCGCATGAACCCCGCGGACCAGCATGGCGAGTGATCAAGTGGGGCGTACCTGCTCGCCGGTGACCTGCTCGACGCTGGCCGCATGCTGGTCGCCGCCCGACACCGCGACGATCGGGCCCGCTCCCGGGGTCGAGTGGTTCCGGCATCACTCGACCCCGGGAGCGGCAGTGACTACAGAGTGCGGGCGAGGCGGTCGGCGAGGATCCGGGCGAACCGGGACGGGTCGGCCAGGTCGCCGCCCTCGGCGAGCAGCGCGGTGCCGTAGAGCAGCTCGGCGGTCTCCGCCAGGGAGTCGCCGGCGCCGCCCTGTTCGTGTGCCTTGCGTAGGCCGGTGACGAGCGGGTGGGTCGGGTTGATCTCCAGGATCCGCTTCACCTTCGGCACCTCCTGACCCATCGCGCGGTACATCTTCTCCAGCGTCGGGGTGAGGTCGTGCGCGTCGCCCACCACGCAGGCCGGTGAGGTGGTCAGGCGCGATGACAGCCGGACCTCCTTGACGCTGTCGGCCAGCACCTCGCCCATCCAGCCGAGCAGGTCGGCGTACTCGGTGCGCTGCCGCTCACGTTCGGCCTCGGCCTCGGTACGCTCCTGCTCGGTGTCCAGGTCGACCTGCCCCTTGGCGACCGAACGCAGCGTCTTGCCGGCGTAGCTGCCCACCCGCTCGACCCAGACCTCGTCGACCGGGTCGGTGAGCAGCAGCACCTCGTAGCCCTTGGCGCGGAACGCCTCCATGTGCGGGGAGTTCTCGATGGTGGCCCGGTTCTCCCCGGTGGCGTAGTAGATGTCGGTCTGACCCTCACGCATCCGGGCGACGTAGCCGCCCAGGTCGGTCAGCTCCGCCGGGTCACGGGTGGAGGCCGCCGACAGGATCTCCAGCAGGATCTCCTGGTTGTCGGTGTCCTCGAGCAGGCCCTCCTTGACCGCCGGTCCGAACTCGGCCCAGAAGGTGCGGTACCGCTCCGGCTGGTCGGTCTTGAGCTCCTTCACCGTGGCGAGGACCTTCTTGACCAGGCGACGGCGTACGGCCCGGATCTGCCGGTCCTGCTGGAGGATCTCCCGGGAGATGTTCAGCGACAGGTCGTGCGCGTCCACCACACCCTTGACGAAGCGCAGGTAGTTGGGCATCAACGCGTCACAGTCATCCATGATGAACACGCGCTTGACGTACAGCTGCACCCCCCGACGTCCCTGCGGGGAGAACAGGTCAAGCGGGGCGTGGGTGGGGATGAACAGCAGCGCCTCGTACTCGAAGGTCCCCTCCCCCCGCATGTGGATGGTCTCCAGCGGGTCCGCCCAGTCGTGGCTGACGTGCTTGTAGAACTCGTGGTACTCGGCCGGCTCGACCTCGCCGCGCGGCCGGGCCCACAGCGCCTTCATCGAGTTGAGCGTCACCGTCTCGGTGGTGGCGGGAGCGTCGTCCACGCCCGGACGTTCGACTGTCATCCGGATCGGGTGGGCGATGAAGTCGGAGTAGCGCTTGACGATCTCCCGGATCGTCCACTCGGCGGTGTAGTCGTGCAGGTTGTCCTCGGCGTCGGCGGGCTTGAGATGCAGGGTCACCGCCGTGCCCTGGGGCGCGTCGTCGAGTTCGGTGATGGTGTACGTGCCCTCGCCTGTGGACTCCCAACGCGTACCGCCGCTCTCGCCGGCCCGCCGGGTGACCAGCTCGACCCGCTCGGCGACCATGAACGCGGCGTAGAAGCCGACGCCGAACTGGCCGATCAGCTCCTGTGACGCACCGGCGTCCTTGGCCTCCCGCAGCTGCCGCAGCAGCTCCGCGGTGCCGGACTTGGCGATCGTGCCGATGACGGAGACCACCTCGTCGCGGCTCATGCCGATGCCGTTGTCCCGTACGGTGAGGGTACGGGCGTCCCGGTCGACCTCGATGGCGATGTGCAGGTCGCCGGTGTCGACGGCGAGATCCTTGTCGACCATCGACGCCAGGCGCAGCTTGTCCAGCGCGTCGGAGGCGTTCGAGATCAGCTCGCGGAGGAAGACGTCCTTGTTCGAGTAGATCGAGTGGACCATCAGCCGGAGCAGCTGACGCGCCTCGGCCTGGAACTCCAACGTCTCGGCCCGGTCGTTCACACCAAGTCCCTTTCCGGTCGTCGCCACGACGGTTCGCGGAAAGGATACGAGTCGTCGCGCTGCGCGTGCGTCGGGTGGTCGGTCTACGGACTCCGAGACCACCCGGCACCACAGCTGTCACCTGTCGGTGTACGGCCTGACGCCGGCCCGCCCCGGGCGTCGGGACGGGCCGGCGTCAGGGACGGTGGTCAGCGTCGACGACCGTAGGTGCCGGCGACCACCGAGACACCGACGGCGGCGAAGGCGATCTGGATGAACAGCTCGATCCAGTCGATGCCGGCGGTCTCGTCGACGCCGAGCACGCCGGCGAGCAACGTGCCGAGGATCGCGGCGACGATACCGATCAGGATGGTGAGCAGGATCGGGATGCGCTGGCGGCCCGGCACGACGAGCCGACCGAGGGCGCCGATGACCAGACCGATGAGGATGGCGGTGAAGAAGCCACTGATTTCCACGGGAGCGTCCCTCCGACGTCGAACATGAGCGTCCGTCAGGTGCCCTGCCCGGCACTGTCGTCAAACGCCGCCGTCGGTCGCCGCGGGCTTTGTCACGCAACCGTCGCGCAACCGCGGGACACCCGTCATCCGGGCGCTCAGCGCGGATTGATCAACACAGCGTAGTCGGCCGCGATGAGCGGGCCGGACGACAGCGAACCGTCCGCCCGTGGGACGCTCAGCGGCGCGCCGCCCTCCAGGAACAGCACCGCGTCGACGTCGGTGCGGGCGCTGAGCGTGCAGACGATCTGGCCGTACGCCAGCCGCCCGTCGCTGCGGCCGGTGTCCACCGCGGTCAACCCGACGGTTACCCGGGCCACCCCGTCGACGAGTTCCACCACCGCGCTGGTGAAGGCACCCGGCAGGGCACTTGTCAGCCCGTCGTCGGATTCGGCGGGGGTCGGCCCGGCCAGCAGGCCGCGCAGTTGCGCGTCGAGGGCGGGCACCTGGTCGACGCGGCGGATCACCGGCACCAGGCGGTCGTCGCGGGAGAAGTAGAGCGTCTCGGTAAGCGCGCCGGTCTCGGCCGCCGTCGGAGCCGCCGTGGCGGTGGACGGGAACGGGACGGGTGGCGGGGTGACCGCGCGGGGCCGGTCCTCGGCGGGCACCCCGCACCCCCCGACAAGTACGAGCACGGCGGCCACCAGCACGAGCCCTGCCCGCCGCGCGTCCCGGACCACACGAGGCGCCCACCTGACCCGGACGGCTCCTCCGCCGGCCAGGTCGGCGGTGGCGGCCCGGGTCATGCGACGCTCCCGGGCAGGGTGACGCGGAACCGGGCGCCGCCCTCGGGGCGGTCGCCGACCGTGGCGTCGCCACCGTGCGCCGCCGCGTGCTGAGCCACCAGGGCCAGCCCCAGGCCGGTGCCGTCGCCGCCGCCCCGGTAGTTGGCGGCCCGGCCCCTGACGAAGCGGTCGAAGATCACCTCGCGGTCCTCCATCGGCACTCCGGGGCCTTCGTCGTCGACCTCGATCACGCCCGCGTCAGCGGTGTGGGACAGCCGCACCGCGACCGCCCCGGCGCCGTATCGCTCGGCGTTGTCGAGCAGGTTGGTCAGCACCTGGGTCACCCGGCGGCGGTCCACCCGCCAGCTGGCAGGCGTCCCCACCGCCACCTGCACCATCGACTCCGGCAGGTTCCGGTCCTGGCACGCCCGGCGGGCCAGCTCGGGCAGGTCGACCGGCTCCCGATGCACGGGCTGGTCGCCCCGGGCCAGGTCCAGCAGGTCGTTCACCAGTTGCTGGAAGCGGTCGATCTCGTCGGCGACCAGCCGGGCGGCGGTGGCGGTCCGCTCGTCCAGATTCTCCCGGCGGCGGGACAGCACACTTGCCGCTGCGGCGAGCGTCTGCAACGGCGAGCGCAACTCGTGGCTGACGTCGGCGGCGAAGCGCCGGTCCCGGTCGATCCGCCCGGCCAGTTCGTCGACCATCCGGTTGAACGAGGTGGAGAGGCGGGTCAGGTCCGGGTCGGTGTCCGGGGCGAGCCGGGTGGTGAAGTCGCCGGCCGCGATCCGCTCGGCGGCGTCGGCGACGGCGGTCAGCGGGCGCAGCCCGTGGCGGGTGGCGTACCAGCCGAGCGCCGCCCCCGACCCGGCCACCATGATCGCCACCGCGGTGAGCGCCAGTGCCAGCACCTGGAAGGTCTGTTCCAGCTCCCGCAGCGAGGCGATCTCGTAGAACGCTGTCGACTCGGACAGCGGCACGCCGACGAGCATCACCGGATGGTCGTTGACCCGGACCCGTTGCACCGCCGGTTCGCCCGCCGAGACCAACTCCTGGAGCCGGTCCGGAACGATCGTGGTGAGCCCGTTGTCGGCACTGCGGGCGTACCACTCGCCGTCGAGCAGCACCAGGGGCCGCCGTCCGGTGCCGGTGTCCAGCGCCCGCAACGCCTCCGCGACGTCCGGGTTCTCGGTGTTCAGCCCGGCGCGGACCACCGCCGCGTCGTAGTACGCCGCCCGCAGCACGGTGCGCTCCCGTTCGTCGAGCAGGGTGCGGCGGGTCAGCTCGTACGACACCAGGGCCATCGAGGCGGACAGCAGCAACGCACCTATCGCGAACGCGGCGGTGACCCGGGCACGCAGTCCGAGGCGTCTCATCGTTGCAGCTTGTAGCCCAGGCCGCGCAAGGTCACCAGGTGCCGGGGGTTGGCCGGATCCGCCTCGATCTTCTGGCGGAGCCTGCCGACGTGCACGTCGACGAGCCGTTCGTCGCCGCTGTCGTATCCCCAGACGCGGCTGAGCAGCTGTTGACGCGACAGCACCCGGCCGGCGTGCTCGGCCAGCTCGCACAGCAGCCGGAACTCGGTACGGGTGACCGCGACCGGCTCACCGGACCGACGCACCTCCCCCGCCTCCGGGCTCACCTCCAGCTCGCCGAAGGAGAGCACCGGCACCGGCTCCGGCCCGTCCGGGGCGGTGACCGTCCGGCCGCGCCGGCGCAGGGCGCGCAGCCGGGCGGTCAGCTCCTTGATCGCCACCGGCTTGACGACGTAGTCGTCGGCGCCGGCCTCCAGGGCGGCCACGATGTCGTGGGTGTCGTCGCGGGCACTGACCACGACGATCGGCACGTCGTCGTCGCGGCGTAGCTGGCGGATGCCCTCGAAGCCGTCGATGCCGGGCAGCATCAGGTCGACCAGGACGTAGTCGGCGGGATCCCGGCGCTGCGTCCGCAGCCCCTCCTCGGCGGTGGCCGCTCCCCGGGCCTCGTAGCCCTCGTCCTCCAGAGCGAGCAGCAACGCCAACCGGATCCGGTCGTCGTCCTCGATCACCAGTACCGCTGTCATACCGGAATCATCCCCAAGCCCTCACCGCCGGGCCAACCGCGACCGGCATCAGGGTGTTTTGTCACGCAACTGTCATCCGTCCGCGCGGTGCCCGCCAACCCCGCTGGGCAGGGTGAAAGCCACTCGGAGACAGCTGGAGAGGGGGCCTTCGACGTGACCGCACCACGACGCCCCGAGTGCTCGGTGCCACTGGTGGAGGTGTCCATCACCGAGTTCGACCTGGCCTGCCTGCCGGAGACCGGCGCGGTCCTCGACCAGTTGCTGGCGCTGCACCCACAGCAGGTCGTGATCGACCTGGCCGGCTGCCGGCACATCGACGCCGCCGCCATCGGCCTGCTGCTCGACGTGCACCGAAGGATGATCCGGAGCGGCGGTGTGCTCGCGGTACGCAACCCGAACCCGCGCATCACCCGCATCCTGCAGACCGCTCGGCTGGACCAGATCCTGCCCGTGCACACCGACGCGGCAGCCACCCCGGCCCCGGTCAGCGGAGCGGTGTCCGCCGCGCCGGCCCCCGCCGCACCTGACGGTTCACCGGCCGGCGGGACACCGCCATCGGGCGCGTCGCCGCGCGCCGCCGCGTACGGCCGCGCCGCGGTCGTCGCGCGCACCTGACAAGCGAAGCCGACGCAGCAGACCGCGAGCACGAGGAGCAGCATGACCAGCGCCGGGATCGTCACGGCAATCGCCGTCGGCCTCGCCGTCGGCGCGCTCGGCCGACTGGTCCTGCCCGGCCGCCCGGGCGTGCCACTGTGGCTCACCATGACGATCGGCGCCGTCGCCGCCCTGCTCGGCGCCATCACCGCCTGGCTCGCCGGCGTGCAGGGGTTCAGCCTGCTGGGCCTGGTCGTGCAGGGCGGGCTCGCCGCGATCGCGGTGGTGATCGCGGTGGCCACCACCGGCAGGGAACGCTCCGACTCCCGGTGAGCAGTCCGCACGGCGACGGCACCCTCCGCCCGCCGCCCCGAGTTCCGTACCCCGGCCAACCGGCCGCGGGCACCGGAGAGGAAACCGGATGACCGTCGTACCGGACGACAACCTGATGACCCTGATCTGCGACGTCTGTGGTGACACCACCACCGGCACCGCCTGTGTGCTGCCCGACGCCGAGGTCGTCTGGACGCTGGTCTCCGACCACGGCTGGAGCGGTTCACCGTTCGCCACCGGTCCGCACCGCTGCCCCCGGTGCAGCGCCCTGCCGCCGGGCGCGCCACCACCCGGCGACGACCGGGACGGCGGTGGGTCGCGTGGCAATGTCGACATGGCGGCGGCGCCCGCCGACAGCGATCTCGAACCGGACACCGGCGACGCGTTGCGGGCCGCCCTGCGCGGCGCGTACGACGTGCGCGGGACGGTGGTGGTGGACCTGACAGGCGTCCAGGTCATCGACTCGGTCGGGCTGGGCATGCTCGTCCGGGCCCACCGGGACGTACGCGAGCGGGGTGGCCGGCTCTGCCTCGCCGCGCCGTCGAGGTTCATCCGCACGGTGCTGCACACGATGAAGCTCGACGGGGTCTTCCCGATCTTCGACAGCCTCGACGTCGCCCTCGACCAACTGCGGGCGGCGGCGCTTCAGGACGCCGCGGACGCCGGCATCCATCCGGTCGACGTGACCCCTGTCGACGTGCCGCGTCCCCCCGCCGAGGTGCCGTCGACGCCAAGCGCCCGCCGCCGTCGCCCGGCTCGCCGCGTCACCGTCTGAGGCCGCGGGTTCCGGGGAGGTTCCCGGCGTCCCGATTGAACCGATCCACCACCTCCTCCGTACCTCTGGGCGAAGGGAGTGGCCCATGAAGCGCCTGACCCCGTTGCTCACCCTCCTGTCGGGGGCGGTGACGGCTGCCGTGCTGTTCACAATGAGTGCACAGGCATCCCCGCCGGGCACCCAACCCGCGGCCGGCGGAGCTCCACCGGCCGCCGCGCCGGCCCCACCCGCCGATGCGGAGGCCGACGCCGACGCCGAGGTGGACCCCGACGCGGCTCCGCCCGGTGAGGAGCCGAGCGACACCGACGCCGACGCCCGGCGACCGGCCGGCACGTCGCCGCCGACCGATCCCGACGCCTCGTCGGCCGGCACCGAGGTGACATCGGTCGAACAGAACTGGATCGGTGAACTCGAGAACGGGGCCACCATCGCGATCACCGTGAAGGACGGCAAGGCCGAGGCGTACGTCTGCGACGGCCGGAGCATGGAGCTGTGGCTGTCCGGCACGGTGCGCGACGGCAAGATCGAGCTGACCGGCAAGGACGCGAAGCTGACAGGCGTCATCCGGGGCGACCGCGCCAGCGGTGAGATGATCGTCGGCGTTCGGCGCTGGAAGTTCACCGCCCGGCCCGACAACACGTCGAGCGAAGAGGCGGTGGTCAAGTCCGGTTCGGGTACCGCTCCGGCGATCTACCGGGTGACCGACGAGACCCGCAAGGCCGGCTACGACGGCGGCTGGATCATGCTGCCCGACGGCACTCAGATCGGCATCGTCACCTGGAACGGCAAGCCCATTCCCGCACCGCCGTTGGACCCCGCCTTCAACAGCACGGTGGTCAACGGGGTGACCCTCGTGGCCGAGCCGGTAGTCCCCGGGGCGCGGTGATGTCACAGCACCGGCAGGGCGGGGCACGCACCGTGCCCCGCCGGGCGCCCGAGCCGATGGTCGAGGTGATGCGTGACTTCGGCGCGCCGCCGCCGAGCGCCCCGAGGCGGCGCCCTTCGCTGCTGGTGCCGCTGGTCGTCGGGGCCGGGGTGGCGGTGGCGCTCGGCGTCTACGGGCGCACCCACACCCCCACCGGCATCGCGGTGAACGTGGCAGGCTTCTCCTCGCCGCTGACGGTGAAGGTGTGGCTCGGCACCGGGGCGGCGTTCTTCGCGGTCATCCAGTTGCTGTCCGCCCTGTCGATGTGGGGCCGGCTCGGCGGCTTCTCCCCGTCCTGGGCCGGCTCGGCGCACCGCTGGTCCGGGCGGATCGCGTTCCTGCTCACCGTGCCGGTCGCGGTGCACTGCCTCTACGCGCTCGGGTTCGCCGACTACGACACCCGTACGCTGCTGCACTCCCTGCTGGGCTGCTTCTTCTTCGGCGCCTTCGCCACCAAGATGCTGACCCTGCCCAAGCGGGGCCTTGCCGGTTGGGTGCTCCCCACCATCGGCGGGGTCGTGTTCGTCGCTCTGATCGGTGTCTTCCTGACCTCGTCGGTCTGGTACTTCACCACGTTCGGCATCCAGTTCTGATCCCCCGGAAAGGCAAGGCACCGCAGATGAACCACGAGCAGGCTGGCTGCTGCCGGTCGCGACGAGCCCTGCTGGCCGGTACCGGCGCGGTGGGCGTGGCCGCGCTCACCGGTTGTGCGACGTACGGTCAGCCGACGGCGGCACCACCGGCCGCGCCACCCGCCGGTACCGCCAGCGGCGAACCGTCC
Source organism: Micromonospora andamanensis (assembly GCF_016863495.1). Taxonomy (GTDB): domain Bacteria; phylum Actinomycetota; class Actinomycetes; order Mycobacteriales; family Micromonosporaceae; genus Micromonospora; species Micromonospora andamanensis. Next base: position 29,778 of record NZ_BOOZ01000056.1, read on the forward strand.
GGCGGCGCGGACCCGTCCGGCACCGCCACTCCGGGCGACGACGCAGCCGACCCCGGCCCGCCGGCACTGGCCACGCTTGCCGACATCCCGGTGGGTGGCGGTGCGATCTTCGCCGATGCCGGCGTCGTGGTGACCCAGCCGACCGACGGGATCATCAAGGCGTACTCGTCGACCTGCACCCACCAGGGCTGCACGGTCACCTCCGTCTCCGACGGCACGATCGTCTGCGCCTGCCACAACAGTGTGTTCGACATCGCCGACGGCTCGGTACGCAGTGGCCCGGCGGGAGCGCCGCTGCCCGCCGCGAACGTCACTGTCGACGGTGACGCCATCCGGTTGGCCTGACCGGACCCGGCGATGCGAACGCGGTGACGCGGCCCACCCAGGCCCGGGCCGCGCGGGGCCGTCCGAGGTGGCGTCGCGCCCCCGGGCGGCCCCTGCCCCACCCACGATCCGCAGGTGAGGCAGGGGCACCTCGGCGTCAGGACGCGGCGCAGGTCAGCCCGGAAGGCGTACCCGATCCGCTGCCGGTCAGCCCGAAGGTGGTGCTGGTCCCGGCGGCGAGTTGCCCGTTGTACGGCTCGTTGCGCACCGTCACGGTGGTGCCGGAGGTGGTGAGCCGGCCGTTCCACAGCGACGCGATGGTGGTACCGGCGGGGGCGGTCCAGGTCACCGTCCAGCCGGTGATGGCCGCCGTGCCGGTGTTGCGGACTGTCACCTCCGCCTGATAGCCGCCCTGCCAGGAACTGACCACCCGGTACGTCGCGGAGCAACCGGCGTCGCCGTTGCCGTTGTCGTTGCCCGCCGTGGTGGTGACCGTCGACGGCGGCGACGCCGCCGAGACGTTGCCGGCCGCGTCGCGGGCGCGCACGGTGAAGGTGTAGCTGGTCGAGGCGCTCAGCCCGGTCGCCCGGTAGGTGGTTCCGGAGACCGTGCCGACCACGGTGGCGGCTGCGGAACCGGTGGTCCGCAGCACCTCGTACGAGGTGACGCCCACATCGTCCGTGGCCGCCGCCCAGTTCAGCGTGGCGGCGGTGGCTGTCACGTCGGTGGCGGTCGGCCGACCGGGTGCGGTAGGCGCGGTGGTGTCACCGGGGCCGGGACCACCTGCGTAACGCTCGGCGAGGCTGATGCCGGTGGTGGAGCCGGCGCCGCCGAGGCGCACGTCGTGGTCGAGGCCGACGAACTTGCCGTTGTGCTGCCACAGCGCGGGCTTGAGCATCTGGTTGTACTTCGTCTCGTCCCAGCTGGCCCAGTCGTCGAGCAGCAGACCCCCGGTGTCACCGGAGTTGGGGTTGAGGCACCAGAAGGTGTGGTGGATGCCGTTCTCGATCATCAGGTCGCGCAGCGCGGCCATCCAGCGGTCCTGCCGGGCGTCCTGCCCCAGCCGGCCGCCCCACTCCCCGACCAGCAGCGGCGCGATGTTCTGCTCGTGGATGTAGAACCAGTTCGGCCGCCACACGTCGTTCGTCAGCGAGTCCTTGTCGAAGTCACCGGCGAACCACGGCTGCTCGTACACCAGGGGCCCGTAGTCGTGCGGTGAGTAGACCAGTTGATCCTGCTGGGCGCCGAGGTTGACCGGGTGTTCGGCGACGCCGCGCAGGTTGCCGCCCCACCAGTTGTAGTGGTAGTTGGGGCTGCGGTCGGGGTTGGTGTTCGGCGAGTTCCAGGTGGCACCGGCGCGCGGGTAGATCTCGATGCCCTCGCAGAGGATCAGCAGGTTCGGGTTGATCGCCAGGATCCGCCGGCCCGCCGTCTCGCAGGCGTACTTGAAGTTGTCCTGGTCGGTGCTGGAGTCCCACTTGGCCCGTTGGGGATCGTTAGGGGTTCCGTGCGGCTCGTTCTTGATGTCCATCGCGACGATCGTGTCGTTCGTCCGGTAGCGGGTGGTGATCCATTCCCAGCCCTGGAAGAACTGCTCCGGGGTGATGCTGCCCTTCCACCACACCGGATAGACGTGGCCGGAGTTGTCCGCCTCGGCGCTGTGCACGTCGAGCATGACCTTCAGGCCGTACTCCTCGCAGAGCGCGAGCCAGTGGTCGAAGACTTGGAGGTTGTTCAGGCCGTCCAGCTCCGGGTTGACGTACGTGTTGACGTTGGGCCGGATCGTCTGGCCGGCCTTCCATTCGAGCAGCAGTTGCGTGGAGATGGGTACCCGTACGATGTTGATGCCCCGCTGGGCCATCTGACGGGTGATCGATTCGAGGTTGCCGGACCAGAGGCCGTGGAAGACCCGTTCGCTGGCGTTGAAGCCGAACCAGTTGGCCCCGGTGAGCCAGACCTCGTTGCCGGCCTCGTCGACGATCCGGTTGCCGTCGGTGTGCAACCAGTCGGCAGTGGCCGCGGCGGCCGGTACCGCAGCCGTCGGGGCCGCTGTCGCGGCGGGTGCGACGGCGGTCAGGCCGAGCAGGGCCACGGCCGCTGTCACGGCGGCCTGGAGTTTTCTACGTGCAGACATGCGACTTCCTCTGTGGTGGGTGAGGGAGCGAGCACGTCGAGGAACAGTCCTGCCCAGGGACCGTGGGAGCGCTTCCACGCCCACCCTAGGCGGTCAACCTCCACAACGGAAGACCCACCCACCACCCTCGCCGATCTTGCACTTTCCGTCCCCGCAAAGGCAACTGAAGGGGCATATTGGCGACCGAAAGTGCGAGATCGGCGGTGTGGGGGTGGGTTAGACCGCCAGGGCTTCGCGGACGGTGTGTTCGGCGGTGGTGCCGCCGTCGCCGGAGGAGGTGACGCGGCCGGACTCGAGGACGTGGTAGCGGTCGGCGACCCGCAGCGCGAAGCCGAGGTGCTGTTCGACCAGGAGCACGCTGAACCCGGTCTGGGCGATGAGCGCCACGATCCGGTCCTGGATCTCGGTCACCACCGACGGTTGGATGCCCTCGGTCGGTTCGTCGAGCATCAGCAGCCGGGGCCGGGTGATCAGGGCCCGGGCGATGGCCAGTTGTTGACGCTGACCGCCGGAGAGCAGCCCGGCCCGCCGGCGCAGCAACTGACGCAGCGCCGGGAACAGGTCCAGCACCTCCGAGGTGGCCGCCGCGCCGTCGCGACGGCCGTCGGCGACCAGGCGCAGGTTCTCCGCCGCGGTCAGGTGCGGGAAGCACTGCTGCCCCTGCGGCACGTACGCGATCCCCCGGGCGACCCGCTGGTGCGGGGCCAGCCGGGTGATGTCCTCGCCGTCGAGTTCGACCCGCCCGGCGGTGGGGCGCAGCAGGCCGGCGGCCACCCGCAGCAGGGTCGACTTGCCGGCGCCGTTGTGGCCGAGCACCGTGGCGACCCCGTCGGCGGGCACCGCCACGTCGACGCCGTGCAGCACCCGGCTGCGCCCGTAACCGGCGTGCACGCCACGCATCGCGAGCATCATGCCTCCGTACGCGTCGGGGCCGACCCGGCGTCGACCGGGTGACCGAGGTAGACCTCCTGCACGCGCGGATCGGCCTGCACCTGCGCGACGGTGCCCTCGCTGAGCACCCGCCCGGCGTGCAGCACGGTGACGGTACGCGCGAAGCGGCGCAGGAAGTCCATGTCGTGCTCGATCACCACCACCGTGCGGTCCTGGCTGACCTTCTCCAACAGTTGCCCGGTGGCGTCGCGTTCCTCGTGGCTCATGCCGGCGACCGGCTCGTCGAGCAGCAGCAGCCGGGTGTCCTGCACCAGCAGCATGCCGATTTCCAGCCACTGCTTCTGCCCGTGGGCGAGGGTGCCGGCGAGCTGGTCGGCGCGGCTCGCCAGGCCGATCACGTCGAGCGCCTCGGCCACCTCGTCGGGCACGCCGTGGCGGCGGCGCAGCAACGTCCCCCAGCCACGCCGGGCACCGGCGGCGATGTCGAGGTTCTGCAACACCGTCAGTTCCTCGAACACCGTCGAGGTCTGGAAGGTCCGGCCGACGCCGAGCCGGCTGATCCGGTGCACCGGCCTACCGAGCAGTTCCCGGTCACCGAAGCGCACCGAGCCGGTGGCCCGGACCAACCCGGTGACCGCGTCCACGAGGGTGGTCTTGCCGGCGCCGTTGGGTCCGATCAGGAACCGGATGTCACCTGGGGCGACGTCGAGGGACACCCCGTCGACGGCGGTGAACCCGTCGAAACTCACCCGCAGGTCGCGTACGTAGAGCCCGTGCAGTTGCCCGGTCATGCCGCTCCCTCCCGCCGCCGCAACCGAAGTCGGCGCAGCAGGCCCGGGCGCGGTTCGCCGTCGTCGCGGCGGCGGGCCAGGCCGATAAGCGACGCCAGGCCGCCGGGCAGGAAGGCCACCACCACCACGAACAACAGGCCCTGGAGGTACGTCCAGGTGCCCGGGAAACGCTCCGACAGGGCGGTACGGGCCCAGACCACCGCGACCGCGCCGAGCACCGGGCCGAGCAGCGTGGCCCGACCGCCCACGGCGACGCCGATGACGAACTCGATGGACGGCACGATCCCGATCAGCGCCGGGGAGATGATGCCCACCGCGGGTACGAACAGCGCGCCGGCCAGCCCGGCCATGCCGGCGGCGACCACGTACGCGACGAGTTTGACGGTGGCCGGGTCGTAGCCGAGGAAACGGACCCGTTCCTCCGAGTCGCGGACGGCCACCAGCAGTTCGCCGTAGCGGCACTGCGTCAGGTGCCGGGCCAGGGCCAGCAGCGCCAGCAGGGTGCCGGCGATGATGAAGTAGACCATCCGCTGGTTGACCGGGTCGTCCAGGTCGTAGCCGAAGAAGCCCTGGATGTCGGTGAGCCCGTTGGTGCCGCCGGTGGTGCCCTGCTGTCCGATCAGCAGGATCACCATGGCGGCGGCGAGAGCCTGGCTGAGGATGGCGAAGTAGGCGCCGCGTACCCGGCGACGGAAGACCAGGGACCCGAGCACGAAGGCGACGGCCATCGGCAGCAGCACCGTGGCGGGCAGGGCGAACCACGGGCTGGCGAAGGGTCGCCACCACAGTGGCAGCTCGTCGAGTTGCCCGTACAGCAACATGAAGTCGGGCATGTTGCCCGGACCCGCGTCGGCCAGCTTGAGGTGCATGGCCATCGCGTAGCCACCGAGGCCGAAGAAGACACCCTGGCCGAGGGTGAGCATGCCGCCTCGGCCCCAGGCCAGGCCGATGCCGACCGCGACCATTGCCACGCAGAGGTACTTGGCCAGCAGGGAGAGCCGGAAGTCCGAGAGCACCAGCGGCGCGACGGCGAAGAGCAGAGCCGCGCCGAAGGCGAACCCGGCGGCGGCCCGGTAGCGGTGCCGGGACGGTCCGGCCGCCGGTCTGGTCGGTGGTGCCGGCGCGGGATCGGCGGCGGCGACGGGATCTCGGGCGACGGTGGTCATGCGAGGCTCCTGGTGCGCAGGGTGAACAGGCCCTGGGGTCGCCACTGGAGGAACGCGACGATGGCGATGAAGACCATCACCTTGGCGACACTGAGGGTGGTGAGGTATTCGCCGGTGGCCTGGAGCACGCCCAGGGCGAAGGCGACGATGACGGTGCCCTTGAGCTGGCCGATCCCACCGACCACGACGACCAGGAAGGCGTCGATGATCAGGTTGGTGCCCATTGTGGGACCGATCGGCCCGAGCAGGGTGAGGGCCACTCCGGCGATGCCGGCCAGGCCGGAACCGATGAAGAAGGTCATCCGGTCGACCCGGGTGGTGGCGATGCCGGAGACGGCGGCCAGGTCCCGGTTCTGCACCACGGCCCGGATCCGGCGGCCCAGCGGGGTGACCCGCAGGGCGACTGTCAACGCGACGACCGCGCTGCCGGCCAGGGCGAGGATGAACAGCCGGTTGTTGGCCACGGTGATGCCGCCGGGCAGCCCGATGTTGCCGGTGAGCAGTTCCGGGGCGCGGGTCTGCACGTTCGGGCTGCCGAAGATGTCCCGGGCGAGCTGTTGCAGGATCAGTGACACCCCCCAGGTGACGAGCAGGGTGTCCAGCGGGCGGGCGTAGAGACGGCGGATCAACAGGATCTCCAGCAGCACGCCCATCGCGCCGGCCACCACGAAGGCGACCGGCAGGGCGATCAGCAGCGACCAGCCGGCCGCGGTGATGACCTGTTGCAGGACGTACGTGGTGTAGGCCCCGGCCATGATGAACTCGCCGTGGGCCATGTTGATCACGCCCATCTGGCCGAAGGTGAGCGCCAGGCCGAGCGCGATGAGCAGCAGCACCGCCCCGATGCTGACGCCGGTGAAGAGTTGGCCGATGAGAACTGTCACGGTGCGTACTCCGAACTGCTGGTGGGGCGGTTCGGGCGGGACCTGGGTCCCGCCCGAACCGGGGTGACGGCTAGCTCAGGCCGCCGGCCCACGGGTAGCTCTTGAGGTACGGGTCAGGGGTGATCGGCTGTCCGGAGTTCCAGACCTCGGTGATCAGCCCGTCCGCACCGACCTTGCCGACGCGCGCCGTCTTGGCGATGTGCTGGGTGGCACCGTCCACTGTGACCAGCCCCTCGGGTGCCTCGAAGGTGATGCCGTCGGAGGCCTCACGGACCTTCTCCACGTCGAAGGTGCCGGCCTTCTCGACCATCGCCTTCCACAGGTAGACCGAGACGTACGCGGCCTCCATCGGGTCGCTCGTCGGCTTGTCCGCCCCGTACTTGGCCTTGTACGCCGCGACGAACTTCTCGTTCGCCGCACCCGGCGTGGTCTGGTAGTAGTTCCAGGCGGTGAGCTGCCCCTCCAGGTACTGGGTGCCGATGCTCTTGACCTCCTCCTCGGCGATCGACACCGACACCACGGGCATGCTGGCGGCGGTCAGCCCGGCGGACTTGTACTCCTTGAAGAACGCCACGTTGCTGTCGCCGTTGAGCGTGTTGAAGACCGCGTCCGCGCCGGAGGACTTCACCTTGTTCGTGATGGTGCCGAACTCGGTGGAGCCCAGCGGCGCGTAGTCCTCCCCCAGCACCTTCATGCCGTTCGCCTCGGCGTACGCCTTAATGATCTTGTTCGCGGTGCGCGGGAAGACGTAGTCGGAGCCGACCAGGTAGAGCGAGGTGGCCCCCTGGGCCTTGAGGTAGTCCAGGCCGGGAACGATCTGCTGGTTGGTCGTGGCTCCGGTGTAGAAGATGTACGGCGACTGCTCCAGGCCCTCGTACTGCACCGGGTAGAACAGCAGCGCCTTGTTCTTCTCGAACACCGGCTTGACGGCCTTGCGACTGGCCGAGGTCCAGCAGCCGAAGACGGCCGCCACCCGGTCCTCCCGGATCAGCTTCTCGGCCTTCTCGGCGAAGGTCGGCCAGTCCGAGGCGCCGTCCTCGCCGACGGGTTCGATCTTCTTGTCGAGCACGCCCCCGGCGGCGTTGATCTCCTCGATCGCCAGCATGATCGAGTCCCTGACGGTCACCTCACTGATGGCCATGGTGCCGGAGAGGGAGTTGAGCAGGCCCACCTTGACGGTGTCGCCGGAGACATCGGCGGCGACTCCCGCAGCGGTGTTCCCGTCGGTGGTCTTGCTGCCGCACGCGGCCAGCGCAGCCGCGGCGACCAGGGTCATGGCACCCGCCAGGATGCGGCGGCCCCGGATCAGTGTCATCAATTCTCCCTGCGTCGCGTGTGACGTCAGTCAGTGCCCGGGAACGATCGTCGGTCCCGAGTCGAAGTGCGGATCTGGGTAACTGCGGTGCGGTCCGTCGGTACTTTGCGCGCTACCGGGTGCGGCGGGTGGACACCGAACCGGCGGCGAATGGAATATCGGGCAGGGAAAGCTTCGATCCGTTTCGTTGCGCGGATGTTTCCCAATCCTCAATAGACTGTTTCCGCTGGCCCGGAGCGCCCTGACTAGGGCCACGAAAAATGCCGGCACCTCGCCCGGGAGAATCGGCGAAATGGCACCGGCACACAATTATCAGCCGCAGTCGGCTGCACTTTCCGTCCATCACCGGACGGTGGTCATATCCGACGCGACGGTCGGATGCTTCACGTAGGAAGTATCTTTGCCGCCGGCCGACGGACCTGTCAAGGCACGGTCCGGTCACGCCCTACGGAGATCACAGTTCAGCGAGGACTGTGAAGTCCAGCCCGTCGGCCTCGGCCAGGTAGATCCGCTGGCGGACGTGCCGACGACGCAGCCGCAACTCGCCACGCGGCCCGTCGTACGACACCACGTCCGCGGATGCCTCCACCGCTCGTACGTCGAGCGTGCCGGCCTTGGCGATCAGGGCGGCCAGCAACATCACACCCTCGTAACAGGACTCACCGAGGCTGCCCAGCGGCGGTGCCTCCAGCCCGAAGCGGCGACCGAAGCTGCCGTGGAAGTCGAGGTTCTCCTGGGTCACCAGGCCGGCGAAGAAACCCGCAGCGCTGAACAGCCCCCGGGTGTTGGCGGCACCACTGGCCAGCAGCATGTTCTCGTCCATCAGGGTGCTCAGCCGCAGGCACCGCTGATCCAGACCGGCCCGCGCGAACGCCCGGTTGAACCGGACCGCGTCGGCGCCCACGAGCAGCATGAGCACCCCGTCGGCGTCGCTGTGTTCGATGCGGCGCAGCACCTCGGCGTAGTCGTGCGTCTCCAGCGGCAGGAAGTGCTGACCGACCACGCGCCCGCCGCTGCGCAGCGCGTACCGGTGGGCCGCCCGGGTGGTTCGGCGTGGCCAGACGTAGTCGTTGCCGACCACGAACCAGCGCCGCACCCCGAGATCCCCGGCGAGCACCCGCATCGCCGGTCCCAGCTGCGCGTCCGGCGTCTCGCTCGTCAGAAAGACGCCCTCGGTCCGCTCACCGCCCTCGTACAGGGCGGTGTAGACGTACGGCACCCGGTGCGCGATGCGCGGCGCCACCGCCTGGCGTACGGAGGAGATGTGCCAGCCGGTGACCCCCTGTACCGCGCCCACCGACACCAGCGCCTCCACCTCGGCGGCCACCTCGGCCGGTGGCGCCCCGCCGTCGACAGGCACCAGCCGCAACTCCCGACCGAGCACGCCGCCGCGCCGGTTAAGTTCCTCGACCGCGAGCTGCGCGCAGAGTTCACAGCTCGGGCCGAACATGCCCGCCGGGCCACGCATCGGGTAGACGAGCGCGATACTGACCACGCCGCTGTCGACGGTCAGCCAGGACGCCCCGGCGGTGATGCTCTCCCCCGCCTGCGGGCGCCCGGACCCCGGTGCCGGCGCGGACATGAACACATGGTGGCCGCCGCCGCTGGGGGAAGACCAGCCCTCCCAGCCAGCGGGACATCTCGGTACGATGACACCGCATCCGCGAGGCGGGAGTGCCATGTCAGACCTTCCCGGTTCCGCAGCCGACCTGCTACCCCTGCTCACCCGCGCCGAGCGGCTGCTCTCGCGCCGGGTCGGCGGGGTGCTCGCCGCCGAGTCACTGAGCATCGAGGCGTGGCGGGTCCTCTGCCTGCTCGCCGACGGCCTCGGTCACCCGATGAGCGAGGTCGCCGCGGAGACGTCGTTGCCGCCCGGCACCCTGACCAAGCTTGTCGACCAGCTCGTCGACCGTAACCTCGTCTTCCGCCGGGTCGACCCGATCGACCGCCGCCGCATCCGCGCCTACCTCACCGCCCGGGGCCGCCGCGAACACGAGCGGGTGGACGCCGAGATCCGCGCCCACCTCGCCGGCCTCGACGCGAGCGACGACACCACCCTCGCCGTCCTACTGGACGCCCTCATCACCCGCCTCGACACCACCCACCGCACCCCCACCCCCGCCTGACCTGCCCCCCGCCCGCACCCCCCGCCCGCCCGCCGCGATCTTGCACTTTTGGTC
>NZ_BOOZ01000057.1 GCF_016863495.1 Micromonospora andamanensis
TTAGTAGGGCGCCGCGCTGCTGACGGGCGGCGAGATGCTGTCGCCATACTCGGTGGCTGAGTTGGCCTACGACCCCACCGGCCGTGAATGCTGCTGGGAGGCCGTCCTCGGCCACCGTGCCGGGCCACAGCACTCCGTCGAGGTCGGTCAGCAGCACCTTGGGTCCGGGTGTCAGGTGCGGGGCGAGTGCCTGCCAGTGTGCCCAGGCCAGGTCCAGCAGGCGGTTCCACAGGTAGCCGACGCGGTCTCGGCGGCCGAGCACCTCCAGCGTCGCGGCCACCGCCGGGAAGTCCTCACCGGCGGTCAGCACGTCTAGGTCGGCCGCCTGGTGCACTGGTATCACCACCGCACCGGCGGCTGTCGTCGTCTCGGTGACAGCGGCGTTCGCAGCCTCTACCGCCTGCGCCGATTCCGGGCCGGCGTAGGGCAGGGTCTGAACCAGCAAGGGACGCGACTGGCAGCCGAGGGCGGCGAGCAGTTCCCGCAGCTCGGCGGTCAGCGTGATCTCAGCCTGGCTGGCGTTGGCGTACACCGCGCTCGCGGCCTCCAATGCCGCCGTCACGACGACCGTGACCCTCAGCGGGTGTTCCTGCACGTTCCCGAGCCTGGCGGCGAGCCGTTGCACCAGCAGCGCCAACCCGGGCAGTCTCGCCCCGTCCGGAACGAAGCTGACATCCAAGACCTCGCTCTCCGGCTCGCCAGCGAGGTCTGGCCGTTCGAGATCGGCCAGCCAGCGCATGTACCCGACCGTCATCGTCGCCTCCTACCGCGCGCCGCTGTCGAAGATCAGCCGCACCACCGTGCCGGTGGCGTAGTCCCATACCGGATCACAGCCCAACCCGGCGATCACTCCTGCTACTTCCTCCACCGTCAATGCCCGGCCAGCGGGCAGACCGGCGTAGTGCGCGTCAACGTCGGTGACGCCCTTCATGGCGAGGATCTGCTCGGCCTGCGGTGAGGCAACCAGCGACGGCGCGACGACGTTGACCCGCACGCCGTTCCGGGCCTCTTCCTTGGCCAAGGTCAGCGCGAGCGCTTCCAACCCCGCCTTCGAGGCGGTGTACGCGCCGTTGCCGGCCCCGGCCACGCGCACGGTGTCCGAGCTGACCACCACGATCCGGGCTGCCCCAGCACGTGCCCGCGCGGCGAGCGCCTGCCAGGCCGTAACCAGGCCGAGCGCGTTCACCGCGAACAGCCGGGCGAACTCCTCAGTGGGCGTCTCCGCCACCTGCCGTTTGGAGGACGCCACCCCGACGGTGAACACCACCACGGCCAGCCGGTCAGGGGCAGCGTCCACCGCCGCCCGTAGCCCGCTGGCGTCGCCGCTGGCCGCGTCGAACGGCACCCAGCCCGTACCGTCGCCGGTGTCGCCGGGGTGCTGCCCGTGATGGGTGGCGATCACGCTCAGCCCGCGCGTGCGCAGCTCGGAGACCACGCTCCGGCCGATGGCACCGGACCCGCCGACCACCACCGCGAGATCCTGCCCACCGCCCATCAGGCCGCCTCGGCGCGCGGCGAGTCGGGATGGTCGTTGACGAACATCTCCTCGAACCGCATCTGAACCGCCGGAATGTCGAACAGCGCGCCGACCGCACGTGCCGTGTCCGCCGAGGCGGGGTCGTCACGGCCGATGACCACCACGCAGTTCGGAAAGGCCACGTACATCCGCTCGTCATCGAGGAAATGCGCATAGAACCGCTTCGGCAGCAGCACCTGGGCTACCTGCATGGCGACCGCCAAGACTCGGTGACGGGTCACGGCGAGTTCGGCGATCTGCACCGGCAGGGTGCCGCCGAGCAGGTGTGGGTAGCGGCGCACCATCACCGCCGGCATCGGCATGGGTAGCTGCCCGTCGGTCAGGCTCTCCATCAAAACCAAGCCGCGCATCGTCCCCTCCGAGTGCTCAACAGCCTGGTCGGCTTTCATGCCGGCACCTCCGCTCGTGCTGCCCCGGGCTGTTTGACCAGGCGAGTGTGGGCGCGGGCACGCGCCACGGTCTCCGCCGACGTCCAGGGCGTCTGCGAGTCGTAGTAGTCGAAGTCCGCCCAGCCCTCCAACGTGTCCGGTGCCTCGAACCCGTAGCGCAGCGCGTCATCGAACAGCGGCGTGCCGGGGAACGGGCCGAACAGATGTACCCGCGTCTCGGGCTGTGGCTGTAGTTGGCTGATCGCGGTCAGGAGGTCGTACGTCTCGTCCACCTCGGCGTCGGTCTCGCCGGGGAACCCGACAATGAACGTGTAACAGCCGAGAATGCCGTGCGCGGCGATGTCGGCCGCGACGTCATACGCCTGTTCGCGGGTGATCTCCTTACGGACGATTTCCCGCAGCACCCGGTCCGAGCCCGACTCGATCCCCATCAGCAGCCGCCGGCACCCGGAGCCGGCGATGCCGCCGAGCAAGTCAAGCCGTTGCTTGCGGGAGCGCAGCACATCGTTCGGGTTTATCGAGGCCGCCCAACCGATCCCGAGCTGCCGTTCGGTGAGTGCCTGGCAGAAGTCGACCGCGCGGCGGGGCTGGACGAAGAAGTCGGCGTCGTAGAACTTGATCCCGCTCAGGTCGTACGCCTCGACCAACTCGGCGATGTCGTTCACGAGCGGATCGGCCGGCATCGAAGACCACGCCCGCTGATAGGTCAGCTCGTAGCAGAACTGGCACTTGTAGACGCAGCCCTGCGACGAGACGTAGTTCAGCGTCCGGGGCGCCACCGTCGGATCATCGCGGACGTACTCCTGCACGTTGAGCAACTGCCACGGGTACCGGGCCATCATCTCCGTCTTCGGCGCGTTCACCGGCCCCTTCATCAAATGCCCACCGCGCGCCATCAGCAGCCCGGGGACCTGTTCCAGACGGCCAGACCCGAGCAGACAGCGCACCAGCTCCGGCATCGACCGCTGTCCAGGACCAACCAACGCCATGTCCACCAGCTCGTGCGTGGCGGTCTGCTCCCCGAGCACGTTGACGTGCGGCCCGCCGAACACCACCGGCGGACAGCCGGATCGGAGCTTCGCCTCCCGCACCATCTCCAAGGCGTGCCGAATCTGGCCACCACCGGTCATGATGCTGACCCCGATGCACAAGGCCCGGTCGAGGTGATCGTCCAGGAATGTGGTCCACTGCTGCCCGGTGCGCTGATTGCCGTCGAAGATCACCACGTCGACATCGCCATCCGCGAGGAGGCGTTGCGCGATCGTCAACAGCGAGAACGGCATCCAGTGGTACAGGTAGTCCTTCTCGTGCTCCACCCGAGGGTAGACCAGGATCACCAGCCGGCGCCGGGCCGGAGACGGCAGCAACACCGTCATGACAGCACCTCCGCCACCGACACCTTGGATGCCTCCGCGCGGAACGTCGCCCCCGCATACACGTCGAGAGCCCGTTGTACGGTCGACTCCAGTTCGCCGCCGTCGCTGTCGAACAGTTCGCCCAACGGCACGGTGATGTCCTCCCGCAACAGGCAGAACTGCAACCGCAGGTCGGCCGTCAGTCGCAACGCCATCAACGCGTCGTGGCATGGGAACAACGGGCAGGTGTCGCAGACTGAGCCGTACCAGGCACCGGCAGTGCTGTCCTTCACCACTACCTCGAACCCGGTGGCGAACGACAGGACGGTCATTGGATGCCCCAACCCGCCCTGCGTCCGCGTCGAGATCTCCACGGCGTCCGCCGCGAACTGCGCCGTGATCGACTCCAACGGCACATACAGGTCCCGGATCACCCGCCCGGCGCGCTTATGCGCGAGCCGTTTAGCGAACGACTCCGCTCCCGCGTCGAGGTCCTGGATGACGTCCAGAAGCTTCAGCGTCGCGACGCCTTCTCGCGCGCAGAACGCGGCCAGGTCCGCCACCTCGTCGTCGTTGATGCCGGCCATGACCACCATGTTGACCTTGACGGGCACGCCCGTAGCCACACACGCCCGCAGTGCGTCCAGCACGGCGGCGTGATCGCCCTGACCAGTGATCTCCTTGTGCAACTCCGGGTCGAGCGTGTCCACGCTCATGTTGAATTGAGTCACTCCGGCCCGAGCCAGTCCGTCCGCCCGAGGACCGATACGGGGGTGTCGCGAGATGACCTCGACCTCGCCGAACGCCGCCTCGGCGCGCAGCCGCTCGGCCGCTTCCTCCAGCGGTTCGTAGAGCGCCGGGTCACCACCCGTCAGCTTCACGCCCGTCACCCCCGCGCGACGGACCAGACGACCGATCGATACGAGGCGGTCGACGTTCAAGTCGGTGCCCGCTGCGGTCAGCACCGCCTCCCCGGAAGGCCGGCAGAAGAAGCACGCACGACCGCACCGCGAGTTCACGGTGACGCGGAACTGAGGCAGAAGCCTGCCAGAACCCTGACGATCCATGCCTCAAGCGTCGATGGGCGCATTCATCAGGGTCAAGGTCTCGGCGGCAGGGTTAGTGTCAGGGTTTGTCGACAACCTTCGACCAACACTGACACACATAGTCAGCACCTGATCACCGGGGTCGCGTACGGTTGAACCCGTGCTTGCGGGAGTCCTGATCACCGAGAGTCTGCGCCACGACGTGACGGTCGAACGTCTCAACCTACGGGTCGACAAGATCGTCCGCTGGCGAAACCCCGACCCTGCACCGGGTCAGCCGGAAACTTGGACCATCGTGGACTTCACCTCGGACCGCAGCGATCCCGCGTCGCTTGCCGACCAGTTTGGGCAAGCCCTGTCCAGCCCAGGGTGGTACGTCGACTTCCACACTGAAGATCAGAAGTTCGTCGTCTTTCCCGACAAGACCTTCGTCTACAGCAGGGGCGACGACCGAGGCCGCGCCGAAGCCGTCGCCTACGCACGCTCGAAGGGCGTACCCGACGATCAGTGCGACTGGGGCGAATAGCCATGGCCGTTGTCGGAAGACCACTCCGGGCTCCCACCCGAAGATCGACGGTGTTGGGCACCCGCCCAGCTTGGCAGGGCACCCAACAGCATCAGTCGGTCAAGTCGAACTCGCCGTGCTTCGCGCCGTCGATGAACGCAGCCCACTCTGCCTGCGTGAACTCCAGGATCGGCCCCCGGCCCTGGGCCTTGGTGTCCCTGACACCGATGGCGTCCTTATGCAGGCGGGCGACCTCCACGCATGACCCGTTGTTCCCCGACCGGCTGGATTTGAACCACTTAACCGAGTCCATCCTTCTTCTCCTGAATCAATCGGATCGACTCCCTGGGTGACAGCGCCAGGGACAGTAGGTGCTTGAACACGCCCGTGAGCCGCCGGATCTCCTCGGGCGACTCCAGGAACAATTCTCCCGCCAGGGTCTCGATGTAGCCAAGAGGCGGGTCACCATCCGCAAACGTCAGCACCTCGAACCCGCCGTGCACTGCGAGATGAGCGCCGGCTGCGAGCGTCAAGACCTGCACGGTGACGTTGGGTAGCGCGGCGATCTTGATGATGTGGTCCAGTTGCTCGCGACGAAGGTTGGCGTCGCCGACCTCCAGCATCAACGACTGCTCGGTGATGATCGCCTGCAGTCGAAGTGGCGGCTGGCGCAGCGTCAGTACCTCTTGGCGCTTGAGGCGCGCCTCGACGCGCTGGAGGATCTCCTCCTGGTCCGTTTCCCGGCCAATGCGGATCACCTCTGTGGCGTACGCGCGAGTCTGGATGAGCCCGGGGATGAGGGTCGGCTGGAACTGCCGAAGGTCCGTCGCCTCAGCTTCGTAGGCGATGAACGTGGCGTATCGGGCCGGCAGCGTGTTGAGCCGCTGCCACCAGCCCGGCTCCCGCAACTGCTCGGCCATACTCCGGAGCGTCAGCCCGTGCTCCTCGTCGTGCGGGACGTCGTAGGCGACGAGGATCTCCAGCACATCCCGCGGGCGCGGCTTGATGTCGCCGGACTCGATGCGGGCAATCCGCTGTTGCGAGCACTTGAGCAGCTTGGCCGCGTCCCCCTGCGTGAAACTGCGGGCCTCGCGGAGCCGCCGCAGTTCTCTGCCGAGACGGCGAGACCGAGGTGTCGGTGGAGTAAATCCGGCCATGCTCTGATCCTCCCTCATGCGCAAGCAGCGAGCCTATGGGGCCACCGCATCCTGACACTTGCCAGCATCGTACAATGCTGCAACACTGGCCAGCATAGTTGGTGGCCGTGCCACCGGGTTGCCACAGCAGTGGACCGTCAACGCGCCAGCGGTGATCAACACGCTCGGGAGGACGGAGCTGCGCCCACAAGGCGACTTCGATGCACGACGGACAAGCCAGACAAGGGGATCCGCCCTACGCGTCAGGATCAACTCGATCGAGGTGATGACGGTGCTGCTGTTCGGTTTTCTCGTGGCGTTGGTGATCGGCTACGTCGCTGGATTGGTGTCCTTCAAGATCAAGGACCGCTGGTGTCCACAGTGCGGCTCCACAGCCGTTGCTCGGGAACAGGTCAGGCGAGCCCGATGACATTTCCCCAGCTAGGTGACGTGATCGAGGTCGGCGAGCAGGACTACATGCACGGGACCGGTCATCTGACCCTACGAATCACCTGCATCGGTGACCAGGTACGGGTCTATGACGACGAGTGGCTGAAAGTAGAAGGTCTAGCGCTGCGCGCGGACGGCACACAGCTCGACCCGAACCCCCGCCCGGCACTCGTCCGGATGCGTGCGCTGCACATCGCGCCGTCGTCGGGGTCGTCGTGAGCACGACATACCTGGCGAGCACCGCGCTGGAGGAGGTCGACCGAGCCCAGGCGGAGCTTGAACGTCATCTACGGGTCCGGCCGTCCGGTGAGTGCGTGACGTGCGGTGAGGTCGAGCCGTGCCTCGGCCGTCAAGAGGCTGGCTCCACGTTCATGAAGTACGGCCTTCTGCCGCGTCGCCGACCAGGCGTTTCAGGCGTACGCCGTGCCATTCCGCCGCAGGGGAGCGCTGAGCCGCCGGCCTCGTGGTTCGCATCGGTCACAGACTGTGGTGCTGGCGAGACGACCGGAACAAGTTCGTCTAGGTAGGCCGAATCCACGACTACCGAGCCGAGGTCGGACCAACAGACCTTGATCCTTCGAGACTGTTCGATTCCGAGAGGGTACTGATAGTGAACGGCGCACCGGGCGCTCGAACGAGGGCTCCACGCAGTCCGAACGACTTGCTGCGGCGCGCACGGCTGGCGAAGCGGTCGCCGACGGGGTCAGGTCGAGTGATGTCGCGGCAGGAGGTTGCCGAGGCGGTCAGCGCGTGGATCTGGGAGCACCTGAGACGGCGCACTTACCTTGACAGCAGGTACATCGGCAAGCTGGAGCGCGGTGAGTCCCGCTGGCCGGTGTCGCACGTCCGGGCCGGGTTACGCGGGGTCTTCGGCGTTGACAACGACGCCTCGATCGGGCTGCACGTCATCTACGGCTCCGGACGACCGACCGAGGCCGTGGGTGACGTGCCAGCTCCGGCTTGGGAGAGGGAGCCTGAGCCCACACCGCTCACGTCGCGGAACGACCGTGCAGATGTGACGCCCACTGTTCATCTCGGCGTCGCGGCGGGCACGGCAGTCGTGGTCACGGTCGACAGTGGGCCTGCTGGGCCGGTCCGCGTCGTACTGACCGCGATGCCCGAGGACTGTTCCGAACGACCGGCGCTACCGCTGGCTGCCAGCGGTGGGGCACGGGTGTACTCACTCGCCTACAGGCGCAGGCAAGCCTGATGGGGCAGCAGCCGGCCGAGTTGAAGCCCCATGCGTCTGCCCGACACTTCCTCGGCGCGGAGTTGCGCTGTTGGCGGCAGCAGCGCGGGCTGTCGCTGGCACGGCTCGCGACGCTGGTGCACGTGAGCCCCGACCTGCTCGGCAAGATCGAGAAAGCCGAGCGTACAGCCAGCCTAGATGTCATGAGTCGCTGTGACCAGGCGTTGGAGACAGGCGGAGCGCTGGTCCGCTTGCGGCGCTTCGTGGACCACCATCCGGCAGCGCAGCCACGATCGGATGCCTCGGCGACGAGACCAACACGGTTCATGGTGGTCATGGAGATCCTGCCTGTCGGGCCAGTCGACTCCGACGCCGCTCCCCTCGTGAACAGCGGCGGGCAGCCTCGTTTGTACGCGCTTCACGGCGGACAGAGCAGATGATCGGAATGGATACCGTCCCGGGTCCCGTCACTCCGGAACAGATTCGCGACCTGCAGAAGGCGCTGGGACGGCAGTTGGCCCACTGGCGCAAGGCGGCCGGGATGACCCAGGCCGCCCTCGCCAGGCGGACGGCCTACTCCCGCAGTTCGGTCGCGAACGTGGAGATCGGGCGAAACACCATCACCCGTGGCTTCTGGGAGCGCGCCGACCACGAACTCCGGGCGGAAAGAACGTTGGTGGACGCGTTCGACAGGCTCCAGGAACTGATCGCCATCCTTCGGAGACATAGAGCGTGGGTGGTCGAGAACGAACGACTGCTACGCCACCAGGCAGCCGTGCCGCCGAAGCCACCAACTAGTCTCATGACCGCGACTCCCGTCTGCGGATGCACGGTCACGGTCGCTCGTTGGAGAGTGCGCGAAGTCCTTGCGTTGCGGGAGGCGCTGCGGCTCAGCATCGGGTCATTCGCCGAACGGCTTCGCGTGCCTCCCTCGATTGTCGCAATGTGGGAGGACCACGGACAGCCTCAACCGCCGAGTCTGGCGATGCAGGCAGCCCTCGACGACCTTCTCAAACTTGCCGACCAGGACGCCCGAACCCGCTTCGCACGGATTCTCCAGATGCCACCGTTGAGGTCCACCGATCACGCCGGTGCGCCTCGAACCGGTCGTCCTGCAACGGTGACCCTGCTTCACCGAAGCGAGGGACCACAGGCCATGCGGTGAAGGGACAACGATGGGCAGGCCGTTGACAATCATCCCGGGACTGCGCCAGTCGGTCATGTTCGACGTAGCGGTGGCCCTCTACCGACGGCACGGTGTCGAACGCAGACCCAGGGTGTGCAAGGCGTGCGGGCAGGCGGCACCGTGCCCGGTTCGGCTTCACGCCGAACTCGTCATAGCGACTGCAGGCGCTGACCCACAGCAATTCGAGGACGCTCCGCCGCCAGGACATACCGGCTTCCGAGTCGGCGGTCGCAGCCGTCCCATCGACGACGATGCCCTTACGTACGAGCGTCACGACGACTAATCCCGTCTCCGCGTCCGCATTCCACGACGCCCGTGCCAACTGATCCGCCTTACGGTGCGGCAAGCACCACGGCAAGAAGCCAACCAGCCGCGAGGGCTGGCCCCATTGGGATCGGCGGGTTCTTCACGTCGCTGGCCGATCGGACTCTGACGACGGAAGCGATTGTGCCGTGTAAAAGCAGCCCAGAAAGAAGGCCGAGCATCGCTGTCTGCCAGCCCAGCCAGCCGAGGTTGAACGCGATGGCGCCGACGAACACGACATCACCGAGGCCGAGCTGACCGGGCAACGCCAAGGCGATGGCAAGCATGACCGCCGTTGCGGCGATACCTGCAAACGCAGCTCGAAGAAGCGGCCCGACATCGCCTCCAACGAAGGCGGCAATGATGAAGCACAGGCCAGACGACACCCACAGCGCGCCGGTGACGCGATGGGGTAACCGACGGCACCGCACGTCGATAATTGCCAGACCGAGGCCCACCACCGCGAAGAGCCAGAAGGCCGGCAGCGTCGCGCTGAAAGGCATGACTGCCCCGGTGATGGCGGCGGCGGTGGCGGCGAGAACGGCGGTGAGGATCACCTCTGGGGGGCGTGCCGGACCGCCGGTCCACCAACGGGCGGGTAGGCGAACTGGTCCGGACACCTGCGCGCCGTACGCGATAGCGGCTATCGGGACACCAGCCATCACGCCCGCGAGGCCGAGGCCGATCGCGGCTGCGCCGTTGGTCACGGGTGTCAGGTCCGCCCGCCGCTCGCGCGGTGCTCCCGACTCCACCGATCGATCTCACCGAGGAGGTCGACCAGCTCGACGCCGCCATGAGTCAGCCGGTAGTCGGCACCGTCGTCGCCCTGGTGGTGCTCAACGAGGTCGTGGGCGCGGAGGTAGGCCAGGGTATCGGTCAGCGTGCGGGCGTGCACGACATCGGGACTGGCCTGAGACACCGCGTGGTGAAGCTTCGAGTAGCGCAGCGGGCCTTCGTGGAGGGCGGTCAGGACCGCAACCGACAGCTTCCGTTTAGCCAAGTTGAGTAGGTGTTCGAGATCGTTCGTCAGCGCAACTCACCTCCCCCGAATCGAGCGCGCCAGCTCAAGACAACAGTCTATGAGGCCGCACAACTATTCGGCGAGGGTTTAACGTGAGGAAAGTTTCCTCCATAATGGAGTAAATTATGGAGGATATGGCATCTTTCGGGATTACCTCTGCAATCAGTATATCTCGACTGGTGAATCAGGGCCGGCCAGTCTCGGGCGCGGGGCTGCGCGCGATGCCAGCCAATGACGCAGCCGAAGGAGATGGCCGAGGACCGCCACCCCCCTGGCGGTCAGGCAAAAGTGGGCTTCGGCGAGCGGCTCGCCGTCCAACGAGCCGGCGTGAGGGCTAACCACGAAGCCGTCTGCCGCCATCGCTCGCAACAGGGCTGCAGGCCGGGGTGATTCGGCCGCGATCTGGGCGAAGGTGGCGGTGCCGCCGCGATGATGCATCGCCAACAGCAACTCGAAGGCACCACACCTGGCCAGGAGGGCCAGTGTTTGCTCTGTGCGATTGTGATCGCCCATTGGCTATCCCCGCCTTTCTCGCGCATTCATTTTCAGCCAGCCGTGGCCGTAATAGACGCCTACTTATCTGTCGGGTAGGCGACAGCACCTTTGAGATGCTTTGTAGCAATTTGAAGTCGAAGTTGCCCTTGGTCCTTACGTGTACGCGCGTGCGCCCCGCCCTACCCGATGCGCGTAGCCGCAGGTACGCA
Source organism: Micromonospora andamanensis (assembly GCF_016863495.1). GTDB lineage: Bacteria > Actinomycetota > Actinomycetes > Mycobacteriales > Micromonosporaceae > Micromonospora > Micromonospora andamanensis. The sequence continues at coordinate 10,822 of NZ_BOOZ01000057.1, forward strand.
CGTAGACATCACTGCGGGGTCAGGGTGTAGACACGACTCGTGACCTTGAGCGAGTCGGCCACCGATGGGCTGCTGTTCACGGTCGCAGACGCCCGGCTGCCAGCCGGGGCCGTTCACGAGATCGGGGAGGTTCGCGGCCAGTGTTGACCCGGAGGTTCATGGCATGTCTCGTCGGGGTTTCGGCGCTGCTCAGCACGGCGTGCAGCACAAACGACGACGGCGAATCGGTGCCGACGACGCAGGCGACGACCCCGCCGAGTGCGCCCGCCTCCGAGGCACCTTCTGCCCAGCAGGAAGCGCTCGCGGCGTACATCGGGATGTGGCAAGCCATGGCGAAGGCGGGCGAGGTTCCCGATCCAGATGCGCCGGAGCTGCGGCGGTACGCCGCCGATCGGGCGTTGGCTCGGGTCGTTGACGTGCTGTTCACCTACCGGGAGACCGGTGTGGTGACGCGGGGCGCACCGGTGACAGATGCACGGGTCAGTGGTGCCAGCCCGGCCGACGCGCCTACCGAGGTCACCGTCGTCGACTGCGGCGACTCTACGAACTGGACCAAACACACAAAGGCCACTGGCGAGCTGATCGCGGACGATCCACGGGGGCGGCGCAACATCACTGCCGTGGTCAAGCCGGTAGACGGCTCGTGGAAGGTGGTCTCGTTCGATGTGGGGGACATCGGATCATGCTGAGACTCACACGTTTGGCGGCGGTGCTCCTACTGGCCGGCTCCGTTCTACTCGTCGCGCCGATGGCTGCGCAGGCCGATCCGTACGGAGACACCCGCTGCGACAACAACCCTAGCGCCCCAGGATGCGACGTCACGGCCGGTAATCCCGGCGGTGGTGGCCCCTCGAACCCGGGCAACGGCGGCGGCCAAGGAGGGGATGGCAAGTGCCGCAACCCTGCCGGCGAGGAGATCCCGTGTGAGCGGGACGGAGCGTGGGCAGGAGCCGATGGCTGCTACTACGCGCCCACCGACCCGTCCCCGTCGACCATCGCCGCTCTCGGGGGTCAGCCTGCGGGTGAGGGTGGTTGGTACATGCGGATCTGCTACGGCGACAGCAGTGCGCTCGGAGGTGCGGTGTGGATCGCGGGCGACCCGCCGGTGGTGTCTCCGGCGGTGTTGGCCCGGCAGGCGCGGGCGCGTCTTGACTTGCCGAGGGTCGTCATTCGGATGAATCCGCCGGGTGATCAGCTCGTCAACCTGCCGGCCTGGCTGGCTCTCGACCGGGGGTCGTGGGGATCGCACTCGGCGACCGCTTCCGTTCCGGGTGTCAGCGTCACGGCGACGGCGCGGCCGGTGAAGGCGAGCTGGTCGATGGGTGACGGGGTGACAGTGACATGCGAGGGGCCGGGGACGCTGTGGGCCTCGGGTACCGATCCGGCGAAGGCGTCGCCTGACTGCGGGCATGTCTACCGGCGGTCCTCGGCTGGCTCACCGGGCGGGCACTACACCGTGACGGTGACGATCACGTGGGAGGTGACCTGGGCTGGTGCCGGGCAGTCCGGCACGGTGCCGGGGTTGACCACGACCGGGCAGGTGCAGACCCGGGTCCAGGAGTCGCAGGCCGTCGTGCGCTAGGCCAACAAATCAGTTCGTTCGCGCGCCGTTTCCCGAGGAGGCAAGTCATGGCGCTGGATTCCGTGCGCCCTAAAACAGGGCTGGGCGATCGTGCGGCGGCTGCTGCCGGCCGTGCGGGACGTGGGCCGTGGCGGGCCGCCCGGCGGCGTCGCCGGTTGCCGTTCGTCGCGTTGGGCGGACTGCTGGTGATCGTGTGTGTGCTGGCCTACGCGTACGGGGCGGCGCAGCTCGGTGATCGTGTGCAGGTGCTCGCGGTGGCGCGACCGGTGGCGGCCGGGCAGCCGATCACCGCTGCCGACCTCAAGCAGGTCTCCGCCGCCCGTGACCCGGGGGTTCGGTTGGTTCCGGCCGCGCAAGCGGTGGAGGTGGTTGGTCGCACGGCGGTGGTGCCGTTGGTGGCCGGCGCACTGTTGACGCCGGAGTTGCTCGGGGATGCCGCGTTTCCGCCCGGCGGTCAGGTAACCGCCTCGGTGGCGGTGAAGCCGGGTCAGTATCCGCAAGGGCTCGCGGCCGGCGCGAAGGTGTCCGTCTATGTCTCGGCCGTGCAGGACGGTGGTCAGCCCGCTCCGGCGGCCAGCTCGACGGCGAGCGGTTCGACCCCGGCCCGGTTGTCGGCCGTGGTGCTGGGAGTTGACCTCGCCGGGGACGGCCAGGGCTCGACGGTCATCACGCTTCTCCTGGCCGCCTCGGACGCGCCGCAGTTGGCGGCGGCTCCGGCTGGCGGTGTGGTGCTGATGCAGACCTCGCCGGTGGGGAGCTGACATGCCTCTGGTGGCGGTGACCTATGTGAAGGGTCGTCCGGGAGCGACGACGACAGCCTTCGGGTTGGCCGCGGTCGCACCGGAGTGGGCGCGGCCGGTGGTGGTGGAGTGCGATCCGGCGGGCGGCGATTTGATGCGCCGGCACGGGTTGGCGGCGGTTCCGAGCGTGGTGGACCTGGCCGCCGCCGCCCGGGGCGCGGCGAGTTCCGGAGACGTGTTCGCGGACGCGTCGCAGCCGGTGTCGGTGGCCGAGGTGGTGGTGCCGGTGGTGGTCGCCCCGGCGGGTGGGGCGCAGACCCGCGCGGCGTTGCCGGAGTTGACCGGTAGCGGTCGGGCGGTGCTGGCCGCGCCGGATCGGGTGGTGGTGGCGGACTGCGGCCGGTTGGGGCCGGGGTCGCCGGTGTGGCCGTTGTTGCGGCTCGCGGATGTGGTGGTGGTGCTGGCTCGGCCGAACGCCGACGAGATGGCCCATCTGCGGGAGCACCTGGGCGACCTCGTCGACGCGGGCGCTGGCCGCCTGGTGGTGCTGCTCGGCGCGGGCGGCGTGTACTCGGCGGCGGACGTGGCGGAGGTCCTGTCGACTCACGTCGGGCAGGAGTTGGCCCGCGACCCGGAGACGGTGAGCGTGCTCGGTCCGTTGCCGGACGACCGTCGGGCGGCGGCCGTGCTCGGCGGGAGCCTCGTGGCCGGGCGGCGCTGGCGTCGTCTGCCTCTGATGGCCGCCTACGCGGGGCTGTGGACGGACTTCGGCCCGTACCTGCCCGTCGCGGCCCCGCAGGCGAGCGACGTACCCACGGAGGCGACATCGTGACCGGCCCCTTCCTGTCGACCCCGGGTGCCGGGGATTCCGGCGAGGTCACGGTGGTGCGGCGGGTTCGCCGGGAGGTCGCCGAGCGGCTGACCCGGGCCACGCGGACGCACGAGACAGCCACCGGTTCGCCGATGCCCGCCGACGAGCGCGCGGCGACGACCCGCCGGTTGATCACCGAGGTTCTGGACGGGTACGCGACGGAGGAGATGAACGCCGGGCGGGCGCCGCTGCGCCCGGAGGTGGAGTCGCGGGTGGGTCGGGCGGTGGCGGACATGCTGCTCGGCGCGGGCGGCCTGCAACCATTGCTCAACGACGAACGGATCGAGGAGGTCAACGCCAACGGCTGTGACCAGGTGTTCGTCCGCTACTCCGACGGCAGCCGCGCTCAGGTCGGGCCGATCGCCGACTCGGACGCGGAGATGGTGGAGCTGATCCGCCGCCTGGCCGCCGACGCCGGGCGCGCGGAGACCGGCGGCGAGGGCGCGGAGGAGCGCCGCTGGGACCGGGCCGCCCCAGTGTTGAACCTGCAACTCGCGGACGGCTCCCGCCTGCACGCGATCATGTCGGTGACCCGGCGTCCGGCGCTGTCGATCCGCCGGCACGGCTACGTGAAGGTCACCCTCGCCGACCTGGAGCAGCTCGGCACCGTCAACCCGGTGCTGCGGGAACTCCTTTCCGCTGCGGTGCGGGCGCGGTTGAACGTGCTGATCGCCGGGCGTACCGGTGCGGGCAAGACCACCCTCCTGCGCGCTCTCGCCTCAGCGATCCCACCAGGCGAGCGGATTGTCACGATCGAGGACACGTACGAGCTGGCGCTCGACGCGGACAAGGCCGTGCACCCGGATGTTGTGGCGTTGCAGTCGCGGGAGGCCAACGTCGAGGGTGAAGGCGCGCTCGACATGAGCATGTTGTTCCGCTCGGGGCTGCGGATGTCGCCAGACCGAGTGATCGTCGGGGAGATCCGCGGGCACGAGGTCATCCCGATGCTCAACGCGATGTCGCAGGGCAACGACGGCTCGTTGGGCACCATTCACGCCTCGTCATCGGCGGGAGCGTTTCACAAGCTCATGCTCTACGCCGCGCAGGCGCCGGAACGCCTCGACCCAGCCACCACCAACCTCCTGGTGTCCGAGGCGGTTCACCTGGTCGCGCACCTGGGGTTCACCGGCGACAACAGGGTGCGGGCGGTGACGTCGGTGCGGGAGGTAGTCGGCGCTGACGGGCTGGCCGTATCCAGCAACGAAATCTTCCGCCCTAACCGGGATGGCCGGGCCGTCCCGGGTGCGCCACCGTCGACCGGGCTGCTGTCGGCGCTGGCCGGGTGCGGCTTCGACCCAGGGTCGCTCGATGAGGCCCGCACCGCCCCGGGTGGGGGGTGGGCGTGATGGTGTTGACGGTGCCCCTCGCCGCCCTGCTGGGGGCCGGAACCGCGCTCGGGTTGGTCCTGCTGGCGTTGGGCCTGTCGCCCCGGGACCACGACGGGCCCGGCGACTCCAACACAGAGTCGCGGCTGTCCAGGCTCACCTCGGCCCGTGGGCCGGTCGACCGGCGTCGGGTAGCCCTGTGCCTGGCCGTGGGCGTGGTCGTCGGTGTGGTGACCCGCTGGCCGGTCGCGGCGGCCCTGGCAGCGGCCGGGGCGTGGATGCTGCCGCAGGTCATCGGCCCGGACCGCGACCACGCCCGCCGCGTGGCCCGGATCGAGGCCATCGCCACCTGGACCGAGGCGTTACGGGACAACCTGTCCGGCGCGGCCGGGCTGGAACAGGCAATCACCGCCAGCGCGATCGAAGCCCCAGAGCCGATCCGCGACGAGGTGACCCGCCTCGCCGTACGCTTACAGCGCAGTTGGCGACTGCGTGACGCGCTGCGCGCGTTCGCCGCCGAGCTGGCCGACCCGACCGCCGACCTGGTGGTCGCCGGGCTCGTGATGGCCGCCCGGGGCAGCGCCGGGCAACTCGGTGATGTGCTGGGCGAACTGGCGGCGTCCGCGCGGGCGAAGGTCGCCTCCCGGCACCGCATCGCCGCCGCCCGCAAACGCAACCGCACCTCCGCCCGGGTCATCGTCGGTGCCACCCTGACCATGGCCGGACTGCTGGCACTGCTCAACCGGGGCTACCTGGCCCCGTTCGACACGGCGACCGGTCAGCTCGTCCTCCTGGCCGCCGGTGGCTGCTTCGCCGCCGCGTTCGTCTGGCTCGGCCGGCTCATGCGCGACCGCGACACCGCCCGCGTCCTGGCCGGAGTCGCCGCGCCAGCCGAGCCCGAGGTGGTGTCGAGATGACCGGGCTGATACTGCTGGCCGGGCTCGGCACCGGAGTGGGCCTGTGGCTCGTGCTGGTGGGCTGGTTCCCCCGCCCGCCTCGGCTGGACAAGGCCCTTGACGCCCCGTACGGGATCGGCCGCGTTGGTGGCGCCACCGCCGAGACCCTCTCTCTGGGGTGGTCGGGGCGGTGGGGTCGCCCGGCGGTGCGGTGGTTGCGTCGCACGGGTCTTCCCCTGGCCAGTACCCGCCGCGACCTCGCCACCGTCGACAAGCCGGTCGACGTGCACCTCGCCGAGCAGGCGACCGCGATGGTGTTCGGGCTGCTCTTGCCTCCCGTCGCCGCGACGCTGCTCGTCCTCGCCGGGGTGGGTACCGGCGTGACGGTGCCCGTCGCAGCGTCGCTAGCGCTCGGCATCGCTGGATTCCTCGCCCCGGAGCTGTCGGTGCGATCGGAGGCCGCCAAGCACCGGACGGCGTTCCGTGACGCCCTGTCGTCCTTCCTGGACCTGGTGGTTATCAGCCTCGCGTCCGGGGCCGGGGTGGACCAGGCGCTCGACGACGCGGCGAAGGTCGGCTCCGGCCCCGCCTACACCGAACTGCGGTACGCGTTGACCGAGGCGCGGTTGGCCCGGGTACCGCCGTGGGACATCCTCGCCGCCCTCGGCCGCCGCGTCGCCGTCGCCGAGCTACAGCAGCTCGCCGCCACCGTCGGGCTGGCCGGCACCGAAGGAGCGAAGGTCCGCGCCTCGCTGCGCTCGCGTGCCATCGCGCTGCGCGCCCGGCAACTCACCGACGCCGAGGGCGAGGCGAACGCGGCGACCGAGCGGATGGCGCTGCCCATCGTCGCCCTGTTCGCCGGTTTCCTGATCTTCCTCGGCTATCCGGCGATGGCTGCCGTACTCGGCGGGCTGTAGGAGGCACACCCAGTTCACCAATCCCGAAGAGCCACGAGATTCCGTACCGGTCTGGAGGAACACGTCATGTCCGCTCTCGTCACCTACCTCGCCGCCGAGCTGCGGCACCGCTGGCAGGCGGTGCGCGACACCAAAGACGGCGGCTACTCCACCGAAGCCGTCCTCGTCACCGCCGTGCTCGTGACGCTGGCGATCGTGGTCCTCGGCATCATCGCGGTCAAGGTCACCAGCAAGGCCAACAGCATCAACCTCGGCTGACCGATGCCGCCGACCATCCGGGAACACCGCGCCGAGCGCCCGCCCTCCCCGGCGCTCGGCGCGGCCCGATGGCTGCGCGCCCGGTGGAGGTGCGTGACCGCCCACTCCGACGCGGGCGCCGCTACCGCCGAGCTGGCCATCGCTATGCCTCTGCTGCTGCTCATCGTCATGTTCGTCATCCAGGCCGGGATGTTCATGCACGCCACCCACGTTGCCCAGAGCGCCGCGACCCGTTCGGCCAACGCCGCCGCCGGCTACCAATCCAGCGCTGCCGCCGGCCGAGACGCGGGCGAGCAGACCCTCGCCGCGATCGGCGATGGGGTCCTCAAGAACCCGTCGATGTCGGTGACCCGCACCGCCACCGAGGTCCGTACCGAGATCACCGGCACCGCCGCGACGGTGGTCCCCGGGGTGCGGTGGACCGTCCGAGCCACCGTCGTACGACCCGTCGAACGCTTCGTGCCCGACGGAGCCACACCATGACCCGGGCCGCAGCGCGAATCGGCCTACCGCGACTGCGGCAGGTCATCGCCCTCGATGACCGGGGAGCGAGCACCACCGAAGCGGCCCTCGTTACCCCGCTGCTGGTGGCCGTCATGCTGTTCGTGGTGCTGTGCGGAAGGTTGGTCTCGGCACAAATGGACCTCGACGCCGCCGCCAGCGCCGCAGCCCGGTCCGCCTCCCTCGCCCGCACCGACGCCGCCGCACGCGCCGAGGCAGACCGCACCGCACGGGAGACCCTCGCCGCCCGCTCCGTCACCTGCCGACAGGTCACTGTCACGGTCGCCACCGGAGGGCTGCGACCAGGCGGGGCGGTCACCGTGACCGTGGAGTGCACCGTTCCTCTGGCCGACCTCGCCTTGTTGTCCGTCCCCGGTGCCCGCGCGGTGACGGCCACGGCGACCTCTCCCATCGATGTATGGCGCGGAGGCCCTTCATGACCCCACCCGATGCCCGCTACTGGCGGCGGCTACGCGAGCGTGCCGGCGACGACTCCGGCCAGGTGACCGCGTTCGCGGTCCTGATGATGGTCGCCCTGCTCGCCGTGGCCGGGCTGGTCCTCGACGCCGGCCTGGCCCTCACGCAGAAGGTCCGTGCCCTCGACATCGCCCAGGCTGCGGCCAGGGCCGGGGCGCAGGAACTCGATCTGTACCAGTACCGCACCCGCAACGTCGCGGTACTCGACCCGGCCCGAGCGGCGTCGGCCGCACGGGCGTGGCTGGCCTCGGCGGGCGCCGCTGGCGAGGCCACCGCGACCACGACCACTGTCTCCGTGACCGTGCGGCGGACCAGCCGCACGCAGCTCCTGCAGATCGTCGGCGTGCGGCAGCTCGCCGTGTCCGCCTCTGCCAGCGCCACCGCTGTGCAGGGCGTCACCGGCCCGAACACCTGACCCGCACATTGGGAGAGGACGACCCCGCATGTCCCGCACCTTCGCCGCCGTCGCCCGGACCGTGCGCGCCCTGCTCGCGCTCGCCGTGCTGGTCGGCTTCACCGCTGGGGTGCCGTGGCTGCTGATCGTCGCGGCCGGCTGGCCTCTCGACTGGATCGGCTGGCCGCAGCCCGACACTGTGCCCACGCTGACCGACCTGCACGCCGCGATCACGAGCCCATGGTCGGACGACAGGGTCTTCGCGCTGCTGGCCACGATCGGCTGGGTGCTGTGGGCGCAGTTCCTGCGCGACACTGCCATCGAGATCATCGAGACGTTCGCCGCCTTGAGAGCCAGCCGGCGCGGCCAGCCCCGACCCTCGGCGAGTGGACGCGGACCGATCCGCTGGGTCGCCGCTGTCCTCGTCGGCGCGATCGTCGGAGCCGTGCTGTTCGACGCCGCCCGCGCCGTCACCAGCACCTCCACCGCTGGTGCGGCTACCGCCGACGCCGCCGCACGCCGCCCGGCCGTTGCCGTCGCCCCGGCACACCCCGCCGCGCTGTCAACCGTGGAGCACGGCCCACGCCCGGCGCTCACCATCGGCGTGTCCGCCACCAGCACCACCCTCCCGCTCATCACCCACCGAGACAGCCCAGCCGTCCCGTCCTGGGCACAAGACGCTCCAGGCGGGACACACCGCGTCGCCGCCGGAGACAACCTGTGGGACCTCGCCGCCAAGCACCTCAGCGACCCGCACCGCTGGCGGGAGATCTACAAACTCAACCGGGGACACGAACAGGCCAACGGCTACGCCCTCACCGACCCCGACGAGATCCACGTCGGATGGGTCCTCGCTCTCCCCGCCCACGAGGCCGCACCACCAACCACCCCATCCGACACCCAGGACCCACCGCCCAGCAGCCCCGACACCACCGCGCCCGAGGCCACCGAGACCGCCCCAGCCATCCCACCGCCACCGGCCAGCGCCACCCCAACCCCCACCACCCCGGAGCCAAGCCCTTCACCGCCTACCGCCGAACCAAGCACACCCGCCGACTCAGCCGATATCGCCACACCCGCGCCGGACACCGACCCATCCGACGACCAGCCGACCGACGAGGCAGGAATCACGCTGCCAGCGCAGGGCTGGATCAGCCTCGGCCTGGCCGCCTCCATCGCCGCCGTAGCCGCTCTGCTCCGCCTGCAACGCCGCCGCCGCGCCCGACTGACCTTCCCCGCATCGGTCAGCACCGCCCCGCAACGCTCCCCGATGCCGCCCTCTCTGGCCCCCGTCGACATCATCGGCAGCCGCCACCTCGGCCCCAGCAGCGACCACCGGCCCGCCAGCCCCACCCTTGCGGCACCGATCGGCGTCGATTCGGATGGCACCGAGGTAAGCCTGTTTCACCTGCCCGGTCCCGGCCTCGCCCTGCACGGCGACGGAGCCGCACCAGCGGCCCGCGCCATCCTCGCGTCTGTCCTGGCCAGCGGCTCGGTCGAGTCCGCCGCCGCCCGCCCGGTCGTGGTCACCACTGCCGATCTACTCGCCCGGCTCCTGCCCGAGGACGCCCCGGCCGTCGGGCTGGACCCCGACGGCACCGCCTACGACGGAGAACGCCTCATCGTGCTCGCCGACACCGCTGCGGCGGTCACCCACGCCGAGGAGGAGATGATCGGCCGTCGCCGGCTGCTGGACACCTTCGACGCCGAGACGATCACCGACCTCAACGCCCGCACCGACCACGCCGAGACCCAGCCGCCGTACGTGCTGCTTATCGATGCCAGTCCCCGGCACGCCGCCCGCCTCCAGGCCGTCGCCGACCACCGCGCCGCTCTGAACCTGCACCCTGTCATCCTCGGCCCGCACGACGGCGTCCCCACCATCGAGATCAGCCCCGAGGGCACCCCCACCGGCGACGAACCGCATCCGGTGGGACGGCTCTCCACTCTCGGCGCGGATGACCTCGCCGCCATCCTCTCCATGCTCAGCGACGCGATAGCCCGTCCCGAGGCCGGTACTGACGTTGACGACCCGCCCGCCGAGATCTCGCCAGCCATGGTGACCGCCGAGCCGAACGAGGCCATACCGGTCCAGCCCGACGGCGCGGCGGCCCTGGTCCGCCTACGGGTACTCGGCCCGGTCACCGTCGCCACCGACGCCGGTCCGATCGCCACCGGAATGCGCAGCGGCTCCTACACCGCGCTGGCCGTCCTCGCCGCTCACCCCGCCGGCCGCACCCTCGACCAACTCGCCACCGACCTACACCCCAACGCCGACCCGACCGCCGCCGTCAAACGGGTACGCACCGACATCACCTCCGCCCGGCGGGTGCTGCGCGCCGCCACCGGCCACGACGAGCCCATGTTCATCGTCTACGACCCCGCCACCGGCCGATACCAGCTCGACCCGCAGACCGTCACCGTGGACCTCTGGCAGATGCTCACCGCCATCGACCAGGCCACCACCAGCGACGACGAGACAGCGATGCTCACCGCGCTACGCCGGGCCACCGGGCTGTATGGAGGTGACTTCGCCGAAGGCCACGACCACCTGTGGGCCACCGACTACGCCACCAGCTACCGCCACCAGATCCTCACCGCCTACGCCCAAATCGCCGAGATCCTCGAACCCGACCACCCCGACCAGGCTGTTGCCGCCCTCGAACACGCCGCCGACCTCGACCCCGTCAACGAGGAGCTGTACCAGCGGATCATGCGCATCCACGGCCGACAGCAGCGCCCCGACGCCGTCCGGCGCACCCTGCGCCGCTTGGAGGAACGTCTCGCGGACCTCGGCGACGCCGAACCATCCCAGGCAACCCGCCGCGTCGCCGAACGCCAACTCCGACCCGTCGCCACCGCCGGTGGAGGACGGCCATGAACAACCGCCAAATACAACGGATGCAATGGGCAGTGCGCGCCACACTGGTCCTCGGCGTGGCCGCCTCGGTCACCGCGAACATCCTGCACGCCCAACCAAACCCGATCTCCCAGACCATCGCGGCCTGGCCGCCCCTGGCCCTGCTGATCACCGTCGAGCTGGTCACCCGCATACCCGTCTACCGCCGTGCGCTCGGCGTCATCCGGATCGTCGCCGCCTCGGCCATCGCCGCCATCGCCGCCTGGATCAGCTACCACCACATGGTCGGAGTCGTCGCCCGGTACGGCGAAACCGGCACCGTCCCCTACCTCCTGCCGCTCTCGGTGGACGGGCTGATCATCGTCGCGTCGGTATCGCTCGTGGAACTCGCCGCCCGCCGCCGCGAAGCCGAAAAACCGCCGCACATCGTAGCGGCGCAGACCCCACCGGCACCATCTCCCGGTCAGCCCGTCGAGTCGACACCCGTCGAGGCCATGCCCGGGTTCAGTGACGCCAGGCCAACCGGTCGGAGTCCGCTGTCCGAACATCCTTCCCTGGATGCCGATGCCGCCGGTTCGGCCCACGGCGGGACTCCTGACGCTGCCGACCACTGGGACGACGATCAGGAAGCGGACGGCAGCGAGACTGGTGCTGACCTTGATACGGAACCTGACGATGACGACCCATCCGACGAGACCGACGACATCGATGTTGACCTCGCCCCGGACCTGGTGCCGCTGCTGCCCGCCGCCCGCGCGGCCCGTGACGAACTGACCCGCGAAGGTCACACCGTCAGCCGGGATGCCCTCGCCCGGCGGCTACGCCAAAACGGCCACTCGATCCGCAACAGCGCCGTCTCACAGCTACTCGCCACGCTGCGCCAGGAGACGCAGCCGGTCAACGGCACCCGGCCCACGGCATCGGTATAGCGTGCCGACGTCAGCTCACCGCAGGATCAGACACGCGAGGAGGCCAACCGTGGTCGAGCCTGCCCGAGCGGCCAGCGCCGCCCGCCCACCCCACCCACAGCACTGCCCGTCCTGGTGCATTGACTGCCGCCACGACGACGCCGACCCCTTCTCGCCCCGAGCGCTCCTGCACCGAGGCGCGGCCGACATTGTTCACGCCTACGACGACGCGTGTCTCCTGGTCGAGACACAGGTGCGGGTCGCGTACTGGGACAAAGCCCCGGACTGGATCGGCACCGATCCCACCGACCTCGAACACCCCTACGTCGAGATCAGCGGCCCCACCGAAGACGACCTGCACCTGAGTTTGACACCGGAGCACGCTCGCGCCCTCGCCGCCGCCCTGCTCCGCGCCGCCGACACCGCCGACACGGCCGTATAAGGCAACAACCGGCAGTGACATGCAGCAACCCCGAGCGGCGGCGGTCCACCCTCGAACAGAGCCGTCAGTTGCGGCCCTGGCATGGCACCGGCGGTGGTCTTGATCGCGCCGTCGAGGTCGGCGTGGATAGGCACGGCTGCCCGAACGGGCACCACGCCGAACCCTGCCAGAAGGGATCACCCATGACCGACGGAACGCCCGGCCTCCGCACGATCGAGGTCGCTGACGATGTGTACGACGTGCTGAAGCGCACCGCCGACAGCCGAGACACCGACATCAACGGCGCGCTGCGCTACCTGATCGAGGTTCCGACGCCTCGGGCTGCCGCCGAGGACGACGACGAAGACTGAACGACTCGTACGACAGGTGCCGCCGAGGCCGGCTGACCCGACTCGGCGGCACCTGTCGTACTCAGGCCGTTTATCTGGGAGAGGCATCGCTCGGCGCGCACGCGGCGGCAAGCAGTCGCTGCGCCGTGCGCTCGGTGATGCCGAGCTGCTGAGCCAGCGCGACACCGAGGCCGCGCCGGTCGCGTCCGGTACGGTCCGCCTCGGCCAGGAGCGCGATGGCAGCGGGGAGCCGAGGGTCGTCGGCGTACGGGTGCGGTTTGCGGGCACCGGTGGTGCCGGGGGTGCGGCCGGTGGACTGTCGGCCCGTCCGGGCGTCGGCCACGGCCCACACGGTGTGCCGAAACCACAGACGGCGCACCCGCCCGTCCGGCAGCGTCTCGACTCGGTCGGGGTGGTCGTACAGGGTGTCGGGCAGGTTGCGGTACGAGCCGTAGCCGAGGACCCTCGCTGCGGCACCGGAGCCGATGAGGTCGTCGGAGTCGCCGCGGCGGTCGACCCTCGTCAGCTCGGCGCGCTTCGCGACCTGGTGCGCGGCGTGGAACGCCTCGATGTCGTCGAGCCAGAACCACTCGCGGCCGTCGTGCTGGAAGCCTTCGGGGAAGCCGAACCGGGCGCGGTGGCGGTGCCAGTGGTTGACCGTGGAGTAGGCCGCGCCAGTGTGCGCGGCGACTCCGGCCCGGTCGAGGGTGGGCCGTCCGTCGATCACGTGTCGTGCCACGCCGTTCATCCTCCCCCGGGTGCTTCGTGGCCTGCGCCGTGCGGTCGAGGCGAGGCGAGCAGGGCGCGCGGTCGTAGGATCGGCGGTACGCCTGGCTCGGGCAGAAGCGGTCGTGTGGTCCGCAGGTTGGCCTGCAGCGGGGCGAGGTGGCCGGTCGGGATTCCACGCACCCTCGGGTGTGCCGCCGGCCACCGACCCGCCTCGTTACGACGGCGGACGCAGCACCCGCCACGCCGCCTTCGCCATCAGGTGTATCGGTAGTGCGGCGAGTTTCGCCTGAGTAGCGGGTTTGATCGCGTCATAGACGGTCAGGATCGCGGCGGCGGTGGTCGCGTCCACCACCACCCCGTCGATCTTGCGGAAGTTGCCGCCCTTCGCCTCCCGCAACAGCTCGATGACGCGGGAGTCGCCAGCGGTCGCATCGTCAGGAAGCGCCTCGATCTCGGCCAGCGATTCGCAGTCCGGGCAGGTGACGAGGTGCGGGTCCTCGGTGACGCGGCTCAACGGCACGTCGGCTGCGCCACACACCGGCCCTATCCGGCGGCGGCCCTTCGCGTGCGTGAGGGCGGGCCACCCGTGCCGCCCCGTGGTGTCGGTCATGGTGCCTCCCCGGTCGGGTAGGTCCAGATGCCGAGCGGGTGGCCCGGCGCGATCCGGCCTCGGCCGGGGGCGAGGGTGTCGAACACGTCGGAGTACCGTTCGTGGAGTTGGCCCCGGGTGCGCATGAGGTGTTTGCCTCGGGTGAGCTTTGCGGGCAAGGCGTCGGCCACCCGGCCGATCAGCCCATACAGGTCACGGGCCTCGATAAGGTCGCCGCAGCCCTGGCACGCGGACCATCGTTCGCCCCATGCTTGGGTGAAGGCGTGCTCGGTGTCGGTGCGGCGTACCCGCGCCGCGTGGTGCCGAGACTGGTAGTCGCCAACCGCGACCACTCGGGCGGTGACTCGGCGGGCGTCGGTGACCTGGTTCGCGCACCGGTAGATCCAGGCGGCGTCGGGTGCGGTGCAGAAGTCGCACTCGACGATCGGGTCAGGGATCTCGGAGATGGGTGCGGGCTCGGGGCGGTGGTCGCTGCGCTGGCCGCGCTGCTCGGCCGCGTGCAGGTACTCGACGACCATGCCGAGGTTGTTGTAGCGGATGTTGAGCGCTCGGCGGCAGCGGCGGCAGTAGAGCGACTCCGGGACCGGCGCCCTGCTCACGTCGAGCGCTGCCGCCTCGGGGAGTCGGGCGGATTCCTCGGGGTGCGGGGAGTTCGATGGCATTACTGGTCGCCTCCGTCCTGGTGGCGGGTGAGCTGCGGCCGGGTGGGGTTGGCGGGGTCGAGGGTCAGTCCGAGGCGCAGGCTCGCGAGGTCGATCAGCCGCCGCAGCAGGCTCGCGGTTCCGGTGCTGAGGTCGGCGTCGTAGTCGTGGGCGATGCGGCAGGCGTCGCGTACCGCCTCGGCCGCTGTGGTGAGTGCGGCCTCCAGGGCGGCGCGGTCGTCGGCCCGGGTTGCTCGCCTGACGTTCTCGGCCGGGTAGGTGCGCTCGTCGCCGGTGGGGAATCGGAGGGTGTAGCGGCGGGCGTGGGTGGTGTGCGGGGTGGAATAGCGGATATCGGTGATGGTGCCGAGGCGGTACTCGACCAGGTCGGTCGGCGTGATCACCCGGGCGTTGTCGCCGTACTCCAGAGACCGGTACATCGGGACTCCGTTCAAGGGGTGAGGGCTAGCTGGTGGGATGGTCGACTTCGCCGCCATTGACCTCGAACGCGATGAGACGGTCATCGGTCTCGGTGGTGTCGGCGTGCAGGTATAGGTCGTCGGCGCGGCGTTTCAGTCCGATGGAGACCCCGTGCAGATCGAGCACTACGTAGGCGGTGCGGTCCCCGGGCTCGCCGGGGTAGACGCGCAGGTTGAGCCGGCCGATCACCTCGGCGCACACGGGGTCGACCGAGCAGAGCAGAGCCAACGCTCCCGCGAGTTGCGGGCCGCTGAGGGTGCGTTGCCCGTCGCTGAAGCCGTCGGTGTTCTCCGACGTGGCCGTCCCGGTCGTCATGCCGGCCTCCCCTCGTCGGTGGCGTGCTCGTCGGCCGGTGGGGTGGGTGGGAAGGCGGGGAGGATGCTGGCGAGGGTGCTGCCATCCGGGTCGTCGGTGAGGGCGGCACAGGCGATGAGCGCGACTCCGGCAGCGGCGGCTTGGGCCGGGGTGTACCGGACCCGTACGGCGCGGGTGCCGTCGAGGGTGGTGGCGCGGACCTCGACGCGGCTCGCCTGCCAGGTGGCGACGGGCAGCCGCTCGTCCGGCGTCGCGTTGACGGTGCCGCGCAGCACCTCGCCGAGCGCGGCGCGCAGGTGTTCGCGGCGGCGGGCGGCGGTGGCTTCCCACCTCGACGCCGCTTTCTCGTGGGCAGCGCGGGTGTCACCGGTGGCGACCGCCGCGCGGGCGTGGAAACGTTCGGCATTGCCGGTGGCGTGAGCAAACTCGGCGGCAAGGTCGAACAATCGGTCTGGATTCATACGGGTGCTCCGTAGCGAGTCGAGGGGATGTCGCCTGCGGGTGCCGCGCGGTCCGGGTGGGACCGTGGCCGCGCGGCACACCGGGCGACGGTCAGGAATGGGCGACCGGCGGGTCGGCGGCCCAGTCCGGGGTGGCCTGTCGAACGGCGGACCCGGTAGCGAACGGGGGTGCGGCCTTTAAGTGCGGCAGGCCGGGGTCGAGCTTCTGACCGATGCGGTCGAGCACGAGCGCCCCGTTGGCGGTCATGTGCGCGCCCACGGCGAGGGCCTGCGCGCCGGTGAGCAGCACGACGAGGCGGCGGGCCGAGGTGTCGTGCACGTGCAGCTCGACGTGGCCGTTGGTCAGCGGCCGGACCGGCATGAACCGCTCGACCTGCGCCGCGCCGGGCAGTCCCGCGCGGATCGCCTTGACCAGTTCCCGCCAACGCTCGTCAACGAGTGCGTCGAACCGGGCGGCGCGTTCGATCAGAGTGGCGTGTTCCGCGTGGCTGGTGGAGTGTCCGGCCAACGCGCGGGCGACCTCAGCCCGCGCAAACTGGGCGCACACATCGTTGACCAGCGCGATCACGGCCGAGTCGGTAGGCACCGAGGCGGGTGGTGGCGCGACGACCGGCTCGGTACGGACTTTCGCCGTGCCGGTGGCGTGGTGCGCCCCGGTGACGGGGCCGGGCTTGTTCCTCTTCTTCCGGCGTCGGAACCATGGCCAGCGCATCTCAGACCGCCAGCAGCTCGAACGCGCGGGCCTTGAGGTCCGCACCGGCACCGGTCAGCGCCCGCGAGGCGCGGGCGAGGTCGGTCTTGGCGGGGGCGAAGTGGTCGACGTACTCGGTGATGGCCTGGTATCCGGCCCACCGGGTGCCCTTGATTGCCTTCTGGGTGTCCGCGTCTCGGATCAAGTATCGCAACGTGTTCGTGCGCTGCTTCGCGTTGTTCTTCGCCGTGTCGGAGGCGTCGTCGGCGAGGGGCCATACCTGGGCGACGATCTTCTCGAACTCGCCCATGGTCAACGACTCGTTGATCATTTTCTCGGCTTCGGTCTCGAAGGCGTCGAACGCCTTCCACATCAGGCCGAGGGCCTGCCGCGCCTCGGAAATCTTGCTGGTCACGTTCGAGGTGTGCCGGAACGTGTACGAGCTACGCGACCGCTGGTAGGCGAGGGCCTGGGTGTTCGCGCACACGATCCGTACCGGGGTCGCGTCGAGGCGAAGCGCGGCGGTGCCGTCGTGGCTGGTGGTGGCAGCGAGGTACAGGTCCATGTCGTCCACCCCGGCAATACGCATCGCGATGGGCAGCTTCATGGTGACGAACACCGAGCGGCCCTTACGCATGGAGCCGGCGGTCTCGAAGTGCGCGCCGGAGGCGTCGACCAGGAGGTTGAGGGTCTCGGCGACCTGCTCGTTCTGGACCACGCTGTAGTCCTCGCCGACCACGCCGAGGTACTCGGTCTCGCCGGTGGCCGGGTTGGTGCGCACGGTCATGTACTTGTCGGGGCAGTCGACCTTCGTCACCCCGCGCTCGGTGACCTCGATGCCCTGAAGGGCGATCTTGCGGACCTCCCAGCCGCCGAGCCACGCCTTGCTCATGACCTCCTGCGCGGTCATGCACGAGTCGGCGACGGTGCCGAGCTGATGCCAGGCGGTCAGCCGCGCGGAGGCGAAGGCCGTCTGACCGTTCGCGAGTGTTTCGAGTTCGTGTGCCACGGTGGCACCCCTTCCAGTCGTGTGGTGTTTGGTTGGCCGGCACAGTCAGGGGATTCCAAGCCCTGACCGTGCCGCCACAAACAATGTTTCCTACCTCTATCCGCCGATCAAGACGATCGGTTCGAGTCGATCAAGGTTTCTGCGGCGAATCTGACGCCCATCGCGCGGCGTGGCCTACCGGGTGTCGGTGGCCGGTCGTAGCCGCCCGTCCGGGCCGTACACGTACGTCCGGACGGTTTTGAACGGGGCCGGTAGGTACACGGTGAACCCGTGTTCGGGGATGAACCGGGTCCGGTAGGTGCGGGTGATGCCCAACAGGTACCGGTCGGGTTTGTCGCCGTGCGACCCCGGCGGGATGATGCCCGCCCCGGGCCGGTCTGCGCGGGCGCGGCGGTGCCGATCGAGCGCGATGTGTGGGCACAGCGACAGTGCGGCGGTCATGCACTCCGGGTGCCCCGGCGGGTCCGCGTAACGCATCAACTCGGCCGCGCGGGGTCCGCCGAGGAACGCCACCCAGTAGCCCATGGGCTCACCGCACAGCGAGCACCTTCGTTCGACAGCGAGGCGGGTGGAGACGGTGGTGTTGATCGTGGTGAAGTCCACGTGCGACCCGCCGCCGGGGTTGGGGTGGAGGTTGACCGGCGGGATGGGTAGGCCGCGCCGCGCGTCGTGGGGACGCGCGGCCAGCGAGGGCGGGATGTCGGGCCGGTCGGCGGTGGCCGATGGGCCGGTCACGGGGCACCGGCCGCGCGGGTGGACCGGGCATCGGTCACGGTGACGTGCGGTAGCTGTGACCGCAGTACGGCGCGTGCCTGTTCCCATTGCGCCTCGGTCAGGGGCAGGGTGACCGGTTCGAGGTTCGCGGCGGTCATGGTCACGGCCATGATGTCGGCCTCGTCCGCCGAGTCGAACACGGCCACCATGTCACCCCCGGCAACCATGTAGACGCGGGGGTCATCGGCGGACCGGGGCACCGGGGCGGTACGGCGGTGTTCGGCCAGCCATCGGCCGACCACCTCGGCCGGGTCGCCGGTCAGGGTGCCGGTGTCGTAGCCCTCGCCATCGAGCCACGCGAGATGATCGGCGACGGTCCAGTCAGGATGGATGAGCCACGATTGCCGTACGGCCTGCCACATGGTCAGGCGTGCCGGAGCGCCAATCGGGTCCGCCGGTTGCGAGCCGTTCGGGCCGGGCACCGGGCACAGCGGGGTGCCGTCGAGGTGGGACGCGGCCGGACGTGAGGCGAACCCGTCGAGGGGCCAGCGGCGCGGCGGTACGGGCCGGGCCGGTTCGGCGCATTCGGGGCAGCGCAGCGACCCCGGCGCGGCCGTTGGGCCGTGGGGGTGATTGTTTGGGGTGGTCATGGCCTGTTCCTTCCGTATTTGTGGGTGGGCGTGCGGGTGCCGGGGCCGGGCATGGGTGCCCGGCCCCGGCGGGGCGGTGGGTCAGGCCGGGACCGGCGCGGCGGTGGTCTCGTCGGTGTCGGCCTCGTCGGTGCTGGTCTGGTCACCGGTGGGCGGGGTGGTGTCGGCCTGCGGCGGGGTCATGAACGCGCGGACCTCGGCGGTCGGGGCGGGCGGGTTGTCCGCGAGGGCGTAGGTTTCCGGGGCCTCACGGGTCAGGATCAGCACCCCGAACCCGGTCAGCTTGTCCATGCCGTTGCGGACCGCACCGGGGCTCCGTCCGCCGATCTCACGGGCGACGGTGCCGGGGGTGACGTCGTGGCCGGGGCCGAGGTCACGCATGAACGCCTCGACCCGGTTGCGCAACTCGTTCTTGCCCAACTTGGCCGACCCGTCGCTGTTGATCTCACCCGTGGTGCGACCGGTGCCGTTGGTACGGCGGGCCGAGGGACGGCGGATCTTGCGGGTGTGACCGCACGTCGGGCACGTGCTGTGCGTCGGGGCGTTGGCCGGGTCCACGGTGGCGAGGTCACCGTCGCCGATCACCCACAGTTCGTCACCGTCCTCGGTGACCGGCAGGCGACGGGCGGCACCGGCAACCTCCATCGCGGCGAGGATCGTGTCACCCATCGCCACCGACAGGCCGCTCTCCCCGATCGCCGCGTCGGCGGTGATCCCGTCCGGGTGCCCACCCAATACCCCCGCCATGATCAACACTTTGAGGTCGGGCTGACGCGGGCCGACCGGCGCACCGGACACCGGGGCCTCGGGCAGGGGTGCCTCGTCAGCCGCGTCCGGCGTCGCGTCCGTGCCGGCCTCGTCGTCGGCCGTGACCGCCGCCGGGTCGGTCGGCGGGGTGTCCTCGGCCGTCGGCTCGTCGGCGGTGGCCGGGCCGTCGTTGTCGGCGGTGGGCTCGTCGGCCGGGTCCGGGGTCGCGTCCGTGCCGGCCTCGTCGTCGGCGGTGCCCGTTGCCGGGTCGGTGGCCGGGGTGTCGCCGGTGGGCGTCGGCTCGTCGTCGGCGTTCGGGTCGGCGGTGGTGGTCTGCCAGGTGTCGGCGCTCTTGCGGTTGCCCTTGGCCGGGTCGGGGGTGCGGGTGGCGGTCCCGGCGGTTTCCATGGCGGTGAGCGCCTCGGTGACGACCGGTAGCGGCAGGTTCGCCGTTCCGGCCAACTTGCGGGCGGTCACGCCGGGGTGGTCGCGCAGCGCCTCGGCGACGGCGGACCGGGCCTCGTCGGTGCCGGGGGTGAGAACGATGTTTGCGGTCATGGCAATACACCTCCACATAAGGGGTTCACGAATAGCGATTCCGCGTACGCGTGATGCGCATTGTTTGCGGTTCCGCCGGGGCGGTTTTTGTTGCCCACGTCCATGGACCCTCTGCACACGACGATTGTCAACCCCGTTGCGCAAGACTCTTTACGGGAACCGCCCCGCACCGCTTCCGTTCTCGATTCTGGAACCGCTACCGCCGCCCGAAATGCCATTTGACAGCCCCATGTCCGACGCTGCGGCACGTTCGGCGCGGCTCCCTGGTGCTGCATAGGGTGGGCGGCGCGGTGGCCGCTCACGCCGTCTTGCGGGGTTGCGGTTTCCGGTTGGAAACGACTACGCCGCGCGCCCGGCGGACCGGACGCGCGGCGCTCACCGCAACCCGTTCGGGCCTTCTTGAATTGTGCGGAGAATCACTTCACGAATCTACAGGGCCACGCCCTTTTGGCGCATGAAAGGAACGGGGTCGACGGCATTGTTCTCGGTGGCGGGATAGCCTTCGTGGATCTCGTAGTGCAAATGTGGACCGGACGAGTTCCCGGAACTGCCGACGTGGCCGATAGGCTGCCCCGCTATCACGGTCTGCCCTACTCGGACAATCGGCTGTCGCACCATGTGGCAGTACCGCGAAACGACGTCGCCCGCGTGGCGGATCTCCGTATACCAGCCGCACCCGCCGAGGCCGGGGTAGCCGTCACTGTCGCACGCCATCGGGCCGCCGGTGGGGTCCCACGAGTTGCCCCCGATGTTGCACCGGACGCGCACCACGACGCCACCAGACGCGGCACGGATGACGGTGCCTTTCGGGGCTATGATGTCGACCCCGTCGTGGCCGGGCCGGTCGCTGGTGCGGAAGCCGGAGCCTGCCGTGCCCGCCACCGGGCGGGTCCACCCGGAGGCACTGATCGGCGCACCGTCGCACACGGGCAGCGTTCCGCCGGTGTACGCGGCGACGATCTCTGTTGCTCGTGTCTCGTGTTTGGCGTAGGCGTCCGGGTACGCCGACCGTTGCACCTTCTGTGCCGCCTGGGTGAGCGGTAGCCGTTCCCACCCAGGGACGGTGACGAGACGCTCGTAGAACTTCCCGGCGGCGTACTCGGGGTTCATGATCTGTTCCGGGGTACCCCAACCTTGCGACGGTCGCTGTTGGAACAACCCCAACGAGTCATGATCGTTGTTCGGGCCGAGGTCACCGTGGTTGATCAACGAGGATTCCTGAAGAGCGGTCGCCACGGCGATCACCCACCCGCGCACGGGTACCCGCATCCGCTCACCCACGGTCACGATCATCGAGGCGTTGCGGGCCTGTTCAACTGACAACCCCGCCGGGGCCGCACCCGGCGCGGTGACCGCCCCGACGCAGCTACCCCCGCCACCCCCGCCCCCGAACACCGACGAGACGACTCCGGCGGTAGCGGAGGTGAGCAGCAACAGCGCCACGGCGGCACCGACCCCGACCCACACGGCTACCCGTCCCACGACGCGCCGCCCCCGGTCGGCGAAGGCAGATCGGCCAGACGCACCCGGTCGGGATGCCCCACGATGCGCCACACCGGCCCCGCCGGGCCGCCGGTCGTGGCGGCGTGGTCGGTGGCGGCGGTGGCGACGGTCACCCCGTCCGGTACCCCGGTCTGCCGGAGGTGGGTGTGCAGGTTGGTCTCACGGGCGGTGGTGGGTAGCCAGAACAGCACCGGGTATGCGCGGCGGGGCGGTAGTGCGGCGTAGCCGGTCAGCTTGCCCACCACCCGGGAAAGGGTTTCGGTGCCGAGGTCGGCCTCGACCCAGAACGGCACCGTTCGGCCGTTGTCGGCCCACACGCCGTGTCCGTCCGGGCGGACCAGGTTGCCGCACGCCTCCCGGCAGCGTGCCTCGTTCCACCACCGCACCAACCGCGCCCCGGGGTACGTGCGGGCGTGCGCGGTGAGCGCGACGAAGAACCCGTTCACCGTGAGCAGGTGGGAGAGGGTTGGGGACATGGCGAGTCGGGCGGTGGCGTCGCGCACGGCGGCGGGACGGGGCAGCGTCTCGCCTCGTCCGGCCGCGATGAGCGCCGCGCCGACCGGGCCGAGGGTCCACCTCCACGCTTGCGACCCGGGCCGTTGGTAGTGACGGAACCGGTCGAGGATGTCTCGATCATGCAGGGTGTTGAGGCGGTTGCGGGCACGACCGACCGACCCGAAGGCCAGGTCGACGAGCTGGTCGGTGGTGAAGGTTCGGTGCTGGTCGAGCAGGTCGAGCAGGAACCGGTCTCGGGGGGTGAGTCGGCCGAGTTCGGCGGCCACGACGGACGCCGTCAGGCGGAGACTGCCGGTGGCAGATGTGCGGGTAGGAGGGATATCTCTTATCAGTCGGTTCCGGTCCACGAGTCCTCCTCACCGCCGTCCACGTGCGCGTATGACGTGTTCAAGGGGGTGTGTTCACCCGGTGGTTCGTGGTCGTTGCGTTCCTCGTTGGATCGCTCGTTAGACCTCTCGTTTGAACCCTCGCCCTGAACAGCGAAGGTGTTGCGACCCACCAGTTCCATCGCCGTGTCCTCGGCGGGTGCCGAGGGTTCGGCCTTGGGGGCGGCGGTGGCGGTCTCGCCGAGCAACCGGTGACGTTCCTTCATGGCGAGGCCGGTGTGGCTACGGGCAGCGTGGCGCAGCTCGCCGGCTCGGCCTGGCACGGCCGGTGGCGGAGGTTCGGTGTCGGCGGTGACCGGTGGCACGACCCGCCCGCCCGCGACCGGCCGGAGGACGACCTCGTAGCCGCCGAGGCGGATCAGGTCCCCGTCATCGAGATACGGCCGCAGGTGCCGGGCCTGGTCGATGGCGTCGCGGGGCGCGAGGGCGAAGTACACCTTGTTGCGGGCGTTGGCGTCGATCGCCTCCACCATGTCCCCCGATAGTTGGCCGAGGTACTGGTGGGCGAGGACGAACGAGGTGTGCAAGCCGCGGGCCTCGGCGAGGGCGTCATCGATGCCGATGGGCAGGTGCAGGAAGTTGTGGCACTCGTCCAACACGATCATCGCGTCAGGACGCTCGTCCTCGGGGATGCGGGCGCGGGCGGTGGTGGCCTGCCATAGGCCGGCGAGGAGCAGGGAACCGACGAGGCGGGTGCCGTCCTCGCCGATGACGCCCTTGGGTAGCCGGGCGAGCATGATGCCGCCGTCGAGGATGTCGGCGAAGGAGAACGTGGTGGCCGGCACCCCGAAGAGCGACGCCGCCATGGGGTGCGCCAGGACGAGGCGGAGCCGGGACAGCAGCGGGGCGATCAGGCCGGATCGCTGCGTGGCGGGCAGCTCGTTGAAGCCTTCCCAGAACTCGCCGAGGGTGTTGCCCTCCCAGGCGTTCAGCTTGCTGGTGGCGGCGTTGACCCGTGCGGTCCTCCATTTCGAGTCGGACAGCAGCCGCGGTAGCTGGGCGAGGGTGGCGCCTTCGACGTGGGCGAGGGTGAGCAGGCCGTGGTAGCAGATGTCGGCGGTGCGGTGCCCCCACCAGCGTGACCACACCTTCGCCATCACCGCCGTGAGGTTCGCGGCCACGTCGTGCCCGCTGCCGCCGTGCACGGCCGGGTCGAGCAGGTTGATCGCCGGTGGCGCGGCCCGCTCGTCCGGGTCGATCAGGACCAGCCGGTCACCGCAGGACTTGGGCAGCCGGGCCAGGAGGTCTCGGATGAGGTCGCCCTTGGCCGGGTCGAACGCGGCCACCCCGCGCCCGGCTTCGACGTCGTCGAGGATCATCCGCATCAGCAGCGTCGTTTTGCCCGTGCCGGTCGGTCCGAGTGCGTGAACGTGGTACCGGCAGTCGGCCAGGGAGATTCCGACTCGCATCGCGGGGCCGGCGTTGGCGACGCCGATGACTTTGCCGCCCAGGCCCTGCCGGTCCTCGACCGGCACCAGGTTCAATCGGCGCCCGTCCGGGCGAGGGGTAGGAGCCTCGGCGTTGGGGTTGGTCTTGTTCATGGGGTGCTCCACATGGTTGGCGGGTCGTCGGCGTTGGGCGCGGCTTGCTCTGCCGGGCGAGGGTGTGTGTCCCGCTCGGTGGCCCGGAAGATGTCGCGGGTCGCGGCCCGGCGGCGTGACGCCGCACCGGGCAGGCCGTAGGCGGCCGGCTCGGCGGGCAACCCGGCCAGGGCGGCGGCTTCCGCCACGGACACCAGGCTCATCCGCGCCTCGGGCACCCACCGGTCGGCCGCCGCAAGCGCGCCGAAACGGAGTCGGCGGCGGGTGAAATGGGCCGACAGCAGTCCGAAGCCGGAGCTGACATCAGCAGCGGCAGCGCGGGCGGCGGGCTTGGTGGGGCCGGCGGCGATGGTGTGCACGGCGACGAGCAGGTGCGGGGCGTCGGCGTACTTCGCCCGCGCCTGCCGGGCCAGCTCGGCGGTGTACGGGTCGGTCAGACGGGTGTGCCGCTTCGGGCTCGACGGGCCGGGGGTGACGATGTCCAGGACACCGATGATCAGCGCTCGTAGCCCGTCGGCGAGCAGCCCGGCAGCGCGGGCAGTTCCTCGGGGGCGGCGGCCACGTTGCGGGTTGATCATCGCGCGACGGAGCAGCCGTAGGCGATGGGTGGGTGCTCGGCCGAGGTGAACTTGCAGGATCGCGCCGCCGGTGCGCCCGGCCGAGGCCAGCCCGCCGTAGACCCCCCGGAGCCGGTCCTCTTCCGGGGCGCCCGCGTCCATGCCTCGGCGGTGGGTTGGCGTGGTGTCTTCGACCAGGGGCAGCCATTCCGGCTGGGTGGGCCACACCGCGAGGGCGGCCACAGCCCCGGTCGTCGGGACGGCCGGTGGGCGGGTCTGTTCGGCACGTGCACCGGGCCAACCGCGTTGCAGCAGCCGCACCACGGCGGTCGGGTTGACCCCGGGCGGTAGCCACAGGCCGCACCGCATCCCGTGCGGGTCGGCGGCGACCTCCCAGACGAGCCGGGCCGGGCGCAGCGCCCACCGGCGCGGCGCGGGCAACACCGTGGCCAGCAGCCGCCACAGACCGATCGTCGCGGCCGGAGTAGCGGTGACCGGCGGGGTGATCTGCAGCCACCGCGCTCCGGCGGCGTGCCGCCGCCAGATGCGCCGCCGCCACCGCACCCACCCGACCCACACGGCGACGAGCGCCACCAGGGCGGCGAGGAGCAACGGCCACCGGTCGCGGACCAGCGGCCACACGACGTTGGCGGCGTCGTCGCCCCAGGAACCACACAGCAGCTCGCCCACCACCGAGCTGGGCACGCCTCCCTGGCCGGGCACGCACCCGGCGGGGGTCGCAGGAGACGGCGGCGGGGACGGGGACAACGTGACAACCATCGGGAACCCCGATCGGTGGTGGGAAGGAGGCCCGGTCAGCGGCGGCGGGCGGGCCGACCGGTGACCGGGCCAGTGACGACCAACTCGTGCTCGGTCGCGGAGGCATGACTGTGGAAGGCCACCCGCGCCGACCCGGCCGCGAGCAGGGCGTCTCCGCGCTGGCAGGACAGCAGGAACGCCCGCTCGCCGTCGGTGAGCCCGAACGCCTCGGCCACCGCGTCGATCGCCTGCGGCGCCTGCCGAAGCAACACCTGCGTGGCCGCATTGGAGACGACAGCGCGGCCGGTCTTGGTCGAGAGCACATCAGCCGCGTCCTGTGTCACGACGGTCAAGCCGACGCCGTACTTGCGGGCGGACTTGGCCAGGGTCTCCAGGAACACACCGCCGCGCCCGCCGGACAGCAGCTTCCACGCCTCGTCCACCAGCACCATCCGCAGCACCTCCGGCCGAGCGCCGGAGGCTGTGGCTCGGCGTACGGTGCGCCAGATGGTGTCCAGGGTGAGCAGCGTCCCGACCGGGTGAAGTTGCTCGGGCAGGTCCTTGATGGCGAAGACCACGAGGTGCCCCTGCGCGAGCGTGGTGGTCGGTCCGTCGAACAGGCCCTTCATGCTGCCGGCGACGTAGGGGTGCAGGCGGGCGGCGACTCGGCGGCCGGCGTCGTCGGTGTCCTCCAGCGCGGCCATCACATCATCGAGGAGTGGGGCGGGTCGTCTCCAGGTGCGTGGGTCGGTGGTGATGCCCTTGGCCCGGTATGCCGCCAGCACGGCGACGTCGAGGGAGCGGGCCTGGTCGCCGGGCAGTGGGGCGGTGACGGCGGTATCGCCGCTGCCCATCACGGTCACGAGCGTGTGCAGGAACCGTGCCCGGTCGTTGAGGGCGTCGTCATTGTCCGGCGGCAGGTCGAGAGGGTTGATCTTCACCCCTGGCGCGCCGAGGCGGATGGTGGTGCCGCCGACCGCGTCGGCCAGCCGCAGGTATTCGTCCTCGGGGTCGATGACGAACGCCTGCACCCCGAGGCACAGGTTGCGTAGCAGATCGAGTTTGGCCAGGTACGACTTGCCTTCACCGGAGCGGGCGAGGATGACGGCGTTGTAGTTGGACTGCGCCCACCGATCCCACACGACCACGCCGGCCGAGTGCAGGTTCAACCCGAACAGCACACCCACGCCGCTGTCTGCGGCGGTGTCAGGCAGATCAGGACTGGTGAAGGGAAACGCGGCGGCGAGGGCGTCGGTGTCGAAGACCCGCTTCATCTCGAGCGCGTCGAATGCGAGGGGTAGGCCGCTGATCCAGCCCTGCAACTGCCGCCAGGTCACCGGCGCGGTGTCCAGCAGCAGCGAGGAGGCCAAAGAACGGACCTCGGCCACCCGATCGGTGAGGTCGTCGGGGCTGGTGCCGTGGACGGTCAGGTACAGGCCGAGGCGGAACAGCCGGGCCTCGCCTCGGGCGACCCGGGTGGCCAGCTCGGCGGCATCTGCCGCGGCGGCGTCGAGTTCCGGATCGTCGAGGCGGCCCTTGGCCGCGTCCTGCCGACGGGAGGACTCGAACCGGCCGCGCTGCTTACGCAGCCGCTCGGAGGCCACCGCCGGCGGGACCGGCTCAATGTGGAAGGCGGCGTCGACCAGGCCCGGATAGGACAACAGCGGCTCGGCCCACCCCGGGCCGACCTCGGCCGGGTAGCCGACGACAGCCAGGGTGGCGCTGTAGCCGTCCCCGACCCGCACGAACCGGCCGTCGACCTCGACGGCATCTGGAGAACCGGGCAGGATCGCCGCCCCCTCCGGCACAGCGGGCCGCCGCTTCGGCAGCAGCGCGCAGAACAGACTCACAGGTCGTCACCTCGGTCAGATGTGTCGTAGGGCGTGAGGGCCGGGGCGGTGGGGTCGAGGCTGGCCGCGAGCCGCACCGCCGCGTCCGTCCCTCCGAGCAGCCGGGCGGGAACCTCGCAGCCGGCGAGGGCACGCACCGCCTCGGCCGCTGTGTGGGCGGTGTGGTGCGCCCCGCGTCGGCTGCGCATCGCGACGGTGACCTGCCGTTGCAGCAGTTCCCGCCGCGCGGCCAGGTCATCGAGGAACGTCACGTGCGCGCGGGCGGCCTCTTCCAACGCCGGGTGCGGCAGCCCCGGGGCGGCGGCGAGGAACCGGTCGGCCAGGTAGGTCAGGTCAACCCGCTGCGCCCGCACCACGATCTGCGCCGGACCGTCGAGGCTGTGCAACCAGCGCGCGAACCCGGCCACCAGGCCGTTCTGCTCGGCGGGTGTCCGCAGGCCGAAGGCCACCGTCGAGGCGGCGACCAGGCCCGTCGTGCCATCCGAACCGAGGTCGATCAGACCCTCCGCCGTGATGCCCTTCGCGGGCAGTCGCAGCGGTGCGGGCAGCGGCAGCCGATCACCCGGCCCGGCGGCGGTCTGCACCCACGCCGGACCCGGGACGACCGGCCCATCGGCCGGCACGAGCCGACGCGGACTGCGGCGATGCCGCAACGCCGCGAGGACCCAGGCATCGAGACTGAGGCCGTCACGGCGGCCGACCGCGAGCAGGAACGCCCCAGCCGCAATCGGCATCGCCCCCGCGAGGAACACCACCGGATGCACGAGCGTGGCCACCGCCGTCCACGCCGCGTACAGCAGCAGACCCGTGACGGTCAGGATCACCAACTGCCGTCCCGACATGCCGAACGCGAGCCTGTCCGCCCGCTCGATGTCT
>NZ_BOOZ01000058.1 GCF_016863495.1 Micromonospora andamanensis
GTGTTCAACGACCGACCGGGACGGATCATTCCGCGCCCCGCACCCGCCACAGCAGGCGGTCCTCGTCGGTCGTTCAGGGATGTGTAACGACCACCGGCCCGCCATCATTCCCGGGCCACCCGGCCCACCGGTTCGGCAGGCCGTCTACCTCGGTCGTTCAGCCATGTCCAACGCCCCCACCCCGCCACCCATTCCACCCGAGCCCCCGACCACTGCGCGATCTTGGTCCGAAACCGCCCACCGAGGGGCACAATCGCACCAAGATCTCCCCGGACGCCAACAGAAACGGACAACCGGCACATCCGGACGGTGCCCGCCCACGAGCGAGGGTGTGGCCCGCCGCGCTCGGCGCAGGGATCAAGCCTGACCGCCCGAAGCCGGGCACGGCGGGCCACACCCCCAACAGCACACACCGCACAGCCCCAACACCCGTAGGACACACACCAGGGACAGGTCATCGGACCGCCCCGGACCGATCTGGGGTTACCCTGACAGCATGCAGGCCGTCTCCCCCACCACGACCGGCGTGGCGCACCTGGCCCGACCCGGCCGCCCCGCCGTGGTGGCCCGGACGCTCGCCGAACTGCGGGGGCCCACCCGGGGGGTGGTGGAGTTGCCGGTGCGGCTGATGTGGTGCGCCGACCGAGCGTTCGACCTCGCCGACCCCGACCAGTTGCTCTGGTTGTACGAGAACGTGCTGCGCGAGACCACGAACGTCGACGACCTGCGCCGCCTGGTCAACGGGCGCGCACTGCGCCGGGTGTGGAAACTGCTCAACCTGCCCCGGGGGGTACGCCTGGCCTGGGAGAGCCGGCACCAGGGTCTCCGGTCGGCGTGACCGGCGCAACACCCGACGCGCATCCACACGAGTTCTACCGGGAGGTGGCCCGGGTCGCGTTGACAGTCGCCGGGCCGCACCGTTTCGTCCTCGGCGGCGGGGTGGCCTGGGCCGTGCACGGACTGGTCACCCGCCCAACCGAGGACGTCGACCTTTTCGCCGACGTCGAGGGCGCCGCCGCCGCGGCGGCCACTGACGTCCGGACCGCCCTGGAGACCGCCGGGTTCGAGGTGGCCGACGCCGATCCGGACAGCGACCTCGGTGACCTCTTCGACGGCTTCGACCGGGACCTGCTGGACTTCGTCGTCACCCGGGACAACCGGCAGATCCGCCTCAGCCTGGCCCGCCTCGACCGGCACCGCAGTCCGGTGGTGATGGACCTCGGACCGGTCATGGACGTCCGAGACCTCATCGCCAACAAGACCGCCGCCCTGGTGAACCGCCGCGAGGTACGCGACTACATCGACGTTGCCTCCGCTCTGGAGCACCGGTCGGTCGCGGAGTTGCTGGACCTCGCCCGGCAGCTCGACCCGGCGCTCGATGACGACGACGTCCGGGCGGCCGGCCGGTATCTCGACCGGATTCCGGACGGTCGGTTCACCCGCTACGGCCTCGGCCCCGCCGAGATCGCCCGGGTCCGCCGTCACCTGGCGGACTGGCCCCGCTGACCCGGCGCCGCCGATCCGCATCGGGCCGGCGGAAGCACCGGGTCGACAGGAACTTCACTTGGTGAAGCGGCCACCGGTGACGCCGAGGACCTCGCCGGTGATGAAACTCGACTCCTGCGAGGCGAAGAAGACGTACGCGGGCGCCAGTTCCGCCGGCTGACCGGGCCGGCCGACAGGGGTGTCGGTGCCGAACTGCTCCACCTTCTCCTCCGGCATGGTCGCCGGGATCAGCGGCGTCCAGATCGGCCCCGGAGCCACCGCGTTGACCCGGATCCCCCGATCGACCAGGTCGGCGGCGAGCGCCTTGGTGAAGTTCGCGATCCCCGCCTTGGTGGTGGCGTAGTCGAGCAGCTGCGGCGACGGGTCGAAGGCCTGGATCGACGACGTGTTGATGATCGTGGACCCCTCGCCCAGGTGCGGCAACGCCGCCTTGCACAGCCAGAACATCGCGTACAGGTTGGTCTTGAACACCCGGTCGAACTGCTCGGTGCTGATGCCGGCGATGCCCTTGTCCTGCGCCATCTGGTACGCCGCGTTGTTCACCAGGATGTCGATGCCACCCAGGTCGGTCACCGCCCGCTCGATCAGCGCCGTGCAGTTGCGCTCGTCGGCGATGTCGCCCCGGATCGCGACGCCCTTGCGACCGGCGGCCTCAATGAGTCGTACCGTCTCCCGGGCGTCCGCGTCCTCCTCCTCACCGAGGTAGGAGATCAGCACGTCGGCGCCCTCCCGGGCGTACGCGATGGCGACCGCCCGGCCGATGCCCGAGTCACCACCGGTGATCACCGCCTTCTTGCCGTCGAGTTTGCCGTTGCCCCGGTACGAGTCCTCTCCGTGGTCCGGTTTCGGCGTCATCTCGCTGGTGCGGCCCGGCGGGCTCTGCTGCTGGTTCGGCTGCCCGGACTGCTGGCCGTACTGCTCGGTGGGGTCCTGCTGGGTGTGCTGGGTCTCGCTCACGGAGATCTCCTCGCCCGGGATCGTTTGCTGCGGTCCCGCAAGGCCCTACCCGGGTGAAGTCTGCGGAAACGCCGGGGTAGGTCACCACGCGTAGGGCATCCTAGGATCCTGGATGGCTGACCACGGCGGTGGTCAGGTGCGTCCGTGTTGGTCAGACCCGCGTGTCGGCGACGGCGCGTCTCGGACCGGGTAGGCGGTCCGCCAGCGCCAGCGCGGCCCGGACCGGGGCCCGACCGACCACCTCGTCGAAGTCGGCCCGGCCCAGGCAGAACCGGGTGAACGCGCGCCAGCCCGGCGGCGTGGCGAGCAGCGTGTGGCAGACCGCGGGCCGTCGGGAGAAGACGTCGAGCAGCCGGTGCCCGGCCCGCATGGCCGGGACGAGGCGCTCGGCCACCGACCGTTCGTAGCCGGCGAGATCGGCAGCGGCCACCGCCACCCCGGCCAACTCACCGGAGCGCAGCGCGTAGCTGATCCCCTCCCTGGTCCACGGCTCCAGCAGACCCGCGGCGTCACCGGCGACAAGTACCCGGCCGCGTCGCAGCGGCGAGTCGTAGGTCCGGCAACGGGTCAGGTGACCCGAGTCGTGCACCGGCGACAGATCGGCCAGGCCGAGGCGGTCGACGAACCGCCGCAGATACTGCCGGGTCCGCTCCCCCTCACCCCGACCGGCGATCACACCGACGGTGAGCCGATCCCCCTTCGGGAAGACCCAGCCGTACGAGCCGGGCAGCGGACCCCAGTCGAGCAGCGCCCGACGCCGCCACCGGGACTGCTCGGGTGGCGGTACCGGCAGTTCCAGTTCCAGCCCCAGGTCCACCTGCCGGTGCCGCACCCCGACGTGCCAGGCACTCACCCCGGACGAGCCGTCGGCGCCGATGACCGTACGGGCCAGCAGTACCTCGCCGCCGGCCAGCCGCAGGCGTACCACCTCGGGGTCCTGCTCCACCGACCGGACGGCGGCCCGCTCGCGGACCTCGGCACCGGCGGCCACCGCGGCGGCCCGCAGCCGGTCGTCGAACTCCTCCCGCCGCACCATGCTCACCAGCGGCCCCGCACCATGCCGGCGGGTGAACCCGCCCCGCCCGTCGAGGGTGAAGGTGACCCGGTCCACGATGTCGTGGGCGGGAACCTCGATCCGTCCGGCCACCGCGGCCAGCGAGGTACCGATCAGACCACCGCCGCAGGTCTTGTACCGGGGATGCGCGGCGCGCTCGACGACGAGCGTGCGTACCCCTCGCCGGGCGGCGGCGTAGGCGGCGGAGAGCCCGGCGGGGCCGCCGCCGATCACCACGAGTTCCCAGACGCTCACTCGTGCAGGGTAGATCAGCCGAGGCGCCCGACCACGCCGACGCGACCACCACTCGGGCGGGACGGCGACCTGCCGTACCCCCTCGCGGGTCGCGGAGTTCGTGGGGCGGCCCCGGAACCGGCCACGACCGGCCCGGGGCGGGCATCTTCTCCGGCGCGCCGGGTAACCGCCCGCCGCAGACCGCCTGCCGCAGGCGGACGAGGG
This sequence comes from Micromonospora andamanensis, assembly GCF_016863495.1. Classification (GTDB taxonomy): domain Bacteria; phylum Actinomycetota; class Actinomycetes; order Mycobacteriales; family Micromonosporaceae; genus Micromonospora; species Micromonospora andamanensis. Next base: position 3,977 of record NZ_BOOZ01000058.1, read on the forward strand.
CACGAGGAGGACACCATGCAAGAGGTGCGGCTGTCGGACGTCGAGGCGCGGGTGTACGACGCGGTGGCGGCCCTGGAGGCCCGTGGCCAGGTCCCGTACCCGGACATGATCGCCCAGGAGTGTGGTTTGACCGAGGAGCAGCTGCAGACCCCGCTGCACCTGCTGACCGAGAAGAACCTGCTGCACCGGGAGGATTCGCCGATGTCCGGGCTCGACTTCGGACCTCGCTTCTGCGCGCAGCAACTGGCATGACGGACAGCCGCCCGACGGCACGGCGCCGGGTCGCCTGTTGAACTCGGCGGAGCCCGGCGCTCCGGGGTCCGGGGCGGTGCTTGACGGGCGGCGACGCTGGCAGGCCCTCGGGGTCGGGTTGGTCGCGGCGTTCATGACGCTGCTCGACATCAGCATCGTCAACGTGGCCCTGCCGTCGCTGGAGCGCGCCCTGCGGGCCGACCCGAGCGACCTGCAATGGGTGCTGTCCGGGTACGCGCTGAGCTTCGGCCTGGTTCTGGTGCCGGCGGGACGCTTCGGCGACGTCCGGGGACGACGCAACGCGTTCGTCTTCGGCATCGCCCTGTTCACGCTCACCAGCGCGCTGGCCGGGCTGGCCCAGTCCCCCGGCTGGCTGATCGCCGCCCGCCTGCTCCAGGGTGCCGCCGCCGGTGTGGTGAACCCGCAGGTGACCGGCCTGATCCAGCAGCTGTTCGCCGGTCCCGAGCGGGCCCGGCCGTTCGGGTGGCTCGGCGCCACCATCGGCATCTCCACAGCGATCGGTCCGCTGCTCGGTGGTCTGCTGATCGCCGCCGGTGGTCCGGAACACGGCTGGCGGTGGGTCTTCTTCGTCAACGTTCCGGTGGGCATCGTCGCGGTGCTGCTCGGCTGGCGGTTGCTGCCCGGCCGGGTCACCCCCCGGGGCGCGCAGCGCCGGTTCGACCCGATCGGCGTACTGCTGCTCGGCGTCGGCGTGACCCTCGTGCTGCTGCCGCTGGTACAGCGCGAGCAGTGGCACGGCCCGACGAAGTGGCTGCTGGTGCCCGCCGGGCTGGTCACGCTCGCCGGCTTCGTCGGCTGGGAGCGACGGTACGCCCGGCACGGCCCGCCACTGTTCGACGTCCGCCTGTTCGGCCACCGGTCGTACGCCCTCGGCTCGACGATCGCGCTGCTCTACTTCGGTGGGTTCACCGCGATCTTCTTCATCTTCACGCTCTACCTGCAGAACGGACGTGGCTACAGCGCGCTTGTCGCCGGTGCGGCGATCACCCCGTTCGCGCTCGGCTCCGCCGTCGCGTCCGCCGTCGGAGGGCGGCTGGTCAACAGGTACGGCCGCCCGCTCGTCGCCATCGGGCTGGCCGCCGTGGTGACCGGTCTGGGCCTGGCCGCGCTCGCCATCGAGCTGGTACCCCACGTTCCGGTGCCCTGGGTGACCGCGCTGCCGCTGCTGGTCGCCGGCATCGGCAGCGGTCTGGTGATCGCCCCCAACCAGACGCTCACCCTGTCGGAGGTGCCGGTGCCACAGGCGGGCAGCGGCGCCGGGATGTTGCAGACCGGGCAGCGGATCGGTTCGGCCGCCGGGATCGCGGTGGTCGGCGCGGTCTTCTTCTCCGCGCTGGCCGACGGCGCGGACGCCTGGTCCAGGGCGTTCGAGCGGTCGCTGCTCACCTCCGCGGCGCTCATCGCGTTGGCCCTGGTGGCAGCCGCCGTGGACATCGTCCGCAACCACCGCGGCCGGCCCCGCGAGCGGGGCCGGCCGGTGAGTCACTGATTCGGTGTGTCACCAGAGCTGGGAGACGATGTCCGCCGCCTGCTCCTCCCACTGCGCGTAGTGGAACGGGTAGGCCGACACCTGCACCGTCTGGGCGGCGGTGGTCAGCGGCAGATCCCGCCAGCCGCCGACGTTCCTCAGCGCCTCGAAGAAGACAGTCGAGGAGTACTCCGGATCGGTGATCTGATCCACGCTGCCCCATCCGGTGGACGGACGCTGCTGGAACAGGCCCTGCGAGTCGTGGTCGTTCCACGAGCCCAGGTGCCCGAGGTTGTAGAGCTTCGACTCCTGCAACGCGGTGGCGATGCCGATCACGGCACCGCGCTCACCCACACCTGTGCGCTTGGCCACCTCGATGATGGTCTTGGCGTTGTCCCGCTGGGCGTCGTCGAGCGGGACACGCGACTGGGCGCCCTGCACCCCGTGCGGGATCAACTCGTCGCGGGTGGGCTTCCCGGCGTCCGGCTTGTCGGTGGCGCCGGCGGTGGTCAGTCCGGATTCCACTGTGACTGCGGTGTTGCCGCGACCGGTCGCCCGGTCGATCGCCGCCACCGCTCCGGCGTGCGGACCGGTGGTGATCGGCGCGGCCATGGCGGTGGGGCCGAAGGCCAGTCCGGCGAGGGCTGTCACGCCCACCACGCTGAGCGCGGTCTTCCGGTTCGGGATCGTCGCGATGGCGGGGAGCCATCGAGTGAAGTCCGGCTTCACGATGGTTGCCCTTTCGATCGGGTACGAGCCGCTCGGGATTGAGCCGCTCTCGGGGGACGGACGGGTGCCGGCAAGGTTTGCCAGCCGGCCCATGGGGGACACAACCCGGCTGGCATGTCCGCCATTCCGGAAATGCGCGGATGACGGTGGGCTGCGATCCAGGTCACAGCGCAGACCGGCGAAGCTGCCCTCGCGGGGCACGAACCGGACGGGGTGCCTCACACCTCGTAGGGGACGCCGAACCGCACCAGGACATGCCAGAGCTGCTTGAGGTGCTGCAACGTCTGCACTGCCGGCCCCCGGTCGGCCCACCGCCCCGGCTCGGTCACCACCGACACCGCGGCCCGCCCGATCAACGCGGCGTGCACCGGCTCGCCCGCCCGGGCGAACTCGGCGTGCACCCGCGCCGCAAGTGGCGGGATCGCCGGCCCACGGAACTCGGCGTCCACCCCGTCGACCGGCAGCGCGAAGCCGGCATGCCAGCGGATCGGGAAACCGTACCGGTCAGCCGCGGCGATCAGGCTCGCCGCGGTGCCGGTGCCCCGGAACGAGGGATCGACGACGAGTTCCAGGACGTCGCGGTCCAGTCTCACCTCGCCGTGCACCTGCGCCTCGACGTAGTCGTCGAGGGCACGGCCGGCCGCCCGGGGTGTCGCGGCCAGCGCCTCCCGTACGCGCAGCAGCTCACCGGTGAGGGTCACCAGGTCCATCCCGGGCCGGCCCAGGCACACACCGGTTTCGGCGGTGGCCGCGATCAGGGCGGCCAGCACCGGCTCGATCACGTCGACGGTGCCGACGTCGCGCGGTCCGAGGTGACTGTCGCCGAAGCAGAAGGTGGTCCGGGCCAGCACCTCGGGACGCAACCGCAGGTGACAGGAGCCGAACCGGGGACAGGCGCCGTCGGGATGGTCGAGCAGATTCAGGCCACCGTACTTCGGCCGCTCCGTCGCAGCGACGCCCGGCCGCTGGTACGCGCCGCCGAACATGCGCTCTTCCCAGCGGTCCCGGTCCCCGCCGGGATACGCGGTCAGGCCACCGTTGGAGATGCCCGTCTCGAACTGGCTGCGGTAGACCCCCTCGGTGGCCAGCGCCTCGGCGACCGGACGACCGTCGGCGCGCAGCCGGTCCGGATGGAAGTTGAGGGTGACCCGCCCCTGCTCGCCGATCGCCGCGACGAGCCGCTCCGGTTCGAGGCGTACGCCGGTGCCGGCCAGCGCCCGCCCGATGACGGCGAGCGCGGCGGGACTGTCGCGCAGCGCCACCGCGCGTACGTGGCGCAGTGCCGCACGTTGCGCGGCGGTGAGCGTCGGGTCGTCGGACATGCCGGCAGTCTCGCCGGGACCGGCCCGTCCCCGCACCCCGGTTCCCGGCCCGGCGGGCGCAGCGGTCCGGGTCGGCGCGGGACGGGGGCTGTCCGCCACCGACCTCAGTGGCCGTTGGCCAGCCACTGTGGCAGCTGCGGAGCCTCGGCCCCGATGGTGGTGCTCGCGCCGTGCCCGGTGTGCACAGTGGTCTGCGGCGGGAGGGTGAGCAACCGGTCGCGGATCGAGTCGAGGATGGTGCCGAAGTCGCTGTACGAGCGGCCGGTGGCGCCCGGGCCCCCGGCGAACAGGGTGTCGCCGGTGAAGACCACGCCCAGCTCGGCGGCGTACAGGCAGCACGCGCCGGGGCTGTGCCCGGGGGTGTGCAGCACGGTGAGCGCGGTACCACCCACCTCGAGGGTCTGGCCGTCCTCGAGGGTGCCGCCCGGCGGCTCGTCGGGATGCACCAGGTCCCACAGCACCCGGTCGGCGGGGTGCAGCAGCACCGGCGCGCCGGTCGCCCGGGACAGCGCCGGGGCGACCCGGACGTGGTCGTCGTGGGCGTGCGTGGCGACGATCGCGGTGACCCGCCGACCGGCGACCACCGTGCGGATGGCGTCGACGTCGTGCGGGGCGTCGATCACGACGCACTCGGTGTCGTCGCCGACGACCCAGACGTTGTTGTCGACGTCGAAGGTCTGACCGTCGAGGGAGAAGGTGCCGGAGGTGACCGCGTGGTCGATGCGGGCGGCCATCAGAAGACCACCACCGAGCGGAGCACGTCGCCCCGGTGCATCCGGGCGAACGCCTCCTCCACCCCGTCCAGGCCGATCTCCTCCGTGACGAAGGCGTCCAGGTCGAGGCGGCCCTGCAGGTACAGCTCGGTGAGCATCGGGAAGTCACGGCTGGGCAGACAGTCGCCGTACCAGCTGGACTTGAGGGCGCCACCACGGCCGAAGACGTCAAGCAGGGGCAGCTCGACGCGCATCTCGGGCGTGGGTACGCCGACGAGCACGACGGTGCCGGCCAGGTCGCGGGCGTAGAAGGCCTGCTTCCAGGTCTCCGGCCGCCCGACCGCGTCGATCACCACGTCGGCGCCGAAGCCGCCGGTGGCGGCCTGGATCTCCGCCACCGGGTCGGCCTCGGAGGCGTTGACGGTGTGGGTCGCACCGAACCTGCGGGCCCAGTCGAGCTTGCGGGAGTCGGTGTCCACCGCGATGATCGTCGTCGCCCCGGCCAGGGCAGCGCCGGCCACCGCCGCGTCACCGACACCACCGCAACCGATCACCGCCACCGAGTCACCACGGGTCACCCCGCCGGTGTTCATCGCCGCCCCGAGCCCCGCCATCACCCCGCAACCGAGCAGCCCGACAGCGGCCGGCCGGGCCGCCGGGTCCACCTTCGTGCACTGGCCGGCGTGGACCAGGGTCTTCTCGGCGAACGCGCCGATGCCCAGCGCCGGGGAGAGTTCGGTGCCGTCGGCGAGGGTCATCTTGCGGGCGGCGTTGTGGGTGGCGAAGCAGTACCACGGCCGGCCCCGCCGGCAGGCCCGGCAGACCCCGCAGACGGCCCGCCAGTTGAGCACCACGAAATCACCAGGTGCAACCGCGTCCACGCCCTCGCCGACCTGCTCGACGACGCCGGCCGCCTCGTGGCCCAGCAGGAACGGGTAGTCGTCGTTGATGCCGCCCTCCCGGTAGTGCAGGTCGGTGTGGCAGACGCCGCACGACTGCACCCGGACCACCGCCTCACCCGGCCCGGGGTCGGGCACCACGATCTCGGTGACCTCGACGGGCGCGCCCTTGCTGCGGGAGATGACTCCCCGAACCTGCTGGCTCACGCTCTCCTCCTCCTCCGCGCCGGCCCGCCCGCCGCCGTCGCCACCTGGCGGCTCGTCGGCGGTGGCCGCCACGTTCGCCTCGGAGGCGAACCTACCGCCGCGACGACGGATCGGCACCGCTTCGCGGGCCGGAGACCGGCGTACGGGCCCGCTCGGCGGTGGGCCGACGGGTGCCGGCCCGGCTTCCGGCGGCGATCAGCAGGCGGCCATGGCCGACCGGCGCGATCCGGGCCAGCAGGTCCAGCAGCCGCGCCGACCAGCCGACAAGCACCCGCCCCCGCCGACGGGCCACCCCACGCAGGATGGTCTCGGCGGCGACGGTCGGGTCGATGGTGAGCAGTCGCTCGAACCGTTGCCGGCCCGCCTCGTACTCGACCAGGTCGACGCCGCTGCCCACCCGGGCGTCGCGGGCGATGCGGGTCCGGACGCCACCGGGATGGACGCAGGTGACGCCGATGCCCTCGGTGGCGAGTTCGTGCCGCAGCGCCTCGGTGAAGCCGCGTACCGCGAACTTGCTTGCCGCGTAGGCGACCTGGCCGGGCGGGGCGACCAGCCCGAACAGGCTGGAGATGGTGACCAGGTGCGCGCCGGGCTCGGCCCGCAGCGCCGGCAGCAGCGCGTGGGTCAGCTGCGCCACGGCCCGGAAGTTGACGTCGACGACCCAGCTGAACTCCTCCAGGGTCACCTCGCCGAACCGCCCGCCGAGCGCCACGCCTGCGTTGTTGACGAGCAACCGGATCCGGGGGTGCCGCTCGATGATCCGGGCGGCGAGCGCGGCGGTCGCCGACGCGTCGGCCAGATCCACCTGGTGGGTCCATACCTGCCGGCCGGGATGCGCGGCACGGATCGCGGCGGCCACCGCCGCCAACCCGGACGCGTCGCGGTCGACGAGAACCAGCACGGCGCCCCGGCGGGCCAGGCCGTGGGCCAGCGCGGCGCCGATCCCGCCGGCCGCGCCGGTGACCACCGCCACCCCGTCGGTGACGGTGAACCTACGCATCGACGGAACTCCTTCGCGGCGCGCCGGCCCGGTCGAACCGGACGTTGGCGTCGGTCAGCCGCCCGTACCGCATGGGGAGCAGGTCACGCAGGTAGTTCTGGTGCAGCCGCCAGGGTGCCCGGGTGCCGGCGCGGGGCAGGCTGCCGACGCCGCGCCGCACGTAGCCCGAGGTGAGACCGATGAGCGGGGTCCGCGGGCCCGGCGGTGGGGCGACCGGGGTGACGATCTGGGTACCGGTGCGGTCCAGGTGACGTAGCAGCCGGCACACGTAGCCGGCCACCAGGTCCGCCTTGAGCGTCCACGACGCGTTGGTGTAGCCGATGGTCATGGCGAAGTTCGGCACCCCGGAGAGCATCATCCCCTTGTACGTCACGGTCTCCGGCAGATCCACGTCCACGCCGTCCACCCGCAGGGTCATCCCGCCGAGGGCCAGCAGGTCCAGCCCGGTGGCGGTGACCACCACGTCGGCGGGCAGCTCCTGACCCGAGCTGAGCCGGACGCCCCGGGCGGTGAAGGTGTCCACGGTGTCGGTGACCACCTCGGCCCGCCCGTCGGAGAGCACGGTGAACAGGTCGCCGTCGGGCACCACGCACAGCCGCTGATCCCACGGGTCGTAACGGGGGGTGAAGTGGCGTTCGACGTCGTAGCCGGCGGGCAGTCGACGGGCCGCGTCCCGCCGCAGCAGCCCGCGTACCAGCCCGGGGGCGCGGCGGCTGAGCTGGTAGTTGGCCGTGGCGAGCAGGACGTTCTTCCAGCGCACGCTCCGGTGCGCCAGGCGCGCCGGCAACAGCCGCCGCAGGGCGTCGGCGAGGCGGTCGCGGGACGAGAGCGTCAGCAGGTACGTGGGTGAGCGTTGCAGCATGGTCACCCGGTCCGCCTGCCGGGCCAGCGCCGGCACCAGGGTCACGGCGGTGGCGCCGCTGCCGATCACCACCACCCGACGGCCGGTGAGGTCGAGGTCGGCGGGCCAGTGCTGTGGATGCACGATCCGGCCGGTGAACTGATCCTGACCGGTGAAGGGCGGGGTGTGGCCGGCCTCGTACCGGTAGTAGCCGGTGCAGGCGTACAGGAAGGAGCAGGTGAGCGTCACCGTCTCGGTGGTGTCCTCCCGCCGGATGTGCACCGTCCAGCGGGCGAGTTGGCTGTCCCACTCGGCGCGGTGGACCCGGTGCCGGAACCGGATGCGGCGGGTGACGTCGTGTTCGTCGGCGGTACGACGCAGGTAGTCGCGGATGGTCGCGCCGTCGGCGAGGCTCTTCGGGGCGGTCCACGGCGCGAACGAGTAGCCGAGGGTGAACATGTCCGAGTCCGACCGTACGCCCGGATAGCGGAACAGGTCCCAGGTGCCGCCGATCGCCTCGCGCGCCTCGACCACGGCGTAGGTCCGCCCCGGGTGCCGGCGCCGCAGGTGGCAGGCGGCGCCGATGCCGGAGAGGCCGGCACCGATGATGAGCACGTCGACATGCTCCCGACCCATCCGACCTCCACCCCACGCCAACGACCGGACCCTACCCTCCCACCCACCCCCGCCGCGATCTTGCACTTTCTGCCGCCGCACAGCTGACAAAAAGGGCATCCCGGCGACCACAAGTGCAAGATCCGCGAGTCAGGATGTGAGCAGCGACGCCGCGGTGTCGAGCAGTGCGAGTTCGGTGGCGGTCTGGGTGGGGTTGGCGCGCCGGATCGCCAGGGCGTCGGCGACGAGCGGTGCGGCGTGCTCGCAGATCACCAGCAGGTAGACCCGCAGGGCGGCAGCGGCGGCGTCGGCCATCGGTTGATCGGGGTCGACGGCGACCTGGGCGAGGATCAGCGCGGTCATGGCGATGTCCAGACCGGGTGGGCCGTGGCGCACGTTGCGCCAGTCGAGGAGCACCGGACCGCTCGGCGCGAGGATGACGTTGTCCGGGTGCAGGTCCAGGTGCAGGATCCGCTCGCCTGCGGACGCTTCCGGCAGTGGTGGCACGGTGTGCAGCCGGCGGTGCAGGCCGGCGAGGATCCGCGCGGCGGCGTCAACCCCGGTCGTGCCGTCGACCAACGCCTGGAGCATGGTCGGCCCGGCCACCCGCTGCATGACCAGGTCCGCACCGTCAGCCCGGTCCACCCGGGGCACCGGGAAGCCGGCGGCGTGCAGGTGGGACATGAACCGGGCCTCGACCGCGACGTCGGTGCCGTCGCGGTAACGGCGCAGCACCCGGCCGTCGTCGAGGGCGTACACGTCGGCGTCGCGGCCGGCGGCGAAGGGGGTCGACGCTGCCATGGTTGGACGGTAACCCGTCGCGCCCAGGAGCCACGATGGACGTCGGCCGGGACACCGAGCGTGGTCCCCCTGTGACACGCTGGGATCTCGACGAGGGTCGCCGGAGGTGGTTGTCACGCTACGCACGCTTGACCTCGTCGCCGTGCCGGACATGTCACAGGTGAACGTCGACGTGGCGGTCGGCGCGACGGCCGCCCTGGTCGTCCGACCCCGAGCGGCCACCGCCGTGGCCCGGGTGGTGGCCGGGCTGGCCGCGCCGGTCGCCGGTCGGATCCTGGTCGGCGGCCGGGACGTCACCGACCTGCCGCCGTTACGCCGCCGCATCGGGTACGTGCCGGCCGGCGGTGCCCTGCTGCCCCACCTCACCGTCGGGCGCAACATCTCCTACGGTCAACGCCGTCGCAGGTGGGTACGCGACGTGGCCGAGGGCTGGGCGGCCGTCCTGGTCGACCGACTCGAACTCGCCCCGACGCTGGGGCTGCGCCCACATCTGCTCTCCGAGGCACAACGGTTCCGGGTCGCGCTCGCCCGGGCGATGGCCTGCCTGCCCGAGGTGCTGGTGATCGACCTGCCGTCCCCGGTCGACGGGGTGCGCCTGCCGGACCTGCTCGACCGTACGTCCCCACCGGACGCCCCGGGTGTGACGGTGCTGCTCTGTTCGGCCGACGAGGAGGTGCTGGCCGGCGTCACCCACCGGGTGCCGGTAGTCGACCCGGCGCCACCCACTCCGGCACGGCCGGTGGCGCGGCCGTGACCCCTGTCGACCGCCGCACGGTGCTGCGGGCCGCCGCCGCGGCCACCGCCGCCCTGGCCGGTGCCGGCGGTTGCGGGCAGGGTCGCCGGTCGGTGCAGGTGGCGGTGGTCTGGGCCGGCGGCGAACTGGCCCGGTTCCGCGAGGTGGTCGCCGACCATCCGGCGGGTGTGCAGGTGATCGGGGTGGGCAACGACATCGACGCCTTCCTGACCGCGCGCCGCGCCGCCGGCACCAGCCCCGACGTGGCGATCCTGCCCCGCCCCGGCCTGGTCGTCGAATACGCCCGGCGGGGTTGGCTCAGCGAGGTGACGCCGGCTGTCAGCTACACCGCCCCGGCCGGCATGAGCGACCTGCTCAGCGTCGACAGCCGTCGCTACGGCGTCTGGGTGAAGGCGGCGCACAAGTCGCTGTTCTGGCACTTCCCGTCGATGCTCGCCGAATCACCCAGGTCCTGGGACGCGCTTGTGGATGTGACCCGCCGGCTCGGCGAACGGCACCGGGCGGGCGCCGGTCCGGCCCCACTGGCGATCGGTGCCGCCGACGGCTGGGTGCTCACCGACTGGTTCGAGAACGTGCTCGCCGACGTCGCCGGTGTGGAGCTGTACGGGGCGCTGGCCCGTGGCGAGGCCGACTGGCGGGACCGGCCCGTGGCGTACGCGCTGGATCGGCTGGCTGAGTTGTGGAGTGTGGCGGGCGCCTTCCCGGGCGGCGGGCGGCGGGCCCTGCTCACCCAGTTCGAGGAGTCGATCATTCAGGTGGTGCACCGCCGCGAGGCGGCGATGGTGTTCGAGGCCGACTTCGTCGACGCGGTGGTCGCCCGGTTCCGTCGCGGCACCGAGCCGCTTGTCACCTTCCGCTTCCCCGGTGCCCGGATGGCCGACCGGCCACTCATCGTCGGCGGCGACGCGGCGGTGGCGTTCAGCGGCTCCGCGGGCGGGGCGGACCTGGTGCGCTGGCTCAGCGACGCGGTGGCCTTCCCGCCGTGGCTGGACGCCGGGGGTTACCTCTCCCCCAACCTCGCCGTGCCGGTGGACAGTTACCGCGACCCGTTGCGCCGACGGCTCGCCGGCGAGCTGCGTGCCGCCGACACCGTGCAGTTCGACCTCTCCGACCAGTTGCCCGGCACCTTCACCGGCACCGACGGGGTGGGCATCTGGCGGATCATGCAGGACTTCTTCATGGACGTGACCGACGAGGTGCCGGCGCGCGAGGCGGTCCGCCGGGCCACCGGGCAACTCGCCGAGGCGGCCCGGGCGGCGGGAGGCGACAGGTGAGCCGGGGGCCGCTGCTGGGCGAGTTGGCGGTGCTCGACGATGTCGGGCCGCCCCGACGCGGCCGGGCCTACCCGGCGGCCGGTGTCGGCTGGGTGCTGCTGACCCCGGCGGTGCTGCTGCTCGGTGCCCTGCTGGCCTGGCCGGTGCTGCGTACCGTGCACGCCAGCGTCACCACCGACGGCGGCTGGGTCGGTGCCGAGCACTACCGGGCCGCCCTCGCCGCCCCCGGCACCGCGGCGGTGATCGGGCGGACCCTGCTGTGGGCGCTGCTGGTGCCGACAGTGGTCACGGTCCTGGGCTACCTGCTCGCCGCCGCCTCCCGGCGTTCCCAGGAGGGCTGGCTGGTCCGGCTCATCCTGGTGGTGCCGACCGCGCTGCCGCTGGTGGTCACCGGCGTGACCTTCCGGCTGCTCTACGACCCCGACCCGGGGCGTGGGCTGGCCACCCTGCTGCTGGCCCGGGTGACCGGACGTGACCCCGAGCAACTGCCGCAGTTGCTCGGGCCGGACCTGGTCACCGTCGCGGTGATGTCGGCGTTCGTGTGGGCCTGGGTCGGGCTGGCGATGCTTGTGTTCCGGGCCGCCCTCGACGCGGTGCCGACCGGGCTCGCCGACGCGGTCCGGGCCTTCGGTGGCAGCCGCCGCGACGTGCTCTGGGACGCGCAGTGGCGACCGCTGCTGCTACGTACCGTCGCGGTGGTCTTCGCCCTGGTCGCCGTCGGCACCAGCCGGACGTTCGACCTGATCCTGGTGATGACCCCCGGATCGGTGCGGGACGAGGCGGCGGTGCTCTCGCTGCGGATCTGGCAGACCTCCGGGGCGACGACCACCGGCGAAGGTGCCGCCCTGGGCGTCGTCTGGCTGGTGGCGGTGACCGCCGGCATGCTGGTGGTGGCCCTGTTCGTCAGGCAGGCGTGGCCGCCGCCGCAACAGCCGGCCGGCGGCGCGGTCACCGCGCCGCCACCACGGCGGCTGGTCCGGCTGCTGGCCGCGGGCGCGGCGATCGCCTGGCTGCTGCCGCTGGGGGTGCTGGCGGCCACCTCGTTGCAGAACCCGGTCCGGGCGGCCACCGGTGGCTGGTGGTCCGGTCCACCGGGTCTGGACTCCTACCGGGCCGTGCTCACCGGCGCGGAGCTGTGGCGCAGCCTCGGCTTCACGCTTGTGCTCGCCACAGTCGTCACGGCCGCGGTGCTTGGCGTCGCGCTGCTCGCCGCGTACCCGCTGGCCTGGTTGACCGGGCCGGCCGCGCAGGCGGTAGGGCTGGTGCTGATGGCCGCGGTGGTGGTCCCGGTGCAGGTGATCGCCGGGCCGCTCAACGAGGTGCTCGGGCTGGCGCTGTCCTCCGGCACGGCGCGGGGCGTGGCCCTGGTGCACATCGCCCTGGGCGTCCCGTTCGCGGTGCTGGTGCTGCGCAACTCCTTCGCCGACCTGCCGGCCGAGCAGGTCCGGGGTGCCCGGATCGGCGGGCGGCACTGGTGGGGCACGCTGCGCCGGTTGGCCCGGCACAACCGCACCGCGTTGGTGGCGGTGGCCGTGCTGGAATTCGTGCAGGTGTGGAACGACCTGGTGGTGGGTCTGCTGTTCAGCGGGCCGGACGCCGCCCCGCTCGGGTTGTTCCTCGCCGGGCAGACCCGTGGCTTCGTGGCCGGCAGCGGCACGCTCGCCGCCGGATGTGTACTCGCCTCGATTCTGCCGGTGCTGGTGTTCGTCCTGGCCCGTCGTCAGGTGGTGGCCGGTCTGGTCGCCGGGGGTGTGCGATGACCGGGTCCCCGCCACGCCGGCCGGCCCGCCGGTCGCGGCTGCTGAGCGTGCTGCTGGCCGCGGGCGGGGTGGTGGGCGCCGGGGTCAGCGCCGTGCTCGGCAACGTCACCGGCAACCTGCTCTCCGAGCTGTCGCTGACGGTGCTCGGCTCGGCGAGCCTGGGGCTGGCGGCGATCGGGGTGGTCGCCTCCGTCGTGGTGGAGTGGCGGCGACGGCAACGCGATCAGCTGCTCGCTGGTGAGGAGGCCCAGGCGGGCAGCAGCGCACCGACGCTGCCCTGGCCCGCCGGGTACACCGGTCGGCAGGGCCAGGCCGAGGCGGTGGTGGCCATGCTCGCCCCGGAGCACGCGGTGGCGGTGGTGGGCCGGCGTGCGGTCGGCACGTCGTGGTGCGCGATCCAGGCGGCGAACCTGAGCCGCGCGGACTTCCCCGACGGGCAGTACTACCTCGACGTGCGCCGGGGAGGTCGAGCCCGCTCGCCCCGGGAGGTGCTGGCCGCGCTCGCCCGCATCGTCGGCACCGGTCCGCCACGCACCGGTCGAGCGGACGATCTCGCCGACGCCGCCGACGAGTTGCGCGGCCAGTTGGACGGCCGCAAGGTGCTGCTGGTACTCGACAACGTGGACTCGCCGGCGCAGGTCCGGGCGCTGCTGCCGCCCACCGCCCGGGACTGCCGGCTGCTGCTGGCCGGCACCGGCCGGCTCGCCGCGCTCGACGGGGTGGTGGCGTACTGGCTGGCCGAGCCGGAGGTCGGCGACGCGGTGGAGATGTTCGCCGACGCCGGTGCGGCCACCGCCGTGGCCCGCCCGCACCGCCCGGACCCACGCTGCGACCCGGCGGTGCGGGCCATCGTCGAGCTGTGCGGGCGGCAGCCGCGCGCGGTGACCGAGCTGGGACGACGCAGCGCGCAGCACGGCTGGCGGCACGCCGACGTGCTGCACGCGCTGCGTCGCGCCGCCGACACGCCGCCGCACCAGCGGGTGGGTGTGTCACCGGTGACCGGGCTGGTCACCGCCCGGGACACCGCGTACCACGCGCTCGGCGGCGAGGCCCGCCGGCTGTGGCGGCTGCTGTCGCTGAGCCGGGTGCCGCTGGACCGGGCGACAATCGCCGCGCTCGCCGGCCGTCGGCCGCACCGGGTCGCCGCCCTGCTCGACGAACTGGCCGACGGCGCCTTCGTCGTCGGCGCGCCCGGCGACCGGTACGAGGTTCGTCCGCTGCTCGCCGGGTACGCCCGGATGCATCTGCGGGAGGCCGAGCCGGTGCACCGGCGGGTCACCGTGCAGGCGCGGCTGACCCGGCACCTGGCCCGGCGGGCCGAGCAGCAGGTGGCCGCCCTGGCGACCGGCGCGCTCGACCGTGACAATCGACTGCCCGACGATGACCCGTACGGCTGGTTCGACCTGCATCAGGAGCTGCTGCTGGCGGTGGTGAAGGTACCGGCCGGCGCGGTGGAGACGCTGCCGCGTCGGGTGCGGGACTGGTGGTTCCGGCTGGCCGTGGCGTTGTGCGGCTGGCTCGCCCACACCGAGCGGCTCGACGAGTGGGAGGACGTGTGCCGGACGGTGCTGGCCAACCCCACCGCCCAGGACCGGCCGGAGATCGCCGGTTGGGCCCACAACGAGCTGGGGGTGCTGCGTCGCCGCCGGCACGACCCGTACGGTGCGGTGGCCGCGCTCAGTCTGGCGGTGGCCGGGCAGGGCCGCCGGGGCACCGCCCAGGCGCGGATGAATCTCGGGCTGGCCCTGCTGGACCTCGGCCGCACCGACGAGGCGGTGGAGCATCTGGAGCTGTCGCGGCGGCACCGGGCCAGCGCCGATCGCGCCGGTCGGGCGCTCAGCGACCTCGGGCTGGGCGCGGCGAGGCTGGCGCGGCACGAGTTCGAGACCGCGCACGACCTGCTGGTACGGGCGGCGAACTCGTTCCGTTCGCTCGGCGACGCACGCGGCTACGCGGCGGCGTTGACGAATCTGGTGCTTGTCCACTCGGCGATGGGTGAGCACCTCGACGCGGCGCAGGCGTGGCGGGCCGCGCTGCGTGAGCACGAGTCGCTCGGTGATCCGACCAACCGGGCGGTGGCGCTGCTGAACGCTGGGGTGGCGTTGCTGGGTGTGGCGCCGGGGCAGGCCCGTCAGGCGTACGAGCTGCTCTCCGAGAGCTGGCGGCTGCGCGAGGGTGGCCGCCCGGACGCCGGGTTGGGTCGGACTTTGTTGCACCTGGGCGACGCGGCGGCGGCGCTCGGCGACGACGAGGAGGCCCGTGGGCACTGGGCGGACGCGGCGGCGATCTGCGAGGTGGCCGGGGACGACGACGGCCAGCAGGCGGCCGACGCCCGCCTGGGCGGTGAGCGCCCGGTCGAGCCCCGCCCGGGGTGACTGCCGCGACTACCCGTCGCGCCGCGCCGCCGCGACGGCGGCGATGCCCGCGTCGATGGCCGAGGCGGTGTTGGCCGCGTAGCCCAGCACCAGGCCCGGACGGTAGGGCCGCAGGCAGTGCCAGGACAACGGCTGCACCTTCACCCCTCGCGCCAGCGTCGCCGCGGCGAGTTCCGTGTCGACCACGTCGCTGTCGAGGGTGACAGTCAGGTGCAGCCCGGCCGCCGCGCCGTGGACGGTCGCCCCCGGCAGATGCCGGGCCAGGGCGGCGGTCATCGCGTCCCGGCGGCGTACGTGCCGCCGGCGCAGCAGCCGCAGTTGTCGTTCCAGCGCCCCGGAGGTGAGCAACTCGGCGAGCACGAGTTGCGGCAGCACGGCGTTACCCAGGTCGGCGTTGCGTTTGGCCGCCACCACCGCGTCCCGGTAGCGGCGGGGCACCAGCAGCCAGCCGATCCGCAGCGCCGGGGCGAGCAGCTTCGACACACTGCCGGCGTAGCACACCTGCTCGGGCAGGGTGGCTCGCAGCGCGGGCACCGGCGGACGGTCGTAGCGGTGCTCGGCGTCGTAGTCGTCCTCGATGACCAGGCCGCCCGCGCGGGTCCAGTCGGCGAGTCGGCGGCGTCGATCGCCGTCGAGCACCACGCCGGTCGGGAACTGGTGTGCCGGGGTGAGGACCACCGCCGGCACGCCACTTGCCGTCAACTCGTCCACCCGTACCCCGGCGGCGTCCACCGGGATCGGCACGGTGGTCAGCCGCCAGTTTTCGAGGTGCTGCCGGACGCCGAGCGAGCCGGGGTCCTCCAGGCCGACGCTTGTCACACCGTCGTCGCGCAGCGTCTGGGCCAGCAGGCCCAGCGCCTGGGAGACACCTGTGGTGATGATGACCTCGGCCGGGTCCACGCCGATGCCCCGGCTGCGGGCCAGCCAGCCGGCGACGGCCCGGCGCAGGGCCGGCGCCCCGCACGGGTCGCCGTAGCCGAGGTCCGCGGTGACCAGCCGGCCCAGCACCGCCTTCTCGGCACGCAACCAGGCCGCCCGGGGAAACGCCGCCAGATCGGGTACGCCGGGCGTGAGGTCGATCTGGGCCGGGATGGTGCGTACCGTGTCGAAGACGTCGGTGCCGGGTGCGCAGCGGAACACGGCGGCCGGATCGGGTACCCGACCCGACGACGACGTGCCGGGCTTATCCCCGGTCGGCCCGGCCGTCGCGGTGAGGGCGCCGGCCACGATCACCGTGCCGGCCCGGCCCCGGCCGGCGACGTGCCCGTCCTCCATCAGACGCTGGTACGCCTCGACCACCACGCCCCGGGACACGCCCAGGTCGGCGGCGAGGGTACGGGTGGCCGGCAGCCGGGAGCCGATGGGGATCACGCCGTCGGCGATCGCCCGGCGTAGCCGCTCGGCCAGCCAGGTGGCCCGGCCACCCGGCGGTGCCTGCCCGACGTCCAGGTGCAGGAAGTCCGCCCCGGCGTTCAGGGTCGGCTCCACCGGGCGGGGGTTACCGCCCTGCCCCGCCGTTATGGACCTGTCGAGGGAGACGGTTTTGGCACTGCTCATCGAACCATTGTGCCGGCAGGGTGGTGGTGAACCCGCCACCGACCAGGGAGCAGTTCTCGTGACCGTCGCATTTCTGTTGACCACGCTCGTGGTGGTCGCGACCCCGGGAGCAGGGGTGCTGTTCACCCTCTCCGCGGGGCTGACCGGCGGGCACCGGGCCGCCCTGCTGGCCGCCGTGAGTGGCGCGTTGGCCACCCTGCCGCACCTGGTGGCGGCGGTGACCGGGCTCGCCGCGCTGCTGCACTCCAGCGCGCTCGCGTTCGACCTGATCAAGTACCTGGGCGTGGGCTATCTGCTCTGGTTGGCGCTGGCGACGTTACGCGAGCGGGGCGCGTTCACCGTCGTCGACGATGACGGCCCGGGCCGGCCGGCCCGGCAGATCATCGGCTCGGCGGTGGCGATGAACCTGCTCAATCCGAAGCTGACGATCTTCTTCGTGGCGTTCCTGCCCCAGTTCGTCGACACCGGCACCCCGGGCGCGCTCGGCCGGATGCTCGGTCTGGGCGCGGTGTTCACCGCGACGACCCTTGTCGTCTTCGTCGGATACGGGCTCGGTGCCGCCGCGGTGCGCCGGCGGGTGCTCGACCGGCCACGGGTGGCCGACTGGCTGCGCCGGTGTTTCGCCGGGTCGTTCCTGGGGCTCGGGCTGCTGCTGGCCCGCGCCGAGGCGTGAGGGAGACGAGGAGCCGGACATGTTCTTCGAGCACTCACCACAGGTGTGGGCGCAACACCCCACGCTCGTCGCCGGTGTGCTGTACGCCGAGGGCGTCGCCGGGAAGCCCCGCGCCGAACTGCCGCTTGCCGAGCTGCTCGGCTCCGCCCGCCGGAGACTCGACGGGACCACCGAGGCGGCGTTCGCGGAGATCCAGGCGTGGCGACGGGCGTTCGGGCGGATGGGCCTTGCTCCGACGAGGTACCGGTGCGCGTCGGAGTCGCTGCTGCGGCGGCTGCGCACCTCCGGCGACCTGCCCAGGGTGCACCCGCTTGTGGACCTCGGCAACGCCGTCTCGGCCGCGTACGCCGTACCTGTGGGGATCCTCGACGTCGACAGGTGTGGCGGCGGCATCGAGGTGCGGCAGGCCCGGGGCGACGAGCGCTACCTGACCTTCGGCGGTGTGGAGGAGCACCCCGAGCCCGGCGAGGTGATCTTCGTCGATCCGCTCGGCCGGGCCCACGCACGCCGGTGGACCAATCGGCAGAGCGGCTGGTCGGCGGTAGGCGACGACACCCGCACCGTCCTGGTGGTGGTCGAGGCGATGCACGACGCGGCGGGCCGCGACGTGCCGGCGGTGCTCGACGCGCTCGCCGCCGGGCTGCGGCACGGCTGGGATGCGCCGGCCCGCACCAGGGTGCTGACCCCGGAGGAGCCCCGGTTCGAGGCGTAGCGATCGTCACGCCGGTGTCGACTCCGTGCGTCCGGGACGCCCGGGGTCGGGGCGGGCCGTCCCGGACCCGGGCCGGCAGGGGTCAGCGCGTCTCGCCCGGCGCGAGGTAGCGGTAGCCCGCGACGGTTTCGCCGAACCAACCGTTGACGCTGGCCAGGCCACGCTCGTTGAGCTGAGCGTCGTGGATCGGGAGCACCTCGGGCGCGCCGACGCCGACGGCGAAGTCGATCGCCTCGGTCAGCTTCAGCCAGGACGCCTGCGCCGGCACCAGGAGGGTCCGTACCGGCTGGTCCGGCGGGACCAGCGCGTCGCCCGGGTGGTACAGCGCGTCGGCGACGACGTAGCCGAGGTTCGGGCAGTCGGGCTGTCCGGCGTGGATGGTGGCGTGTCGCCCGCCGACCGCCGTGACGTCGAGGCCGGCTGCGGTGAACCGCTCCCCCGGACGAACCCGGGTCACCGGCAGCGGTGCCAGCTCCGGTAGCGCGGCGCCCTCCGGCGCGAAGACCGGCACGCCGAGGCCGGCGAGCCGCAGCACGTCGATGTGGTCGGTGTGCTCGTGGCTGACAAGGACGGCATCCGCGCCGACCAGCGCCCGCGGCTCGCTCCAGGTGCCCGGGTCGATGACGAGGACGACACCGTCGTGTTCGAGCCGGACGCACGAGTGCGTGTACTTCGTGATCCGCATCCCGGGACGGTACGCCGCGAAACGCGTCGCCGGGTGCCCGTGCCCACCACCGGGCGTGCTGTCGCCGGCCGCCGCGCGTCGGTGGTGTGCTGAGTCAGGTACGCGTCGGACGTCGCCGCCCGCCCCGACCGGCCGGCGGCCGTTCCGCCGCCGCCTCGACCACCTGGCACAGGTCGGTGAGCGGATCGACCTCCTGCGCCGCGCAGGCCACCTGTCGCAGCAGGGCCCGTAGGGTGCTGGCCTGCTCGGGCGACAGCGCCCGCAGCAGGCGCGACTCGACGGCACCGAGGGCTTCCCGGCGATGCCGGGTGGCGTCCCGCCCGGCATCGGTGGGGGTGACCAGGCGGCTGCGCCGGTCCGCCGGGTCAGGGCGGCGGACCACAAGTCCGTCCCGCTCCAGGTCGTCGATCAGGTACGTCAGCACCGTGCGGTCGATACCCAGTTCCTCGGCGATCGCGCCCTGGTTGCGCGCGGGTTCCCGGTCGGCCGAGGTGAGCACCTGGTATCCGCGGGGCCCGCCGGGCAGGTCACCGACGACGTGGTCGGCGGCGCGGATGTAGGCGCGGAAGACGACACCGAGCATCCACCCGAGGTCGTCGTTGATCGGGTCGCTGCCCTGGGCACCGCTCATGACCCCACGATAGCGTAGGTCACAGATTTTCTTTAGCAATGATGTTCTGCGGGGCATAACATTTTCTCCGCGGCGGTACGCGCCGCAGGACCGGAAGGACTGCCGCGATGAGCGACTACGGGCACCCACTGACCTTCGGGTCGTTTCTCACGCCCGGCAACGCCGACCCGATGCTGCCGGTCGGCCTGGCCATGCTCTCCGAGCAGGTCGGGCTCGACCTGGTGACGTTCCAGGACCATCCGTACCAGCCCGCGTTCCTGGACACCTGGACGCTGCTCAGCTTCGTCGCCGCTCGCACCGAACGGGTACGGCTGTCCGCGAACGTGACGAACCTGCCGCTGCGCCCGCCCGCGGTACTCGCCCGGAGCGTGGCCAGCCTCGACCTGCTCAGCGGCGGCCGGACGGAACTCGGCCTGGGTGCCGGCGCGTTCTGGGACGCCATCGAGGCGATGGGCGGCCGACGTCTCTCCCCCGGGCAGGGTGTGCGCGCCCTGGAGGAGGCAATCGAGATCATCCGTCAGATCTGGGACGTCGACGCCCGTGGCGGCGTCCGGGTCGCCGGCGAGTTCCACCAGGCGGCCGGGGCCAAACGGGGACCGGCCCCCGCCCACGACGTGGGCATCTGGCTCGGCGCCTACAAGCCGCGCATGCTGGCGTTGACCGGACGCCGGGCCGACGGCTGGCTACCATCCCTGGCCTACCTGCAACCCGGCGATCTGGCCCGGGGCAACGAGATCATCGACGAGGCCGCCGACGGGGCCGGCCGGTCCCCTGCCGACGTGCGCCGGCTGCTCAACGTCAACGGGCGATTCACGGCCAGCGGGCGTGGCCCGCTGAACGGTCCGGCCGAGCAGTGGGCCGAGGAACTCGCCGACCTGGCCCTGACCGAGGGGATCAGCACGTTCATCCTGGCCAGCGACGACCCGGACGACCTGCGCCGGTTCGCCGCCGAGGTGGCACCGGCCACCCGGGAGCTGGTCGCCGCCGAGCGCGCCGCCCCGCCGACAGGTGTCCCGGCCGGGCCGGGCCGCACCGCGACCGACCCGACCGGCGCCTCGGCCGACCAGACCCGCACCGCGACCGACCGGGCCGTCACCACAAACGGCACCCGCAGCAGCACCACGTCGGCCGGCCCGACCGCACGTCCGACCACTGTCGGCGCGGCTCCGTTCGCCGTGGTTCCCACACCCGACGACGGCGTCCGCCGCAGCGACGTACGGGTGTGGGACGAGGCCGCCCGACCGGCCGGACCCGCCCCGGACCCACAGCGCACCTACACCGCCCACGAACAGGCCGGCGCCCAGCACCTGATCGACGTGCACGACGGCCTGCGCGCCGAACTGGCCCAGATCCACGACCTGATCGAGCAGGTAGCGGCCGGTCTGATCGACGTGGGTACGGCCCGTTCGCACATCAACACGATGACCATGCGGCAGAACAAGTGGACCCTGGGCACCTACTGCGAGTCGTACTGCCGGGTGGTGACCACCCATCACACGATCGAGGACCGGTCGCTCTTCCCGCACCTGCGGCGGTCGGATCCACGACTCAAGCCGGTGATCGACCGGCTCGAGGAGGAGCACCACGCCATCCACGACGTACTGGAGGGCGTCGACCGCGCGCTCGTCGCCTTCGTGGCCACCCAGGACGGAATGGCCGATCTCCGGGCCGCGGTGGACCTGCTCAGCGACACGCTGCTGTCCCACCTCGCCTACGAGGAACGCGAACTGGTCGAGCCGATCGCCCGCCTCGGCGCGCACTAGGAACGGTTGCCCGGCGTGCCCGCGTCGGACGAGGCGGGCCGGGTTCCCCACCGACGTCGAGTGGCTCGGAACGCGACGACCGATTGCCGCCAGACGGTGCTGTCGGCCGCCCGGCAGTCTCGACGGCATGTCGAGCACCAGCCCAGCCGTCACCAGCGGCCCCGTCCGGTTCGAACCGTGGTACGCCTTCGCCGAGGGCGGCCCGGTCGAGCGTGCCCTACTCCCGTTCCCGTCGACCGCGCCCGCGCCGTTCGAGGTCGCCCGCTGGTCGGTCGCCCCCGGGACCGCCAACGACCTCGACGTCCACCGGTCCCGGGAGATCTGGTTCGTGGTGGCCGGTACCGGCACGCTGACATGGGCCGACCGGAGCGCTCGTCTGCGCGCGGGGGACGTGGTCGCGTTCGACAGCCAGGTGCCGCACCAGATCCGCAACGACGGGCCCGACCCGCTCCTCGCCGTCTCCGTCTACTGGTTGCCGCGGGACGTCTGAGCGTGTTTGAGAAGGCCGTGCCCTCGAACACGCTCTGCGGCACGGCCGGCGCCCGGTGACCTGCTCCAGCGACCGGTCGGCCGTCGGGTCGGGCAGCAGCGACCGGGACGCGAAGACCACTCCCGGCACCCGCATCGCCCACGGACGTGCCGGACGGTCGCTGCCGTACGTCGAGAGGCGACCCTCATTCGCGTCGCCAGACGGCGGATGACCCACCGTCGCCGACCTAGCGTTCGTGGCGCAACGGCCCGCGCCCGGCCGGGCGCCGAAACGGTAGGAGGACAGGTGTCCCGTAACAGATTGACCTGGTTCGGGCTGGTCGCGCTGACCTGGGCGGCGATGATGTCGTTCGGGGGCGTGGCGGCCGAGACCGTGATGCTCTATCCGAACATCTTCCACGACGCGCCGGCATCGCTGGAGCGCGCCCGCGACTTCCTGACGGTCAGCGGCCCGAGCGACTACTTTCCCCCGCTGGGCGCCTCGGTGGTGCTGCTCGGCGTCGCCACCACTGTGCTCACCTGGCGGGAGCGTCGGCTGCGCTGGTGGGTGGTCGCCGCGACAGGGGTCTTCGTCGCCTGCGAGTTCCTGTTCTCGGTCGTCTTCTTCTGGCCCCGCAACGAGATCATGTTCGTCGACCCGGTCGGTACCCACTCGGCCCAGTACCTGCGGCAGGTGGCCGAGGAGTTCGTCGCCGGGCACCGGGTGCGGCTCGCCGGTGGCGCGGTGACCGCCGCGCTTGCCTTCACCGCCCTGCTGCGCTGGGCCCGGACCGCCGTCACACCTGGAAGAAGCGGCGGTAGCGGCGGATGAGCCGCCACTGCACGAGCACCGCGGCGACGGTCAGCAGCATCATCACAAGTGTCGCCGCCGCCGCGTAGCCGTACCGCAGGTACTCGAAGCCGGTCTGGTAGACGAACAGCGACAGGTAGGTGGTGGCGTACGGCGGGGGGCCACCGTCGGTCACCACGAACGCCGGCACGAAGGTGAAGTGCAGGCTGGCCACGGCGTCGCGGACCGCCAGCAGCGCGAGCACCGGGGCCATCAGTGGCAGGGTGATCCGGCGGAAGACGTCCCAGCCGGTGGCGTCCTCGATGGCGGCCATCTCGTACACGTCGCGGGGCAGCGCCCGCCGGGCGGCCAGCAGCACCACGAAGGTCTCCCCCATGGTGAACAGGCTCATCAGGATGATCCCGGCGCGGGCGCTCGTCGGGTCGGTCAGCCACTGCGGCGGCGTGCGCCCCAGCGCGGTGAGCCCGTGCTCCCCACCGGCCCGCAGCAGTTGGTTGATCGGTCCGTACAGCGGGTTGAACAGCCACAGCCAGAGCAGCCCGTACGCGATCTCCGGAACGGCTGTGGGCAGGAGGGCTGCGGTGCGGGCGGTGCCGACACCGCGTGCCCGCCGGTGCAGCAGCAGCGCCAGGCCGAGCGCCAGCAACACCCGCAGCGGCACGGCCACCAGCGCGAAGACCACCGAGTTCAGCAGCGCCACCCGGAAGATCGGGTCCTCCAGCAGGGCGGCGAAGTTGTCCAGCCCGGCCCAGGTCGGCGGGCGCAGCAGGTCGTAGTGGGTCACCGACAGACCCAGCGTGACCAGGGCGGGCACCAGCACCAACCCGACCAGCCCGACCAGGTACGGCGTCAGCATCAACGCCAGGTGCCGCCGCGACCTGCGGTCCGGACTGCGCGCCGCCCGGGCCCGCGCTCGAGCGGGCGGCGCCTCGCCGCTGGCGCTCACGGCTGGTACCGGCGTCCGGTGGCGGCGTGGAACAGGTGCGCGTCGGCCCAGCGCACGTCGAGGCGTACCGCCGCGCCGCGCTCTGGCCGCCGGGCGGCCGGCACCCTCGCGACCACCTGGTGCCCGGCGGCGAGGCTGAGGTACGCGAAGGCGTCCTCGCCGATCACCTCGACCCGGTCGACGGTGGCCGGGGTGCCCTCGGTCGCGTCGAGTGCGACAGCCTCGGGCCGGAATCCGATCTCCAGCGGCTCCTCCCCCAACGTCGGCGCGTCGTCGCGCGGTCGCAGCGGGCCGTCCGCCGGCAGCAGGTTCATCGCCGGGGAGCCGACGAACCGGGCCACGAAGGTGCTCGCCGGGGCGCGCCAGATCTCGTCCGGGGTGCCCACCTGTTCGACCCGTCCGTCGCGCAGCACCGCGATCCGGTCGGCGAGCACCAGGGCCTCGGTCTGGTCGTGGGTGACGTGCACCATCGTGGCCCCGATCCGGTCGTGCAGGGCCCGCAGTTCGGCCCGCATCTCGGCGCGCAGCGCCAGGTCCAGGTTGGACAGCGGCTCGTCGAGCAGGAACACGTCCGGTTCGCGGACCAGGGCCCGGGCCAGGGCGACCCGTTGACGTTCCCCGCCGGAGAGCTGCCCGGGCCGGCGGTCCAGCAGCCCGGCACAGCCCACCGTCTCGGCCGCCGCCCGGGCCCGCTCACGCGCCAGCCGGCGCGGGGTGTCCCGCACCTCCAGCCCGAAGGCGATGTTCTCGACAACTGTCAGGTGCGGGAACAGCGCGTACGACTGGAAGACCATCGACACGTTGCGCCGACCGGGTCGCTCGTCGGTGACATCCCGGTCGGCGATGCGGACCCGACCGGCGGTGACCGGTTCCAGCCCGGCGACCACCCGCAGCACCGTCGACTTGCCGGCCCCGGAGGGGCCGAGCACCACGAGCAGCTCACCCCGGGAGACGCTGAGGTCCACCTCGTGCAGCACGGCGGTGTCGCGGTAGGCGGCGCTGACGCCGTCGAGCACGAGTCCGTCGGTCACCCGTGCTCCCCTCGGGCGAACATCGGCCGGCTCTTGACGTCCAGTTCGCGGATCACGTCGTCAAGCTTGTCGCCACGATGCATGGCGTTCTCCAGGATGCCGTAGCTCAGGTCCTCGATCTCCGGCCAGGTGGAGACGGTCGGCAGCGCCCGGACGGTGGGGATGGCGTCGAGGAAGACCTGCGAGTTGCGGGGCGGCTGGTCCGGGTCCAGGAACGCCTGTGAACGGGACACCTGGATGTGCGACGGCACGGTACGCCCGGTCGCCGCGATGATCCGCTGCCCCTCCTCGTCCATCGCGTACTCCATGAACCGCCACGCGGCGTCCTTGTTCCGCGACCCCCGGGTCAGGCAGTACGCGTCGGAGTGCAGCACCCCGACCGGCTGCTGGTAGACCGGCAGCGGCGCGACGTCCCACTCGAACCCGGTGATGGTACGGAAGTTGGTGGTGGCCCGACGGGAGGTCATCAGCATGCCGAGCCGGCCGTTGAGGAAACGGGACTCGTCGTCCTCCGCCTCCACCTCGGCGTCACTGGGCACCACCCCGTACGCCTGCCGCAGGTCAACCAGGTTCCGCAGCACCTCCCGAGCGGCCGGGCTGTCCAGCGTCAGCCGGGTCGGCCGTTCCGGGTCGTCGACGATCTCGCCGCCGTTGGACCAGACCAGCGGGGCCAGCCGGATGATCGACGGCTCCACGCCGAGCCCGTGCACGGCGGGCAGCCGAGCCGCGCCCTCGGCCTCGGTGCCCTTGATCACCAGCCCCCGGTCGTCGCGGGTCATCAGGGTGGCGGTGGCGACCAGGTCGTTCCAGGTCCACCCGGCCTGCGGTTCCGGCACCCCGTACCTGGTGAACAGGGTGCGGTTGTAGTACACGGCGAGGCTCGACACGTTCTGCGGCAGGCACAGTTGCGCGCCGCCCCAGCGGAACGCCTCCATCGCGACCGGGTAGTAGTCGGCCGGGTCGAGCACCGACGAGGCGGCTATCCGCTCGTCAAGCGGCTCCACCACGCCCTTGGCGGCGAACTGGCCGTAGAAGCGGTAGTTCATCAGGAAGAGGTCGGGGGGTGCGCCCCCGGCGACCGAGGTGGCGAGCCGGGCCAGCAGGTCCTTGCGGTCGCTGGCCTCGATCAGCTGGACCCGCTCACCAGACCGGGCCCGCTGGTACGCGTCGATCAGGGTGCGGTAGGCGCCCAGTTCCTCCGGGGCACCGAACACCAGCAGTTTGACCGGGTCGCCGGCCGACGACCCGCCGCCGGAGCCGCAGCCGGTGACGGCGAGCAGGGCGCTCAACGCGAGGGCGAGCAGGGGTCTGGTTCTCACGATTGTCATCCCTCGGGTCGGTCGTCGTGATGCAGGAAACGCCGCTGCGCCAGGGCGAAGACCACGAGCGCGGGCACCGTGGCGATCACCGCCCCGGCCAGGAAGACGGGGAAGTTCGTCGGGTCCAGCAACGACAGCGACCGCAACGCCAGCGGCAGGGTGAACAGGTCGCGGTCGTAGACGTAGATCAGTGGGTCGAGGAAGTTCGACCAGGTCAACACGAAGGTGAGCGCGGTGAGTCCGGCGGTCACCGGACGCACCAGCGGCAACGCGACACGCCACCAGGTGCGCAGCGGCGACAGGTCCTCCACCAGGCAGGCGTCGTACAGGTCGGCCGGCAGCGCCCGGAAGGCCAGGTAGTAGACCAGGACGTAGAGCGGCGAGGTGCCCAGCAGTGCCGGCGCGATCAGCGGGACGAGGGTGTCGGTCAGCCCCAGCAGTCGGAAGATCGCGAAGCGGGGCACCAGCAGCGCGGTCGCCGGCACCATCAGCGCGACGAGTGAGGCGGCCACGACCACAGCTGTGGCGCGGGGGGCGATTCTGGTCAGCGCGAAGCCGGCCAGGGAGGCGACGAGCACGCTCAGCGGTACCGCCACGACGGCTACGAGCACCGAGTTGAGCGAGGCACGCAGCAGGCCGCCCAGGTCGAGGGCGCGCTCGTAGCCGGTGGTGGAGAGCGGGTCGGGCACCAGTTGCGGCGTCGGTGACGGCGGCAGGCCGGGCTCGGTGAGGGAGCCGGAAACCAGCAGCAGCAGGGGCGGCACGAAGACCAGGAGGACGAAGGCCGCGCCGAGCGTACGCCACAGTCGGGCGGCCCGCTCGGGCAGCGGCGAGGGGCCGCGGGTGCGGCCCCTCGCCGGAGATGTGCCGATTGTCGGTTCCTTACTTCAGGGTCAGTTTCCAGGCGCCGAGCCCGTGCGAGGCAGCGTAGAGGACCCGCTCGCCGGGCACGACGGTCAGCCCGGCCACCTCGACGTTCGGCATGCCGCGAGCCGCGTTGGTCCAGGACTTCTTGCCCTTGGGCAGCAGCAGCACACCGAAGTCGGTCGAGGCGTACAGGTCGCCGGTGACGTCGTCGCGGACCAGGTCGGTGATCGGCTGGTCCCCGAAGTCGTAGGACCTGTCGCTCCAGGTCGCCCCGTCGGCCGTGGCCGTCACCTCGAAGGCGTGGCCGGGGGTGGTCGGCGTGTTCGATCCGTACCCGCTGTAGGAGATCCACGCCCGGGCCGGGTCGGCCGGGTCGATGTGGATGCTGGTGACGAACCGGTTCGGCGTGCTGGCGGAGTCGACCCGGGTCCAGGTCACCGCCGAGGCCGGCTCGGCATCGGCGTTGCGGGTGACGAAGACCCGGCCGGTGCTGGTGGCCGCCCAGGCGGTGGAGCTGTCCGAGTCGACCCGCTGGATGACGGAGACCGCGCCACCGGCCCGGTCGCCCCAGCCGGCACCTGTCAGGTTCGTGGTGCCCAGCGGCTCCCAGTCGCCGCAGTCCTCCTCGTAGGTGCCGGTCCAGGAGTTGCAGATCCGGTCGGCCTCGGCCAGGCTGCGGTCGCCCAGCCCGAAGGTCTTGGTGCGGTACACCGACAACCCGGTGCCGGCGAACATGGTGCCGCTGACCTTCGGGTCGCTGATCACCGGGGCGTAGAACAGGCTGCCCGGCTGGCCGTAGATCGGGTCGGCGGTCCAGATCCAGCTCGCGATGTCACCGTTGGCGAAGCTGACCTCGGGCGACACGTCGAAGTAGGTGTGGAACCGGAACTCGGGGCGGGCGACGTCCCAGCCTGAGGCCCCGCCGTCACCGATCATCGTGTTGACCCAGCGCTGCCGCTGGCCCTTGTTCTCCCAGGTGCCGTTGTCCTGGGTGCCGCCCTGCAACAGGTTCACGTCGTGCGGGCTGGCCGAGAGGCTGATGAACTGCAGGGTGTTCATCCCCTTGTTGACGCCGTCCAGCTTCGACGGAATCTTCGACAGCATCTGCCGGCAGCGATCCCGCTGGGCCTGGGTGGTCAGGTTGCGGTCCGGGTTGTCGCACCAGGAGGAGCGGTCCACGAACTCGCCGCTGGAGCGCATCACGCCGCCGTCGTTGGCCTCGAAGAACTGGTACGGGTTACGCGGGTTGGTGACCAGGTCGTGCTGGTCGGGGTGCAGACCGTTGGGGTGCAGCTCGTCGGTGCCGTCGTAGGTCATGTCGGTGCCGCTGACCCCGGCGTCGGTGGAGAGGACCACGGCCCGCTTGTTGGCCACCGTCTCGCCGTACACGTAGGAGCCGCCGGTGTAGACGATGTCCGGGTGCCCGGCCGGGGTGTGCACGAACACGTCGTACCAGCACTGACCGGTGCACTGGTTGTAGGTGGCGAAGCCCGGGTCGACCGGGTTGGAGCTGGTCAGGTCGGTGAACGTCGGCGAGCCGGCGGCCACGTCGTCGCTGCGGAACAGCCGCGAGTACGGGGTGCCGGTGTTGCCCTCGTAGACGTACATCCGGGTCGCGCCGCCGGGCAGTGCCGTCACGTCGATCGCCGCACGGGTCTGGAACAACGCCGCGTTGAGCGAGGGCTTGATCTGCGTCCAGGTCGTCCCGGCGTCCGACGAGCGCCACACCCCCCGGGCGTACGAGCTGGCGTAGACGATGTTGGCGTCGCGCGGGTCGAGCTTGACCTGGCGTACGCCGCGCGGCGAGCAGCTGGTGGTGTTGTTGTACTCGGCGGCGCTACCGGTGCAGGCGGTGGCGTCGGCCGAACCGTTGTGGATGAACTTCCAGCTCTTGCCCCCGTTCGTGGACTTGTACAGACCCCACTTCTCGGCGTCGGGCACCGGGCGGGTGACCCCGGTGCAGCAGGAGCTGGACATGCCGCGCAGCGCCGTGGTGGTGGCCACGTAGAGCGTCTTGGGGTCGCCGGGCTTGATGGTGATCTCACCGATGCCCTTGCCGCCGAGGACGTCCTTGCCGAGCGGACCGGACCAGGTCAGGCCGCCGTTCGTCGACCGGTACAGGCCGACACCTGCGACGCAGCCGGAACCGCAGGTGTTGGCCTCACCGGTGCCGACGTAGATGGTCAGGCCGGTCCGGTCGTTGCGGTCGATCGTCACCGCGCCTGCGGCGTTGATGCCCAACGGGCCACCCAGGTAGAACCACTTCGGCTCGGCGGCGAGGATGTTCAGGGTGCCCCAGACGCCGCCACCGGCCGGGGTCACGTAGGCGCGGCAGAGCAGCTTGGAGCAGTCCGGGCTGATGTCGATCGAGGTGACCCGGCCACCTGCGACATACTCGTTGGGCACGTAGTTGAAGGCGTTGCGGTACTCGGTGAACGGGTAGAGCGCCTCGCTCGGGCCGATGTTCGTCCACTTCCGGCTGCCCTTGAACCGCTTGTCGGCCGCCGTGAAGGCGGCCTTGGACCGGTCCAGCTGGGCGATGGTGATCGCGTCCGCGGGGTAGGCACGCTCCAGGAAAGCCTGCTGCGCGGCGCCGCCGGGTCCGTCGGGTGACATGCCGCTGTCGCCGGGTAGAGCCCTGCGCAGTCGTTCCAGGTGGGTGCCGAGGGCGTTTGGCATCTCCCCGCCGACCGCGACGGGTGACGGCACCTCGGCGCCGGCGTAGTGGATTCCGGCCAGACCGGTCGACGCCGCCAGGGCACCGACCGCCAGGCCAACGAGCAGCTGGCGACGTCTACGCTTCACGAGGGTTCCTCCGGCATGACGGCGTCACCGCAGCGCGGCATCCGGATTGGCGACCGTCGCTGGCAGCGTCCACGCAGGAATATGTCAGAGAGATCCACCGCAGGCAATAGAGCTGTTAGACGTTATCCAACCGCCGCGAGGAGGGCCGGACGGATGTCCGAGGAGGGTCGGTCGGGCGGCGACGAGTTGCGGGCCGACTGTGCCCGCTGCTTCGGCCTGTGCTGCGTCGCCCCCGCGTTCGCCGCGTCGGCCGACTTCGCGCTCGACAAACCCGCCGGCCAGCCGTGCCGGAACCTACGAGCGGACTTCGGCTGTGCCGTCCACGCCGAGCTACGCGAACGGGGCTTCCCCGGCTGCACCGTCTTCGACTGCTTCGGCGCGGGTCAGCGGGTCGCCCAGGTCACCTTCGGCGGTCGGGACTGGCGCGCGGAGCCGCGGAGCGCCCAGCAGATGTTCGACGTCTTCGCGGTGATGCGACAACTGCACGAGCTGCTGTGGTATCTGACCGAGGCGCTCGGGCTGAGGCCACCGGCCACCTTGCGTGCCGAGTTGGCGGCAGCGCTGGCCGAGACCGAGCGGCTGGCCGGCGGGGACCCGGAAACGCTGCTCGCCCTCGACGTCGACGCGCACCGGGCAACAGTGAACGTGCTGCTGACGCGTACCGCCGACCTGGCCCGTGCCCGCGACGGCGGCGGCGTCGACCTGCGGGGTGCCGCGCTTGTCGGCCGCGACCTGCGGCGTACCGGCCTGCGCGGGGCGAATCTGCGCGGCGCGTTGCTTGTCGGTGCCGACCTGCGCGGCGCGGACCTCGCCCGGGCCGACCTGACCGGCGCGGATCTGCGCGGGGCGGACGTGCGCGGCGCCGACCTGTCCGACGCTCTCTTCCTGCACCGGTCGCAGGTCGACGCCGCTCGGGGCGACCTGCGGACCCGGTTGCCGGGGCGGATCACCCGCCCGGCCCACTGGTCGCACCTACCGCTCGCCGCGGTGCGCGGGTCGCGGCGCGGCCGGCGCCGCTGACGGTGCGCGGTCGTCGCCTTCCGGGCCTCGGCCGAGATCGGGTGGCTCTGCCGTACCCGCGCGCCGAGCGGCAGGTCAGCGGCGACCCGACGCGGCAGCGCTCCGGGCCTCGTTCATGCCCTGGTTGGCCAGCGCGTCAGCCCGCTCGTTCTCCGGGTGCCCGTTGTGGCCCTTGACCCACAGCCAGGTGATCCGGTGCCGGGCGCCTGCCGTCTCCAGCCGCTGCCACAGGTCGGCGTTTTTTACCGGCTGCTTCGCGGCGGTCAGCCAACCGTTGCGTTTCCAGGACGCCAGCCAGCTGGTGATGCCGTTGCGCACGTACGTGCTGTCGGTGTGCAGCTCGACGGTGACCGGGCGGGTCAGGCTCTCCAGTGCCTCGATGGCGGCGGTCAGTTCCATCCGGTTGTTCGTGGTCGGGCTCGCCTCCCCGCCACACAGCTCCCGCTCGTGGGAGCCGTAGCGCAACAGCGCCCCCCAGCCGCCCGGGCCGGGATTGCCGCTGCACGCCCCGTCGGTCCAGATCCGCACCACCCGGCCGGCCGTCTCGTCCACCATGGCGGCAAACCCTACCGGCCACGGGTCTCCGGGCCACCCGACAGGCCGCTAGGCTCGGCTGAGTGAATGGAGTGGTGACCGATGGTGAGCTGCTGATCCGCCCGGCAGAGCCGGGTGACACCGAGGTGTTGCACCGTTTCATCGTCGAACTGACCGAGGCCGAGCAGTTTCCCGGTGAGGTGACGGCGCAACCGGCGGATGTGGCGGACGCCCTGTTCGGGGATCGGCCGGTGGCCGAGGCGGTGGTGGCGTCGGTCGACGGCGAGCCGGTCGGCTTCGCGCTGTACTACGCGACCTACAGCACCGTTGTCGGTCGGCCCGGCATCCACCTGGACGACCTGTACGTCCGGCCGGAGCACCGAGGCGGCGGCGTCGGCCAGGCGTTGCTGACGCACCTGGCGCGGCTGGCCGTGGAACGCGGCTGCGGCCGGCTGGAGTGGTGGGTGTTGCGTACCAACGACCCCGCCCTGCGTTTCTACCGGAAACTGCGCGCACGCACCCTCGACGAGTTGGACGTGCTGCGGCTCGACGGCGAGCAACTGCACGCACTCGCTGCCGGGTCGAGCGGGCCCGATCCGACAGGTGGCCGATCCTGACCCTGCCCACTACCGATCCGGGTCTGGCCGCTCGGTGCCCGGCGACGTCGAGCGCGCCCGATCCGACAGGTGGCCGATGCTGACCCTGGCCGCTACCGATCCGGGCCGGGCCGCTCGGCGCCCGGCGACGCGGAGCCGACGACCGGCGGCGGCACGGCCCACGCCGGGCGGCGGGCCGGCGCGAGCCGGTCCCGGAGCCGACCGGCGGCGTCGGCGACAGTCGCGGTGACCATCGGCCGGAGTCGGGTGGAGCGCATCACCGCCAGATCCTCGGCGACTGTGGTGTGACCGTCGAGGAAGCGGAGCACCCGGGAGGCCGGGTTGCGGTCGAAGAGGCGGCCGAAGAAGTCCGGACCGTTGACCAGGCCGGCGTCAAGTGCCCGCAACGCGACAGCGTCCATCCACAGGTGCCGGTGCGGGTACGCGGGGGCGGGCACCGGCGGCCGGCCGTCGGCGACCGCCCGGGCCACCTGCTCGGCCTGACGGTGCATCGCCGAGAAGGTGAAGCCGGTCGAGGGGCGGGTGGCGCCACCGGCCGTGCCGAGCCGCACCACCCGTGGTGAGGGCCGCGCCTCGAACGGGCCGTCGGTCATCGGAATGACGCCGTTCTCGACCTCGGTCACGGTGAGTCGGGCCGGATCGAGACCGAGCAGGTCCCGGTATCCGGCCAGGGCCGCGTCGTACGCCGCTCCGCTCAGCAGGTCGGGTGAGAACTCGGTGTACTCGACGAGCGCGTACCGGCTGTCGACGGGCAGCACGTAGCCGAAGGAGACACCCCGGGTCGGCTGCGGCGTGCGGAAGTCCATTAGGACCGCCCGGGCCGGGTCGAAGATCGGTCGGTCGGCCGTCAACCACCAGCCCCGGAAGTGCTGCAACCAGTTCGTGCGCCCCGGTCGCCGCGGTGGTCGGGGTCGGGAGTCCAGCAGCCAGCGGGCGCGCAGCAACGGCCGACCGTCGCCGGTACACACCAGCACCCGTTCGCCGTCGTCGTCGACGCGACCGGCGGCGGCGAGGATCCGGGTGACGGCCAGGCGCCGCTCCGCCTCGGCGGCCCGCTCGTAGATCGGGCCAGAGCGCAGCATCGCGTACCGCAGGGGCGTCAGGTCCAGCGTGCGATGCACGTCCGGCGTGACCACCTCGACCCGTGACCAGCTGGCGCTGAGCAGCTCGTCCAGGTCGTTGCCCGGCTGGTCCCAGAACGCCCAGGTGCGGTCCTGCCCACGCCTGTGCACCGGGTCGACGACGGCGATCCGCACGTCGCGAACGCCGTGCCGGTCCAACGCGGCAAGCACCAGCGATGCCGCACCGCCCCCACCGACCAGGGCGAGATCCACGTCGACGGGCGGGGAGTCCATCCGATCACGCTGCCACACCCCGGGACCTGCCGGATGAGCAGGGGCCGTTCCCGACCCTCCGGACGCCGAAAGGCCGCTGGCCGGCA
>NZ_BOOZ01000059.1 GCF_016863495.1 Micromonospora andamanensis
TGGGGGTGGGGGTGGGGGTGGGGGTGGGGTTAGGGGCGGAGGGGGGCGTTGCAGGCGGCTACGAGGGCCTGGCGGCAGGCGGCGGTGAGCGGGCGCAGGGCGGCGTCGCGCTGCTGGGCCTCGTAGTTGTTGACCGCCCCGCCGGGGGCCGCGTGTCCGGCCAGGGCGAGCACCCGGTCGAGTACGGCGGCGCGGGCGAACAGCCGCCGGGACCGGGGATCGAAACCGGGGGGCAGGTCGGTGGTGCCGTCGGGACGGCGCAGCGCCTCCAGGGCACCGGCCAGTTCCGGACGCCACTGCGCCACGTCGAGTCGGGTGAGCGCGGCTGTGGTGTCGGCAAGTGCGGCGGCCAGCTCCGCCTCCGCCTCGGCGGCCCCGGGCAGGGTGAGGCAGGCGGCGGGTGCGTTCGCCGGCAGCGGGTGGACCCGCCAGAGCACCGTCTCGAAGGTGTCGCCGGAGCCGGAGGTGTGCACGCGGACCTCGGGGATCAGCCCGAGCGCGCCGGCGATCACGGCTTCGCCGGCCAGCAGCGCGGCACCTGCGAAATCACCCGGGCCGGGTAGCCCGCGCGGGTCACCCGGCGCCGGCAGCACCAGCCGGATCTCGTCCGGCGAGAGCTTGGCCAGGGTGGGCAACGCCTCCCGCAGCGGCACGTCCGTCCAGGTGCCGGGTGCGTCGGCGACCAGGTGCTCCTCGGTGCCGGCGACCGCGTCGGCGACCTCGTCGAAGGGCACCAGCCCGGCGCGCCACGCGCGCACCCAGGCAACGAACCGGCTCGACCGGCGCGGCGCGAGGATGGCCGCACCCGCAGCGGGGGTGGACATGCCGAAAGAGTACGTGGTGACGCCCGTCCGTGTCTCGACTGCCGCGCCCCCACCTCCCCGTCGCGCCGATCATGCAGTTGTGGTGGGTGATTGGCTGATGTTCACGGCTTTTGTCACGTGCCACAACTGCATGATCGCGAGCGGGTGGGAGGGGTGGGGTGTGTCGGGGTTGGGGTGGGTGGGGCGCGGGATTAGCGTGGCGGGATGGGGCGGAGGTACGGCGAGGACGTGTTGGCGGGGGACTGGCGGCGGCGGAAGGTGACCCCGGAGGTCGAGGCCGACCCGGATCTCGTGGTCGAGGACGCCGATTCCGGCTTCTGCGGGGCCGTCGTCGGCTTCGAGGCCGGTGCGGTCGTGCTGGAGGACCGGCACGGCCGGCGGCGCAACTTCCCGCTGCTGCCGGCGGCGTTCCTGCTCGACGGCCGGCCGGTCACCCTGCGTCGCCCCACCCGGCCACAGGTGCCGGCGGCCCGGCGGCGCACCGCGTCGGGCTCCGTCGCGGTGGACGGGGTACGCGCCCGGGTCGCCCGGGCCAGCCGGATCTGGGTCGAGGGCGTGCACGACGCCGCCCTCGTCGAGCGGATCTGGGGCGACGACCTGCGCGTCGAGGGCGTGGTGGTGGAACCGCTGTCCGGAATCGACGCCCTCGACGCCGAGGTACGCGATTTCGGCCCCGGCCCGAACCGCCGGCTCGGCGTGCTCGTCGACCATCTCGTCCCCGGCTCCAAGGAGAGCCGCATCGTGGCCCGGGTCAACTCGCCACACGTCCTGGTCACCGGCCATCCCTACGTCGACGTGTGGCAGGCCGTGAAGCCGGCGGCGGTGGGCATCGCGGCGTGGCCGGTGGTGCCACCCGGGCGACCGTGGAAGGAGGGTGTCTGTGCCGCGCTCGGCGTCGCCGGACCTGCCGACATGTGGCGGCACATCCTGTCCCGGGTGAACAGCTTCGCCGACGTGGAGACGCCGCTGATCAACGCGATGGAACGGCTCATCGATTTCGTGACCGAGCCGGACTGACCCGCCGAGCACACCGGCGAGGCCGTCGACAGTTACCGTGAACGACCTGATCCCTACCACCCCGGGGGTACGCACGTGAGCCGGTTCGGGCAGCTGCGGCAGCGGTTGCATCAGGCGTACGCGACGGGTCGTGAGTCGGTGCGTACGGCACGTGAGCGGGAAGACGCGCGGCGAGCCGAGCGGGATCGGCTGATTCCGGAACCGGTGACGTCGACGGAGGACGGGGCCGTGTCCACCACGAGCCGCGACGACGCGGACGTGCCGAGAGGGCTACGGATCGCCGCCGCCTGGTCGTGGCGGCTCATCGTCATCGGCCTCGTCGGCTGGGCGTTGCTGCGGGTCTTCGGGGCCATCCGCGTCGTCATCGTCCCGCTGCTTGTGGCGTTGCTGCTCGCCGCCCTGTTGGCCCCGGCGGTCGGCTGGCTGCTGCGCGCCCGGTTCCCCCGTACGCTGGCCACCGCCGTGGTGCTCATCGGTGGCCTGGCCGCGGTGGTCGGCACGTTGACGCTCGTGGTCAACGAGTTCATCAGGGGCCTGCCCGAGCTGAGCTCCAGCGCCTCGGCCGGTATCGGGCAGATCCAGGACTGGCTGCGCGACGGCCCGCTGAAACTCTCCGACGGGCAGCTCGACAGGTACATCGAGTCCGGGCAGAACTGGATCAACGAGAACTCGCAGGCGTTGACGAGCAACGCGATAGCGACCGCCGGCACCGTGGTCGAGGTGTTCACCGGCGCGCTGCTGGTGCTCTTCGCCACCTTCTTCCTCCTCCGGGACGGGGACCGGATCTGGCGGTTCCTGGTCGGGATGTTCCCGGTCGCCGCCCGCTGGCGGGTCGACGACGCCGGCCGTGCCTCCTGGCTGACCCTTGTCGCCTACGTACGCGCCACGGTGCTCGTGGCGTTCATCGACGCGGTGGGCATCGGCATCGCCCTCGTGCTGTTCGACGTGCCGTTCGCCTTCCCGCTGACGGCGCTTGTGTTCCTCAGCGCGTTCATCCCGATCGTCGGCGCGACACTCTCCGGCGCGGTCGCGGTCCTGGTGGCCCTGGTCGACGGCGGCTGGGTCACCGCGTTGATCATCCTCGGTGCGGTCGTCGTGGTCCAACAGGTCGAGGGCAACGTCCTGCAACCATGGATCATGGGCCGGGCGGTGGCCCTGCATCCGCTGCCCGTGGTGCTGGCGGTGACCGCCGGAGTGGTGCTGGAGGGCATCGTCGGGGCGCTCGTCGCCGTACCGCTCATCGCGGTTCTCAACACCGCGGTGCGCCGTCTGTCCCGACAGCGGCCGACGCCACCGGCGCCGACGCCATCGACCCCGGTGCCGACGCCATCGACCCCTGTGCCGCCGACGCCGACGCCACAGGTGCCCGACGCGGTGGTGGTCCGCTCCACCGCGCCGTGACAGGTGCCGGCGGGGCTGGTCACCGGTCCCCGGCCGGGCGAGCCGGTCGGGTGACCGGCCGCCCCGTTCGGCGGCCGGGTAGTCGGCCGCCGAACCGGTTCGGCGGGCGGGCTGATCAGGGCTCGTCGTCGGGGGTGCGGGTGAAGACGAATGTGGCGATGTCGAGGGCGACCGGACGGCCTCCCTCGTCGCGCAGCACCGTCAGCACCTCGCCGTTCTCGATGCCGCTGACGCCGCGCCACCGGTCGGGGCCGTCCGGGGCGTAAC
The DNA here is from genome assembly GCF_016863495.1 of Micromonospora andamanensis. GTDB lineage: Bacteria > Actinomycetota > Actinomycetes > Mycobacteriales > Micromonosporaceae > Micromonospora > Micromonospora andamanensis. The sequence goes on from NZ_BOOZ01000059.1 coordinate 3,510, forward strand.
GGCTGGTCCGGTCGCCGCGCAGGGTGCCGACAAGTTCCCCGGTGGCCCCGTCCCAGCTGACGTCGAGCGCGGTACCCATCCACCACCAGCGGCCGGTCAACGGGGCCAGGCCGGCCGGTGCCGGTGCCTCGGCCGGCGACCACGGCCGGGCCGGAGTCGGCTCGGCGTCGAGCACAAGCGTGAGGATCTCGTGGCCGAGCGCCCCGATGCCGCCGACGCGGAAGCCGTAGGAGTTGGCGAAGCCGACGACGCCGGTGCGGCTGGGTCGGTGCACGGCGAGCGTGGCGACGTATCCGGGCATCGAACCGCCGTGCCCGACGTGGACCCGGTCGCCCTCGCGGGTGAGTTGGAGCCCGAGACCGTACCCGCCGCGCCAGGAGTCCAGGTCGCTGAGGATCACCGGGGCGCACATCTCGTCGAGAGTGGCGGGGGCCAGCACCGCCGGATCGGGGTCGGCGAGGAAGGCCGCCCAGCGGGCCAGATCCGTGATGGTGGACCACAGCTGACCTGCCGGCGCCATCGACAGGCTGTCGGTACGCGGCTCCTCCCGCAGCGTGTCGTGCCAGGGGTGCACCACGTAACCCCTGGCGAAGGGCTCGGTGGCCGCGTAGGTGGTGCGGTGCAGGCCGAGCGGCGACAGGACCCGTTCCCGTACCAACTGCGCCCAGGGCGTCCCGGTGAGCCGCTCCAGTGCCCCACCGAGCAGCCCGTACGCCAGGTTGGAGTAGTGCCAGAAACGGTGCGGCGGGTACGCGATCTTCGTCGCGGTGAATCCGGTCAGCAGGGTGGTCAGGTCGACGCCTTCGTTGCGTTCCCACCACGGCCCGTCGGGTTCGCGTTGCAGGCCGCCGGCGTGCCCGAGCAACTGCCGCAGGGTGACCGCGCCGGCCGCGGCGGCTTCGGGCAGGTGCCGCCGCAGTGGGTCGTCCAGCGCCAGCCGGCCGGCGTCACGTTCCTGCATGACCAGCACGGCGGTCATCGTCTTGGTGATCGAGCCGATGCGGTACTGGAGGTCGGCATCGGGAGGTGGTTGCGTGCCCGCCGCGGCCAGGTGTGCCAGCGACCCGTCGCGGACCACGCCGATGATCAGCGAAGGGACGTGGCCGGCCGACTGCGTGTCGGCCACCAGGGTGTCGATCTGCTTGGTGGTTTCGGGACGCAGGGGCACGAAAGTCTCCCTCGGTGTCGGTGGTCGCGGCTCTGAGATCATGACAGTTCGATGACACGTGCACCGACATGTCACGATCGTTACGTGGATGCCGTGCTGTGGATCGTGCTGGGTGTGGTGCTGGCGGTCGCTGAGATCTTCACGGCGACCCTGTTTCTGATCATGTTCGCGGTCGGCGCGTTCGCCGCCGCCGGTGCCGCCGCGCTCGGCGCGCCGGTGGCCGTGCAGGCGGTGGTCTTCGCGGTCGTCTCCGCGCTCACCGTCTTCGCCGCGCGACCGGTCATCCAACGACACAAACAGACGAGCTCCGACAGCAGCGACGCGACCTTCGGGATCGAGGCGATCGAGGGCTCGACCGCTCTGGTGCTGGAGGCCGTGGACGCCGACCGGGGCATGGTGAAGATCGACGGCGAGGTGTGGACCGCTCGCGCCTACGACGCCACGCAGGTTTTCGCACCCGGCGAGCGGGTGCAGGTCATCCAGGTCAAGGGAGCGGTAGCCCTGGTCTGGCGGGACGTCTCTACTCCCGGTGAGCTACCCGAAGCGGAAAGGTGAACGGATGGAGTTCGTAGTTCCCGCCCTATTGATAGCAGTGGCACTGATCGCGGTGGTCACCCTGGCCAAGTCGGTACGGATCGTGCCGCAGCAGCGCCAGGACGTCGTCGAGCGGCTCGGCCGGTACAAGCGCACGCTGAACCCTGGTCTGAACATCCTCGTTCCGTTCGTCGACGCGGTTCGTACCAAGGTCGACATGCGTGAGCAGGTGGTCAGCTTCCCGCCGCAGCCGGTGATCACCTCGGACAACCTGGTCGTGTCGATCGACACCGTCCTCTACTTCAAGGTGGTGGACTCGGTTCGGGCCACCTACGAGATCTCCAACTTCCTCCAGGCGATCGAGCAGCTGACCGTCACGACGCTGCGTAACGTGATCGGCTCGCTGGACCTGGAGCGGGCGCTGACCAGCCGGGAGGAGATCAACCGACACCTCTCCGGCGTGCTGGACGAGACCACCGGCCGCTGGGGCATCAAGGTGACCCGGGTGGAGATCAAGGCGATCGAGCCGCCGCCGAGCATCCGCGACTCGATGGAGAAGCAGATGCGCGCCGAGCGGGACCGGCGGGCCGCGATCCTCAACGCCGAGGGTCACAAGCAGTCGCAGATCCTCTCCGCCGAGGGTGAGAAGCAGGCGGCGGTGCTGCGCGCCGACGGTGACCGGCAGGCCCGCATCCTGCAGGCCGAGGGCCAGGCGAAGGCGATCCGGACCGTGTTCGACGCCATCCACCAGGCCAACCCGAGCCAGAAGGTGCTCGCCTACCAGTACCTTCAGGCCCTGCCGCAGATCGCCAACGGCACGGCCAACAAGGTGTGGATCGTGCCGGCCGAGCTGACCAAGGCCCTGGAGGGCATGGGCGGTGCGCTCGGTGGGCTGAGCCAGATGGTCGGTGACGCGCCGAGCAAGGAGGCCTCCGACGACGCCAGCGCCGTCGAGCGGGAGGCCGCGGAGGCCGCGCAGGCCGCCGCGCTCGCGGCCGAGGAGATCCACAACGAGGTACGCGTGGCAGAGGCGCAGGCCACCGGCGGCAACAGCCCGCAGGGGCTGCCGGCGCCGGAGCCGGTCTCCCCGTCGAGCCTGCTCAACGACACCTCGGACCAGCGCGAGCGGGGCTGACCCCCGCGTCGGCCTGACCGGCCGAGACCGGCCCGGACCCGTTCCAGCGGGTCCGGGCCGGTCTGCCTCTCGGCCCCGGTCTGCCTCTCGGTCCCGGTCTGCCTCTCGGTCCCGGTCTGCCTCTCGGTCCCGGTCTGCCTCTCGGTCCCGGTCTGCCTCTCGGCCCCGGATGCCGCAAGTCGCGGCTTCCGCCCGGTGGGAGGGCCCGGTTCGCCGCAACTCGTGGAGGTGACCGGCCGGCTCGCCCGCCGGGTCGAGTAGCGCCCGGGCCAAATGCGAAAAAGCCTCATGAGGCGCCCTGACGGCTGCCACCATCGGTCCTAGTGCGGGTGGTGACCAGGTATCGGGGCGCCTTGGCGTGTCCCGGCACCGCTCGTGGATGAGCGAGGTGACGCATGGAGCCGGTGCGGCGGCTGTGGTCCACGCCGGAGGTGCCCGGAGCCCACGACCCGAAGGGGCCGATCGGCACCCGGCGTACCGGCGGGGGATTCGGCGTACTCCCTTTCGTCGACGAGCCGGCACCGCCCGGACCCGCCACAAACGCCAGTTGGGCCTGGTCGTTGCGGCGGCTGGCCCGGGCCGCGGTCTGGCTGCTGCCCGCGTACGCGATCCTCTACGGCGCGGTGGCGATGGCCAGCGACGGCGGGGTGGGCAACGACCCGTACCCGGCCGACGGGCGGGCGTTGTACCTGATCGGCTGGGTGGCCGCGGTCTGGCTCGGCCTGCTGGCCCTGCTCGGGCTGACCGGATTGCTCGCCGCCACCCGCAGCCGGCACGCGGCGGTGGCCGGTCTGCTGGTCAGCATCGCCGGTACGGTGCTCATGCTGCCCTTCGCGGGGTTCGCCGAGCAGACCCCGGTCTTCGGCACCACCGCCCGGTCGCTGGTGCTGGTCGGCGCCACCTGTTACACCGCCGGTTGGCTGCTCACCGGGTGGGCGGTGGCCCGCTCGGGGATGTTCAGCATCGGCGACGGGACGATGCTGATGATCGCCAGCCCGCTGCTCGGCCTCGGCGGCGCGTTGATCGGCTCGTTGCAGACCTTCGGGGCGATCTTCGTGCTGATCGCCGGCATCGGCATCTGCTACCGCTCCGGTCGCCTGATGCCCCGGGAGATCCTCCGCGACGCGACAAGCGCCAGCGTCGCCACCGCCGGCCCGGTCGGGCCGATGGGACCGGGCGCGGGCCCGCTGGGAACGGCCTGAGGTAACCGCCGATCCACTGCCGGCGACGGTAGTCGTTCCGGGTTGCCGACGTCCCGCGGCGGCCGAACGTTGCTGACCGTCGCCGTGCCCGGTCGTCCGTCCTGCGGCCGGCTGTCCCGGCTGTCCCGGGTGTCCCGGGTGTCCCGGGTGTCCCGGGTGTCCGGGAGTGTGGCTGAATCCGGCGATCCCTCGACTGACAAGCGTGGCGGTGGCTGGCAAATGGCGGTGAATTGCCTGACAACTAGCTAATTGTGGTGGCCGGACTGTGGCTTTCGCGGCAATCCTGGGGACCATGGCCACCCCTACGCCGCTGTCGCGGCTGTTCACCGTCGTGCTGGCCGGCGTACTCGCTGGCCTGGTCCTGGCGGTCGCCGCGCTGCCGGGCAACCTGTTGCTCGGTTTCGCCGCGAAGGCGGCGCTCGGGAACTACGCCGCGCTGCCGGACGCGTTGCGGACCCCGGCCACCCCGCAGCGCTCCTACCTCTATGCCAACGACGGCAAGACGCTGATCACCACGTTCTACGACGTCAACCGCACGGACGTGGCGCTGGCGGAGATCGCGCTGGTGATGCGTCAGGCGATCGTGGCCGCCGAGGACCGGCGTTTCTACGACCACGGTGGCGTCGACCTGCGCGGCATGCTCCGGGCGGTGGTCAGCAACGTGACCGAGGGCAGCGGGCAGGGGGGCTCCACGCTGACCATGCAGTACGTCCGCAACGTGCTGAAGACCGACCCGAGCCGTACCGCGGAGGAGCGGGCCGCGGCCACCGAGCCGACGATCGGGCGCAAGCTCCAGGAGATCCGGTACGCCAACGCGTTGGAGCAGCGCCTCGGCAAGGACGAGATCCTCAACCGCTACCTCAACATCGCGTACTTCGGTTCCGGGGCGTACGGGGTGGCGGCGGCCAGTCAGCGTTACTTCTCCAAGGCGCCGGCTGACCTGACCCTCGCCGAGGCGGCGCTGCTCGCCGGCCTGGTGCAGTCGCCGGAGGCGTACAGCCCGATCGACGGCGACGCCGACGCGGCGCTGGAGCGTCGGGGGTACGTGCTGGACTCCATGGTCGAGACCGGGGCGATCACCGCCGATCAGGCCGCCGAGGCCCGGGCCGAGACGTTGACGCTGGACCCGAGCGAGCAGGCCAACGGCTGCGCCGCCACCACCAGCGGCCGTGACGGCTGGGGCTTCTTCTGCGACTACCTGCGCCGCTGGTGGGTCGCCCAGCCGGAGTTCGGCGACACTGTGGAGGAACGGGAGCAGGCGCTACGGCGCGGTGGCTACCGCGTGGTGACGACGCTGGACCCGCAGATCCAGGCCACCGCGCAGCGTCAGGCCACCGGCATCTACGGGTACGACAACCCGCGTGCCGTACCGGTCGCCGCTGTCGAGCCCGGCACCGGTCGCGTGCTGGCGATGGCGGTCAACCGCCACTACAGCCTCGACGACAACCCCGACGGGCAGGTCAACTACCCGAACACCGTGAACCCGCTGATCTCCGGTGGCGCCGGTGTCGCCGGCTACCAGGCCGGCTCCACGTTCAAGCTGTTCACCATGCTCGCCGCGCTGGAGTCCGGGCGGACGCTGTCCACCGGGTTCGACGCGCCCAGCCGACTGCCCACCCGGTACGCCGCCGAGGGGGAGGGCAGCTGCGACGGTCGCTGGTGCCCGGGCAACTCCAACCCGGAGTGGATGGACGGCTACCGGATGATGTGGGACGGCTTCGGCCGCTCGGTCAACACCTACTTCGTCTGGCTGGCCGAGCAGGTCGGGCCGGAGAAGGTGGTCGAGATGGCGCAGCGCCTGGGCATCACCTTCCGCGCCGAGTCCGACGCCGACTTCGCCGTCAACGACGCGGCCGACTGGGGCGCGTTCACCCTCGGCGTGGCCGCCACCACGCCACTCGACCTGGCCAACGCGTACGCCACTGTGGCGGCCGAGGGGACGTACTGCGCGCCGCTGCCGGTGGTGTCGGTGACCGCGCCGGACGGACAGCGGCTGGCGGTCGGTGACCCGTCCTGCCGGCGGGTGCTCGACGCCGACGTGGCCCGCGCCGCCACCGACGCGGCGCGCTGCCCGGTGGGTCAGCAATCCGCCTTCGGGCAGTGCAACGGCGGCACCGCCACCGCAGTGAACCGGATCCTCGACGGCCGGCCGGTGGCCGGCAAGACCGGCAGCTCCGACCAGGCCGCCACGGAGAGCTTCGTCGGGTACACCCCGCAGGTCGCGGTCGCCGGTATCGCCGCGAACCCGGACGACCCGACCGACTCGGTAGGTGCCGCCGTGCAGGCCCGGGTCATCGACGCGGTTGCCCGGATCATCGGCACGGCCGTCGAGGGCCAGCCGGCACAGGCATTCACCCCGCCCAGCCGCGAACTCGTCGGCACCCCCCGCCGCCCGGTCGAACGCGACCCGCTCCCCGACCCTCGCCGCACCCCCGACAACCCCCTGTCCGACCTCCGCCGCTGGCTCCAAAACCGCGGCTGACCCCACCCACCCCTGCCCCCACCCCTCCCTCCGGGTCATATCCCGTTGATCATGAGGTTGACGGCAAGTTTGATCTCTGAGACTGCCGCCAACCTCATGATCAACAGGGTGGGTGGGGTGGTTGGGGTGGGTCAGGGGCGGCGGGGGCGGTAGGTGGTGAGGACGCTGGGGATGCCGCGGCGGACTATGCCGGCCCAGTCGGTGTCGCCGCGCAACATGGCGGCGGCGGTCTTGCGAGCCTGGTCGGCGGTGAAGTGTGGGGGCATCATCAGCTCTGCGGGGTCGACCAGCGCGTTGATCACCGTGGGACGGTCGGCGCGCAGGGCCCGGTCCCAGACGTCGGCCACCTGGTCCGGGTGGTCGACCAGCTCGCCGCGCAGCCCCAGCACCTCACCCCACCGGTGGTACGCGATGTCGGGCAGCTGCTGGCTGTCCGGGAACATCGGGGTGCCCTCGGTGGAGCGCTGCTCCCAGCTGACGAAGGCCAGATCCCGGTTGTTGAGCACCAGCACCACGAACCGTGGATCGGCCCAGCCCTGCCAGTACTTCGCCACGGTGATCAGCTCGTTGACCCCGTTCATCTGCATCGCGCCGTCACCGATCAGGGCCACCAGCGGGCGGTCCGGGTGGGCGAACTTGGCCGCCAGGGCGTACGGCATGGCGCCGCCCATGGACAGCAGCGTGCCCGACAGGCTGGCCAGCATCCCTGGGCGGACCCTGATGTGCCGGGCGTACCAGGCGGTGGTGGTGCCGCAGTCGACGGCGAGCATCACGTCGTCGGGCAGGCGGTCGCTGAGGTTGGCGAAGAGCAACTGGGGGTTCACCGGGTTGGCGTTCTGCTCGGCCAGTTCCCGTTGGGACTGCCGCCAGGCGGCGGTGGCCCCCGCGATGGTCTGTCGCCACCGGGTCGGTCCCGGGTCCGGGCCGAGCGCGGCCAGCAGGGCCCGCAGCGTCGGTGCGGCGTCACCTGTCAGGTTCACCTCGGTCGGGTAGCGCAGACCGAGCTGGGTGCCGTCGTGGTCGATCTGCACCGCCCGCGCCTGCCCGGGCGGCGGGTAGAACTCCGAGTACGGCATGTTGCTGCCGACGATGAGCAGCCGGTCGCACTGGTTCATCAACTGCCAGCTCGGTCGGGTGCCGAGCAGCCCGATCGCGCCTGTCACCCACGGCTCCCGGTGGTCCACCGCGGTGAACCCGAGCAGCGCCGTCGCCACCCCCGCGCCGAGGCGGTGGGCGATCTCGCGTACCTCGTTCTCGGCGCCGAGCGCGCCCTGGCCGACGAGCATGGCCACCCGTTCGCCGCTGCCGAGCACCTCGGCGGCGTGCCGGATGTCCGCCTCCGGCGGCACCGTCGGGCCGCTGCTCGGCACGCTGCTGGTGTGGTAGAAACCGTGCGCGTGCGGCGGGTTGGGCACCGCGGGCAGGTCCTGCACGTCGAGCGGCAGCACCAGAGCGGTGACCGTACGCCGGGCCAGCGCCGTCCGGCAGGCCCGGTCCACCAGGTGGCGTACCTGGGACGGGTGGTCGAGCTGGGCCAGGAACGCCGCCGCCACATCCTTGTAGAGGGCGAGCAGGTCCACCTCCTGGTAGTAGCCGCCGCCCTCGGCGGTGAGCGCGGTGTGCCCGACCAGAGCCACCACCGGCTGGTGATCCAGTTTCGCGTCGTAGAGCCCGTTGAGCGCGTGGATGGCACCGGGGCCGCTGGTGACCAGCACCGCGCCGATCGGTCCGCCGCCGTACTTGACGTGCGCCGAGGCGGCGAAACCGGCGGTCTCCTCGTGCCGTACCTGGACGAACTGCGTGTGCTCGGTTGCCCGTTGCAGGGCCGAGGTCATCCCGTTGATGCCGTCGCCCGGGAAGCCGAAGTAGCGGCGTACGCCCCAGCAGGCGAGCCGCTGCACGATGTGGTCCGCGACGGTGGCCTCGCGGGGCAGCGGCCACGGGTCGGCCGGCACGAGCGTGCCGACGTGGTCTGCGCTCATCGGTGCGCCTTTCCGGGTCGGGCTGCGGACGGAGTGGCCCGGCATCCCCGGTCCGACATGAACGAAACCACCCGATCGGGACATGTTCCGGTCAGCCTGACCGCAGGGCCAGCCAGGTGAAGAGCGCGGCGAGCCAGCCCCATCCGGTGACGATGACGGCGCGCTGGATGAGGCCGAGGCGCGGCGAGGTCTGCTCCCACGCCCTGCCGAACCAGCCGAACCCGATGAACAGGGCGAGGGCGACACCACCCGAGACGACTCTCCAGGCCATCCCGGGCAGGGTGAACGCACCGGCTGCCGCGGCGACCGGCAGGGACAGGAAGACGACGGCCCCGGCGAGATCGTGGCGCCGATGCGCGGTGCTGTGTTGCTCCGGTATCCCGGTCGGAGCGCCCGGCGGGTAGCCCAGCATCGGATCCATCGGGAACACCCCGGACGCGACGAGGCTGAGCCCGAACACGGTGAGAACCACACCGATAAGGACGCCCGGGCCCGCGACGACCAGTTCGAGCGAGGCCACGGTGATCGCGGTGCCGGCGACGATGAAGTTGGCCGTCTGGATCCAGCCGCGTCGGCCCAGTGCCAGGGCACTTACCGGATGACGCACCGGTGAGTAGTCCGGTCGGCTCCCGCCGTCGACGAGGAACACCAGCACGAACAGCGCCGCGCCGGCGGCACCCATCCACAAGGTCACGCGAGCCTTCTTCCTGAAGCGGACCGGAGTCTCCGTCGACCCAGTACACCCGTCGAGCCGGCGGCGGGCCCAGTGCCGATGGTCATGCGGCCCGTCGTGCCTGCCTGGCATGGCCGTCGTGCGGGGCGGTCGCGTCGCAGCCGACGGAGGTCAGGTGGGTAGGGTCGGCGGCATGGTCGCCCACCGCCTGACGCGGGACGAAGCCCGCCGGATCGCGATCCACGCCCAACTGCTCGCCGAGCCGCGCCCGAGCGACCTGGTGCAGGTGGTCGAGCGCCTCACGATCCTGCAACTCGACCCCACCGCGGCCATCGCGCCCAGTGCCGATCTCGTGTTGTGGAGCCGGCTCGGTCCGGCCTACGATCCGGCGCAGCTGACCAGGGCGATCGAGGTCGAGCGCAGGCTGGTCGAGACCGTGGCGTACATCCGGACGCCTGGCGACCTGCCCGCGGTGATCGCCGAGTCCCGCGCCGCGACCCATCAGTCCGCCCGAGCCTGGGTCGAGCAGAACGAGTCCTTCCGTCGGGACATCCTGGCGCTCCTGGCGGCGAGGGGTCCGCTGCTGTCCCGGGACATCCCGGACACCAGTGTGGTGCCGTGGCCGTCGAGCGGTTGGACCAGCAACCGCAACGTCACCAAGATGCTCGAACTGATGGCCCGGCAGGGCCAGGTGGCGATCTCCGGCCGGAAGGGACGGCAGCGCTACTGGGATCTGCCCGAACGGGTGTACCCGGTCGACCTGCCCGACCTCGATCCGGACGAGGCGGCCCGGCTGCGGGACAGGCGTCGGCTCGCCGCGTTGGGCATCGCCCGCTCCGGTGGCACGCTGGCCCCGGGCGAGTCACCGTTCGTCGGCGTCGCGGGGGAGGAGGCCGTGGTCGAGGGCGTGCCCGGGACCTGGCGGGTCGACCCGACGTACCTCGGGCTGCCGTTCGAGGGGCGCACCGCGCTGCTGTCGCCGTTCGACAGGCTGATCCACGACCGGGTACGGACCGAGCAGCTGTTCGGCTACGAGTACCTCCTGGAGATGTACAAGCCTCGGGAAAAGCGTCGGTGGGGCTACTTCGCCCTGCCCGTACTCCATCACGACCGGCTCGTCGGCAAGCTGGACGCCACCGCGGACCGCCGGGCGGGTGTCCTGGTGGTCAACGCCCTGCACCAGGACGTCCCCTTCACCCGGGCGATGACCGCCGAGGTCGACGCCGAGATCGACGCTCTCGCCACCTGGCTGGGCCTGGCGACCAGCCGATCCGAGGTGCTGTAGCCGCCACGGGTGGTCGGTACGTGCGCGGTCCGGCGTCGGCGCGTGCGCCCGGTCCATCAGGGACCTGCCGGTCAACTGCCGGTCAATCTCCTGGATCCGTCTCCCGGCGTGGAAATAGCGTTCCTGGTAACCGCTGCGGGTGACGTTCTCGTCAACGGGACCTTCCACAGCGGGCCATCCAACACCTGTTCGTGCCTACCGGTAAGCGACCGCGGCGCGGGCATCAGGAAGGGAGAGCGCAATGTCGGAGATCACTGAGGTCGTCGAGACCGAAATCACCGAGCAGGCCACCCCCGAGGTCGAGGACTCGGCCGAGGCCGCCGAGGTCCGCCAGCCGTCGACCCGCGTGATGTGCTGCGACCAGGCCGTCTGATGTGAGCCGGTGGTCCGGGTCGGCGATGCCGGCCCGGACCATCACCGCCGATTCCGCTCGACCGACCGAGATTGGCTGCGAAATGACCGAAATCGTCGTCAAGCCCGCCGAGGAACTCCGCTGGGAGGTTCCCCACGACACCTCCACCAACCGGATCGCCGACCTGGCCGAGGTGCGGCGGTACATCGACGCCATCGACTTCGGGCCGCTCAAGCACCGGCTCACCCAGGGACGCGACGTGCTGGGCAGTGAATGGAGCCCGGCCCGCGCGGACTACTACGAGCGGCTCTACAAGAACTGGTTGTACCTGCGTCGTCGGTACGAGGGTGAGCTGCTGCCTCCACACATCGACATCGACGAGTTCTGGCACGGTCATATCCTCGACACGCACGCGTACTTCGCCCACTGTGACCGGATCTTCGGTTACTACTTCCACCACTTCCCGTACTTCGGCACGCGTGGACCGGCCGACCGTACGAACCTCTCGAACGCCTGGCAGCAGACCCAGGACAGATACCACGCCGAATTCGGCGAGTACATCTACGACTTCGTGGAGTAGAACGGTGACGTCCGACCCGCTTCTGTGCTACGTCCACATCAACAAGAACGCCGGCAACAGCATCATCGAGGCGTTGCTGAACAACTACCCCGGCCGGTTCCGGCAGTACCTCGTGTCCGGCCGGAGAAGCAACGGGGGGCCGGGGGCCAAAACCGTCGACAGTCCGGACGATGACGTGCGGCAGATCGTCTCGGAGATCGTCGAGGGCCAGCACCGCCACGATGCGATAGCGCTCAACCTGCCGGTCGGCATCCATCGCAGGATCGACCGGCCGGTCCGGTACGTCACCATGCTGCGCGAGCCGGTCGACCGCTGTGTCTCCTACTGGTACTGGGCCTACCGCAAGCGCGACACCGGCAATCTCTGGGCCGCGCTTCAGGCCGGGCTGCCCGTCGGCGTAGCCGGCCTGCCGCTTCAGTTCCGCGACGACCAGGTGCGCTTCCTGTCCGGTACGACAAACGTCGAGACCACCGACGACGACCTGGCGCTGGCGATGAAGGCGGTCGAGGAGAACTTCGCCTTCGTCGGCACCGTCGAGCGGTTCGTCGAGTGCCAGGCCCGGCTCGGCGAGTTGTTGTCCTGGAAACGGCCGGCGACGTTCCACCTGAACAGCGGCGACCGCGACGATCAGCGACTGCTGCCCTCCGAGGCCATCGACATCTTCCGTGCCGCGAACACCCGGGACTTGGAACTGCACACATGGTTGACGCGAAGCTACCTGCCGTCGGTACTCGGACGGACCTGACCGGCGGCACGTCCGCCCCGGCCACCGCCGCGCCGTCGGGCGAGCCGCGGGTCGAACGCCTCGCCATCGTGGCGAACATGGTGATCGTCCCGCTCTGTTTCGCCACCGGGCGGCTCAGCGCGGACCTCGTCCAGTTGTACGGCGTACAGACGCTCGGCCTCACGCCGGCGCAGGTGGGCATGGCGTTGGGGTTGCTGGTGCTGAGCGTGCCCGCGCAACTGCTCGCGGTGCGGTTGCCCCGGCGTCTCGGGTTCCGGCGGACGATGCGGTTCGGATACGCCGGCGTGCTGCTCCTGCTGGTCCTGCTCGCCGCGGTACCGGACCTGGACCGGTGGGGCAGGCCGGCCGTGTTCGCGGCGTTCGTGGCGGTGCTGCTCGCCATCGAGGTGGCGATCTCGGTCAGCTGGGGCGTGGCCTGGCACCCGTGGATGCGGGCACTCGTGTCTCCCGGCCGGCGGCCACGGTTCGTCGCCCGGATGCAGTTCGCCACTCAGTTGCTGAACGTGGTGCTGCTGCTCGGCTTCGGCCTGCTGGCGGGTGCCGTGGTCGACCGGACCGAGTACCGCATCCTGCTCGCGGTGCTGGCGGTGCTGCTCGTCGTCTCGATCACGACGCTGGGGCGCATGCCGCACACCCCGGTGCCGGACGGCACGCACCCCCAGGCCCTGGGCGAGCTGCGCGCCGCCGCCACGAATCTGGTCGCCGACGGTCCCCTCCGCCGACTCAGCGTCATCTTCCTTCTCGACACGGTGCTGGTGACGCCACTGTTGGCGATCTACGCCGTGCTGCACCTCGGCATCCCCGCCGGCACCGTGGCGGTGATCCTCGCGGTACGTGGACTGGCTGCGCCGATCAGCCTGCTGGCCTGGAGCCGGGCCGCCCACCGGATCGGCACGTACCGCCTGATCGTCCACACCATGGCCGGGACGGTGCTCACCCGCCTGCTGTGGGTGTTCGTGCCGACGACCGAGGGCGGGGCGAGCGGGGCGAGCGTCGCCTGCTTCGCCGTCATCGTCGTGGTGTCCGCGGTCTGCGCCGCCGGTTACGGCAACGCCAACCTGACCACCTGGTACGACGCCGTGCCCGACCGTCATTCCCGGGCGATGTTCACGCTGCGCGACGTGATCGCGTCGTCCAAGCTTCAGCTCTACTCGGCGGCCGGCGGCGCGGTGCTGGCCGCCACCGCCACCCTCGGCGCCGCCTCCTACGGCCCGATTCACGTCGACGCCTACAAGCTGCTGATGCTGGCCGGTGTCCCGGTCGCGGTGGCGATCGCGATGCTGTCGCGGCGGGCGCAAGCAGAAGGGGCATCCCGATGAGCACCCACCCTCTGATCGACTCGCTGAGGCCCCCGGTGGCCACGATTCTGGACACGCTCGCCACCGCCGAGGCACGGTACTGCCTGGGCGAGGCCACCACGTTCGAGCCGGCGAAGATCCACGCGGCGTGGCCTGACATCTTCCGGCCGGACACGGTCACCGCGCTGCGCACCGCCGGCCTCGCCGACGGCGCCGGACGCCCCTTCGTCGGTCTGGTGCTCCAGGCACTGATCGAAGCGGAAACCGCGCCGCTGCACGCCGGCATCGCCGAGCGGGAGAAGGCGGTGACCGTCACCGACGCCAACGGCACCCGGATGGATCTCGCCCGCGCCCGACGTCTCGCGGCACGCGACGCGGCTGCCCCGCGGGACCACCTGCACGAGCTGTACGACCGGGAGGTCGCTCCACTGTGGCTGGAAGCGCAGCAGCGACGACTGGCCGTGGTCACCGCGGCGGGCTACCGGGACCTGATCGACTACGCCGACCGGGTGCAGCGGCACGACCTCGGCCGGCTGGAGCGCGAGGCGCGGGGATTCCTCGACTCGACCCGGGTGCGGTACGAGTCGATCCGGCGCCCCCTGTTCGCCGCCGGTCCGTTCACCGTCGCTCAGCTGATCGGCGCGGCACGCACCACCTTCGCCGACCCGGTGGACCTGGCGACCTGCCTACCGCTGCTCCGCCTCCTGGTCAGTGAGCTGGGTCTGGAGTTCGCTCCACGGATCCGGCTCGACCTCGAAGCCCGCCCCGGCAAGGTGCCCGGTGCGTACTGCCTGCCGGTGCGGGTGCCCGACGACATCGTCGTCGCCGTCTCGGCCGGCGGCGGGGTGGGTGACTGCCGACCGTTGTTCCACGAGGTGGGGCATGCGTTGCACTTCGCGTACACGGGCTCGGAACTGCCTGTCGACTGCCGCCGGATGGGCGACGAGGGCCTGGTCGAGGGCTGGGGCGTGGTCACCGAGAACATCTTCCTGCACCGGGGCTGGCTCGACCGGTCGTTCCCCGGGCGCACCGCGACGGCGCTGGGCCACGACACCGCGCAGCGGCTGTTGATCGTCACGCGGGCGCAGTGCGTCCGGTTGCTCTTCGCGGTCGACGCCGCCCGCCGCCCGACCACCCCGGCGGAACTCCGGGCCCGGTACGACCAGTTGATGGCCGAGCACCTCGGCGCCCGGCCCGGTCCGATCGAGTACCTGGACGTGCTCTGCGGCGATTTCGTCAGCGCCACCCGGCTGCGCTCCTGGGAGTTCGGCACGTCCGTCGCCCACCTGCTCGCCCACGAGATCGGTCCGGACTGGCCAGGTGATCCACGGGCCGGGCGGTGGCTGCGTGAGCACTGGCGGGTGGGCGTCTCCCACACCGCGACCGAGGCGATCGACAGGTGGGCCGCACCACAGGTGAGCCTGGAGGCGGTGGCGGAGAACCTGGCCGACAACATGATCAACTCCTGACCACCCCGGTGGCCTGCCCACCGTCCCGGCCGTCGGACCACGACTCGACAAGGCGTACGCCATCAAGTAGAAACCATCACCGGACATCCATTTCCCAGTCGAGAGGCTGACGGGTCCACTTCGGACCCGGCAAGCCATGAGTGGATGGGCATGGCCCGGTTTAGTCAGATGGTGACGGCCCACCGGCGGCGGCTCGGACTGACCCAGGAGGATGTCGCGTCCGCCACCGGCCTGGCGGTACGCAGCATCCGGGACGTGGAGAGCGGGCGGGTGGCCCGGCCGCGCGCGTCGACGGTCCGATTGCTCGCCGAAGCGTTCGAGCTGTCCGCCACCGACCGGGCCGACTTCATCCACGCCGCCGACCCCGACCTGGCCGGGCCGGCGGGAGAACGACCGCAGCAACTTCCGCTGGCCGTACCGGGCTTCGTCGGCCGCTGTGGCGAACTGGAGACCCTGGACTCCGGTCACCACGCAGAGCCGGGAGAACAGCCGGCGGTGGCCATCTTCACGATCTCCGGGATGGCCGGGGTCGGCAAGACCGCGCTCGCCCTGCACTGGGCACACCGGGCCGCCAACCGGTTCGCCGAAGGTCAGCTCTACGTCAATCTGCGCGGCTACGACGAGGCCGACGTGGTCGATCCGAGCGACGCCCTGCGTGGCTTCCTCGAGGCGCTCGGCGTACCGGCCACCGGGATACCGGCCAGCCTGGAGGACCGTGTCGGACTGCACCGCAGCCTGTTGGCCGACCGCCGCATGCTGCTGGTGCTCGACAACGCGCGCGACACGGCGCAGGTGCGACCCCTGTTGCCGGGCACGGGCGGCTGCGTGGTCGTGGTGACCAGCCGGGACGAGCTGTCCGGGCTGATCGCTGCGGAAGGCGCGCACCCGATCCGGCTCAACGTGCTCACCAGCACCGAGTCGATGAGCCTGCTGGCCAGCCGGCTCGGTGCCCGCCGACTGGCCGCCGAGCCGGCTGCCGCGGCCGACATCATCGATTCGACAGGCCGGCTGCCGCTCGCGCTGTCGATCGTGGCGGCGCGGGTGGCGTTGCATCCCGGCTTTCCGCTCGACGCCTTCGCCGCCAGCCTGCGACCCGACGAGGCGATGCTTGACGCGTTGGCCGACGGCGACGTACGCGCCGTCTTCTCCTGGTCCTACCTGGCGCTGAGCCGACCGGCCGCCCGCCTGTTCCGCCTGCTGGGGCTACACCCCGGACCGGACCTGACCGCCGAGGCCGCGGCGGCGCTCGCCGGGGAGACCCCGGCGAGCGTCGCGCCGCCGCTGCGCGAGCTGACCCGGCTGCACCTGCTGACCGAGCACCTGCCCGGCCGCTACGCCTTCCACGATCTGCTGCGGGCGTACGCGGCCGAACTGACCCGGACCGTCGGAGAGGCCGACGAGTCGCGGGAGGCACGCCACCGGCTGTACGACTACTACCTGCACAGCTCCTACCCGCCGGCGGTGCTGATCCAGCCGCAGTGGCCGGCGATCGAGCCGATCATCCCGCTACCGTCGAACGTCAGATCCCCGGCGGAGAACCACGACGCGGCGCTCGGCTGGTTCGCGTCCGAACATCAGGTGCTGTTGCGGGCGGTGCGCCAGGCCGCCGAGACCGGCTTCGAGACGTACGCCTGGCAGTTGGCCTGGGCGCTCACCACCTTCTTCGCCCCGCGCGGTCTCTGGCGGGATCAGCGCGCCGCCCAACAGATCGCGCTCGCCGCGGCCGAACGCGTCGACGACCTCACCGGCCAGGCCGTCGCGAACCGGTTGCTGTCCCGCGCGGAGACCCGCCTCGGCGACCTCGACGCGGCGGAGAAGAGGCTGCTGCGCGCCCTGGACCTGCACCGGCAACTTGACGACCCGACCGGCCAGGCGTTGACACTGCACAACCACGCCGAGGTCTGCTACATGCGGGGGCGCCCCGAGGAAGGGCTCCACCGTGGACAGGAGGCGCTGCGGTTGTACCGTTCGGTCGGCAACCGCGCCGGCGAGGCGCGGGCCCTGAACGCGGTCGGCTGGCTCTACGCCGCCACCGGCGACTATCCACGGGCGATCGAGAGCTGCACGGAGGCGCTAGCCCAGCAGCGCGCCAGCGGCGACCACAACGGCCAGGCCGCGACGTTGGACAGCCTGGGCTTCGCCCACGCCCGGCTGGGCGAGCACGATCGGGCGGCCGACTGTTACGAAGAGGCGATCGCGCTGTTCCGGGAGTCCGCCGACCGCTACCACGAGGCCGAGACCCTTCAGCGACTCGGCGAGGCCCGCGAGGCGATGGGCGACATCATCCGCTCGGTCGAGGCATGGCGACGGGCGGCACAGATCCTCGACGACCTCGGCGATCCGGCGGCCGAGCACGCCCATCGCGTGCTGTCGCGGCTCTCACCCCCCTGACCGCGCCGCACGGCCGCACGCGCTCGCGGGTAGCGGGTCGGGTGTGCTCGCGGATTGCGGCATCTTGGGGTATCAGCGGAGCGTGAAGGCGCGACGTGCCGCAACCCGCGAGCATGGCCGGGCGGTCGACCCAGGGACGTGACGCTCCGGTGGGTGTCTCACCGACGGCCCGGGCTCGCGGTACGCAGCGAACCGACGATGTGGCGTTCGACATCGGCCCAGGTGGGAGTGGGTCGGCCGTAGCCGGGCACCGGACGGCGCTGTGGCCCGAAGAAGTACTGGTGGGCCACCGTCCCCTGGATGGCGGCGTGCACCTCGGGATGGTCGTCGACGAAGTGGGTCAGGGCGAGGTCGCGGCAGTGGGCCCGCTTGTCGGCCCGCGCCCGGCAGAACCGGACGTGGTCGCGGGGGACGCCGCTGCGTCTGTGGAAGTCGTGGGCGACGAGCCAGCGCAGGGTACGGGCCTGGACGCGCGGGCCGCACTTGGAGATCAGCCACACCCGGCCGTCGAAGAGGGTGACGAGACGGGCGATGGTCTCGACGGCACCGGGCACCTCGGGGGTGGCCAGCATCGTCGCCTCGTCTCCGCTGAAGAAGGCGGTGTCGCCGCCGCCCGGATGGGCGGGGCCGTCGATGATGACCCGGCCGATGTCGATGCCGAGTCGGGGAAGCGTTTCCGTCATGCGCTCAGGATCCGGCGCGCCAGCCCGGGAGCGGAACTATTGTTCTGCACCGCATCTATAGTCTGACGCTATGCATGGGCGGGACCTGATGGAAGCCGACGCGTTACGTTCGTTCGCGGTCTTCGCCGAGCACCGCAACTTCACCACCGCCGCGCGGGAGCTGCACATCAGCCAGCCCTCCCTGCACGTGAAGATCCGGAAGCTGGCCGCCGCGCTCGGCGTCGAGCTGTACGAACGCGACGGTCGCCGGCTGGCGCTGACGGCAGCCGGTGAGCGCCTCGCCGCGTACGCGCTGGACTCCCGGCGGCGGGCCGAGGAGTTCCTGCGGGAGCTGCACGACGAGTCCGCGCCGACGCTCACCATCGCGGCCGGGCGGGGCGCGCTGCGGTGGGTGATCGGCGAACCGATCCAGCGGGTCGGCGGCCAGGGACGCCGCGTGCACGTGATCACCGCTGACCGGGATGCCGCCCTCGGCGCCGTCACCAGCGGGCGGGCCGACCTGGCCGTCGTCGCCCACGACCCACCCGGCCGGCAGGTCGAGGCGACGCAGATCGCCACCTATCGGCAGGTGCTCGTACTCGGCGACGGGCACCCGCTCGCCCGACGTCGGCAGGTCCGACTCGGCGATCTCGACGGGCTGGATCTCGTCGTACCCCCGGCCGGGCGTCCGCACCGCAGGGCGCTTGAGCGGGCCCTGCTCGACGCGGGTGTGCGCTGGCAGGTCGCCGCCGAGGTCGACGGGTGGGACCTGTTGGTCCATCTGGCCGCGTTGGGGGTCGGCGCCACGGTGGTGAACGGTTGTGTCGGGCTGCCCGACGGCCTGCGCGCGGTCCCGATCCACGGCCTGCCGGAGATCCGGTACTGGGCCGCCTGGCGGCCACCTCGACGGGCTGTGGTGCAGGACCTGCTCGACCAGTTCGGGGTCGGCCGGTGACCGATCGGCTCACCTCCGCCAGCAGGTTCCTCGCGTACGTGCTCCGCCACCGTCCGGACGCCGTCGACCTCACCCTCGACGAGGGCGGCTGGGTCGACGTGAAGGTGCTGCTCGCCGCGCTCGCCCGGCACGGCCGTCCGGTCACCCGGCAGGTGCTTGCCGAACTGGTCGCCGGCACCGACAAGCAGCGTTTCGAGCTGCACGCCGGGCGGATCCGGGCCGCGCAGGGCCACTCGATCGCCGTCGACCTGCGCCTCGAACCCGTGGTGCCGCCGCCGTTGCTCTACCACGGCACGGTGGCCCGCCACCTGCCCGGCATCCGTGCCGACGGGCTGCGACCACGCGGTCGTACCCACGTCCACCTGTCGGTGGACCGGGAGACCGCCACCACCGTCGGTGCCCGACGTGGTGACCCGGTCGTGCTGACCGTGGACGCGGCCGGCATGCACCGACACGGGTTCGTCTTCTACCGGGCCGTCAGCGTTGTCTGGCTCACCGACCACGTCCCGCCCGGCTGGATCGGCGAGCCGGCTTGACAGGCAAGTGTGCACTTGCCTATAACTGTGCCTGTGGAAGCTGACCCGGACCTGTTCAAGGCCCTCGGTGACGCGACGCGACGCACGATCCTGGACGAGCTGATCGACAGGGACGGTCAGACGCTCTTCGAGATCTGCGGCCGACTGACCATGAAACACAACCTGACCTCCTCGCGCCAGGCGATCTCCCAGCACCTCGCGGTGCTCGAACAGGCCGGCCTGGTCCGCACCCGGCGACAGGGCCGGTACAAGTTCCACCACATCGACACGGGCCCGTTGCGCTCGATCGTCGAGCGGTGGCCCATCGACCGAGAGGCACCAGATCCGTGATCCGTATCCACGTCACGAGCGTGTTCGTCGACGACCAGGCCAAGGCGCTCGCCTTCTACACCGAGAAGCTGGGGTTCATCAAGAAGACCGACGTACCCGCCGGTGAGGCCCGCTGGCTCACCGTCGTCTCGCCGGCCGACCCCGACGGTGTCGAGCTGCTGCTGGAACCGGCCGGCCACCCGGCGGTGGGCCCGTTCCGGCAGGCCCTGGTCGGCGACGGCATCCCGTTCACCTCGTTCGTCGTCGACGACGTGCACGCCGAGGTCGAGCGACTCAAGGGACTGGGCGTCGAGTTCACCCAGGAGGCGACCGACCTGGGCCCGGTGGTCACCGCCGTGCTCGACGACACCTGCGGCAACCTGATCCAGATCGCCACCATGAAGTAGCCGTACCCGCGTCCTCGATCGGTGGGTGCGGCCGTGCGTGGCTGTCGTGCCGGTCGGGCGCGGGCCTGCCAGCTCCAGCGTCGCGGGGTCCGGCAGAATCGGCGGGTGCCCGTCCACCTGATCACCGAGCCCGATGACGAGCGGATCGCCGACTACCGGGCGCTCACCGATGTCGAGCTGCGTACCCGCTGGGAGCCGCCGCACGGCCTGTTCATCGCCGAGGGAGAGCTGGTGCTGCGGCGGGCGCTGCGCGCCGGCTACCCGGCCCGGTCCTTCCTCGTCGACGCCAAGCGGGTCGACCAACTGGCCGACCTCGACACCGGCGACGCCCCGGTGTACGCCGCCACGCCCGACGTGCTGCGCGAGGCCACCGGGTTCCACGTACACCGGGGCGTGCTCGCCTCGTTCCGACGCAAGCCGCTGCCGACCGCCGCTGAGGTGCTCGCCACCGCTCGTCGGGTGGTGATCCTCGAAGACGTCAACAACCACACGAACCTGGGAGCGATCTTCCGGGCGGTGGCCGGGCTGGGTGTGGATGCCGTGCTGCTCTCGCCGACCTGCGCCGATCCGCTCTACCGGCGCAGCGTACGGGTCAGCATGGGTGAGGTGTTCGCCGTGCCGTACGCGAAACTTGAACCGTGGCCGACGGCGCTGGCCGACGTGCGGGCCGCCGGGTTCACCGTGCTGGCGATGACGCCGGCACCCGACGCGGTGCCCATCCAGCGGCTGGACCCGGCCCAGCGGTCCCGGGCCGCGCTGCTGCTGGGTGCCGAGGGCGCCGGGCTGACCGGCGCGGCGATGGCGGCCAGCGACGTCCGGGTGGTGATCCCGATGCGACGCGGCGTGGACTCGCTGAACGTCGCCGCCGCCACCGCCGTCGCCTGCTGGGAGCTGGGCCGCGACGACCCGCTCTGAGGCACCGCCAGGCACCTCCTCGGGTCACGGACGGTAGCGTGTCGCGGGTGTTCCCTACCGTGCGTGAGGTCCTGGCCCTGGACCCGGTCCGCCACGGCGCGCCGCGTCTGGTCGCGGGCGAGGTCGGGCTGGACCGTCGGGTGCGCTGGGTGCACGTCGCCGAGGTCCCGGACATCGCCACCCTGCTCGGCGGCGGTGAGCTGGTGCTCACCACGGGTATCGGGCTGCCCGCCGACGACGCCGGGCTACGGGCCTTCATCGGCGACCTGGCCGGTGTCGGCGTCTCCGGACTGGTGGTCGAGTTGGGCCGCCGCTACCTCGACGGCGTACCCCGGGTGATGGGTGCCGCCGCCGAACGTCACGGCCTGCCCCTGGTGGAGCTGCGCCGGGCCACCCCGTTCGTACGGATCACCGAGGCGGTGCACGCCCTGATCGTGGACGCCCAACTCACCGAGCTGCGCGCCACGGAGGAGATCCACCAACGGTTCACCGAGCTGTCGGTGGAGGGTGCCGACCCCGGTGAGGTGGTCCGGCAGGCGGCCGAGCTGTCCGGCTGCCCGGTGGTGTTGGAGAACCTGTCCCGCCAGGTGCTCGCGTACGACCCGGCGGGGGAGAGCGCCGAGCTGCTGCTGGACGGGTGGGAGCAGCACTCGCGGCGGATCCGGCCCGAGGGGCGCACGGCGTACGACCCGGACCGGGGCTGGCTGGTCACCATGGTGGGCGCCCGGGGACAGGACTGGGGCCGGCTGCTGCTGCGCTGGCCGCCCGGCGGTGACCTGGCCGATGGGCAGTCGCTGCCGGCCGGCGGGCCCGCCCCGGTGCCGACTCCCGGGCGGGCCGTGGCGACCCCGGCTGGTCCCGGCGGCTCGTCACCGGCTGGTCCCGGCAGGTTGTCGCCGGCTGGTCCCGGCGGCTCGTCGCCGGCGCCGCCGACCAGGCTGACCATCCTCGTCGAGCGGGCGGCGTCCACGCTCGCCCTCGGCCGGCTGATCCGACGGGACGCCGAGGGGCTGGAACGTCAGCTCCACCGGACCCTGCTCACCGCCCTGCTCGACCACTCCTGGCCGGTGGACGAGGTGGCCCTGCGGGCCCGGGCGCTCGGGGTGGTGCTGGATCGCCGTCAGCTCGTCGGTGTGGTGGTGCGCCATCGTGCCGACGACGGCGGCGAGGACACTCCGCGCCACCGTCAACCGGCGGGGAGCGGTCCGCTCAGCGAGCCGGGACACTCCGGCGAGGCGCTCGACAACGTCCCGGACGCCGGGCCGGCCCGGCTGCGCGACCTCGCCGAGGCCGTCGGACACGCGCTGCGCGAGGCCGGCCTGACCGGGCTCACGAGTGCCCTGGACGACCAGACGGTCGGTGTCCTGCTCGCCCTGCCGGACCCGGCAGCGGAGGAACGGACGCTTGCCGCCTTCGCCGCCGCGCTGCGCCGGGCCCGCTCCGACGCGTACGCGACAAGTGGTGGTCGACGCTCTGTCGCCGGGCTGCTGGTCGCCGCCGGATCCGGCGTGGGCAGCCTGCGGGAGGCGCGCCGGTCACTGATCGAGGCCCGTCAGGTCGCCGACGCGGCCCGCCGGGACCGCCGTGACCTGCCGATCTTCCGGCTACCACACGTCGGGTTGGCCGGGCTGCTGCACCTGCTGCGCGACGAGCCCCGGGTGCAGACGTTCGTCGAACGGCAACTCGGCGCGCTGCTGGCGTACGACGCGCAGCATCCCCGGGAGCAGTTGCTCGGCACCCTGCGGGCCTACCTGGAGCAGGGCCGCAACAAGTCGGCGGCGGCGTCCGCCGCCCACCTGTCCCGCCCGGCGTTCTACGAGCGGCTGGCCCGGATCGGCCGGATCCTCGACGTCGACCTCGACGCGGTCGACGCCTGCCTCTCCCTCCACGTGGCCCTCCTGGCCCTGGACGCCATCCGCACCCCCTAACACCCACCCCCTAACCACCCACCCTGGCCGCGTTGATCAAGAAGTTTGCGTCATTTTCGATCACCCTGAGGACCAAAACTTCTTGATCAACACCGTAGGTGCGGGGTGCGGCTGGGGCGGTCAGGGGGTGAGGGTTTGGAGGGTTTTCTGGTAGGTGGGGGGGATGTGGTGGTTGGCGGGGGCGGGGGTGAAGGTGTCGGAGGTGGCGGCGGTGGACCATGCCTCGTCGGGGAGGGCGGCGACCAGGGCGGTCACCACGGGAGCGTCGCGCCATTCGGGCTGCTGGGCGAGCAGGCTCAGGGCGACCACTGACTCTTCCACCTCGCCGACACACTCGAACGGCTTGTGGCCGTCGATGCCGAGCAGTTCGCGGTAACCCGGGATCTGCGCCTCGTCGGCGAGCAGGTCGCCACCGAAGATGTGGGTGATCCGCTCGCGGGACATGAACGGAGCCAGGGCCAGGAAGACGAACCGGCACTTGGGGCAGTCGCGGCACCAGCGTTCGCTGGCGTCGCGGAGCTTGAACGCGGCGTTGCAGCTGGTGACCACGTCGTCGTAGCGGTCGATCGTGGCGAACAGCCGGGCGATGTGCAGCTCCGACAGCGGGCGCAGCAGCGAGAAGTACGGCTCGGCCAGCCCGGCGTGTTCGGCGAGCGCGGCCCGCAGCAGCCCTTCCGCCTCGACGCCCTTGGACCACTGGTGGTTGATCTCGTGACCGTTCCAGATCAGGTTCGGGTCCGACGCCGAGCGTTCGTTGGACATCACCACCGGGCCCAACCCGTGCAGCACGGCCGTGGCGACCGCGATCAGTGAGTTGATCGCGGTCACCGGAATGTGCCCGTTGCGGGCGCCGGCCGCGTTCAGCTCGAACAGCACGGGATCGATGCGTCGCCGGGCCGCGAGCGCGGGCAGCCCCGACGCCGCGTTCACCGCCTTGATCACGTGGTTCGGGTTGACCGAGAAGGGCACCGGATCGAGGCCGGCCCGGCGCAGCGCCTCCAGGCTGACTATCGAGTCCTTGCCGCCGCCGACCGCCGACAGCGGGCGCCGGTCGGAGTTGTCGTACTCGGCGGCCGGCTTGACCCGCCCGCCGGGCACGCGCGGGGTCAGCTCCAGCACGTGCGGCAGTTGGTTGCGGTACGCGTACTCGGCGAGGCCCTTGGTGTAGACGGCCCTGACGAACTCGACGGCGGCCGGGCCGAGCGGTGCCGGCAGCACCAGCTGCCCCGGTGCGGCCGTCTTGTAGTAGCTGACCCCGGCCACCACGTGCAACAGCTCCAGCACCCGGCCCAGCGCCGCCACGGCGGCATCCGACGGCGACTCCTCCGGCACCGGCAACGTGATCACCTCGGTGAACCGCTGCTCGCCGTCAGGCCCGGTCAGGGCGTAGTCGAACAGCGCCTCGCCGGTGGACAGGTCGATCGAGTAGGACGGGAAGGTGAACGCGTCCATCCGCGCCAGATGCGTGTTGAGCACACGCCATACTAGGCCCTGGTTCGTCCGGCCGTGCCCGGCTCGGGCGGACCGTGCCCTACCGCCGTCGTACCCGAGGAGAGCCTGTGCGCCTGTCTGACCTGCGCGGACGTAAAGTCGCCGTCTGGGGGGCCGGTCGGGAGGGGCGGGCCGCGGTGACGGCCATCGCCGCCCACGGCCCGGCCGACCTGGTCGCCGTCGACGACAGTGCGAACTTCCTCTCGCTGCCCTGGGACGGGCCATTGGCGGAGGCCGCCCCGCTGGTCACCGGCGAGGAGGGCTTCGCCCGGCTGGCCGCCGCCGACGTAGTGGTCCGCTCGCCGGGTGTGCCGCAGACGCATCCCTGGCTGATGGAGCTGCGCCGCCAGGGCGCGACTGTCACCCAGGGCACCTCGCTCTGGATGGCCGACCACGGCGACCGCACCATCGGGGTGACCGGCAGCAAGGGCAAGAGCACCACGTCCAGCCTGATCCATCACCTGTTGACAGCTGTGGATCGGCCGAACGTCTTCGGCGGCAACATCGGCGTACCGACGCTGGACCTGCCGGAGGCGGACCTCTATGTCTTGGAGCTGTCCAGCTACCAGTGCAGCGACCTGACCGACTCGCCCCGGGTGGCGGTGGTCACGGCGCTGTTTCCCGAGCATCTCGACGCGCACGGTGGCGAACGGGAGTACTACCGGGACAAACTCAACCTGCTCGCGTACGGGCCGCGCACGGTGGTGGTGAACGGCGCGGACCCACGGCTGGCGTTCGAGCTGGGCGACCGCGCGGCGGTCCGCGCCGGCACCGCCGACTCGGTGAACGTCGCCGCCGGCCCGGACGGTACGCAGTGGTTCCACCGGGTCGACCAGCCGCTCTTCCCCCGGGCGGTGCTGCCGCTCGTCGGGCGGCACAACGAGGGCAATCTCTGCGTGACCCTGGCCGTGCTCGACGCGTTGGGCATCGACCTGGTCGAGCGTAAGGACGCCCTGGCCGTGGCGGTCGCCGAGTTCCAGGGGCTGGCCCACCGGTTGACCGAGATCGCCGACCCGTCCGGCCTGACCTTCGTCGACGACACCCTGGCGACCAGCCCGTACGCGGCCATCCACGCCATCGACGCGTACGACGGGCGGCCGTTGACGGTGATCGTCGGCGGTAACGACCGGGGCGTCGACTACACGCCGCTGCGGGAGCACCTGGCCGAGCGGGAGCTGACGGTCATCGGTATCCCGGACAGCGGTCCACGGATCATCGAGGCGCTCGACGGGCTGCCGAAGGTACGCACCGAACTCGTCGACGACCTTGCCGACGCGGTGCAGTTGGCGCGCCAGGTGACCCCGGCCGGCGGCGTGGTGCTGCTCTCGCCCGCCGCGCCCAGCTACGGCCGCTTCCGCAACTTCGAACACCGCTCCGAGGTCTTCGCCGAAGCCATCCGCGCCACCGCCCCCGCCTAACTCCCCCACACCCCCTCTGCTCACCCCCTGTCTCCTCGTCGATCATGAAGTTGTTACCACCTTTTGTCCGATTTTTGGGCAATAACTTCATGATCACCGAGGACGGGCGGTGGGGGTTGCGGTGGGGTGGGGGTGTGGTTGGGGGGTTTTACGCTGACGGGAGTCGGTGGCGGAGGTGGTGGTGGGGGAATTGTTGCGGCGTCCGCGTACCGGGCCGCGTGCGCGTGCGGTGGGCGTCGCGCGGCTGATGGCGCACACCGACCCGGTCGCACTTGTCGGCATCGCCCTGTCGATCTCGCTCTCCGTGACGCTGGACCTGACCGGCGCCGCCACCGGCGTGGAGTCGTTGCTGGCTGGCCTGATGGGCATCACCATCTCGCTGCTCGTGGACTCCATCGCCCGGGCCGAGCGTCGGTTCCACCTGCGGGCGCTGCTGGCCGGCCCGCACTGGCTGGTGCGGGCGGTCCCGGAACTCGCCACCGCCGCGACCGAGGCGGTCGACCGTCATCCGGGCACCCGGGTCGCCGAGGAGACCCAGCGCCGGTTCGAGCGGTTCCACGCCGACCTCGGGCAGCTTCGACAGGGACGCATCATCCGGCCGGGCACCGACTACCAGGACATGCTCGGTGCCACCCGGGACTGCGTTCGGCAGTTGGAGGCGCTGACGAACGTGCTGCCCCGGTTGGCCTGGTGGAGCAGCGACATCGGCCGGCGTTACTGGTCGGAGAACCTCGCCGCGCTGGCCCGTGGGGTTGAGATCACCCGGATCTTCACCTACACCGAGGTCTCCGACGAACTGGCGGAGCTGGTGGCGACGCAGCGTCGGGCGGGCGTACGGGTGGGTCTGCTGTCGACAGTGGCGGTCCCGGCCGACCTGCACGTCAACCTGATCCGCTGGGACGGCACAGCCTGCTGGACGGCGGGCATGAGCGCGCACGGCGAGATCAACGAGAACCGGTACTCGGTGAACGCCGCCGACGTCGCCCGGGCCGGCGAGACGTTCCAGGCGTGCCTCAGCCGGGCCACCTTCGACACGTGACGACGGGATGACCGTCCAGGGCGTCCTGCTGGTGACCGCTGTGGTCTGGGCGGTGAGCCTGATCCGTCCGGTCCGGTGGCGGGCCTTCGTGGCCGCGCTGCCACTGCCCATGACCGCCGCGCTGCTGGCCACCGGCCTCCCCGTCGACGGCACGCAACTCGTCGGGGTGGTCGGGCTCAACCTGTTCTTCGGCCTCGTGACGCTGGCGTACCACAGGTTCCGGGTGCCGATTCTGCTGGCCGACCTGGCGGGTGTCGCCGGCTACCTGGCGGTCGCGGCGGCGTTGCGTCCGTTCGCGCTGCCGTTCGGGCCGACGCTTGCCGCCACGGTGGCGCTCTGGCTGCTCGCCATGCTTGTACTCCGCCGTACCCCCACACCCGGCCCACCGGCGCGAGACGGTACGCGGGTGCCGGCGGTGGCGCGGCTGCTGCTGATCCTCGGCGGTGCGGTGCTGACCGGGCTGCTGGGCCAGGTGCTGCGCGGGCTGGTGGTGACGTTCCCGTACGCCGGGGTGCTGGTGGCGGTCGAGGTACGGCGGGACCTGCCGGCCTTCTGCCGGCACTTCGCCCGCAACAGCCTGGCGCTGCTCGGGTTCCTGGTCGGGGTCCGCCTCGGCCAGGACGTCTCGGTCGCGGTGGCGCTGGTCGCCGGATGGGCGGGGTTCGCGCTGGTCGCGGCGGCGTTGTATCTTCCCGGGTACTGGCATGGAAAACGCCACCCGGTAGGCCATTCGGCCACCGGAAACGCGGCCGAGAGTCGGGACGGCGACGGAAAGCGTTGACGTGTTGTCAACGATCCCGGGTCACCGCCGGACAGTCTGGCACTTGTCCCGGCAGTGACCGTGGTGAAAGCGTGCGGGAACGCGACCGAAGGGGCGACGATGACCGCCGACGACCTGCTGGCCCGGCACCGGGCCGTGCTCCCGTCCTGGATGACGCTCTACTACGCCGAGCCGATCGAACTCGTCAGTGGCCAGGGCCGCCGGGTCACCGACGCGCGGGGCCGCACCTACCTGGACTTCTTCGGCGGTGTGCTGACCAACTCGCTCGGCTACGACATCGCCGAGGTACGCGAGGCGGTGCAGCGGCAACTGGCCACCGGAATCGTGCACACCTCGACGCTCTACCTGATCCGTCAGCAGGTCGAGCTGGCCGAGAAGGTGGCGAGGCTGTCCGGCATCCCCGACGCGCGGGTCTTCTTCACCAACTCCGGCAGTGAGGCCAACGAGGCGGCGCTGCTTGTCGCCACCAATCACCGACGCTCGCACCAGATCCTCGCGGTGCGCAACAGCTACCACGGCCGCACGTACGCGACGATGGGTGCGACAGGTAACCGCACCTGGTCGCCCACCTCCATCAACCCGCTCCAGGTGGCCTGGCTGCATTCCGGTGACCGGCTGCGTGGCCTGCTGGCCCGACTGCCGGAGGCGGACCGGGTCGACGCGGCGGCCGAGGACCTGCGCGAGGTGCTCGCCACCCAGACCAGCGGGGACGTGGCCTGCCTCATCGCCGAGCCGATCCAGGGCGTGGGTGGCTTCGTGCACGGCCCGGACGGACTCTTCGCCGCCTGGAAGAAGATCCTCGACGAGCACGGCATCCTGCTCATCTCCGACGAGGTGCAGACCGGCTGGGGGCGGACCGGCGAGCACTTCTGGGGCTACCAGGCCCACGGTGTCACCCCGGACCTGCTCACCTTCGCCAAGGGCATCGGCAACGGATTCGCGTTGGCCGGGGTGGTCGGTCGGGCAGAGGTGCTGGACTCGGTGTCCGGGATCAGCTTCTCCACCTTCGGCGGCAACCCGATCTCCACAGCCGCCGGTAACGCGGTGTTGGACTACCTGCTGGCGCACGACCTGCAGGCCAACGCCGCGAGGGTGGGCCGCATCCTCGGCGACGGCCTGCGTGCGGCCGTCGCCGAGCTGGACCGGGTCGGAGAGGTACGCGGCAAGGGCCTGATGCTCGGCGTCGAGTTCGTCCACCCGGGCACCGGTGCACCCGACGCGGCGCTGACCACCCGGATCTTCGAGGCGTGCCGCGAGGGCGGGCTGCTCACCGGCAAGGGCGGGCTGTACGGAAACGTGCTGCGGATGGGGCCGCCGTTGACCCTCACCGAGGAGGAGGCCCGGGAGGGCCTGGCCATCCTGGTCGACGCGATCCGTTCCGGCGTGGCGGCGGCGCACCCGTGAGCGCTGGGGAGCGGCCCGGTCCGGCGAACGAAAGGCAGCACCGCATGAGCCTCATCGGGCACTTCATCGACGGTAAGCGCACCTGTGGCACCTCGACCCGGCGTGGCGAGGTGTTCGACCCGGCCACCGGCCGGCGTACCGCAGAGGTCGAGCTGGCCGGCGCCGCGGACGTCGCGGCAGCGGTCGAGGTGGCCGAGCGCGCGGCCCGAACCTGGCGCGACGCGTCGCTGGCGAAGCGGACCGCTGTGCTGTTCGCCGTCCGCGAGCTGGTCAACGCCCGTCGGAACGAGCTGGCCGAGCTGATCACCGCCGAGCACGGCAAGGTGCTCGCGGACGCCGCCGGCGAGGTGCAGCGCGGCCTGGAGGTCATCGAGTACGCCTGCGGCATCCCCTCGGCGCTGCGCGGCGGCTTCAGCGAGAACGTCTCCACCGATGTCGACTCGTACAGCCTGCGGCAGCCGCTCGGGGTGGTCGCGGTGGTCAGCCCGTTCAACTTCCCGGTGATGGTGCCCCTGTGGTTCGTTCCGGTGGCGGTGGCCGCCGGCAACGCCGTGGTGCTCAAGCCGAGCGAGAAGGACCCGAGCGCGGCGTTGCTGCTTGCCGAACTGTTCGCCGAGGCCGGCCTGCCCGACGGGGTGTTCAACGTGGTGAACGGCGACGCCGAGACGGTCGACGCGCTGCTCGACCACCCGGTGGTCAGGGCGGTGTCGTTCGTCGGCTCCACCCCGGTCGCCCGGCACGTGTACCAGCGTGGCACGGCGAACGGCAAGCGGGTGCAGGCGCTCGGCGGGGCGAAGAACCACATGGTGGTGCTGCCCGACGCCGATCTGGACCTGGCCGCCGACGCCGCTGTCAACGCCGGGTTCGGCTCGGCGGGGGAGCGGTGCATGGCGATCTCCGCGCTGGTCGCCGTCGAGCCGGTGGCCGACGAACTGGTGGCCCGCATCGCCGGCCGGATCACCGGGCTGCGGACCGGGGACGGTCGGCGCGGCTGCGACATGGGGCCCCTGGTCACGGCCGCGCACGCGGCCCGGGTGCGGGCCTACCTCGAGGCGGGCGTGGCCGCCGGGGCGGTGCCCGTGGTCGACGGGCGGGACGTGACAGTCGACGGCGACCCGAACGGTTTCTGGCTCGGACCGACCCTGTTCGACCGGGTCACCCCGGAGATGTCGATCTACACCGACGAGATCTTCGGGCCGGTCCTGTCGGTGTTGCGGGTCGACTCGTACGACGAGGCGGTGGCGCTTGTCAACGCCAACCCGTACGGCAACGGCACGGCGATCTTCACGAACGACGGTGGTGCCGCGCGGCGCTACCAGCACGAGGTGGAGGTCGGCATGGTCGGCGTGAACGTGCCCATCCCGGTGCCGATGGCGTACTACTCGTTCGGCGGCTGGAAGTCGTCCCTCTTCGGGGATCTGCACGCCCACGGTGCCGACGGCGTCGCCTTCTTCACCCGGGGCAAGGTGGTCACCAGCCGCTGGCTGGACCCGCGCCACGGCGGGGTCAACCTCGGCTTCCCCACCCAGACCTGAGCAGGCGCAGGGTGCCCGCGCCGGCCAGGTAGGCCACCAGCGCGGCCACCGGCCACCCGAGCGGCTCCGGTGCGGTCTTGGCCGCCACGCCGTTGGCCGCCAGGGCGTACACGACGGCGGCGAATCCGGCGACGGTGAGCGCTGCCCGGACGCCCGCCCACCTGACCGACGCACGCAGGTGCCGGGGGCGACCTGTGGACGCCTCGATCGGGCCGAAGATGGCGACCAGGACGGCCAGCACCACCGCCAGCATCAGTACCCACGGCACCCGCCAGGCCAGCCAGGCCGCCGTACCGGCTTCCGGCGTGGGTAGCAGGCCGAGCCCGTGCAACGCGCCGACCAGCAGCACGGCCGCGCTCAGGTGCCACAGGAAGACCGTCAGCACTACCGAGTTGACGGCGATCACCGCCTGCCACGGGCGGTCGCGGTGCAGCCACCGCTCCGCCCGGTCCCGCAGCAGCAGGATCAGTCCGAGTTGGGCGGTGGCGACCGCGAGCAGGGCCACGCTGGGTGGGGCGGCGTTCGCCAGCCGCTGCCCGGGCAGATTGATCATGCTGACCGGGTACGGGCCGGGGCCGGTGAGCAGGATCGCCGCGGCGAGGCCGCCGAGCAGCATCGCGCCCGCGGCCCGGCGGGACATCGGCAGGCACCGGGTGCGCGGGCCGGTCGGGCGGCAGTGCCCCTGGCGGGCGTCGTACCAGGCGAAGCCGAGCTGGTGGACGGCGAGCCAGCCCAGCAGGTAACCGGGCAGGGCCAGCCCGGCCGGCCCGAGCGCGCGACCCAGGTCACCGGCGGTGACGAGCAGCACCAGCGCCAACGGCACCAGCAGCCCGAGGCGGCGGTGCAGCGCGTACATGATCGGGGTCAGCGGCACCACGGCCAGGTAGGCGGCGAGAAACCACAGCGGGATGGTGGCGAACCAGACGACCGGGCGAACCTCGTCCGGTTGGGCACCGCCCAGCCGGGCCACCAGCGCGCCACCGGCGAACACCAGCACCAGGGCACTGGTCGGGCGCAGCAGGCGGGCGCTTCGGCCGAGCAGCCAGCCGATCGCGTCGCCGCCACGGCCGCGGTGGGCGGCCAGCGAGGCGGCGTTGGCGTACCCACCGACCAGGAAGAAGACCGGCATGACCTGGACCGCCCAGGTCAGCGGGTACGCCCAGGGCAGGGCGGTGAGGGCCGAATGTCCGTCGGGTCGACCGCTCTCGTCGTACTCGACTGCCGCGATCGCCCAGTGGCCGAGGACCACCAGGACGATGGCCAGCGCCCGGAGCAGGTCGAGGTAGCGCTCCCGGTCCGGCGGCGTACGGGCGGCGAGGCGGGCCAGGCGGCGCATGCTCCGAAAGTATGCCGACGAAGCCGCACCGGCGGGACTATTCCACCAACTGCTGCGCCGCTGCCGTGGCTGTAAGCGCGGCGAGCAGCGCCGCCGTCTCCCGTAACGTGACGTCGCGCAGATGGATGTTCGGCTCGGTGACACGCCACCGGGGAATCCAGATTCGGAGTCGGGTCAGCACGTCGAGCGCGCCCTGGTGGGTAAATCGTCCTGCCCAGACCAGCGACTGGACGCGACGCGCCGCCTCGCTGAAATGGAAGCTGTTCGGGCAGTTCGGGTTCAGCCCGGCCGGATGGGCCAGCCAGCGGAGAATGATGTCATCGAGGCGGGCCCCGGCGAGCCCGCAGCGCAGCGCATGACACCGGCAGAGCAACTGGATCAGGCAGTCCAGTTCGCCGTGCCCGTTCACCCTCACCGTCGCATGCTCGACGGCGTCCAGGTAGACCTCGACAGAGCGCAGGAGCCGACCGGCCAAGCCCGGATAGCGGTCGAGACCTGTGGCGATGCCTTGCAGGCGCCACGGGATGTCGACATCCTCCGGGTGCGTGGCGGCCCACTGCAACACCACGTCCGCAGTGGTCTCTGTCAGGGCCTTTTGCCTGGTGAGCTGTTTGCTGACGAAGACGACGTCCGGCGTCGACCGGTGTTTGTCCGCCCAACGGTCGATGAGCGGCGACAGCCACTCCGGCAGGTCGGTCAGCTTCCTCATTGCTAGCAGCGGAGGCAGGACGAACCCGGCATCGACCGTGTCGCCGTTGTGTTGGAGCCAGGCCAAGGCGGTCTCTACCGCGTGAGTTGTCACGTCAGCTGGTA
>NZ_BOOZ01000060.1 GCF_016863495.1 Micromonospora andamanensis
GGCGGTGGACCCCTTGGGTTCAGAAATCCTGGCTCCCGGCGAGGACGGGGTGATCGCGTGAGCGCATCCACCCACCGCTACCTGAGCCTCGGCGCCGGAGTGCAGAGCTCCACCCTGCTGCTGCTCGCCGCCCGCGGACAGGCCCCTAACTTCGACGCGGCGATCTTCGCCGACACCGGCTGGGAACCCGCTCCCGTCTACGCCCACCTGCGCCGGCTAGAGCAGCTCGCTGCCGAGGCGGGCATCCCAGTGGTGCGGGTCGCGGCGGGCGACATTCGCCGCGACGCCCTCGACCCCACCCACCGGTTCGCCGCGACGCCCCTGTTCACCCTCGGCCCCCACGGCGAGAGAGGAATGGCCCGGCGCCAATGCACGGGGGAGTACAAGATCAAACCCATTAAGGCTGAGGTGCGGCGCCGCCTCGGCTACCCGCACCCCGCCCGGGTTCCTGCCGGCCTGGTGGCGCAGATGGCAATCGGGATCAGCCTCGACGAGATCGGCCGGGCCCGCGACGCCGACGTGGGCTACATGCGCAACGTCTTCCCGCTGCTCGACCTGGGCTGGCGGCGCACCGACTGCCTGCGCTTCCTGGCCCAGCACGGTCTTGCCGACACCCCGCGCTCGTCGTGTGTGGGGTGCCCGTTCCACGACGACGGCTTCTGGCTCGCCCTGCGCGAGCACAGCCCGCAGGAGTGGGCGGACGCGGTCGCCTTCGACCGCTCCATCCGCAACGGCTCCGCGCGGGCCAACGCGGACGGGCACCCGCTGCGCGGCCAGTTCTTCCTGCACCGCCAGAGGGTGCCGCTCGACGAGGTGCAGCTGCGCCCACGCCCTCAGCTCGCGGATACGCCGGGCTGCGGGCCGTGGACCTGCCCTCACGACGAGCCAGCGACAGCCGACCCCGGACGCGGGGAGGTGGCGTGAGCATTGCCCACACCACCGCCCCCAGCATCGGATCGGTCTGCACCGGCTACGGAGGCCTCGACATGGCCGTCGAGCTGGTGCTCGGCGGCCAGCTCGCCTGGTATGCCGACACCGACCGACACGCCGACACAGTCCTCGCCCACCACTGGCCGGGCGTGCCCAACCTCGGCGACATCCGCACCGTCGACTGGACGCAGGTCGCGCCCGTCGACATCGTCACCGCAGGATTCCCCTGCCAGGACATCAGCAACGCCGGAAAACGCGTCGGCATCACCGGCGAGCACTCCAGCGTCTGGAACCACGTCGCCACAGCCGTTCGCATCCTTCGACCGCGGCTGCTCTTCGTGGAGAACGTCGCCGCCCTCCTGCGGCGAGGGCTCGACGTCGTCCACGCCGACCTGGCCGCGATCGGGTACGACACGAGCTGGCTATGCCTACGCGCATCCGACGTCGGCGCCGCCCACCGCAGAGACCGGCTGTTCCTGCTGGCCACACCCACCGAACGACTGGCAGGGGATGCGGACGTTGCCGACACCGTGCGCCCGTGACGGCAAGGGCCCCGGCCACCAGTACGGGCTGCCGGACCTAGTCGAGCCAACCGGCACCCGCCACGGCCTGCTGCCGACACCGACCGCGGTGGCCTACGGGTCCAACATGTCCTCGTCGGCCGGGGCGGCCCGCCGGCCGAGCCTGGCCGGCATCACCGCCCGGTTGCTGCCGACGCCGACGGTGGCCGACAGCCGATCCTCGGCGAACGTCACCGCCGCACGCACCACGCCCACCGGGCACGCGGGCCGGACGCTGACCGACGCGGCCCGGCTGCTGCCGACACCGAGAGCCAGCGACACCGGCACCCCAGGCCGGCGGGCCGGCACCGGATGGCGACCACCGCTGTCGCAGGTGCTGCTACCCACCCCGAGGGCAACCGACGGAACCAAAGGCTGCCCCGGGCAACGCGGGTCGCACGGCGACCTTACGCTGCCGTCGGCGGCCGTGCGGGTACCGGCCCGGACACTGCCCACCCCACGCGCCTCCGACGCGCGGGGACCCGGCCGCCACGGCGACGGCGGCGCGGATCTACGCACCACCGTGGCCGGGCTGGGCCAGCCCGACGCCGACCGGTGGGGGATATACGCCGCAGCGGTAGCCCGGTGGGAGCTACTGCTCGGCCAGCCGGCACCGGAGCCGACCCAACCAGGGCGACACGGCAAACCGGTCCTGGCGCCGCCGTTCGTGGAATGGCTGATGGGCCTCGACGCCGGCCACGTGACCGACCCGACGCTCGCGTTGCCGCGCACCGCCGCGCTGCGGGTTCTCGGCAACGGCGTCGTTCCCCAACAGGCAGCCGTCGCGTTGCAGCTGCTGCTGTGCCCACACCGGTGGGCGGTGCCGGCATGACCGATCCCACCTCACTCGACGCATACCGGTACCGGCGGGTCGGCCCGGTCGAGCTGTATCTCGGCGACGCCCGCAAGGTGCTCGCCGCGATGGCTGACGCCAGCGTCGACTGCATCGTCACCAGCCCGCCGTTTTGGTCACTACGCGACTACGGCACCGGCACGTGGCACGGCGGCGACCCTGCCTGCCCCCACCTCCTGCCGGCGCCACGGCGGGTTGACGGCGCCTCGTGCGGCTGGTGCGGCTCAACATGGGTTGACCCGCAGTACGGGCTCGAACCCACGGTGGACGAGTACGTCGACCGGCTCGCGGCCGTGTTCGACGAGGCCATGCGAGTGCTCGACCCGACCGGAACGCTGTGGCTCAACCTCGGCGACAGCTACACCGGCGGCACCCGCCGCGCGTACGACACCGGCGGCGGCATCACCGGCACGCGCCAGCTACCCGCGGTCTGCAACGGCTCGCCGTTGCCGGCGAAGAACCTGATCGGCGTGCCCTGGAGGGTGGCGTTCGCGCTCCAGGCGCGCGGATGGTGGCTACGCAACGCGGTCATCTGGTCGAAGACGAACCCGATGCCCGAGTCCGTGCGCGACCGCCTGTCCACTACCTACGAGTTGTTGTTCCTACTCACCAGGTCCCATTCCTACTACTTCGACCTCGACCCGATCCGGATAACGCTGGCCCGCCCAGAGGCCGCCGACGGCACCCGGATCATCGGCGGGTCACGCAAGGGCCGCACGGGCGGGATCGACGCCACCGCCCGCCGCCGCGGCGCCACCGCCTATGGCCTCGGCAAGTACAGCGCCGCGCAGGTCGGTGCCGAGTCACGAGCCGGCAGGGGCAACCTCGTCCCGCTCGGCCACGCCCACACCGCCGCCCACCCCAAGGGACGAAACCCCGGGGATGTGTGGCGCATCGCGACCCGCCCCTACCGGGGGTCGCACGTGGCGCCGTTCCCGGTCGACCTGCCGCTGCGGGCGATCACGGCCGGCTGCCCACCCGGCGGACGGGTCCTCGACCCGTTCTCCGGGGCCGGAACGACCGGGCTCGCCGCTGTCCAGCTCGGCCGGCGCTACCTCGGTGTCGATGTCCACGCCGGGTTCCACGACGAGACACTGACCCGGCTACGTCCGTATCTGCCCGACGACACGTCGGGCGAGGAGGGCGGGTGAGCCTACGGACCGTGCCCGTCACCTTCGCACAAGCATGCGCGTTCGTGCAGGACTGGCACCGGCATCACCGGCCGCCACGCGGCCACAAGTTCAGCATCGGAGCCGCCGACCAGGACAACGTCCTGGTCGGCGTCGCCGTCGTCGGCCGTCCCGTCGCGCGGATGCTCGACGACGGCCTGACCCTGGAGGTCACCCGCGTGGCCACCGACGGGCATCGCAATGCCTGCTCCCTGCTGTACGCGGCGGCGTGGCAGGCCGCGAAGGCCCTCGGCTACCGCCGACTGGTGACCTACACCCAGCAGGGAGAGTCCGGAGCCAGTCTCCGCGCGGCCGGGTGGCGCATCGTCGCTGCCCGGCCACCCGCACCCGGCTGGTCCCGGCCCAGCCGGCCCCGGCACGACCGCGGTAACGCGCACACCGCGCGGCTGCGGTGGGAGCCAGCCACGTAAACCCCGACCGCATGCCGGCGGGCACCCGCGACACGACATCAATCCCTTCTCATCCTGGAGTGAATCATGGCTGTTTCCATGCCTGCTGCGGGAAGCCCCGCCTCGACGGCGGGGCTTCCCGCCAGCCTGACCGAGGCGCACGAACAGATCAACCACCTCAACCGGCAGCTGCGCGAACTGGTTGCCACGCATGACGCATTGCGCGACGGTATCCGCCGTGAGCTGCACCAACTCGTCCGCCTTAACTGGGTTCGGCCCGGCGACGCCGACAAGATCCTCACCAAGTTCCACATCGAGAAGCTGCCCCGCCGCTTCATCGTCGGCGCTGACGTGCCCGTCTCCCTGGTTCTCTGCTCCCCCAACAGGGATTACGCCCACCGAGGGGCGCGGCGGCTGATCTTCGACGACATGCGCCGCCTGCACGACGCTCGGCTGCGCGCCCGGACCGGGCGCGCCGTCCTCGGCCCCGCAAGCAACGCGATCGAGATCGCAAAGATCGAACCAGTCGCGTCGGACGGCACGAGCCGCCGCCCGCAGTTCCGCGTCAAGGCGATCCTTCAAGTGGCCGTCGAGGTCACCCACAGTCGGGTCACCTCAGCGTGGCCGGCCGCGCGCCCGAGGCTGCTGGCCGACCTGGCGCGGCTGCGCCTCATCACCGTCGACACCACGGCCATCAGACGACTGTGGACATACGACGTGGCAACCGGCCGCTGGTACGACCCCGACCAATGAGGCCGACACAAGCCTGCCGCGCGACTCGACAGCC
Organism: Micromonospora andamanensis; assembly: GCF_016863495.1. Classification (GTDB taxonomy): domain Bacteria; phylum Actinomycetota; class Actinomycetes; order Mycobacteriales; family Micromonosporaceae; genus Micromonospora; species Micromonospora andamanensis. The sequence continues at coordinate 4,710 of NZ_BOOZ01000060.1, forward strand.
CACTACCGAGATCCACCAGGACGTCATCGAACAATCGATGTCGGCCCAGCGCGGCCCGCTTTGACATCTTGACGTGGCAGCCCGGCCCGACGAAGGGCCAGATTACGCCCAACCACGTGGCGCGGGCCGCCGACAACGCCCCCCGCGCGTACGCCTGCCCCGCCCACCCGACCACTGCCGCACCCAACCTCAGCGTGCATCCACGCCGCGGCCGGGGGCGGCCGGAGACGGGCGCGGCGATGAACGGGCGATCAGCGAGCACAACCTCCTGAGCCGCCATCCCCACCCCTACACGGACCCGCCGCACCTGCGGCGGGTCCGTCCTTTTCAGGAGACGAGACACCCTCATGACCTGCCCCACCCCCACCACTGACTCAACCCACCACGCCGGCCAGCCACCACCTGGCCGGAACCCACAACCGCATTTCATCCGCCATACCCCGGCGGGTGCCGACCCACTGCGCCCGCCACCGCCGGCCGACCTGGCCGGGCCGCCATCGCCACCGCGGTGCGGTGGTGGCGGCGATGCTGGCCTTCGCCGGTGGCGTCGTCGCCGCGAACGGGCTCACCTCCACCTACGGGCTCGTTCCGGTCGGCTTCGGCATGACCGCCACCGCCGGCACCGTCGCCGCCGGGTACACCCTGCTGGCCCGGGACTGGGTCCATGAGGTCCCCGCCGCCGCGCCGTGCTGGCCTGTATCGCCGCTGGGGCGGTACTCAGCGCCGTCCTGGCCGCACCCACGCTCGCCCTCGCCTCCGCAGCCGCGTTCGCGGTGTCGGAACTGGCCGACCTGCTGGTGTACCAGCCGCTGCGCGGTCGTGGACTCCTGCGGGCGGTACTGGCCTCCAACGCCGTCGGCGCCCCGCTGGACACGATCGTGTTCCTCACCTTGGCCGGCTTCCCGGTCTGGTCGGCGGTGCCCGGACAGCTGTGGGTCAAGGCCTGGGCCACCCTCATCCCTGTCGCCGCCGTGCTGGCCGCCCATGCGCTACTACGCCACCGCCTCCGGTCCGATCGTCCGTGACGCCATGCGCGCCGGCCGGCTCGGCATGATCGCCACCCCGGCGGCAGGCAACAGGGTGCACGAGGGCGTGGACTGGTGCGCTGACAACGGCTGCTTCAACCCGGGCCGCTACCCCGGCGACAAGTATCTGGCGTGGCTGGCCCGCCACGGCGCGCAAGCGGCGCGGTGCGCGTTCGCCACCGCCCCCGACGTGGTGGGCGACGCCGCCGCCACGCTGGCCCATTCGGTGCCGATGCTGCCCCTATCCGTGCGGCCGGGTTCCGTGCCGCGCTCGTCGCGCAGGACGGTCTCGAACGTCTTGTGGTGCCGTGGGAGCTGACCGACGGGTTGTTTCGGGGCGGCACCACCGGATGGAAGCTGGGTCCGGCCGCCGCCGACCTGGCCGCCGAGGCCCGCGCCCGCGGTTTGACCGTCCATATGGGGCGAGTCAACTCGCTGCGGCGGTTGCGGCACGCCGCCGCGATCGGCTGCCACTCGGCCGATGGCACCTGCCTCGTCTACGCGCCCCGCCACCAACTGCCGCGACTGCTGTCCTGGCTCGACGAGGTCAACCAATCCGGCGGCACCCGACCGCCCGCGGTCAGGCCCTGACCCTGCGCGGGCCTGCGCCGCGCGGCAGCGCGCCGTGCCATGCCGTCGGCCTCTCTCCCGCGTGGCCGGCGGGTTCCTCTCACCTCACGTCCTCGGAAGGACTGCCTTGCTATGACCATGCCCGAGCACCACTTCGCCGACCACTCCAGCCCAGAAAACGGGCAACCCGACGACACCGCTTGGACCGTCGAGCGGATCCGCGCACTCGGCGTGATCACCGACATCGCCACCGCGGCGCAAATCTTCGGCCTGTCCCGCGCCGCCGCCTACGAGCTCGCTAAACGCGACCAGTTCCCGGTCGCCGTGCTGCGCTTCGGCAGCCGCTACCGCGTACCGGTCGCGGCGATCCTGAACGCCCTGCACCTGCCCGCCGCCGACGAGCAACCGCCAGACCCGCCACCACCGGCGACTTGATCTGGTCGCCGAAGGCACGCGTCGATCACCCCGTATGAAATCCGCAGCCACCGGCTGCCCCACAACCCCGAGGAGCCACAGCACCATGGCCGAAGGATCCATCCACAAAATCTGCACCTGCCGCGACCCCGACGGTAAGAAACTCGGCAAGAGATGCCCCCAGCTCCGCCGCACCGGCGGGGCATGGAACTCCCACCACGGCAAGTGGGGATACCAACTCGAACTACCGAGAAGGGCCGACGGTTCCCGCCGGTCACCGCTGCGCCGCCACACCTTCGTCAGCCGTGACGACGCCGCCAAGGACCGTGGCCAAGCCATCGCGCTGCTGGCGCTCGCCGGCGACGACACCGCCCTCGCGACCGAGATCGCCGACTTGCTCCAGCAGGTCAAGGCCGGCACCCCGATGCCCGACCGCGACACCCTCGCCAAGCGGGTCAACGCCGGCCTTCCGGCCAGCGTCGACATGACCGTCGGCGAATACCTACGGCAGTGGCTCGAGTCCCGACGCAACGTCGAGCCGAGCACCAAACGCGTCTACGGCTGCCACATCCGTATACACCTCATCCCGCACCTCGGCGCCATCCCGCTGGTGAAGCTGCGAGTCGAGCACATCTCGGCGATGTTCACCACGATCACCGACCGCAACACCGCCATCGAACTCGCCCGGCAAAGCGAGGACCCGCAGATCCGCGCCACCGTCCGGGGAACCCGGACCACCGGCCCCGCGACCATGCAACGCATCCGCGCCACCCTGCGCAAGGCACTCAACGACGCCATGGCACGGTCCAACAACCGGCTGATCGACTTCAACCCGGCCAAGCACGTCGAGCTGCCCTCGGCGAAGCAACCCAAACCCCGCGTGTGGACCGACAAAGCCGTCGCGCGGTGGCGCGAGACCGGGGAGAAACCCAGCCCGGTCATGGTGTGGACCCCCGAGCAAGCCGGCCAGTTCCTCGACTACGCCCAAGACCACGACATCGCCCTCTACCCGGTGTTCGTGGGCATCATGCACCGCGGGATGCGCCGCGGCGAGGCACTCGGACTGCGTGACACCACCGTCGACCTGGACGATGCCCTGGTGACGGTTGACCTGCAGCGCACCACCGTCGGATACGACGCGGTCGACAAGAAGGTCAAATCCGAGTCCGGCAACCGCACCTTCGCCCTAGACAGCGTCACCGCCGCCGCGTGGCGGGCCTACCTCGCCCGCCGCGCCCGGTGGCAGTTGGCCTGCGGCAGCAAGTGGCCGGACACCGGGTGGTTCTTCGTCCAGCCCAACGGCGAGAAGTGGCACCCGGACACCGTCAGCAAGCGCTTCGACAGTCTCGTCCGCGACGCCGGACTGCCTCCCGTCCGGCTGCACGACCTGCGGCACTGCGCCGCGACGTACCTGAAAGCATCCGGCGCCGACCTCACCGACGTCAAAGAACTACTCGGGCACTCCACCCACACCATCACCGCGAACACCTACACCTCCGTCATCGTCGAACTCCAGGTCGAGCGGGACAAAGCGGAAGCCGCCGCTGCGTTGGTGCCCCGCCGCCGACGCCCACGGGCCGCCTGACCGACACAATCCGCCGACGGAACCTCACGGCCTGCGCCGTACGCCCCCGCACGGCGCAGGCACTGGGATCCTCCGATACACCAGCCATCGGTCTGGACGCGACCCGCAGCCGGATGCGGCCGACGTCACCACGCGGCCGACCGCATCCGGCTCGCCATGTCAGCAGAAGGGCGACCGGGTGACACCAGGCCTCGCCGTCCAGCCCGGCCAGGTCGCGGAGAGGCCCACCGCCGCCCACCGGTCGGCTGATGAGAGCTACCGATCCCGCTAGACCCCCGCCACCATGGTCCGAACTGCGGCGAACACGAGAAGCCTGCAGCAGCAGACGCCCAACTTTGACAAGGATGGGCTGCCGGAGACCGACTGCTGAAAGCCGCGCGCCCCCTCGCCAGGAACTCGGGTAGCCTTGTACCTCGGCGGGCCGCTAGCTCAATCGGCAGAGCTGCTGACTTTTAATCAGTAGGTTCGGGGTTCGAATCCCCGGCGGCCCACAAGAATATGCCCCCTGCCTGCTGCTTCAGGTCGGCGGGCACGATGTCATGGACACGCAGGTCACCCGACTCCGCAAGACGGTGGACACGGCGTTCGTGCCCGCCACATTCACGAACCCCGGTGAGAACCCTCCGTGGTCTGCATAGACCCCGAGCCGTTCTCCTTCGACGCCACGTAGATGCGGGGTCGCCATTTCCAGAAGCACGTCGGCATCGTCCAGTGCCCAGCGGTCTTCGACCCGGCCTTGAATTGTCCGGTATGGCTGACATCAGGCACCGTGCCGCTACACGTAAGGCACCCGTTCGGACGCGTCTCCATCCGCGATGCCGCCGGCATCACCCTGGACCCGTGGTGGTTCTGCACGGGGAGCGACCGGAGGGCTGCTGGTGGCCACCCGCGACGCCGCCCCTGGCCCGGTGCGCGTCGGCTTGGCCGACCCCCTCGCGGCCCATGGTGTGCACGCCGCGCTGGTCGACGGGCTCGGCCGGGCCGCGCCCGGGTCGGCGACCGGCGTTCGGGTGAAGCTGCCGGCTGAGGGCTGGATCGTCTGCGACACGGCACCCTTGGCCGGGCTGCTCGACGGCGACCCGGCGATCTGCCCGCCGCGGTGACCATTTCCGGTGGTCGACCACCGGGACCTGGCGCCGACACCCTGGCCGCGGCCACTCCGGCGTGACCGGCCCCACCACCACGGCGGCTGACCCGGCAGGTCGGGTCCCGGCCCGCCCGCCGGCCGCCGAGGTACCGGCCGCGCCGATGCGGTCCTACACCACCTATCGGGCCCACGCCCAACCCCGTGCTGCTCGTGCCGAGAGAGTCGGTTGACCAGCATTGCCGTTGATTTCAGCCAGCCTGGATGCTACGGCCAGGCCTTTGGGCATGCCCGCCTCGTTCTGGCGCAACATCAAGGAGCCAGACCGGACGATCTACCGAACCCTGGCCCAAGGCTCAACCCGACTCCACCCCCAGGCCGAAAAAGATCAGATCCGGGAAGAAGACGACGGCCTGGGGCTTCTCACCGAATCTGATCCTGCTGGTCGGCTGGCCACCCCGGATCCACCTTTGCTGAGAACCCCCAGGTGATGCCGGCAGTATCACTGGACAACACACCCGCGAGGCAGTGTTAGTGCATTCGTATGGACTGTTACTATCTGCGCAACAGAGAGGTTCGGAAGTGACAGTGATACGTTCCCGCACTCACACCCTCGCTCAGTTCGCGCGTCGGGCACGGATGAGTGCCCAGCGACTGCGGGTGCTCCAGAACGAGCAACGACTGCCGACGCCCGACGGCGTCGACCCCGACGGTGCCGACGTGTGGACCACCGCCACCATCGACCGGTGGTTGCGCGCCACCGGCCGGACGGTGCCCGACGACGCCGTGTGGCCGTTCGGCTGGGCCGACGCGACCGAACGTGCCGAGATTCTCTGGGCCGGCGACATTACTCTGCCACGCGGGCGCTCCGCAGCCGTCACCATTTTCGACGGCGCCGGTCAGCCGGTCATCTACGCCGTTCCCTACGCCGGTCACGATGTCAACCGCGACACCATCGCCGCGGCCGTCATCGCGCAGCTCGATCCGGACCGCCGCCCCGGCGCCGTCGTCGTGCAGCCCCACCTGCTGGACCCGGGTGCGGACGGGCCGCACCCCTACTTGGAGCTGTGGCGAATGCCGGAGCAGACCACACCACCGCCACCACCGGCGCAGGATCCCGCACCGACTCCACTGCCCAGGTTCCTGCGTCGGCTGCTGCCCACCCGCGCGCCAGTCGCCGCCACGGCCGCCATGCCGGAGCCACCGGTGCTGGGTCGGCAGCGCCGACCGGACACGCCGGAGTACGCGGGCTCGGTGGCCGCGTCCGAGGCCGCCCGGGTGCTCAACCGCCCCCTGCCGTTGTGGTGGGCCGGCACCACCACCCCCGAGATCGTCCGCACCGTGCGACTGCGCGACCAGCCACATCCGCTGTCCATCGCGGACACCATCACCGACTGGCCGGCCGCCATCGCCCGGCTGACCGCCGCGCTCGGCAACTCCATGCACACCAACCACCCGCAGGCCTTCGCCGCGCTCGCACGGGAGACACGCGCCGTGCACCGCCACGTCACCGCCACGCTGACACACCCCACGACCGGCGAGGGCTGGTACCTCGCCGCCGCGCCCCAACCGCCCACCTGGCCCGCCGTGGCTGAGCAACGGGCCGCCGTCGGCGCCGGCCGCGACTTCGACCCCAACGCCGCCGCCACCGAGCTTGACCAGCTCGTCATGGTCGAGGCCGACCGGCCCTACCTGCCCGAGAAGGACGACCCGTACGCCGGGGCGCTGCGCCAAGCGATCCTGCTGCTGCGCGGCCGGCTCGCCCGCGACTACCCCACACGGGTCTACACGTTCCCCGTCGCCTACAGCTGGGCCGACGCCCACGGACCGATCTGCGACGAGTACCGCCTCCACCTCACCCGCCTGACCCCCGCCGACGCACACGGCAACCCGGAGAAACCCACACGCCGGCTGGTCCGCCTGCTGACCGAAGACGCCAGCGACGCAGCCATCGCGCACCACCAACTGCTCGACCACGCCTGCGAGCGGCTGGTCGGCATCTACCGCGATCCCGAGGGACGCCTCGTCGCGCACCTCACCGCCGGGTTCCCGCACCTCGCCGACGAGCTGCTGATCGAGTGGCCCACCGGCATGCCACCCGCCGGATGGACGGAGCAGACCGTCATCGCCGCCGACGAGACCTACTCCGCCACCGGCCTGTTCGCCCTCACTCCCGGCCCAGACGGGGCGCTGCTGTCCCCACAACCGGTCCCGAACCCTGGTGACGAGCCTCGATACACGTTCGGCTACGGCGGTAACTCCCCCGCCGTGCTGTACCAAGCCCTCGTGCGATGCGTGCTGGGCGACTGGACCGTCGCCGCCCAGGAGAGCTGGGTCGGCCAGCTCGCCACCAGTCCCGGCGACAAGCGGCACCGCCCGCACAGCCGGCTCTGGGAGCAGATCGTCACCAGCAAGGGCTCGCTGCGCCTGTCGTGGGCCGACGTCCAGCAGTGGGTCCGCGACGACCAGGAAGCCTTGACCCGCCGGCGCCAAGGCCGCCGATAACGGAACACGCCGTACCTCGTGAGGCCCCGGCCCGCTACGCCGGACCGGAAACCGAACCTGCCGCCGAACGCACCGCGCGACGGCAAGGGACTCAGCGAGGACTACCTGGATCTGATGACCAGGGTATGGGGCCCAGTACGGGTCTGCGGCGCCGCAACCGAAGACAGCGGCCCGAGGATCCTCGGACCCCTGTACACCGCGATCGGCACCCGGCTTCACAACCAGAATCGCCGCAACGATCCCACCGGAATTACGGAGCCTCAGCGAGGCAGGGCTGCCCGCCTCGGTAGCCTCGGCGGCCACCAGCACGGAACTCGACCAGCTCATCATCGACTCGCACGAGGCGTTCGACGAGATCGGCATAGACGTCGGGACTCCCGTTATCCGCATCTCCGGCAACGCTCTATTCGGCGCAGACTTGCGCCGGCCAGTCCTCGCCCAGACCCCGGTAGGGCTCGAGTACCGGTTAAGGGCGGTCGCCGAGAGGAGCAGCGGGACCGGGGTCTGCCGCAACCGCAGGTGGTGGGGTGCCCGACGCCCAGGTGGAAGGGGTCATGCGGGCGGGCGGGGTCAACGCCGTACGGGCGACGTGGGCATCCCAGCGGGCCCGAGCTGCTGGGAGGTCGGCTGCGGCGGGGCCACTCGGTCACCCGTCCCGCATGAACTCCAGCAGCCGATCGGCCTGTTCGGGTTGACACCGTAGGAGGCGATGACGCGGCGTCGAGTCACGTCCAGGTCGTCCTCAATAGTGCTCACTCCTACAAGTGGGCCAGGGGCCGAAAGGCCGCGCACGTCGGAGAGCACTGAGCGCATCGCGCTCCTTGCAAGAACTCTCTGCTAAAGGAGAGTTCTTGCCCAGTCGAAGAATGCATTGCTCAGGCGGGCGCGCTCGGGGTCGGGTAAGGCCGAGTATCCACCAAATCCACTGCTCCATTCGTTGACTATGGGACCGCCCTCGGCCAGAAGCCAATCAACTTGCAGGCAGGCCGCGTCGAGGCTGTCGGCGACGCGCAGTGTTGCCGATTGGATGTTCATATCTGCCGCCCCGATCCCACTGGTGCCACCTTGGCTGATGTTCGCCAAGTAGCGCCCCGGCAAAGCTGAACGATGTTGCGACGCTGCGACCTGACGATTGATTACGTAGACCCTCAAGTCGCCCGAGTTGGGAATGAAAGGTTGTACGACATATCCCATTCCGGCCTGAGCTGTCACGTCCAAGGTGGCAGCCAGCTGCTCGACGTCATCGACTTTCATGACGCCGAATCCCATGCCCATCTCTCGGGGCTTGACGATATACGGTCCCGGACCGATTTGCTGCTCGACCAAAGGGATGGCGGTTCGGGCGTAGCGTCCAAACGGTATCGCTATAGTGGGTGGGGTCGGCAGCCCGAGTCGTGAGGCCCGCTGGGTGATAGCGAGCTTATCCGTTGACAGGTAATCCGCGTCGGTGAACGAGCGGTTCAGGAGGACTGAGTCGCTTTCCTGCACTGTGCGGCAGACCGCTTTGAGGTGATGGGCAGCCTGGGGGTCCCAACTAAAGTCGTCGACTTGGAAAAGCTGCCTTGTTCGGAGCAGATCCTCCCGGTGGTGCCAGAGCTGCGGCTGGCCCACGCAGCTTGGCGACAGCTCGTTGATGGGAATGGCGCGGAGGCGGAACCCGGCTCGCGTTGCCGCTTCCGTCGACGCGGCAAAGAAGTGACTAGTGGCTTCCGTGAGGTAGTCCGGCCCAAAATCGTCGGTGCGATAGATGACGGTTAGCGTTGGCTTCGTGGTCATCGGCCCCTCCTGGCTGCCCAATTTTTCCACTTCAACCTCGGCCGACGCTTCGGCAACTGCGCGGTCCTTTGTGCATCGGCGGAAGGGCGTAGCGTACCGAAGATTCCGTGGCTCGCGTTTACTGCCCCGGGTCGCTCGGTCGGTCGCGAAGTTGGATTTCGGCGGTGTTCTGCAGGTAACTCTGATGTGATACGGGCACCAGGACTGCGTTCTCGTGGAAGGCGCGTAGCGTGGTCGAGCCGCAGCTGATCATTGTCGCTTTGAGCTTGGCGATGGTCATCGTCACGGTGTCGTACAGGCTGCCGGCGTATGGTACGTAGCCGTCGACGCCTTCCTCGAAGACGAGGTGCTGCTCGCCGCCCTGGTCGTAGCGGGACCAGTTGCGGGCACGTTGAGAGCCTTCGCCCCAATATTCCTTGAAGAGTTGGCCGTTAACGCGGACCAGCTTGGTGGGGCTTTCGGTGAAGCGAGCGAAGTAGCGGCCAAGCATGATGAAGTCTGTGCCCAGCGCGAACGCGATCGCCATGTGGTAGTCGCTCAGCAGGCCGCCATCGCAACAGATCGGGATGTAGATACCGGTTTCCTTGGCGTAGGCGTCACGCTCAGCCACGACGTCTATCAGTGCTGATGCCTGGCCGCGGCCAATTCCTTTCTGGTCTCTGGTGATGCAGATGGATCCGCCGCCGATCCCGACCTTGATGAAGTCGGCTCCTGCGTCGGCGAGGTAGCGAAAGGCGCGTCCGTCGACGACGTTGCCGGCTCCGATAGGGGTTTGGTCTCCGAATTCACCCTTGACGTATTGGAGCGTGTTGCGTTGCCAGACGGAGTATCCGTCGGAGGAATCGATGCACAGAACGTCGGCTCCGGCCCGGATGAGGGCGGGGATGCGTTCTTGGTAGTCGTGGGTGTTGACGCCTGCTCCGACCCGGAATCGCTTGTCGCTGTCGATCGTCTCGTTTCGGAAGGTCTTGTGGAGTTCGTAGTCGCGACGCAGGACGATGGATTCCAGCCTTCCGGTGTCGGCGACCACGGGAAGTACGTCGAGGCGGTGGTCCCAGATCATCGCGTTCGCATGGGAGAGTGAGATCGAGGGATCGGCGACGACGAGGGACTTCGCGGGCTGCATGCGCGATTCGACCGAGTCGTTCAGATCGTGGCGCTTGGGGTGGAAGTCGCGGGTGGAGATTAGTCCGAGGAACGTGCCGTGAGGGGTGCCGTCGTCGGTGACTGCGGCGATGTCGCGTTCGGCCGCCTGTAGGAGTCCGGCGACCTCGCCGAGCGTGGCGGTTGGCTTGATGTTGATGTCGCTGTGCCGGAATCCGGCCTTGTGTTGCTTGACGTTGCTGACCATCTCCGCCTGGGCGGTGATTGGTTGGTTGTGATGGATGAAGCCGAACCCTCCGCACTGCGCGAGGGAGATCGTCATGCGGGGCGAGGAGACCGCTCCCATGATGGCGCTGACCAGGGGGACGGCGATCCGGATTGGCGACTGTTCGCCGAGGCGGTGCCGTACCAGCGGTGCGCTGAGGTCGACGTTCCCGGGTGTGCAATCCTCGGTGGTGAGGTTGGGGACGAGCAGGTATTCGTTAAGCGTCCGGGAAGTTTCGTCGAGGATTTTCACGCGATCTCCTTGCTCCGCGAGCTATTAGCGTTGGCGGTTGCGGCAGGTTATCAGCCGAGCGCCGTTGATCAGCTGATTCCCGTGAGTGTTGCGGCAGCGGTCCGCCGTACCAGGGCGGATCTCGCCAGGGCTTGGGCCTGTCCGTGAGTCGGACGACAACACGGGCCCCCGGAACGGCACTTGGGCGGCCCTGTCTACGCTTGCTGACGGCGGTCCCTCAGCCGATCGTGTTTGGGGCCTGCGCTGCTGTGCTCAATCCTCGAACGCGGTGAGCGGTTCGCCGGCGATGATCTCGGAGGTGAATCCGTCGGGACCGGTGGGGCGGTCGCCGAGGATGGTCACCCGGTGCATCGTGCGGCGTACGTTGAGGTGGGACAGGTCGGTGGCGGCGAGGTGGGCGGTCGCGCGGTTGTCCCACATGGCGATGCTGCCCGGTCGCCAGGTGAATCGCACGGTGTACTCGGGGCGGATGATCTGGGCGAAGAGCAGGTCGAGTAGCTTGGCGCTCTCGGCAGGGCTGAGGTCGGGGATCCGGCTGACGGAGGCCGGGTGGACGAATAGCGCCCGCTCGCCGGTCTCGGGGTGGACCCGGACCACGGGGTGGAGCGAGATCTGTGGGTCGTCGCGGTTCATCTTGCGGATCGCGATGTCCTCGGAGTCGGCGGGGTGCATCTGGCAGCCGGCGAAGAAGGTGTGCTCGGCCCGAAGTCCGTCGACGAGGTTGCGCAGCGGAACGGAGAGGCCGTTGTACGCGGCGACGAGGTTGGTCCACTGGGTGTCGCCCCCGAAGGGCGGGACCGTTTCGGCGCGCAGAATCGAGGCGGCCGGTGGGTTTACGGCCGGGGTGAGGTCGGTGTGCCAGCCCGCGGTATAGGAGGTCCACTTCTGGCGGTACCGCTCCTCGAAGTCGCGTCCGTACCGCGCGTCCTCGGCGTCGGGGTCGATGGTAAGGATCTGCGGGAAGCCCTTGGGGTGGACACCGTGTTTGGTCCCGGGGCGGCGGGTGAGTTCGCCGAACCGGCGGGCGAAGGCGATGTGCTCGGCGTGGGTCAGTTGCTGGTCGCGGAAGAAGATCACCTTGTGGGCGAGCAGCGCGGCGCGGATGGTCGAGATGATGTTGTCGGTCAGCGGCTGGGAGAGGTCGATGCCGTGGATCTCGGCGCCGATGTGGCCGGCGATCCGTTGGACGGTGATCTGGTCGGGCAGGGTCTGCGTCGTCACCGTTGGGTCCTTTCGTCGGCGCCCCTGGGTGCGGGTACGCGGCGGGCTGATGTGCCGTGGGAGGTGAGGTCGGGGTCGGTAGCTTCGCTCGTTGTCGGCTGCTGGCTGGCGGGGTCGGGGTGGGGGCGTTGGAGTTTGTGGTGCCATCTCCAGGTGGTGAGTAGCAGCCAGAGCGTCTTGGTCGGGAGGGCGGACAGTCTGTTGGCGGGCGGCAGGGTGAAGAGGTGGTTGACGAGCGGGTCGGCGTATAGCTCGGCGGCGTGGAGGCGGACGAGTGCGGCGAGACTCCGATGCAGGGTGGCGGGTTCTGGGTGGGGGAAGACTTGCTTCGGCCGTGCCAGCAGCGCGGCCGGGAGCGTTCCGGTGAGCGCGGCGCGCAGGATTGCCTTGCCTTGTCGGGCTTGGAGGTCGACGTGGTGGTCGAAGGGGAGCGTGAAACACCACTCGACGAGGTGGTGGTCGAGAAACGGCACCCGGCTTTCCACCCCGAAGCGCATGCTCAGGTGGTCCTCGAACTGCACGACCCGGTTGAGCTGGGTGTGCACGAGCAGCCGATGCGCCCGTTCCAGCGGGGTGCCGGGTAGTCCGGCGTGGAAGTCGAGGACGCGCTCGTGCATCCGTTCGCGGTGGGCGAGGACTTCGGAGGTGAGTCCGGCGGTCTGCCGGGAACCGGGCAGAGAGTTGATAGTGGCGGCGGACGGCTGGCGTACGTCGAGGATGTGGTCGACGAAGGTGGGCAGGCTTACGTAGCCGCCCATAGTTTCGTCGGCACCCTGTCCGTTGAGCACGACCTTGAGTCCGAGGTTTCGGACCATCCGGTAGTTGTGCGCGATGCTGACGTGCCGGACATCGTCGCCGATCGCCGCGAGGTCGCAGACCGTATCGACGTCGTCGAGCGTGACCGTGCTCGGGCAGGCGGCGATGCGGTGGGTGACCTGGCCGGTGTGCGCGGCGAGTAGCTTGCTAAAACGCAGGTCGACGTCGGCGGTGTCGCCGGTCCGCCGGCACCCTGCCGTGGTGTGGGTGAGGGTGATGGCGGTGAGCGGGCCGGTGGCGGCGGCTTTGGCAGTGATCGCGCTGGAGTCCAGGCCGCCGCTGAGGAAGGCGGCGACCGGGACGTCCGCCACGAGCATGCTGGTCACACTGCGCTGGAACAGGGCGCCCAGTTCAGGCAGGGCCTCGGCCGGACGTTGTCCGGCCGTCTGGCTGGGGAGCTGCCAGTACGTGTGGGTGGTTTCGGATCCCTCGTGGTCGAGGGTGAGGTGGGTGGCGGGCGGTAGGGCGTGTACCTGGTCGACGAGGGTGAGCTGCCGGTCCACCTGGAGCGTGGACGAGCACAGCAGTTGTGAGTAGAAGGCGCCCAGGTTCGGTCGGCGTGGTACCTGGGGACAGCACAGGAGGGCTTCGACCTCGGAGGCGAAGATGAGGAATCCGTTGCCGCGGTGGTAGTACAGCGGCTTGACGCCGAGCCGGTCCCGCACGAGGTGCAGTTGCCGGGCGCGGTCGTCCCAGAGGGCGAAGGCGAACATGCCGTCGAACCGGTCGAGGGCGGCAGGTCCCCACTGCTGCCACGCGCGCAGGACAACTTCGGTGTCGGTGCCGGACTGGAAGCAGTGCTGGCGTTGGAGGTGGCTACGCAGGTCGGCGAAGTTGTACAGCTCCCCGTTGTAGACGAGCGTCAGGTGGTCGCGGGTCATCGGCTGCGTGCCGTGTCCGGTGAGGTCGAGGATGCTCAGCCGCCGGTGTCCGAGCGTAATCTCGAAACGGTGCCAGACATCTCCGCCGTCCGGGCCGCGGTGGGCCAGCCCGGCGGTGACCGCCCGAATCTCGTCTACGCCGGGCACGCTGCTGCCACCTGAGGCGAACCGAAGGACTCCCGCGATACCGCACACGCCTACCGCCCCTCGCCGTGCGGATCTTGCAACGGAGCGCGCAGGTGCTCCTCGATCTCCTTGAGCCCGGGGCCGGTGAGCATCGTCTGGTGGTCACCGGGCACGACTTCGACGCCGACGCACGTCCTGGCCAGGTCTTGCCAGCCGGCGAGGGCCTCCATCTGGCGGGCAGCGGTCTCCGCGGACAGGATCAACAGGAGGTTCTGCACTGATCCCTCCGGCTGCCAGGCGGTCAGCGCGGCGTGGTTGCGCACGATGATGTCCAGCCGCTGTTGAGCGAGCGCGTGCTCCGGCTCCGGACCGGTCAGGCCGAGCTGTTCGGCCAGCACCTGGGCCCGCGCCAGCGGCGGCAGATTCCTGGTCGTGTCGGCAGCGGTCACCAGCGTCGCGTGGTCGAGGTGAGGGGCGAGTCCGCTCACCTGCGCCACCAGCGCGGCGGCGTCGCGGCCGCGGTCGAATGGCACGACGGGGTCCAACAGCGTCAGCCGTACGCTCTGGCCATGCTGCTCCAGCTGGCGGGCGATCTCGTAGGCGACCACGGCCCCGAACGACCATCCGGTCAGCCGGTACGGGCCGTCCGGTTGCACCGAGTGGATCCGGTCGAGGTATGCCGCCGCCAGCGTGGGGATGTCCGGGGCGTTGTCGTCGCGGTCGTATGGCAGGCCGTAGCAGCTCTGCTGCGGTGCCAGCGCGCGGGCAAGCGGGGCGTACCAGTCGACGGAGCCGCCGACCGGGTGTACCAGCCAGTGAGGGTGGGCGGTGGCCTCGTGCCACAGGTCGGTCAACGGTACCGCTCGGGCGGTGTGTTCGAGGGAGGCGACGAAGCGGTCAGCGACGGATTCGATGGCGTCGGCCCACACGCCCTCGTAGCTGAACCGTGCCTGAAGCGTTCCTCGAGCGATTGTGAAGGTGACGTGCAGCGGTGTGGGCAGGACGTTGCTCGGACTGATGGCCTGGCTCGTATCGAGCGGGGAGGAACGCAGGACGCCGCGCCCGTTGACGGTCGTTGTCTGACCGAGGTAGTTAACGGTGACTTTCGGTAGGTCGAGCTTGCTGAGCAGCGTGCCCAAGGAGCTGTCGGGTTCGAGGTAGCGGGCCCGCCCGAAGGTGGCCCCGCCAGCGGGTACCTGGGCTAGTTGTTGGCCGAACGCGGCGGCCCAGTCGAGCAGACCGTCGCCCTGCGGCGGCGACAGCAGGACCGGGTACAGGTTGGTGAGCCAGCCGACGATCCCGTCGGCTGGGTGATCGCCGTCGCGGCCGTGTCCTTCGACGAAGGTGTACAGACCTGGCCGATCTGATAGTGGCGCGAGTGCCTGGGCGAGCGCGGCGAGCAGGATCGACTCGGTGGTCGAGGAGTACAGGCGCGGCACGTCGTGCAGGAGGTGACGTGTCGCGTGCGGGGTCAGCTTCCGGCCGGCGTGCCGCAGATGCCGGACCGGTGCGGGGTCGGTGAGCCGATCGGTCCCAAAGGTGGGCTTGGGTTGGTCGAGCAGGTCCTGCCAGTAGCCGACTTCCGTGTCGCTGGGCGCGGCCGGCGGGGACAGCTCGGGGAGACCCGGTGCGGGCTGGTCGGGCAGCGGTTCGCCCAGGGCCAGCCGTCGGCACGCCGATTCGATGTCCTCGCCGAGGATGTCCCACGACACCGCGTCGATGATCAAGTGGTGTGCGATCAGGTACAACCATCGCTGCGGGCTGCCCGGCCTGCTGAACACCGCGATCCGGAACAGCGGACCGTCCTCGATGTTGAGGGACCGTTGCAGCTCGTTGAGTACCTGCGGAAGGAGTTGCTCGGCGGGACCGGACAGCACCCGTTGTTCGATGCGTACGGGATCGTCGTGCAGGAACGCCGTCCAGGTGTGGCCGTCGCGGCGGAACCGGGTCCGGAAGGCGTCGTGTCGTGCGAGGGTCCAGACCAGAGCCTCCAGCAGCGCCGGCTGTGGTGTGCCCGGAGCGATCTGGTACAGCCTGGTCTGGTTGAAGTGGTGCGGGTTGGCGAACCGCTGGGCGAAGAACCAGCCTTGGATCGGGGTGAGGCCGATCCCCGTTCCCGGCGGTCGGCGTACCGCCGTCGCGACCGCCGCCGTGTCGACCAGCAGCGCTGCCATGGCTTCGACGGTGCGGGCCTGCAGCACCTGTGCCGCGGTCAGCCGCATGCCGTGCGCGCGGGCCCGGTTGGCCAGACGGATGGCCTGAAGTGAGTCGCCGCCGAGGGCGAAGAAGTCGTCGACGGGGCTCGCTGAGGTGCCGAGCACGTCGCGGACGAGGGTGATAAGCCGTGCTTCCCGTTCGGTGCCTGTCCGCCCAGGTGGCGCGGATTCGGCGTGCTCGCGGGGTGTGGGGAGCCGGTTCCGGTCGATCTTGCCGGTCGAGGTCCTGGGAAGCTCGGGCAGCACGGTGTAGGAGGCGGGCACCATGTAGCTCGGCAGCCGGTCGGTGACCCAGCCGCGCAGCTGTGTCACTAGGTGGTCGGCCGGCTGGTCGGAGGCGACGTAGGCCAGCAGCCGACCGGGCCCGTCGCCGGGCTGTTGGAGGAGGACGAACGCGTCATCGACCTGAGGGTGTCGGGTGAGGCAGTGGCGTACCTCCCCGAGTTCGATGCGATACCCGCGGAGCTTGACCTGCTCGTCCAGGCGGCCGAGGATCTCGAACTCGCCGCGCTGGTTCAGCCGAGCCCGGTCCCCGGTGCGGTACAGCCGCGTCCCGGCGAGCGGCCCGCCCTGGGCGATCACGAACCGGTCCAGCGTCAGGCCAGGGCGCTGGTGGTAACCGGCGGCCACTCCAGCGCCGCCGATGTGTAGCTCGCCAGCGGCGCCGATGGGTGCGAGCCTCCGCTGCGGGTCGAGCACGAACATGCTCGCGTTCGCGACCGGGCGCCCGACGCTGATGCGGCTGACGGTCGACTGCGTCTGCGGGTCATACAGACGCGCCGCAGAGCTGAACACGGTGGTTTCGGTGGGTCCGTACTCATTGAGCAGGGCCGCGTGTGGCAGGTGGGTGGCGTGCCCGACTACCAGGTCCAGCGGGCAGGGCTCGCCGCCGACCGCGACGAGACGCAGCGACCGTCCCCACCCGTCGGGGCCGCCGCCGCCGAGGTGTCGGTAGAACGAGGGCACCAGGTTGAGGTGGGTGACCGCGTGCTGCTCGACCAGGTGCCGTAGCGCGTCGGGGTCGCGAGTGTCGTCCTCGGCCGGCGGGAACACCACCGTGCCGCCGAGCGCGAGGGTCCAGAAGATTACCGAGGTGGCCACGTCGAAGATCGGTGGCAGGGTGACCAGGGTGCGCGGCGCCGCAGCGCCGACGAGTGCCGTGCGGGCCTGGATCGCGGCGGCGGCGTTGCCGTGGGTGGCCAGGACCGCTTTCGGGGTGCCGGTCGAGCCGGAGGTGTAGACGAGGTACGCCGCTGACTGCGGTTCGACCTGCGGCCGGGCTGGTGCCGAGATATGTTCGACGTCCGGCCGGTCAGCCACGATGAGAGGCACGTCGAGCCGCCGTAGACCGGCGGCCGTGGCGGCCGTGCAGAGCAGCGCGACGGGTTGGGCGTCGGCGACGAGCAGGTCCACACGGGCAGGCGGCTGTTGATCGTCAAGGCACAGGTACACCCCGCCTCGGCGCAGGACGGCCAGGCATGCGGCGACCAACTCCGGCGACCTCGGTACGGCGATCGCCACGACCGCCCCTGCGCCCACCCCGTGCTCAGCGAGCTGTTGCTCCAGGTGCGTAGAGAGCTGGTCGAGGTCCTGGTATGTGACCTGCCGGTCGCCCTGCACCACCGCCGTCGCGTCGGGTTGCCGGGCGATGCTCGCGTCGGCGCCGCCGTGCAGTGTGGGATGCTCCACTGCGACCTGCGAGCCTGTCCCAGCCCGCAGAACGGTGGCGGTCTGATCGGGGCCGAGCAGGTCCAGCGTGTCAAGCCGCTCGTTCCAGCCCTTGATCATCATGGTGAGGACGTGGCTGAAGTTCGTCAGCAGGGCCTGCGCGGTGCCGCGATCGAAAAGCTCCTCGTCGTACTCCCACAGCAGCTGCACTCCGGCGTGCGACAGGCCGGACCCGGCCTCGGGTGGATGCGGCACGCACACGACGTTGAGATCGTTCTTCGTCGACCTGTTGTGCTCGATGACGAGTTCACCGCGCAGGTCGTCGACCTCGAACCAGGGCCGAGGGCTGTCGTGGAAGGCGAACATCAGCGAGAACAGCGGATTGCGGGACGGGTCACGCGGCAGCCTCAGCCGCCGGACGATCTCGACCAGCGGGAACTCCTGGTGGTCCTGCGCCTGCAAGATCGTCTGCATCGTGTCCGCGACCACCTGCGACACGGTCCGCTCCCCAGCGATGGACAGCCGCAGCGGCAGCGCGTTGACGAACATGCCCATCACCGGCGCCGTGTTCGGCAGGCGCCGGTTGGACAGTGCCGAGCCGATCACCATGTCGTCCTCACCGGTGTGCCGCCAGACGAGGGACGCGAAGGCGGCCAAGAACACCCCGAACCGGCTAACCCGATTCTGCGCGCAGAGAGCATCTACGCCGGCGACGGTCGCTGTGGGTATCTCGGCACGCAGGCAGCCGCCGCGGAAGGCTCGCCGCTGCGGCCGGGGACGATCCGGTTGGAACGTCACGCCCTGAGCCGGGCAGCCGTCGAGCGTGCGCAGCCAGAACCGGCCCTGCTCCGCGAAGTCCTCCGTCGTGGTCCACTCCTGGTACCAGCGGGCGTAGTCCCGATACTGGAGCGGCAGCGGCGCGAGGTCGGGCTGCCTGCCCTCGATCGCGGTGCGGTAGACGTCCCGGATCTCCCGCAGCCACAGCACCGCCGACCAGCCGTCGTGCACGAAGTGATGCTCGACCTGCAACAGGCTGAACGACGTCGGCGACAGTCGGTACAGGTGCCAGCGCACTAACGGCAGCGCGCCAACATTGAACGGGCGCCGGGTCTGCCGCTCCACCTCGGCTGCCATGGGCCCGGCGCCCAGCGCCTCACCGACATGGGTCAGGTCGACGACATCGACGCGGACCGGCCACGGCTCGTGGACAACCTGGACCGGCCCGTCCGGGCCGTCGTGGAACGTCGTGCGCAGGATCTCGTGCCGCGCCACTATGTAGGACAGGGCGGCCTCCAGCGCCGGCACGTCCAGCGGGCCGGTCAGCCGCAGCGAGCACTGCGCGTTGTAGGCCAAGCTGCGCGGGGCGAGCTGGTGCAACACCCAGATCTGCTGTTGCTGGGCGCTCAAGGGCACCGGAGCGTGGGATTGCGGCGCGGCGACCAGTGGTGGCCGACTCCCGGGGACCGCGACCTGGATGTGGGCCGCGATCGCCCGAACGGTGGGCTCGGCGAACATGGCGCTGATCGGCACCTCGACCTTGTACCGGCTGGAGATCATCGCCGCGATCTGGACGAACGCCAGGGAGTTCGCACCCACCTGCGTCAACGGCATCACCACGTCGACTGCGGAGCGGCCCAGGATGTCGGCGATCTCGACGGCCAGTGACGACTCCAACGGGCTCGCCACCTCGTCTGCCGAGTCACCGGTGGAGGCGGCCGGCTCCGGGAGGCGCGACTCATCGACCTTCCCGGACGGTGTGCGCGGCAACTCGTCCACTACCAGATACGCCGAGGGCTTCATGTAGGCGGGCAGCCGCTCACTCAGGTAGGCGTCCAGACCGGCGTTGTCCCACCCCTCCCGGTCGCCGCCGCCCGGCTCGGTGACCAGGTACGCCACGAGGACGACTCCGCGTCCGGCCGCAGCGGCGCGAACGTACGCTTGGACAACCCCGGGATGAGACATCAAGACCGTTTCGACGTGCCCGGCCTCGACGCGGTTACCACCCACCTTGACCTGCCGGTCGATGCGGCCCAGAAACACGCACTCACCGCTGTCGGTCACCTCGACCAGATCACCGGTGAGGTAGGCCCGCTGCCCGTCGACCTGGACGAACCGCTGCGCGGTCAACTCGGGCTGATGCAGGTAGCCCAAGGCAAGGTTCGAGCCGGTGATGCACAACTGGCCCCGACCGCCCGAGCGGACCGGATTGCCGGCGTCGTCCAGCACGAGGTAGTCGGTGTTGATGATCGGCCGACCGAGCGTCAACGGCGCCCGCCGGCCGGTCTGCCCGTCGTACACGTGCGCGCCGCTCGACCACACGCACGCCTCGGTCGGCCCGTACTCGTTGTACAAGGACGTGGAGGGCAGCAACTCGGCATGCCGGTCGATCAGCACCTCACTCCACCGTTCACTGCCGATCATCACCGCTACCAGCCCGGTCGGCGGCGCTGCGGCGGCCCGCTGCAAGAACGGGGCATACAACGACGCCGCGTAGACCAGATGCGTGATCTGCTCGTCGTGTACCAGGGTCAACGTGGCACCTACATCGCGCAGCCGCGCATCGCTGACCACCAACGTGCCGCCCGACAGCAGCGCCCACCACAGCACCCCGGACGCCAGGTCGAACGCGACGGAGTGCACCAGCGGCACCCGCTCCGGGATCCCGTAGGCCACAGTCCGCGCCGCGGTGGAGTTCAGCAGCGCGCGGTGACTGACCACGACACCCTTCGGCCGTCCAGTCGAGCCAGAGGTGTAGATCACGTACGCCGGATCCCCGCCGGCCGGCGTGACGCCGGCCGGTCGAGCGGTGGGCGTGGAGACCAGGGCGTCGTATGTTACGACCAGCGCGCCGCACGCGCCCAGCGGCGCGGCACGGTCGGCCGTGGTGACTACCACAGCCGGCTGGGCCTGCCGCAGCACGTCGAGCAGGTAGTCATCAGGCATGTCGACGTCGAGCGGCAGATAGGCGGCACCGGACCGCACCACCCCGAGCACCGTGCAGACGAACTCGACCGACGCCTCCAGCACGACAGCGACAAGAGGTGTCGCCCCGGCTGTCTCGTGGATCGGCGTCGCCAGCGCCGCTGCCACCGCCCGCGAAGCCTCGTCGACCTCGGCGTATGTCGTCGTCCGGCCTTTGTACCGCAGCGCTGGGCGATCCGCGTGAGATGCCACGATCGTCCGCCACTTGCTGCCGAGATGCCCGTCCGGGTCGATCAGCATGGGACCCTCCCCGTCGCGATGGCATCGGCCGCGGCGATGCTGCGGGCCACCCGATCTCGGGTAGCCGGAGTGAGCTGCTCCCCGAGGTGCTTCAAGAAATGCCGCAGGTACTGGGCCCGTTCGGAGGGCGCTGTCTCCGGCCGGTCGAGAAACATCAGGTCGTGCGGCGTCATGGCCCTTACGGCATACAGCGGTGCCGGTGAGCGCATCACCTGGAAGTGCGGATTGCGGACGCTGGCGACCGTGCTGGACGGGTGGAACTCGCCGAGCATGAGACCTCGCTTCACGAACTCCATCCGCAACGCCTGATGGCCGGCATCGATGAATGCGGCAGCCACGTCTGGCTGCACATCGGGGAACACGGCCAGCAACGCACCCGAGCGGAAACCCTGCGGTTCGATGAAGATCTCGTGGAACAGCGCGGGCAGGTGCAACCCCTTCTCCACGGCCTCGTTCGTGTCCGACCGGTGGGTGCGGATCGTCACGAGCCAGACGAGGTTTCGCTCCAAGGCGTATCTGAGCCGTGTGCACACGTCACCCGGCCGATTGATGTCTGGATGTGGAGCCGCCACGAAATCGTTAAGCCAACGCAAACAGGACTGGTAGATGGGGTACCGCTCGAACAGCCCCGGGGCGTTGTCAGTGTCGGTGAGTGACCCGTCCTCGAAGGGATAGCGCTCAACAGCGGCATGGGACACGGTCCTCAGGCTGGTTGGCAGGCTTACCATCGTCTTCCTCCATGGCCGCCGAGGCCGACGTCGTTAGGCACGAGCGAGGATCGTGTAAAGGTCGGGTGGCTGCGCGCGTCGCTGACGACGATCACCATCGATGGGAGTGTCGAGCGGGGGAAGGACAACCCGCTAATATGAGGGGTGACCACGTTGGGCGACGAGGTCTAGACCTCGACCGTGGTACCGAACGACTTTCCGCTAACCAGTTGGGAAATGAAGCCGTCGGGCCCGACCGGCCGGTCACCGACGATCGTCACGCGGTGCAGCGTTCGCCTCGTCCCCGGCTTCAGGTCCGTTGCCGCGATGTGAGCCGTCGATCGGTTGTCCCACATCGCCACCGAACCTTCCTCCCAGCGAAACCGGACCGTAAACTCCGGCCTCGTCATCTGCGCGAACAGCAGGTCGAGGATGTGTCCACTCTCGGCGGGCGACAGCCCGAGGATTCGGCCCGTGCGCGACGGATTGACGAAAAGCGCCCGCTCGCCGGTCTCCGGATGGACCCGGACAACCGGATGGACGGCGACCAACGGGTCGCCCTCGATCATGTCGATGATCTCTCGGTCGATCGGGTCGTGGTCGACCATCCGATATCCGGCGAAGAAGCTGTGCTCGGCCCGCAGGGAGTCGATAAAGGCCCGCAGCGGCGCCGACAGCCCTTCGTAGGCCGCCACCAGATTCGTCCATTGAGTGTCCCCACCCACTGGCGGGGCCACCTCCGCGCGCAGGATCGCTGCGGCCGGAGGATTGACGACATGGGTCATGTCCGAGTGCCAGCCCGTGATCGTCGTTGCCCACCGCGTCCGGTAGTGAGCCTCGTAGTCCCGGCCGTAGCACTCCTCATCAATCTGCGGCGAGATCGTCAAGATCTGCGGATACTCATCCAAGGCGGCGTTGCTCTGGGTACGAGAACGAAGAGTCAGCTCGCCAAACCGTTGTCCGAGCGCGACGTGCTGGGCGTGCTCCAGAGTCTGCCCGCGGAAGAACAGCACCTTGAAGGCCAACATCGCTTTTCGGATCTCCGCCACGACGCTGTCGGTCAATGCCCCGGACAAATCACATCCCATGACCTCGGCGCCGATGTGGCCGGCCACCGGACGTACATCGAGTTGGTCTGCCCTGTGTGTGTTAACAAAATTCGGCGCCGACATGCCTGCCCACCTCTCGAAAACTTCCCGCAGCAATTTCTTCCAGTCCTTGCCGACAGTCGAACCGAAACGGTTGCGACGCTTGATAGCCGGCTGCACTACCACCATCACAGAGCCGAACGCGCCGTGGGAATACCGACCTATGGTCCGACCTTGCGTCCCGACCTTTGATCCGACCTGACGTTGAGCTGCTCAAACGCGCGGGTTACCTGAAGCCAGTGGAGGCTCTTCGCGCGGGGACGCCTGCGGCGATCATGAGTAGATCGGGGAGCTCGGGCAAACTCTATAGATGTGGAGTCGGTTTTCCGTCTAACGAACAGTGATCCGAGTAGTGCCCAACACTGCCAACTCACGAAGGGAGACTGGAGAAGGTTCCTCGGCTAAAGGACGTCTTATAACTCGGTGGAGGCGTTAACGGGTAACGGTCCTGGGCGTCATCCGGTGAGGATGATGTTGTGGAGGTGGACGATGCCGGATGCGGTGTCGATCAATGTGCGGGCGGCGCGGCAGTAGCTGCGGAGGATCTTGAACGTCTTTATGCGGCCCAGGGCGTGTTCGACCTGCGCTCGGACGGTGCAATGTTGTCTGTTCAGGTCTTTCTTCCAGTCGGGTAGTTCGCTGCCGACGGCGGCTTTGCGGTACAGGATGATCACGTCGGGGTTGCCGCGGTAGGTGCCACTCCGTTCAAGCGGGCGATTCGGTAGGGCCGTGCGGTGCAGCCGTGACGGAGGCGGATCGAGGCGATCGACAGTTCGGACATCTTGCAGGCCCTGACGGCGAATCTCTATGTCTACCCGGCGACGCCGCGCCGCTGTCGGTGCCGGTGAAGTTCCTGGCCGAGGGAGCGGGTTGCACGTCGCGGTTCGACCTGCCGATGCACGTGACGGTGGGTGCGCTTCTGGTGCGTGGCGGGTCGCGCGGGCGGCGAGCGTGCTCGCGTGACCTGGTTGATCGGTCTGGGGTGGAGTCTGTTCGAGCCCCACCTCCGGTGGGTTGCCGCGTGCTTCGAGGGGGCCGTCATCGGCGGGTGCCGGCGGTGATCCGGAGGTCCCAGCCGGGCGGGTCGTCCTCGTCGTTGGGGACGAGGCTGGTGTCGAACCAAGCGGCGCCGGGTCGTCCTGCCTGTTCCCAGTGATCCAGCCAGGTCCGCAGTGCGCTCAAGGACAGGGATCCTGGGGCGTCGGCGAGAATGGTGCCGTCGGTGAGGATGAGGGCGGCGGTGGTCGCGGTGGTGTGCCCGATGCCGCGTGTGCCGTCGCGTAGGGCGGCGAAGCTGCGGCCTACTCCGCCGGCGATGACGGAGTAGGCCGTCCATGACAGCCAGTCCAGGGGCGCGCGGTGGTAGGTCTCGGTGTGGCCGGGGTCGAGGAGCAGGCGCAACGCGGTGCGGGCGCCGGTGCGTTGTGGGTCGTCGTGCTCGCGCCAGCCGATAGATATCCATGCCGGTTCCGGCTGGTCGGTGTGGTGGTCCACCCAGCGTCCGGGGAGGGTCAGGGCGTCATCGACGGCGGTGGCGGTGCTCTGGGCGTAGCCACCGAAGGTGACGGTCTCGACGTGCGGTTGTCCCGCGGTCAGAGTGATAGTGGCGATCAGGGTGGTGGACGGCTGGACGGCGATGGGCAGGCAGGTCACGATCCGACCGTCCGGGGTGAGTTGATCCACCCACGCCCGGGGCAGCCGTGGGGGAGCACACCAGGCTGCGATGCGCTGGTAGGGGGCGTGCGGCGGGTAGCCGTTCATCCCGTCGGCGAGGTGGCAGGTGATCGTGGTGACGCCGCGTCGGCCGTGCAGCCGGTTCGCCCATATAACCAGGTGGTCGCTGATGTCGACGCTGGTCACGCGCCCCGACGCACCGGCTTGGGCGGCGAGCAGCGCGCCGGAGTATCCGGTGCCGGTGCCGATTTCCAGCACGTGGTCGCCATCGCGGACTTTCAGGGCGGTCACGTCGCGTTGGATGGCTTCCGGCGCGGATCGGTGCAGGGTCTCACCGCGTTCCTCGTTGTGGACGTAGTAGGACTCGGGGACGCTGCCGAACAGCGGATCGGCGACGGTCACAGGTACCCCTTCCGGGAAGGGCGATGGCGAGTTCAGTTGATCAAGGCGCGGATCCTGTTCGAGCGCGAAAGAGCCGTCTCCCGCGTCGTGGCGAGGGTCGGTGTGGGTTGCCGTGGTGGTCGACTGCGTGGCGGGCCGGCCGGGCGCCGAGCCGATGTCGCCGGTCTTATGCCTGGCGTTAGCCCCCGACGGCGGATGTCAGAACGTCGGTCGCGATTTCCACGGCGTCGTGAAGCGCTCGGAAAGTTGCCTCGGGCATCGTGCCGGCCCCAAGGCCGGCTGCTATCACGACGTGGGTGAGGGCCTGCTCATGTGGCTTCCCGAGGTGCAGAGCGGTGCGGTGGCCGAGGACTTCCCGGGCAGCGTATCCGTCGGGTGCATCGAGGACCTCGTCCGCCAAATGCCGCAGAAGGTGCTGGGCCATCGCTTCGTCGTGCTCGCTGGACAGGACGGCGGCAGTGAGGCCCCATCGGACTCGATACACGGCGTATCCAGCGATGGGTTTATGTGCGAGGAAGTGCTCGACCATCGCGGACACCTGTTGACCCAACGTTTCGGGTGTGGCGCACATTGTCTTCAGGCAGGCATCGACCTGTTGTTCCCACGGTTGGGTGATGGTGGTGTCGTCAAGGATGGCGCTGGCGGCTTCGGTGTCCTCGTGCAGAAGGTGGGCGATAATTGCGGCTTGTCGTCCTTCCATGAGGTGATTGCCGATGCCGTTGAGGGTGGTGGCGTGCTCGACGGCATCGTCCCATCGGCCGGTGAGGGCGAGGACGCGGATGCCTTCGCTGAGGTGTTGTAGCCAGGCCCATTGGCGGAGCTTGCCGAGCTCGTCGCGTGTGCCGGTCAGGTTGGTCAGTGGCAGTGTCCGACCGTCGACGACCAGGTTGGTGCCTGCGGTGACGGCCTCACACATCGCGGTGAGCAGGTGGAGTGCAGGCCGCCCGTTGTCGGCGCGGATCTGTAGACGGGCGAGGTTGAGGACGGGTTCGAGCAAGTAGCTGGCCTGCAGCGCGGTGAGCGAGTCTCGTCGCCGGTAGATGTTGATGTGTCGCCAGCACCATTGGCGGGCCAGGTCCGGTAGGGCGCAGTCGCTGGCGATCAATGCCGCCTTGTTCAGGGCGTGTGCCGCCTCGGCCATGCCGTTGTCGTTCTGCGCGGCTGCCATCTTCGCGATCTCCGCGACTTCGGCGACCCGGTCGCTAAGGGCGGGACACGCGGGTCGGGGCCGGCCGAGCAGTGGGAAACGGCGGACGGCGGCTCGGATAGTGATGGGGTCGACGGCGGCGTTCATGGTCAGCTCCCGGGCAGGAACGCTTCGAGTGCGGCGCGGGCGAGGATGCCTTGGGTGCGGGCGGCCAGCCCGAGTCGATTCCAGTGGAAGATCACGATGTGGCTGGCGACAGCTCGCAGCCCGCGGCGCAGGGTGCCGGTTGTTGCGGCGGCGGCGAGTGCGCGGCCGGCGTCGGTGTACGCGGCGTGCCATGGCGCGGCGAAAGGAACCGCACCGTCGGCTGCGAACAAGGCGTTGTCCGTGTTGGGCGCTGCCGCGAGCAGCCCGCGCACGCTGTCGGTGAGCGTGTCGAGGTGGCTGCGGGTGGTCTCGTCGATCGGGCGCAGCTGGGCGACCCGCGCGAATACGTCGCCGCGTTCGAACCAGTCCAGTCCGGCGGCTTGAAGGTGGCCGCCGAGCAAAAGGAGGGACAGTTCGCGGCGTCCGAGGGCTGGCTGTGGTTGGCGTAGGTAGGTCAAGACGCCGTGGCTATCGGCGCAGAACAGGTCGTGCACGATTCGGATGCCGGGTGTGCCGCCGAAGGCTGCGGTCTCTGGCTCGTACACGCTGGGCCACCACGTGGCGATCTCACCTGTGGCGGCGAGGTCGTCGAGGACGTGGTTCACGGCGTCGACGTGTGCGTGGGCGAAGCGCAAGCGCCAGCAGGGGTGTTTGCGCAGGAACCACCAGCCGCCGCATGCGCCGGCGTTCACGAGGTGGTCGAGGCGAGGGCCGAGTGAGGTGACCACGGTCGTCTCCGCGGTGTCCCAGTCGGAAAACTCGACGCGTACCTGGTACCAGTGGCCGTCGGTGTGCTCAGCGAGGGCGGCGCGGCCGGCACGGTGGTAGGTGTCGACGGCGTCGGCGAGGTAGGCGGGATCGATGGCGGCGGTGGCTGCGGCTGTTCGCAGCGGGGTGCCGGTGAGCACGGCGAGCACGGCAGCTTGTGCGGTGGTCAGGTGATCAGCAGGCATGTGTCCCATCCCGTGCCGGTGGTGCCGTTTCGTGCGGTCTCGGCTGCCAAGTGGATGCCGGCATGGCCGGTCAGCAGCCCTGGGGTGTCGTGGTGGTCATGGTGGTGGGCGGCCGTCTGGATGGCCGTGGTCACGGCGGGCAGCGATTGTGTGAGGGATGGTTCCTGGGCGTCGGCAGCCGCTCGGTGGGCGGTGGCGTAGACGCCGGCGAGGCCGTGGCAGAGGCCAAGGTCGGTGAGCCGGCTGAGGTGAACGTCGGTGAGGCAGGCGGCGAGGGCGTGTTCGGCGTCGGCACGGCGGCCCGGGTCGTTGGTGGCGATCGCGGCGAGCTGGAGTGCGCGGGCGATGCCAGGTGTGCCGTAGCACCAGGACGGCCGGCCGGGCGCGGGCTGGCGTGGGCGCCCGGCCTGGAGGTCGTCGCGGGTGAGCCACTGCGGCCACCAGGTGTCGCCTTTGGCGTCGTGCTGGCGCCATCGGTCAAAGCATTGGGTCAGCTGGTCGATGGCCTCGCCGTGGTGCTCCACGACGTGGCCATGGCACATGGCGAGGGCAAGCAGGGCGAGGATTCCCGCTGCTCCGTGTGCCATACCGAGGTTGGCGTGCCCTCCCGGGGTGGGCAGGATCGGGTCGGGGTCGTGGGCGGCCCACCAGCCGGGAAGGAGGAGCCCGTCCTGCTCGCGTGGGCGGACCAGCACCGTCAGGTAGCGCAGCACGTCGGCGAAGATGTCACTGCGGGGCATTCGTTGCATCAGCAGCACGCCGATGCCGGTGAGCCCGTAGAACAGGTCGTACTCGCCGAGCGAGCCGGCACCGCCGTGCTGCATACGGTCGGCGGCGGCGGTGAGGCGGCGGTGGGTCAGCCGGGCCACGTGTTGGTCGAGGGTAGCCGCGGCTGTCTCGTAGCGGCCGTCGGCCTTGCCGGCGCAGTGCAGGAGAAACGCGATGGCCGGGGTGCCGTAGTACAAGCCGGTGTGCAGGCCGCCGTCGAGCGGCCCGGTCGCGGCTGCACGGATCTGCCTATGCGCGTCGGCACAGGAACCGGTGCCGGCGAGGGCGCGTTCGAGGTGCAGCAGGGCGATCCCTGCCGTGCCGGTGGCCAGCGACTGGCGCGCGGCATCCGGGCCGTTCACCGACGAATCGGCGCCGGCACCGGTGGTAGGGCTGGTCATCGCTGACCGGATCGGGCCAGGGCACGCAGCGCCGCGACGCGAGCCAAACGGTTGGTGGCCTGCTCGAAGGCGGGGTCGACGCCGAGTGCACGAATGTGGTGGTCACGCAGCAGGGTCGGCAGGAGATGCGATGAATCGCGCTGTGCGGTGAGGGTGCAGTAGTAGCGGCGTAGGGCGGCGTCGCGAGTCGACCACGCGGAGACGAGCGTCTTCTCGGCGGTGTGTGGCTGCCGCGCGTCGGCAGACAGGTCGGCCAGGCGTTGCGTCTGCTCGCGCAGTGCGTGGTCCTGTGGCCCGGTCTGCTGCGGCAGGCACTGCAGCAGAGCGCGGTAGCCCGAGCCGGTGTCGGCGGCGAACGCGGCGGCGAGCCGAGCCATGGACGCGGCGGCCAGCGCCTGCGCCGACACGCCGAGGTGCTCGGCGGCTGCTATCTGGGCAATGACGCAGCCGGTGTCGGCGGCGAATACGTCCTCGGCTGCGGCGAGCGCCTCGTCGCAGCCGTAGCGGCCGGGATGGTCCTGGTGTGGCACGAGCGACAACTGGCCGGGCAGGCCGCGGGCGTTGAGTTCGGCGGCGAACGCGGCCAGGGCTGCGGTGACGGCCGGGTGGTGCTCGGGCGCGGTCAGCCGGAGCACGAGGATGAGGTGCTGGTCGGCGTCGATGCGGACCAGGTCGCGCTGGCGCCGAATCCACCACCGGTGTATCTCGTCGTGCAGTGTCGTGGTGAAGGCAGCGAGGTGCCGGATGATGTCGTCGAAGCGGGCCGGGTTGCCGGCCAGCCGCGCGTGCACCACGCCTGCGCTTCCGGGTATCTGCGGCCGGCCGGGCGTCGCGAGGTGGGGCAGCGGCCGATGCGGTGGCGTGGTGGCAAGCATGGGAATCAGCAGCTCGGCGGCACGGCCGATCCACCCGTGGTCGTCAGGTTGAGCGTCCTCGTGCAGTTCCACCCGTTCAGCCTGGGCCAGGCGGTGCCGCAGCAGAGTTCGGTCGAGACGGTGGTCGAGGTTCAAGGGCTGGCGGAACTCACCGTGGCAGAGCACGACACGGGCCGGGACACGCCAGTGCCGCTGCCACGCCTGTAGCGCGGACTCCCAACCCTGCCCCGCTCGCGGCGACAGGTCGCGGGCGGTGAGCAGCCATCGGGCGGCAGCGAGAATCGTGCGGCGATACCGCACGCGCGGCAGGTACGGCAGGGTGCGGGCGGCACCGACGTCGAACGGACCGAATACGGCGGTGCGGGCGTCGGCGACCTCAGCGAGGAAACGTGCCAGCGGAGGGCTCTGCACGACCTTGTCGAGTGCGTGGGGAACGTGGGGGATGACCCGACGACCGGTGGAGACCTGCACTAGGTACATCTGGTCGGCGTCGGCGGTGACGGCCAAATCGTCGAGGCTGATCGGCTGGCCCGTGGGGTGCTCGGCAAGCGCGAGGACGTCGGGCAGGAACTGGGGAACCCGGGTGACGTTCTCGTTGTGCGGCCGGCGCGGCGGGAACGACAACTGCACCACCACCGCGCCGCCGCTCGGCGTGCCCGGCGCGCAGGCGGCAGCGAGCTGAGCCTGCTGGTCTTCGTCGAAGAGGTAGATGAAGCGGCCGGCCATGCTGGTGGGCGCGCCCGGCGCCGCAGTGAAGCGCAGCCGAAAGTCGCCTCTGTTCAAGGCGTCGAGGGACGCGGCGTAGATCGCCACGCCGAGTTCGATGCGTGCCGGCGGTATGACGTCTGCCGGTTCGCCAACGGTCAGCGCGTCGATGTCTGCGTCAGTAAGGGTGATTTCGCTGTGCCCGTCGAGCGCAGCCCGTTGCACCAGGGCAAGGAACGCCGCGTCGCGTTCGTTGACGCTGCGCCAACTCGGATGGGCGCGGGGCGCACCTAGATAGCCGGTGGGGTAGCCGAGCCCGGAATCGGCGAGCAGGTCTCGCACCGCGACGAGCGCGCCGTGGCCGTAGCGGGCCCGGAACCGGGAGCGGTAGTCCTGCCACGCGGTCGTCCCGAACGGCTTCGTGCTGACTCGCAGCAGAACCTGTGCGGCGTCGACAGCTTCCGTCACCACCTGCTCGGGAACGCGGATCTGAGCGTCAAGGCGGGTGTCGACGGCCAGGGTGTGCTGGCTGCCAGCGACGATCTGGCGCATCCGTTCGGCGATCGCGGTCCGGTTCGCCGAGACCTGCGCCAGGTCGTTGTTGCCGTTGTGCTGACTGATCAGCTGCCGCACGATCTCAAGATCGCGCAGCAAGGCGGCAACGTCATCGAACTGCCCGCCGTCAGCGGCTGTCACTATCTCGATCACGTGTGTGAGGCCGTCGGTGACCGTCATCGGCGGGCGCAGGGCGCTGATGAGAGCGCCCTGCCGCAACAGGTCGTCGAGGACAGTGGTGACCTGTTCGGGCCGGGCCGCGGGGAACCGCTCGGCCAGCGCAGCGGCAAGATGGTCATACCGGACGGGAACGACGGCCCTGGCGAGTGCCGCCTGAACGGGCGCCGTGTAGCGCACCGACGCCTCGCGCAGCGGCACTGCCTTGCCCCCGCCCGGATCGACACGGCGGGCGATAATGAACCGGCCGTCACGAACAACGCCGGTGTTGTCTGCGACCACGGGCAGTCGATGGCGCAACTGCGGGTGCTGTTCCAGCCGACCGATCACGGCCGCAATCCACTCGCTGTCGACCCGAGCCACGACGCGGTGCCGTCGTCCGATGGTCACGCTGCCCGCTCCGACGGCAGCGACCGTGACGCCGGCGAACAACCCGAACGGCGTTGTCCGCCGTTGCCACCGCAGCAGATAGCTGGCCACGGAGATGACGGCCCGGCGAACCACTTTGGCCGTCGTGTCGGGACTCGCGCTGATGCGGTCGAGCCGCGCTGCGAGGGTGGGGCTCGCCAGGGCGAGGGCATCACGGATGTCGGCGCGCGCCCACGTCTTCATCAACCATGTCAGGCCCTCCCGCAGCACGGCAGTGTCGCTGGCAAGGTCCAAGCCGGAAGGAACCTCAAGGTCGCCGGGATCCGTGGTGGCGCGCACCATGACCACGCCGGCGGTACGGAAGCTGGGCGGAGCTGGCACGGCATACGCCTCCCCGACGCACGGACCGCGCCGTCGGCGCCCACGTCGGGCGCCGACGGCATGGTCAGGATGAGCCCCCGGATCAGACCGGGTCGCAGGACTTGGTCGTGCAGGCACTCGTGCTGCAGCTAGGCCC
>NZ_BOOZ01000061.1 GCF_016863495.1 Micromonospora andamanensis
GGGGCCTCGTCTGAGGACCAGTACGTCCTCGTGGGCGATGAGGTGCACGGGCAGTCCTTCGGCCCTTGACCTGCGTACGGATATGAGCCCGAACATCGACGCACGGTGCACGATCTGTCCGTCTCGGACGGCGGCGAGCATCGCCGCGCACCGCTGCACCGGGATCAGCCCCACCGACCGGGCGACAGCGAGCAGTTCGCCGGGCAGGTCGATGAAGTCGTCCCGCTGGCGGCGTACCGGTCGGCAAGTGATGATCACGATCCCGCCGGGACGCAGCAGCGGGTAGCTGGCGGCCAGGATTGAGGCGAACCCGTCGAGCAATCGGAACCATCCGCCGTAGGCCAGGTTGCCGCGCTCCCGGTCCCCGTACTGGTGGTACCGCTTACGTACCCCGGTACTCGTGACCCGCACGAGACCGTGGGTCCCACGCCCGTACGGCGGCGAGGTGAGCAGAAGTCCCACCCGGCCGACCGCGGACGCGGGCACCAGATCGAGCAACCTGGTGGCGTCGCCGGTGAGCACCTGCGCCGCCCCGGACGCGTCCTTCGACGCGGCGAAGGCGACGTTGGCCTCGGCCATGGCGGTGTAGCGGCGCTCGATGTCGATCCCGATCCCCTGCCGACCAAGGTGCATAGCCTCGACGAGAGTGGTACCGGACCCGCACATCGGGTCGAACACCAGATCGCCTGGGGCGGTGTACGAGCTGATCGCGTGGGCGGCCAGGTGCGGAAGCATCTTGGCTGGATGGCTGGAGGTTTCCGGGACGTAGCGGCCTCTGCGCTGGTCACGGGCAGGTATCTGGCAGGTCAACCAGACCGAGGTGACCGGCATGGACTCAACCATCGGCGCCCCCGGCCTCCGTGCTGCGACTCAGGATCAGCACGTCGGTATGAATGTCGAGCTGTGTCTGCTGGCCACGTCGAGGCGGTCGGTCGGCCGCCACGATGTGCTGCAGGTACGCCAGCCCGGCCCGCTTCGCGGCGATGACCACGTCGACCGGCAGGACGACGTCGCCGTGCGGCAGCAGCACCGCCACGCAGCCGCCGGTCACAAGGCTTTCCCGGCAGCGGAGAAAGAAGTCCACCGGCGAGGCGGTGTCGGCGAGCGGCCAGCCGGTGACGATCAGGGTCGCCGCCTCCCGGCCCCAGCCGACCTGCCGAGGCGCATGCAGGTGGCTGCGGCGGCGGGCGGCGATGACCGCGCGGGCCAACTGCGGCCCGCCGGCCAGGTCGATGATCAGATCGGACGGGTGGGTGAGGTTGTGGACCAGCCGCACGCCCATCGCGTTGGACATGGTCTCGCCCCTGGCGGGGGCGGGGACCGGCCAGACGGTGATCGGCACGGGCGGGTCGCCGGGCACCACATCCCCCACAGGGATTGGCGCGCGGCGCGGGTTTCTTTCGGTCATAGGCACGGTGGCCCCCGGACCGGCGGGCGTACTGACGATCCCCAGTGCGCCGCTGACAGGCCGATCGAACCCACCCCGCCCCTGACAGAACCCGTCACCCCGGCCGCCTGACAGCCTCCCTGGCCGGGCGTGCGGGTCGTCCTGACAGGTCGGAACCTGACAGGACCGGACACCACCTGCCCCGGTCTGACAAGCGCCTCTGGTGTCAGGTCGAGCTGTCCCAATCGGTGCTCACGGAGCCTTCGCACAAGGCGACGCGCTCCACGTCGAGGGGACATCACCATGGCAACCATCAGCCGCACAAGGACTACCGACACGGCACTGACCACCGCCGAGAAGGCATTCGAGCTGCTGACGTGCGAACCCGCGCCGCTGGTGTTCGACGCACGGCCGGTGCCGGGCCTGCCGGACACCACGATGCCGCTGAACAAGCTACGCCAACTGCTCATATTCGAGCTCTACGACAGCACCACCACAGACGAGCTGTGGCGGCAACTCGCCCAGCACGCCCGCGAATGGGGACCCGCCTGGGTCGTCGGCGCGATCGGTGTAGCGCTGCCCGCGTTAACGCACCTCGCGGCGAAGATCAGCCGCGGCTGCGCTCGGCACGCCGACGACGTGGACTCCGAAGTCCTCGCCGGTTTCCTCCACGCCCTGCGCACGGCAGACCTCGCCCCACCCCGACTGTGGCTGCGGCTGTGCTGGGCGGCCTATCGTGCAGGCGTCGCGGTCGTCAAGGCAGACGACAGCGAGGAACTGCCGCCCGACCTGTCCAGCGGGTCACGCTCACCACGCATGCCCTACGGGCACCCAGACCTGCTGCTCGGCCGAGCAGCCGCCACCGGCATGATCACCACCGAAGCCGCCGAACTGATCAGCGCGACCCGATTCGGCGACGCCCTGATCGAGCACCTGGCCGCCGAACAAGGCGTCACCGCCTCGGCCCTGCGCATGCGCAGAAGACGAGCCGAGCGCATCGTGGCCACCGCCATCACGCGCGGCGACCTCTCCGGCCCGATCCACCCGTCCAGCCCCCGCGAAGGCATGGCGGCCTAGCAACGCACCACTCTTGATCTGCAGGAAGCCGCCCCGGCTTTCGCCAGGGGCGAGTTCGATCTACGTCCGGCGACCCGCCGCCTGACCTGGCGGCGGGTCGGGTCGGTGACGTTGGGTGACGCGGGTTGCTGAACCCACTGCCTCCTCGGCGCGCGGAGTAGCCGATGAGCGGATGCCCGTGAGACGTCTGGGTGGCACCATCGCCCCGCGCATACCTAGGGAGAAAAGGTTGGCGGGGTTCCCTCCGTGGTCGCCCACCTCGGCGTCTGTGTAGATGAGGGGGCAAGCCGTTGATGGATGAGGACCGGGCTCGGGCCGGTTTCGCAGAGTTCGTACGGGCGGAGAACGCCGCGTCGACTCGATTCGCGTACCTGCTCACTGGCGATCGGCACCACGCCGAAGATCTGGTTCAAGTGGCCCTGGCCCGGGTCGCGATCCGGTGGGAGCGGCTCGACGACCCTGGCGCCTACCTGCGTCGAGTGTTGTATACCCAGGCGGCTAGTTGGTGGCGGCGGCGGCGGGCGCGCCCGCCGGAACAGCTTGACGGGTTCGTGCCAGAGCGTCCAGCGGGTCCCGAGGATGACACTGACTTGCGGGTGGTGCTGCGTGCGGCGCTGGCTCGGTTGACCGTGCGGCAGCGGGCGGTGCTGGTGTTGCGTTACTACGAGGACCGCACCGAGGCAGAGACCGCCGAGTTGCTCGGCTGCCGGGTCGGCACGGTCAAGAGCCAGACGCGGCACGCCCTCGGCCGGTTGCGCGCCCTCGCCCCCGAGTTGGCCGAGCTCGTCGGCCCGGCCCCACAGGAGGTGACACGATGACCAGCCGACTCAGTGAGGCGCTGCACGGCCTCGCCGACGGCGTGCCGGCGGCCGCCGTACCCGACGAGCTCTTCGACCGGGCGCGTGCCCGGCGTCGACATCGTCGGGCTGCCACGGCCGGGATGCTCGCGGTCCTGGTGCTGCTGCTCGGCGCGGGATACGCGCTGCGCCCGGGCCCCGTCCGGTGGCCCGCGACGGCCGACTCCACCGCTCCCGGCCTGCCCACCCGGTTGGTCGATCCGCCGCTGCGCACCGCGACCGTGGGACGGTCGGCACCCGGCGCGGCGGCGATGCTCTTCGGCGGCCCGGCAGTACGGGACGACTGGAAGGAAAACAGGATGGCAGTGGTGGCCGCAGACACGGACCGCTATCGTGCCCTCGCGCCTGCGCAGCGTCAAATCGCCGGGTTTGAGGCTTTACTTTCACCAGACGGACGGTACGTTTGGGCTGGCGGATTGCTGTATGACTTGACGTCCGGCCGGTCGGCCCCGGCTGGCATGGACGGTTACCCGCTCGCCTTTGCGCCCGACGGCAAGCGCCTCGCCTACGCCGAACACGACACTTTCACCCCGCCGAACACCTACGCCACGCCGTACGTCGGGCTGTACGACCGGGACCGCCACACCGACGTGTTGCGGATGCGGGTGGGCAGCGCCTGGGTGGCACCCGGACAAGCAGCGGTGTCACCAGACGGTGGCGAGCTGGCGGTGCAGGTGCGCGACGAGGTGTGGTTGACCCGAGTCGTCGACGCGGAACCCGACGGCACCGTCGGGCCGTATCGGAAGCTGCCGCTCCACGGCGGCCGGCTACCCGGGGCCGGTTCCTGGCTGCCGGACGGGCGGTCGGTGGCCACTCTGACCCGCTCTACCTGCACAGACTGCCCGGTGCCGTCGTACCCGCGAACCTGGCGGCTAGAGACCCGAACCGTGGCCGACGGCACGCTGGTTCCCGGGCCCGCCTTTCCCGACCTGCGCTCCACCACGTACGTCCACCTCGTCGGCTGGCGCTCGGCCGACGAAGCGGTCGCGCTGGTCGGTGTGCCCGGCCCGGCGGCGGTGGACTACCCGGAAACCCACGACATCGCCACCAGCCCATACCAGGAACACGGCACGGCGTCGGTCCAGCTGATGCTGCTACGTCGAGGCGCGACCTCACCCGAGGTGCTCTTCCGCACCCCGGCCGGGGTAACCGAGCTGACGGTCGCCGCCAGCCTCGCCATCGACGGCACCGTACGCGAGTCCGGCCGACCCGACTTCGGTCCACCACCGATGTGGCTTGTCGCGGCAGGAGCAATCCTCACCGCAATCGCGGGCGCCGCAATTCAATCAGTCGTGGCGTACCTACGCCGCAACAGACGACGAGGAGTCAGCGGCCGCAAGTGAGATCATCGGTCGCGACAGGTCCCACCGGGCACCCCGCACATCGTCACTAGAACCCCCGACACACGTCGCGCCCTGAAGGCGCGCCCACGGCATCATGCTCAGCCGGATCCAGCACGCTCAACCAGCCGCCCGAGGTGACACGGCTCGGCAGCCATCAACAAGATCAGGTGCACGGACTTGCCGCGAGCCGCGCGCTACGCAGCGTCCCGCCGAGCCGGCCCGGGTTCCGTCCGGACGTGCCGATGAGCGGATGTGGCGGTGGTGAGCGGCGGAGGTGGTCGTGGTGGCATTGCCGATCAGCTGGCCAGCTTCTCGGAGACCCGCGTACCCGACTGAGCCCATGCAGGATCAGCGCGCACACGGGTGCCGAATTAAAGGGCAGGCTTACGGTGGCTGCGCACATTCGCAGCGGGCGTTTCCAAGGTCATTCGGTGGCCGAAATGCGGATCATTGTCACTGGCGCGCCCGGCTAGGCCGCCGCCCACGGTCGGCCCGCACCACTGCCGCGCAGCGCTTAACGATCCGCAGGTGAGACAGTACCGAACGCTACTCAGCCCCATCCTTGAGGCCGAGCCTCATTCGCGCTTGGGTCCTTACCTCTGGACTCTTGTCTTCAGTAAGGATCCGAAGGAATCGATGAGGAGTTTGGGGCGTGGTGGCCAGCCACCACCGAACGTTGACAGACCGGTCATGCACAAGCTCTTCGAGGCTTTCTTCCGCTAGCTCGACGGATTGCACGAGTGCCCATCGGACCGATGCCGCCTTGTCGCGAGCAAGCCGTCGCCGTTGCTCTTGGGTGGTCAATGGGTTCAGCGCCGCCTTTGCCCGCACTTTGGGCTCAGGGTCCGACACAAGAGCGGCCAAGATCTGCGGATCGACTGTGGTTTCTGCCATGCCACCGCGGACCGCGACGGAGGGGTCCCTGAGGAGAGTGGTTTTGATGTCTTCCTCGATCGACTGGGATTCAGCGAGCAGGCGGCGGATATCCTCGTCGGAGGATCGGCAGATCATCTCGTGTACGTAGCGGTCAGCACGCGGGTTCACGAGGACCGCGTAGCGGACGTCGAAGCTTGGGTCGTCAACCAGGCCAGCAAGGACTGCCGGCGGACAAGTTGGATTTTCGGCAAGAGCTTGACGGACTTTGTTGTTCGGATCAGCCGCAAGGCCATGGAGTAGGTGCTCCGGAAGGTCGAGGCGGCCGGCCACAGCACACTTGACTTTCGAGTTCGGGTCGTTGGCGAGGAGTTCGATGACTTCCTGGCTCGTGGCGGCGTCACGCGCAAGTTCAATTCGAAGAACAGCCCTGCCGGGAAGCGCAGGCCCAACAGTGGGCTCGCTCGCTTCGGTCCGACTCGCCGATTTGGGGTCCATTTCAGATCCTTTGAAGATGTGCTGTGGTGCCGGATCGCTGGTGTTCACCGGCACCACAGCATCAAGGTTTGGTCGAGAACTATCGACAACTGCCGTATTGGCCAGGCGGGCAGTGCTTGTGCTGATAAACGTAGACGGTGATCAACGCCGCCTCCCAAAGTCGAGCCTTGAAGTATCCTGTGACATTTTCCTTAACCCAGGTATAGCCGCACGCAGAGTATGATGAATAATACTTGCTACATTTGTCGAGCTGCTCCTTGGGTCTACCCGCTCCGTTTTTCGTGATACCGTACTTCCAAATCGCCCCCGTTCGCAAGTTGAAGATCTTGTAAACTTTGTACTTGGTGTTCTTGTTCTTCTTCGCAGTCTTTGAATTTTTGCTCGGCCATGGGACCTTTACCTTGGTCTTTGGCACAGTAACCGTGCAGCCAACAACGGCACACACCGTGATGAATGCAGCCATGAAACCTATGACTGCCGCGGCGGCTGCAAGGGCGCCCCCGCCGAGGACGGCAGCCGGAATAGCGATCCCTACCTGGCCGTCGATGTCGAGGCCGTTGATCGGGTCAACTGGATAGGTGTAGGGGTTGGAATTCCCTCCGTAAACTCGGTCAGGTTGAAGGAAACGTCCTGTTGTGGGGTTGTAAAGCCGCACGCCCATCAGCACCATACCTGCGGATGGATCGGTTGCTCGCCCAGTGGCACCAAGCCACGCATAACGATCTTCGCTGGTTACGCTGGTTACGCTGGTGTGTGGTGCTCCATATTCGTCGTAACTGCGCACGGTGGTCAGACCCGGATCGTTGCCATTTACCGTTGCGACGATATCGCCATGCAGGTTGGCGATCTGCCAGTTGAGAGCAGAGTCCACGCTGTTCCAAATGGCGGACATGCCACTCAGAGTGTGCACCGGACGGGTGACACCGCTGGTCCCCACCTGCGTCCATGCCGGGACGTCACTGTCGTCGGCGTAGTGGTGAGTCGACGTTGCAGGTGACCCGCCGGCGCTGTCGACCCACGATCGGACTCGATCGCTGTCCACGTCGAGGTTGTAGCTGGTGGTGCGGCCGTGCTGCGTGATGCTCTTGACGAGATCGTTTATGTAGTAGTCAATCGTGATGTCGCCGTTGATGGGATGGGCCGAGTCGCGACCGGGAACCTGGACGGTGCGGCCAAGGTCGTCGTAGAGGTACTCAGAGGTGTCTACTCGACCGGCGTTGTCGTAGGTCCAGGTCTGAGCGGTGGTCGTCGTCGTCAACTGGCACGGCGAGCCCGCGGGGGCAACGTACGTCTGCTGCGAGGTGCGGTTACTGGCCTCGTCGAACTCGTAGGCGCGTGAGGTGCATGTCCCGGAGATCGTTTCCCTGGTTTGGACGAGACGGTTGCTGGGGTCATAGGTGTAGGCCCGGTCACCGAAGGTGCTGCTGGTCCACTGGCGCTGGCCGTGGATGGTGTAACCGCTGTTCTCCACAAAGAGGGTGCAGTCGGCCTGGCCGCATCCTGGGCGGGAGTAGGAGTGGGAGATCGGCGAGCCGACCTCGTTGTAGATGCGGCTTACGACAATGCCGTTGGGCCATGACTCGGATGCTAATCCGCCGTCGGCGTCATATGTGGCAGTGAAGGTTCCGGCCTGGCTATCGGTGACAGCGGTGGGAAGGGCTCGGCGTTCCGTGCCACCGTCGTAACTGAAGGTTCGGGTGCCCTTTCCGTCACTCATCGTCACGACGCGGCCGAGCGAGTCGTACGTAGTGGTTGAGGTGTTGCCGTCGGCGTCCGTGTATGAGGTCAACTGACCGAGGCTGTCATAAGATCGATGGATCTCAGCGACGACGGTGCCGGTGCCTTCCATCGCCTGCGTGCGGATGAGGTTCCCGCTTGCTTGATCGTAGATATTGCGACGCTTCTCGACCGCGGC
This sequence comes from Micromonospora andamanensis, assembly GCF_016863495.1. Taxonomy (GTDB): domain Bacteria; phylum Actinomycetota; class Actinomycetes; order Mycobacteriales; family Micromonosporaceae; genus Micromonospora; species Micromonospora andamanensis. The sequence continues at coordinate 7,951 of NZ_BOOZ01000061.1, forward strand.
ACCGACGCCACCCGTGAGGCTCGTGTCAACGGCACGCCCGGCCGTGTCGTAGGTCACAGTAGTGGTGCGCACGGTTCCCGTACTGTTGATCTCTTCGACAAGGCGCGGCTGATGGTAGTAGTCGTAGGTGGTAACTGTGGCGAGGAGCTCGGGTCCACTTTCTGCAGCGCCGCCGGCGTGGATACGGCATTGCAACCCGGCCCACTCGGGTCGGCCACCGCATTCGGTGTGCTGTGCGTTAGGCGCGTTGGTGTAGTAGACAGCGATACGGGTCGCTGGCGTCGTGTCGCTGCCACCACCGGCTGGTGCTGTTTTCGCGACCACGCGGCCTGCCGTGTCGTAGCTGGCTCGCGTCGTCAAGCTGAGCCCGTCAGGATCGATCGTTGTCACGGTCGGCACCCGTAGGGCCCAGTCGTAGTTGGTGGTGGTGGTATGGATGTCCTCATCGATGGTCTGGCCGTTGCGCACATAGCTGATCGAGGTACGGGTCGTGGTGGCCAGGTTGAAGGGGCCGCCTTCCTCCGGGGCGCCTTCGTCGTAGCTGTAGCGGATGTGTGCCCTGCCTCGGACGACTGTTCCGGATTCTGACAGTGTCACCTCGTGTTCCGGATTGAACGTCTCCAGCAGCAGCTGACCGTTTGAGGAATAGACGTTCTCCGTTGACAGGGTCACCGCACGTTGCGCCTCGGCGAGGGGTGTGTCGGAGTGGGATGCGTCGAGGGCACGAGCGCGGTTCCCGGCGTCGAGCTCCCGCACGTTGTTGCCGTAGCGGTCGTACCACGTGGTGTGGAGGTAACCGCCAGGCTGTGTGACGTTGACTTCACGGGCGTTGGCGTCGAGGTACGTGACCGTCGCTCGCTCGTAGGAACTGGGGAGTGTGCCTGTGGTTGGGTCGCCGTCGGGTATCTGGTTGGGGGGAAATACCGCAGTGGCGTCAGTTGGAGCCTCGGTTTGACCCCACCGTGCGGTCTGTGCCGGAGAAAGGTCGTGTGGTGCGGCGCTGCCGGAGACGGGAACTTGGTAGACGACTGTTTCGACTGCCGTGCCCGCGGAGAGGGCAGAGCGGGTGACCTTGTGCAACCGGCCGCCGCCCGGGTCACCGGGAATGGTGGTGTAGGAGAACTGCCAGGTCTGCTGGGCAGGGGCGGTCATCGTGGTGATGACGCCACTGCCGTTGTAGTAGTAGACGGTGCGAAGCTGCTGTGGTCCGCCACTGCTGGTGTAGTCAAGTCGCGGGTCGGCGTAGGTCCGGAGGCGGCCGCCACTGTCATAGGTGTAGCGGGCCAGCGTGGTCGTACGCATCGCCGGTGTGGCGAGGTCGGGATCCCATGCGGTGTAGGAGATTTCTTTTACCCGGCCTGCGTAGTCGCCCCAGGTGCCGTCAGCGAGGCCGGTGGCTGTCGTCGCGGCGGCGTAGGTGAAGGTAAGCGCGCGGCAGCCACGCACGAGGGTGGTGCAGGTGACGCCGTCAGCCGTGGGCGCGAGGATCCGCGTGGGGCGCATGAATTCCGTCGTACCGAGGGTGGTCTTTTCCCAAGAGTATGTCGTCCTGTTGCCTGATCCCGACGTGGTGGCTGTGGTCGGCGTGTAGATCCCGATCGGATCGGCTGCCACCCTGCTGAAGGTGACAATGTTGCCGCGGCCGTCGTCCAGGGTGAAGGTGCTGCTGGACGAGTTGAACGTCAGCGTGAACGACTCGGCCCCGACTTGCGGTTCGTAGTTGACACCAGTGCTGTTGGCCTTGGTGAACCCCAGCGTTGAGTCGTCAGGGAGCTTGATCTGGACCAGGTTGCCGTAGGTGGTGAGCCGGTTGTAGGCGGCAAAGGCGTCGGAGACGATGAGGCCGGACACCCAGCCAGGTCCAAAGAGTGGATCCGCTTGGCCGGACGGTTGACGGCTGTTTACGGTGCGGGCGATCTCCAGTCCTGCGGCCGATACATCCGTGTGATCCAGTTGGTAGTTGCCGGTGATCAGGTTGACTTCGCCTGGACCGACGTTCGCGGTGTCGGCAGAGGCCAGATTGCGGTCAAACCGGAACTTGACTGCATTGGCGGGCGCGCCGTTGCTGCTCGGGTTGAAGAAGGCCCTGACCTGGAGTGGGCCGTCACGCGGAATTCCGGCCCCGTCGACTGCGCCGAGTGTCGCTGCGACATCCCAGTTGAGCTTGGGGGCGGTGCCGCTGGCAATAGGCACAGGCCAGGTGACCGGGCTGCCGCCGACGGTGTGGGTTACGTGGGCGGTAGGTATGTTTACCCATCCTTCTGAGCTTGCACGCCGCCATTGGTAGGTGACGTTGGCGAAGGACGGTGCCGCCTCCGAGCTGAGCGCCACCCTCGAACCAGTGACGTCCCCGGTCGAGGGTGAGGTCACCTCGCCGATGCCTACCTTGAATGGATAGTTGCGAAGCTCGGTGACGTTGCCGGCCGAGTCGCGCGTCCGCGCCCAGAGGCTGTGCCAACCGGGATTGAGTGGCGTGATGTTGACCGTTGCCGAAGCGCCTGGGCTCGCGGTGTTGACAACCCGGTTCAGGGTTTGAACGTCAAGGCTGTACTCGTAGGCAGTGGCATCGGCGACGCCGTTGGCGTCGAAGGTGAACTCGCCTGCGACGTTCGCGTCGCCACCCCAATCGTTCTCCGGGTATGTGGGCGAGCTGATGATCGGCGGGCTACCGATTGAGGTGTCAACAAGAAACTCGCAGAACGACGACCAGGCGCCGTTGACGGTGCCGTCGTTGCCACGCACCCTCCACTTGTAGGCGGTGTTGTGAGTCATAACGGTGCTCGGAACAGTTGCGGCGAATGTCGTGCCCGAGGCGGCGGTCGATGTGAGGAGACTACCGAGCTTGGTAGTGCCGTTGAGGGTCCACCATTCGAACTCGGCCCGGACCGAGGAGCCGTCCCCGTCAGAGATCACCGCGCGCAGTTCGGGTCTGGCCGTATTGACCTTGGGGCGCGAGGAGCCGGTCACACATGCCGAAGATGGAACGGTCGACCGAATGCCCACCGTTGGGTACGAGTTGTAGTTCACGACCGCGTACGGGACCTGACTAGTGGCCACAGCATTGCGGGAGCGGAACTGCTTGAAGCTATTGACATCGGTCTCGTCAGTGCCCCGCACCCCCATGTAGGCGGTGGACTGGTTCGCGGTCGCAGCACGCTGGAAGAAGCTCGTTCCGCTGATGGTTACCCAACCATCAGCGCAGCCGGATGCACCTTTTGTCTCGGTTGAGGTGGCCTCCAGGTGCGACCAGTTCGGCTGGCTGGCCCATCGTGTTGCTGATGACGCCGCACCGGTGCTCCAGATCTCCCACGACGTCGCGGTACACGTATGCGACCAGAAGTTCCAGAAGTTCACTGTCGCCGAAGTGATCTGCCTACCGCGCAGGGCTGACACTCCCCAATGCACGAAAGAGCGAGCCTTGGACGTCGGCGAGGTGGCCAGCAAACCGAGCTGAAGATCATTAGCTCCGCTTCGATCGACGTTGTCCCTTTCCTTCACGTAAGTGTCGAAGGTAGTGTAGAGCGGATTGATCTGCGGGTCGATCGTGACTGGATACTGTGTAGCAGGATCCGTCAACCAGTTACGGTCAGGTTTCAAGCGCAAAGTCACACCATCGGCATTGCGAACCGAACGACCTGCAGACTCCACCACCTCGGCCGGAACTACTGCCCGGCGCGTCGGCTCGCCGCTGCCCACAGCGCGCTGCGCATCCCACATCTCCGGCGCAGGTACGGTCGCCAGCGGCCGCCCACCGGAACCCTTGAAAAGGAGCCCACCAGAGCTGTCCTGACTGAAGGAGGAGATTCCATCGCCTTTGATCGGAAACTCTAGCTCCGGTAGCCGCTCGACCGCCTCCCGGTTCTTCACAGTCAGAAATTGCGCAACGCCGGTACGGGTCGCTTCAACAACCAGATCGATCCCGTCCGCAATATCCGGGTACGTCGCGCGATTGCCAGTCAAGACCGGCTCAGGAAGGGCACCTGCCCAGCCCATGCTCAACCGCCCCTTGCCGACGCCCACCGCCGCCAGCGTCCCGCCGTCAACCCGGGCGCCCGACATCCACAAATCGAGGGGATGCGCTACCGCACGAACCGAGCCGTCCGACGCAGACGAGAGCGTGAGATCGATTGGCACCCACTGGTTGTCACGCATCATCCGCACCGGGCCGGCATGAACCTTTGCCTCGACATGCCCCTGCGGATGGGCTACATACTCCGCTGCCTCCGTCGTCATCCCCGTAATCCGCACCAGCTGACCGGTCAATCTCGCAGTTGCCAGCGCAGCCGCCTCACCCTCTCGCTCAAGCACCTGAGCAGGGGTCGAGACTTCGGTGTGTTTCGGCGGCAGAGCCGCAGCTTCGACAGGGCGTGACGGCACGCCTATCAACGTCGCGACAAGCGACACCGCCATACCGCAAGCGATCATTTGCCGCCATCGCGATTTATTCGAATCTAACCGACTACGGGTAGCTTTGGCTTTTTTTAAGCGCGCAGGGTTCATAAAGTCTACTCCACTCGATCAACCTGAAGCTCCAAAATGTACGGACCGAAAAGCCTCAACGTCAATGACAACTTTGAGTGATCGCGACTACTAGAGAGCAATGCATCGCAATCGGACAAACACCGAAGCCTGACAGCGGCCGTACGCCCATCAACTCCGGAGTTCACATGGCGCCGGACGATGCGACCGTCGTGGCGGACGGCGATTTTCTACAAAAGTCGGCCCTGTCACGAAACTGGGATACGCGTCTACGTCCACGTCGAGCCGGCGGCGTGCTGCACGCGGCACGATCCGCGACGGGCGTGAATGGATTCGGCAGAAGGCGGCTGAGCCGTACCGCACGTACCGCATCGGACGAGGAGCTTTACCTGGCCGAAATTCGACCGACCGGACGTGCCGACATCGTCATCGACAACCGCAACTTCAAAGTACCCGCAGCAAGCGCGACCGCCCTCACTCACCTGCCCGTCGACCGCGCGTCACGTGGTGTTACGACACGCGACAGCCGTCCGGGTCAGGAACTGCCAATAAGATGTACCGCGACTGGTCGACGCATCCGGATCTGCCGCCGAGCGTTCGTCGCGGAAGGTGACGTCGGCGCCTGGCTGCTGTGGTGTCCGGACGTAGTCGTGACGGGGCGGCCTGCGGCAGCGCCCATGGATAGGCTCTCCACGTGCCGGCGCGCATCGAGGTCGTGACCGTCATTGATGCTGCCCCGAGTGTGGTGTTCGATCTGACACTCGATGTGGACGTCCACGCCGCGTCTCTACCCGCCAGCGGGGAGACGGCCACGACCAGCACCGGACGACGTCGACTCGCACTGGGCGACGAGGTCACCTTTCATGCCCGCCATCTCGGACTGCGCTGGCACATGACCAGCCGGATCACCGCCTATGAACGGCCGTACCGCTTCGTTGACGAGCAGACACGGGGGCCTTTCCGTTGCCTGCGCCACGAGCACCAGTTCCAGGACCTCGACGGCGTACGCACGCAGATGGCCGACCGCATGACCGTCACCGCGCCCTTCCGGCCGCTGGGCACAGTGGTGACCTGGGCTCTGATCATCCCGTACCTACGCCGGTTGTTGAGGCACCGGGCAGCTCACATCGCATACATAGCCCAAGCCCGCGAACCGTAGCTCGTGCCGAAACCGGGGGTGGCTCGCCTTCCAGTCGGTCAGACGGAGATACAAGCTGTCGCAATGTCCAGCGCGGGCGGCGTGCAATAGTGCCTGGATCCGCCGCGACGGGCGCGTTCGACCGCTCACTGGTGTCCGCTAATCCCCGAAGTCGAACGCAAAGGTGCCCGCCTCGATGCGGTCGATGAGCTCGCCGACGTCATCGGCTTGTCGGATCGCGCTGTCCCATCCGCTGCTGGCGATGTCGACCAGCATCACCGGTGCGGGGTCGCTGCGTAGGTCGAGCACGAGCTGTTCACGGGATCCGTCACCGCCGATAATCGCGATGCCAGGGTGTGACGAGGTGCTCTCGTCCCATGCGTGGTGCAGCTCAAGCATCTCGCGTGGCGTGTTGAGCCAAACATAGGCATCGCCTGTCATCCACCCTCGCCGGAACCACGACTCACCTTGCAGGTAGGCACGCCACGCGGCCGGTAGCGCCCTGCCCAGCGCGTCGTGGGCCTCGGTGAACTCCTGATCGCTTACGGGACCACGGTAGTCAGCCTTCTCCGTGATCGCGCCGGCGATGTGAGCGTTGAGGTCGGCAAGCTCCTCGGCGGGGATCCAGTACTCCAGCACGTCACGGCCACCAGCCTGGTGAACCTCGTAACGGTCCAGGTACGCACGCTGGACCTCGAACCGGGTCACGTAGCCGACGCCCCCGGCAGGGACATTCCACTCGCGGGTGATCTTTGTGGCGTACCAGCGGTTGAGTACCGGGTAGAAGATCGGCTGGTCCGGCAGGCGTGGTGGCCAAGCCCGCCATCCGGACGCCGCGACAAGGTCGAGTTCGGCCTGCCCGGTGGGCCGCCACAGGGTGATCGTGTCGGAGGCGTCGATGGGCCTGCTCCCTGCAACGATGGGTATCGCGTGATCGTGGCGAGCCACGCCTGCAACTTTCTGATGCAGTCGGCCCCGGACCTTACCGTGGTCCCTCGGCCAGGTGGATTACCCATGGAACCGGGTGCACGGATCTGCCGCCATCCGTGCGATGACACCCATCCTGGGCCCATCCCTGGCGGGCACGCCCTGGCGACTTCAGTCCGAGTCCTCGCATCGGAGGCCGACGCTTGTGATTTGCCCGCTGCGGACGAGTTCTCGGATCGCTGTGGTCATGGCTCGTACGCCCGGTTCTGGAACGATCAGCTGGTCAACGACCCAGAAGTAGCTGCCGTTCGCAACCTCCCCGGTCTCCATCCATCTCGCAAGCAGGCGGCGGACCTCCTCGACGGTGAAGATGGTCAACGCCCACCTTGAGCCGTCAGGAAGATCGACGACGACATCGACATTGGCTACGCACCGCACGGTGTCCTCGTGAGGATCGATAAAGAACCGTGCCACGAAGGTTGCTTCCGCGATGGTCACGCACGGGTCGGTGATCCCCATGAAGCCCATCCTGCCGTACGTGTGCGAGATCACTTCAGGGCCCTGCACGGCATCCGCTTCTGGCCGCAATCGGCGCGCCGCCCTTGCTGCTCCTTCGTGCCGTGGTTCGAGCTCAACCTCCGCAACCACTGGTGAAGATCAGCATAGGATCTCTGCGTGCTGGGAGTGCACTTCGCGATCACGCCGGAGCAGGAGCGGTCGCTACTCGCGGCCGCCGATGACGGCGACAGCGACGCGGTGGACGAACTCATCGAGGAGATCGAGGAGTCATGGGCCGAGGACGGCCTGAAGGTCGACACCGACAAGGCATGGGACGCCATCCACCGGTGCCTGACCGACGGCACCCTCGAACCCGACGGTGGTGAGTATCCGTTCAGCCATGCGGTGCTCGGCGGACGCCGGCTGCACGACGAGTACGTCCTGGTCTACCTCACGGTGGACGAGGCCCGGGACGTGGCCGCCGCTCTGCAGTCCGTCGACCGACGCCAGCTGCGCCAGCGGTTCGACGCAATCGACGACCCCGACTATCGCGGCGCCCTCGACGACGCCGACTTCGACTACACCTGGGACAACCTCGTCGAGGTTCGGGCGTTCTACCAGCGGGCTGCAGCCGCGGGGCTTGCCGTGGTCTTCACCGCCACCTGAAACTGGGCTCTGATCTGCCGCCAAGACGCACGGTCTCCATCGCACCGGACAGCGCATCGTCAAGCGGCGGCAACGTGAGTGGCTGTCCGGTCTTGTCAGGGCGTGACAGGCGTGTGGTGGGTTCGATCGGCCTGACAGCCGAGATCTGGGCGGTGCATGTCATCCACGGCATGCCCGCCCGGTGAGGACCATTTCCTTTCGGCGAGGCCCCGGGTCCGGCATGGCTGGCGCGGCGTACTGACACCGCAACCCCTTCGCATCACGCAAGGGAGGAGCGCCCCCAACCGGACCTCACCGGTCCTTTGCTCTGGTCCTCACCGTGGCGGCCCGCGGATCTCTTGTGGAGCCCAGCAATGCACACAACTCTGTCCGTTCTGTCTGACCTCGCCGCCGCGCCGCAGCCGTTGGCGGTCAACAGCATCAACCAGGTCATTGCCAACATCACCGGTTGGATCATGGGCATCATCGCGCTGGTCGCGACGATGTTCCTGGTCATCGGTGGCCTGCGCTACATGGCCGCCGGAGGCGACCCGGCGCAGGTCGAGCAGGCCAAGGGCAACTTCAAGTCCGCCCTGGTCGGATATGCCCTGGCGGTGCTGGCCCCGGTGATCCTGCAGGTGTTGCAGGGCATCCTCGGCGGCTGACATGTCCACCATGATGATCAACGGGTTGATGGAGGCCCTGGTCGGCTGGCTGGCTGAGAAGGTCAACGACCTTCTCGGCGGTCTGCTGGCCTTCCTCACATCGTCAATCTTCGTCTCACCGGACGTCACCGTCCTGCCGCAGGTGCGATCGATCGCCGGCAACAGTGCGCTGGTCGTCAGCGCCTGCTTCGTCCTCGCGGTCATCGCCGCCGGTATCGCCGTGATGCTCGGTGATTCCGTCGAAACCCGATACCAGGTCAAGCAGCTGGTACCCCGGCTCGTGGTCGGATTCGTTCTCTCCGCGTTCGCGGTTCCGCTGACCGGCGTGCTCATCAGCATTGCCAACGCCTTGACGGTGGCGATGGCCGGTGAGTCCGCACCGACCACCGAGGCCATCGCCTTCGTCCGCGCGCGTATCGCGTCGGCGATGGCCGACCCGAGCAACGCCCTGCTGATCGCCGTTATCGGGCTTCTCATCGTGGTGCTGATGTTCATGCTCGTCGGCACCTGGCTCGTACGGATCGGGATGCTGGTCATCCTGGCGGGCATCGCACCGGTGGCGTTGGCCTGCTACGCCACCCCGTGGACGCAGGGCGCCGCCACGCTGTGGTGGCGGGCGGTGCTGGGGTGTCTGGCCACACCCACGTTGCAGGCGGTGGCGTTCTCGGCGGGCGTCGACCTGCTGGTCGATCCGGAGTCGAACCTGCCGATCCTGCTCGGCCTGCCCAGCTCGGACACCCTCAACCTGCTGATGGTGATCGTGGTCCTGTGGACCACGGTCAAGGTCCCGAGCCTGATGCGCCGGTTCGTCATCCAGCAGGGCCGCGCTCCGAACATCACCGGACTCATCCTGCGCACCGTCGCCGTCCAAGGAATGACTCGCGGCCTGGGTCGGCGTATGCCAACGCCGGTGCGGCCTACTCGGTCGACATGAGCTCCCCACACCCACCGCCACTACCGCCGGTTGCGCACCCGTCTACCTGAACGGAGTGACACATGACCAACCTCGATGACAATCTCCCGCGCGCCGTCGTGCCGGCCAACGTCAACGAGCCGGATCGCATCGCGTTCGGCCTGACGTTCCGGCAGCTCGGCATCATCGGCGGCGTCGGCCTGGCCGGGTTCGGGATCTACCGCACGTACGGGCACCTGCTCCCGCCGGTGGCCTGGGTCGTCGCCGGCGTCCTCGTGTTCGCTGTCGCGGTCGTGGTGGCGCTCGGCCGCCGCGACGGCCTTCCCCTGGACGTGTGGCTGCGCCACGGCCTCTCACTGTCCCGCAGCCAGCGCACCCTCACTCCAGGCACCGCGCGGGCCAGCTCGGTCGCGGCCGTCGCCGGTAAGCCGAGCGTCCCGGCGCCGCTGCGCTCGCCGGTCACGGCGGTCAGCGCGACCGGAGTCCTGACCAGCGAGGGCAGCGACAAGGTGGTGATCGCCTGCGGCACCACGAACATTCACCTGCGCACCGGCGGCGAGCAGGGTGCGCTGGTGGACGGGTTCGGCCGGTTCCTCAACAGCCTGACCGGGCCGGCGCAGATCGTCGTGGCCGCGCAGCGGCACGACCTGACGGTCTATGCGCAGGCGACCGTCGATCACGCGCCGCGCCTGCCACACCCTGCGTTGCAGGCCGCCGCCGACGACTACGCCGAGTTCCTCCTCGACCTCGACAGCGAACGGGATCCGTTACGTCGGCAGGTCCTCGCTGTCGTCACCGGCGCGCACGCCGCCGACACGGCCGTGCGTGCCCTGTGCGGCCTCGGCGTCGAAGCCACCGCACTGGACGGGCCGGCCGTCGCCTCGGCCCTCGCGAACGCGGTCGATCCGTTCTCCCCACCGGTGCCTGGCCCTCGCGCGGTGCCCGGCGCCCCGATCACCTCACGGAGCACATCATGAACGTGTGGAAATCCAGGAAGAGTGTCGCGGCCGGGGAGGGGATGCCCTCCCCGGCCGCGTTGTCGGTCACCCCCTGGCATGTGCAGGTCGGCGACGGGTACGCCGCCACCTACGCGGTGTGCGGCTATCCGGCCGAGGTCGGCCCCGCCTGGCTCGACCCGCTGCTGTCCTATCCCGGACGGGTCGACGTGGCGGTGCACGTGGAGCCTGTCGCGCCGCAGCTGGCCGCGCCGATGCTCAAACGCCAGCGCGCCCGCTTCGAATCGTCGCGCCGCCTCGATGCCGATCAGGGACGGCTCGGTGACACGATGGTCGAGGCGGCAGCCGCCGACGCCGCCGATCTCGCCGAACGGGTCGCCCGCGGGGCAGCGAAGCTGTTCGACACCGGCATCTACGTCACCGTTCACGCCCGTACCCTGGACGAGCTGCGCACCGTCACCGCGGGCGTGAAGTCGGCCGCCGCGAGTGTGTTGCTGGATCTGCAGCCGGCGACGTTTCGCCACCAGCAGGGCTGGGTGGCGACGTTGCCGGTCGGGGTGGACCCGCTGCGGATGCGCCGCATCCTGGACACCACCGCTCTCGCTGCCGCCTTCCCGCTCGCGTCGGAGGACCTCGCTGCTCCGGCGCCGGGTACCGTCGCGCTGCCCGAGGGCGTGCTCTACGGGGTCAACACGACCAGCAATGGGGTGCTGATCTGGGATCGGTGGGCGCAGGACAACCACAACAGCGTCGTCCTCGCTCGTTCCGGTGCGGGCAAGAGCTACTTCGTCAAGCTTGAAGTTCTGCGCAACCTGTACCAGGGCACGACCGTCAGCGTGATCGACCCGGAGGACGAGTACGCGCCCCTCGCCGAGCACGTCGGCGGCACCGTCGTGCAGCTCGGCCACCCGGGTGTCCGCGTCAACCCCCTCGATCTTCCCACCGACAACCGGCCCGACACCTTGACCCGGCGTGGCCTGTACCTGCACACGCTGATCTCGGTGATGCTCGGCGCGGCACCGCCGCCGGCCGAACGCGCCGCCCTGGACCGGGCCATCACCGCCACCTACGCCGCGGCGGGGATCAACGGCGACCCGGCCACCTGGACCACACCCGCGCCCTTGCTACGGGACCTGGCCGCCACCCTGGACGCGGACGACGATCCGGCCGCCGGGCAGCTCGCCGCGCGGCTCGCACCGTGGACGGTGGGGAACTTCGCCAGCCTGTTTAGCGGGCCGACCACCACCAGCCCGACCGGACATCTGGTGGTGTGGTCGCTGCGGCACCTGCCCGACGAGCTACGTACCGTCGGCACGCTCCTGGCGTTGGACTCGATCTGGTCGGGCATCGACACCCCGACGACGAGTTCACGTCGGCGGCGCAAGCTTGTGGTGGTGGACGAGGCATGGCTGCTGATGCGCGACGGCGAGGGTGCGCGGTTTCTGTTTCGGATGGCCAAGGCCGCCCGGAAGCGGTCCGCCGGGCTGTGTGTCATCACTCAGGATGCCGCCGACGTGCTCTCCACCGATCTCGGTCTGGCCGTTGTGTCCAACGCGGCGACCCAGGTGTTGATGCGCCAGAGCACGCAGTCCATCGACTCGGTGAGTGAGGCGTTCAGCCTGACCGCCGGGGAGTCGCGGTTGCTGCTGTCGGCGCCCAGGGGCGAGGGGCTGCTCGTCGCGGGCCGATCGCGAATCCCCTTCAGGAGCGTCGGGTCGGGCGCAGAGCACCGGATCGCCGTCACGGGTGTCGGGGAGGACGGATGATGATCGCCCCGACCTGGCCTGCCGAGGTGTGGCAGTGGGTCATCGCCCGGCCGTGGCTCGGTTTCCTCGCCGCCGCCGCGATCGTCGGCACGGTGTTCGCCCACGATCAGGTCCTCGCCTGGCGGCACCGGCGGTTCGCGGCCGGCGCGCGGTGGTTGACCATCGCCGCGCCACCCGAGGTCACCGCCGAGGCCGCCGCCGCGTTCTGGAGCACCCTCATGGGTGTGCTGACGCCGTCGGTGTGGCGTCGGCGCGTGTTCGGCTACCCGCACGTCGGGTGGGAGTACACCTGGACCGGCCGCGCCCTGACCATCCGGGTCTGGGTGCCCGGGACGGTGCCGCCCGGCGCGGTCGAGGCCGCCGTCCGCGCGGCCTGGCCCGCCGCCACCCTCACCACCGCCGACGCTGCCGCGCCGATCCCAGGCGAGGTGGGCGATGAGGTGGGTTGGGCGCACTGGCCGCAGCACACCGACGTGTTGCCGCTACGCGCCGAGCACGACGCCGATCCGCTGCGGGCGCTGCTCGCCGCCGGGGCCGAGGTTCACCATCGGGAGCACGCGTGTGTGCAGATCCTCGCTCGCCCGGCACCCGCCGGACGGGTCCGCGCGGCTCGGCGGGCAGCGGCGGGCACCAGCACCCATCCGCACGGGCGGCCCGACGTGGCCGCTCGTGCCGTCTCCGGGGCGGCGCGGTTGGCGATCGAGCCTGTGCTGTGGCTGCTCGACGCGTTCACGCCCGGCCCGGCCCGGACCCGCGCGCCGGCCACGGCGCGGCGGGTAGCCGAGCGGGACCCGGTTGCCAGCGCGGACGCCCGTACCGTCGTGGACAAGGCGGTGCGGGTGCCGCACTTCGAGATCGCGGTCCGGTTCGCCGTCGCCACCGACCCGGACACGACCCCACCGGACGCGCAGCGGGCGAAGCAGATCCGCGAGCGTCTGGTCGGGCTCGGGCACACGATCGCCTCGGCTGCCGCGGCGTACACGGGCCCGAACCGGCTGCGGCGGATGACGATGCCGCAACCGGTCGCCACGATCGCCGGGCGCACGTTACGGCGGGGGTTCCTGGCCACCGTGCCGGAACTCGCCGCCATGGCGGCGCTGCCACTGGACCTGGCGGTGCCGGGCCTGGACCGGGCGCGGGCCAAGGCAGTGCCGGCGCCGGTGCAGGTTCCCTCCGGCGGCCGTGGGGTGAAGGTGTTGGGCCGGTCGCAGATCGGCCACCACAGCGTCGGGCTGAAGGTGACCGACGCCCGCCAGCATGTGCACGTGGTCGGCAAGACCGGCGTCGGCAAGTCCACGCTGCTGCTGAACATGATCCTCGGCGACATCAAAGCCGGCCGTGGGACGGTGGTCATCGACCCGCGTGGGGATCTGATCACCGACATCCTCGACCGGCTTCCCGCCTCGTACGCGAAGAAGATCGTGATCGTCGACCCGGACCAGGAGAACCCGGCCTGTTTCAACCCTCTTGATGACGGGGGCGATCGGCATCTGGCCGTGGACAACCTGGTGGGGATCTTCGCGAAGATCTTCCAGGGTCAGTGGGGTCCCCGGATGGACGACACGATGCGGGTGGCGTGCCTGACGCTGATGCGCCACGCCAAGCCGACGCTGAGTCTGGTGCCGTCGCTGTTGCAGGACCGGGAGTTCCGAGGCCGGTTCACCCACGGCCTGGACGACCCGGACGGGCTCGCCGGTTTCTGGCTCTGGTACGACGGCATCAACGAGCAGTTCCGCGGCCAGGTTATCGCCCCCGTCCTCGCCAGGCTCAGGGCGTTCCTGCTGCGGGACTTCGTCAAGAGCGTCATCGGCAACGCGCACAGCTCGTTCGACATGGGCAAGGTCCTCGACGGCGGTGTTCTGTTGTGCCGGCTGCCGAAGGGCATCCTCGGTGAGGAGACCAGCCGCATCCTCGGGTCGATGATCGTCGCCCGGGTGTGGCAGGCCGCCATCGCCCGCGCCGCCATCCCCGAGAACCAGCGAAAAGACGCCAACCTCTACATCGACGAGTGCCAGAACTTTTTGACGTTGCCGGGCAGTGTCGGGGACATGCTGGCCGAGGCGCGCGGCTTCCGCCTCGGGCTCGTGCTGGCGCACCAGGATCTGGCGCAGTTGCCCCGCGATGTGGCGGCGGCGGTGTCGGCGAACGCGCGCAGTAAGGTGTTCTTCAACGTCGACCCGGCCGACGCGCGGGAGCTGTCCCGGCACACCAAACCCGAGCTGGACGAGCACGACCTGGCCCACCTGGACGTCTACACCGCCGCCGCCCGGCTGCTGGTCGGCAACCGGGAGCTACCCGGGTTCACCTTCGTGACGAACCCACCGGCGCCGGTCGTGGGTGAGGCGACCGCGATCCGGCGCGAATGCGCCGCCGCCCACGCTCGCGCCGACGAGGAGCCGCCGATGCAGCAACTCGCCCGCACAGCGATGAAGCGGCGCATGACATCCCGCGAGCGCTGAGCAGCGACGCCGCTCGTTCGGGGCCTCGGCTGGGTGCGGCATCGGGGGCTCGTTTGGGGGTGTCCACGACACGAGACCCCAGACGAGCCCTCCGCACCCGGCCTGTCAGGTGCCTGGCCTGCCCAAACCGGCCCCACGACGGGGCCATACGCAAGATCAACCTATCCAGACTCCCTACGGGACTCTCTCTCCACGGGTGACCCATCTATGCCGCAATCGCGTCCTGCCAGCCTGCTGGCCATCTATCCCCACATCACCAACCGGGACCGTCTCCTGCTCCAGCTCCTCGACGACCACCAGGTCCTCACCACCGACCAGATTCACCGCATGCTGTTCCACGCCCGCCGCACCTGTCAGATCCGCCTCGGTGAGCTGTACGGGCTGGGCCTGCTGGACCGGTTCCGGTTCGCCCGCGACGGCGGCGGCAGCCACCCGTGGCACTGGACGCTCGGCCACCACGGGCACCGCTTCCAGGCCGCCGCCCACCACCGGCCCGAACCCACCCTTCGCACCAGCCGGCAGACCGCGCACCGCCTCTCGGCGAACCCACACCTGACGCACCTGCTCACCGCGAACGAGTTCTTCGTCCGCCTCACCGCCCACGCCCGGCAGCACCCAGAGACGCGGTTGGACCGGTGGTGGTCCGAGTCGCTGACCACCCAGCAGTTCCGGACCATCACCGCCGACGGACACGGCCTGTGGAGCAACACCGATACCACGGTCGGGTTCTTCCTGGAAGCCGACACCGGCACCGAACCCCTGCGCAGCCGGGTGGTGACCAAGCTCGACCGGTACGCACGCCTGACCCGGCGCGGCGGACCCCGCTACCCCGTGCTGTTCTGGCTCGGCAGTGAGCACCGCGAGGAACACCTCCACCAGCTTCTCCGCGGCGAGCACGACGACGTTCCGGTCGCGACCGCCACCCACACCAGGCAGCCCGCCGAAACGGTCTGGCTCCCGGCCGGCGCCACCGGCCGGGTCCGGCTCATCGAGCTGCCCAGCGACCACGGCCAGCCGGTAGCGGACAACCCGAACTACCACGACGACGGGGACTTCGCCTGCTGACAGACCCTGACAGGCGCACGGCGAGTTCTGTCACCGCAGGTCGCCGGCACAGTCGTGATTCCTGACCGGGCTGGTGCTGTCAGGTCACGACGCTACGGTGCAGCTTCTTCTCCTTGCTCGCACCGCCGCCCGTCTGTTTCCCCTTTTCGGATCTGCCCGCGCCAGCGGGATCACCCACAGCCCACCCTCCGGTCGGCCCGTGATCCACACCTCGCGCCCCACACGGCAGCTCTCCTGGTCCAGACGCCGCGATCCGGTGGCACCACCCTGCACATCCATCCATGCCCTGCCCTGCCCTGTCGCGAAGGGAGCACTCCGCCATGCCCACGCCCACCCCGCTCACCGACAAGGTCGTCACCGTCTGCTTCGGCCCCGGCGAAGACGCCGACTGGTTCGCCGCCTCGGAGAAGGTCAACGATCTTCTGCACGCCAACGGCACCCCGGCCCGCCGCTACCGCGTCCGGCACCGCCGCTTCATCGGCTGGCTGACCCGGTTCCTCGGCTATTACCTGCTCGACGCCGCCCGCCGCTTCGGCGCGGTCACCCTCGCCGCCGGAGGCCGCAAGAGCCGCCTCGACCTGACCGGCACCACCGCCCAGGCCGCCCACGCCGCTGGCCTTCGCTGGCGTGCGTGGAACACCCACATCAACGCCACCACCCGGCCCGCCCGCCCATGGGAGGACTACCTCGCCCAGCACCACGCCGACCCTGGCAAGGTCACCCTGAACGAGGCCCGCCGCCGCTTCGAGCAGCAGCCCCGCGTCCTGGCGATGCTCGCCGCCTCGTTCGACCCCTACGAACTGTCCGTCTACCAGGCCGGTGAAGCCACCTACGTCGGGCTCCACTGGCGCATCGCGCTCATCGGCGACGCGCTGATCACCACCGACGGCCGGCTCCTCGCCCCGGCCAGTGACTCTGTCGCGGACCGGTTCCGGTTCCTCAACGAGGCGTGCGCCTACCTGCGCGGCCTGCGCTCCAGCGCACGCCTGTGCGCCGTCGCCATCGCCTGAACCCCAACTCGTCTGAACACCCGATGGCCGGTCGCAGCCCCCTGCTGCGACCGGCCATCGCCATGCCCACAACCCGACCAGAGAAGGAGTTCCTCGATGTTCCTGACCGATCCGGTGTTGCGGCGTATCGCCGCCGACACCAACGACGTCCTGCCCGAGCACCTGTGGCGCCACGACACCGCCACCCCCGAACCAATCGGTGACCTCGCCCGCATCCTGCACACGACCGCCCGCGACTTCACCGACAGCACCACCAGCCTCGACGAGGCTCTCGCCCGGGTGGGCACGCTCGCCACAGCGGCCCGGCAAGCGATGGCCGCCCGCGCCGACCTGCACATCGCCGCCTACCAGCAGACCCTCGCGGACGCACTCGTCGCCCACGAACGACACGCCGTGCTCGGCGCCGCGCTCTTCACCTGCTACCGCGCCTGGCGCAACCACCGGCCGATCGTAGACGGCGACGAGCGGTACCTGCTCCTGCGGCGCTGCGATCCGTCGCGCGGCGTCGCGACGCTGCGGCGTACCGACCCGCACACCTGGCAGGTGACGCCCGACGCCGAAGCCGCCACCGCCTTCGACATCCCCTATCCGGATCGCGTTGTCGGCGAGGTCACCGAGACCGACCACGGGTGGACGCCCACCGCCTACATCGCCCGGCCGCATCAGGCACCGCTGGCCACGGTGTATCCGCTGCCCGTGCGCGGCGAGCTCGCCTCGGCCTGCCGGTCACTGCTGCGCTGGTGGCACCTGCGCCACTCCGACGCCTGGCGCAACCGCACCCCGACACAGCTCACCCCCACCGAACTCGCCCACCTCACCTCCTGAGGAGGGGCCCGATGCGGCACCTTGACATGGTCGGCGGCGGGATCACCGCGACGACCGGCCGCACCCTCGACCAGCACGCCACCGACCCCGTGCCCGCCGCCGCACACCTACCCGAAGCCGCCGCCAACCTGCGGCACCTGCGCACCGAGCTACTGCTCGCGGTCGACCGGCTGCGCACCCTCCTGATCAACGAAGACGACCTGCACGGAACCACCAGCACCGTCGCCGGTCCCGTGGAGACCATCATCGAGCTGGCCCTCGAGTACCGGTACGCCCGCACCTGGATCGACACCCTCATCGACGACGAGGCACGGGCCGCGTACGCGCAGACGCATCCCGGCCAGACGGTACGGCGACGCGACGTCAACCCCGGCGACACCGTCCTGGTCGTCCTGCCCCACACCGACTCCTGCCGCAGGCAGAACCTCGCCGGACACACCACCCGTATCCGGGTCGGCACGTCCGACACCGCACTCCGCCCGCCCGGCAGCGGCAACCCGCTGCGGCTGTCCCACGCCGACACCGGCATCTACCGCGACCCGACCGAAGACCGCCTCTACGTCCTGAACACCGAGGCCGACGAGACCGCCGACGCCGGCCACTAGCGGCCGCGTCACGCAGCCCCGAGAGCCACCGGGCCGCAATCCCCGCAGCGCCCCACACGGCAGCGCACCGCCTCGACATGCCTGCCGCGCTGCCCGCTGCCCGCGCGGCCCGCCGCACCACCGCCCGGCACAACCCGTGCCGGGCATCCCCACCCACACGTCCAAGGAGGGACCGATGGAAAACCTGTCCCTGACACCTGCCACGCAGGCCGTCCTCGACGCACTCACCGAACTCGGTCAGGGCAACGTCCACGAACTGGCCGACAAGGCCGGCAAGGCCCGCTCGACCACCGACAAGGCCATCAAGACCCTCGCCGACGCCGGACTGATCACCGCAGTGGACACCGACGCCGACCCGGCCGAAGGCACGCCCACCCGGTGGACCCCAGCGACCCCGACGCAGGCCACCGACGCCGCACCGAACGACGCCGCCGACCTCGGCGGCGAGCACCCGGCCAACCCGGACGAGACCGCGCAACTCGACGGCACCGCCCCCGACAACCCGGACGGCGAGCCCGACACCGACGACACCGAGCCGGCCGACCAGACCGGCAACGAGATCAACGGCGACGAGGACGCAGACAAGGAGCCCGACGACACGGCGGACGAGACCGAACGAGACGCCAGCAACGAGGGCCCGGACGACGAGGACAGCGGCGCGGACGACGAGGGTCGGACGGTCGCCGTGGTACAGCCGACGCGCCCCGGTGACCGCAAGGTCATGGCCATCAAGGGCGTCCTGGCCGACTACGGCGACGACGGCGCGACCCTCGACCTGATCGTCGCCGAAAGCGGCATCGGACACGTCACCGCCACCCGGCTGCTGACCGCGATGGAGCAGGCCGACGCCGCCCGCCGGCTCCCCGGCGTGCCGCAACGGTGGATCCCGGGCCCGACCAAGGCCAGCGAGGTCGACCCGAACCCGGAACCGCCCCGCTGCCCGCTCTGCCTTCAGGTCATCCGCGGGCTAGCGAACACGCCAACCGCCACGGCGGCCGTGCAGCCGCTCATCCACCCCGACGGCACGCTGCACATTGTCGGCCCGGACGGTGAGAACCACGTCGTCACCCTGCCCACCCGCGCCACCCCCCGCACGGCGAGCACCGCCCGCACCGTGGGCCGCGTCAGCGGCGACGGGACCGTCAACGCCGACGGCAACCAGCCCTTCGGCCGAGGCGAGTTGGAGAAGCTCACCCTCGACTATCTGGCCGCCAGCCCCGGCCGCCAGATGACCCCGCAGGACATCGCCACCGCCCTCGCCGCGCAGCTCAACCGGGCCGTCAGCAACGGCGCGGTGCGCAACAACCTCACGAAGGCCGCCGCCGCCGGCCGCATCCTCCTGGTCTCCGACAACCCGCTGGCCTTCGTCCACCCGGCCCAGGCCGACAACGGCGCTGCCGCCGAGGCGGACGCGGATAACACCGACCAGTCCTGACCCACACCCACCATCGCGGGGGCCGAGCCATGCGCTCGGCCCCGCAACCGCATCCGAGAGGAGAACCCCGTGCCACACGACCTCGAAACCTTCACCGACGGGACGACCGCCTTCGCCAGCGCCCGCCTGTCGGCCTGGCACCAACTCGGCACCGTCACCCAAGACACCATGCGCGCCGAGGAGATCATGGCCGCCGCCCGACTCGGCGACTGGGGCGTACGCACTATCCGCACCGTCGGCATCGACCTCGTCAACGGCGTCGAAGTGCAGATCCCCGCCGACGACAAGCGGATGACCGTACGCCGCAACCCGGTCAACGGTGAGACGGAGTACCTGGGCATCGTCGGCACCGACTACACCGTGGTCCAGAACGAACAGTGCGCCGAAATGCTCGACCGCCTCGTCGACCAGGTCGGCGGCGCCCACTTCGAAACCGCCGGCAGCCTGCGGCGCGGCAAGTCGGTGTTCGTCACGATGAAGCTCCCCGACGCGATGGAGATCGCCGGCGTCGACCGCCTGGACCTGTATCTGATCGGCACGACCTCCCACGACGGCACCGCCGCCCTGCGGGTCGACGCCAGCCCGATCCGGGTGGTGTGCGCCAACACCCAACGGGCCGCGTTCGCGAACTCGGCCGGGCACTACACGTTCCGGCACACCTCCAACGTCAACTCCCAGATCAGCCAAGCCCGCGAAGCACTGGGACTGATGTGGAAGTACATGGAAACCTTCGAAAAGGCCGCCGAACGGATGCTCCACACCGAGATGACCATGCGCGAGTTCGAGCAGGTCATCGCCCAGGTGTGGCCGGTCAAGGACACCGCCTCGGCGCAGACCCGCAACAACGCCAAGCAGCGACTCGGCACGCTGAAATACCTGATCCGTGAGGCCGACACCCAGAAAGCCATCTCCGGCAGCAGGTGGGCCGGATACCAGGCGATCACCGAGTACCTCGACCACTACCAGCCCGCCAAGAACGAGATCGCCCGCGCCAACCGGGTGCTCACCGGCAACGTCGGCGACCTGAAGGTGGCCGCCTTCGACCTGCTCAAGGTCTGACCACACCTCGCCCACCAGCCGGGGCAGCGGCGCCGCTGCGCCGGCGCTATCACGGAGGCAAGCGCCATGACACGGCCGAGCACGACCAGGTGGGGATCAGACCGGGCGGACAGCCGATGAGCGGCCACATCCACCACCCCCGCGACCTACGGCAGTCGGTGTGCGGACTTCTTGCCGCCGACGTGCAGCGGTGGGAGACCGAGGACCCACCGCGCATCGACTACACCTGCGAGGACTGCTACACCCTGCTCCCCGAGGCCCAGCGACCCGATGACGCCAACCACCCACCAGGAGACGCCACGCTCATCGACACCCTGCGACGCATCGTCGCCGAACGCCAGCACGCCAAGATCGACGGCGTCATCGTGGACGTGTGGTCCGCCTCCGTCACCGTCCTCATCTGGGACCAGCTTCGTGACGACAAACGACAGCGGCTGCTGACCCTGCCCTCACACGAGCTGATCCTGCGCTGCGTCGCGATCTACACCCGCCTCACCAACAACCGCGTCGGGGACAGCACATGACCTGCCCCCGACAGCCGCAGTGGTTCCACTTCGGGCCCTGGGTGTTCTCCATCGACGCCGCACAGGCGTTGATCGCCACCACGCCCCGCGACACCCAGCCCCTCGATGTCGCGACGTGGGCGACCGCGTACGGCCTGACCCGACTCGACGACCCGCACCAGCGGGCGGTCAGCCTGATCGGGCCGACCAGCACCGCACTCGACCGGGCCTACGCCATGACCACCGACCTGACCACACCGGTGATCGTCGCCCAACTCGACATCAGCGGGCACCCACCCGCCCCGCTGCTCATCGACGGAACCCACCGCCTCTACCGCGCCTGGCGCGAGCACCTGCCGCGGCTGCCCGCCCACCTGCTCACCGTCGAGGAGACCCGCCAGGTCCAGGACAACGTTCTCCTGGGACCCGGCCGAACCTCCATCACCGGGCCGCCGACCTGAGCGACGGCACTGACCACCCCACCACCGCGTACACCTCGGAAGCTGCCCACCGCCGGCGGCGACCGAGGCGTGCGCGCGTAGACGTTCGGAGGAACCCCATGGCCTACATCCCGCCGTGGCAGAGGCTCTGCGACTGCCGCTGCCTCGTCCACCACCAGCAACCGCGCACCACCTACACCGACCCCGACTGCGCCTGCACCATCACCTGCGCCACCCAACCCCTCACCCTCCTGGCCGACCGGTGGGGCTGCGCCCTCTTCCTCGACCACGGCGGCGACCTGTGGCACGTCCCCGCCATGGCCAACGGCACCTTCGACTGGGCCTACGCCGCCGAAATTGACAGCCGGCACGACTCCTACGACGCCAGCCGCACCATCGGGCATCTGCTCCGCCAAGCCGCCGACGTGCTGCGCACCTCCACCGCCTGACCACTACCCGTACGGTGGGCCGCCCGCGCAGGCGGCCCACCGTCCCTTTCGCGCATCACGATCCGGGCAGACAGCGATGAACCGCAGCGCCTACGAGCGCACCTGCGACTGCACCTGCCCCACCCACCCACCACGGCCAGCGTTGCCTCCCCGCCAACGACCGCGGCTGCCACCTGGCCACCTGTCCGGCGAGCCGATGCCCCTGCTCGCCCGGCAGGTCACCGGCGCCTGTTCCCCACCGCCCATGCCACCGCTGGGTTCGGGTGGCCCACCTGGGGAGCGCGGTCACTGGAGTTGGCGCCCTGCGGCACCGATCCCGATCGGTCATCCCCGGATCGAAGCCACCGACCTGATCGCCGGCTGCTCCGCGAGACCCACGCCAAACCGCTGCCACTCATCGACCACCGGTAACCCGCCAAGGGCAGACCAGCCCGGCGGCCGCGCACCCGCGCGCACCGGCCCCCTTTTTTCGTCTTCACCGGAGGGCAACGTCCATGACCAGATTCCTCATCGGAGTCGTCGCCGTGACCATCGTCGCCTGCCTCGGCCTGCCCGTACTCCTGCTCTCGGCCGCCACCGGTGGCGGTCCCGGCGGATGCGGTGCCGCCGCCATACCCGCCCCACGGCTCACCGGTCCCCCACCCGGCGCCTGGGACACCGAACAGCTCGACATCGCCGCGACCATCATCGACGTCGGCGTCGCCAAAGGCGTACCCCGGTGGGGCTGGGTCATCGCCATCGCCACCGCCATGCAGGAATCCGGCCTACGGAACCTGCCGCACCTCGGCGACCGCAACGACCACGACTCCATCGGCGTGTTCCAACAACGCCCCAGCCAAGGCTGGGGCACCACCACGCAACTGTCGAACCCCACCCACCAAGCCGAACAGTTCTACGACAAGCTCCTCACCGTCCCCGGATGGGAGTCCATGCCGCTCAGCCGCGCCGCCCAGACAGTCCAGATCTCCGCCTTCCCGGACGCCTACGCCACGTGGACCGACGATGCGCTGTACCTGGTGGAGCACCTGGCCGGCACCCTCACCGACTGCGCCACCGACGCACTCGGTCCCCTACCCGACCGGATCGCGCTACCCGCGCACACGCCACCCGCCGTCACGACCGCCATCGGCTGGGCCATGCACCAGATCGGCACCCCGTACCACTTCGGCGGCTCCTGCACCGACCCGCACTCCAGCGACCCCGCCCAGCAGTGCGACTGCTCATCGCTGATGCAGGCCGCCTACCGGGCAGCCGGCATCACCATCCCACGCGTCACCACCGACCAAGCCCACACCGGCCACCAGATTCTTGATCCGGCGCTCCTGCTGCCCGGCGACCTCATCCTCATCCCTGGCAGCCACGGCAGCATGACCAGCCCGCGCCACGTCGGCATGTACCTCGGCGACGGACTCATCATCCACGCCCCCCGCACCGGCGCCACCGTCACGATCATCCGCATCGACGGCTGGCTCGACCAGATCGCCACCATCCGACGAATCATCACCCGGTAACCAGCAGAACGCCCCCTCGGAAACCTGGTGCGAAGATTCGCATCGAAGCTGGGACACTCACCTTCATGAAGCCACCGCTGTGCCTCGTCTGCGGATCAACCGACAGAGCAACCCAATTCACCGTGGTGCACTTCGCCATCAACGACCAGGAGAAAGCGGCATTCGCCAGACGCGAAGCCGCACACTGGGTCGGCCACCCGGAAAACGCCTACTGGTTCTGCGCCGAACACCTCCACTTCGGCACCGAACGCCAGTCGATGCACTGGCGCGACGCCGTCGCCGACATCCTCGCCGTAACCGACAACTACCCCCGCCGCCCACCCGGACCGTAACCACCACCGCCCTCGAACGATCCGACACCTCAGGGCCGCCCCGGACCACAGGACCGCGAGCAACGCACATCCAATCCCGCCGTCCGGGGCGCAGCACCGCTTCGCCAGGCGATGACATGGCTCGACCAGCAAGCGGGGCTGGACGTGCATCTGCTGATGGTGCGCCCGACCCACGACACCTGACCTGCCGAGATGGGCCCCCTACGGCGACATCGGCGGCAATCGGCCCCCGTCATCGAAACCTGATCTACCTCCCGCACCGTGGGGCCCCGACTGCACCTCTCCCCGGTTGCAGGGCTAATTCGGTTGGCGGCATGGTGATCGGCGTCGCTACGATGCCTCGTGGGTGGGGCCCGTAGCGCAGAGGTAGTCGCGTCGCTATTACATGGCGGAGGATGCCGGTTCGAGTCCGGTCGGGTCCCACCCCCGTCGCGTGGTCGGTAGCGCAGAGGTCGACGCGCCGCCCCCTCAAGGCGGAGGACACCGGTTCGAATCCGGTCCGTCCACGTCGACCGGTTGGTGAGGAACGATGAACAGCGCCGAGGTCGAGCAAGCCCTGCGGGTGCTCGGCGAGATCCGCGCGTTGCCCGTCGACGACCCGGACCGGCAACGCGTGCAACGCGCCGCCGACGGGCTGCTCAAGGACGCGCAGCGCCAACGCCGCGCGGATCGACGGCGCAAGACGGCAGCAGCCGACCGGGCCGTCGTCGCCGACGCCGCCACCGCAGCCGGCAACCGTGCCGAAGGCGTACCGGTAGCAGAACCCGTCGAGCTGCCCGACCCGGACGGTGTCGGACGGACCCGGCGGGACCGTCGTTGCTACGCCTGCCGCGACCGGTTCCGCAGCGTCGACGCCTTCTACCACGCCCTCTGCCCCACCTGCGCGGACCTGCACCGCCAGCACCGGCACGCCCGCACCGACCTGACCGGCCGCCGCGCCGTGGTCACCGGAGGCCGGGTCAAAATCGGCTTCCAGACCGCGCTGAAACTACTCCGCGACGGCGCCACCGTCACCATCGTGACCCGATTCCCCGCCGACGCCGCCCGCCGCTACGCCCACCAACCAGACGCCACCGACTGGCTGGCGTCACTACGCATCATCGGCGCGGACCTCCGCGACCCCCGCCAAGTCCTCGACGTCGCCCAACGACTGGCCGACGACGCTCCCCGACTCGACATCCTCATCAACAACGCCGCCCAGACCGTACGCCGGCCGGAATGGGCCTACCAACCCCTCATCACCGCAGAACTACACGCCGCCCCCACCGCAGTCGCCATCGCAACAGCGACCGGATTCCGAACCGGCGCCGCACCACCCGACTGGAGCCTGCGCCTCGCAGCGCTCCCGGAAACACCCCGCCACGAGCTGACCTCCATCATCGACGCCACAGGCGCCCTGATCGTCCCCGGCACCACGAACTCCTGGACCGCGACCATCGGCCAGATCGACCCCGTCGAACTGCTGGAGGTGCAACTGGTAAACGTCGTCGCACCGTTCCTCCTGCTCGACCGGCTCCGCCCGACCCTGACCGCCCCCGGACGCGGCAACCGGTACGTCATCAACGTGACCGGCCGCGAAGGCTGGTTCTCCGAAGACAGCACCGGCCCCACCCGACACCCCCACACCAGCGTCAGCAAAGCCGCCCTCAACATGCTCACCCGCGTCGGCGCCACCGACCTCGCCCGCCACCACGTCCACATGTGCGCCGTCGACACCGGCTGGATCACCGACGAGAACCCCACCACCATCAAAGCCCACCGCGCCGCGACAGGCTGGCAACCGCCACTGGACGTCACCGACGCCGCAGCCCGCATCTACCACCCCATCATCAGCGGCGAAACCGGCACACCACTACACGGCGTCCTGCTCAAGAACTACACAGTCGTCCCCTGGTAGCAGCCCTGGCCGTCTCAGATCTCTCGCCTCGCCGGCGGGCATCCTGCTCGCGCGCAGAAGCGGATGCCCAACGTAGGTGGTCGGTCGGTGTCCGAATCGTTCAAGACCTCTTCGGCAGCATGCTCGTATCGTCGGATTCATGGCACCCACCTTCAACGCGATCGGCCTTGCGGTGGCCGACATGGCAGCGTCTCTTTCCTTCTATCGGCGGCTGGGCCTGGAGTTCCCGGCCGACGCCGACCAGCAACCACACGTCGAGACGACGGTCGCGGGCGGTATCCGTCTCATGTGGGACACGCACGCCTCGCTACAGTCTTTCGATCCGGGTTACCAGCCGGGACAACCCTCCGGCGGCTGGGCCTTTCTGTGCTCCGATGCCGTCGAGGTGGACCGATGCCACGCTGACCTGGTCACCGCCGGATATTCGTCGGTCAACGCGCCCTGGGACGCACCATGGGGG
This sequence comes from Micromonospora andamanensis, assembly GCF_016863495.1. Lineage (GTDB taxonomy): Bacteria > Actinomycetota > Actinomycetes > Mycobacteriales > Micromonosporaceae > Micromonospora > Micromonospora andamanensis. The sequence continues at coordinate 33,988 of NZ_BOOZ01000061.1, forward strand.
CAGCGCTATGCACAGGTGCGCGATCCGGACGGCAACGTCGTGGACCTTTTCGCCTGGGCCACGTCACCGCAGTAGAGCGCTCAGGGGGACTCCGGCCATCGCCCGTACCTCGCGTGCGAGGTGGGCCTGGTCGGCGTAGCCCGCATCGATTGCTACCGCCGCGAACGACCGACCGGACCGAGCCAACGTGAGGGCCCGCTGCAACCGCAAGATCCGCTGCAAGGTCTTCGGCCCGTAACCGAACGCGGTGTTGCAGCGCCGCTGCAACTGTCGGGAACTCAGACCGCACCGCACGGCAACCGACCCGACAGACAACCCGGCCTGTGCGCCACCGGCCAGGGCCACCATCACACGGTCGACCCCTTGCCAGCGTCGGCTCACGGCGGCGGTCAGCGCCGCGACAGGATCGTCGGCCTCGGCGATGGCCCGCACGACGGCCGCCGGCCACACCGCGTCCAGCGGCACGCGCCGATCGACCAACTCGTAGGCGGGCACACCCAACACACCGGGCCCGGTGCCCGCGCCGAACCGCAACGCGGCGTACCGACTGCCCGGCGAGGCACCCTCGACCTGGGCGGTCGTATCCGGCCCAGCGATGAAAACCGTGCCGTCCCGCCAAATGATGTCGAGACACCCGTCCGGCAGGATGCGCTTCTGCCCAGCACCCGGCGGCGTGGCACTGCGCCACGCCACGACGTACGGCAGCGTCGACGACCAATCCTCGTACACGCCCCCGACCCTCCCACGCCACCACGACAACTCACGGCAACCCGCCCCGCGGAAGGTTCGACCAACTCACCTGGCATAGCTTCGTGAATCCCCCACAGAACCCGGGGCGGCGCTCGCGACGACCAGCAATCCGCAGCAGATCCGTGCGGGCATCGAACATTGTGGGGAACGAGGTGCGTCTGTTTGGGTTGC
>NZ_BOOZ01000062.1 GCF_016863495.1 Micromonospora andamanensis
GAAGCCGGGCACGGCGGGCCACACCCCCAACAGCGCGCACGCGCAGCGCGACAGGCCACACCCCCCACAGCGCCCACAAACGTCAGCGGCCGGAGATACGTGATCTCCGGCCGCCGGGTCTGACGGTCGTTACTGCTTGAGCATGTTGTCCAGCAGCAGCGCGCAGCGGATCACCCCGAGGTGGCTGTACGCCTGCGGGTGGTTGCCCAGCCCGCGTTCGGCCAGCGGGTCGTACTGCTCGGGCAGCAACCCGGTCGGACCCGCTGTGTCGATCATCTGCGTGAACAGTTCCTCGGCATCGGTCCGCCGGCCGGTGCGCAGATACGCCTCGATCAGCCAGGACGTGCAGATGTGGAAGCCGCCCTCGCGCCCGGGCAGGCCGTCGTCCCAGTGGTAGCGGTAGACGACCGGGCCGCTGCGCAGGTCCGCCTCGATCTTCAACACGGTGGAGAGGAAGCGGGGGTCGTCACCGGCGAGTAGCCCGGAGATGCCGATCCACAGCGACGAGGCGTCCATGTCCTCGTCGCCGTACGCGACGCTGTACGCCTCGGCGTGCTCGTGCCAGCCGTACTCCAGCACGTTGGCACCGATGCGGTCGCGCAACTCGACCCACTCCGGCCGGTCCTCGCCGCCGTGCTGGCGCATCACGTGCAGCGCCCGGTCGACTGTCATCCAGCACATCACCTTGGAGAAGACGTGGTGCCGGGGAGGCAGGCGGGCTTCCCAAATGCCGTGATCCGGCTCGTGCCACCGGCGACGGACCGCCTCGACCATGTTCTCCAGCACCCGCCACTCCTCGGCGCGTACCGAGCCGCGTACGTCGGCGGTGGCGGCGATCAGGTCGGCGATCGGGCCGAAGACGTCGAGCTGGAGCTGGTGGTTGGCGAGGTTGCCGACGCGTACCGGGCGGGATCCCGCGTAGCCGGGCAGGGTGTCGATGACCGCTTCGGCACCCAGTTCGTAACCGTCGACGGTGTAGAGCGGGTGCAGCCGTTCGGGGTGCCCGCCGGTGCGTTCCACACACCCGTCCACCCAGCGCAGGAACGCCTCGGCCTCGGCGATCGAGCCCAGGTCGACAAGGGCACGGGCGGTCATCGCGGCATCGCGTAGCCAGCAGTAGCGGTAGTCCCAGTTGCGGACGCCGCCCAGCTCCTCCGGCAGCGAGGTGGTCGCCGCCGCCAGGATCGAGCCGGTGGCCTCGTGGCAGAGGCCGCGCAGCGTCAGTGCGCTGCGGGCGACCAGGTCCCGGGCGGTGGTCGGCAGCCGCAGCGAGGCCACCCAGTCCTTCCACGGGCGCTCTGCCGCGGCCTGCCGCTCGTGGATGGGCAACCTGTGGTGTTCCAGGCTGTGTGTGCCGAACCGCAGCTCCAGCACCACCTGGCCGCCGAGCGCGGCGAGGTCCACCACCGCCTTCGCGGTCTCGTACCCGCCGTCGTTGCCGACCTCCCACTGCACGCCGGGGGAGTAGAGCGCGACAGGTTCGTTGGAGCCGAGCACCAGCAGGCCGTCGCCGAGCGGCTGGAGCTGCACGGCCACCTGTGCGAATTCCGGCCGGGGCGCGAATTCGAGGCGAACCCGACCGGTGCCGGTCAGTACCCGGATCAGGGTCGAGTCGCCCGAGATGATCGCCGGGCCGTCCGGCGTGGCCCGGGGGTCCGGCTTGTCCAGCCAGTCGGTGACGGTGAGACCGGACCAGCGGGTCTCCACGGTCATGGTGCCCGACCGGTAGCGCTGGCCCAGCGGGATGCCGCCCCGTTCCGGTGCGACACTGAAGTGCCCGGCCGGGCTGCCGCCGACCAGGTCGGCGAAGATCGCCGCCGAGTCGGGCTTGGGGTTGCACAGCCAGCTCACCTTGGCGTCCGGCGTGAGCAGCGCGACAGTGCGGCCGTTGGCGAGCATCGAGTGCCGCTCGATCGGCACCGCCCGTTCGCCGAACAGCCAGTGCCGCCGGGTCTCCAGCAGCAGCCCGAGTGCGCGGGCGGCCTCGATCGGTTCGGCCACCCGGTGCCCGGCTCTGGTCTCGCCTGGGCCGATCTTGATGCCGACGTCCGGACCGTGCAGGTTGGCGAAGGCGTTCTCGTCGGTCACGTCGTCGCCGATGAAGAGCACGGCGCTGGCCGAGAGCTGGGTGCGCAGCTGGTCGACGGCGGTGCCCTTGTGGGTGGCCACGACGGAGAGCTCGATTACCTCTTTGCCCTGGGTGACTGTCACGTCCGGCCAGGTCGCGGGGCCACTGCGGACCGCGTCGATGGCGGCGGCGGCGACCTGGGGATCCACCCCCCGGGTGTGTACGGCGACACTTGCCGGCTTGCGTTCCAGGCGGACGCCGGGGTGGGCCGCGGCGATGTCCCGCAGGACGTCCCGCAGCCGGGTGCGTACCGCGATCAGCTCGGGGGAGAGCCGCTCAACGAAGCCGATGTCGAACTCGGAGCCGTGGCTGCCGACCAGGTGCACCTCGCTGGGCAGCCGGGACAGCGCGGCCAGGTCCCGCAGCGCGCGGCCGGAGACGACAGCCACTGTGGTCTGCGGCAGGGCCGCCAGGGCCCGGACCGCCGCCACCGACTCCGGCAGCGGTACGGCCTTGCTCGGGTCCTCCACGATCGGTGCGAGCGTGCCGTCGTAGTCGCAGGCGACCAGGAGCTGGGGAACCCGGGCGATCCGCCCGATGGCGGCGCGCAGGTCCGGATCCATCGGGCCCGCGACGGGCGTGGCGTTCTCGGTGGACGCTGCGTTCACGCCGCCTCCATGTCGGGCACACCCAGTTCGGTGAGGAAGGACTTCGCCCAGTGCCCCACGTCGTGGGTGCGCAGATGGCGTTGCATTGTCCGCATACGGCGACGAGCCTCCGGCTTCTCCACATGCACGGCCCGTAGCAGAGCGTCCTTGACCGCGTCGGGGTCGTGCGGGTTGCACAGGAACGCCTGACGCAGCTCGGTGGCCGCGCCGGCGAACTCACTGAGTACGAGTGCGCCCCCGTGGTCCGCCCGCGATGCGACGTACTCCTTGGCCACCAGGTTCATTCCGTCACGCAGCGGAGTAACCATCATCACGTCGGCGGCGGCGTACATCGCAGCCAGTTCGGTCCGACTGTACGACTGATGCAGATAATGCACCGCCGGCACGCCAACCCGGCCGAATTCGCCATTAATCCGACCAACCTCGCGCTCGACCTTGACGCGAAGTGCCTGGTAGTGCTCCACGCGCTCGCGGCTCGGCGTCGCGACCTGCACCATAACCGCGTCGGGCACTGTCAACTTTCCGTCAGCGAGCAACTCGCGGAAGGCCTTGAGGCGCAGTTCGATGCCCTTGGTGTAGTCGAGGCGGTCGACGCCGAGGATGATCGTCCGGGGATTGCCCAGCTCCTCGCGGATCTCCTTGGCCCGGGCCTGGATCGCCGGGTCGGCGGCCAACCGCTCCATCTCCTGCGTGTCGATCGAGATGGGGAAGGCGCCGGCCTTGACCTGGCGGCCGTCCACCTGGATCATCTGGCCCTCGTACCGCAGCCCGAGCAGATGCCGGGCCAGCCGGACGAAGTTCTGCGCGGCGAGCCGTTGCTGGAAGCCGACCAGGTCGGCGCCGAGCAGGCCGCGCAGGATCTCGGTGCGGAACGGCATCTGCATGAACAGCTCGATCGGCGGGAACGGAATGTGCAGGAAGAAGCCGATCCGCAGGTCGGGGCGCAGCTCCCGGAGCATCGCCGGCACCAGCTGGAGCTGGTAGTCCTGGACCCAGACCGTGGCCCCCTCCGCGGCGACCTCCGCTGCGGCCTCCGCGAACCGGGCGTTGACCAGGCGGTACGCCTCACGCCAACGGCGCTTGTAGGCGGGTGTCTCGACGGCGTCGTGGTACAGCGGCCAGATCGTCGCGTTGGACTGACCCTCGTAGTAGCGCTCCAGTTCCTCGGCGCTCAGGGGGACCGGATGCAGCCGGATGCCCTCCAGGTCGAACGGCTCGGGGGCCGCGCCGGTGCCGCCTGCCCAGCCGACCCACGTGCCCTGGTGCTCGGCGAGGACGGGGTGCAGCGCGGTGACCAGCCCGCCGGGGCTGCGTCGCCACTGCCGTCCCTCGGGTGTGCTCACCTCGTCGACCGGCAGTCGGTTCGCCACTACGACAAAGGAGCTACGGACGGTCACGATCGGCCACCTCCGGGTGCTGACGGGTCCACCGCGATGAGCGTACTGAGCGTAGCTGCGGCGTCTGTTCCCCTGTGCCGGACTCACCTACCCGTCCCGAACTCGGCGAACCCTGGACGTGATCATGTTGACAGGCGAGCCGTCCCGGCCGGCCTCCGGGGCGGTGCCGCCGCTGTCGCCGTACCCCTGCTGGCGGGGCGATGTGGGCGCGGCGCGGCGTACCTGTCAGGATTGACAACGGCGTGCGCGCGGCCGGCTCCCGGCCGACGGCGGCGGATGGCGGCCCTGGCCCGCGCCCGTATCACGCGAATCGGCGATCGAAAGCGACGGAGGAGCCCGCACCGTGGCCCAGTTCATCTACGTCCTGGACAAGGCGCGCAAGGCGCACGGCGACAAGGTCGTGCTCGACAACGTGACGCTCAACTTCCTGCCCGGTGCCAAGATCGGTGTGGTTGGCCCGAACGGCGCCGGTAAGTCCAGCCTTCTCAAGATCATGGCTGGCTGGGACCAGCCGAGCAACGGCGAGGCGCGCCTGATGCCCGGCTTCACCGTGGGGATGCTCGCCCAGGAGCCGCCGCTCAACGACGCCAAGACCGTGCTGGGCAATGTCGAGGAAGCGGTCGCGGAGACAAAGGTCAAGCTGGAGCGGTTCAACAAGATCGCCGAGCAGATGGCCACTGACTACTCCGACGAGCTGATGGAGGAGATGGGCCGACTCCAGGAGGAGCTGGACCACGCCGACGCGTGGGACATCGACTCCAAGCTCGAACTCGCCATGGACGCGCTGCGCTGCCCGCCGCCCGAGGCCGACGTCACCCAGCTCTCCGGTGGTGAGCGCCGCCGGGTCGCGCTGTGCAAGCTGCTGCTGGAGGCCCCCGACCTGCTGCTGCTCGACGAGCCCACGAACCACCTGGACGCGGAGAGCGTGCAGTGGCTGGAGCAGCACCTGGCCAAGTACGCCGGCACCGTCGTCGCCATCACCCACGACCGGTACTTCCTGGACAACGTGGCCAACTGGATCCTGGAGCTGGACCGCGGCCGGGCCTACCCGTACGAGGGCAACTACTCCACCTACCTGGAGAAGAAGGCCGCCCGACTGGCCGTCGAGGGTCGCCGCGACGCCAAGATGAAGAAGCGCCTGGCCGACGAACTGGACTGGGTGCGCTCCAACGCCAAGGCTCGGCAGACCAAGTCCAAGGCCCGGCTCGACAGGTACGACGAGATGGCCGCCGAGGCGGAGAAGACCCGCAAGCTGGACTTCGAGGAGATCCAGATCCCGCCGGGCCCGCGTCTGGGCAACACCGTCATCGAGGCGAACAGCCTGAGCAAGGGCTTCGGTGACCGGTTGCTTATCGACAACCTCTCCTTCTCGCTGCCGCGCAACGGCATCGTCGGCATCATCGGCCCGAACGGCGTCGGCAAGACCACCCTGTTCAAGACCATCGTGGGGCTGGAGGAGCCGACCGGCGGCCGGGTCCGGGTCGGCGACACGGTGTCGCTGTCCTACGTCGACCAGAACCGGCAGGGCCTCGACGGGGACAAGACCGTCTGGGAGGTCGTCTCCGACGGGCTGGACCACCTCATGGTGGGCAAGGTCGAGATGCCCTCGCGGGCGTACATCGCGGCCTTCGGCTTCAAGGGCCCCGACCAGCAGAAGCCGACGAAGGTGCTCTCCGGCGGCGAGCGCAACCGGCTCAACCTGGCGCTGACGCTGAAGATCGGCGGCAACGTCATCCTGCTCGACGAGCCCACCAACGACCTGGACGTGGAGACCCTGTCCAGCCTGGAGAACGCGTTGCTGGAGTTCCCCGGCTGCGCCGTGGTGATCTCCCACGACCGGATGTTCCTGGACCGGGTCGCCACGCACATCCTGGCCTGGGAGGGCGACGACGAGGACCCGGCGAAGTGGTTCTGGTTCGAGGGTAACTTCGAGGCGTACGAGAAGAACAAGGTCGACCGGCTCGGTGCGGAGGCGGCCCGTCCGCACCGGGTGACGTACCGCAAGCTGACCCGCGACTGACCGGGCGGTCCGTCGTGGCTGACCGCTTCGTCTACCACTGCACCCTGCGCTGGTCCGACCTGGACGCGTACGGCCACGTCAACAACGCCCGCTTCCTCACCCTCTACGAGGAGGCCCGGGTGGCGTTGATGTTCGTCGGCGCCCGGGCCAACGGGGTGGACTCGTTCGCCGAGGGTGTGGTGATCCGCCGGCACGAGGTCGACTACCTACGGCCTGTGGACTACGCACTCGACCAGGGCAGCGCCGACTCGGCGCCCACCGTGCGGATCGAGCTGTGGGTGGAGCAGTTGCGCGCCGCGTCCTTCACCGTCGGTTACGAGATGTACGACGGTGAGCTGCTCATCAGTCGGGCACGTTCGGTGCTTGTGCCGTTCGATCTGGCGCAGCAGGTGCCACGGCGGCTCAGCGAGCCGGAGCGGACGTTCCTGCTCGGCTACGCCCGGCAGGACGGTGCGCCATGAGCGTCGGGCACGGCATCGTCGACGTAGCCGACGCGGGGGCCTTCCTGGCTCGGCTCGTCCGGTTGGAGCGCGCCGCCCTGGTCCGGCTCCGGCCGGCCGCTGCGGGCGCGCGTATCGCCCTCTGGGCGCGGCTGCCGTGGGGTGTGCTGGCCGTGCGGACGGTGGCCGGCGCGGGCGCCGGTGACGTCACGGTCGCCGCCGGGCAGTTGCTCGCCGCGTTCGCGGACGGTCGTGCGGACCTGCCGTCCCGCCGCGACGCCCAGTGGCGGTGGGCCCTGCCGCCGGACAGCAGCCGTCGGGTGGAGACGCTGCCGGCCGGGGAACTGCGTCGGCTGGCCGAGGCGGCGGCCGGGACCCTGCGCGAGGCCGCCCGACACGGGGTCGGCGGTCGGGCGGTGGGGCAGCGGATGCTGCGCGACGCCCTGCTTGACCACGTGGCGGTGGTGGTCACCCCCGACGACGAGCCTGACCGTCCGGTGGAGGTGACCCAGCGGATGGTGCAGGGTCTGGTTCGCATGGGTTTCCTCGGTCCCTCCGGGGATTCGTCGGATGGTGACGGCGTGCAGGTACGTGCGGCTGGCCGATGGGTCGGGCTGGTGGGACCGTACGGAGCCGTCTGGTCGCAGAAGGCCACGGATCTTGTCGTACGGCCATCGGTGGCTCATGCGAAAGGATGACCGCTAGTCATCCTTCCGGTTTGGTGCTGGCGTTGGGGGGGTGCTTCGTTCCGGCTGTCCGGGTACCGTCCATCCTCGGATCCACCCACTGTAGGCGACCGGATCCGCTGGGGAGTGAGGTGCGCGAGCGATGCCGTGGTGGTCATGGCGTCCAGGTCCCGCCAGTGGCGGTGACCCGGAAACTCGAAGCAGGATCATGGTGGAAGGTACCGTCCGGGTCGGCCCGCCGGCGCCCCGCCAACCGGGAGACGACTGCCCGGCTGCGGAGCGTCAGTTGATCGCCGACATGCCAGCCACCGTCGAACAGGTCACGCTGCGTCGGATCTGCGACGCGCTCGACCTGCTCGACGTGCGTTACCTGGCCGACGGAGACGGCAACCTGCTGGCCATGTGGGAGCGGCACGCGGTGCTTGTCACCCTGGAGGGGCCGGAGGACGAGATCCTCGTGCTGCGGGCCCGGCCACACGCGACGGTGCCGCCGGACTGGGCCGACCGTGCCTACCGGGTGGTCAACGAGTGGAACCACACCCGACGCTTCTGCAAGGCGTACGTGGGTGACGCCACCGAGCGCGGTCAGTTGCCGATCTACGCCGAGTTGCAGGTTCCGCTCGCGGCCGGTGCCCACGACGCGCTCCTGGTCGAGTTGCTCGACTGCGGTGCCGCCGTGGCCACCAGCTTCGTTGACTGGCTGCACGACGAGGGCGCCCTGCTCTGACGGTGGACACCTCAGCCCCGCCGGGCGGCGGGGGCGGTGGACGTCAGCCGTGTGCCGTCGGGTCCGCCATGTCGTTCACCATGAAGTACGCCGCCCGTTCGAGGTAGTTCCACAGCTCCGTGGCGAGGGCCGGGGGCAGGTCGAGGCTGTCCACCGCGCGGCGCATGTGCCGCAGCCAGGCGTCGCGTTCGGCCGCGCCGATCCGGAACGGGGCGTGGCGCATCCGCAGTCGGGGATGGCCGCGCTGCGCCGAGTAGGTGTTCGGGCCACCCCAGTACTGCATGAGGAAGAGGCGCATCCGGTCGGCGGCCGGAGCCAGATCCTCCTCCGGGTACATCGGGCGCAGCAGTGGATCGGCGGCGATGCCGGCGTAGAACTCCTCGACCAGTTTGCGGAACGTGGGCTCTCCGCCGACGGCGTCGAAGAACGTGACCGCCTCGCCGTGGCCTTCGGACTCACCTGCGGGATTCACAGTTCCATCCTGCCAGGCCCGCACCGGCGCCGGCCCGGCCGGCACCGCGTGACGAGGGTGGCTCAGGTCACGGCGTGCCGGGGCCGCCCGGGGCCCACGTGCCCGGGACCCGGGTCGTCGGAGGAGGCGCCCGCAGCGGGCCCGCCGCGGGCGGCGGGCCCGTCAGCAGCGCCGGAAGCGGCCCGCGCGGCGTCGATAGAGGCGGTCACGGTCTGCTGGTCGGGCCAGCGCAGCGCGACGAGCGACATCAGCACCACCCCGGCGGCGCTCCACACACCCACCACTACCGGAATCGGGAAACGCTCGGCGAGCAGCCCGGTCACCAGCACTGCCGCACCCTGGATGACCTGGACGCCTGTCGCCATCACGCCGAACGCCCGGGCCCGGAAGCCGTCCGGCAGGGCCTGGACGAAGAGCCCGTTGGCCATCGGGAGCAACCCGGCGACCGCGAAGCCGCAGACGGCGGCGAGCAGCGCCACCACCACCGGCGGCGGGTCCAGCAGCGCGGGTACCAGGGCGAGCGGGGCGGCCACGGCCAACGGCCGGAGCAGGAGCAGCCGACGGGCCGGCGCGACCGTACGGCCGATGATGAGCCCGCCGAGGATGAAGCCGGCCGGGGTGGCCGCCATGATCACCGCCTGCGCCAGCCCCGGGTCCATGCTCTCGCCGGCATGTTCGTTGGCCCAGGCGGCGGCCAGCCCTTCGGGCACGCTGGAGAAGAGCATGGCGCTGAAGACCAGGACGGCGATCGCCCGCAGCACCGGTGTCCGGAAGACCATCTGGAAGCCCGCGGCGGTCTCCCGGAGCAGGTGACTGCGGTGGGCGCTGGTCATCGCCGGTGGCCGGTCGAGCACCCCGAGTCGGACGATGGCGGCCGACAGCGCGAAGGCGGCAGCGTTCATCAGCAGCGCGGCCGTGGGATTCACCGTCGCGACGGCGGCGCCGAGCAGGTACCCGACCACCTGGGCGGCCTGCCCCACGCTGGCGTTCACGGACAACCCGACGACGAGCCGGTCCCCGGGCAGGATCAGCGGCAGCAGCGCCGACCGGGCGGCCTGACTCGGCGGGTTGGCCAGCGTGGTGGCGAACAGCAGCGCCAGGATCACCGGCACCGGCATCCCGGGGATGGCGACGAGCAGCATCATCGCCATCCGGATGAGGTCGCAGACGACCATGACCTGCCGGAACCGGTGCCGCTCGGCGATCGTCGCCAGCAGTGGACCGCCGACCAGCCAGGGCAGATAACTGACCGCGAAGGCGGCGGCCGACAGCGCGACCGACTCGGTCTCCCGGTAGACCAGGAGGGTGACCGCCGCCTTGGCGACATAGTCACCGACCCAGGTCAGCGTGCTGGCCGCGAAGACGGCGCGATACTCACGCTGGGCGAAAACCTCCCGGAAGGTGGCCGGCCCTTCCGGAGAAGGTCGCTCGTCGGACACCATCGCCTCCATCGTCCCGGCGTCTGGCCACTCGTGATGGCGGCCGGGACCATCGTCAGGTCTGCGGATCAGCGAGGACGTGACACCGCTCGGTAAGCGCGTGCACCGGATTCTGCCCGATCGTCTGACAACTGGCTAGGGCGAACGGTTGGTCGGTCGCATCTCCGACTGAACGAACGGACGATACCCGAGGGGCCGCTCAGCCGCGACCCCCGCCGGTTAGCTCAGGTGGCGCCGCCCTGACCGGTCTCGGAATCCGATCGAGTAGGTACGCCTGGGTAGATGCGGCCCGCCGCGATCCGCGCGGTGATACCCGAGTTCTCCAGCGCCTCGGCCAGCCGGCGACGCAGCTCCCGACCCACGCTGAACTGCCCGTCGGCGGTGGTCTTCACGACGGTCCGGATCACCGTGCCCTCCACCGTGACCTGCTCGACGCCGAGCACCTCCGGCGGTTCGACGATCGACTGGGCCAGCTCCGGGTCCACCGCGACGGAGGCGGCGGCGGTACGCAGCACGGCCGTCGCCTCCTCGGTGCCGGCGAAACCGATAGGCAGGTCGACCACCACCAACGCCCAGCCCTGGCTCTTGTTACCCACCCGGATGATCTCGCCGTTGCGGATGTACCAGAGCACGCCCCGCCCGTCGCGGACTGTGGTGACGCGTAGTCCGACCGCCTCGACCATGCCTGTGGCCTCGCCGAGATCGACGTTGTCGCCCACCCCGTACTGATCCTCGATCAGCATGAACAACCCCGCGATCAGGTCCTTGACCAGGCTCTGCGCGCCGAAACCGAGGGCCACGCCGGCGATGCCCGCGCTGGCCAGCAGCGGTGCCAGGTCGAAGCTGAACTCCTTGAGCACCATCAGCAGGGCGATGCCGAAGATGAACGCGGTGCTCAGGCTCCGGAGCACCGAGCCGATCGCCTCGGCGCGCTGGCGGCGGCGCTCCGGGACGAACTCGCCGGGCTCGGTCGCGGCGCTCGGAATGCGCTCGCGCAGCGGGCGGAGCATTGTCGGCACTCCGGCGTCGCTGGTCGTGCGTACGAGCCGGCGGATCGTGCGGTGCACGAGCCATCGGGCGGCCAACGCCAGCAGCAGGATCAGGATGATCCGCAGTGGTTTGACGAGGATCCAGAAGCTGCCCTCGGCGAACCACACCGAGTCCGTCCAGTTGAAGACGATCTTGCACAGCGCCTCGTCCAGGCACTCCGGGCTCGGCGTGTCGACAGGTTCCGGGCTGGACGGGGCGGGGGTGGGGCTGAGGCTGCTGACGGTCACAGTGTTTTCGTACCGCAACCGACCGGCAGGCCCGCCGCCGACCCACCGACAGGTGACACCCGGCCCGTCGCGCGGTCGGCAGAAAGCGCCGGGGGTACCCAGGATTAGTACGTGCATTCGCGGGTCCGATCAGGGACGATTGGCGCAGCGGACGTCGGTGATCCGGCCGGCGTCGACGTGGTGTGGGGCTGTGCCCGACGCCGGTCGGCGGTGGCGAGTGGTAAGCCGCTTGACCGGGAGGGTGACGCGATGCCTGACATACGACCCACGGTGGGCTCCGGCGCGCTGGTCCTCAACGCCACCTACGAGCCGCTGTGTGTCGTGTCGGTACGTCGAGCCGCGATTCTCGTGCTCTCCGCCAAAGCGGTGTGTGTCGCCGACGGCGACGGCATCCTGCACAGCGCCCGTAGCGCGCTGCCGGTGCCCTCGGTCGTCCGGCTCACCCGTTTCGTCCGGGTGCCGTACCGGACCCACGTGGGCCTGTCCCGCCGCGCCATCTTCGCCCGGGACGGCTGGCGTTGCGCCTACTGCCGGGGTCCGGCGGAGACCATCGACCACGTCTTCCCCCGCAGCCGGGGCGGCCGGCACGCCTGGGAGAACGTGGTCGCCGCCTGCGCCAGATGCAATCACACGAAGGGCGACAAGACCCCCGCCGAACTCGGCTGGCGGCTGCACTCGTTGCCCACCGCCCCCAAGGGGATCGCCTGGCGGGTGCTCGGCCACCGCGCCCCCGATCCGCGCTGGGCCGACTGGCTCGACCTCCGCGAACCCGAAGCCGCCTGACAGTCAACGGCGCGTTGTCCGCCCAGCCCAACCCCCTCAAGATCCCCACCTGCGCTCGCGGACGACACCCCGCGCCACTCAAGCGGGGAGGGCGCCGAACAGGTTTTCGGGGGAGCCCGACCCGCGCAGGGATCAAGCCTGACCGCCCGGAGCGGGTCGGGCTCCCCCGAAAACCCCCCACACCAGCCACGTCACCGAGCCTCGACAAGCGAAGCGAAGACCACCACGTTGTCCGCGTACCCCGTCTCCCCACCGACCCAGCGCCCACCGCAGGTGATCAGTCGTAGCTGTGGCCGGCTGAAGTCACCGAAGACGTCGTCGGTCGGCAGCCGCTCCTTGTCGTACCGGCCGACCCGGTCCACCTCGAAGACCGCCACCGAGCCGTCCGAGCGGGCGACCTCAACCCGGTCACCGGCCTCCAACTGGGACAGCTCATGGAAGACGGCCGGTCCGGTGGTGGTGTCGACGTGACCCACGATGACTGCCGGTCCGTACTGGCCGGGGGTCGGTCCCTGGTCGTACCAGCCGGCCTCCTGAGCGCGTTCGGCGGGCGGTGCGGCGATGCTGCCGTCCGGCGCGATGCCCACGTTGTGCACCGGAGCCGCCAGGTCGATCTCGCTGATCTCGATACCGACCGGCTCGCTCGCCGCCAGCAGCGGGAACTTCTTGGGCGGCTGCGCGAGCCCGGCGATGAAGCGGTCCGGTAGCAGGCTCAACCCGGTCACCCGCTCGACGCCGAGCATCGCGATGATCAGGAACATCAGCGAGCCGACCACCAGCACCGGTAGCCCGGGACCGGCACGGCCGAGCCGTCCGGACCCCGCCGCCCAGGCCGGCCGGCGTCTGGGCGGTAGCGGTGCCGCCGTGGGATCGGGCGTGGTGACGCTGGCCGTACCGACCTGCGCGGCGACCCGGGCCAGCCGGCCGGCCGCCACGACCAGTCCCCGCCAGGCGCGCTGACTCCGACGGGTGCTGGTCCGGCGTGGGCCGGGGCCCGGTTCCGGAGTGGGTACGCGGAAGCCGGCCATGGCGACTGTGGGTCAGGAACCGACCCGGCGTCGGCTGCTCAGCAGCCCGAAGACCACCGCCGCGGCCACCGTGGCGACGCCGCCCAGCAGCAGCATCGAGCCGGTGCCCCGGTCGGCTGTACCCCCGGCACCGGTGGCCGGGCCCTTGGTGGGCTGGTCCATGTTCAGCACGGTGAGCGTGGTGCTGTCCGTCCGGTCGTTGTCACAGCGCAGGTGCACCGGATAGTCGCCGGCGGCCTTGTCACCGGGCACGGTGACCGAACCGGTGAGGAAGCCGTTGTCCGGCCGGAGGAAGACCCGGTTGAACGCGTCCGAGGTCACTTCGGCCTGACGGTCGTTTGCGTTGTCGCAGCTGGCCCGGATGCTCACCCGGGAGCCGGCCTGGACGCTGTTCGGGGTCACCTCGACGAATGTGTCCTGACCCGCTCTGGCGGGTGCGGGCAGGGCCAGCAACCCGGCCAGCGCGAACGCCGCGATCAGGACGAACGCTCCGAACGGTCGGGCGATGGTCGACAGGGCGCGGTGGACGCCTCCGTACTGTCGCAGACCTCGCATGATCCTCCCTCCCGGCACCGGCGCACCGGTCCTGCTGGGGCGACCCGCGGTGCTTTCCCTCTGCTCCGGTGGCTAACCGCCGGGGCCGGGCAGCGGGGCGACGGCCTGCCAGCCGAGCGGGGTGGAGAGCACCATCGTGCTCGACGGCTGGCCATAGGGGGCGAGTCGGTCGATGACCGCCTCGAAGTCACCTATCGAGCCGGCCGCGACCTTGAGCACGCTGCACGCGTCGCCGGTGATCCGGTGGATCTCCAGAATCTCCGGCCACCGGGCGACCTCGGGGTCGTGCAGGATGCAGCGGGCGCCATAACAGGACATCCGGATCAGCGCGACCACCGTGCGGCCGGCCCGGGCCAGGTCCACGTGGGCGTGGTAGCCGCTTATCACACCGGTCTCCTCCAGCCGCCGCACCCGCTCGGCGACCGCGGGTGGGGACAGGTGCACCCGCCGGGACAACTCGCTGAACGACAACCGCGCGTCGGCCTGCAACTCGCGGAGCAGGGCCCAGTCCATCTCGTCCATGCTCGCGACCTTACGTCCGACAGGTCGATCCGGGCGAGCGGCTTCCGTTCCGCAGGTCGATCGCGAAAAGAGCCGTTGAAGAGGCATTCCATCCGGCCAACCACACGGGAGATCATGACGGGACGGGCGACCCGGAAGGAGCGGACGCATGGAGCAGACGGATCTGCGCCCCCGGACGGAGGTGCGTCCGGTCACCGCGCGGCAGCGGGTGGCCCGCGCCGCGCGTAACGGTGGCGAGCCCACCCTGGACTTCGCCGAGCGGGTGCCGTACGACGCGTACGTGCAGGCCAGCACCCTGCATCGGCTCCAGCAGCCGTTGAGTGGCGACCCGGGTGAGATGTCCTTCCTCATGGTCAGCCAGATCATGGAGTTGTACTTCGGCCTGACCTGCCACGAGTTGCGGGAGACGTCCCGGTTGCTGCGCGCCGACCGGGTGTGGGAGGCGCTGGCCCCACTGCGTCGGTCCGCGCTGCACCTGGAGGGACTCAACGCCGCCTGGCGGGGCCTGCGCTGGATGACCCCTGCCGACTTCAACCGCTTCCGCAACCTGCTCGGCGAGGGGTCGGGCTTCCAGTCGGCGATGTACCGCCACCTGGAGTTCCTGCTCGGGCTCCGTGACCCGGCACTGATCCGGCCGTTCCGCCGGCAGACCGAGGTGTACGCCGAACTCACCGACGCCCTGGCCACGCCGAGCGTCTGGGACGAGGTGGTCGCCCTGCTCGCCCGGCACGGTCACGACCTGCCGACGGACCTGTTGGCGCGGGACGTGGCCACCGAGCACGAGTCGCACCCCGCCGTCGAGGCGGCCTGGGTGGAGATCTACGCCGACGCCGGCCCGGACAATCACCTGCGGTTGCTCGGCGAGGCGCTGACCGAGGTGGCCGAGCAGTTCGGCGACTGGCGGCACCACCACATCAAGGCGGTGCAGCGCACCATGGGTGCCAAGGTCGGCAGCGGCGGCTCCGCCGGGTTGGCGTGGTTGCAGCGCAGCATGGCCCGGGTGGTCTTTCCGGAGTTGTGGTCGGCCCGGACAGCGATGTGAGGCGGTGGTGACGACGATGAGCAGTGACACCGAGGCCGAAGCGCTCCGCCTCGACGCGGCCGAGCCGGGGCACCGGCACCTGTTCCACGTGCCGCCGGCCGAGGGTGGTCGCTATCCGGAGGTCGCGTACCTGGCGGGCAACTCGCTCGGCCTGCAACCGAGGGCCACCCGTGCCGAACTCCTGGCCGATCTCGACGCCTGGAGCCGGCTCGGCGTCGAGGGGCATCTGGAGGCCGACCGGCCGTGGCTGCCGTACCACGAGTTGCTGACGGCGCCGGCCGCGCGACTGGTCGGCGCCCTGCCCACGGAGACCGTGGTGATGAACTCGCTGACTGTCAACCTGCACCTGCTGATGGTCAGCTTCTACCGGCCGGTGGGTGAGCGGACCCGGATCGTCATCGAGGACACCGCCTTCCCGTCGGACAGCTACGCGGTGCGCAGCCAGGCACGGTTCCACGGCCTGGACCCGGACACCACTGTCGTCCGGCTCGCGCCCCGCCCCGGTGAGGACACCCTGCGGACCGAGGACGTCACCGGTTACCTGGCGGCCGAGGGGCACACGGTGGCGCTGGTGCTGCTCGGTGGGGTCAACTACCTCACCGGCGAGCTGCTGGACATTCCGGCGATCACCGCGGCCGGCCGGGCCGCCGGGGCTGTCGTCGGATGGGACCTGGCGCACGCGGCGGGCAACGTGCCGCTGTCGCTGCACGACTGGGACGTCGACTTCGCCGCCTGGTGCTCGTACAAGTACCTGAACTCCGGCCCCGGCGCGTTGGCCGGCGTATTCGTGCACGAACGGCACCACGGCGACCGGACGCTGCCCCGCTTCGAGGGGTGGTGGAGCACTGCGGCGGCCACCCGGTTCGAGATGGCCCCGGTCAGCCGGCCACCGACCACCGTCGAGGCGTGGCAAGTCTCCAATCCGCCGATCTTCGCGATGGGGCCGGTCCGCACGTCGCTGGAACTGTTCGACTCGGTAGGCATGCCGACGCTGCGGGAGCGCAGCCTCCGGCTCACCGGTTACCTGGAGCGGCTGTTGGACGAGGTCACCGCCGGTCGGCCGATGACCGTGATCACCCCGCGTGAGCCGCGTCGACGCGGCTGCCAACTGTCGGTACGCATCGGCGAGGGCAGCGCCAACGAGCTGACCAGGCGACTGCGCCACGAGCACGGGGTGGTCGCCGACGCCCGGGAACCGGATGTGGTCAGGTTCGCCCCGGTGCCGCTGTACTCGACGTACCACGACTGCTGGCGGGTCGCCGACGCGCTGGCCGCGACGGTATCGGAGGTGGCCCGGTGACCCGCGAACGCGACGAGATCGCGGTGGTGGGTGCCGGGCTGGCCGGCTGTCTGCTGGCCTGTTTCCTGGCGCGCCGGGGCCATCAGGTGGCGCTCTACGAGCGCCGCCCGGACCCGCGCAGCGGCACGCCCGAGCGGGGTCGCTCGATCAACCTGGCCCTCTCCGAGCGGGGGCTCGACGCACTGCGTCGCATCGGGCTGGCCGAGCAGGTGATGGCGGACGCGTTACCGATGCGGGGCCGGATGGTCCATCCGGTGCACGGTGCGCCGGGACTGCAGTCGTACAGCGCCTCCGGCGATCGGGCGATCAACTCGATAAGCCGGGGCGCGTTGAACAACGCCCTGCTGGAGGCCGCCGCCAAGCTGCCAGGGGTGCGGATCGCCTTCGAGCACCGGCTGGTCGGGCTCGACCCGGCGACCGGGACGATGACCTTCGAGACACCGGGGGGCGCGGTGACCGAGGGCGCGCGGGTGGTGCTCGGCACCGACGGTGCCGGTTCCGCCGTACGCGGGCAGTTGCTCGCCCACGACCTGGTCACCGAGAGCGTCGACTTCCTCGACTACGGCTACAAGGAACTCACCATCCCGCCGTTGGGCGGCGACTTCGCCCTGGACCCGGGGGCGCTGCACATCTGGCCGCGCGGCACCTCGATGATGATCGCGCTGCCCAACCCGGACCGCTCTTTCACCTGCACGCTGTTCTGGCCCACCCACGGCACCGCGAGCTTCGCCTCGCTGGGCAGCGCGGCGGCGATCGAGCGGCACTTCGCGCAGCACTATCCGGACCTGCCGCCGATCGCCCCGAACCTGGTCGACGACTACCAGCACAACCCGGTTGGCGTCCTCGGCACGGTGCGCTGCGACCCGTGGCAGGTGGACGGGCGGGTCGCCCTGCTCGGCGACGCGGCGCACGCCATCGTGCCGTTCTACGGTCAGGGCGCGAACTGCGCCTTCGAGGACGTGGTGGAGCTGGACCGCTGCCTCGACGAGTGCGCCGGGGACTGGTCGGCGGCGCTGCCGCTGTTCCAGCACCGTCGGCAGGACAACGCCGACGCGATCGCCCGGATGGCGCTCACCAACTTCGTGGAGATGCGCGACAAGGTGGCCTCGCCGGTCTACCGGACCCGCAAGCGCGTCGAGCACGCGTTGGAGCGGGCGCTGCCCGGCCGGTACGTCTCCCAGTACGAGCTGGTGTCCTTCTCCACCGTCCC
Source organism: Micromonospora andamanensis (assembly GCF_016863495.1). GTDB lineage: Bacteria > Actinomycetota > Actinomycetes > Mycobacteriales > Micromonosporaceae > Micromonospora > Micromonospora andamanensis. The sequence goes on from NZ_BOOZ01000062.1 coordinate 17,635, forward strand.
GTACGCGCAGGTGCGACGTCGGGTCCGCCGGCAGTACCAGGTGGTCGGTCTGGCGGCGGCCGGTCTGGCGGCGCTGGCCGGCGCGGCGGTGGCGTTCGGCCTCAGGAGGCTGCGATGACGCTCTGGGATCCCCGGCTGATGGCCGGGCGGGCACCTGACGGTCCCGGTCTGCTGCGCAACTTCGTCGGCGGCGAGTTCGTCGACGCCGGAACCCGGTTCACCAAGCGCAGCCCGGTGACCGGCGAGCCGGTGTTCGAGGTGGTCGAGGCCGGTCAGGCCACCGTGGACGATGCGGTGGCGGCGGCCCGGACGGCGTTGCGGGGGCCGTGGGGTCGGGCGGGGGAGCGGGAACGCGCCGAGGTGCTGCGCCGGATCGCCGACGAGTTGGAGCGCCGTTTCGACGACCTGGTGGCCGCCGAGGTCGCCGACACCGGCAAGTCCATCTCCCAGGCCCGCACCCTGGACATCCCGCGCGGTGCGGCGAACTTCCGGGCCTTCGCGGAGATCGTGGCGACCACGCCTACCGAGTCGTTCACCACTGTCACGCCGGCCGGTGGTCGGGCGCTCAACTACGCGGTACGCAAGCCGGTGGGCGTGGTCGCGGTGATCGTGCCGTGGAACCTGCCGCTGCTGCTGCTCACCTGGAAGGTCGCCCCCGCTCTGGCCTGCGGCAACGCGGTGGTGGTCAAGCCGAGCGAGGAGACGCCGGCCTCGGCCACCCTGCTCGCCGAGGTGATGGCGGCGGCCGGGGTGCCCGACGGCGTGTTCAACCTGGTGCACGGCTTCGGGCCCGGCTCGGCCGGCGAGTTCCTCACCCGCCATCCGGACGTCGACGCGATCACCTTCACCGGTGAGTCGTCCACCGGCGGCGCCATCATGCGGGCCGCCGCCGACGGGGTGAAGGCAGTCAGCTTCGAGTTGGGTGGCAAGAACGCCGGGTTGGTCTTCGCCGACGCGGATCTGGATGCGGCGGTGGCCGGCTCGGTGCGGTCGAGTTTCACAAACGGCGGGCAGGTGTGCCTCTGCACCGAACGGATCTACGTGCAGCGGCAGGTGTTCGAGGAGTTCACCGCGCGGCTGGCCGAGCGTGCTGGCGAGTTGGCGTACGGCTGGCCGGCCGACGAGGCGACGGTGAACATGCCGCTGATCTCGCACGGCCACCGGGACAAGGTGCTCGGGCACTACGACCTGGCGCGGACCGAGGGGGCGCGGGTGCTCGCGGGCGGTGGCGTGCCGCGGTTCGGCGACGCCCGTGACGGTGGCGCGTACGTGCAACCGACGGTGCTGACCGGGCTCGGCCCGGAGGCGCGGACCAACCGCGAGGAGATCTTCGGTCCGGTGGTGCACGTGGCACCGTTCGACGACGAGGATGAGGCGTACGCCCTGGCCAACGGCACCGAATACGGCCTGGCGGCGACGGTCTGGACCCGTGACGTGGGTCGGGCGCACCGGGCCGGTGCCCGGCTGGACGCCGGCATCGTCTGGGTGAACACCTGGTTCCTGCGCGACCTGCGGACCCCGTTCGGCGGGGTGAAGGCCTCCGGGATCGGTCGGGAGGGTGGCGTGCACTCGCTGAACTTCTATTCCGAACTGACGAACGTCTGCGTGGACCTGTCATGATCGATGTTGAGTCGGCGGCCCGGGAACTGGCCGAGGCACGTGACACCGGCAAGCCCTGCCCGCCGCTGCGCGGGCGACTTCTTCCGGAGGGCGACGTCGGTGCCGCCTACCGGGTGCAGCAGCGTCAGGTGGGGGAGTGGCTGGCGTCGGGGCAGCGCCGGGTGGGCGCGAAGATCGGGCTGACCTCCCGGGCGGTCCAGGAGAACCTCGGGGTGTACGAGCCGGACTTCGGGATGCTCACCGACGCGATGGCGGTGCCCGACGGCGCCGAGGTGTCGATCGACAGCCTGCTGCAACCCCGGGTGGAGGCGGAGGTCGCCTTCGTGCTCGGTGCCGATCTGCCCGACGAGCGGATCACCAGCGCCGACCTGCTGCGTGCCGTCGACCATCTGCTGCCGGCCATCGAGATCGTTGACTCGCGGGTGGCCGGCTGGGACATCTCCATCGTGGACACCGTGGCGGACAACGCCTCCAGCGGCCTGTTCGTGCTCGGCACCACGCCCCGCCGGCCCGCCGACGTGGATCTGCGGCTGTGCGGGATGGTCCTCGAACACGCAGGCGAGCCGGTGTCGGTCGGAGCCGGAGCGGCCTGCCTGGGCAATCCGTTGCACGCGCTGGCCTGGCTGGCCGGCACGATGGCCCGCGCCGGTGACCCGCTGCGCGCCGGGGACGTGGTGCTCTCCGGCGCCCTCGGCCCGATGGTGTCGGTGACCCCGGGCGCGGCCTACGAGGCCCGGATCTCCGGCCTCGGCTCGGTACGGACCTGCTTCTCCTCCAGGGAGGTTGACGGATGACGGGCGTGGCGGTGATCGGTTCGGGCAACATCGGCACCGACCTGATGATCAAGGTACTGCGGTTGTCGGATTCGCTGCGGATGGTGGCGATGGCCGGCATCGACCCGGCCTCGGACGGCCTGGCGCGGGCCCGACGACTCGGCGTGGCCACCACCGCCGACGGTGTGGCGGGCCTGATCGCGATGCCCGAGTTCGCCGACGTGGAACTGGTCTTCGACGCCACCTCGGCGGGCGCGCACCGGCACAACGACGCGATGCTGCGCGCGCACGGGCGGACCGTGATCGACCTGACTCCGGCGGCGATCGGCCCGTACGTAGTACCGCCGGTCAACCTGGAGGAGCACCTGGGCGAGACCAACCTCAACATGGTCACCTGTGGTGGGCAGGCGACGGTGCCGATCGTCGCAGCGGTGCGGCGGGTGACACCTGTCGCGTACGGGGAGATCGTCGCGTCGATCGCCTCACGGTCGGCCGGCCCGGGCACCCGGGCCAACATCGACGAGTTCACCGAGACCACCGCCCGGGCCATCGAGGTGGTCGGTGGGGCCGACCGGGGCAAGGCGATCATCGTGCTCAATCCGGCCGACCCGCCGCTGCTGATGCGCGACACCGTCTACTGTCTCTGCCCGGACCCCGACGCCGACCGCGACGCCATCGCCGCCTCGGTCGGCGAGATGGTGGCCACCGTGCAGGAGTACGTGCCCGGCTACCGGCTCAAGCAGGACGTGCAGTTCGACAGCGTCGACACCTACGTGCCGTCGCTGGGACGGCAGCTCACCGGGTTGCAGGTCTCGGTCTTCCTGGAGGTCTCCGGTGCCGGGCACTACCTGCCCGCGTACGCCGGGAACCTGGACATCATGACCTCGGCCGCGCTGCGTACCGCGCAGCGGCTGGTCGCCCTGCGGGCGGAGGTGCTGGCCAAGTGACAGAGTTGTACATCCAGGACGTGACGTTGCGCGACGGCATGCACGCCATCGCCCACCGCTACACCGTCGACCAGGTCCGCACGATTGCCGCCGCCCTCGACGCCGCCGGGGTCGCCGCGATCGAGGTCGCTCACGGTGACGGTCTGGCCGGGTCGAGCGTCAACTACGGTCACGGCGCGGCCAGCGACGCCGACTGGATCGCGGCGGCGGCCGGGGTGATGACGAGGGCGAAGCTGACCACTCTGCTGCTGCCCGGCATCGGCACCATCGCCGACCTGAAGGCCGCCCGGGCGCTCGGGGTGACGAGCGTCCGGATCGCCACCCACTGCACCGAGGCCGACATCTCCGCCCAGCACATCTCCTGGGCCCGGGAGAACGGCATGGACGTGGCCGGCTTCCTGATGATGTCCCACATGAACGACCCCACCGGGCTGGCCGCCCAGGCCAAGCTGATGGAGTCCTACGGGGCGCACTGCGTCTACGTCACCGACTCCGGTGGGCGGCTGCTGATGTCCGACGTGGCGCAGCGCGTCGACGCGTACCGGCAGGTCCTCGAACCGACCACGCAGATCGGCATCCACGCCCACCACAACCTCTCCCTCGGAGTGGCCAACAGTGTGATCGCCGTCGAACACGGCCGGATCGCCGGCGACGGCCCGGCCGGGTCGCCGGCCGGCCGGACGGTCCGGGTGGACGCCTCCCTCGCCGGCATGGGCGCCGGCGCCGGCAACGCGCCCCTGGAGGTCTTCGTCGCGGTCGCCGAACTGCACGGCTGGCAGCACGGCTGCGACGTCTTCGCGCTCATGGACGCCGCCGACGACATCGTCCGCCCGTTGCAGGACCGGCCCGTCCAGGTCGACCGGGAAACCCTCTCCCTGGGGTACGCGGGGGTCTACTCCAGCTTCCTGCGGCACGCCGAACGGGCCTCGGCGCGCTACGGCGTGGACGTCCGGTCGATCCTCGTGGAGTTGGGTCGACGCCGGATGGTCGGCGGGCAGGAAGACATGATCGTCGACGTGGCGCTGGACCTGGCCAGCAAGGAGAACTCATGATCGGGCCGGACATCGCCGGGATCGCCGAGACGCTCGGCACGGCCGCCGACACGGCCACCGCGGTCGGGCAGCTCGCCGCCGAGACCGGGCTGGACGTCGACGCCGCGTACGCGGTGCAGACCGCCCTGGTGCAGCGCCGGCTGGACCGGGGGGAGCGGCTCGTCGGGTTGAAGATGGGGCTGACCAGCAAGGCGAAGATGGCCCAGGTCGGGGTGGACGAGGTGATCTGGGGTCGGCTCACCGACACGATGCGGATCCCCGACGGCGGCACGATCGACGTGGCCGACTTCATCCATCCCCGGGTCGAGCCGGAGGTGGCGTTCCTGCTGGACCGGCTGCCCGAGCCCGGTGAGCCGGTCGGCGACTTCACCGACGCGGTCCGGGCGGTCGCCCCGGCGATCGAGCTGATCGACTCCCGGTACGCGAACTTCACCTTCTCCCTGCCCGACGTCATCGCCGACAACACCTCGGCCGGTGCGTTCGTGATCGGGCCGTGGTCGCCGGTGCCGGACGGGCTGGACAACCTGGGCGTGTTGCTGGAGATCGACGGGCGGGTGGCGCAGGTCGGCTCGACGGCGGCCATCCTCGGCGACCCGCGCCGGGCGCTCGACGAGGGCATCCGACTGGCGGGGCGGCACGGGGTGCGGCTGCGCTCGGGCTGGGTCTTCCTGGCGGGCGCGGCGACTGCCGCGGTGCCGTTGCGTGCGGGTGCTCATGTCCGGGCGGTGGTCGAGCGACTCGGTACGGCTTCGTTGCGGAGTTCCTCGTGAGTGGTGACGGGGCTCGGGTTGTTGCCGGGAAGGCGGTGCCTCGGGGGGCCTTTCCGCATGTGAAGGTGGCGGGTGGGTTCGTCTTCGTCTCGGGGACGTCGTCGCGGCGGCCGGACAACACGTTCGCGGGTGTGTCGGTCGACGAGTTCGGCACGACCGACCTGGACATCCGGGCGCAGACCCGGGCCGTGATCCGGAACATCGCGGATCTGCTCCGGTCGGTCGGCGCGGAGCTGACCGACCTGGTCCAGGTCACCAGCTATCTGGTCAACATGAATGACTTCGGTGGGTACAACGAGGTGTGGGCGGAGTTCTTCGACGCGACCGGACCGACCCGGACGACTGTCGCCGTGCACCAGTTGCCGCATCCGCACCTGCTTATCGAGATGCAGGCCGTCGCCCTGCTCCCAGAAGGAGGCCAGCCATGAGTGAGATCGCCGAGCCGTTCAGCTTTCCCGGGTGGATCGCGGAGAACCAGCACCTGCTGAAGCCGCCGGTGGGCAACAAGGAGATGCTGCCCGGCTCCGAGGACTTCATCGTCATGGTGGTCGGTGGGCCGAACCAGCGCACCGACTTTCACGTCGACCCGTACGAGGAGTTCTTCTACCAGGTCAAGGGCAACATGCACATCAACCTGATGCTCCCCGAGGGGCCGCGTACGGTGCACGTGCGCGAGGGCCAGATGTGGATGCTGCCACGGAACACGCCGCACTCCCCGCAGCGGCCGGAGGCCGGCTCGATCGGGATGGTGATCGAGCGGGTACGTGAGGAGGGGACGCTGGAGAAGTTCCAGTGGTACTGCGCCGAGTGCTCGCACAAGGTGCACGAGGTCGAGTTGCAGGTGCGGGACATCGCCGCCGACCTGCCACCGGTGTTCGCGGCGTTCTACGCCGACGAGTCGGCGCGTACCTGCGACAACTGCGGCGCCCTGCACCCGGGCAAGGGCTGATGACGGCTCCGGTGCCGGCTGTGTCTCCGGTGGTGGACGTGCACACGCACGTCGTACCGAAGGGATGGCCGGACCTGGCCGCGACGTGCGGCGGGTCCGGCTGGCCCTGGCTCCGGATCGACTCGGAACGCGCTGCCATGATCATGATCGGGGAGAAGCCGTTCCGCCCGGTCGGCGCGGAATGCTGGGACGCCGACACCCGGCTGGCCGACATGACGGCCGACGGGGTCGACGTGCAGGTGGTCTCGCCCACGCCTGTTTTCTTCTGCTACGACCGCCCGGCCGACCAGGCGGTGAAGGTGGCCCGGATCTTCAACGACCTGACCCTGGAGGTCACCGCCGCCGGCGGCGACCGGCTGCTGCCGTTCTGTCAGGTGCCGTTGCAGGACCCGGACGCGGCCTGCGCCGAGGTGGACCGCTGCCTCGCGGCCGGCCACGTCGGCGTGGAGATCGGCAATCACGTCGGTGACCGGGACCTGGACGACGCCGGCATCGTGACCTTCCTGACCCACTGCGCCGAGGTCGGTGCGCCGGTCTTCGTCCACCCCTGGGACATGGCCGGCAGCCCTCGCCTGGACCGCTGGATGGCCCGGTGGCTCACCGGCATGCCCGCCGAGACTCACCTGTCGGTGCTGGCGATGATCCTCGGCGGAGTGTTCGACCGGGTACCTGAGACGTTGCGGATCTGCTTCGCCCACGGCGGCGGCAGCTTCCCGTTCTGGTTGGGGCGCGCCGACAATGCCTGGCACCGCCGAGGCGACCTGGTACGCGGGGCCTCCGCCGCCCCGCCCAGCTCCTACGTCGACAGGTTCTACGTCGACTCGGTGGTCTTCTCGGCCCCGGCGCTGCGGCTGCTTGTGGACACCATGGGCGACGATCGGGTGCTCCTGGGCAGCGACTACCCGTACCCCCTGGGTGAACGCCCGGCCGGCGCGGTGGTCCGCCAGGCCGACTTTCTCACCGACGCGCAGCGCGCCGACCTGCTCTCCACAAACGCCCTCCGCTTTCTAGGTCGTGGCGGTATATAAAGCGAGACCTGCAACTCGCGTTGACCGCCCGGGGACACCACCGGGCAGCGAGTCCGGTGGATCTGATGGTGGCGGCGTCCGCCGCTGAGTACGGGGCCACCGTTCTCCACTACGACCGGGATTTCGACAGGTTGGCGGAGGTCGGTGGACCCCGGTCCGAGTGGGTGTCGCCACCGGGAACCCTTTCCTGAGCGTGTGAGGTGGGCTCGCCCGTAGTCGAGCCCCACCGGCGGCGTTGAACGCCTTCTACGGCCGTGAGGCTCGTGTCTAGGCGGCAACCAGAGCCCTGAACGGGCAGGATGGCGGCATGGCCGAGCCGCACGACCTGACCGCGCTGGAACAGGCCGCCGCGATAGCCCGTGGCGAGCTGTCCAGCGTGGACCTCGTCGAGCATCACCTGCGCCGGGTCGACGCGCTCGGTGACACGGTAGGTGCCTTCGTCACAGTCACCCCGGAGCAGGCGCGCGCCGCCGCCCGCGCCGCCGACGCGAGCCCGACCGATCGGCGTGGGCCACTGCACGGGGTGCCGACGGCGATAAAGGATCTGACCCTGACGGCAGGTGTCCGCACCACGTTCGGTTCGGCCGCCTTCGCTGACTTCGTACCGCCCGTCGACGCCGACGTGGTGCGCTTCATCCGGGCGGCGGGCCTGGTCAGCCTCGGTAAGACCACCACCTCCGAGCTGGGCTGTTCGCTGTACTCGGAGACCCTGGTGGCACCGCCGGCGCGTAATCCCTGGGCGTTGGCCAACACCGCTGGCGGATCCAGCGGCGGCGCGGCGGCGGCCGTGGCGGCGGGCCTGGTGCCCGTGGCGCAGGGCTCCGACGGCGGTGGTTCCCTGCGGATCCCGGCGTCGCTGTGCGGGCTGGTCGGCTACAAACCCAGCCGGGGCGTGGTTTCCGGCGGTCCGCTCGGGTTCGGTGCCTTCGGCCTGCCGACGAGCGGCCCGCTCGGCCGGACCGTCGCGGACGTGGCCGCGTTCCTGGACGTGCTGGCCGAGCCGGCACCAGGCGAGCCGTACCTGCCGCCGCCACCACCGCCGGGCGGCTATCTCGCGGCCGCCCGTGCCGCCGAGCCCGGCCGGTTGCGGATCGGCCGGTTCACCGCTCCGATGCTCGCCGACGAGCCGGTCCATCCGGACTGCGTCGCCGCGGTGCACCGGGCCGCCGCCTTGCTCGCCGCCGCCGGGCACGAGGTCGTCGAGGTGCCGGCGCCGATCGGCCCACAGGTCTGGCCGCTGTTCGAGATCGTCTGGTACGTCCTCGCGCTCGCCCCGGTGCCGCCGCAACGGGAGTCCGAGCTGCTGCCGCTCACCCGTTTCCTGCGGACCAGGGCCGCCGAGATCTCCGCCGGCACCCTCACCGCGACCCTCGGTGAGATCCAGGCACAGGTACGCCTCGGTGCCCGCCGTACCGCCGGGTGTGACCTGCTGCTCTGTCCCACCCTGGCGGCCCCGCAGGCACCTGTCGGCTGGTTCACCCAGGGGCGTACCCCGGAGGAGGACTTCGACAGGCAACGCCGTTTCTCCCCGTACTGTGCGGTTTTCAACGTCACCGGCCAACCGTCCGTTTCGCTGCCGGTCGGCGTGACGGCCGAAGGGCTACCGGTAGGGGTTCTGCTCACCGGTCGGTACGGCGAGGACGCGAGGCTGATCGCGACCGCTGCGCAACTGGAGGACTCCAGTGGCGGATGGGATCGGCACCCCGCAGTCTGGCGGAGCGTCGGCTCCGCTAACGTGAATGGCAGCGGAGTCGGGAGGTCACCGAGGTGATCCGCCACCCGACCCGATCGAAGGTCTCTCTTTCCGCCTGGGGGCGTTGGGATTGTCTGTAACCGACACGTTGCTGGTCTTCGTCGGCATCCCGGCAGCCATCGTGCTGGTGATCGCCGGCCTCGTCTACGCGGGTAGCCAGGGCGGTGGTGGCGGTGCCAAGCGTTACCGGCCGGGCCGGCCGTTCAACTTCACGCCGGTCTGGTTCCTCGGCCGCCCCGAGGAACTGGCCGACTCCGCGGGCACCGCGCTGTCGGTGGGGGCACAGGCGCCCGCGCTGACCAGCCGCACGCAGGAACAGGCCGGCGTCGAGACGCCGACCGGTGGAACCGGAGGCGCAAGTGACCGTTGGTGAGAAGCAGCACGTGGCCGGGACGGAGACTCCGCCAGACGTGCTCGACGGGCCGTTCTCGACCCGCCAGCTGCTGCGCATCGACGAGGCGCTACGCCTGGCCGACCGGACGACCGGCCTGGTCTTCTCCGTCTTCGTCGGCGGCCTCGACGAGCCGATCCGGGAGCACGCCGAGCGGCTGCACCGGCAGCTCGCCGAGCCCGACCGGTCGGTGCTGATCGCGATCTCGCCCAACCAGCGGCAGCTGGAGATCGTCACCGGTCGGTACGCCCGCAAGCGTGTCCCGGACACGTACGCCAAGATCGCGGCACTGTCGATGGTGGCCGCCTTCGGTGGCGGCGACCTGGCGGGCGGCATCATCCAGGGCCTCGACCAGCTCTCCCGCTACGCCGGCAAGGGCTGACGACTTCGATACGCGCGAGCCCGGTCCCCTGCGGGGGACCGGGCTCGTCTCGTAGGTCAGCGGGGCCAGGCGGAAGGCTCCAGCCGCATCGGCCACGGCTCGGTCACCTCGACCGGATCGTCCGGCCCGACCGTGCCGAGAAGGTTGTAGTGGACACCCTTGACCAACTCGTAGCGGTACACCACAGGGCCGAAATCACCGCGTTCGACCCGCCAGTAGAACGGGATGCCTGCCTCGGCGTAGAGCGCGGGTTTGGTGAAGCGGTCGTGGCGCCGGCTGCTTGGCGACTCGATCTCCACGACGAGTGCGACGTGTGCCGGATCCGCCCACATGCCGTCGGGCGGCGCACCCGGCTTGAGGACCGTGATATCCGGAATCAGGTTGCCGCCCGGGGCGCGGACTCCGGCCTCGCGAATGATCATCCACTCCGTCGGTGCCGACGCACGGATAGCCGACCGGATCTCGTCCGCCAGCCAGTGGTGTCCATAGCCGGCTGGTGGGGTCACGTGCAGGCTCCCGTCGATGATCTCGTAGCGATTTCCGTCGTCCGGCAGGTCGGCGAGATCCTGCTCCCGCCAGCCGTGTTCCGGTGGGCGCCACTCGTACGTCGGTTGTGCCATCACGTCCACCTCCCTTGGCCACGATAACGGCCCGGGAGCATCGTGTGCTCACGACGCTCCCGGGCCGGTGGAACGCGGTCAGGCCGTTCGGGCGTCCCGGGCCTGCGCGGCGAGGGCGCGGACCACGCCGTCACGACCCTCGGCGACCAGCCGGCGCAGCGGACCCGGGTGGCCCTCCTGCGCCAGCCAGGCGTCGGTGGCCTCGACGGTGTCGTCCGCCACCAGGTACGCGGGGTACATGAGCATGGCGAACTCCTGCGCCGGCTCGCTGTCCCGGGTCGCCCAGACCTGCCCGACGGTGGCGAAGTAGCGGTCCCGGTACGGGGTGACCAGTTCCACCTGCGTGGGGTGACTGAAGCCCTGCAACAGCGCCCGGTGCCGCCAGTTCGGCAGCGCCTCAGGGCCGGTCAACTGGGCCCAGACGGCGGCCTTGTTGGCCTCGGTCGGCACCAGCGCGTGCGCGTAGGCGGCCTCCCGCTCACCGCTTGAGGTCTTGTCCCGGGCCAGCTCCGTCTCGATCTCCGACGCGCCGGCCGCGCCGTTGGCCACCAGCGCCTGCAACACGCTCCACCGCAGCTCGGTGTCGATTGTCAACCCGGGGGTCACCTGGGTGCCCTCAAGCCAGCCGCGCAGCACGGCCAGGTCCTCACCGGACCGGGCGGCCGAGACGTACGCCCGGGCCCAGGCCAGCTGGAAGCCGCTGCCCGGCTCGGCCGCGGCGAGCGCGGTCCTCGCGGTACGGGCCAGGTCGGCCCAGCCGGTCGGTGCCCAGTCCGGGTCGGCGTAGAAGGTGAGGGCGCTGCTGACCTGCCGCAGCGTCGCGGTGACCAGGTTGATGTCCGTCTCCGCCGGCAGCCCGGCCAGCACCAGCGCGACGTAGTCGCGGGTGGCCAGCTCGGCGTCGCGGGTCATGTCCCAGGCGGCGGTCCAGCACAGCGCCCGCGCCAGCGACGACTCAAGGCCGGCGATGTGCTGCACCACAGTGGCCATCGACCGCTCGTCCAACCGCAGCTTGGTGTAACTGAGGTCGTCGTCGTTGAGCAGCAGCACGTCGGCCGCGCGCACGCCGGTGAGTTCGGTGAGCTCGGTCAGCTCTCCGTCGACGTCCACCTCATACCGCTCGCGACGCACCAACCGGCCGTCGGTGAGGTCGTAGAGCCCCACCCCGATCCGGTGGGTACGCAGGGTCGGGTGACCCTCCGGTGCCTCCTGACGGACCAGTACCTGCTGGTACGTGCCGTCCGCGCCGATGGTCAGCTCCGGGCGTAGCGTGTTGACCTGAGCGGTCTCCAGCCACTGGGAGGCGAATGTGGTCAACTTGCGGCCGGAGGCGGTCTCCAACTCGGACAGCAGGTCGTCGAAGGTGGCGTTGCCCCAGGCGTGCTTGGCGAAGTAGGCGCGCAGACCGGCCAGGAACGGCTCCTCGCCCACGTACGCGACCAACTGCTTGAGCACGCTGGCGCCCTTGGCGTACGTGATGCCGTCGAAGTTGACCTCGACCGCCTCCAGGTCGGGCATCTCGCAGTACACCGGGTGGGTGGAGGAGAGCTGGTCCTGCCGGTACCCCCAGTTCTTCCGGATGGACAGGAAGGTCGTCCACGCCTCGGTGAACCGGGTGGCGTGCGTGTTGCACCAGTGGCTGGCCCACTCGGCGAACGACTCGTTCAGCCACAGGTCGTTCCACCAGCGCATGGTGACCAGGTTGCCGAACCACATGTGCGCCAGCTCGTGCAGGACGGTGTTGGCCCGCTGCTCGTACTCGAAGTCGGTGACCTGCGAGCGGAACAGGTAGTGCGACTCGGCGTGGGTCACGCAGCCGAAGTTCTCCATCGCGCCGGCGTTGAAGTCCGGCACCCACAGCTGGTCGTACTTGGGCAGCGGGTACCGCACCCCGAACTGCTCGTGGAAGAAGTCGAAGCCCTGCGTGGTGACCAGGTTCAGGTCGTCGGAGTCCAGATACTGCGCCATGCTCGCCCGGCAGAAGTAACCCAGGTCGATGCCGTCGTGGGTGTACCGCACCTCGTGGTACGGCCCGGCGCACAGCGCGGTGATGTAGGTGCTCATCCGGGCGGAGGTGGCGAAGTGCAGGGTCTTGTGGCCCTCGCCGGCCGCCTCCTCGCGCTCCACAGGCATGTTGGAGATCACTTTCCAGTGCTCCGGAACAGTGGCGTGCCAGGTGTAGACGCTCTTCAGGTCCGGCTGGTCGAAACAGGCGAAGACGCGCTGTGCGTCGGCCGTTTCGAACTGGCTGTAGAGGTAGGTCTCACCGTCGACCGGGTCGACGGTGCGGTGCAACCCCTGGCCGGAGTTGGAGAACGCGAAGTCCGCGTCGACGACGAGCGTGTTCTCGCTGGCCAGCCCGGTCAGCGTGAGTCCCTTCTCGGCTGAGAAGTCGGCCAGCTCCACCGGGGCGCCGTTGAGCGTCGCCGAGCGCACCGAGTCGGCCGCCACCTCGATGAAGGTGCTGGCCCCCGGTTCGGCACAGCGGAATTGCACCTCGGTGGTCGACCGGAAGGTACGACCGTCGGCGGCGTGAACGGCACTGGACAGGTCCAGCTTGATGTCGTACCCGGTCACGTCGAGCAGGCGGGCCCGCTCGGTGGCCTCGACCTGTGTCAGGTTGCGCACTCCCGGCACTGTTCGTCTCCATCCCACTCTCGCCGTCCGTCACGGCCGCATGGTCCGTCGACCGCTCGTGACGGCCGGTCCGGGCCTGAGTCTTCCATGTACGGGTAGTCGGTGGTGGGCGAGGTCACGGCTGGATCCTCGCGCAGGTGGCAGCGGGCGGGAGCAAGATCGGATGTACGCCGGTGAGCCGGCGTCACCATTGCGAAGGGATCCTGTCGTGAACGAGCGCGTCAGCGTTGACATGTGGTTCGATCCGATCTGCCCGTGGGCGTGGATCACCTCCCGCTGGCTGCTGGAGGTGGAGCGGGTCCGTCCCGTCGACGTCCGCTTCCAGGTGATGAGCCTGTCGGTGCTCAACGAGGGCCGGGAGCTGTCCGACGACTACCGGGAGTTGATGCGCAACGGCTGGGGGCCGGTGCGGGTCTGTGTCGCGGTGCAGCAGCGCTACGGCTCCGACGCCGTGCGGGCGCTCTACACCGCCCTGGGCACGCGGATCCATCTCGGCAAGGAGCCGCTCGGGCCGGAGCTGTACGTGGCCGCCCTGACCGAGGTCGGGTTGGACCCGGCGCTGGCCGAGGCGGCCGGGGACAGCGCCCTCGACACGCCGCTGCGGGCCAGCCATGAGGCCGGGATGCGGCCGGTCGGTACCGACGTCGGCACCCCGGTCATCCACGCTCCCGGCCCCGACGGCCGACCTGTCGCCTTCTTCGGGCCGGTGATCACCCCGGCGCCCAGGGGAGAGGGTGCCGGTCGCCTCTGGGACGGGGTCCTGCTCGTCGCCGGCACCCCCGGTTTCTTCGAGCTCAAGCGCAGCCGCGACATCGACCCGATCGTCGACTGACCGCCCGCCGTGTCGACGGCGACGCCGCGGGCCGGCCGGGCGTCACCGGTGCCTTCGTGGGGTCGTTTGACCGGGTGTCCGTGGTGATCGCTGGCGGGCCGCACCCGTGCCCGCTGGCCGCAGTCCGCCAGCTCGTGGAGGCGCCAGATGGCCAGACATCGTGCCCCGGTCGACGACCCCCGGGCGCGGGAGGAGGGCATCGCCGCCGCGACGCCCGGTCCGGCGACGCAGCTGAGCTGGCCGGCACCGCGCCGGGACCGGTCCGACCACTGGCCGGGTCCGGCCCGGCGGGAGCCCGTGCCGCCCCGGACGGCACCGGGGTTGTCGCGGTCGGAGCCGCCTGCGCCCATGCCGGGACCACGACCATCGGGTGACCTGCCGCCGCCCCGCCGTGACCGCTCCCCGAACTCGTCAGGGGTGTTGGCCAGGCCGAGCGTGGTGGGTGTCGCCCGGGTTCCGGTCACCTCCCGACTGACACCACCCGGCCGGGAGCTGCGCAACCAGGGGCCGAGGCCGGTCCCGGCGGGCCGTCCGGTGGGAACGCCGGTGCCCGGCGGCCGGCACCGGCGGGGGGCGGAGCACGACAGGTGACCGAGGGCACCTGCTCCGCAGTGACCGTAGGGCAGTGCCCGCGCTTTCACCTGGTGGGCCAAGGGCGGGTCCCTCGGCGGCACCCGACGCGCCGCCGGTAGCGTCAACCGTCATGACGGTCGTGCACCCGATCACCCGAGCCTGGATCACCACAGGTGGTACCGGCGCCCAGAACTACGACGAGTTCGCCGACGACGCGGAGATCACCGCGATCATCGAGGCGAATCCGCACAGCGCCCTCGGCATCGAGATGCCGCACAAGGCACCGGAGAGCCTCGGCCTGTCGTTCGCCGACGCCCTGCCGGCCGCGGTGAGCCGGCTCGCCGAGGCGAAGGCCGACGGCAGTTACACCCCGGCCGAACAGGTGGTGGTGCTGTACCGGATCAGCGCGCCGGGCGAGGAGCCGGCCTACGGGCTGTTCGCCATGGTCGACACCGATCAGATCTCCACCCGGGCCGACGAGCCCGGCCTGGTCATCCGCAACGAGGACGTCTTCATCGCGAAGGTGCGCGAGCGGGTCGCGCTGGCCCAGGCTTTGGGGCACCTGCTCTCACCGGTGCTGCTGTTGCAGACCGGGCGCGGCGACGAACTGCACGAGGCGCTCGCGGCAGCCACCGACACGGCCGGGGCGCCCGCCGCCACCGACACCGACCAGGCCGGACGTACCCACGCCATCTGGCTTGTCGGTCCGGGCCGGCAGCAGGACGAGCTGACCGCGCTGGCCGGTGGCGGCGAATTGGTGGTCGCCGACGGCAACCACCGCAGCCTGGCCGCGCAGACAGGTGGGATGTCCCGGTTCCTGGCGGTCGTGACCACACCGGCTTCGGTGGCTATCCAGCCGTACAATCGCCTGGTCAGCGAGCTGACCACCACCCCCGGGGAGCTGCTCGAACGGCTGGCCGCCGCCGGGGCGCGGATCACCGCGTTCGACGGCCCGGCCGAGGTGCCGGCGACCGGCGGCACCGTCGTGCTCCAGCTTCCCGACCAGGCGTACGCGGTGACGCTGCCGCACACCGCTGCCAGCCGGCTGGAGAATCTCGACCACGCCCTGGTCGAGCGGATGCTGCTGCGCGACGCCCTCGGTCTGGATCCGGGCGACAAGCGGATCACCTACGTCGGCGGTGACTACCCGGCGAGTTGGCTCACCGGTGAGGTCGAGGCCGGTCGAGCCGAGTTGGCCGTCCTCATTGCGCCGGTGACCGTCGACGACTTCGTCGCGGTGAACCTGGCCCGCGAGAAGATGCCGCGCAAGAGCACCTGGTTCACCCCGAAGGCGCGTGGCGGCCTGGTGGTCGCCGAACTGCCCGAGCGGTCCTGACCCGTCCGGCCCGTCCCGTCCGCCACCCGCCCCGGCGGTGCCCGGTGGGACGGGCCTGACAGACTGCGCGGTATGCGCGTCTACCTGGGATCCGATCACGCCGGTTTCGAGTTGAAGGTGCACCTGGCCAACCACCTCGCCAAGCAGGGGTACGAGGTGGTCGACATCGGCCCGCACGCCTTCGACCCGGAGGACGACTACCCGGCCTTCTGCCTGCACGCCGGCACCCGAGTGGTGGCTGACCCGGGCAGCCTCGGTGTGGTCATCGGCGGCTCCGGCAACGGCGAGCAGATCGCCTCGAACAAGGTCGCGGGGGTGCGGGCGGCGCTGGCGTGGAACGTGGAGACCGCCCAGCTGGGTCGGCAGCACAACGACGCGAACGTGGTCGCCGTCGGGGCCCGCCAGCACACCCTCGACGAGGCCACCGCCATCGTCGAGGCGTTCCTGACCACCTCGTTCTCGGGCAGTGACCGGCACGCCCGCCGGATCGCCCAGGTCGCCGAGTACGAGCGCACCCGGCAGTTGCCCGACCTGCCCTGACGGTGACGACCGGATCCGGGTCGGGCGGCACCGTCTCGGCGGCCGACCGACCCCGGGTCAGCGACGGGGCAGTTCGTCGCGCGGGGTCCAGTTGCGGCGGACGATGACGACCCGCTCCGCCGCCGCGGCGAGATCCTCGTCGGTGGGTCGGGCAGCGTCCCGGGCCCGCATGGCGGCGGTCACGCTCACCTGCGACGAGCCGGACCCGACAAGCCCGCGCAGCCCGCGCTCACCCTCCTCGGGAGCGCCGTTACGTCGCCCCCGGGGGGCGTCACCGCCGTCGTGCACCCCGGCCGTGGTGGCCGCCGCACCTGTGTCGGCCCCGCCACCGGGAACGCCGTGGTGCCGGTGCCGCCGCCGTCGCCTTTCCCCGCCATCCGCCACCCCCCGACCGTACCCCCGCCCCACCCGCCCTCCCTCGGCGATCTTGCACTTTTCGTCGGGACAGAAGCGGAGCAAGGGGGCAGAGCGGCGACCAGAAGG
>NZ_BOOZ01000063.1 GCF_016863495.1 Micromonospora andamanensis
GGCTTGGCGTGACAACAACCTCATGATCAACCGAGGGTGGTGGGGGTGGAGTGGGTGCCGGCGGTGACGGGCTCGGGGGTGCCCGGGAGGGCGTCGGTGGTGTGGGTCGCGGCGAGGGCCCGCTCGCGGCGGGTCCGCAGCAGCACCCGGACGGCAAGCGTCAGGGCCGTGATCCAGCCGGCGGCCAGCAGCACGTAGACGATCACCGGCACGGCGCCACCCAGGTCGCCGGCGCGCAGCAGGACCCGGGCGTTCGTCAGCACGATCACGCCACCGATCGCCGCGCCGAGCAGTTGGGCCGGCACGATACGCACCAGCCAGGCCGCGATCGGTGCGGCGATCAGGCCACCGGCGAGCAGCGCGAGCACGATCGGCAGCAGGAAGCCCTCGGTGCCCAGGCCGATCAGGAAGCCGAGGCTGGCGGCGGAGGCCACGACGAACTCGGAGGTGTCCACCGAGCCGATCACCTTGCGGGGCTCCATCCGGCCGCTTACCAGCAGTGCCGGGGTGGCCACCGGTCCCCATCCGCCGCCGCCGGTGGCGTCGACGAAGCCGGCGACGAGGCCGAGCGGGCCGAGGAATCGCCCGCGTAGCCGGCCGGCGGCCGGGTTTCGGCGTAGCGGCCGGGAGAACCGGATCAGCAGGTACGCGCCGAGGGTGAACAGGATCGCGGCCATCCACGGGGCGGCCGACTCGGTGGACAGCGCGCTGAGGAAGGTGGCACCGGCGAAGGCGCCGATCGCACCGGGCACCGCGATGCGTCGCACCACCCGCCAGTCGACGTTGCCGAATCGCCAGTGCGCGGTGCCCGCCGCGAGCGTGGTGCCGATCTCGGCCAGGTGCACCGAGGCGGAGGCGGCGGCCGGTGCGACGCCGGCCAGTAGCAGCAACGTCGAGGAGGTCAGCCCGTACGCCATGCCGAGTGAACCGTCGACGAGTTGCGCGGCGAGCCCCACCAGCGCGATGACGATCAGCTTGCGCATGGCGCCTCCCGACTAGACGGCATCTCCTATCAACTTGGTCGACAATGCGGCATCGCCGGGCTCCGGTCAAGCCTTCGATCAGTCAGTGAGACGACACGCCGTCGACGGTGGCCCGAGCGCCCGCGAACCACGGTCGGGCCGGCGTGAGCGCCGCGCGGCTCGTCAGGTCCAGGCGCCGGGATCGGCAACCAGCTTGGTGACCGGCTCGGGCAGCGTGCCCCGGGCCACGTCGGCGATCGTGACAAGTTCGAGGATCTGCCGCTCGCTGGCGCGCAGGGCGATCCAGACCTCCTGCAACGCCCGGGCCGCGCCCTGGTATCCGAGGTGCTCGGGCCGTTGGCCCCGGATGTGCGCCAGCGGCCCGTCGATCACCCGGATCACCTCGGCGAGGGAGATCTCCTCGGCCGGCCGGGCCAACCAGTAGCCACCCTCGGGCCCACGCTGGGCCTGCACCACGCCACCGCGGCGCAGTTGCAGCAGGATGCTCTCCAGGAATTTCGGCGGAATCTGCTGGGCCCGCGCGATCTGGTCGGCGGTGACCGGGCGAGCACGTCCAACCCCGGTCACCGAGGCCAGTTCGGCGACCGCTCGAAGGGCGTAGTCCACCCGGGCTGAGAGACGCATGCCGGACAGGTTAACCGCCAGGTATCCGGGCCCTGACCGGCGGCCCACCACCGGCAGGACGGGACCTAACCGCCGACCCGGCGCAGCAGGCCCTCCTGCACGGCGCTGGCGATCTGGCTGCCGTCGACAGTGAACATCCGGCCGGTGGCCAGTCCGCGCGCTCCCGACGCGGACGGACTCCAGCAGTCGTAGAGGAACCACTCGTCGGCCCGGAACGGCCTGTGGAACCACAGGGCGTGGTCCAGACTCGCGCCCACCACCCCGCCCGGTCCCCACACCTCGCCGTGCACCGAGAGCACCGAGTCGAGCAGGGTCAGGTCGGAGGCGTACGTCAGGGCGCAGGCGTGCAGCAGCGGATCGTCGGGCAGCTTGCCGTCGATGCGCATCCACACCCGCTGGTGCGGGTCGGCCGGCCGGTCGCCGGGGCGTACCCACCCCGGTTCGCCGACGTAGCGCACGTCGATGGGTCGGGGAATCTGCCCCCAGATGCCCAGCCGCTCCGGGTACCGGGACAGCCGATCGGTCATGGTCGGGACCGACTCGGGCCCCGGCACGTCCGGCGGCAGCGGGGCGTGGTGGTCCAGCCCCTCCTCGTGCCGCTGGAACGAGGCGGACATGAAGAAGATGGTCTTGCCGTGCTGGCGCGCGACCGAGCGGCGCACCGAGAACGAGCGGCCATCGCGGATGTTCTCCACTTCGTACTCGATCGGTTCGGCGGGGTCGCCGGCGCGAACGAAGTAGCCGTGCAGCGAGTGGACCACGCGGTCCGGGTCGACGGTGCGCCCGGCGGCGACAAGGGCCTGGCCGGCGACCTGGCCGCCGTAGACCCGCTGCGGGCCGACCGGTGGGCTCATCCCCCGGAACGACATGGTGCCCGTCGAGGAAAGGTCGAGCACCTCCAGCAACTGGTCGACGGCGGCCTGGCCGACGAGCGAGCCGTCGGTCACTGCAACGCCCGCGCGGTGGCGGCGTCGACAAGCGAACCGAGCTGGTGCACGCGCAGCGTGTTGGTCGAGCCGGGGCTGCCGGGCGGGCTGCCCGCCACGATCACCACGTAGTCGCCGGGGTTGCCCCGGTTGAGCCCGAGCAGCGCCTGGTCGACCTGGCGGAACATGTCGTCGGTGTGCTGCACGAACGGCATCAGGAAGGTTTCCACCCCCCAGCAGAGGGCGAGCTGGGCGCGCACCTCGGGCACCGGGGTGAAGGCCAGCAGCGGCAGGTCGCAGTGCAGCCGGCTGAGCCGGCGCACGGTGTCACCGGTCTGCGAGAACGCGACGAGCGCCTTCGCGCCGATGGCCCGGGCGATCGAGGAGGCGGCCACGGTCAGCGCGCCGCCGTGCGTACGCGGGTCGTGCTGCAGGCGGGGCACCAGCAGGGAGCCAGCCTCCGTGGTGGTGATGATCTTGGACATGGTGCTGACCGTGAGCACCGGGTACTTGCCGACGCTCGTCTCGCCGGAGAGCATCACGGCGTCGGCGCCGTCGAGCACCGCGTTCGCCACGTCGGACGCCTCGGCGCGGGTCGGCCGCGAATTCTCGATCATGGAATCGAGCATCTGGGTGGCCACGATGACCGGCTTGGCGTTCTCCCGGCACAACTGCACCGCGCGCTTCTGCACCAGCGGCACCTCGTCGAGCGGCAGTTCCACCCCAAGGTCGCCACGGGCCACCATCACGCCGTCGAAGGCCAGCACGATCGCCTCGAGGTGGTCGACCGCCTCCGGCTTCTCAACCTTGGCCAGCACCGGGCGGTGCACACCGACCTCGCTCATGATCGCGTGGCACAGCTTGATGTCGTCGGCGGAGCGGACGAACGACAGGGCGACCAGGTCGACACCGAGACCGAGCGCGAAGCGCAGGTCGGCCGCGTCCTTCTCGGACAGGGCGGGCACGCTCACCGCGACGTTGGGCAGCGAGACGCCCTTGTTGTTGCTTACCGGCCCACCCTCGGTGACCAGCACCCGGATGTCGTTGCCGGTGACGTCGGTGACCTCGACGGCGACCCGGCCGTCGTCGATCAGCAGCCGGTCACCGGGCTTGACCTCCTGGGGAAGCTTGCGGTACGTGCAGGAGACCCGCTCCTTGCTGCCCACGACGTCGTCGCCGGTGATCACCACGGAGTCACCGGTACGCCACTCGTGCGGCCCGTCGGCGAATCGACCGAGGCGGATCTTGGGTCCCTGAAGATCGGCCAGGATCGCCACCGGCTGGCCCGCCGCCTCGGCCGCCTCCCGGACGAGCCGGTACACCGACTCGTGGTCGGCGTGGCTGCCGTGACTGAAGTTGAGCCGCGCCACGTTCATGCCGGCTTCGACGAGCCCACGGATGCGCTCGGGCGACGAGGTGGCGGGGCCAAGAGTGCAGACGATCTTCGCGCGGCGTGTCACGCCCATCAGGCTAGTCTCTCCTCCGGGTCGGACCACCGGCCGACCCCTTGCGCAATGTGGAACAGTTGTCCAACGGAGCGCGGCTCACCCGCGCAGCCGGCGAGCGTGAGCCGCTCCGGACGTCGATGGCGGGCAACGGCGACCGCGCGCCGGAATGGTACGCCCCTGGTGCCAGTGCACGTCGGGCCGCTCCGGCCGGGCAACCGAGGGCAATCATCCGACAACAGTGCGTGAGCGCTGTGGCACCCGCTCAGCTCTCCGTCTTGACCAGCGGAAACTCCAGCGAACCGGCCGGGCAGAGGAAGGTCATCACGTCCACCCGGTAGAGACCGGCCTGCACCGCCGGGTCGGCTTCCATCACGCTGCGGACGTCGTCGACGGACCCAGTCCGGGCCAGACCGAAGCCGAGCGGCGGGTCCGGATCCCGGGCCTGGCCGTCCACCGCCCCGGCGACGAGGATGATCCCCCGCCGCTGCATCGCCTGCATGTGACTGGCGTGCTCGGCCTGCAACCGCTGCACGGTCTCGGTCGGCAGCGCCCGCCCGGCGGCGCCGGGATAGAGCACGATGCACTCGTACGTGTCGAGCGCGAAGTCGACCTGCGGCTCCCCTGACATGGCTTCCCCTTCGCCCGGCCCGCCGACGCCAGGCGGTGCACGCGGCGGTACCGTCCAGCCTCCCACGGACAGGTCAGGTCGCACCGGCGCTCCGCCGATCCCACTACCGCGTCGAGGACCGGGACCGCCCCCGCGCGCCGGGTGACCGGCGGGCGGGCGGCGGCTACCGTGTGGTCGATGGCGTACGGCGGGCAGCGGGAGGGTGCATCGATGCGGGATTCTGAGCCGCTGCCGTACGCGGAGGTCACCGACGAGGAGTACGCCACCCGGGTCGCGGAGACGTTCTCGGTGCGCCGGTACGGTCCGGCGGTGCTGCTCAGCGGCGACTGTCCCCGCTGCCAGCATCCGATCACCTGCCCGATCGTGGACGAGGTGTACCGACGGGAGACACCCGGGGCAGCTGTCGATCCCGGCTACCGGACCCTGCTGTGCGGCTGCGCCGCCGACCATCCGGACCGCCCGGACGGGCTGGCCGGCTGCGGCGCGTACTGGACGGTGACGCTTGAGGTCGAGTCGTGATCCGGCTGCGACCGGGCCCTGCGGCGACGCTCACCGACCTGCGCCGGGCACAGGAACTCGCCGCGTTGCTGCGCGGCGAACTGGACCGGGTCCGGGCCGCCGCGCTGGCCTGGCGTAACGGGCTGGGTGGCCTGCTCGTCGCGCTTGTCGGTTTCAGCCTGATCCGGGGACGCTCCGACGTCAGCACGCTCGCCCCGGGCTGGGGTGCCCTGGTCGGCGTCCTGCTGCTGGCCGCGATCATGGCCGGGGTCGCCGGGGCGCTGGCGTTGCTGCGGGCCGCGCACGGGCCGCTGTCGGTGACGTCGGTCGCCGAACTGCCCCCGGCCCCGCTCGGCGAGCACCGGGAAGCCCTCGCCGCGGCCCGGGCACTGCGTCTCGGGGTGCTGCTGGTGCTGCTCTGCACCGCCCTGCTGATCGCCGCCGTGGGCGTCACCTGGTACGCCCCCGGGCAACCCTGACCCTGCGGTCCCCGCTCCACCGGCCGGGATCCGCGGCGGTCGCCCCGGTCACCGGCAAGCGGCACGGCGTCGACGGTCAGGGGCCGAAATGGGCGTAGGCCGCCCAGAGTTCCGGCAGTCCGGGCAGGGCGGCACGGACCTGCCGGACGGCGTGGTGCAGGGCGGACGCGGCCCGCTCCGGGTCGACGCCGCCGGGCACCGCCAGCGCGCCGTACAGGTCATCGCACAGTTGCACGGTCAGCTCGTCGGAGATGGCCCAGAGCGCGCCGATGACGTGCCGGAAACCCGCCAACTGGAACGCGGTGCCCAGGGTCAGCGCCTCGTCCGGCAGGGCGGCACCGCCGCGCGCCGTGTCGCAGGCGGACAGGACGGCGAGCGCCGCCGTGGTGTCCGCCGGCCGCCACAGGTCCCGCACGTGCAGCGGCCCACCCGCCAACGCGAGGCGGCCCCGGGCGGGTGCGGCCAGATCCTGGGTGCCGTGACAGCACAGGTGGACCACTGGCGTCCCCGGTAAGGCCCCGAGCACCGCCGAGGGGGTGGCCGCCGGTCCGGTAAGCGACGTCACGTCGCTCAGGTGCCGGCGTACCACTGCCTGCTCCCCCGCCGCGCCGGGCAGGTCCGTCAGCCCGGGCGTCCGGGGCATCCCGACGAACAGGGCCGAGGCGACCGGCGCGGACCTGGCCGCCGGCCCCAGCCGGGCCCGCACGAGCGACCGCAGCGAGGCGGTGTACGACGAGACGACCCGGTCGAGGACCCCGGCTCCGCCGTCCAGCGGCGCGGCGGCGTGCACCGGCAGCAGGGTGAGCACCCCGGTGGGACACCACCACAGGCGGGCCGGCACGGCACCGTCGGCCGGTGGAGCGGCGGCCGGGCCCAGCGCGTCCAGCACCGGGGCAGCGACCACCCGCCACAACCAGTCGAAGGTCTCCGGGATCCGGCGGCGGAACGCGGCCCGGCGGCGCTGCGCCGCCGGACCCGGGTCGCCGGCGGGCGCGGTGGCCTCGGCGAGACCGATCAGGAAGTACACGGCCCGCACGTGCAGTTCGCCGAGACTCAGCTCGGGCAGCGGCACCGCCGTCACCCGTCCCCCGTCGACCACAAGCGCGTCACAGCGCCGGGCTGCGACGTTGACGAGCACCACCGGACCGTCCTCACCGGCTCGGGCCAGCTCGGCGAAGGGCGGTGGGCGGAGGAAGCGTTCGAAGCCGGGCAACCGCCGGATCTCCGCGAGCACCTCGCGCCGCTGGACGGCCAACTCGTGTCGGCGCTCCGAGCCCGCCCCCGGCTCGTCGGCGACCGGTGGGACCGCCACCGGTACGACAGCAGCGGCAGGCCCGCCGAGCGGCCCCGACCCGGCCGGACCGGTAACCGGATCAAGGCGGTCGAGGGCGGCCTGCGTGGCGGCCAGCCGCTCGGCCAGCCGGGGAGCCCGCGCACGCAGCGCCGCCAGGTCGGCACCCGCGTCGTGGGCCCGGGTCAACAGCACCCCTCGGCCGTACTCCAGCAGCTCCACCGCACGTTCCGGCAGGTCGAGCGCGATCGCCACTGCCGCGGCGTCGCCGGCCAGCCCCGGGAACCGCCCGAGCAGTCGGCCCTGGTCGTCGAGGTCCATGCCGTGCCAGGCCACCAGGTCGAGCAGCTCGATCGCTGTGGTGTAGCCCTCCAGCGCCGCAGGCAGGTCGCCGACGTCGGCGGCGAGACCGGCGTACGTCCGCGCGGCACCGGCCCGCAGCAGCGACGGCGCCGCCTCGATCGCCGCGGCCTCGCGCAGGGAGTCGATCGCCTCGGCCAGGTCGACAGGCGGCAGGTCATCGGCGCCGCCCGACGCAGACCCGGCGTGCGCGATCTCCTCGACGGCGGCGGCCAGGTTGGTCAGGCACATCGTCCGCTCCGAGTGGTCGACGGGCAGTGCCGCCACCGCCGCCCGGTAGGCCGTCAGCATCTCGCGGGCGTCGTGGCCGGCCCGAGCGGCCCGGAACCTGATCAGCAGCGCGTTACCGAGGTTTGTCAGCAGCCGGTACCGGTCACCGGCCGACACGGGGGGTGCGTCGACGAGCGCCCGCAGCAGGGTGACCGCCTCGTCGAGCGCGGCGGGGTCCTCGGTGAGTTGGTGCCGCAGCAGGTGGCTGAGCGCGAGCGTGCCGACAATCCGGACACGTTCGTCGGGCTCGGCCTCCCGCTGCGCCAACTCCGCCGCCTCCCGCAGCAACGCGACCGCCTGATCGGCATCGGTGCGTGCGGCGGCCCGGACCTGCTCTGGTGCGCTGGTGCCGTCGGCCGGCAGCGCCGCGTTGACAACCAGTTCGGTGCGCCGGTTCAACGCCGATCCCAGGTTGAGCAGGCCCAGCATCCGGTCCGGATTCCCGGCTGGCGCGGCGGCCACCGCCCGCCGCAGCACCGCTATCGCCTCGCTGAGAATCCCCAGATCCTGGGTCCGGCCGAAGAGTTCCTGCAGGACCAGACCCAGATTCGACAGGCGCAGCGGCAGTTTCGCGGGAACGGCCGTGACGGCGACCGCCTCGCGCAACCTCGCCACGGCCGGTTCCAGCAGGTCCGGCTCCCCCGCCAGGTTGGCCAGCTCACGCAGCGTGTTACCCAGATTGTTCAGCAGGTCCGGTCGATCCGGATGCTCCGCCGGCAGCAACCGCTCCGCCTCAGTCAGCACCTCGCGGGCCTGCCGCAGGCTCGGTAGCCCGTTCAGGTCGGCGTGCCAGCGGCTCAGCGTGTAACCGAGTTCGCCCAGGCACCGGGCCCGCTGGCCATGGTCGGTCGCCTCGTCGGCCGCCGCCCGCAGCAGCCGCAGCGCCTCGTCGAGGTCCTCGGCACGGCGGTGCAGCGCGTAACGCGCCTCCAGCAGCTTCCCCTCGGCCTGCCACAGCCCGCCCACGTCCTGCCCGTCGAGCCGGGGTCCGGCCGCCGCCGCCCGGTACGCCTCGATCGCCGCGTCCAGGTCAGTCGGGGTCTTCCGCCGCTCATGACGCTCCCCGACCAGCCCCGCCAGCGTCACCCGGGCCAGGTTGGCCAGGTCGCCGCCGAGCCCGGCGGCGAGGGCGGCACGGGTGGCGTCGATCGCGGTGTTCAGGTCATCGTCGGCGCGGTTGCCGAGGAACCGTTCGGCGACCAGCGACGCGTAGACATAGAGCAGCCTCGGGTCGACTCCGGCCGACGACGCAACCGCCAGCGCGTCGATGGCCCGGTCGAGGTCGGCGAGGTCGCCGCGGAGATTCCAGCGTTCCCGCAGCCGCTGGCCGAGGTTGAGCCGGGCCATCACGCGTATCGGCGAGTCGGCGGCGGCGACCCGGGCCGCGTCACCGAGCAGGTGGATCGAATCGTCCAGCGCCGCGAGGTCGCCCGCCTGCTCGAACCGGTCACCGAGGACGTTGCCGAGGTTGAACAGCCGGGTCGCACGCTCGGGGTCGCCGACCGGGGTCGACTCCAGACTCTCCCGGTGCGCGTCGATCGCCGCCGGCAGCGACAGCTGCCGGCCCAGGTGCAGGTACTGGTCCCGGCGGACCCGCCCGAGCGCGGAAAGGTAGTGCAGGCGCTCGGGTGCGTCCGACGGAGTGCCGGCCAGAGCCCGTTCCAGCAGGGCCTGCGCCTGGTCGGCCACCCGGTAGTCCCCGGAACGTTCGGCGCCACCCATCAGCATGACCGCCTGGCCGAACAGCGCGGCCGGCGGGTCGCCGCCGGATCGGCCGGGCGCGGAGCGGGCTGCCGGGATC
Organism: Micromonospora andamanensis; assembly: GCF_016863495.1. Taxonomy (GTDB): domain Bacteria; phylum Actinomycetota; class Actinomycetes; order Mycobacteriales; family Micromonosporaceae; genus Micromonospora; species Micromonospora andamanensis. The sequence goes on from NZ_BOOZ01000063.1 coordinate 9,309, forward strand.
CGGCCACCGGTCCGGGCGGACCCAGCGCTGGCGGGCACGTGGGCGCGGAGCAGGGCCAGCAGCGACTGCGGCACCCGCTGCGGTGCCAGCTGCAGCAGCATCTCGGTCAACCCGACCGCCTGCACGAGATCGGCGGCGTCCTGCCCGGCCGGCAGGATCTGGTACCGGTACCAGTGCAGGCAGGCCAGCAGGAACAGGGCCTCGGCCTCGTGCTCGGCGAGGGAGTCGCGGCCGGCCACCCCGTCGAGCAGCTCATACACCGGTCGGGCCTCCTGGAGGGCTGCGGGTTCCAGCACCCACCGGGGCTCCATGGTGGCCCCGAACCCGTCCAGCCGCTCCCGCAGCCGCCGCACCGGATCGGACCTGAACCGCCGCCACATGCCAGCCCTCCCGTCACAGGCACCGTCCCGCCCAGGGGTAGCAGCTACGGTGATCGGGCGCTATCCCAAAGCCGACCGGGTAATTTGGGGCCCCGACAGACAGCGATCCGAGAGGTGGTCCCCATGGCGCTCGAAGCCGGCACCCGGCCTGCGAAGGAGTCCGGCACCTACCGCATCGGCGGCGATCTTCAGGTCGACCGGCTCGGCTACGGCGCGATGCAGATCACCGGTCCCGGGATCTGGGGTGACCCGAAGGACCCGGCCGAGGCGGTCCGGGTGCTTCGCCGCGCCTACGAGCTGGGGGTGACGTTCATCGACACCGCCGACTCGTACGGGCCGTTCGTCTCCGAGCTGCTGATCCGCGAGGCACTGCACCCGTACGCCGACGACCTGCTCATCGCGACGAAAGCCGGACTGACCCGCAGCGGCCCGGGCGACTGGCGGCCGGTGGGCCGACCGGAGTACCTGCGTCAGCAGTGCGAGCTGAGCCTGCGCCACCTCGGGCTGGAGTCCATCGGGCTCTATCAGCTGCACCGCATCGATCCGGCGGTGCCGCTGGCCGACCAGCTCGGTGAGCTGGCGCTGCTGCGGGAGGAAGGCAAGATCCGCCACATCGGGCTCTCCGAGGTGACAGTCGACCAGATCGAGGCGGCCCGCCGCATCGTGCCGATCGTGTCGGTGCAGAACCTGTACAACCTGGCCAACCGCGACGCGGAGGACGTGCTCGACCACTGCGAACGGCACGATCTCGCGTTCATCCCGTGGTTCCCGATCGCGACCGGCGAACTGGCCCGGCCGGGCGGTCCGTTGGACGTCGTCGCCACCGAGCACCACGCGACGCCAGCGCAACTGGCCCTCGCCTGGCTGTTGCGGCGCTCGCCGGTCATGCTGCCGATCCCCGGTACGTCGTCGGTGGCGCACCTGGAGGAGAACGTGGCCGCCGCCCAGGTGAAGCTGACCGACGCCGAGTACGAGGCACTCGCCACCGCCACCGCCTGACCCTCCCCCGCCCTGCGCTGCGCCCCTGCCCCCTGCGCCCGCGAGCAGTGCCGCCCCAGGCGTGCGCCGGCCACCCCGTGCGCGTGCGCCTACAACTTCGGGGAAAGTGCTGCCTGCGCCTGCCTGAACCCGACAACGTCGGGGAAAGTGCTGCCTACGGCCCCCGGACCCGACAACGTCGAGGAGAGTTCCGCCTGCGCGGCCCGGCGACTTTGTGGAGTCGCCGGGTCGCGGTGGGGTCACAGGGCCAGGCAGTTGGGTTTGATCGCCGCGTCGCGGAGGACCTGCCGGATGACTGTGTAGGTGGTGCCGTCGAGCACCAGGCCGAGGTGGCCGACCACGCGCAACGGGCACCGGGACTGGATCAGGACGTTTGTCGCTCCGTCGGCCAGGACCGCGTTGTCGACCGGCCGGACCAGTTCGTCCTGCCAGGTCCGCACGGTGGTCCAGAGCACCGGGTCCGGGGTGTCGTCGCCCGCGTTGAGAGCGGTGAGGAACGACGACCCGATGGTCATCTGCTGGCAGGCGACCACTCCGGCGCAGCTGCCCAGGCCGAGGAACGCCACGATGTTGGCCACGTAGGTGCCGTACTGCGGGGTGCCGAGGCTGACGTAGCGTTCGACGGCGTCGCCGCCGCCGAGGCTCTTGATGTAGTAGCGGCTGACCAGGCCGCCTTCGGAGTGTGCGACCAGGTCCACCTTTGCCGCTCCGGTGGCGGAGCGGACCTGCCCGACGTACCCGCTCAGCCCGGCGGCGGACGCGGTGATGTCGCCGAGCCCGAGGTTGGGCAGCTGGTAGATCCAGACCCGGTAGCCGTCGGCGCGCAGCCGGGCGGCGAGCGGCTCGTAGACGGCGGCGATGCCGCTGAGCCCACCGACCACGATTACCGGGTTGGCGCCGGCCAACGCCCGCAGGCTGGCGTCGGCCCCAGCCTCGCCACTTGTCGCGGCGTCGTCGGCGCCGGCGACACGGGTGGGTGCGGCAGGAGAGTCGGACGCAGTGGGCATGCCGGCAGCAGGGGGCGCAGTGCCGGTGGTTGCGGTGTCGGTGGGCGCGGTGTCGGTGGGCGCAGTGTCGGTGGATCCGGCGACGCGGGTGGGCGCTGCCGGATCGGGCGCAGCCGCGGTGGCGGCGGAAGCGGCGGTGGCGGGCACCGCCGCCGCCGGAGCAGCCAGGACGGCGGCGACCGTGAGAGCCAGGACGAGGACAGCCTTTCGGAGCAGCATCGCTGCACCTCCCAAGGGGATCCCGGGGTTACCGGGTGGAGGCGGTGGGATGTCCGATCGACCGTGCACTGATGATGCGGGTCACGATCCAGAAACGTCAATGAAAAGTTACGCGCCGGTAGCGACAGCCCCACCAGGCATCCCGCGAACGAGCCGGGACAGACGTCCACAGACGACGAACGCCGCACGCACCGGGTGGGTGCGTGCGGCGTCGGGTTCGACGTGGGTCAGCCGGCCGGGGCGGTCTCCGGCTCCGGCTCGGGCCGACTCGGCCCGTTCTTCACGTACGTGGGGTGCAACTGCACCGGCTGCCGCTCCTGCTGGCGACGCTGCCGTGCCCGGACCCGCAGGTTGAGGAACTCCACGAAGATCGAGAAGGCGATCGGGCCGTACACGTAGCCCTTCGGGATGTGCTGGTCGAAGCTCTCCGCGATCAGGCTCGCGCCGATGATCAGCAGGAACGACAGGGCCAGCATCTTGACCGTCGGGTGCTGATTGACGAACCTGCTGACCGCGCCGGCCGAGACCAGCATGATGATCATCGCGATGACCACCGCGGCGATCATGATGGCGAGTTCGTCGACCATGCCGACGGCGGTGATCACCGAGTCGAGCGAGAAGACCACGTCCAGCACCAGGATCTGCGCGATGACCACGCCGAACGAGGCCACCTTGCCGCCCTCCCGGGCGTGGTCGGAGCCTTCCAGATGCTCATGGATCTCGTACGTCGCCTTGCCCACCAGGAACAGCCCGCCGAGCAGCAGGATCAGGTCACGGCCGGATATCTCCTGCCCGAGCACGGTGAACAGCGGTGCGGTCAGACCGATGATCCAGGACAACGACGCCAGCAGCAGCAGGCGGGTGATCAGGGCGAGCGAGATGCCGATCGTCCGGGCCCGGGCCTGCTGATGCTCGGGCAACCGACCGGACAGGATCGAGATGAACACGACATTGTCGATGCCCAGCACGATCTCCAGCAGGAGCAGGGTCGCGAACGCGATCCACAGCTCAGGACTGGTCAAGAACTCCATGCCATCCTCGACTCTCACGACCGGCCGCCGGGTCGGCACCCGGACCATCGGCTGATCTGCATCATGATGACCTACCGGGCCGTCCGCTGCATCGCAGCCCCAGCCGCACCACAGCACCCCGGGGCCAGCACCGGACCGGCCGTACGAGATGCGACGTGTCGGGCTTTCCCGGCCGCCGGAAACCGCGAGATACCGCAGCCCGCGACAGATCGCCCGGCAGGTTCCGGTCGCCGGCCACGACAGCGGCTCCGGCCGCCCGGTGGTCGAGCCCGGGGCCCCACGCCGGGTACGGATCGGTGGCATGCTGTGGTCCGTGCCTGGCGCCTCACCCCCCGACGAACGCCTGCGGGTCATGCCGTGGTGGCTGGTGCTCGTCGGGCTGCTGCTGGCCGCCCTGCTCGGCTGGTGGGTGCTGCACTGGCTGCTCGGCGAAGCCGACAGCGCCACCGCGCCGGACACCCGGGCCACCCTGCGCATCGACGCGATCCGTACCGGGCTGACGGTGGTCGCCGGCACGGGTGGCGGATTGGCGCTGCTGCTCGCCGCCCGGCGACAGTGGATCAGCGAGCGGGCGCAGCGACACCAGGAGGTCGTCGCCGCCGCCGACCAGGCGCACCGCGACCGGGTGCAGGCGCACACCGAGGCGGTCGCCGAGGCCGGGCAGCGACACCAGGAACGCCAGGCCGAGACCGCCGCGCACGACGCCGCCGAGCGCCGGCTGACCGAGTTGTACACCCGGGCTGTGGAGTTGCTCGGCAACGACAACGCGGCGGTACGTCTCGGCGGCCTGCACGCCCTGGAACGCCTCGGTCAGGACAATCCGGCGCAGCGTACGACGATAGTGGGGGTGCTCTGCGCGTACCTGCGGATGCCCTCGCCGGACGACGACGCCCGAGAGACGGAGGTACGCCGCAGCGCGCAGCGGGTGTTGACCCGGCACCTGCGCGCGGACGGCGACGCCTACTGGCCCGGCATGCGGCTGGACCTGACCGGCGCGCGACTCGACGACTTCGACGCCGCCGGCTGCACCCTCGACGACGCCGACCTGACCGGCGCGACCTGCACCGGAACCACCAGGTTCACAGGTGCCACGGTGACCGGGCGGCTGGCCCTCGGGGCGCGCTTCGACACCCTCGTGCTCGACGAGGTTGCCGGCGACGCCACGATCGTCCTGGACGACGCCCGGGTGACCGGCGGGCTCAGCGCCGACGGTGCCGAGATCGGCGGCCGGCTGTCCTGCCGACGGGCCACCCTCGGCGAGACGTCCTGGCGGGGCGCCACCTTCCGCCGGACCGTCACCTTCGACCACACCACTGTCACCGGCAGCGCCAGCTTCCGGGACGCGGTGTTCCACGGTGGACTGTCGATGGAGCACACGACGTTCGGCGGCGAGGCCGGCTTCCGACGGGCCCGCTTCGCCGACATGGCACTGTTCCGCTGGACCGAGTTCGGTGCCGACGCCTCATTCGCCGACGCCCGCTTCGCCGGGGCGGCGAGCTTCGGCCGCGCCCGTTTCCACGGCCCGGTCTCCTTCGAGGGCGTCACCCTGGCCCGCCGCCCTCTGTTCGACCAGGCCCGCGCCACCACGTCGGGGACCCACACCTGGCCCGACGGTACACACGTCGAACGCCTCGACACCGACTGGCTCCTGCTCACCGACCCATAGAGCGGTAACCCGATGTGGTAGGTCTTCGATCTCCTGGACCGACATAGGACGCAGCGCTCCTGACATTAGAACGAGGGGGACTCATGTCCACGGCCAAGCAGAACCCCATGTCCTCGGTGTTCTCGGTGGACGTCGGCATGCTCCTGGCCACCCTGATCGCCCTCGTCGGATACCTGCTGCCCTGGTTCCGTCCACGCCCCCGGGCCCAATGGTCCTTCTCCGGCTGGGCGTACGCGTCGCTCGGCGACGGGAGCGGGGGTGGCTGGACGCTGCTCACCTTCGGGTGGCTGCTGCTGGCCGCCGGGGCCGCGCTGTGGGCACGGCAGGTCATGGCGGCGGCGATGGCCGGCATGGTTGCCGCCGTGGGCACCCTGGTCACCGCCATGGCGGTGGTGGCGGCCAGCTTCGGCATAATCGGTGAGAGAAGTGCGCTGGACTACGTGACGGAGCTGCCCTTCGGAGCCGGAATCCCGATCATGGCCGCCGGCATCGGGCTACTCCTGGCCACGTCCTGCCGGGCGATCATGCGGTGCCACCTACTGGAAGCCACCCTGGAACGACCCGCCCCACCAACCCCCTGACCCGCCCCGCGCCCCGCGCCCCGCGATCATGCAGTTGTGGCACCCGGAATCAGCCGGTTTGCTCCGCTCTGTCCACGACCACAACTGCATGATCGACGCCGCGCTGAGCGGAGGGTCAGGAGTGGGTGGGCAGGCGGGTGACGAAGGTGTGCCAGGCGGTGGGCGGGAAGGTCAGCACCGGGCCGGTCGGGTCCTTCGAGTCCCGGACGCCGACCACGCCGGGCAGATTGTCGGCGACCTCCACGCAGACACCGCCGTTTGTGGACGAGCGGGACGACGTGCGCCACCGCGCACCGGTCAGGTGGTCCATGTCTTCGCCGCCTCCTTGAGTACGTCGAGGGTCTGCCCCACCGGGAGGGCTTCGCCCCGAGCCATGTCCCATGCCAATGCAAGACGAGCAATCGGATCCGGCTGTCCTGTGGTTTGCGACTCCAACTGATGATCTACGCAGGCGGCTCGTGATCCGTCGGGCAGGTCGGCCACGATGAACGCCCCGGCCAGTCCTGAGTAGATGCCAGCGGAGAGCGGCACGACGTGCAACTGGATATGCGGCTGCTCGGCACAGTTCACCAGGTGCTCGACCTGCTCGGCCATCACGTCGGGGCCGCCACACGCACGCCGCAGCACCATCTCGTCCAGCACCACGAAAAGCTGCGGGGCCGGGTCACGCGCGAGCACCGCCTGCCGTTCCAACCGCGCCGCGACCCGCTGGTCCAGCTCGGCGACAGGCGTGCGGGCGGCCTGGAACGTCGCTCGGGCGTACGCCTCGGTCTGGAGCAGCCCCGGCACGAAGGAGTGTTCGTACCAGCGGAAAGCGGTCGCCTCCCGCTCGATCTGGATCCATTCCCGCAGCCAAACCGGGGCGGCGTCGCCCTTGACCAGCTCGTCCCAGAGCGTCACGAAATATCCGCACGTGTTCAGCGCCGTGTCGACGGCGGTGAGGTGCGGCACGGTCGGCGGCTTCGTTCCGGTCTCGATCGCGCTGACCTGCGAGTCCGAACAGAAGATCAGCTCACCGAGTTGAGCCTGGGTCAGCCCGGCGGCTGCCCGGCGTCGCCTCAGCTCGCGAAGCAGATACTCCGACGGCGAGATTCCCACGGCTTCCAGTCCCTTCCACGACGCCCCACGCCGTTCCGCGCCGACTTGGAGCAGGTCGTCACATTCCGCGATCACGTGATGACTGTTCCGAGGGTAGGGGGCGTACGTCCAGGGTGGAAGGAAGCACGGCGCGCCTGGTGGCGGCCCATCCCCCGGCCCTGGCAGGACGCGTCCGTGCCGGGGGTCGCTGCTGGGCGAGCATCCGCGGCGACCCCCGATCCCAGCCACCGACGAAGGAGGTGTGTCGTGTCCGCGTCGAAGCCCGCGAACGTCGTACCGGCGTCACGCTTCTCGACCCGCCGGATCGTCGCCCGCCCCGCCGCCGCGCCGGCGGGCACCCGCGAGGACGGGACGCCCCTGGTCGCTGCCGGCGTATACCTGCTGACCCGCGAGGCATCCCCGCAGTTCGCCACACCGATCACCGTGCGGGTGATCCGCGAGCGGACCGACCGGAGCAGCTACGACGGTTGGGCGTGGATCGAGGTGTACCAGCTAGATTCCCGTGGCGAGGCGATCGACCGCCGCGAGTTGTACGTACGCCCCGACGGGATGCGCCCCGCGCCGCCGCCCCGACACCGTGCACCGGCCCGGCGTGCTGCGGCGGGGGCCGCCGGATGAGCACGCCCGCCCGTGAGCACGTACCGTCCCGCCCGACGTGGCGCTGCCGGGCCTGCGGGATCGCCTGGCCCTGCTCCCCGGCGAAGCTGCGCCTGCTCGCCGAGTACCGGGGCAACGTCCCCGGCCTCATGATCTACCTCGTGACGTTGCGCGAGGAGGCCATCGAGCAGCTCGCCGTTGAGCGTTCCGCCAAGCGTCGTACCTGTCGAGGATCCACGTTTCCCCACATCCATAGGCCCCGATGAACTGGTCAGGATACGGCCGCACATTCGACGCGGGAAGCTCCGAGCAACCTCTATCGTCTATCCGACACGCCCATCGCTGCGGATAGAGACGTCAGGCTGGCACGACCCATCTGGGTCTGGCCCTACCCACTGAGCCCCTGTGATCCTCTGCTTTGGTTCAAGGTGGAGCGTCCCGCTCGTGCGGCGGACTGATCCACCGCATCGACAGGTGCTGTTAGCATCACCGGCGGACGCGTCCAGCACCCATGAGGATCCGGCGAACAAATGTCCCCGAACGAGCAGGATCCGTACGTGCTCCTCGGCGTCAGCCGGGAGGCGTCGCTGGCGCAGATTCGAGGGCGATACCTGATCCTCGTGCAGGTCTGGCACCCGGACAAGCATCATTCGAGTCCGGAGAATGTGCGCGCCGAAGCGACACGTCAGATGCAGCAGATCAACCGGGCGTACAAACTGCTCACCGACGTCCGGGAACGCGAGACGCGGGAACGTCAGGCCCGCCGGGCCGAGGAACGAGAACGCGCGAAAGGCCAGCAGGCCGGCGGTGGGCAGCGGGCCCAGGACTGGGCCGCCCAGCAGCGCGAGGCACGCGAGCAGGAAGCCCGGGACCGTGCGGCACACGAGCGGCGGGCCCGGGAACACGCGGCCCGCGAGGCCCGTGAGCAGGAAGCCCGCGAACGCGTGACCCGCGAGCGGGTAGAGGCCGAGCGGCTGGCACGGATCCGCGAGCGGGAAGCACGCGAGCATCAGCATCCCCACGCCCTGTGGACCCATCCCCGGTACGAGCCGGCGCATCTACCGGAACCGCCGACCATTCACCCGATCTCCATCGCGTCGTCGGACGGCGCCGAGGGTTACACGCTCTTGGCACGATCCGAAGGCGAAGGGTCTGTGGTCTTCTTTCCCGGGGCCGACGGCGAGCTGCTCCTGTTCCGCGCCAAGGAGACACTGCACCGGTACCTGACCGAGACCAGCTCCCACGAGCTGGCCGCCGTTCCCGGTTGGGACGAGTTCATGAACTCGATCCTCAAGGCCGGCATCAGCGTCGACGACGATCAGTCGTACGACTTCGGGCTGATTCTCTACAGCATCAGACGCCCGGTGACCGACTGGGTTCCCCGGCTCTTCATCACCAACCGCGATCTCGTGGTGGACATCGCGGAGGCGTTCGGGATCACCGAGGCGTTGGAAGTGTTGCGCGTCGGATCGGCGATCGACACGCTCGACGATCTGATGCGGGTCGCCGACCGACCACTCGCCGGATGGGGCGCACGGCGTCGGCTCGACGCCATGAATTCGGCGCCCGCGGGCATCGCGTGGCGCAGGGTGATCCGGAACGTCGAGAAACGCGTACGGTGGCTGCGCTGAGCAGCCCGCCTCGTCACTCCCCCGCGTCGCTGTCACCGGCCTGGATGGACCGGGCGGTCGGCAGGAGCGACTCGCTGAACTCCGGGAGCGTCAGCACGCTCACCGCGACACCGGGCTCCACGAGCCAGAACGCCTGGACGTCGTCGTGCAGACCGGCGCTGTCATCGTGCGGGAACTCGCTCAGGTGCCACTCGGCGGGGTCGCGCTCGTGATACTCGCGGAGGAAGTCCCGTAGCGCGGTCAGGTCGACAAGCCGCTCCCCGCGCAGCACGTGGACCCGCAGATCCACCCGATGGCCGTCGGGCGTCTGTCGCTCCCACACCCGGCTGGCGAAACGTACGTCGTCCCACTCGGAGGCGAAGTCCGACACCTCGTCGCCGACACCGGCCGGCACCTGCCCGATCCGGAAACCGTCGAGCGTCCCGCCGTCACGCGTCTCGTCGCTGCTCATCCCACCGCCTCGATCGGATCCTGATGGTCCCGGTCAGTTACCCAGCGCGCGTACCTTGGCGATCGTCTCCTGGACGTGCTGCCGGGCGGGCTCGTGCCCCTGCGCCGCCTGGGCGAGCGCCTGCCGGTACGAGTCGATCATGTTGATCAGTGGCCCGGCGGCGACGCCCTGCAGGGCACCGGCGACGAGTTGGCGTGCCTCGGCCGCGTCCTGTGCCGCCGCCGCTGTCTTCGCCTTCGCCTCGTCCAGTTTCTGTGCCGCCGCCGCCAGCCTGGCGATCATCTCCGCTGCGCTCACACGCCCTCCCCACGATCGCACCACACAGGCGTCGCCGCCTCCACCCGAGCAGCGACCACACAGGAGGGTACGAGATCCATACAGGCACCGCGACCACCAGCGCGCCCGGCACCGCCGAGGGTGGGTACGTCTGTTGCTGCCCTGGCGACGACAACCGCACCCACCCGCCTTCGCCTCGACCCCCAGCCCGCCCCTGCCGACGCCGATGCGGTGGACCGGCACGCGGAGGTCAACGCATGGCGCGGAAGAGCAGCAGGTAACCGCAGTAGGCGAGGGGCACCGCTAGGAAGCAGAGCAGGAACCCCAGGACCGGATAGCGCGGCGGGGTGGCGGCGCCGACAGCGGGCCGACCCCAGCGGCCGAGCACCAGCCAGCCTCCGATCAGCGCCACCGCGGGCAGGCCGGCGCACATCCAGGCGACCAGGGTGCCGAAGCCGACCACGCCGACACCTGAGGCGAGCGCCATCACCAGCATGAGCACCACGGCGACGCCCGCGAAACCGAGGTAGACGGCGACCGCCCGGGCCACCGGAGACCAGGTCGGCAGCAGCGCCGGTTGCTGGGCCAGCAGCTCCGCCTGCTGTCCGTGCCGGTCGGCCTCGTCGGCCCAGCGCCGGGCCAGTTCCAGCTCCGTCGCCGGGTCGACCTCGCCCACACGCGGGCCGGGCACCCCTGCCGCCGTCGCGCTCACCGCCACCGGCAGCGCCGGGCCCGGCTGTCCCACCCCGACCGGGGAGTACGCCCCGACGCCCGGCCGCCCCGGCGCGGCGGCTGCGCCGCCGTCCGACCCCGTCCCCGGTCCGGGGGCGGTGCCCGGGTACCCCGGCGGACTCAGTGGCCGACCAGGCGGCCCGGACACCGGTGCCCCGGTCGGCGGCGGCCCAGGCGGGGCCGGTGGGCCGGATACCGGTGGTGCGCCAGGTGGTGCACCGGGCGGCGGCCCGCCGGGGAGGGGCCCGCCGGGCCCGGCCGCAGTCGGTGCCGGGCCGCCCGGTGCGACGCCGATGGTGCGGCCGAGGTGGTCGAGGCGCTGCCCCTGGGCGGTCAACCGCCGGTCGAGGTACTCGACTGCGGCGCCGAGATCCCGCTGCCGTTCGGCTTCGGCTGCGGCGCCCTGCTCCCCGGCGCGCTGCTGTACGGCGAGGTGGCGGGCCAGCGCCGCGTACTCGTCGAAGGTGGACACGCCCTCACTCCTGCCCGTCGGAAGGGTGACCGTCGCGGGCGAACGGCACGATCAACCGGACCCGCTGGTCGTGCCGGTCGACGAGCAGCGCCCGATCCGCGCGGGGGGTGTACGCGAGGTCGTGCACGCCGAGGTGCAGGCCGAGATCCGCGCCGGGCACGTTCAGTGCGACAAGGCAGGCGACGTCGTCGCGGTTCTGTGTGCCGCCGAGGTCGTCGGCGAGCCGACGCAGGCCGCGCCACCAGCCGAGCAGGTGCACCCCGTGGCCGGGCCCCTGCCGCAGCAGCACCCGCAGGTCGTCGTGGCCGGAGCGGAACGTGGTGGGGTCGCTTTCGCCGAGCAGGCCGGCGGCGGCGTCCATCCCGAACACCACCAGGTAGGCCCGCCCCGCCGACGCGACGTCCGGGCCCGTCGGCACACCGCCCGGACCCGTAGGCGCGCTGTTCGGGCCGGCCGGCACGGCAGACGGCGTGCTCGGGGCGCTGTCCCCGCCAGGTGGCGGCGGTGCGTCTACGGGCCGGTACCCCCCGGCCAGGGTTGCGGCGAGGGTTCGGATCCGGTCCCGCAGGGCGGCGGCGTCGAGACGTTCCACCCGGTGCCCGGCGGCGGCGAGTGTCGCGGCGGTGTCGTCGGCCGCCGGGTCGGCGGCGGCCACCAGCGCGGCGAACAGGAAGGTGGCCTCGCCCGGGTGGTGCTGGCGGGCCAGGCTCAGGGTGGCCGCCCGTAGCACCTCGGCCCCGGCGGACGAGGTGCCGACCACGGCCAGGTGTCGACCCGGCGCGGTGTCCATGATGAACAGGGCTGTGGTGCCGTCCACGTCGACAGTCCGGCCGACCAGGGCCAGGGGACGCCGGCCGCCGGGGCGCAACCCGGTGAAGGTGGCGTCCTCCTCGACGTGGGCGCTCTCGTAACCCCGGAACACCGACGGCGGGCGGGCACCCGCCGGGCGGGCCTGCCACAGCTCGTGGCGCAGCCGGGTCAACTCGTCGGTGGCGGCATGCGCGTCGGGGAAGCGGATCACGGAGTTCGCGCCCGGTGCACCGGCGGCGGTGTTCACCACGGCGGAGCCGACCGGCAGCGTCGCCGCGGCGTCGTTGAGGTGGTCGAGCACTCCCCCGCCGCCGGGTAGCGCCACCCGCAGGGCGAACTGCCCGAAGACCGCCTCGGCGCGGCCGTAGAGCGCCTCGATCCCCGTGGTGCTCTGGCTGGCCAGCACCAGGTGTACGCCGTACGAGCGGCCCTTGCGGGCCAACTCCTCCAGCAGGTCCACCGACTCGCGGGCGAGCGGGTCGTTGCCGGCAAGCAGCACGTGGAACTCGTCGATCACGGCGACGATCCTGGGTACTGCGGTGTCGGCGGGCAGGTCGGCGAGCTTGGTGACGCCGTGCCGCTTCAGCGCGGTGGCCCGCCGGTGCAGTTCGCGGCGCAGTTCGCGCAGCACGGCCACGCCGTACTCCCGGTCACTCTCGATGCCGACGGCGCGGGCGTGCGGCAGCCACGACGGGTCGCGTTCGGTGGGCACGAACTCGGTGAAGCTGACCCCCTCCTTGAAGTCGAGGAGGTAGAGCTGCAACTCGGCCGGAGAGTAGCGGGCGGCCAGGCCGTACAGCACGTCGAGCAGGAAGACCGTCTTGCCGGCGCCGGTACGCCCACCGACCAGCCAGTGCGGGGTGGCGTCGTCGAAGGCCATGGTGACCGGGTCACGTCCGGCGCGGCCCACCACCGTGCGCAGGCCCGCGCGGGCGGAGACGGTCCAGCGCTGCCCGGGCAACAGGTCGGCGAAGCCGACCGCCTCGCCGCGCCGGGCCGCCTCGCCGAGGTGGGTGGCGAGCGCGGCGACGGAGGCCGGTGGTGGGTCGCCGTCCAGGATCACCGGCGCGGCCAGGCCGCTGCCGTCGGCGCTGAACGGCGCGCCGGGTGGGTCGCCGACCCGGGCGTACCCGTCGGTCAGCCGCAGCAGGGTGGTGGCGCCCAGCGGTGGGGCGGACTCCCCCGGCCCGGTCGGCGGCCAGCCGGCGAGCAGCACACAGACGGCGGCGGCGGAACCGGCGTGGGTGAGCGCGCCCAGTCGGGCGGCCTCGCGGGGAGAGGGGATCGACGCGGCGACGAGCACCAGCAGGTCCTGGTCCGGTCGGTCGGCCTGCCGGGCGGCGCGGGCGTGCCGTTCGGCGGCGTCGAGCAGGGTGGTGACCTCGGCTTCGGTGGTGGCCGGCGGGTCGACGACTCCGGCGTCGAGAAGTGGTCGCAGCGGACCGAATGTCGCGCCGAGGGCCGCGGTGTCCAGCGCGGCGACCCGGACGCCGCCGGGCGCGGCGGTGGCCAGCAGCCGCAGCACCAGGGCCCGCAGCAGCCCGGCGACCGCCGGGTGGCGGGCGTCGCCGTCGATAGCCAGATGGTGCCCGGCGCCCAGGGGCAGCAGGACCGGGAAGCCGCCGCCCGCGGTGACGGCCTCGCCGACGCGTACCGGAACGGGCTGGCGGGCCAGTGGGGTGCCCGGGGTCGGGGTGGCCAGCGCGGTGCCGACCCGGGCCAGCCGGCCCAGCAGGTCGGTGTCGACCACCGGGGCTGACGGTGTCGTGGCGTTCAGCGCGGTGCGGGCGGATTCGAGGTGGGCGCGTGCGGCCCGGTGGGCGGCGACCGCCTGCTCGTACGTCGACGCGAGCCTGCCCACACCCCTGCCCTTCACCGCCGAGCGCCGCCTGGTCGCAGAAACCCTAACGGACGGCGGCGACACCGGCACGTGTCCGAACCGGACGTGTCGGTCCGCCGGGTCACCCGGTCGCCTCGCACGGCGGCCGACGGTCCGAACCGGACCGTCGGCCGCACCGCACGGTCAGCCGGTGACCGCGTTGAGCGCCGGCAGGTAGCCGTAGCGGTAGCCGTCGGCGTTCGGGTGGTACGCCTCGATGACCCCTGTGACGTCCCGGATCCACGGCTGGGCGCCGCAGACGCCGTGGCCGGCGAAGGTGGGTCGGGTGTCGGCGAAGGTGGCGCCGGCCGCGGCGGCCCGGTCGGCGGTCACGCTGGCGAGGACGTCGGCGGCCTCGTTGAGGATGGTGCGCTTGTAGGTGCTCATGGCCAGCAGTCCGCAGTAGCGGGTCTCGAACAGCCGTGGGTAGCCGAGCACGATCAGTCGGGCGTTTGGCGCCCGCTCCCGGATGGCGGCGTAGGTGCGGTCCAGCCGGGCCGGCAGCGTGCCGGTGGCGAACGCCTTCGCCGCGTTCACCGCGTTGGTGCAGGTGGAGGTGCTGCCGAACCGGCAGTCGGTCATCACGTCGGCGAACCCGGCGTCGTTGCCGCCGATGGTGATGGTGACCATCGTGGTGGTGGCGGAGAGCGAGCCCAACTGGTTGTTGAGCACGTCGGCGGTGACCGCGCCGCCGCAGGCGGGGAACCGGAAGCTGGCCACGTCGTTGGCGGCGGCCCACAGCGGGGCGTACGACTTCTGACTGCGCAGGCAGGTGGACAGGTCGTACGGCCCGGCACCGACGCCGGAGGAGTACGAGTCGCCGAGTGCGACGTAGTGGATCGGGGCGGCGGCCTGGGCGAGGCCGGGGACGGCGAGCGCGCCGACAGCGGCGGTGAGGAAGGCGACCAGCGCGGTCAGGGCGCGGGCCAACGGACGGTGTGGCATGACGGACCTCCACGGGGGTGGTGGTGGAGCCCGAGAGCCGCGCGCGAGGCCAAGGGTTGTTACTGGTCGGTAATGCTATCGAAACAGTTGGATAAAGTGAATAGCCGTTAAGGCACCGGACCCGGCGAGGCCGCGTCCGCGCGGTCGTCCCGCGTGGACGCGGCCTCGTGCAGACCTCGTCAGCAACTGGCGGTCAGCGCGCCGCCAGGGGTCGGCTGGCCGGGTGGACCGGGGCCGGCAGGGCGCCGACGCCGTCCAGGTACGTGTGGATGGCCGCGGCAGCGGCCCGGCCCTCGGCGATCGCCCAGACGATGAGCGACGCGCCCCGGTGCATGTCACCGGCGACGAAGACGCCGTCGGCCTCGGTCTGCCAGTCCGCCCGGGAGTCGACAGCGCCCCGCGGGTTCCGGGCCACCCCGAGCTGCGCCAGCAACGGCTGCTCCTCGGTGCCCTCGAAACCGATCGCCAGCAGCACCAGGTCGGCCGGCAGTTCCCGCTCGGTGCCCGGCACCACAGTGACGATCCGCCGGCCGTCGTGCTTCTCCACGCTCACCTCGGCGATCCGCACCGCCCGTACCGCACCGGTGCCGTCGTCGACGAACTCCTGCACCGCCACCGCGAAGACCCGCTCACCGCCCTCCTCGTGGGCCGGGTACTCCCGCAGGATCCACGGCCACGTCGGCCACGGGTCGCGGCCCTCGTCCCGGCCGCGCGGCGGCTGCGGGTAAAGGTCGAGCTGGTGCACCCCGGCCGCGCCCTGCCGGTGCGCCACGCCCAGGCAGTCCGCCGCGGTGTCACCGCCGCCGATGATGACCACGTGCTTGCCGGCCGCGTCGATGGGCGTACCGTCCGGGAGGGTAGCCAGCGCGGGCCGGTCCTCGCCGGCCGCCGCGACCACCCGGTTGGCGGCCACCAGATGCGCCATCGCCTGGTGTACGCCGCGCAGCTGCCGGCCCGGGGTGTCGGTGTCGCGGCCCTGCAACGCGCCGCAGGCCAGCAGCACCGCGTCGTGCTGGGCGCGCAGCTGCTCGGCGGTGATGTCGACCCCGACGTTCACTCCGGCCCGGAAGACGACCCCCTCGGCGCGCAGCTGCGCCAGCCGGGCGTCGATGTGGCGCTTCTCCAGCTTGAAGTCGGGGATGCCGTACCGCAGCAGGCCACCGATCGCGTCGTCGCGCTCGTACACCGTCACCGCGTGACCCGCGCGGGCCAGTTGCTGCGCGGCGGCGAGCCCGGCCGGGCCCGAGCCGACCACGGCGACCGACCGGCCGGAGGACGCGGGTGCCGGGCGGGGGGTCAGTCCCCGGGCCCCGGCCGCGTCGGCGATCTTTACCTCGACCTGCTTGATGGTCACCGGCTCACCGCCGGCGATGCCGAGCACACACGCCGCCTCGCACGGCGCCGGGCAGAGTCGGCCGGTGAACTCGGGGAAGTTGTTAGTGGCGTGCAGCGACTCCACCGCCGCGTCCCAGTTGCCGGTACGGACCAGGTCGTTCCAGTCCGGGATGCGGTTGCCCAGCGGGCAACCGTCGTGGCAGAACGGGATGCCGCAGTCCATGCAGCGGGTGGCCTGCTCGCGGATCAGTCCCTCACCGGCCGGCGGGTAGACCTCCCGCCAGTCGCTGATGCGCACCGGCACGGGCCGGCGGGCCGGCAACCGCCGGCCGTAGCGCAGGAAACCGTTCGGGTCAGGCACGAGCCACCTCCTGGGCGACCGCCCGCGGGGCGGGTGCTACCGGTGCGGACGAGCCGGCGGCCGGCTGGGCCGGTGCCGCCAGGGCGCTCATCACCGCGTCGTCGACGTCCTGGCCGGCGGCTTCGGCGGCCCGCATGATCTCCATGACCCGGCGGTAGTCCCGGGGCACCACTGCGGTGAACTCCTCCACCGCCTCCGGCCAACGCTTGAGCAGCTGCTCGGCGATCGCCGAGTCGGTCTCGGCGAAGTGCCGCTGCACCAGCTCGTGCAGGCGGGTCCGTTCCGCCTCACTCGGGGCGGACAGGTCGACAAGTTCGGTGTTGACCCGGCGTCGGTCGAGGTTCCAGACGAACGCCGTACCGCCGGACATGCCGGCGGCGAAGTTGCGGCCGGTCGGGCCGAGCACCACCACTGTGCCGCCGGTCATGTACTCGCAGCCGTGGTCGCCGACCCCCTCGACGACAGTCACCGCGCCCGAGTTGCGGACCGCGAACCGCTCGCCGACCCGGCCCCGCAGGAAGACCTCACCGGCGGTGGCGCCGTACAGGATGGTGTTGCCGGCGATGATCTGGTCCTCGGCGCGGTCGCCCGCATCGGCGTCGGCGGCCACGAACGGCGCCGCCGCGTCCGGCCGGACGACCAACCGGCCACCGGAGAGTCCCTTGCCAACGTAGTCGTTGGCGTCGCCGTGCAGGCGCAGGGTCACCCCGCGCGGCAGGAACGCGCCGAAGGACTGACCGGCGGTGCCGCGCAGGGTGAACTCGATGGTGTCGGCGGGCAGGCCGGTGCCACCGTGGCGGCGGGTGACCGCACCGCCGAGCATCGCGCCGACGCTGCGGTGCTCATTGCGGATCGCCACCTCGGCGCGCACCAGCGGAACCGACCCGTCGCGCCCGACAGGGCCCAGGGCCGGCGCGGCGAGAGCGATGAGGTCGTTGTCCAGCGCCAGTTCGAGGCCGTGGTCCTGGGCGCGTACGCCCCGACGGGCCGCACCCTCGGGCAGCTCCGGCAGGTGCAGCACCCGACCGAGGTCGAGCCCGCCGGCCTTCCAGTGCTCGACCGCCGGTGCGACGTCGAGCAGCTCGGTACGCCCGATCGCCTCGTCGATGCTGCGCAGGCCCAGCTCGGCCAGGTAGCCGCGGATCTCCTCGGCCAGGAACAGGAAGAAGTTCTCCACGAACTCCGGCTTGCCTGTGTAACGCTCACGCAGCACCGGGTTCTGGGTGGCGATACCCACCGGGCAGGTGTCCAGGTGACAGACCCGCATCATGATGCAGCCGGAGACGATCAGTGGCGCGGTGGCGAAGCCGAACTCCTCGGCGCCGAGCAGCGCCGCGACGATCACGTCCCGACCGGTCTTGAGCTGCCCGTCGACCTGCACGGTCACCCGGTCCCGCAGCTTGTTGAGCAGCAGCGTCTGCTGTGCCTCGGCCAGCCCCAGCTCCCACGGGGTGCCGGCGTGCTTGAGCGAGTTCAGCGGGGACGCGCCGGTGCCGCCGTCATGGCCGGAGATCAGGATGACGTCGGCCTTGAGCTTGGCCACCCCGGCGGCGACAGTGCCGACACCGACCTCGCTCACCAGCTTCACGTGCACCCGGGCGGCCGGGTTGACGCACTTGAGGTCGTGCACCAGCTGCGCGAGGTCCTCGATGGAGTAGATGTCGTGGTGCGGCGGCGGCGAGATCAGGCCGACACCGGGCGTGGCGTGCCGGGTACGGGCGATCCACGGCCAGACCTTGTTGCCGGGCAACTGCCCGCCCTCGCCGGGCTTGGCTCCCTGCGCCATCTTGATCTGGAGGTCGTCGGCGTTGACCAGATATTCGCTGGTGACCCCGAACCGGCCGCTGGCGATCTGCTTCACGGCGGAGCGCCGGGCCGGGTCGTGCAGCCGCTCGACGTCCTCCCCGCCCTCGCCGGTGTTGGACTTGCCGCCCAGCCGGTTCATCGCGATGGCGAGAGTCTCGTGCGACTCAGCCGAGATCGACCCGTACGACATGGCGCCGGTGGCGAACCGCTTGACGATCTCGCTGGCCGGCTCGACCTCCTCGATCGGCACCGGCGGCAGCACCCCGCCGCGCAGCCGGAACAGCCCGCGCAGCGAACCCGCCCGCGCGGCCAGCTCGTCGACCTTCGCGGTGTACTCGCGGAAGACGTCGTACTGCCGGGTGCGGGTGGCGTGCTGGAGCAGGAAGACCGTCTCCGGGTTGAACAGGTGCAGCTCACCCTCTCGACGCCACTGGTACTCGCCGCCCACCGGCAGCAGCTCGACCGACTCGGCGCCGGGTGCCGGCCAGGCCAGCGCGTGTCGGGCGGCCACCTCGGTGTGGATGCCGTCCAGCCCGACGCCGCTGATGGTGCTCGGGGTGCCCCGGAAATACCGCTCGACCAGCCGGGTGTCCAGCCCGACCGCCTCGAAGACCTGCGCACCGCAGTACGACGACACGGTCGAGATGCCCATCTTGGACATGATCTTCAGGACGCCCTTGCCGAGCGCCTTGACGTAGTTGCGGATCGCCGTCGTCGGCTCGACCCCACCGAGCGCCCCCGTGGAGATCATGTCCTCGACCGACTCGAAGGCGAGGTACGGGTTGACCGCGGCGGCGCCGTAGCCGATCAGCACTGCCGCGTGGTGCACCTCGCGGCAGTCGCCCGACTCGACGATCAGCGCGACCTGGGTGCGGGTCTGCTCCCGCACCAGGTGCTGGTGCACCGCCGCGGTGAGCAGCAGCGACGGGATCGGGGCCAGGTCGGCGTTGGAGTCCCGGTCGGAGAGCACCAGGATCCGTACGCCGTCCTCGATGGCCTCGGAGACGTGCCGGCAGATCTCGGTGAGCCGGGCCTTGATCCCGGCGCCGCCGTCGCGGATGCGGTAGAGCCCGGAGACCCGTACCGCCTTGAACCCGGGCAGGTCACCGTCCTCGTCGATACAGAGGATCTTCGCCAGCTCGTCATTGTCGATCACCGGATAGGGCAGCACGATCTGCCGGCAGCTCGCCGGACCGGGATCGAGCAGATTGCCCTCCGGGCCGATGGTGGTGGCCAGGCTGGTCACCAGCTCCTCCCGGATGGCGTCCAGCGGAGGGTTGGTGACCTGGGCGAACAGCTGATGGAAGTAGTCGTAGAGCAGCCGTGGCCGGGTGGACAGCGGGGCGATGGGCGTGTCGGTGCCCATCGAGCCGATCGGCTCCACACCGGTACGCGCCATCGGCGCGAGCAGGATCTTCAGCTCCTCCTCGGTGTAGCCGAAGGTCTGCTGGCGGCGGCGTACCGAGTCGTGGGTGTACACGACATGGTCACGGGCCGGCAGGTCGTCCAGCTCGATCAGCCCGGCGTGCAGCCAGTCGGCGTAGGGCTGGGCGGCGGCCAGCTCGGTCTTGATCTCGTCGTCGTGCACGATGCGCCCGGCGACGGTGTCGACCAGGAACATCTTGCCCGGCTGGAGCCGGCCCTTGGCCACCACGGCGGCCGGGTCGAGGTCGAGGACGCCGGCCTCGCTGCCCAGCACCACCAGACCGTCAGCGGTCTGCCACCAGCGCCCCGGACGCAGGCCGTTGCGGTCGAGCACCGCGCCGACGATCTCACCGTCGGTGAAGGCGACCGAGGCCGGGCCGTCCCACGGCTCCATCAGGCTGGCGTGGAACCGGTAGAAGGCGCGCTTGTCGGCGCGCATGTCGGGGTCGTTCTCCCACGCCTCGGGGATCATCATCAGCACGGCGTGCGGCAGGCTGCGCCCGGCCAGGTGCAGCAGCTCCAGGACCTCGTCGAAGTTGGCCGAGTCGGAGGCGGCCGGGGTGCAGACCGGGAAGACCCGCCGGATGTTGCCGGGCAGGTCGGGCGTACGCAGCAACGCCTCGCGGGCCTGCATCCAGTTCCGGTTGCCCCGGATGGTGTTGATCTCGCCGTTGTGGGCGATGAGGCGGTACGGGTGCGCCAACGGCCAGGACGGGAAGGTGTTCGTGGAGAACCGGGAGTGCACGAGCGCGATGGCGCTGTCCATCCGCTCGTCGGTGAGGTCCGGGTAGAACGCCGGAAGCTGCTCCGGGGTGAGCATCCCCTTGTAGACGAGGGTCCGGCCGGACAGCGACGGGAAGTAGGCCGGCACCCCCCGCTCGGCCGACTCGCGTTCGGCCTGCTTACGTACGCAGAAGGCGACCCGCTCCAGCTCGATACCGCTGAGCGACGCGCCGGCCGGACCGGCGGGAGTGTCGGTGAGCCGCTTCGCGGCGAGGAAGACCTGTCGGACCCGGGGCATCGCCGCCAGGGCCGTCTCGCCGAGGTCGCTCGGGTCCACCGGGACGTCCCGCCAGGCGAGCACCTCGGCCCCTTCGACCAGGGCGTACTTCTCGACCACCTGCCGGGCGCGGGCCTCGGCGGTGTCGTCGTCGGGCAGGAAGACCAGACCGGTGGCGTACTCGCCGGCCGGGGGCAGTGGGAACTCGACAACCGCGCGGAGGAACGCGTCCGGCACCTGGATCATGATGCCGGCGCCGTCACCGGTGTTCGGTTCCGCGCCCCGGGCACCCCGGTGGTCCAGCCGGCACAGCGCACCGAGGCCGTTGGCGACCACGGTGTGCGAGCGTCGGCCGTGCAGGTCCGCCACGAAGGCCACGCCGCACGCGTCATGTTCGTACGCGGGGTCGTGGAGGCCGGCAGGGGACGCTACCTGGCCTTCTCGCGGCGCCGGCTGGGGGCGGTGTGGGTACGCAAGGGCCACCGGGCCTCCTGTCGTCGCTCAGGCATGAACATGGTCGGGACGACGTCGGCCCTGTATCGGACTATTGAGTCTACGTTAGGGCCCAGCCCGCAAGGCCAGTGCAGATTGATCACACCGTCCAGACTCTGGGACCTGTAATCTCGCCGCGTGGATTCCGAGCGTACCGACCTCCTCGACCGGTTGGAACGGTTCTACGACGCGGTGCCCCGGGATGCGGCCCGTGTGGAAGATCACGGAGCTCTGGTGCTCTTCGTCCGGGAAGGCCCGGGATGGCCGTTCTACGCCCGCCCACGGCGCGACGTCGCCGGATCGCCGACCCTCGCCGACGTGTCGGCGGTGCGGGCACGCCAGCGCGAACTCGGCCTGCCCGAGGCGCTCGAATGGGTGCACGACACCAGGCCCGCGCTGCTGGCGGTGGCCCGCTCGGCCGGTCTCTCCGTCCTCGAAGCGCCGCTGATGGTGCTCGACCCGGCCGCGCTGCCCGATCCGGCGGAGCTGGCGGGGCCGGTGCGGTTGCTCGACCCGACGGATGAGGACTTCGACTCGGCGGTGGCCGCCCGGCGGGCGGTGGCGGCTGTGGGGTTCGCCGCCCCGGGTACCGCACGGGGCGACGCCGGACCTGCCGACCGCGATGCCGCAGTCATCGGCCTGGACGCGGCGGCGGTCGAGGAGGAACGGTCCCGGGTCGCCGACGGCAGCCGCCTGTCCGCGCTGGCCGGCACCACCACCGAGGGCCCACTGGCCAGCGGGATGGCCATGCGGGTAGGCGACGTCGCCGAGATCGCCGGGGTGGCCACCCTGCCCACCGCCCGTCGGCGAGGGCTCGGCGCTGCGGTCACCGCCACCCTGGCCCGCGCCCTGCTGGCCACCGGCGCCGACCTGGTCTTCCTCTCCGCCGGCAGCGAGGAGATCGCCCGGGTCTACCTGCGGGTCGGCTTCCGCCGCATCGGCACCGCCTGCATAGCCTCCCCCGCCCCCCTGCACCCCTGACCCCACCCGGCGCACCGCGCACCGGCCCGGTTGATCAAGAAGTTCTGGTCGTTATCCGCGCTTCCGGCGACCAGAACCTCCTGATCAACGCGAAAGAGAGCGGGGGTGGGGTCAGGTTGGGGGGCGCCACTGGGCGGCGATGGTGGCGGCGGTGCCGAGCAGGCGGGGGGTGATGGTGCCCAGGGCGGCGTCGCGGGCACGCAGCGCCAGGCGACCCCGGGTGCGCAGCACGGCGGACATCCGGCGGGTCTGCCGGACCACGGCCGCCGCGCGGGGTCGCCGCGCCCGGTCGTACGCCATCACCGCGTCGGGCAGGGTCGACTCGCGCAGCAGGACGGCGAGCGTCGCGGCGTCCTCGAAGGCCAGGCAGGCGCCCTGGCCCAGGTGCGGGGGCATGGCGTGCGCGGCGTCGCCGAGCAGCACCACCCCATCCGGCCCGGCCGGGAAGCCGAACGACCGGGGCAACGGACGCAGCTCCCGGATCTCCCGCTGCACCAGATCGGCCGGGTCGGTGGCGGCCAGCAGGTCGTCGACAGGCCCGGGCCAGCCGGCGTACCAGCGACGCAGCAGCGCCAGCTGGGTCTCCGGCGGCTCGGGACGGGCGGCACCGGCCGCGGTGGCCATCCAGTAGATGCCGCCACGGCTGGAGGCACCCGAGGAACCGCGCTCACCCAGCGAGGCGGCCACGAAACGGTAACCGGCACCGAGGATCTCACCGCCGACCGAATCGGGCAGACTCGGCGCGCGGTACCAGGGGATCACCGCCCGCCAGGCGGCGCAGCCGGAACTGACCACCCCCGAGCCGGGGGCGAGCTGGCGACGGATCACGCTGTCCGTGCCGTCGGCGGCGACGACCAGGTCCGCCTCGTACGTGTGTCGGCCGTCGCCGACGGCCGGCCGTTCACCAGCGGCGGCGCGCACCGTCCGCACCGTCACCCCGGTACGCAACTCGACCCGCTCGCCCAGACCCGCGATCAGCGCGTCATGCAGGTCCTCCCGGTGCACCACCACCGGGAGGCGTTCCGCCGGCGTCGGCCGGGGCTGCACCAGCCAGTGCCCGTCAGGCCGGCGGACACCCCCGTCGGGCAGCGCGGTGGCGATGGCGTCCAGACCGGCGCCGAGCCCCAGCGCACGCAGCGCCCGGACCCCGTTGGGCCAGAGCACCACGGCGGCCGGCTCCGGGCGGATCCGGTCGGCCCGCTCCAGGAGGGTGACCTGCCAGCCGGAGCGGGCGAGCGCACCGGAGACCGCCAGGCCACCGAGCCCGCCGCCGACCACCACAGCGGTCCGCATGACCGTCCCCGGCCTCAGCTGTCGCGGTCGACCGGACGCGCGCCGGCGGACTCCGCCGCCGTGCCGCCGGCCGGTGAATCCGACGCCGACCCGTCTTCCTCGCCGTCGGTGGGCACACCAGCCGACCCGGCGGGCTTTCCGGCCAGCGCTTCGGACGGCTCACCCTGTGGCTGGACGGCGGTCGTCGACTCGCCGTCCGACTGATCCGTGCCGGGCTGGGAGCTCCTGTCGACCGGGGTCGCCGCTTCGGGAGGAGCCTCGCCGGTCCGACGCCAGTGCTCGAACTGCTCCTCGCTGACCACCCGGTAGCCCTCGGGCACCGCCGGCTCGGTGGTGGCCCCCCTGGCCGACAGGTCCACCTGCGAAACGTCGGAGGTGGCCGGCCCGGTGGTGGCGACGGCCGGCAGGCCGACCGGGATCAGGTACTCCCGTGGCCCGCGCACCCGCAGGAAGTAGATGAGCGCGCCGAGGAACACGAGCGCGGCGGTCCAGACGTTCACCCGTACCCCGAGGATCGTGTTGGCCTCGTCGGTACGCATCATCTCGATCCAGAACCGGCCGGCGGTGTAGCCCATCACGTAGAGGGCGAACGCGCGGCCACGGCCGAGCCGCAGCTTACGGTCGAGGAAGTACACCATCGCGGCGACGCCGACGTTCCACAGCAACTCGTACGCGAAGGTCGGGTGGTAGAGCCCCTCCTCCAGGATCGGCTGGCCGGCCTCGTCGCGCAGCGCCTGCCCGCCGTCCATCCGGTGGATCTCCAGCCCCCAGGGCAGGTCGGTCCGCGCGCCGTAGAGCTCGTTGTTGAACCAGTTGCCCAGCCGGCCGATCGCCTGGGCCAGCGGCAGGCCGGGCGCCAGCGCGTCGGCGACCACCGTCAGCGGGATGCCCAGTTGCCGGGCG
This sequence comes from Micromonospora andamanensis, assembly GCF_016863495.1. Classification (GTDB taxonomy): domain Bacteria; phylum Actinomycetota; class Actinomycetes; order Mycobacteriales; family Micromonosporaceae; genus Micromonospora; species Micromonospora andamanensis. The sequence goes on from NZ_BOOZ01000063.1 coordinate 33,679, forward strand.
GCGATCCAGGCGCCGACCGCGCCACCGGCGACCGCACCCCAGATGCCCAGCCCACCCTCGTGGATGAAGAAGACCTTGATCGGCTCACCGCCGGTGCCGAAGTACTGCTGCGGTGAGGTGATCACGTGGTAGATCCGGGCGCCGATGATGCCCGCCGGCACCGCCCACATGGCGATGTCGAGCACCGCGCCGGGAGCCGCGCCGCGCTGGCGCAGCCGCCGCTCGGTGACCCAGCAGGCCACCGCGATGCCGGCGATGATGCACAGCGCGTACGCCCGGATGGGGATCGGGCCGAGCTGCCACACGGCGTTGCTCGGGCTGGGAATGGCGGCCAGGGACGTCGGCGAGGCGAGACTCACGGGTGCACACGCTACCGCTGCGGACCCCTCCACCGTCACCCCGGTCCACCGCCCCCCCCCAGCCACCCCACCCCCGCCCCAACCCCCGCGATCTTGCACCTCCGGTCGCCGCGAACCAGGACAGAAGCCCCATAGCGGAGACCGAAAGG
>NZ_BOOZ01000064.1 GCF_016863495.1 Micromonospora andamanensis
TTAGCGTGGTGGCCTGTCCGGGGCGACCGCAGCGAGGTCGAGGAGGTCGCGAACCTCGCGATCCGCCGCGACCTGCCTGTCGACGTCCGCTGCCTGCCCCTGGAACAGGCCCGCGCCGAGGGTGCCTTGGTCCTGTTCGGCGAGACTTACGACGCGACCGTGCGGGTCGTCGAGATCGGCGGCGAGTGGTCCCGCGAGCTGTGCGGCGGCACCCACGTCGACCACTCCGCGCAGATCGGCCCCCTCGCACTCACCGGCGAGTCGTCGGTCGGTGGCGGACAACGCCGTATCGAGGCCGTCACCGGAATCGAGGCATTCCGGTAACTTGCCTGCGAACGCGACCTCACCGCTGCCGGATGACGCCCGTCCGGCGATTCCTGTTGCCGTCCCGCCGCCGAGGAACTGACAGAGCGAGTCGCCTCGCATGGGTCAGGCGCGCCAGACGGTGCCGCGCCGTTCGTACTCCAGCACATGTTCGACCTGGACCGCGAGCGCCGCGCCGAGCTGGCGCTCGACAAGCCAGAGCGCGAGGTCCAGACCGGAGGTGACGCCACCAGCGGTGACCAGGTCGCCATCGTCGACCACGCGGGCGTCAGTGACGATGCCGCCCTGGGCCCGGAGGTCGTCGGCCGCCCGGTGGTGAGTGATGCAGGGTCGCCCGGCGGTGAGTCCGGCTGCGGACAGGAGCATGGTGCCGGTGCAGATGCCGGCGATGGTCAGGCCGCGGCGGCGCGCGGCGCGGATGGCTGCGGGCAGGACGCCACGTTGGATCTCGTACGCGACGCCTGGTGTGTCGGCCCGTCGGTATCCACCGCCGGGGACCACGAGCAGGTTTGCGTCCCGCGGCGACCAGCGGCCGGTCGCCTCGACCCGGGTGCCGTGGGTGGCGGTCACCGGGCTGGTGGCGTCCACCGTGACGAGGGTGGTGGTGATGTCACCGCCGAGACCGCGGGCCATGCCGAACACCTCGACCGGGCCGGCGAAATCCATCTCCTCCACCCCCGGGTACATCAGGATGTGCACCCGCACGGGCCGCTTCGGCGGACTGGCGGTGGCTGCCGAGGCGCCGACGACCGCGCCGACGGCGGTGGCTGTGGCTCCGGTCGCGATCGTGGCGCGCAGGACGCTTCGACGGTCCATGACGGTGCCCCCTACCTGGTGAATGACCTCTACTCAATCAGTCGGCCACCCCAGCCATTCAGTTCCGTCGATTTGCCTCGTTGTTGAACGACGGTCGGACAAGGTCCGCGATCAGGTTGCGCGGTGGCACGCCAACGTCACCCTGTCGCCAGGCCACGTGCCCGTCAGGTCGGACGAGGAGGCCGCCACCAGGGGGGACACCGCACATGTATCGCGGTGCCCGCCCGGGTGGGACCGGCCGGATCCGTTCAGGAGGCGACAGCGGCGATCAGTCGTTCGGTGTTGGTCCGGAACACTTCGAGCAGGTCCAGATCCGCCCCGGGAAAGTTCACGATGTCGACTCGTTTCGCGCTGGGGATGTCGGGGTTGGCGCCCGGCAGGTGAGCGTTGGCCAGCACCAGTGTCGGCTTCTTCGCGGTCAGATCGGCCAACTGGCTCGGGGTGACCGGCTGCGGCCCGTAGGTGCCGGCGACCGTGAGCCCGGCGAACTCGCCCCAGTACGCCATGAACAGGTGCGACGCGGCGACCGGAGGGGGACTCGGCAGCGCCGACCTGATCTGCTGGGACAGTTTGGCGTACTCGGTGTCGAAGGTGCTCAGCCACCCCTCGGCGGTGGCGGTGGTGCCGAACACTCCAGCCAGCCGGGTCACCTCTGACCGGATTGCATCGGGGGTGTTCTCCAACTGGACGGGGATGAGCTGGCCGGTGCCGCCGGCGGCCTCCTTCAGCCTCGGGGCGAAGCCGTCGAACTCGGCGAACAGGATGTAGTCGGCGTCGGTGACGGCGGCCAGGTCACTGGGCTTGGGGTCGTAGTCTGGCGGGTGCTGGACGGTGGCGGGGGCGACCACCGTGACGTTTGTGGCCCCGGCGGCCTTGGCGAATGCGCCTACCCAGCTGGTGGAGGCGACGACCTTCGGCCCCTGCGCGGTCGGCGCCACGCTGCCGCTCGGTGCGGGATCATCAGTGTTGCCACAGCCGCTGACCAGCAGGGACAGGGTCGCCACCGCGGTCAACGCGGTGACCCGGATCAATCGCATCACGTGCTCCTTCGGGAATCAGGTAGGTGAGCAGGGTCAAGGTGCCGGCCACCAGGACGAGGACGGGGCCGGGTGGCTGGTCGAGCAGCAGTGCCACCACGAAGCCGATGCTGTTGCCGGCGACGCCGAGTGCGATGGCCCAGAGCACCATGGATCGCAGGGAGCGGCCGAGGTTTCGGGCACCGAGTGCGGGCAGAATGGTCAACGCGTCGACAAGTAGCGCGCCGGTGAGCCGGATCGAGGCGCCGATCGCGACCGCGACGACGACCAGCAGCGCCAGCAGTAGTGGCCCGGCGGCGACGCCGGAACAGAGGGCAAGCTCCCTGTCGAACAGCAGCAGTGCCAGCTGGCGCCGCCAACGCCAGAACAGCACGTGCACCACCACGGTCAGCGCGCCGAGGATGATCAGGTCGACGTTCCGGGTGGCCAGGATGGAACCCCACAACAGTTCGAACGCGCCGGTGGCGTTGACCCCGGACACCGAGAGCACGAGCAGGGCGGCGGCGATGGCGAACGTCATCAGCAGGCCCATCGCACCGGGCAGTCCGGTGGGGCGGCGAGCCAGGGGAGCCACACCGGCACCGGCAATCGCGCAGGCGAGCAGCCCGCAGAGCATCGGGTCCACCCCGACGAGCAGGCCGACAGCTATACCGAGCAATGCCACGTGCATCATCGCGAACCGGACGGCGATGATGTCCAGACCGATGATGAACACCCCGACGATGGGCAGACCGACGGCGGCGATGAGCAGACCGATCGCCGAACGTTGCACCGCCGGCAGCGTGAGCAGATCGAGGAAGCCGTCCATGAAGGATGTCAGACCAACCGCAGCTTGCCGGCGGCCATCTCCGCCACCCGGTCGCAGGCCCGTGACATGGCCCGGTCGTGAGAGACCACCACGACCGTCACCGGTAGCGCGGCAAGCAGAGCGGCGACCTGTTCCTGACCGTGGAAGTCCAGCGCGGCGGTGGGTTCGTCGGCGAACAACGCGCGCGCGCCCGCCGCGACCGCACCCAGGGCGCGGGCCAGGAACACCCGTTGCAGCTGCCCGCCGGAGAGCGTGTGCAGGGGACGGCCGCCGAGTCCGGCGACGTCGAGCCGGGTGGCTGCGGTACGGGCGGCGACCGGGTTGCCCCCGCTGTCGAGTAGTTCGTCGACAAGCAGCGGGAACCGGCCGGGGGCGAGGCGCTGCGGCACCCACGCCACGTCACGGCGTCGCCGGGCCCACTCACCGTGGGTTGCGGCGGGCCGGCCGCCGACGGTGATGCTGCCGGAGGTGACGGGATGCAGACCGAGCGCGGCGCGGAGCAGGGTCGTCTTGCCGGAGCCATTGGCACCGGTCAGCGCGACATGCTCACCGGCGGCGACATCGAGATCGACGCCGTCGACCGCGGTCCTGCGCCCGTATCGGCAGGTGACGCCGGAGAACTTGATCGCGGCGGCGGTCATGTTTCGTTCTGGTCGGTGTGCTGTTCGCCCAGCCACCGCTCATCGATCCATGTGCGGGCAGGTGTTGCCCGCCACCATCGCGCTGTCGCCGCCGTCGACTGGGCCTGGGCCGTCATCAACACTCCGTTCACCCGCCCCTGCGTGGTGGTTGGACGACGGCCACGAGCCGTAGCGGCCGGGCCCGTCCCCGGCGCGGGCACGCGGCCGTCGTCCAGCCGTACCTTTGGTCGTGCGGACGGGCCGGCTGGTTCCGGCTCGGCCCGCAGTGTCGCTACGCCGGCCCATGAACCGATTGCCGACACGCGGCGCTCCGATGCCGGGCCACGCGAGGTGCGGAGGAGTCCGGGCTGCCATCCTGGGGACGGTCACGGCCGGCGCAGATCCTTGCGGGTCGAGAGACCGCGATTGCCGACTCGCCGCCCGCGTCGGGTCGGCCGGGGGCGGTGACGGTTCGGCCGTGAACTGACACCGGTTCCGGACATCCGGACTCTGCGAGTGATCTCGACGGCCCACGCCAACCACTGCTGACAGCCGGGACACCCCGCCAGATGCGCCCTGAGCATGATCTGCTCGTGCGGTGTCGCCTCACCGTCGAGTTGCGCGGACAAAACCTCGCGCCACGCCTCGCACCCCACGTCACGAATAGTCGGGCGACATTGCCGTGTGGTTCCCCCGCACGGGTTCGGCTGCGAGAAATCGGATCAGCCGGCGGCGTCGTCCCTACGCAGCGACCGAGGCGCAGGGCGCGAGCCGACGGCCGCGACCAACGACACCCGCGCCTGCGCCACTCGTGTTCGGATGTCACCGACAGAACACCCGCAGACGACGGCGGCCTCGGCGTATGACAGACCGAGCATCTGGGTGACGACGAATGCCTCACGCTGTTCCCAGGTAAGGTCGCTGACCAGTTGGTCGGTGGCGTTCAGGCTGACGCCCTGTCCGCGACCGGGCCGGGCGTGCCGTTCTCCATCGAGTTTCTCAGCCTGGGCGTGCTCGACGGCCACCTGCCGGGCGACGCCGAGCAACCAGACCCGTGCCGACGAGCGGGCGACGATCGAGGGCAGTTCGCGCATCGCCCGTGTGTAGGTCTCCCGGGCGAGATCGAGGCCATCGGCGGGGCCGGCGAGGTGTAGGAACATGCGCTGTACCTGGTGCTGCGTCGCCCGGATGAATGCTGCGGCGGCCTGCTGGTCGCCGTGGCCGGCGGCTATCGCCCATGCAGTGATCTCGGCATCGTCTGCCACCCGCAGCTCCTTCCGTCACCCGGAACCCCGGCTCCCGGGGCAACAATACGACAAGCTGTAGTAGCTAGTGTCGTCGCCTGCGTCAGCCACTGAGGCTTCGCTGCCTGCTGCTGTGATACGGACCGCAGGGCGTCGTGGGATCAATCGCAGTGACAGTGGCTGCACCTCGCGTCCCGTGGAGCTTCCGGTCACCTACCGCCGACCCGATGGCTGCCAGTGCGACAGGCGCAGGCTGTTCAGTACGACGATCAGGCTGGAACAGGCCATCGCGGCGGCGGCAAGCATCGGATTGACCAGGCCGAGCCCGGCGAGCGGGATCATCAGGACGTTGTAGGCGAAGGCCCAGAACAGGTTGACCTTGATCGTACGAAGGGTCGCTCGGGCCAGGGTGAGCGCGTCGACGGTGGCGGTCAGATCGACACTGCCCGCGTCCGCGCGTACCAACGTCACGTCACTGGCCTCGATCGCGATGTCGCTGCCGGTGGCCACGGCGATCCCCAGGTCGGCCTCGGCCAGGGCGGCGGCGTCGTTCACGCCGTCACCGATCATCGCCACCGCGCGCCCGTCGGCACGTAGCTCACGAATGGTCGCGGCCTTTGTCTCGGGGCTGACTCCGGCGATGACCTCGATCGGGTCGAGCTGCTCGGCGACCGCTCCGGCGGCGGCCGGGGTGTCCCCGGTGAGCAGCACGGGACGCAGGCCGAGCGCCCGCAGTCGGGTGACCGCCGGCACCGCGGTGTCCCGCAAACTGTCGTTGACGCTGATCCAGCCGAGCAGCCGTCCGTCGCGGGCGACGTGCACGACGGTGTCCGTCACGGTATGCGGCTCGACCACGCCGACACCCGCATCGGCGAGGTGGCTAGCGTTTCCGACGACGACGAGTGCGCCGTCGACCGTGCCCATCGCTCCTCGGCCTGGCGTCGCCTGGAAGCGCTCGACGGTCGGCAGTTCGGCCGCGTTTCGTTGCCCGTCGGCGATCACGATGGCCTGCGCGATCGGATGCTCGGCGTAGTTTTCGACGGCGGCCGCAGCACGGAGCAACTCCTCGCGCCGGACACCATCGGCGGGGTGTACGCCAGTGACCCGCATGCGGCCGGTGGTAAGTGTGCCGGTCTTGTCGAAGACGACCGTGTCGATGCGGCGGGCGGACTCCAGAGCCGCGGCACCCCGGATCAGGATGCCGAGCTGTGCACCACGTCCGGTGCCGACCAGCAGCGCCGTCGGGGTGGCCAGGCCGAGCGCGCAGGGACACGCCACGATCAGCACCGCGACCGCCACTCCGACTGCGGTGGTCGCCGGTGCGAGGGCCAGCCAGCCGGCGAAGGTGGCCAGCGCCAGGACCAGCACGAACGGAACGAAGATGCCGGCAACCTCGTCGGCGAGGCGCTGCACTCGCGCCTTGCCCGCCTGGGCGTCCGCCACCAACCGGCCGATCTGCGCCAGCCGGGTGTCCTCGCCGACCCTCGTGGCGCGGACGATGAGCCGGCCGCCGGTGTTGATTGTCGCGCCGGTGACCGACGCACCCGGACCAACCTCCACCGGCACGCTCTCGCCGGTGAGGAGGGCGGCGTCGATCGCGCTCACGCCGGACTCGACGACACCGTCAGTGGCGATCTTTTCGCCCGGCCGCGCCACGAAGCGGTCGCCGACCTGAAGGTCTGTGACAGGCAGTTGGTGTTCCTGACCGGATGGGCCAAGGACGGTGACGTCCCGGGCACCGAGTTCGGCGAGCCCGCGGAGCGCCGAGCCGGCCCGTGATCGGGCGCGTGCCTCAAGCCAACGCCCGGTCAGCAAAAACGTCACCAGGGCGGCCCCGACCTCGAAATACAGCGCATGGTCGTGGCTACCGAGCAGGTCGAGGCTCATGGTCAGACCCGGCTGGCCAGCGGGGGTGGCCAGCAGCGCCCACACGCTCCAGAGGTAGGACACCAGCGCGCCAAGCGAGACGAGTGTGTCCATGGTGGCGGTGCCGTGTCGGGCGTTGAGGGCCGCGGCCCGGTGGAACGGCCAGCCAGCCCAGCCCACGACCGGGCCGGTCAACCCGGCTACCACCCACTGCCACCAGGCGAACTGCCACGCCGGAACCATCGAAATGGCGAGCACGGGCGCGGTGAGGGCGGCGGCGATGACCAGCCGCCGGCGCAGTGCGGCGTCGGTGTGCTCACCGGCGGATACCGGGCGGTCCGGCTGCGGCGGGTGGGCCGTGTAGCCCATGGCGACGACCGTCGCCACGAGATCGGTGACGGGCAGGGACGGTGGGTGTGTGACGGTGGCGGTGGCGGTGGCGAAGTTGACCGTGGCCCGCACCCCGTCGATCCGGTTCAGTTTGCGCTCGATCCGGTTGGCGCACGCCACGCAGGTCATGCCGCCCACCGTCAGGGGGGTCAGCACGAGCTCGGCAGTGGTCACGAGACCACTCCCGCGAGATCGAAGCCTGCGTCGTCGATGGCACGCTGCACGTCGGCGGTGGCCAGCGCGCCTTCACTGCGGACGGTCACCTGGGCGGTGGCCAGGTCGACCTCGACGTCTCGGACGCCGGGCAGCGCCGTCAAGCCAGCGGTGACCGACTGGACGCAATGGCCGCAGCTCATGCCGAGGACGTGGTACGTCGATCGCACGGGGAACCTCTTTCAGGTGGGTGAACTCGCACAGCAGGCGAGGAGCAGCGCGACGGCATTTGCCCCATGCCGTCGGGTGGACCGGCGCCGCAGCCGTGACGGGCGGCGCGTGACGTGTCCGGCTCCCGCTCATGGTACGGCCCGTTCGCGGAATCGGTTCATCGGATCGAGGTTTCAGTCGCGGGGCCCCAAGGACCGCAGAACCCGGTCGAGCAGCCGCCCGCTGCGGACATCTCGCTCCCGAGTGGAAAGCAGCGCTTGCCGGTGACGTCGACTTCGACGTTCGGGAGATCGTGCGGATGGGCCGGTCGCCTTACCTGTCGGCGCTGCGACCGGCGACCGCCGCCGACGAGCAACTCGTCACCGATGCGCTGGAGCGGGTCGGTGCCATGCCGTTGGCGGGCCGGGGCTTCCGGACGCTGTCCGGTGGGGAGAAACAACGGGTGCTGCTCGCCAGGGCCCTCGCCCAGCAGCCGGACCTGCTGGTGCTCGACGAGCCGACGAACCACCTGGACGTCCGCCATCAGCTGGAGACGCTCGACCTGATGCGGCGACTCGGCATCGCGACGCTCACCGCGCTGCACGATCTCAATCTCGCGGCCGCCTACTGCGACCGGCTCTACGTGCTGGCGGCCGGCCGGGTGGTCGCCAGCGGCCCTCCCGACGAGGTGCTGAGCCCGGACCTGGTGGGCTCGGTGTTCGGCGTCGGTGCGGTGCCGTCGGTGCATCCGGTGACGGGCCGTACGCATCTGGCCTTCTATCCGCTGGGCGCAGCGGCCGAAGCGGGGACGGTACGACGATGAGCGCCGCCGACGATCACGGCAGGCGTAACCGTCGGGCCTGGAACCGGATGGCCGACCAGTACCAGGAGATCCTGGCTGAGATGGGTGCCCCGGGTGAGCTGACCTGGGGCTGGTGGCGGCACTCGGAGCACCAGCTCGACATCCTGGGCGAGCTGACCGGCCGGGATGTGCTCGACCTGGGCTGCGGTGCTGCCGGTTGGGCCCGCCGCCTCGCCGACCACGGCGCCAACGTGGTAGGCGTCGACGCTTCGGCACGTCAACTCGTGCACGCCGCTGCCGCTGCGTGTGCAGGCCGGCCCGCTGTCGCCCTGGTGAACGGGGACGCCGAACGGCTGCCGTTCGCGGATGCCAGTTTCGATGTCGCGGTGTCGAACTGGGGTGCGCTGAGCTTCTGCGACCCGCACGTCGCCGTGCCCGAGGCGGCCCGGGTGCTGCGTCCCGGCGGACTGCTTGTGGTCTGCACGTCGAGCCCGATCTACTGGCTCTGCACTCCACCCGACGCCGACCAGCCCGGCGCAGACCTGCGTCGAGGCTACTTCGACATGCATCGCTCCCCGGGCAACACCGGAACCGTCCGCTTCCAGCTGCCCTACGGCGGCTGGATCCAGACCTTCGCGGCAGCCGGGTTGACGGTCGAGGCGCTGATCGAGCCGACCCCCGATCCGGACACCGTGATCCCCAAACACCTCGACCAGGACACCTGGCGGCACTGGCTGGCCAACTGGCCGTTCGACGTCATCTGGAAGGTCCGCAAACCCACCCGACGCTGAAGGAGAGCCCGATGTCTGTCGCCTGGCCACCCGCCACCACCGTTCCCCACCTCGGCGTCGGCGTCGGACTGCGGGCGGAGATCGAGCAACTTGTCGTCGACCACGCCGAGCAGATCGACTGGCTCGAACTCATCACCGAGGACTACCTGTTCAACCCGCACCGCCGTGCCACTCTGGCCGCTCTACGGGAGCGTTTCCCGCTGATCCCGCACGGTGTCGAACTTTCCATCGGCAGTGCCGAACCGGTCGACGAGGAGTATCTTTCGGCACTCGCGGAGTTGGTCGCGCTCGTCGACGCGCCCTGGTGCAGCGACCATCTCTGCTTCACTCGTGCGGGTGGCATCGCGCTCAGCGCGTTGCTGCCGCTGCCGCGCACCGAGGAGGTCGTCGCAGCGGTCGCCGACAAGGTGCGACACATCCAGCAGGTCGTCGGGGTGCCGTTCCTGCTGGAGAACATCAGCGCGTTCATCGACCTACCGGGGGAGATGCCCGACGCCGAGTTCCTCACCCGCATCGTGGAACGCGCGGACTGCGGCATCCTGCTCGACCTGACAAACGTCTACAACAACGCGGTAAACCACCAATTCGATCCGCTGACCTATCTGGACGCCATCCCCCTGGAACGTGTCGTCCAGGTCCACCTCGCCGGTGGCACGTACGCGGGTGACCTGCTTCAGGACAACCACCGTACGGCGGTCCACACCGAGGTGTGGGATCTGCTGCGCCACGTACTTCCGCACGCGCCGATAAGCGGGTTCATGATCGAACGCGACGGCAAACTCCCGGACGACTTCCCGGAGATCCTTGCCGACATCGCCCGCACCCGCGAAGTGATAGGCACCTCCGATGCCGGGGTGGGGCTGCGATGAACACGCTCGGCCTCCAGACGGCCCTGGCCCGGTTGCTTGTCGAGCCCAGACTGCGCGAACAGTGGCGCGTTGCTCCTGGCACGGTGGCCGGAGACCTGAAGCTGACCGTGGAAGAGATCGAGTTGCTCACCCGCGTCGATCTCGACCGGCTCGACTTCACCGCCGGTGGCATCGAACGGGCCCGTACCCGCACCCTCAAGCGCATGTTCGCCATGACGCTGCGCGCCGTCGGTGACCCGTCGGGCGCCGAACGGCTCGTCGTCGGTTTCGTGCGTTCGGTCGTCCCCCTCGCCGCGCGCGACGAGGCCGCCAAGTGGATCAACGAGGGGAAACGGTTCGTCGAGCATCTGCGTCGGCTCGCTATCGCCGGACGGGTGCCCTCGGCCTTGGCGGAGTTGGCTCGGCTGGAGTGGCTGCGGGCAGACCTTCGATACGACCCAGACGCGGCCCGCTCAGCAGAGTGGGCGCACCTGCATCACGACGCGGCAACACCGCCCGGCGCCGCGGCAGTGCCACAACTGGCCGGGCACGTTCGCGTGGTCCGGTTCGACGCTGACGTGCTCGCGCTAACCGCAGGTCGCGCACCAGCACAGTCCGGGCAGGCCTGTCTTGCGTTGGCATTGCGACCCGACGGTGTGATCCGCACCTACCGGCTCACCCCCGAGGCACGGTCGTGGTGGAGCAGATCTTTGGCTGGCCCGGCCTCGGCGCCTACTTCGTACGGGCAGCCGCAGCGCGCGACGTCCCGGCGCTACAGGCCAGCGCGCTCGTCCTGGGCGGTGGGTTCATCCTCGCCAACCGCCTCGCCGACGTGCTGCAGATCCTCATCGACCCCCGCTCCCGCCGCAGCTCAGGGGTCCACGCCCGTGCGCCCCGACGCCGCCGGGATGGAGCAGGTCACGTCGCGGCCACCGGGCACAAAGCCGATGCTCGGACGGAGACGACATGACGGCAGGACATGGTCGGCGCGGCATCCCGGCAGGGCTGCGCACCGCGCTTGTCGCGCTGCCCCTGGGCCTGTTCGCGATCGCGGGGTTGCTGGCGCCGGTCCTGGCCCCGGCCGACCCAGCCGCCAACGACCTGGCGGCCAGCCTGTTGCCGCCGTCAGCGGACCATCTGCTCGGCACCGACCAACTCGGCCGTGACCAGCTCAGCCGGCTTCTGCACGGGGCGCAGATCTCCCTGGCGGTCACCGCCGCGGTCCTGGGGATCTCGATGACCGTGGGGGTCGTTACCGGCACCGTCGCCGGCTACCTGGGCGGATGGGTCGACCGGGTGGTCTCCCGGATCATCGACATAGCGGTGGCCCTGCCCGGGATGCTCGTGGCGCTGGCGGTGATCGGCGTTCGGGGTCCTGGTGTGGAGAATCTCGTCCTCGCGATGTCGGTGTGGGCCTGGGCCCCGTACGCCCGCATCGCCCGCGCCCGCACCGCCAGCCTGCGCGGTAGTCCGCACCTGGACGCGCTGCGGCTGCTCGGCGCCGGGCCGGCGCGCATCGTGGGTCGGCATCTGCTGCCGCCTGCCCTGGCACCGTGCCTGGTCTACGCCAGCACCGACGTCGGCGCCATCGTGCTCGGGGTTGCCACGTTGAGTTTCCTCGGCCTCGGCATACCGCCCCCTCAGGCCGAGTGGGGGCAGATGCTCATCGAGGGGCGCCCCTACCTGGCCTCGGCCTGGTGGCTCGCCTACCCGCCCGGTATCGCGATCACGGCTGTCGTGTTCGCCAGCAACCTGCTCGGTGAACGACTGGCGGCCGGCGACGAGCGGCCCTCGATCCTGCGCTGGGTGCTGCCTTACCGCCTGCTCACCCGGGCAGCCGGCCGGGCAGCCTCCCGGCCGCCGGCCACCACTGGCGCGACTGCCCCGTCGACCACGTCCGCCGACGACCGGAGCGTGCTGCAGGTACGGGACCTGTCCGTCACCTATCCGCACGACGGTGCCCAACGTCGCGTCGTCGCCGATGTCTCTTACCAGGTCAAGCGCGGGCAGATCCTGGCGCTTGTCGGAGAGACCGGCAGCGGCAAGACCACGGCGGCGCTGGCTCCCTTCGGACTGTTGGACCCCACCGCGGTCGTGACCGGCGCGGCACTGCTGGGTGCCGGGGACGGGGCCCGTCAACTCGTCGGTCTGCCGCCGCACGAACGCCGCCAAATCAACGGCCGGCGGGTCGGCGTGGTCTTCCAGGACAGCCTCGCCGCCCTCAACCCCCTGCGGACCATCGGCGCCCACGTCGACGAGGCCGTCCGCAACGCCGGCCGGGGCAGCCGACACGGCGCCACCCGCCAGGTCACCGAGGAACTGCTCTGGCTGGTCGGCCTGCCCGACCCCACCGGGATCGCCCGTGGGTTCCCGCATCAACTGTCGGGCGGGATGCGCCAACGGGTGCAGATCGCCATCGCCCTCGCGGGTGAGCCGGATCTGCTCGTCGCCGACGAGCCCACCTCCGCGCTCGATGTGACCGTGCAGGCACAACTGCTCGACCTGCTGGCCCGACTCCGCGACGAACTGAACATGGCCATGATCATCATCAGCCATGACCTGGCGGTGGTCACCCGCCTGGCCGACACAGTGGCCGTCATGTACGCCGGCCGGATCGTTGAAACAGGGCCGCTGGCCACCGTCATCGGTAATCCGAACCATCCCTACACGCGAGGGCTGCTCGACGCCGTACCCCGTTCCGGAGCGCCGCCGGGCACCCGGTTTCGCACTATGCCTGGACGCTCTGGCGCCGGTCCGGACGACACCGGCGGCTGCGCGTTCGCCTCCCGGTGCCCGGTCGCCCTCCCCGCCTGTGTGCAGCGCCAACCGATACTGGTCGCGCTGGGCGGGGCGCACCGGTCCGCGTGCCTGCGCCAACCCGGCGGGCCCTCGCTGATGCCCGAGGCAGCCGTCCGGCGGAACGGGGATTGACCGGTGTTAGAGATCGAAGGTGTTGTGGCCGGCTACTCCGTCGGGCGAGGGCGGCACCGCAACACCGTGGTGGACGACATCACCATGCGGGTCGAGGCGGGAGAGATCGTCGGCCTGGTCGGCGAGTCGGGGTGCGGCAAGACGACCCTCGCCCGCGTGATCACCGGGCTCCACCGCCCCGATTCAGGCTCGGTACGCCTCGCCGGGACGGACGTGTACAGCCTGCGCGGTCGGGCACTGCGCACCCATCGACGGCGGATACAGATGGTCTTCCAGGAGCCGTATCTCACTTTCAGTCCCCGACAGACAGTCCGGCAAGCCATCGCCGAGCCGCTACACATCCACCGCCTCGGCGACTCTCGTGCCCGGTCCGCCCGCGTGGACGAATTGCTGGACCTCGTCGGGCTCGATAACCGTGTGTGTGATCGTCGGCCGCAGCAACTGTCCGGTGGGCAGCAGCAGCGGTTGGCGATCGCCCGCGCACTGACCGTCGAACCACGCTTGCTTGTCTGCGACGAGCCGGTCACCGCACTCGACGTGTCGGTGCAGGCCAAAGTCCTCAACCTGCTATGCGACCTGCGCGACCAGCTCGGCCTTGCGTGCCTGTTCATCTCCCATGACCTCGCCGTCGTCAGGCAACTCGCCGACCGGATTGCGGTCATGCACAACGGTCGCATCATTGAGCAGGGTCCGACCGTGCAGCTCACCACCGATCCTCGCCATCCGTACACCCAGTCGCTACTCGCGGCGACGCCCGCCATCGACCTGAAAGCGGCGCTATCCACCTCCGCTCGGGAGGAAGGAGGGTGATCTGACTGGCTGCGACTCGTGGCCGATGCAATCCGGCGTGGGGGGTCGCTTGCCGCGCAGGATGGGCAAGGGCCGGACCCGCAGCGAGTCCTCGCCGACTACGACGATCGCTCCACCGGCCAGGTCGTCGGCGACTGCGGCGAGGTTCGCCACCAGGATCGCGATGATCTGTGCGGCTCGACGACCGCTGATCCGCCGGACCAGCAACACGGACGGTTCGCTGGCCCCGGAGGAGGCCAGCAGAGTGTCGAAGTCGGTGTCTGCGGAGATCAACACTCGCTGTTCCTGGCGTGCCCGTGCCTAAATCAAAGAATGTCATTAATGAAGATCGCGAAAATCGCTAGAAACCGCAGTTCAGGGCCATGTGGTGGAGCGCGCCCGGCAGGATTCGAACCTGCGGCCTTGGGATTAGAAGTCCCCTGCTCTATCCGCTGAGCTACGGGCGCAACGTGGTATCGCGCGAGAAGGGTACCGCCGCCGGGGGCTTGTCCGGCGGAACGGGTGGTCAGGTCGCTGTCGTAGCCGTGGTGCCGGGCGGATGACGACAGTCGACGGGTCAGGCGTCCGCGGGAGAGTGCGCCTCCCCGGCCGGATGGTGCTCGTCCGCAGGGGGCCGGGGCTGCGGCGGAAGCGGGCGGCTGGTAGTCGGCCCGGCGCCGAGGAAGGCTTCGGCCCATCGGCCTACCTCGGCGAAGACCTTCTCGCGTACGGCGGGGCCGGAGAGCGTGAGGTCGTGCAGACCGCCGTCAAAGCGGGACACGGTGACGTGCTGGCCGAGGCGGGGTGCCCAGCGGACCATGTGTTCGACATCGAGGACGGCGTCGGCAAGTGTTGCCGCGTCCTGCCACTTCGTGCCCCGGAACGACCGGGTCGAGCAGGCGAGCAGCACCGGCACCGGGATGTTCAGACCGGCGCGCAGTCGTCGCTGGCCGGTGCGGATGGCGTCCAGCCAGCCGGCCCGGACGGGGAAACCGGCAAGCGGCTTCCAGGCCAGGTCGTACGTCCATTCGCCGCGATGGTCGGCGTGCAGGCTCTCGCCGTACACGGTGCCGAGACCGAACGGGAGGATGCGGTGCGGGGCCCTGCGGCCCAGGCGTGCGACGGCGGCCGCGAGGGGTCGCCGCACGAACCAGGGGGCGTTGAGGTCGAAGAACGGGCTGTTGAGGAACAGCCCGTCGACAAGCCCGGCGTCGCGGCGGGCGTCGGCCCACAGGGAGACGACCAGGCCGCCGGTGGAGTGGCCCATGGCCAGCAGGGTGTCGTGTCCGTCCTCGTCGCGGATGATCTGCGCGGCGGCGTCCAGTTCGGGGAAGTAGTCGCCGAGGTCGCGGCAGAAGTTCGGGGTCTGGTGCGGCAGCAGACTACGACCGTACTTGCGCAGGTCGAGGGCGTAGAAGTCCCAGCCACGCTCGGCGAAGAAGTCGGCCACGTGGGTCTGGAAGAAGTAGTCGACGAAGCCGTGCACGTAGAGCACGGCGCGCCCGGTGGGGCGTTCGGCCCGGCGGCGGACCAGGGTCGCCACCACTGGGCCCTCGTCATCCCTGCCCAGCTCGATGATGTGCCGCTCGTAGGGCGGGCCAAGCACGTCCGGTTCCACCCCGCCGACGGTACGCCGGCCGGCTACCGGGCGGTAGCCCCCGCCCGCCCGCACCAGACGGACGAGGGCTGCCCGCTGTCAGTCGCCCACGGACTCTCGGCCGGTGGGTTCGTGTGAGGTCGAGGCCCGCCCACGGTCGGGACCGTACGGCGACACCTGGTCGACCGGTACCGAGCGGTGCTCCCGCCGGGTCGAGGACGAACCGCCCTCGATCGGGCCGTCGCTGTCCTGGACCAGTCGGGTCTCGCCGCTGCGGCGCATCTCGGGTTGCTGCACGTTGGGCATATCTGTCACCTCCACGGTGAGCGGGCGGCCGGTCGTCTACCGCCCGGCCACGCGATCACTTCTCGTCGGTCGTTCCGGCGCCGGCAAGCTCGTCGATCGAGGCGGCCGGGCCAGGCGGTTCGTTGACCCGCAGGTGCTTGTTGTTGCGAGGCTCCTGCCGGGTCTTCGAATCGTTCAGTTGACGACGCAGGTCGTCGCGGACGTCGTTGAGCGCGGCGTGCAGGTCCTCCTCGGTCGAGGTGGCGACGATCCGCTGCCGGCCGGCGATCCAGCACTCCAGGGTGACCTTCTGGCCCTTGGCCTCCCGGTCCTTCACCGACAGCTCCATGTCGGTGGCGTCGGCGTGGAAGCCGGCCAGGCGGGCGTCGAGCGTGCTGAACTGCTCGACGATCCGGCCCCGCTCACGGTCGGCGAAGCCGGCGCCGAGCCGGAGGCACTGGGCCACGGTGGCCGGGTCCTGCACGGCGCTCATCGCCGCACCTGCCCCGCGAGGCGGGTGGAACGGGTGATGGTCATCATCATGATCGCTGACCCTTTCGTTCGACGTCGTGCTCACAGATGCGCTGACGGGATCTCTACCCAGGTCGGCTCCGTCCGGAACGTGACCATTTCCGCCCCCTGTTGATCATCGGAGGTCGGCTGGCCGGTGGGTCAGGGCCGATCGGCCTACCACATCGGGACCTTGATCAGGCGTTCGTCCACAGGTGGTCCGGCCATCCACAGGTGCCGCCTCCCGGGCTGCCCGCGACGGGCCCCGGGCCGCAGGCTCGGTGACGAGTCGACTCGCCGGAGACCCGCCCCCGACCCCTTCGAGGAGGGACGATGTTCGATACCTACATGACGATTGTCGGAAATGTTCTGACCGCGCCGGAGTGGCGTCGCACCACGCAGAGCAACACCCTGGTGGCCAACTTCAAGGTCGCCTCGACCGCCCGACGCCTCGACCGCGACAGCGGTCGCTGGGTCGACGGCAACAGCCTGCGGGTACGCGTCAACTGCTGGCGCAAACTCGCCGAGGGAGTTGCCGCCTCGGTGATGATCGGCGACCCCGTGGTGGTCTGTGGCCGCCTCTACACCCGTGACTGGATCGACGACGCCGGCAACCATCGCACCCTGTACGAGTTGGAGGCCGTCGCGGTCGGCCACGACCTGTCCCGGGGGCGTGGGAGGTTCCTGCGTAACCGCCCCGCGCTGGCCACCAGCGCGGTCTCCGACGCCGACGCCGAGCAGCGGGTGCACGGCGAGCCGACCGAGCCGGTGCCGGACGAGGAGGCGCCGGCCCGGCCCGACCATCGCCCGGTCGACGACGACTTCGAGCTGCCCGACCTGTCCAGCTTCGGGGCCGGTCTCGCCGGGAGTCCCGACTCCGGTCCGCCCGGCGGGTTCGACCCGGGTTCTGCGCGCGGGTTCGACTCGTCCGGCACCGACCAGCCGGCGTCGGAAGAGTTGGACGAGTTGGACGTCGTCGGGGAGAGCGTCTCCGACGACCTGGCCCCGGTGCCCGCGGACGGCACCGGGGCCGAGGCCGAGTCGGCGGTGCGCCCGGAGGAATCGGGGGCGGGCGATGCCGCGACCGGGCGTGGCCGGCGAGGGCGCGGTCGGCTGCCGCAGCCCGTCTGACGACGCGCGGAAGGTGTCCCCGGTGATGACTGCCGGACATGTCGCCTGACGGTGTGCGGCGCGGACGCTCGCCACTGGCGATCGGGTGACCGGGTAGCTGAGGTGTCCGGTCACCCACCGCCAGGGTGGCGGCAGCCGGCTCGGCCGTTCGGTGCCCGACGACGTCTCACCGGGAAGGCCGTGGCGGGGACGGGCTCCGCCGGGCCGAGCCGGGTGCTCGACTCGGCTAGGCTGGCCGCCCGGGGGTGATACGCCGTGCGACACGCGGGTGCGGTGGCGAACGCGACGGGACTCGTCGCGGGCTACGCGTTGGACGCCGTGTTCGGCGACCCCCGCCGGGGCCACCCGGTGGCCGGTTTCGGCCGGGCCGCCGCCGCCCTGGAACGTCGTCTCTACCGGCCCGACCGACTGGCCGGCGGGGTCTTCGCCGCGCTCTGCGTCGGGGCGCCGGTGGTGCTGGGTGTGGCCGCCACCGTCGGTACCCGGCACCGTCCGGTGACCCGTGCGGTGCTGGTCGCCGCCGGCACCTGGGCGGTGCTGGGCGGGCGCAGCCTGCGCCACGAGGCGAAGACGATGGGCCGCTCACTGCGCGGTGGTGACCTGCCGGCCGCTCGACAGCGGCTCGGGCACCTCTGCGGGCGGGATCCGTCGACGCTCGACGAGCCCGAACTCGCCCGCGCGACTGTGGAGTCGGTGGCGGAGAACACCTCCGACGCGGTGGTCGCTCCACTGGTCTGGGGCGCGGTCGCTGGGCTGCCCGGCCTGCTCGGCTACCGCGCGGCGAACACCCTCGACGCGATGGTCGGCCACCGTAACGTCCGTTACGCCCGGTTCGGTACGCCGGCTGCCCGCCTGGACGACCTGCTCAACCTGGTGCCCGCGCGGCTGACCGGGCTGCTGACCGTGGCGCTGGCGCCGGTCGGCAAGGGCGACCGGGAACGGGCCTGGCGGGTGTGGCGACGGGACCGCGGCGACCATCCCAGCCCCAATGCCGGGCAGTGTGAGGCGGCGATGGCCGGGGCGCTGGGCGTACGGCTGGGTGGACGCAACGTGTACTTCGGCCGCACGGAGGTGCGTCCGTTGCTCGGTGACGGTCCTCGTCCCGAGGCGCGGCATCTGGGCCGGGCCGCCCGGATATCCCGGGCGGTCGGGCTGGCGGCGCTCGGTCTCGCGGCGGTGTACCCGCTGACCGCGGGGCGGCTGGTCGGCACCGCTTCCCGCCGCACGCTCCGACCGCTGCTGACCCTTCGCCCCATCCCGGCCGTCCGGCCGCTCGGCGACATTCGACAGCTCCCGACGCTTCGAGCACTGCGGACCCTGCGCCCGGTCCGGCTGCGGGGTCGTCGGTGACCGGTGGACTGCTGGTGGCCGGGACGACCTCGGACGCCGGCAAGAGCGTGCTCACCGCCGGCATCTGCCGGTGGCTGCACCGCCGAGGTGTGAAGGTGGCGCCCTTCAAGGCGCAGAACATGTCGAACAACTCCGCAGTGGTGCTCGGGCCCGACGGCCGGGGCGGCGAGATCGGCCGGGCGCAGGCGATGCAGGCGGCGGCCTGTGGGCTCGCGCCGGACCTGAGGTTCAACCCGGTGCTGCTCAAGCCCGGCAGCGACCTGGCCAGTCAGGTGGTGCTGCTCGGCCAGGCCGTCGACACGATCACCGCCGGCACCTTCCGGACGCTGCGTCCCCGGCTCGCCGAGACCGCCTACGCGGCCCTGACCGAGTTGCGGTCGGAGTACGACGTGGTGATCTGTGAGGGGGCCGGCAGCCCGGCGGAGATCAACCTGCGCGACGGCGACTACGTGAACATGGGCCTGGCCCGGCAGGCACGGCTGCCCACGATCGTGGTCGGCGACATCGACAGGGGTGGCGTGTTCGCCGCCATGTTCGGCACTCTCGCCCTGCTCGACCCCGCCGACCAGGCCCTGATCGCCGGCTTCGTGGTCAACAAGTTCCGGGGTGACCTGGGCCTGCTCGCCCCCGGGCTGGCGATGCTGGGTCAGCTCACCGGTCGCCCGACGTACGGGGTGCTGCCCTGGGCGTTGGACCTGTGGCTCGACGCGGAGGACTCGCTCGCCTACGGCCGGGTGCTCGGTCGGCCGGCGGCCCCACGCGGCACCGAATGGCTCGACGTGGCGGTGCTGCGGCTGCCCCGGATCAGCAACGCCACCGACGTGGAGGCCCTGGCCACCGAGCCGGGCGTGCGGGTACGGCTGACTGTCGAGCCGGCCGAACTCGCCGCCGCCGACCTGGTGGTGCTGCCCGGCTCGAAGTCGACAGTGGCCGATCTGGCCTGGCTACGTGAGACGGGCCTCGCCGACGCTGTCACCGCGCACGTCGCGGCGGGCCGTCCGGTGCTCGGCATCTGCGGTGGCTACCAGATGCTGGCCCGGGCCATCCACGACCCGGTGGAGAGCCGACAGGGCACCGTGCCCGGTCTCGGACTGCTGCCCATCGAGATCACCTTCGACCGGCGCAAGACCGTCCGGCCCGCGGTGGGCAGCGTCGACAGTGACGTTCCGGTCCACGGCTACGAGATCCACCACGGGTACGTCTCGACCGCGGACCCGCACCTGACCCCGTTGCTGCGCTACACCGACGGTGCCGACGAGGGCGCGATGCACGGCGTCGTGCACGGCACCCACTGGCACGGCACATTCGAATCGGACGAGTTCCGCCGGTGGTTCCTCACCCGGGTGGCCCGCCTCGCCGGGCGTACCGGATTCCAGGTCGCGCCGGACACGTCCTTCGCCGCCGCTCGCGAACGCAACCTCGACCTGCTCGGTGACCTGGTCGAGGAGCACCTCGACACCGACGCCCTGTGGCGGCTCATCGAGGACAGGGCCCCGACCGACCTACCGTTCGTCCCACCCGGCGCCCCACGACGTTGACCTCGGGAACTGGCGTGCGAGGCCGGCGGGTACCGAGGGAGTGATCCACTGTGGCACGATCTCGTGATGGTCGATACCCGTCGCCGGAGCTGGCTCGTCCTGTTGCTTCCGGTCGCGCTCGCCGGCTGCGCCGGCACCGCAGACCCGTCAGGGAGCTCATCCCCGTCACCCGCCGCGTCCTACCGGGTCGTGGACGATTTCTGCACCAAACTCGACCACCAGCCGCTGCTCGACGTGGCCGGCGGGACAACGCAGGTGCGGGACCGTCCCGACCGGCCGGACCGAAAGAGCTGCGTACTCAGCGCGGTGTCGAGGGACCCCCTGGCGATCCACGCGGTCACCATCACCATGCTGGTCGCGCCGTCGCCGGCGGAGGCCCGCGAGTCGCTGGGCGGTCCGCCGCCAGCCGGAGCGCAGGGCATCGCCCGGGAGGTCAGCGGGGTCGGTGACGGCGCCTGGGTGTCGATCCCACCGGACAGCGGCCCGATGACCGATCCGCCGGAGCCGTACGACGGGCCGGTGACGTCCAGGATGGCGATGGCGGCGGCGATGGCCGGAACGGCCGTCGCCCACGTGCACTTCAACTTCATCGCGCCGCAGGTGCCGGACGATGCCCAGACCGAGGAGTTGGCGATGGAGTATGCCAGGCAGACCCTGGACCTGATGGCGGACTGACTCAGGGGCGGACGTCGGCGGTCTGGTCGGAGAAGGGCAGGCCGGCTGATCGCCACGCCTCCACCCCGCCGATCATGTCAGTGGCCCGGTGCAGGCCCAGGGCGCGCAGACTCGCCGCGGCGAGGCTGGAGCTGTAACCCTGCCGGCACACCACGACGATCTCCAGGTCGTAGCCGGTCGCCTCGGGAATCCGCCAGTCACTGGCCGGGTCGAGCCGCCACTCCAGCACCGTCCGGTCGATCACGATGACGCCGGGCAGGTCGCCCTGTTCCCGACGCTGTGCGTCGGTGCGCGTGTCGATCACGAGCGCTCCCCGGGTCGCGGCCTGCACCGTCTCCTGCGGGGTCAACCGGGTCATGCCCGCGCGGGCCTGCTCCAGCAACGCCTCGACACCGGGACTCATCACGGAATGGGACACGCCACGATCATGCCGTCCGGCGGTGTGCCCTGCGGTCCGAAGTGGCCGGGGACAACCCGATCGGTAACGTCGGTGCCCGTGGTGGTGGTCTTCGAGGAGTACGCCGGGCTGGCCCGACGGGTGCTGGCCGTGGCGGGCCGGCTGGGGCGTACCCGGTTGGTGGCCGTCGACGGGCCCAGCGGTGCCGGCAAGACGGTCTTCACGGCGCGCCTGGCCGACGCCCTCGCGGCCGAGCTGCCCGACGCCGCTCGGCCAGCTGTGGTGCACACCGACGACCTGCTCGACGGCTGGGACGACCAGCTCAGTTTCTGGGACCGGTTGGAGGAGCAGGTGCTGGCGCCGGTACGGGCCGGGCAGGCCGGTGCCTACCGGCGGTACAGCTGGGTGCGACGGCGCTTCCTACCCGCCCCGGTGCCGGTTCCGGTCGCGCCGGTGCTGATCGTGGAAGGGGTCAGCGCGGCCCGGGCCGTCGTCGCGCCGGACCTGACCCTGGCGGTCTTCGTCACCGCACCGCAGCAGTTGCGGCTGAACCGGGCGGTGGCCCGCGACGGTCCGGCGATTCTGCCGGAACTGCGCCGCTGGCACGTCACCGAACGCGCCCACTTCGCCGCCGACGGTACCGAGGCCCGTGCCGACCTGCTCGTCGACGGCGCACCAGCCCTACCGCACGTCGCCGAGCGCTACTACTGCCGGATAGCGGTTGGCGACGCCGCCCGCGCCGTTCGGTAAGGCCGGCATACGATGCCGGTCATGACCACACCGATCATGACCGAGTCCGACCTGCGGGAGGCCGTGGCGCGGGAACTGCCCGGCGTCCGCGCCGACCTGGAGCGTCTCGTCCGCATTCCCGGCATCGCCTTCGACGGCTTCGACCATTCGCACCTGGAGCGGTCCGCGGAGGCGGTGGCCGAGTTGCTGCGCGGCTGCGGCCTGGACGTGGAGGTGGCGCGGGCCGGTGGTCAGCCCGCGGTCATCGGCCGGAAGCCGGCGCCGCCCGGTGCACCGACGGTCATGCTCTACGCCCACCACGACGTGCAGCCGATCGGCGATCCGAGGTTGTGGGAGTCCGACCCGTTCGAGCCGGTGGAGCGGGACGGCCGGCTGTACGGGCGGGGTGCCGCCGACGACAAGGCCGGCATCATGGCGCACGTCGCGGCGCTGCGCGCGTACGCTGACCGGCTGCCGGTCGGGGTGGTGGTGTTCGTCGAGGGGGAGGAGGAGTACGGCTCCGACTCTCTTGAGCAGCTGCTCGCCGAGCACCGGGACGAGCTCGCCGCCGACGTCATCGTGATCGCCGACTCGACCAACTGGGATGTCGGCGTACCGGCGCTGACCACGTCGTTGCGCGGCATCGTCAACTGCTTCGTCGAGGTGCGGACGCTGGAACACGCGGTGCACAGCGGCATGTTCGGCGGTGCCGTCCCGGACGCGCTGACCACCCTGGTCCGGCTGCTCGCCACCCTGCACGACGACGCCGGGAACGTCGCGGTGGCCGGGCTGGTCGGCCGGGAAGCGGCCCGCGTCGACTACCCCGAGGACCGGTTCCGGGCCGAGGCCGGGCTGGCCGACGGCGTGCGGCTGTTCGGCACCGGCCGGATCACCGACCGGCTGTGGACCAAGCCGGCGCTCGCCGTGCTCGGCATCGACGCCCCGGCCACCGGCGAGGCGCCGAACGCGCTGGTGCCGGCGGCCAAGGCCAAACTGAGCGTACGGCTGGCGCCGGGCGACGAACCGAAGCAGGCGTACGGGGCACTCCGGGCCCACCTGGAGAAGTACGCGCCGTGGGGGGCCCAGGTCGAGGTGACCTTCGAGCACGACGGTGCCCCCTGCGTGATCGACGCCAGCGGCCCGATGTTCGACGCGGCCCGGTCGGCCTTCCGCACCGCGTGGGACGGCACCGACGCGGTGGAGATCGGCGTCGGCGGCTCCATTCCGTTCATCGCCACCTTCCAGGAGATGTTCCCGCAGGCGGCGATCCTGGTGACCGGGGTGGAGGACCCGCACGCCCGGGCGCACGGGCCGAACGAGAGCCTGCACCTCGGCGAGTTCGCCCGGGTCTGCCTCGCCGAGGCGTTGCTGCTGGCCAGGGTGGCTGAGGCGGGTCGCGGGTGAAACCGTAACTTCGTGCCTGCAGTGGCCGTTTCCGGTGTGTCGGACGCGGGGCTGTTGTAGCCTCTCGAACATGCGTACGAACGAGGTTCTGGCCCGCCTGGAGGCCGCCGTCATCGCTCTGGGGGACGTCGACGTCTCCGCGTGGCCCGACGACACGCTCAAGGAACAGCTCGGCGAGCTGTCCGCCGCCCTGGTCGCCCTGGATGCGTCGCTGTCCCGGATCGCCGACGGCGTCCGGGCCCGCGGGCTGCGAATCGAGGAACCGGTCCCGGCCTGACGTTGCGCCGGTTGTCGGTGGTGGCTGGCAGGATGAGGTCGTGCGGTTCCTTGACCTGGCTGCCACCTCCGCGGCCGTAGGCGCCACCAGCGGTCGTCGGGCCAAGGTGGAGCTGCTCGCCGACGCGCTGCGGCGGCTCGATCCGCACGAGGTGGCGGCGGGCTCCGGCTGGCTCGCCGGTGAGCTGCGCCAGCGGCAGACCGGCGTCGGCTGGGCCAGCCTGCGTGATTTGCCGCCGCCGGCCGCCGAGCCGACCCTGACAGTGTCGGCCGTCGACGCCGCGATCGACGAGATTGCGGCCGTGCACGGCGCCGGCTCACAGGCTCGTCGTCGGGCGCTGCTGCACGCGCTCTACGCCGCCGCCACCGCCGACGAGCAGCGTCTACTGACCGGCCTGTTCCTCGGCGAGCTGCGGCACGGCGCCCAGGCCGGGCTGCTCGCCGACGCGGTCGCCCGGGCTGCCGGGGTCTCCGTCGCGGTCGTACGCCGGGCGTTGCTGCTCGCGGGAGACCTGCGGGCGGTGGCGGTGGCCGCCCTGGGCGGCGGTGCCGCCGCGCTCGCCGAGTTCGGGCTGCGGGTGGGTCGGCCCCTCGCGCCGATGCTGGCGCAGAGCGCGTCCACAGTCGACGAGGCGCTCGCCGCCACAGGTCTGCCGGCGGTGGTTGACGTGAAGCTCGACGGCATCCGCATTCAGGTGCACCGCAGTGGTTCCGACATCGCGGTGTTCTCCCGCAGCCTCGACGAGATCACCGCCCGGGTGCCCGAGGTGGTCGCCGCCGTGCGGAGCCTGCCCGCGCGGGAGATCGTCCTCGACGGGGAGGCCATCGGGCTGGACGCCGCCGGCCGGCCGCTGCCGTTCCAGCAGACGTCAAGTGCCGCCGCCCGCCGAGCCGGCTCCAACGCCGGGGCACCTGTCGCGCCTGCGGTGCGCGCCGCCGCCGAGCGCACCGGGGAGACGGTGCTCACGCCGTACTTCTTCGACCTGCTCCACCTCGACGGGGCGGATCTGATCGACCTGCCCGGCCGGGAACGATGGGCGGCGCTGCGCGGCACTGCTGACGCGTCGCTGCTGGTCGGGCGGATGGAGGTGGACGACCCGGAGCGGGCCGGCGAGGCGTTCGCCGCCGCGCTCGACGCGGGCCAGGAAGGCGTGGTGGTCAAGGCGCCCGACGCGCCCTACGACGCCGGTCGGCGCGGCGCGGCCTGGGTCAAGGTGAAGCCCCGGCACACCCTCGACCTGGTGGTGCTCGCCGTCGAGTGGGGCAGCGGTCGGCGTACCGGGTGGTTGTCGAACCTGCACCTGGGCGCCCGTGACCCGGGCGCCGGTGGGTTCGTGATGCTCGGCAAGACCTTCAAGGGGCTCACCGACGAGCTGCTGCGCTGGCAGACCGAGCGCTTCCTCGGCCTCGCGGTGGAGCGCGGGGACTGGGTCGTCCGGGTCCGGCCCGAGCAGGTCGTGGAGATTGCCGTCGACGGTGTGCAGACCAGTTCGCGCTATCCCGGCGGGGTCGCCCTGCGGTTCGCCCGGGTGGTCCGCTACCGGGACGACAAGTCGGCGGCCGAGGCGGACACCATCGACGCGGTCCGCGCGATACACGTGGGCCGTTCGCCCGGGTGAACGGTCAGCTGGTGGCTGGCGTACCGGAGTCGGCGGCCCGGTCCCGGGGGCGCTCGTCGACCACCCCGGCGATCCGGCGGGCCTCGCGGCGGGCGACCCAGCCGTAGCCGACCACAGTCATCGCCGCGAAGATCCACCACTGGACGACGTAGCCGAGGTTCTGCCAGTTGTTGGCGTGGCCGATCGACACCGCCCGGAACGCCGGGTCGGCCGCCGGCGTCTGCTCGTCGAGGAGCAGGTACGCGCCGTGCACCGGGTACGGCAGCTCGCCGGCGAGCTGGGGGACGGAGACCCGGCGGCTCTCCACCCGGCCCTCGCGGCGGGACACCTTGGCGTCGCCGCTCTCGCTCGCGTGCACCCGACCCTCGACCGTCACCTCACCGGCCGGCGCCGGTGGCACGTCCGGCTGGGCCAGCGCCCCGCCCGGGGCCGGCGGGATCCAGCCCCGGTCCACCAGGACGGCGGTGCCGTCGGCCAGCACCAGCGGGGTGACCACCTCGAAGCCGACCCGGCTGTCGACCGTGCGGCCCCGCACCAGGACGATGTTGTCGGTGTCGTAGCGGCCGGTCACGGTGACCCGGGTGAAGGTCCGTTCCTGCGCCGGTGGCGGACCGACCGTGCCGGGGCCACCGGTCGGCGCGGGCAGCGCCTCCCGCAGCGGCACCGGGTCCATCCGCAGTCCGGCGTCGATGCGCTCGTTGATCGCGGTGCGGCCGTGGTAGCGGTCCAGCTGCCAGTTGCCGAGCAGCACCATCACCGTGGCGGCGGCCAGGGCCAGCACGAGAAGGCCCAGCCAGCGCGGCGTCAGCAGGAACCGGTACACGCCACGAGATTACCCGTGTGACCGCCGCCACTGTGCCGACCCACCACCGCACCCGCGCGCCCTGACCGCCCTCGACCGCCGCAGGCAGTGGCCCCTGCCGGAAGCGGCCGACTGTCGCTCGGTGGTGGCGGAGCGTACCGGTGTCGGGGCGGTCCGCCACGGACCCGCCTGACCTGGACCGGACGGGTGGCACAGGGGTGCCTGCGGAGCGCCCGGTTCAGCTATCGTCACGCGGGCGGAGCGCGCCGACGGTCGGCACGCCGACCGCTGGCGAGGAGTCGATGATGACCGTCGTGCCGCGTCTGGTGCTCAGTGCCCCCTCCTCCGGACACGGCAAGAACGCACTGGCCATCGGCCTGCTCGCTGCGTTCGCCGACCGGGGTCTCGACGTGTCCGGCTTCAAGATCGGGCCGGATCAGGTGGACGCGGCGTACCTCGGGCTGGCCAGCGGTCGGCCGGGACGCACCCTGGATCCGCGCCTGGTGGGCGCCGAACGCGTCGCCCCGCTGCTGCTGCACGGCGCGGACGGTACGGACTTGGCCGTGGTGCAGGGCAGCATGGGCCTGTACGACAGCCTGACCGGACGCAGTGAGACCGAGTCCACCGCCGCGGTGGCCACCGCGCTGCGCAGCCCGGTGGTGCTTGTGGTCGACGTCGCCGCGATGGGCCAGTCGGTGGCCGCCCTGGTGCACGGCTTCCGGGCGTATGACGAACAGTTGTGGATCGGTGGGGTGATCCTCAACCGGGTCGCCTCGGCCCGGCACGAGGCGCTGCTGCGCGAGGCGCTCGACGACATCGGCATCCCGGTCTACGGAGCGTTGCGCCGTCAGGATCTGCCCTCGGTGCTGCCCTCGCGGCGGCACGGGGTGGTGCCGGTGGTCGAAGGCGCCGGCGAGGCCACCCGGGCGGTCCGGCGGCTGGGTGAGGCGGTGACCGCCACCGTCGACCTGGAGCGGCTGATCGGGTTGGCCCGCTCGGCACCGGCGCTGGGTGTGCAGCCGTGGTCGCCGCTGGGCGCCGCCGAGGGGGCTGCGCCGGTGCCGGCCGGTGCCGCCCGCCCGGTCGTGGCGCTCGTGGGTGGACCGGGCGGCAGCTTCAGCCACGCCGAAACCGCCGAACTGCTGCGGGCCGCCGGTGCGGAGGTGGTGCCGCTCAACCCGTTCACCGACGAGGTGCTGCCAGCCGGCACCCGGGCTCTGGTGGTCGGCGGCGCCCTGCCCGAGTCGTACGCGGAGCAGCTCTCGGCCAACCGGCGGCTCTGCATCGCCGTCGCCGAACTGGCCCGCACCGGCCAGCCGGTGATCGCCGAGGGGGCCGGCCTGCTCTGGCTGGCCCGGGAGCTGGACGGGCTGCCGATGTGCGGGGTGATCGACGCGATCGGCAGTCTCCGGGACGGACTGGTGGTCGGCTACCGGGAGGCGACCGCGCAGGGCGACAGTGTGGTGGCCGTCCGGGGCGAGGTGGTGACCGGGCACAAGGAGCACCGGGCCGTCCTCACGCCCCGGGGCGGGCAGCGGCCGGCGTGGAGCTGGCCGGGCGGCACCCCGGAGGGGTTCATCTGGCGGGGAGTGCACGCCTCCCAGCTCGTCCCGCACTGGGCGGCGTACCCGCGGATCGCGACCCGACTGGTGGCCGCCGCTGCGGCCGAGCCGGCCACGGTCCCGGCCGAGGCGGGCGGCGGTGTCCCGGCCGTGCAGGTGGGTGTCGACCCGGGCGACCCGGCCGGTGTGGTGGTGTCCGGCCCGGCCGGCGGGCCGCCGGCCTGATCGTCAACCGACGATCCGGTCCGACGGTGGGACGAAGTCCCGAACGGGTTTGCCCTTCAGGGCATCGCGGAGGGTGTTCGACACCGCCGCGATCGGGATCTGCGACTGGCCGTCGCCCACCGCGTTGAACGGATTGTCGGGGTCGGAGATGAAGCTGGCGGCCGCCAGCTCCGGCGTGTAGCCGACGAACCAGGCCGATCGCGTGCTGTCCGTGGTACCGGTCTTGCCGGCGACCGGGCGGCCCACCGTGCCGCGCACGCTGTCCGCCGTGGACCAGCCGCCGCAACTGCCCTTGGCCGGGGTGTCGCCGGTGGGGCAGCGGGCGGCGTCGGTTGCCGCGCGTGCCGCGTCAGCACTCACCACCTGGCGGCAGCGCGGCTTGGCGACCTCCCGTTCGATGCCACCCGGGGTGGTGTAGATGGCCGGGGTGCCGTCGCGGTTGTAGATGGCGTTCACCGGCAGCGCCTCGCAGTAGCGCCCGTCGGCGGCGACCGCGGCGTAGGCGTTCGCCATCTCCAGCGGCGTCGCATCGGAGACACCAAGGGTGAAGGCGCCCCACTTGTTGGCCTTCGCCGGGGAGGCGTGCTCCCGGTCCACGTCGGTACGCCAGCGCAGCCCCAGCTGCTCGGCCAGCCGGACGGCCCGTTCCGCACCCACCTGCTCCTCCAACCAGACGAAGTAGGTGTTCACCGACTTGCCGAAACCGGACCACATGGTCTGCATGCCGCTCATCGCGCCGCTGGCGTTCGAGGGTTGCCAACCGTCGTAGATCTCGGAACGGTAGCTGTGCGGCGCGTTGAAGCTGGTGTTCAGCGTCAAGCCGGCGTCCAGAGCGGCAAGCATGGGAAACATCTTGAACGTCGAGCCGGCCTGGTAGCCGGGCAGGTCGCCGCCGCCCATCAGGGGCGCCACCGTGTTCGGGTAGTTGGCCCGCACCTCCGGACCCGCCTCCGGGTTGGAGCTGAGCGGATTCTCGTCGACCTCAAGCGAGTACGTGCGGTTCACCGCCATCGCCTTGACCCGACCGGTGCCGGGTTCGGAGACCACGATGCCGTTGGCGAACGGGCTGCCGGTGTTCCCCTCGGTGCCGACATTCTTCTCCGCCGCTGTCTGGATCTTCGGGTCCATGCTCAGCACGATCCGGTACCCACCCCGGCGTAGCTTGTCCAACCGCTGGAGCGGGTTCTTCCCGAATGCCGGCTGGGCGCTCCACCAGTTCTTCAGGTAGTCGCAGAGGAAGCCCCAGCTGTTCCACTTCTCGGGCACCGAGGCGCAGTCGTTCGGCGGGTAGGTCAGGCGGAGCCGGATCGGTTCACCCTTCGCCGCCTGGGCCGAGTCCGGCGAGAGGTAGCCGAGCCGGGCCATGTTGTCGAGCACGTAGTTGCGCCGGGCGGTGGCGTCCTTCTGGTCCGAGCTGGCCGGGTCGTACTGGGAGGGTGACTTGACCAGCCCGGCGAGGGTGGCCGCCTCGACGGCGGTCAGCTCCTTCGGGGTCTTCGAGAAGAAGATCTCGCTGGCGGCGTAGATGCCGTACGCGCGGTGCCCGAAGTACGCCGAGTTGAGGTACCGCTCCAGAATCTCCTCCTTGCTCAACTCCTTCTCCAGGTCGACCGCCATGCGCATCTCCTTGATCTTGCGCGTCGGGGTCTGCGCGGTGGCCTCCTGCACCTCCCTCGGGTTGGTGGCGCTGTCCCGCAGCGCCATCCGCACGTACTGCATGGTGAGCGTGGAGGCGCCCTGGGAGACCCCGCTGGAGCGGGCGTTAGCCACGAAGGCGCGGGCGACGCCCTTCGGGTCGACGCCGTGATGCTGGTAGAAGCGGTTGTCCTCGGCGGCCACGATGGCCTGCTGCATGGTGGGCGAGATGTCCGCCAGCTTGGTGTACTGCCGGTACTCCTCGAAGAACATGGTCAGCACGGTCTTGCCGTCGGGCGCGTACAGGTAGGAGGTCTCGGCGGGCAGGGCGGTGGTCAGCAGGCGGGTCTTGCTCTCCACGGCGTGCGCGGTGGCCTTGGCACCGATTCCGGTCACCGCGACGGCCGGGTACGCGGCGGCGGCGGCGACGATGCCGGCGATCAGCCCGGCACGGAGTAGAGGAACGAGACGACCAGCGGCAGCAAGGGGTCGATTGCTCACACCGCCAAGTTATGACATTTCCGATTCGTCCATGAGAAGTACTCATGAAGTGATCGGTGGTGATGCGGCCCACCCTCCGGGTTGCTGTCCCGAGCGCCGCCTTCCCGGCAGGATCGCGGTCATGCATGGCCAGCCGACCACGCCGTCCGGCGCGTCACCGGCCGAGCCGGACCTCACCCACCACGGTGACGCCGAGGTCGCGGCGGGCCTGGTCGACCTCGCCGTGAACGTGCGGCGCGCACCGCTGCCGCCCTGGCTGGCCGCGCCGATCACGGCCTCGCTCGCCGACCTCGCCGCGTACCCGGACCCACGCCCGGCTCGCGCCGCGGTCGCCGCCCGGCACCGCCGGCCACCCGAGGAGGTGCTGCTCACCGCCGGTGCCGCCGAGGGCTTCGTGCTGCTTGCCCAGGCGCTGCGCGGACTGCGACGGCCGGTGGTGGTGCACCCGCAGTTCACCGAGCCGGAAGCCGCGCTGCGGGCAGCCGGACACACGGTGGAACGGGTGCTGCTAGACGCGGCGGACGGCTTCCGGCTCCACCCGGACCGGATACCCGCCGACGCCGACCTGGTGATGATCGGCAACCCGACGAACCCGACATCGGTGCTGCACCCGGCCATCGACCTCGCCACCCTGGCCCGTCCCGGTCGGGTGCTCGTGATCGACGAGGCGTTCGCGGACACCACCGCCACGCCAGGCGTAGCCGGTGAGCCCGAGTCACTTGCCGCCCGCCGGGACCTGCCCGGCCTGGTGGTCGTCCGCAGCCTCACCAAGACGTGGGGGCTGGCCGGCCTGCGGATCGGCTACCTGCTCGGAGAAGCCGCCCTGCTGCGCCGGCTGGCCGCCGTACAGCCCCTCTGGGCGGTCTCCACCCCGGCCCTGGCCGCCGCGGCTGCCTGCGCCGGCCCCGAGGCGGCCCGGGCCGAACGCGCCATCGCCGCGCAACTCGCGGCCGACCGCGACCACCTGGTCGCGCGGCTGTCGGCCCTGCCCGGGGTACGCGTGGCTGGCCGACCGGCCAGCGCCTTCGTGCTGGTGCGGATCATCGGCGCCGACCGGATCCGGGACCTCCTGCGAGGGCGCGGCTGGGCGGTACGCCGGGGCGACACGTTTCCGGGGCTCGGCTCCGACTGGCTGCGGATCGCAGTTCGGGATCGGTCGACCACCGACGCGTTCATCGAGGTGCTGGCCGAGATCATGGAGGCATGATGCTGGAAGACACCATCGGGGCCGTCGGCCCGCCCGACGAGCCGGCGATGACGGCCGCCCGGCAGTTGCAGGCGCGCCTGACCAAACCGGCCGGCTCGCTCGGCGCCCTGGAGGACCTGTCCGTACGCCTCGCCGGCCTGGCCGGCAGCTGCCCGCCGCCGGTGCCCGCCCCGGCGGCGGTGGCGATTTTCGCCGGCGACCACGGCGTACACGCCCAGCGGGTCAGTCCCTGGCCGCAGGAGGTCACCGGGCAGATGGTCGGCAACTTCCTGGCCGGTGGAGCGGTGGTCAACGCCTTCGCCCGGCAGGCGGGAGCTTCAGTGACGGTGATCGACGTCGGCGTGGCCGGCCCGCTGCCGGTACCTGATCCATCAGGCGTCGCCGACCCGGAGCGTACGTGCTCTCTTGACGGCGCGGCCGGTGCCGGTCCTCTCGACCGCGCGGCCGGACCGGCCGTCCCCCGACTTGTCGACGCGTCGGTTCGACGCGGTACCCGGGACATGACAGTCACCGCGGCGATGACCCGGGACGAGGCGCGGGCGGCGGTCGAGGTCGGCATCACCATCGCCGAGGAGCTTGTCGACGCCGGCGCCGGCATTCTGCTCACCGGCGACATGGGGATCGCCAACACCACCCCGGCCGCCGCGCTCATCGCCGCCTTCACCGGCGTGGACGCCGCCGAGACCACCGGCCGGGGCACCGGCGTCGACGACCTCACCTACCAGCACAAGATCGAGGTGGTACGGGCCGCGCTGCGTCGCCATCACCCCGACCCGGCGGACCCGCTCGGCGTGCTGGCCGCCGTCGGTGGACTGGAACACGCCGCGCTCACCGGGTTCGTGCTCGGTGCCGCCGCGCACCGCGTACCGGTGCTGCTGGACGGGGTTATCGCGGTCTCCGCCGCGCTCGCCGCGGCGGCCTTCGCCCCGGCCTCCGTGGCGGCCATGGTCGCCGGTCATCGCTCCGCCGAGCCCGGCGCGAGTGTCGCGCTGCGCCAACTGGGCCTCACCCCCCTGATCGACCTCGGCCTGCGACTCGGTGAGGGCACCGGCGCGCTGCTGGCCCTGCCGGTGGTCACCGGCGCGGTCCGGGTGCTGCACGAGGTGGCCACCTTCGACTCCGCCGGGGTGGCCGAGAAGTGAGCGAGCGAGCCATTGGGTTCAGCAGTGCGGCGTCTCACGCTGCCGGTGAGCGAAGCGAGGCGGCGGCGTGAGTGAGCGGAGCGAGCGAGCCATTGGGTTCAGCAGTGCGGCGTCTCACGCTGCCGGTGAGCGAAGCGAGGCGGCGGCGTGAGTGCCAACGCGTACCCCCTCGGGCTGCGGCTGGCCGGCCTGCGCGTGGTCGTGGTCGGTGGGGGGACGGTCGCCACGCGGCGCGTCCCGGCCCTGCTGGACGCGGGCGCGGATGTCCTGCTGGTGGCACCGGATCTCACCCCGGCGCTGCGGGCGCACGTCGACGCCGGGCGGCTGCAGTGGGTGCCGCGCCGGTTCGCTCCCGACGATCTTGACGGTGCCTGGCTGGTGCAGGTCGCCATCGACGACCCGGTCGCGGCGGCCGAGATCAGCGCCGCCGCCGCGGCCCGTCGGATCTTCTGCGTACGCGCCGACGACCGGAACGCGGCGACGGCCTGGACCCCGGCGGTGACCCGGTACGGTCCGGTTACGGTGGCGGTGCACGGCGGCGGCGACCCACGCCGCGCGGTGAGCGTCCGCGACGCCATCCGCACTCTCCTGCAGGCCAGGACGGGCACGCTGTTGACCGGGTCGGACCCCCAGGCACCGCTGAACACCCCGCCCGGCGGCACCGGCCAGGTCTTTCTGGTCGGGTCCGGACCTGGCGACCCGGAGCTGATCACCCTGAAGGGCTGGCGACTGCTCAGCGAGGCCGACGTGGTCGTCGCCGACCGGCTGGTGCCCGGGTTGCTCCTGGACGAGCTGCGCACCGGAGTGGAACTGGTTGACGCCTCGAAGATCCCCTACGGTCCGTCCCGGACGCAGGAGGAGATCAATCGGATCCTGGTGGACCGGGCATTGGCGGGAGCCTTCGTGGTCCGGCTCAAAGGCGGTGACCCGTACGTCTTCGGCCGGGGCGGAGAGGAACTGCTCGCCTGCGCCGCGGCCGGCGTACCGGTGACCGTGGTGCCGGGCGTGACCAGTTCGATAGCCGCCCCGGCGGCGGCAGGTATCCCGGTCACCCACAGGTCGGTGGCGCACGAGTTCACAGTGGTGTCCGGGCACGTCGCACCGGATTCGCCGGACTCGCTTGTCCGCTGGGACGCGCTGGCCGGTCTACGCGGCACGCTCGTGATCCTGATGGGCCTGAAGAACCTGCGGGCGATCACCAGCACGCTGCTGGCGCACGGGCGGACGGCCGGAACGCCGGCTGCCGTGGTCCAGGAGGCGACCACCGGCGGTGAGCGGGTCCTTCGCTCGACCCTCGGTGAGGTGGCCGACGCGGTGACCGCCGAAGGGCTGCGCCCACCGGCGGTAGTCGTCATCGGCGACGTCGTCGTGGCACTGGATCCGGCTGGGCTGGCCGACTCCTGATCGGCTTGCCTTGGACCGGGGGCGGGCCTTCCGGTTCGGGGTGGTTGCGGTTGGGGG
>NZ_BOOZ01000065.1 GCF_016863495.1 Micromonospora andamanensis
TAAGAACCAGCAGCGGCCGGCATCCTCGACGCCGAAGGACAGGTATGCCGAATCTTGGACGCTGAAGACCGCGAACGCGGTCGCGAGCGCAGGTCGGACATGTTGGCGAACCTAGGCCCTGACGTGGCCGGTAGGTTCTTCGATCGTCACGAATCGTCCGGGTCCATCTCACGGGTGTCGTCTCATGGCAGTACGTCGCCGCAGCCACAGCGCCGAACAGGCGAAGATCTGGTACACGACCTCGCAATGTAGACCGGCGAGTGGGCGGACCACCGGACCGACGGCCATCAGCCAGGCCGTGAGCCATAGCTCGGGGCATCCTCTCGTCACACGGGTTCCGGTAGCGGTAGCTCCAAGTCCTCGACTAGCTGACAGCCCCCGCTCGGGACGCGAATCAGGCCACTCAGCCGGGCGGCCTATGGCGGTCCGAAATCCAGAACCAACCGCCCTGCTCCCAATCTGCTCCCAATGTAAGCCGCTCATGCAACGAAGCCCGTTACCGGCTACTCCGGGAACGGGCTTCTGACCTGCAGGAACTGAGAGTGGGCGATGCTGGTATCGAACCAGCGACCTCTTCGGTGTGAACAGAGTGGTCCGGGGAGCGTATCGAGGTCTGCCCAGACGGCACGCCGGCCATCGCCGGGTTCGTGATCGACGTGGTCGTGCCGCCGTTCCGATGTCGTACGGGATTCACCCGCGGCACGGACCTGCGCACGCCACCGGGATCGACGCCAGCGTGGACCCGTTCCTCGATCAACGGGCTCCAGCCTGAGACACGCTGATGATCTGACTCAGGTGGCTGCTGGTGAACGGCGGCGCGGCAATCGCCAGGCCTGGCTCCACCGACGAGCCGATACGGGCCAACCCCAACCGGGGGCGGTGATAACGCTGGTCGGAACTGCGCCGTCGATGACCAGCGGATGATTGCGGAACACATGCTCACGCGGTGCGCGCTCCGCTGCCGGGGCAACGCACGGTAGTATCAGTGCATGCGCACTCAAAGTGCGCACCGATGCGGAAAATCTGTGTCCGAGGGGGGACTTGAACACCGGCTGGCCGGGCGATAGCGCCGATCATTGTCGGTGGCCACCTTCCAGCACTCGGACATGTCCGTCTGACGCACGCCGGCATGGCGCTATCGGTCGCGGCCTTCCAGGTTGAGGCGGTGCCGGTCAGCGAATGCGCGGGCGCGTACCTCGTTGTTGAACGCGGTGTCGATCTCGTCGTCCCGTTCGTCGTCGGTCACGTCGTCCTGCGGGTCGGCGGGCTGCTCGGCGTATTCGTGGTAGACGAGCCAGCAGCCACGTATGCCGTCGAGAAGGTCTTCGAGCATGTCGCGGGCGGGACGACGTGGGTCCAGAGTGGTCAACCGGATCGTCGTGAACTCGGCGTGCGCCTCGGGGTCGTCCGCCGCGTACCGTTCCACGTTCTCGTCCGCTTCCTCGATTTTGTCCCGTAGGTCATCGATGTCAGGTGCTGTGCCCTCGGCCACCGCCATGGCGTCCCGGATCATGCTGGTCACCACATGCGTGGGCGACAGACCGATCTCCATCAGCTCCAGCACTGCGGTCGGCGTCGCGTGCGGTAGTGCCTCGATGTCGTCGGCTTCCATCACGATTTCGGTCACCGCGGTGCCGGACAGCTCCGAGGTCACCTCGGCGGCGGCCTGCAGCCAGTGCGCGGCCGCCACGCACGCCGAGGTCGGGTCGAGGTGGAGAAAAAGTTCGCCTGCGCCGAGCGGGTTGTCGGTCAGGATCTGGTTGGCGGCGGCGACCTGGACCGGCGAGGCGTCTTGCCGGGTGAGTTGCACGGCCTGGATCGAACGTCCCGACAGGTCACCGAGTTCGGCGCCTTCCACTGCGGCGATCTCGGCCTGGACGTCGGTGATGACGGCTGCGGTGAGGTCGGTGTCCGCGGCGGCGTGCAGGCAACGGCCCACCCGGTGGGCGTACTCCTCGACGGGGTCGTACGAGACGACCAGCATGCCATCGCCGTCGGGCAGGTTCGGCTTGCTGATGTGCCCCGTCACCGACGCGAACTGGTTGCGGGTCCGCTCTCGTCGCCACCCCTCGCTGTTGAGTTCCAGGCTGTCGGCGGCGCTCGCCGGGTGCGTGTAGCAGCGCCACAGTGCTTCGGACAGCCGTGACAACTCGGCTGCCAGGGCCATCCGCTGCCTCGACGTCGCGCCCGCCGGCAGCGTCGCGACCCGAGTCGCGACAGCCCCGTAG
This sequence comes from Micromonospora andamanensis, assembly GCF_016863495.1. Lineage (GTDB taxonomy): Bacteria > Actinomycetota > Actinomycetes > Mycobacteriales > Micromonosporaceae > Micromonospora > Micromonospora andamanensis. The sequence continues at coordinate 2,229 of NZ_BOOZ01000065.1, forward strand.
CCGGTTTCCCAGCTCGCCATCAACTCGCTACGGCTCTCGTCGATCGCGTACCACGTCATCGCCGGCCCTTTCCGAGAACTCGCCGCAGCCTATCGGGGACGGCGCGGTCACCCACGGCCGTGGGTGACCGCACCAGCCGACCCCCGCCCTATACGCGCTCGCCGATTCCCAGTCGCGCCTGTGTCTCCTGTGCCCGTTCGGCGGCGGCGCTGGCGCCGTAGTGGCGGGGCATGTCCTCTGAGGTCCATCCGAGCAGGAGCATCAGGTCACCGGTGTCGCCGCCGGCGCGTTTCCACTCGTGGGCGAAGCTGTGCCGCCACCGGTGGGCGTGCACGTCCGCCACGCCGGCGGCGGCGCCCAACCGTTTGAGCAGGATCTTGATGCCGTTCGGAGTCAACGCTGCGGTGCCTCGTTCGGCCAGCCACAGGTGCGGCAGGGCGGCGCCCTTGTGCTTGTCCCGGGCCCGCAGATAGCGCGACAACGCCCGGGCCGTCTTGGGCCCGAACCGCACCCGCCGATCCTTGGCGCCCTTGCCGTGGAAACGCACCGACTCCGTGTTCAGGTCCACGTCGTCGACCAGGAGGTTGCCGACCTCCGACAGGCGTGCGCCGGTGTTGCAGTACACCCGGATCAACGCCTCGTCACGCAGGTTCGCGAAGCCTTTGCCCTTGCAGGCGTCGAGAAGCTTGCTGGTGTCCTCGTCGCGCATGACCGGGATCAGCTTGCGGGGTGTCTTCGGCTGCCGCACCCGCTGCATCGGCGAACGGTCGATGGCCTCCTCGTCGAGGAGCAGCCACTTGAAGAACTGCTGCAGCCCTTTGTGTTTGTTCACTGCCGTCGACGCGGACCTGGTCTCGATCATCCAACCCTGGAACGCCTCCACATGCGCCCGCGTCACCGCACACGGATCCTCGGCCGCGTCCCGGGCATCCGGATCCGGCGAGTGGTCACCCAGGTAGCGGCCTAGCTGCGCGGCGGCGAGGAGGTAGTTGTAGCGGGTGGTCTCCGGATAGTTCCCGGCCCGCAGCGAGCGGTCCCAGTCGCGGAGGAACCCGGCCCAGGTCCGGGAGAGCCCGACGGTGAGTTTCTGAAGATCCAGTAGTGGCATGACAACCTGCCCGAGTCAAGGAGTCCAACAGCGGCGTGCTAGACCAGGCATCCATGCCGAGCAATGGAAAGAGGGCTCCCGCAAGTCTCTGACCTGCGGAAACCCTCTCGCTGTCGGGACGGCCGGATTCGAACCGACGACCCCTTGACCCCCAGTCAAGTGCGCTACCAAGCTGCGCCACGTCCCGATGCCACCCCAGGGGCTCCCCCGCGACAGCCGGTACAGCTTAGCGCAGGGCTCACACCGTATGCACCGACCCCTCCTGGGCCAGTACAAGCGGCGCGGCGTCGGTACTGGTCCGCCTGGTACGGAGGGGTGGCCGCGCGACGGATCTCCCGGGCTGGCGAGGGCGAGGCGGCTGGTCGCGTCAGCCGAATCCGCTCGCGGCGTGCCCGAGGTGGGTGAGGAACCGGCTGACGGCAGGTGGACGGGACCGTCCGGCAACGGTAGCGGCGAAGATCCGCCGAACGGTCTCATCCTCGTGGTGTAGGCGGAGCAGGGTGACGTCGACCGGTGTCCCTCGCACGGCCAGGGCCGGTACGAGGGCGACGCCGAGTCCGGCGGCGACGCACCCGAGCTTGCCGGTCCAGTCCGCGGCGACGATATCGACGCGCGGTTGGAATCCCTCGGGCAGGCTGGCCCGCAGCAGGGTCTCCTCGGCGGTGGCCGAACCCACGATGAAGGGATCGTCAGCCAGTTCAGCAAACCGTATCCGGCGCCGTCGGGCGAGCCGGTGGTCGCGTGCCACCGCTACGAGCAGCCGCTCGTCGATCAGGTGGTGCAGGTCGAAACGGGTGGAGTCGAGCGGTGCTGTCGGCGAAGCGCTCACCACTGCTACGTCGGCGTCTCCGGCGGTGAGATTGTCCAGCAACGTCGGCGTCTTCCCCTCGACGAGCGACAGCGCCACGTCAGGGTGGGCGATGCGGAACGACGCGAGAGCGCGGGGAACGAGTGCCGCGACTGCGGTGGGGAACGCACCGACGCGTAGTCGACCACGGCCGAGTCCGTGTAGTTCGTCGAGGTCCTGCCGGGCGGCCAGCAGGCGGTCTAGCATCGCCTCGGCGTGCGGTAGCAGAGTGCGCCCCTCCTCGGTGAGCGCCACGCCCCGTGGCAGCCGGTCAAAGAGCCGTACCCCGAGGTCAGCCTCCAGCGCGGCGATCTGCCGCGACACGGCCGACTGGGTGAAGCGCAGTTGGCGGGCGGCAGCGGTGACCGAGCCGTACTGCGCGACGACCCGGAACACCTCCAGTAGCTGGGTGTCCATCCTTCGACATGCTATCTCCGCATGGCAGCGATGCGAGACAGTCGTTGGTCGCATACACTATGCCGTCCTACCGTGGCCGCCATGACCGACATCGCAGTACTGGGCACCGGGCAGATGGGAGCGGCGGTCGCGCGGAGGCTGCTGGCGCGAGGCCACCGGGTCACCGCGTGGAACCGCACCCCCGCCAGAGCAGCGGCGCTGGCCACGGCCGGCGCGGATCTCGCCGCGACCCCGGCGGCCGCGGTGGCCGGCGCCGACGTGGTCGTCACGTTGCTGACCGACGCCGCCGCGGTCGAAGCCACACTGTTCGGCTCGGGCTCGACCCTGGCTGCCCTGCGACCGGGCGCGATCGTGGTGCAGATGTCCACCATGGGTCCGGATGAGGTCGTCGGGATCGCCGAGCGGCTGCCTACCTCGGTCTCACTGCTCGACGCGCCGGTCGGTGGCAGCATCGACGCGGCGTCGGACGGACGCCTGACGATCTACGCCGGCGGTCCAGCGGCCGTGGTGGACCGTGCCGAGCAGGCGCTGCGGGAGTTGGGGACCGTCCGACGCTGCGGTCCCGTCGGGGCGGGGGCGGCACTGAAGCTGGTGGTCAACACGGCGCTGTTGACCACGCTCGGCGCGTTGCACGACACGCTCGCCGTGGCTGACCGGCTGGGTGTGGATCGGGCGGTGGCGCTGGAGGTTCTCGGCTCCGGGCCGCTGGCCGGTGCGGTCCGGCGGGCGACCGCTACCGGTGCGTCCTTCTCGACCGCTCTCGCCGTCAAGGATGCCCGCCTGGCACTTCGGGGGCTGCGGGGCGCCCCGGTGGCCAGCGCCGCACTGCACCTGCTCACCGCCGCGACCGACCAGCACGCGGACGTGGCGTCCCTCATCAGAATGGAGAACCGATGAACCTGACGCTGGACAACCCATCGGCCGTGGGCGCGCCGTTCGGCGACCGCTTCGCACACGTGGCCCGGCTGGACCTCGACGGCGGTGCGCTGCTCATGCTCTCCGGGCAGGTGGCCGTCGACGACACCGGCGCGATCGTGGCACCCGGCGACCCGAGCGCCCAGGCGACCCGGATCTTCGAGATCATCGGCGGGGTCCTCGCGGCGCACGGCGCGACTCTCGCCGACATCCTGCACATCCGCACCTTCATGACCAGCCTGGATGATCTGCCGGCCTACGCCGCGGTACGCCGGAGCCTCTTCCCCGCTGGCCGGCAGGCCACCCCGCCGGCCAGCACGACGGTGGAGGTGAAGCGCCTCTTCCTACCCGGAGCGGTCCTGGAGATCGAGGTCACCGCAGCGGTCGGGACCGCGCCGGTGACACACCGCACTCCCCCTGGAGCGTCATAGGACAAGGTTGGGCGGCGGGTCAGCCGTGGGCCTTGCCGCGGCCACCGGGGCCGAGCTTCTTGCGGGGGCGTACCGAAATCTCGATCGGGCTGCCCTCGAAGCCGAACTCCTCACGCAGCTTGCGCTCGACGAAGCGTTGGTAGCCGGCGTCCAGCGGACCGGTGGTGAAGAGCACGAAGCGCGGCGGGGCCACCCCCGCCTGGGTGGCGAAGAGGATCCGTGGCGCCCGACCGCCTCGCACCGGGTGCGGGGTGGCCTGGACCAGGGCGGTGAGCCACGCGTTGAGCTGGGCGGTGGGGATGCGGGTCTCCCAGCTGTCCAGCGCCCGGTGCAGGGCGGCGGCGAGCTTGTCGACGGCCCGACCGGTCTTCGCCGACAGGTTCAGCCGGATCGCCCACGGGATGCGGCGCAGCTCCCGTTCGATCTCCTTGTCCAGGTAGTACCGGCGGTCGCCATCGACCAGGTCCCACTTGTTGAAGGCGATCACCAGTGCCCGGCCGGACTCGGTGACCATGGACAGGATCCGCTGGTCCTGCTCGCTGATCGGCTCGCTGGAGTCGAGCAGCACCACCGCCACCTCGGCCGCCTCGATCGCCGAGGCGGTACGCAGACTGGCGTAGTACTCGGTGCCGCTGGCCCTGCCGACCCGCTTGCGCAGGCCGGCGGTGTCCACCAGGTGCCAGGTGTCGCCGCCGATGGTGACCAGGCTGTCCACCGGGTCGACTGTGGTGCCGGCGACGGCGTCGACTACCGCCCGTTCCTCGCCGGAGAAGCGGTTCAGCAGGCTGGATTTGCCGACGTTCGGCCGTCCCACAAGCGCCACCCGACGCGGCCCTCGCGGGCGGTACTCGGCGACCTTCGGTGCCTCCGGCAGCGCCGCCAGGATGGCGTCGAGCAGGTCACCGGAGCCTCGCCCGTGCAGTGCCGACACCGGGTGCGGTTCGCCGAGGCCGAGGGACCACAGTGCGGTGGCCTCCAGCTCGACACTTGCGTTGTCGGCCTTGTTGGCCACCAGGATCACCGGCTTGGCGCTGCGGCGCAGCATCTTCACCGCCGCCTCGTCGACATCGGTGGAGCCCACCGTCGCGTCGACCACGAACACCACCACGTCGGCGGTGGCCACTGCGGTTTCGGCCTGGGCGGCGATCGCCGCGGCGCGGTCCTTCGCGTCGGGTTCCCAACCGCCGGTGTCCACCACCGTGAAGGCCCGACCGGACCACTGCGCGTCGTAGGGCACCCGGTCGCGGGTCACCCCCGGCACGTCCTCCACGACCGCCTGGCGGCGGCCGATGATGCGGTTCACCAGGGTGGACTTGCCCACGTTGGGGCGGCCGACCACGGCCACCACCGGCTGCGGACCGGTCTGTTCCTCGGTGTCCAGGTCCGGTTCGCGCAGCTCGACCCAGCCGTCGTCGTCAGTCACGCCACTGACCGTTCGGCAAGTAGTGCCCGCAGGCGCGCCACGACCTCGTCGATGCCCAGCTCGGTGGTGTCGAGCACCACCGCGTCCGGCGCCTGGGCCAGCGGATCGGCCTTGCGGGTCGAGTCCAGCTGGTCACGCCGGGCCAGGTCGGCGGCGGTGGCCGCCACGTCGGAGGCGTCCTCGGCGCTGCGCCGCGCGGCACGCGCCGCCGCCGAGGCGGTCAGGTACACCTTCAGGTCGGCGTCGGGTGCCACCACGGAACCGATGTCACGTCCCTCGACCACGATCCGGCCCGCCTTGGTGATCATGTCGCGCTGGCGGGCCACCAGCAGTGCACGGACCGCCGGCACGGCAGCCACCGCCGAGACGGCGGCGGTCACCTCGGGACCACGGATGTCGGCCTCGACGTTCACCCCGTCGACAGTCACGCCGTACCCCGCCGGGTCGGTGCCGATGCGCAGGTCCACCTCGCCGGCGACCTTCGCCACCGCCTGCGCGTCGGTCAGGTCGACGCCGGAGCGCAGCACCGCCCAGGTGATCGCCCGGTACATCGCGCCCGTGTCGAGATAGCGCCCGCCGAGGCTCGTGGCGAGCCGTCGGGAGACGGTGGACTTACCCGAACCGGACGGCCCGTCCACAGCGACCACGCAGCGCCCGGCCGGCACGTTTTCCTCCACCGTCGTCCTCCTCAGCCCGTACCTCACGATCCGTCAGCGACGACCGCGAGCGGTTGACCACACATGTTCAATCATGCCCGGCGTCCTGGAGCACCACCGGCCGGGCCGTCAGGCAGCCTACCCTCAGCCGTACCCGCGACTGCCGCCTCAGTCACCCACGGCCTTGAACAGGGCGGCGACCTCCGCGTTGGTAAGCCTCCGGGTCCGCCCGGCGCGCAGGTCGCCGAGCCGGATCGGCCCGATGGAGGTACGCACCAGCCGGCTCACCGGGTGGCCGACCTCCGCGAGCAGTCGGCGTACGATGTGTTTGCGGCCTTCGTGCAGGGTCAGCTCGACCTGGGCGGTACGCCCCAGACTGTCCACCACCCGGAAGGCGTCGACGGTCACCGGGCCGTCCTCCAGCTCCACCCCGGCCGCCAACCGCTTGCCGAGGTTGCGCGGGATCGGCCCGGAAACCTCGCACAGGTAGGTCTTCGGCACCCCGTAGGAGGGGTGCATCAGCCGGTGCGCCAGGTTGCCGTCGTTGGTGAGCAGCAGCAGGCCCTCGCTGTCCGCGTCGAGCCGCCCGACGTGGTAGACGCGCTGCTCGACCCGGTTGCCGAGGAAGTCGGCGAGCGCGGTACGCCCCTTCTCGTCGGCCATCGTGGAAACCACCCCGCGCGGCTTGTTCATCGCCAGGTACACCAGCCGGGTGTCGGCCGCCAACCGCTCGCCGTCGACGTGGATGACAGCCGTGGTGGGGTCGACCTTGTCGCCGAGCTGCGCCACCCGCCCGTCGACCGTCACCCGCCGACGGAAGATCAGGTCCTCGCAGGCCCGCCGGGAGCCGACACCTGCGGCGGCGAGCACCTTCTGCAGGCGTTCCGGACCGGTGTAGACGGGGGCGTCGGGGCGGGGGGTGCGGTCATCGCGCGGCATCGGCAAGCTCTTCTACGTCGTCGGGGAGGAACGGGGCCAGGGGCGGCAGGTCGTCGAGGCTGTTCAGGCCGAGTTTCTCCAGGAACATGGTGCTCGTCCGGTACAGGTAGGCCCCGCTGTCGGACTCGGTGCCGCATTCCTCGACCAGGCCGCGAGTGACAAGGGTACGGATCACCCCGTCGCAGTTGACACCGCGGATGGCGGAGATGCGCGACCGGGTCACCGGCTGCTTGTACGCCACCACCGCCAGGGTCTCCAGCGCGGCCTGGGTCAGCCGGACCGACTGCCCGTCGAGCACGAACCGCTCGACGTAGGTGGCGTATTCCGGCCGGGTGTACAGCCGCCACCCGCCCGCTGCCCGGCGCAGCTCGAACCCGTGGCCGGCCGCGGTGAAACCGGCGGCTATCTCGTCAAGCATCGGGCCGATCCGCTCGGCGGGCTGCTCCAGGACCTGGGCCAGGACCAGCTCGCTCACCGGTTCGTCGACAACCAGCAGGATCGCCTCCAGCGCGCCGCGCAACTCAGCGTCGTCGAGGTCCGGCGCCGGCTCCGGCACCGCCCGAACCCTTGCCCCTGACCGCTTTCGCCCCGCACCCGCAGCCCCCTCCCCCGGAACCCCCTCCCCCGGAACCTCCTCCCCCGTCTCCCCGTCATCACCGCCCCGCCTCCCAGCGCTCTCCCCGACCCCTTCGATCTTGGACGGAATCCGCCCCTGGAGGGGCACCTGCGCACCAAGATCGGCGGCGTCACCTTCCGCGACTGGGGCGGGGTCGGTGGGAGCTGGGGCGGGGTCGGTGGGAGCTGGGGCGGGGTCGGTGGGAGCTGGGGCGGGAGCGGGGCGCTGCCACGGTGGGATCCAGGCGGCGGCCTGGTCGGCCAGGGAGTCCGGCCGCTCTTCGTTGCTCATCCAGCTCGCTCCTCGGTCGTTCCCATCGCCTCAACCTCGCCGGCCCCAGCACCCCCGACACCAGCAACAACACCGCCGACACCAGCACCGCCAGCCGCTACCAGCCCGCCGTCCGAGGGCGCCCCGGAGGACGCCTCAGCGGACAACCCGGAAGACGGCTCCGAGGGCGCCCCGGAGGACGGCTCCGTGGACGGCTCGGGCGGCGTGCCGGCGTATTCGTCGATGGCCAACGCCGGGCCACCATCGGCTGGTCCCGTCCAGCGGACGGTCAGCTCCTCCAACGCCTGCTCCTGGACGAAGGCCACCACTCCCTGCCGGTACAGCTCCAGCAGGGCGAGGAACCGGGCGACCACCTCCAGGGTCGCCTCGCAGTCGGCGCAGAGCAGCGAGAAGCTGGCGGTGCCGGCCCGGCGCAGCCGTTCGGCGATGATGCCTGCGTGTTGCCGGACGCTGACCCGGACCATGTGCACGTGCGCTACTGACACCTCAGGGATCGGCTTCGGAGTCATCGCCCGCACCGCCAGCTTGAGCAGCCGCTGCGGGCCGATGCCGAGGACCAGGTCAGGCAGGGCCTCGGCATAGCGGGGTTCGAGGGTCACGGCGCGCGGGTAGCGCCGCCCGCCGACCTCCTCCAGCGCGGCGATGTGCGCCGCCGCCTCCTTGTACGCCTTGTACTGGAGCAGCCGGGCGAAGAGCAGGTCCCGCGCCTCCAGCAGGGCGAGATCCTCCTCGTTCTCGACCTCTGCGGCGGGCAGCAGCCGGGCCGCTTTCAGGTCCAGCAGCGTGGCGGCGATCAGCAGGAACTCGCTCGCCTCGTCCAGATCCCAGTCGTCACCCATGGCCCGGATGTAGGCGATGAACTCGTCGGTCACCTGATGCAGGGCGACCTCGGTGACGTCGAGCTTGTGCTTGCCGATCAGTTGCAGCAGCAGGTCGAACGGGCCGGTGAAGTTGGCCAGCCGTACGGTGAAACCGCTGGCGTCCGCAGGCTCGGCCGCCTGCGCTGATCCGGGCGGGGTCACCGGATTCGACGCGGCAGCGATCGTCGGTTCAGCGTCGTCCGTTGGCGCCGCACCGGGGGCCGGCGCGGACGGGTCAGCCACCACTGGCTGCGGATCCGCTGCGGCGGTCGGGTCAAGGGGCGGGGCGCTCACGTCGACGACGGTAGTCCACGGCCGGGACACCTCGATTCAGCGCCTCCTACCGCTCGGCCTGCGCGGCGATCACCTCGCGGGCCAGCTGACGGTAGTTACGGGCGCCCGAGGACGCCGGGTCGAGCGTGGTGATGGGTGAGCCGGCGACTGTCGACTCGGGGAACTTGACGGTCTTGGTGATCACCGTCTGGTAGACCTTGTCGCCGAACGCCTCCACCACCCGCTGGAGCACCTGCCGGCAGTGCGTGGTGCGGCTGTCGTACATGGTGGCGAGGATGCCCTCGAGTTCCAGGTCGAAGTTCAGCCGCTCGCGCACCTTGTCGATGGTGTCCAACAGCAGCGCCACGCCCCGCAGACTGAAGAACTCGCACTCCAGCGGGATGAGCACGCCGTGCGCGACGGTCAACGCGTTGATCGCCAGCAGACCGAGTGACGGTTGGCAGTCGATGAGGATGTAGTCGTACTCCTTGCGGACGCTCTTGAGCACCCGGGCCAGAGCCATCTCGCGGGCGACCTCGTTGACCAGCTGGATCTCGGCGGCGGAGAGGTCGATGTTGGCCGGCAGCAGGTGCAGCCCGGCCACGTCGGTCTTGATGAGCACGTCCTCGGCTGTGACGTCGTCCTGCATCAGCAGGTTGTAGACCGACAGATCCAGGTTGTGCGGGTTGACGCCCAGACCGACGGAGAGGGCACCCTGCGGGTCGAAGTCGACGAGCAGCACCTTGCGGCCGTACTCGGCGAGCGCGGCACCGAGGTTGATGGTCGTGGTGGTCTTGCCGACCCCGCCCTTCTGGTTCGCCATCGCGATGATGCGGGCCGGCCCGTGCCGGTCGGTGGGCATCGGCTCGGGGATGGGCTTACGCATGGTGTAGGCCGCCGGGTCGGCCGGGCCGAGGTCGGCGCTGAGAGAATTCTGCTGCTCGCGGAGCTCCGACGTCCAGGTCTCGGCACGGTCACCGTTGCCAGCCATGTCCTTCGTTGCCCCCTTCCGACGACCATCCGGCGTCGGAGCCGCCCGACGTCCTTGCGGCGCCGCTGCGCACCCCGGCGATTCCTCGGCGAGGCCGCGCCGATGCCGACTGTACGCCACCGGCGAGCAGGGCGTTCGGCACCCGCTCGGCGTGTCGGCCGGCAGCAACGGCCACCCGCAGGTCAGGCCACCACCACATTGCCGGCACCGGCGGGACCGGCTGCCGCACCGTCGGGTCACCGGCGGGTCGGGTACGACAAGCCACCGTCGACGGTCAGCTCAGGGCACGGGGATGCGCGGTGGCGTAGACCTCGCGCAGCCGCTCCACGGTGACCAGGGTGTAGACCTGGGTGGTGGTCACCGAGGCGTGGCCGAGCAGTTCCTGCACCACCCGGACGTCGGCCCCGCCGTCGAGCAGGTGGGTGGCGTACGAGTGCCGCAACGTGTGCGGCGACACGGCGCGTGGACCGTCGACGGTCAGCCCGGCCCGCTCGGCGGCGCGGCGCAGGATGGTCCAGGCGCCCTGTCGGGTCAGCGGGCCGCCCCGGGCGTTGAGGAAGACCGCCGGAGTGCCCCGGCCGGCGGCGGCCAGCCCCGGCCGGGCGCGCACCAGGTACGCGCCGAGCGCCCGCAGCGCGTACCCGCCGATCGGCACCAGGCGGGTCCGGCCGCCCTTGCCGCGCAGCACCGTCACCCCCTCGTCGAGGTCCACATCGTCCACCGCCGCGCCGACGGCCTCGGAGATCCGCGCCCCGGTGCCGTACAGGAACTCCAGCAGCGCCCGGTCGCGCAGCGCCAGCGGTGCGGTGTCCCCCGCCGCGTCGACGGGCCCGGCGGTCTCCAGCAGGGCGACCACGTCGTCGACAGGCAGCGCGCGGGGCAGTCGTCGCGGCGGAGCGGGAGGTCGCACGTCGCGGCTCGGGTCGACGCCGGCCAGGCCCTCGCGCAGCGCGAACCGGTGCAGCCCGCGTACCGCGCTGGCGGCGCGGGCGGCCGAGGAGACAGCCAGCGGCGGGTGCCCGTCGGCGCCGGCACGCAACCGGGCCAGGTGGCGTTCGATCTCGCCGGTGGCCACGACCGACAGGTCGGTCACCCCGGCGGCGGCCAGGCAGGCCAGGTAGCGGTCCAGGTCCCGGCGGTACGAGGCGAGCGTGTTCGCGGCGAGTCCACGTTCGACGGTGAGGTGGTCCAGGTAACCACGGACGGCACGGCGCAGGGCCGGCGAAGGCTTGTCGTCCTCGCCGGCCTCGCCCCCGGTCACCTGGTCGTCGGTCAGCCCAGCACCTCGGTCAACGGCAGGGTGGGCAGGCCGTGCGCCTCGGCGACCGGGCCGTAGACGACCTGTCCGTCGTGGGTGTTCAGGCCCAGCGCCAGCGCCGGGTCGCGGCGGGCGGCCTCGCGCCAGCCGTGGTTGGCCAGTTCGAGGGCGTACGGGAGGGTGACGTTAGTCAGCGCGTAGGTGCTGGTGTTCGGCACCGCGCCGGGCATGTTCGCCACGCAGTAGAAGATCGAGTCATGCACCCGGTAGACCGGGTCGGCGTGGGTGGTGGGCCGCGAGTCCTCGAAACAGCCACCCTGGTCGATGGCGATGTCGACGAGCACGCTGCCCGGCTTCATCCGGGAGACCAACTCGTTGGGGATCAGCTTCGGCGCCTTCGCGCCCGGCACCAGCACCGCGCCGATGACCAGGTCCGCGTCCAGCACCGCCCGCTCGATCTCGTACGCGTTGGAGGCGACCGTCTGCAGGTGGCCCCGGTAGATGGCGTCGGCCTGCCGCAACCGGCCGACGTTCTTGTCCAGCAGCAGCACCTCGGACTGCAGGCCCAGGGCTATCGCGGCGGCGTTCAGGCCGGAGACACCGGCGCCGATGACCACCGTCTTGGCCGCGTACACGCCGGAGACGCCGCCGGGCAGCACCCCCCGGCCGCCGCCGGTACGCATCAGGTAGAAGGCGCCGACCTGTGGGGCGAGCCGTCCGGCCACCTCGGACATCGGGGCCAGCAACGGCAGTGACCGGTCCGGCAGCTCGACCGTCTCGTACGCGATGCCTGTCACCTTGCGGTCGACAAGCGCGTCCGTGCACTCGCGGGAGGCGGCCAGGTGCAGGTAGGTGAAGAGCACCTGCCCCTCGCGCATCCGGTGGTACTCCTCGGCGACCGGCTCCTTGACCTTGAGCACCAGTTCGGCCGCGTCCCAGACCTCGTCGGCGCTCTCCAGGATCTTGGCGCCGGCGGCGGCGAACTCCTCATCGGTGATGCTCGATCCGAGCCCGGCGCCGGCCTCGACGAAGACCTGGTGACCGCCACGGGTGAACTCGTTGACGCCGGCGGGCGTGATCGCCACCCGGTACTCGTGGTTCTTGACCTCGCGTGGGATGCCGACCTTCACGATGCAGACACCTCTCTTCGGGGCACGTTCACCCCGACTGCGCGGCGCCACGACGGCCCCATTGCCGCCCCGGTCAACCGGTCCCGCCGGCGGCAGTCTAGGCGCGACAGCAGGTCACCGGAGCCTGCACTGTGACACCTGCTCGCCGCTCCCGTTGACGATGTGTCAGGTGTGCGGACCGGGCCGGCGGTGGACGTCACATCAGCCGTCAGGACAGTGTTCGGCCACCATCGTCCCACCTGGTGCACACCGGTGCGGACAGCAGAAGAGTGGATCACTATTGTGTCGCCCCATGACCACTCCTCCAATGCAGCCCGGGTACCCCCAGGGCGTTTCTGACAAGAGCAAGGTCGTCGCGGGCGTCCTGCAGATTCTGCTGGGCGGCTTCGGCGTCGGCCGGTTCTACATGGGTGACACCAAGACGGGCGTCATCCAGCTGATCGTCACCCTGGTCACCTGCGGCATCGGCAGCATCTGGGGCCTCGTCGACGGCATCCTGATCCTGGTGAACGGCGGCGTCGACGCACAGGGCCGGCCGCTGCGCGACTGACCACGAAAGCACGCAGGGGCCGGGCGGTGCGCCGCCCGGCCCCTGCGTCGTGTCTGCCGCTCAGCCGGGCAGCGGGGCGTCCGCCCGGCGCAGCCCCGACCAGCCGGCGTCGCGGGCGCGAGCGGCGGCGAGCAGCCCGGCCACACACGGTCCGTTGCTGATCTCCCCCGCCAGCACCATGCCTACCGCCTCGTCCAGGTCGATCCGGACGATCTGCAGGTCGGCCTCCTCGTCGTGACGGTCGTGCCGCTGCTCCGCCGGCACCTCGCCGAGTTCCCGGGCCAGGAAGACCCGGACCAGCTCGTCGGTGAAGCCGGGTGAGCTGTGCACGTCGACGAGTACGTCGAGCCGGCCGGCCGTGAGGTCGGCCTCCTCGGCCAGCTCACGCGCCGCCGTCACCGCCGGGTCCTCCCCGGATACGTCCGTCAACCCGGCCGGCAACTCCCACAACCGCCGACCCACCGGCTGGCGGTACTGCCGGATCAGCACCACCTGACCGGCGGCGTCGAGCGCCACCACCGCCACCGCGCCGACGTGCCGGACGAGGTCACGCGCCGCGGTGCCACCGCCCGGCATGGTCACCTCCTCGGTGACCACCTCGAAGATCCGGCCGCGGTAGCGCAGCTCCCGCGAGCGCACCTCGTAACGGTGCTCGACGGCTCGCTCACTCCGCTGGCTCACGAGGCGGAGGCCGCCTTCGTCGCGGCGCCGTTGCGGGTGGCCCGCTCGGCGGTGGCGGGGTCCAGGTCGACCGGAAGCTGGTCGGCCTGCGAGTACGTCACCGCCGCGTGGACGAAGGCGGCGAACAGCGGGTGCGGCCTGGTGGGGCGGCTCTTGAGTTCCGGATGCGCCTGGGTGGCCACGAAGAACGGGTGCAGGTCGCGGTCCAGCTCGACAAACTCGACGAGCCGGCCGTCCGGCGAGGTACCCGAGATGTGCAGCCCCGCCTTGACGAGCTGGTCGCGGTAGGCGTTGTTCACCTCGTACCGGTGCCGGTGCCGCTCGCTGACCTGGGTGCTGCCGTACGCCTCGGCGACTATCGACCCCTCGGTGAGCGTCGCCGGGTACGCGCCCAACCGCATCGTGCCGCCCAGATCACCCTTACCGGCGACGATGTCCTGCTGGTCGGCCATGGTGGCGATGACCGGATGCACCGCCTCCTCGTCGAACTCCAGGGAGTTCGCGCCGTCCAGACCGGCCAGGTGCCGGGCCACCTCGATGGTCATGCACTGCAGGCCCAGGCAGAGCCCGAGCAGCGGGATGCCGTTCTCCCGGGCGTACCGGGCGGTGCCGATCTTGCCTTCGATGCCGCGGACGCCGAACCCGCCGGGGATGACGATGCCGTCGACCCCGGCCAGGGCCGCCGCCGCACCGGTCGGCGTGACGCAGTCGTCGCTGGGCACCCACCGCAGCTGCACCCGGGCCCGGTGGCCGAAGCCGGCCGCCCGGATCGCCTCGCTCACCGACAGGTACGCGTCGGGCAGGTCCACGTACTTGCCGACCAGGGCGACGGTGATGGTGTGCCGGGGCTGGTGCACCCGCTCCAGCAGGTCGTCCCAGCCGTCCCAGTCCACGTCCCGGAAGGAGAGGCCGAGGCGGCGCACCACGTACGCGTCGAGCCCTTCGCGGTGCAGCACCTTCGGGATGTCGTAGATGCTCGGCGCGTCCGGCGCGGCGATCACCGCCTCGGCGTCCACGTCGCAGTAGAGCGACAGCTTGTGCTTGAGCTTGTCCGGAATGTCCCGGTCGGAGCGGCACACGAGGGCGTCGGGCTGGATACCGATGCTGCGCAGTTGAGCCACCGAGTGCTGGGTGGGCTTCGTCTTCAACTCCCCCGAGGGGGCCAGGTAGGGCACCAGCGAAACGTGCAGGTAGAAGCAGTTGTCCCGGCCCAGGTCGTGCCGGACCTGACGGATCGCCTCCAGGAACGGCAGCGACTCGATGTCGCCGACCGTGCCGCCGACCTCGGTGATCACCACGTCCGGGGTACGGCCGTCGTCGTCCGGGTCGGCCATCGCCAGGATCCGTGACTTGATCTCGTTGGTGATGTGCGGGATCACCTGGACCGTGTCGCCCAGGTACTCGCCGCGCCGCTCCTTGGCGATCACGTCCGAGTAGATCTGGCCGGTGGTGACGTTGGCCTTGCCGGACAACGCCCGGTCCAGGAACCGCTCGTAGTGGCCGACGTCGAGATCCGTCTCGGCGCCGTCCTCGGTCACGAAGACCTCACCGTGCTGGAACGGGTTCATCGTGCCCGGGTCGACGTTGAGGTACGGGTCGAGCTTCTGCATCACCACGCGCAGTCCCCGCGCGGTGAGCAGGTTGCCGAGGCTGGAGGCGGTCAGCCCCTTACCCAGCGAGGAGGCGACGCCCCCGGTGACGAATATGTGCCTGGTCGTCCGTGCTGAAGGGGCCAAGGCCTGCTCCCGTGTCGTCCGTCGCGGTCGTGCAGACCGCCGAGCCGATCAGCGAAGTGATCACGCGATCCACGGGATTCCACGGTAACACCTCCCCGACGGCACGCTGGTGCCGCACCCGGTACCGCCGCCGGGTCACCCGGTCGCGACCTCGGCCGACGACCGCGCGCCCGGCCCGTCGTCGGCTGATCCGTCCTCCCCGGGACCACCATCACCCGGCCCGGCGCCGGCCGGTCCACCGCCGTCCGGGCCGCCGTCGGCCGGGCCGCCGTCACCCGTCCCGCCACCGGCCGGCCCACCGTCGGCGGGACGGTCCGCCCCCGGCCGGGTCCGGTCCGCCGAGTGGTCGAGCACCCGCAGCGCCGACAGCGCCGCCATCGGCACCACCACGGCAGCGGCTGCCCCCGCCACGTCCAACGCCGCGGCGCCCAACACACCGCCGATCACCGCCGCCACCGCCGTGCCGGCCATCGCCGCCCGGATGGCCGGGTAGATGCCGAACAGCCGCATGAGCCCACCCCAGGGTTGCAGCAGCGCGAACCAGACAAGCAGCGCGCCGGCCAGCGCCAGCACCGTCAGGGGACTGTTGACGAGCGTGTCGAAACTCGCCGCGCTGGAACGCTGCACGGTCAGCCCACCGGTGCCGTCGCCGAGCGCGGCGAGAAACCGGCCGAGGCTCCCCCGCTCCGCCGGAGCCCGACCCAGATCCACCACCGCGAACCCGACGGTCACCGCCAGGCCGGCCATGGCCGCCCAGGCCAGCCGGGTCAGTGTCAACCAGCCACCCGCGCTGATCGCCGCCGCCACGCTCACCCCGGCGGTCAGTGCGATCGCGCCTATCGAGTCGGCACCCAGGTACTGGCTGCCGACGACCACCACGGCGGCCCCGCCCACGATCACCATCACGGTCGGCCGCCAGCCACGGCGTACCCGCTGGGCGAGCCAGCCGGCGCTGAGCAGCGCGGCGGCCACGAAGACGCCGAGCCCGACGGTGCCGAGGCCGGCATAGCGGCCACCCTCCAGCGCGGAATAGCCAACCACCCCGTTGAGCTGCAACCGGGCACCGGTGACCACGTCCAGCCCGACGGCCAACGTGGTCAACCCGGCCACCGCGCCGAGCGGACCCAGGGTGGTGCGGTAGCCGGGAGCGAGCCGCACCAGCAGCGTCGTCGCGGCCAGCAGTACCGCGGTCAGTGCGGCGAACGAGGCCGCCGGATGCGCGAAACGCCACCACGGCGCGGCCTCGGCGACAAGCGCCGCCGGAATCGCGAGCGCGGCGGCGATCAGCAGCACCTCCACCGTCGCCACCACCTGACGCGGCACCGGTTTCGGTCCGTACGGTCCGGCGTGCCGCCGGGCACGGCGCAGCAGCGGCAGCACCGCCACGGCGAGGGCCACCTGGACGGCGGCGAGCAGAGTGAAGAATCCGCCGGCCACCTCCCGCTGGGCCGCGGCCTCCCGGTCCGCGTCCGCCGGCTCGGCGATGGCTGCCGACAGGTCAGCCGGCCGGCCGCCGACAGACTCCGCGGGGCGGCCCAGAAACGGCCGGTCCGGCATCGGCCGCCCCAGGGCGGCCAGCGCGGTCGGGGCCAGGTCGATAAGTTGCAGATAGCCTCGGCGGCCGGTGCTGGGCGAGGTCAGCCAGCCCTCCTCCCAGCCCGGTCCGTCGGCGACGGCCACGTGCAGTCGGGACGGCTGCTCGGTGTCGGAGACCCCGGCGACGATCACCAGTGAGCGTGGCGGACGACCGTCGAGCACCCGGGCCAGTCGGGCGTCCGCGGCTTCGGCCGCCGCCGCCCGGGCCGCCGGGTCGGCACCCTCCACCACGCCGAGATCGACGATGCTGAGCACACACGAACCGAGCAGCCCGGCCGGCTCCTCGGGCAACGTCGGGGCGTACCTGTCGACCCGACCGAACGGCCGGGCAGCGGCCACCGCCGCGCCCGGCCCCACCGCCACCGAGCAGCGCACCGACTCCGACAGCGCACCGGGCACCGTGCCCCACGGCAGCCGCTCCTGGTTGTGCAGGGCGACGCTCTCCTGGTCCGGCAGGTTCGCGCCGATGCCGTCCGGCTGTTCCACAGTCACGTCGACCGGGGGACACTGCCCGTCCGCGCCACGACTGCCGGGCCAGGCGGCGAAGCTGCCCGCGCCGAGGGTCAACCAGCCGTCCACCGGACAGGTGGGCCGGTGCGCCGAACGCACCGACAGCGACCCGATCGAGCCCTCGCGGGCCAACCCCCACAGCGTCGGCGTACGCTCCGCGTCCACGTCGTCCCACCGCAGCCCGGCCACCCCGACGAGAACCACGAAGTCGGCGCTCTGTCGGGCCGGCGGGTTATGCGGGCGGGCCGCCAACGCGGTGACACCGAGCGCCACCACCATCAGCGTGAGCAGGACCGGAGCGATACGGCGCAGCATCACCGGCGTCCCGTCGACGGTGCGTCAGCGTCCGGCGTCGCCGGTCCGGCCCGGCCCGGCGCCAGTTCGGCGTAGAGCGCGAGCAGTTGGGCGAGGGTCTGCGCCTCGGTCGGCCAGGTCAACGCCCGAGCCGTGCCGAGCCGCGCCAACTCGGCGCGACGCGCCTCGTCGTCGAGCAGGGCCCGCACCGCCGCGTCGACCGCGTCCACGTCACCCGGCGGCACCAGCACCGCCGCGTCGCCGACCAGTTCCGGCAGCCCGCCCACCGCGGTCGCCACAAGCGGTACGCCGGCCCGCAGCGCCTCCTGCGCGAACAACTGACGGGCCTCCCAGTCGCTTGTCACCACCGCCAGATCGGCACCGGTGAGCAGGTCGGCCACATCGGTGCGGTGCCCCAGCAGGGTGACAGGTGCCCGGACGGCGCTGACCCGGGCGGCCAGCGGCAGGTAGGCAGGTCCACTGCCGGCGATCACCACGACCGGGGGTGGGGTGCGCTCCCGCCACCGGGCGGCGGCGTCCACAAGCACGTCGTACCGCTTCTGCGGATGCAGCCGGCCCACCGACAGGATCAGCGGCTGGTCGGCGGCGACAGCGAACTCGGCGCGCACGGCGGCCCGGCGGCGGCGCGGCGCGGGCAGTTCGGGGGCGGCGACCGGGGCGAGCCGGGCGTCTCCCGCGCCCAGCGCGACGGCCCGCGCCACCAGGTCGGCGGAGGCACCGAGGGTCACCCGGGCGCCTCGCGCCACCACCCGCTCCACCAGCCGCGACAGTGCGCCACGCACTCCGCCGGCCAGCACCGCGTTGTGCCAGGTGACCACCAGCGGGGCCGCCGGCCGGGCCAGCACCGCCACCAGCCCGGCCCGCAACCCGTGCGCGTGCACCACACTCACCTGCTCGTCGGCGAGCAGCCGACGCAGCACGCTCACCGCGCGGGCGTCGGCCGGGGTGGGACTCGCCGGGATCTCCACCGGCCGGAACCGGGCACCGGCGGACACGAAGTCAAACTGGTCCTGGGTCGCCGCAGGCCCACAGACCAGCACCGGCTGCCCGGCCGCGGCCAGCCCTCGCGCCACCGACCGGACATGCTGGCCAACCCCGCCGGTGCTGGAGGCCAACACCAGCACCACACTGCCCGGGCGGCCAGCCACGCCCGCCGACCCGCTCGTCGTGCTCACCGGACCGACACTCCGTTCGCGACTGCGGGGCTCGCAAGCTCACTCCTCGCGCTCACCGAACCGACTCCGTTCGC
>NZ_BOOZ01000066.1 GCF_016863495.1 Micromonospora andamanensis
CGGTCACCTGGCCGGGCCCGGCGCAGGCGTCGACCCAGCCCGGTCAGCAGTGGCCGCAGGTCCTGCCGGTCGACAAGCCACACCAGGGCGAGGAACACGACAGCGACCAGGACTCCGGACAGCATGCCCTGCATCAGTGCCGTCCACCGCGCCGGGGGGTCGCCCCCGGCGTCCAGCAGCCGCAGCATCGCCACCGCCGCGACGGCGGCCGTACCGCCGGCCAGCAGACCGGCGCCGCCGGCCCGGCCGGCGCCCGCAAGCGCCTCCCGGCCGGCCGAACGGGCGACCGCGACCAGCAGCAGCGCACCGAGCAGCAGCATCCCCGCCGAGTTGGCCAACGCCACCGCCAGCACCCGGTCGGCCACCGGCAGCAGCGCCGACAGCGGAACCAGCACCAGCGGCACCGCCAGCCAGCCGGCGGTGATGGTGGCGGTGGCCGCCCGGGTCGCGCCACGGGCGTACAACGCCCGCGACAACACCGCGAACAGCCCGTATCCGACCAGCCCGGGAGCGTAGCCGGCGATCGCGGCGGCGGTCGCGTCACTGTCGAGCGGGAAGAACCGGCCGATCGGGCCGGCCGCACCGACAAGTAGCGCGGCGCCGAGGAAACTGAACAGCAGCACCCCGCGCAGCGTCGCCGACAGCACGTCCCGGTAGGTCCGCTCGTCCGCGCCCGCCGCCGCGGCCAGGGTCGGGTACGCGGCGGTGGCCAGCGGCACCGCCAGCACCGCCCAGGGCAGCAGGTAGAACGTCTGCGCCAGGTTGAACACCTGGAACGCCTCGGTACGGCCGCTGGACAGCCGGTAGAGGATCACCGCCAGCGCCACCTGCTGGGCGGTGACCGTCACCACACCGGCCACCGCCAGCCCGCGTACTCGGGCCCTGGCATCGGCCGGGAACGCGTACCCGGGGCGCAGCGTCAGCCGCAGCCGACGCAGCGGGATCAGCAGCGACAACGACAGCACCACCACGCCGAGGGTGGTGCCGACCGACAGGATCAGCTCACCGCCACGGCCGGCCTGCGCCACGCTCGCTCCCGTGCCGGCGGCTCCGGCGAAGACGAGGTAGACCACGACCACGGTGAGGCTGGACAGCAGCGGCGCGATCACCGGCCAGGCGAACCGGCGGTGCGCCTGGAGCACGCCGGTGAGCACGATCCCGATGCCGTACAGCGGCAGTTGCGGAGCGAACACCCGCAACATCCGGGCCGCCGAGGCCAGTTCCTCAGGCGACCGACCGTCACCGAGCGCGGTGATGATCGGGCCGGCGGCCAGCGCCACCAGCACCGCCAACGGCACCAGCAGCGTCACCGTCCAGGTCAGCAGGGCACCGGTGGTGGCCGCCACCGTGCGCCGGTCCCCCGCCGCGACCGCCGCCGCGAGCAGCGGTACGACCAGGCTGGCCAACGCCCCACCCGCGACGATCTCGAAGATGATGTTCGGGATGGTGTTCGCGAGCAGGTACATCGCGCCCAGGTCGCTGTCCTGCACCACCCAGGTGAACACGGCGGTCCGACCGAACCCGGCCAGCCTGCTGACCACTGTGAGGACGGCGATGAGGGCTGCCGCGCCGGCCACCCGACCGGTGCCGGCGAGGGGGGTCGGTCTGGTCACGTCAGTCGGCGCGTCGGCCCAGCGCGTCGAGTTCACGCAGCCCCGGCGTGCTCGCGATGACCTTCGTGAAGCTCACCTTCTCGCTGGCGGCGGTGAGCCCGGCGAGGACAGCGAGCAGCCCGGCCCGGCCGACCGGGCCGGTGCGGGCGGCCATCGCCACCCCGAGCACCGCCCCGAGGGCGTTCGCGCCGCTGTCGCCGAGCATCACGTCCTCGGCCAGGTCGGCGGGCAACAGCCCGGCGGTGGCACCGACAGCGCCCGAGGCGATCCCACCGTGCCGGCCGACGCTCAGCGGCACGCCCAACAGCAGCCCCGACTTCAGCGCCCGCCCGGGGCGCAGGTCGAGCAGGTTGACCAGATTCGCCGTGCCGGCCACCACCCCCGCGCCGAGCAGTACGTCGACGCCCCGTCCCAGCGCCCCCTGCCGCTGTCGACGACGGTGCCCGGCCACGCCGGGGTCGGCGGCGAGCAGCACCGCCGCGCCCAGACCGGCCGCGCCCACTCCCACGATCTTGACGAGGCCGGCGGTGACCCGGCCCTGCCGGAGCGCGGCCAGATGTCCGGCGAAGCCCTTTGCCGCCTTCTGCTCCGGGCGGGCGCCGACGACGTCGTCGTAGAGGCCCACGGCACCGGCGCCGAGCCCGGCCACCAGGGTCGCCGCCCCGGCGGGCACGCTCGCCGCCCCGCCGGCCGCAGCCGCCGAAGCGCCCACCGCGAGGGCCGGGCCGGCGGCCAGGGTCACGGTGCGTCCCCGGAAGTTGGTCCGTTCCAGCGCCGGCGCGGCCGGCGCGGTACGGATCTCGCGCAACGCGTACCGGGCGGCGACCGCCCCGATCCCGGCCACCAGGAGTCGACCGAGGATCGTCACGTCACCGTCACCGCGCTCACGCCATCCCCTCCCGCCGGCCGGCCGGCGGAGATCGTCGGAATCGGGCACCGGGGGTGCCTCAGGTTCACTGGGGCAGTCTAGGCACCAGCGACGCGGCGCTGTCACCGACGCCGTACTGGCCGGCCTTACGCTCGGTGAGCTGCTGCACCAGCGCCAGGGTGGTGACCAGTTGGCCCTGCACCGTGTTGGCGTTGTCGATCGTCGAGATGGTCTGGGTGAGCACCGCGTCGCCCCGCACGAAGGCCACCAGGTTGCCGCCGGCCGAACCGTTGCCGGCCACCACGATGCCCCCGGTCCGGTCGAACTGTTCGGCGATCTTGACCACGGACTCGTCCTTCTTGGCGGAGTCCTTGTCCACGTACGGCTGCCCACTGACCACCACGACGGCCTCCGCCGGTGCGGTCACCCGGTCGGAGGTGGTCAGGTAGTTCGCGTTGCCGTACGCGGCCAGCACCGCCCGCCGGTCGGCCTCGGTGACCGGCTCGGCGCCGGCGGGCTGGTCCAGCAGCACGGTGGCCAGCAGGGCGCTGGAGGTCTCGACGCCGTGACCGTTGCCGGGCAGGCCAGCGGTCGGCGCGCTCGTCGGTCGGGCCGCGGTGACCGCCAGTTCGAGCAGGTCGTTGTTGTTCTCCGGGTTGATGAACTTGTCCTGGAGGTCGACCCGCCCGGTGACGTCGGCACCGGCCAGCTGGAGCATCTTGAGCACACCCTCGGTGTGGTCACGGCCGGTGGGCAGGCTGAGCACCAGCACCCGCTTGCCGCTGAGCGTGCCCGGCAGCATCACCTGGGCCATCTCGGCGGCGAAGTCCTCCTCCAGCTCCAGTTCCCGTTGCATGCTCTGCACCGCCTGGCGCATCTGCTGGTTGTCCTTGCGCAGCTCGTTGACGGTCTCCCTGAGCGAGTCCGCGACCGGACCGTTGAGTGCGGCTGTGCCGACCACCAGGCCGATCGCCAGGGCGAGGAAGACCGCGGTCAGGGACACCACGTGGTACCGGAAGTTGATCACGCTTGAAGCCTCTTGATCGGTCGGGAGCTAGAAGAGCTGGCCGAGCTGGAACACGAAATTGTCCCACCACTCGGAGACCACGCCCAGGTACGCCTTGCCAACGGTGGAGACGGCCACCGCGGAGGCCATCGCGGCGAGGGCCGAGAGGACCAGCAGCAACAGGGACGACCCCGAGATGCTCTGCCGATACAACCGGCTGACGCCCTTGGCGTCGACCAGCTTGCCACCGACCTTGAGCCGGGTGAGGAACGTCGACGCCATGCCACCGCGCCCCTTGTCGAGGAACTCGACGAGCGTGGCGTGGGTACCGACCGCGACGATAAGCGAGGCGCCCTTCTCGTCGGCCAGCAGCATGGCGAGGTCCTCGCTTGTGGCGGCGGCCGGGAAGGTCACCGCCGGCACCCCCAGGCCGTTGACCCGGGGCAGCCCCGGCGCCCGCCCGTCCGGATACGCGTGCACGATCACCTCGGCGCCACAGCGCAGCACGTCGTCGGTGACCGAATCCATGTCGCCGATGATCATATCGGGGGTGTAGCCCGCCTCGACCAGAGCGTCGGCGCCCCCGTCGACGCCGATCAGCACCGGCTTGAACTCCCGGATGTACGGGCGCAGCACGTCCAGGTCGGCCTTGTAGTCGTAGCCCCGGACCACGATCAGGCAGTGCCGGCCCTGCACCTCGGTGGCGATCTCGGGCACCCCGACGCCGTCGAGCAGCAGGTCGCGCTCCTGCTTGAGGTAGTCCATGGTGTTGGCGGCGAAGGCCTCCAACTGCACCGACAGGCCCTCCCGGGCGTCGGTCATCGCCTTGGCCACGCTCTCGGTGTCCTGGAGGCTGCCGTGTGCCACCGGATCGTCGTTCAGGTAGACGGTGTTGCCCTCGATGCGTACCGTGTCGCCCTCGCGGATCCGCTCGAAGATGCCCTCGCCGAGGTCGTCGAGGAGCGGAATGCCTGCCGAGATCAACACCTCTGGGCCGAGGTTGGGGTATCGGCCGGAGACCGACGGCTTGGCGTTGAGCACCGCGCCGACGCCGACCGCGACGAGCGAGTCGGCGGCGACCCGGTCCAGGTCGACGTGGTCGATGACCGCGATGTCACCGGGGCGGAGCCGACCGACCAGCCGCTTCGTACGGCGGTCGAGGCGCGCGGTGCCGAGGACCTGTCCCGGTTCCGCGTTCCGGGCCCGGCGCAACGTGGGTAGACGCATCGTGACCATCCTGGCATGTGAGGCAGGCGAATCTGTCGCGACATGCCTGAGCAGGGCCGCCTACCCAGGGAAGCACACATGGGCGAAGGCCGGTGTGCCTCCGCTCACAATCGCGGTCTCAGGACCGCCGTTCCCTGGCCGCCACGGCCAGCAGTTCCTCCGCATGAGCGATACCCAGATCCGAATCTGGCAAACCCGCGAGCATCCGGGCGAGTTCCCGGGCCCGCTCGGTGTCCTCCACCACCCGCACCCCGCTGGTGGTGACCGCGCCGCCGGTGTCCTTGGCCACCACCAGGTGCCGGTCGGCGAAGGCCGCGACCTGGGGCAGGTGGGTCACCACCAGCACCTGGTGGCTGCGGGCCAGCCGGGCCAGCCGCCTGCCGATCTCCACCGCCGCCTGACCACCGACGCCCGCGTCGACCTCGTCGAAGACAAGTGTCGGCGGGCCACCGGAGCCGGCGAAGACCACCTCGATGGCGAGCATCACCCGAGACAGCTCACCGCCGGAGGCACCCCGTTGCAGGGGCAGCGACGGCGCACCGGGGTGCGCCAGCAGCCGCAGCTCGACCTCGTCGCCGCCGTCCGGGCCGACGCCGACGTCGACCCCGTTGACCGGCAACGTCGGTTCGGTCCGGCCGGCGGGTCGGGGCAGCACCGCCACCTCGATCCGGGCGTGCGGCATCGCCAGCCCGGCCAGCTCGACGGTGACCTGCTCGGCGAAGCGCGCCGCCGCCTCCTGCCGGGACACCGACAGCCGGCCGGCCAGCTCGGCCACCTCGGCTGCCAACCGGGACGCCTCCCGGTCCAACTCGTCGAGCAGCTCGTCGGAATTGTCCAGCTCGGACAGTCGGATCCGGGCCCGCTCCGCCCAGGCGATCACACCGTCGACGTCGTCGGCGTACTTGCGGGTCAACGCCCGCAGCGCGGCCCGCCGCTCGTAGAGGGCCTGCAACCGGGCCGGGTCGGCGTCCAGACCGGTGAGGTACGTGGACAGCTCCACCGAGACGTCGGCGACAAGCGTGGCCGCCTCCTCCAGGCGGGCGGCCAGCTCACCGAGCGCCGGATCGGTGCCGGTCTGCGCCTCCAGCGTGCGCCGGGCGGTGCCCAACAGCGTCGAGGCGTCGGGAGTGTCGTCGGTGGCCTCCAACCCGCCGGCCACGCACTGGTGGGCCAGCTGAGCCGCGGTACGCAGGCCCTCCGCGTGCTCCAGCCGCTGCGTCTCCGCCTTCAGCTCGGCGTCCTCACCCGGTTGCGGATCCACCCGGGTGATCTCGTCGAGCCCCAACCGCAGCAGGTCGGTCTCCTGGTGGCGTTCGCGCGCGTTGCGTCGGCGGTCGGCCAGGTCGTCAACGACCCGACGCCACCTGGTGAAGGCGTCCCGGGTCGCGTCGAGCAGCTTCTCGTGCTCCGGGCCGGCGAACCGGTCCAGCGCGGCCCGCTGTTCGGCCGGGCGCAGCAGGCGCAGTTGATCGGACTGGCCGTGCACGGCGACCACCTGCTCGCCGACCTCGCCGAGCATCGACACCGGCATGCCGCGACCACCCAGGTGGGCCCGGGACCGACCCTCCACCGTGACCGTACGGCTCAGCAGCACGCAGCCGTCGTCGTCCGGCTCACCGCCGGCGTCGGTGATCCGGGCGTGCACCGTCTCCGCCACCCGGCCACCGAGGCGCAGCCGGCCCTCGACGACGGCACGGCCGGGTTCGGCGCGTACCCGACCGGCGTCGGCCCGGCCGCCGAAGAGCAGCCCGAGCCCGGTCACCACCATGGTCTTGCCAGCCCCGGTCTCGCCGGTGATGACGTTCATGCCGCCGGTCAACGGCAGCGTCGTGTCCTCGATGACGCCCAGTCCGGTGATGCGTAGCTCCTCCAGCACAGCAACCGACAGTAGACGCGTGGCCCGACACTTGACCAGCCGGCGTGGCCGCCGGAGTCAGCGACGGTTGCCCCGCCAGCCGTGCACCGGAAGGTCGAACTTGGCCACCAGACGCGCGGTGAACGACCGGTCCCGCAGCCGGACGATCCGTACCGGCAGGGTGCCCCGCCGGACGGTGACCCGGGCACCCGGCGGCAGGTCGTAGACCCGCCGGCCGTCGCAGCAGAGCACCGCCAGGGTGGTGAACGGGTCGACGGTTATCGAGATGGTGGAGGTGGGGGCGGTCACCAGCGGCCGGCTGAACAACGCGTGCGCGCTGATCGGTACCAGCAGCAGCGCCTCCACCTCGGGCCAGACCACCGGTCCGCCGCCGGAGAAGGCGTACGCGGTGGATCCGGTGGGGGTGGCGCAGACCACGCCGTCGCAGCCGTAGCGGGACAGCGGCCGCCCGTCGACGTCGACGAGCAGTTCCAGCATCTGGGCCCGCTCGCCCTTCTCGACGCTTATCTCGTTGAGCGCCCACGACTCGATTGTCGGCCCACCGTCGAACTCCGCGGTCACGTCGAGGGTGAGCCGTTCGTCGACGCTGTAGTTGCGGCTCACCACGTCGCGAACCGCCACGTCGAGATCACCGATCTCCGCCTCGGCGAGAAACCCGACCTTGCCGAGGTTGATGCCCAGCAGTGGCACCTTCGCCGGTCGGGCCAGCTCCGCGGCGCGCAGGAACGTGCCGTCCCCGCCGAGCGCGAAGACGATCTCCGCGCCCTCGGCCGTCTCCGGCCCGGTCACCGGCACCACGCCCGGCAGGTCGAGGTCCTCGGCCTCCTCGGCCACGACCCGCACCTCGAACCCGGCGGCGATCAGGTCCGCGGCGACCGTACGGGCGTGCTCGGTGCTGCGGCGGCGGCCGGTGTGCGTCACCAACAGGGCCGTGCGGGTCACCGCGACGACCGCTCGGGAACACCGCGCTGAGGGTTCGCTCGCCGAGACCCGCTCACGCCGCTGTGCCAAACGGTTCGCTCGCTTCGCTCGCTCACGCCACCGCCTCGCTCCGCTCACCGGCGGCGCGAGCCGCCACGCTGCTGTGCCAAACGGTTCGCTCGCTTCGCTCGCTCACGTGGCCACCTCCTCCGTCGCCTCGTCCGGCCGGTCGCCGGACGTCACCTGGCCACCGGGCCCAGCCGTCACCACGGCCCGTACCCGGTCCGGGTCGGCCGGTGGCGCGTCCCGGCGTAACCATACGAAGAACTCGACGTTACCGCTCGGCCCCGGCAGCGGGCTGGCCGCGAGATCAGCCAGCCCCAGCCGCAGGCTCGCGGCCGCCGTGGCGACATCCAGCACCGCCTGTGCCCGAAGTTCCGGATCACGCACCACGCCACCGGCGCCGACCCGGTCCCGACCCACCTCGAACTGCGGCTTGACCATCAACGCCAGATCGCCATCGGCCCGGGTGCAGGCCGCCAGGGCCGGCAGCACCAGGCGCAACGAGATGAACGACAGGTCGGCGACGGTCAGGTCGACCGGACCGTCGATCGCTTCGGGGGTCAGCGTCCGGACGTTCGTGCGTTCGAAGACCCGTACCCGGGGATCGTTGCGCAGCGACCAGGCCAGTTGGCCGTAGCCGACATCCACCGCGACCACCTCGGCGGCCCCGTTCCGCAGCAGCACGTCGGTGAAGCCGCCTGTGGACGCGCCCGCGTCGAGGCAGCGTCGACCACCAACCACCAGCCCGGCGGGGGTGAACGCGGCGAGCGCGCCGGCCAGCTTGTGCCCGCCCCGGGAGACGTACTCCGAGGTGGGGTCGGCGCCGCTGACCAGCAGCGGATCGGCGGGATCGACCATCGCGGCGGCCTTGCGCGCCGGCACCCCACGCAGCTGTACGCGGCCGGCCTCGACAAGCGCGACCGCCTGCTCGCGGGAACGGGCCAGCCCGCGACGGACGAGTTCGGCGTCCAACCGGTTACGCCGTGCCATGGATCGACGTATCTCCTCAGGCCTGGTCGATGGTGGCCAGCGTCTCCCGCAGCGTCTGGTACGCGGCCTCGTACTGGGCGATCTGGTCGGCGGGGCTCAGAGTCGCGGCGTTGGCTATCGCCTGCACCGCGGCGTCCACCGCCGGATGGTTGTCGCCCTCCGCGTCCTCCCCGGTCCAGCGCTGCGGCGGCGGACCGGGGCGCGGGCCCGAGCCCAGCGGCGGGCCGGGGCGCGGTGCGGTCACGCGGCACCGTCCGGTCGCGGCGGCGCGGCCTTCGCCGGTCGCGGCGTCGGTTCGCCATCGGCGGTACGCATCACGGTTCCGGACGTCTTCTTCGCCACGGTCTTCTTCGCGACAGCCTTCTTGGCCACCGCCTTCTTCGCGACAGCCTTCTTGGCGACCGCTTTTGTCGGTGGGGCCGCGGCGGCGGTCGGTGGCGTGCCGACGGAGGGGTTCTCAGCGGATCCGGCGGCCGTCGAGGGGCCCGGCGCCGGGCCACTTGTGGGCGTGCCGGCGGCGGCTCGAAGCTGCCGTTCCAACTCACGGACCCGGCGATCCAGTTCGGCGACCTCCTCGGCGGTGGCCAGGCCCACCGCACCGAGTGCCCGCTCGACCTCGAACCGCACCAGCTTGGTCAGGGCCTCGCGGTTGGCCGCGCCGGTCGACCGCAACTCCTCGGCGAGGGTCTGCAACTGGGCAGCTGTCGCTCCGGTCGATCCCACCGCTCGACGCACCGCGTCCTGCGCCTTCTTCCGGGGCGCCTCCGTCAGGCCCATGGCCAGTTCGAGGTAGGCGCGCCACGCGTCCTGCATGCCTGAGTCCTTTCGCCCGGCGGCTGTGCAGGTGTCACGCTACCGGGCCGCCGGAACCGTCCTGTGCGGTACGGTGCCGGGAGACGACGTGGTGTGGCGAGGAGGCGATTGGTGGCCACGGTGGACGAGTGTCGGCAGGCGTTGCAGGATCTGGCCGCCCGGCTCGAACGCAACGCGGAGACCGTCCGTGATCGCGTGGACCTGGATCGCACCCTGGCCTGCCGGATCACTGATCTGGAGACCGCCTTCCACGGTCGGCTCACCGGCGGCAGGCTCGTCGAACTCGCTGACGGTGACGACCCGAAGGCGAAGATCGCCATGAGCACCACAAGTGACGACCTGCTCGCCCTGGTGCGCGGCGACCTCGACGTCACCCGCGCGGTCGCCAACCGCCGTGTGTCGATCAAGGCGAACCCGTTCGACCTGATGAAGCTGCGCAAGCTGCTCTGAGCCGGCGGTCCGGTCAGGTTGCCAGGCCGAGCTTCTCCAGCGCCTTCGCCGCCTGCGGGGAGGCCGCCCGGACCGGACCGGACGGGTGGCTGCGCCAGGCCGCCGCGCAGAGCGTGGCGAGCGCGTCCAGGTCACGGCCCGAGCCGGACAGCTGCCAGTCGTCGGCCCCGGTGATGGTCACCTGCCAGCCACCGTGGTCGGCGTCCGCCGCCGGCACCCGCACCACGCAGTCGGGATCGAAGAGTCCGGTCAGGTCCCACGAAACGTACGTCGGCCGCCGCTCCGGGGGCGCCGCGAGCAGCTCGGCGGCGTCGCTGACGCCGGTGAGGACCAGCAGGCTGTCCAGACCGGCCCGGTTGGCACCCTCGATGTCGGTGTCCAGCCGGTCACCCACGACCACCGTACGACCTTCGCCGGCCCGTCGGGCGGCGGTGGCGAACAGTTCCGGCGCCGGCTTGCCGACGATCTCGTCCGGGTCGCGGCCGAGCGCGGTGGCCAGCGCGGCGACCAGCGCGCCGTTGCCCGGCAACGGTCCACGCCCGCTGGGCAGGGTCCGGTCGGTGTTCGTGGCCACCCAGGTCGCGCCGGCCCGCACCGCCACCGCTGCCTCGGCCAGATCGGCCCAGCCCACCTGCGGGCCGTACCCCTGGATCACCGCGACCGGTGACTCCTCGGCCGTGGTCACCGGCTTGAGCCCGGCCTCGCTGATCTCGGCGCGGAGTGCCTCGGCGCCCACCACGAGCACCGGCGCGCCGGCCGGCAGTCGCTCGCCCAGCAGTTGGGCGGCCGCTGCGGCGCTGGTGAGCACCTCCTCCGTCCGTGCCGGCACACCCATCCCGGTGAGCAGATCGGCCACGTCGGCGGCGCGGCGCGAGGCGTTGTTCGTCGCGTACGCGACCGCCCGGCCCTCACCGTGCAGCCGGGCGACCGTCTCGACCGCGCCGGGGATCGGCTGGTCGATCAGGTAGATCACCCCGTCCAGGTCGAAAACGACAAGGGCGTAACCGTCAACCAGCCGGTCCCCGTTCATCGCTGCCGTGCCTCCGGCTCCTCGGTCCCGTTCGCCTCGCGGTCCGCACCGAGGTCGGCGGCCTCCGGTGCGGCCTCGATGTCCGGTGCCACGTCCTCGGCCACGCCGCCGTCGGTCGCATCGCGCCGACCGTCAGTGGTCGACGTGTCGATTGGCTGATCGCCGGCAAGCTGGTCACCGCGCGGCTGGTCGTCGACGGTCTGGTCGCCCACCCGCTCCTCGACCGCCGCGTCGTCGCCGTTCGGCTGCTCGACGACCGTCGGCTCCGCGCCGGTGCTCGCGTCGTGCCCGGGTCCGTCGGACGGCAGGTTACTGCCGACCGGGTCGTCCTGGTCGGACGCCTCGGCGGTGGTCGCCGGGCCGGCGTCCGGGCTTGTCGGTACGGCACCGGGGGCACCGGGACCAGCAACCAGCTCCTCGGTCACCTCGTCCTCGTCGTCGCCCTCGATGACCACACCGTCGAGTTCCAGCAGCCGCTCGGCCGCGTCGGTCTCCGCCTCGGTGTCCACCTCCGCCGCGCGGGAGAACCACTCCCGTGCCTCGGCTCGCCGCCCGACGGCCAGCAGGGCGTCGGCGTACGCGTACCGCAGCCGTGCCGTCCACGGCTGGACGGTGTCGCTGGTCAGGTCGGGTACCTGAAGCATCGCCACGGCCGCGTCCCGCTGGCCGAGGTCGCCGCGCGCGCCAGCGGCCACGATCAGCAGTTCAGTCGCCACCGCCGGGTCCAGCTTCTCCTGGTCGGCACCCCGGAACAGGTCGATGGCCCGTTCGGGACGGCCCAGTGCCCGCTCGCTGTCCGCGATCACCGCAAGGTGGCTCTGCGCGCCGCTCATCCGGTGGTACGTCCGCAACTCGGCGATGGCCGACTGCCACTCACCGGCGTGGTAGGCGGCCAGGCCGACTGCTTCCCGGACTGCCGAAATCCGCGATGCGAGCCGGCGAGCGGCCAGTGCGTGCGCGAGTGCCTCGGCCGGGTCCTCGTCGATCAGTTGGCCGGTCGCCACGAGGTGTCGGGCAACGGTGTCCGCGACCGGCTTCGCCAGCGACAGCAGTTCGGCGCGGACGTCCTTGTCCAGGTCGGTCGCGACGATCTCGTCGGGAAGCGCCGGCGCCTCCGGACGACCGTCCTCGGCCGCACCAGGTCCGTCCCGGTCCTCACGCCGCCCGAAGCGACGCTCGCCGTCCCGGTCGTCCCGGACTCCACCGCCACGACGATCGGCGTAGCCACCCTCGCGGCGCTCGCCGCCTCGGAAACCACTCTCGCGACGGTCTCCGCCGGAGCTGCCGCCATCACGGCGAT
>NZ_BOOZ01000067.1 GCF_016863495.1 Micromonospora andamanensis
ATCTTCATAATGCCGCTAACCTCATGATCAACGGGGTGGGGCGGGGGGTTAGACGGGTACGCGTTGTTCGGGGACAGAGAGGCCGTAGAGGGCCATGAGTTCGGGGGTGTCGACGCGGCTGCCGTCGGCCACCGCGTCACAGGCGATGTCGACGATCTGGTCCTTGTGCGCCAGCAGGTACGGGCGGGCGCCGACGTCGGCACTTGCCAGGGTGGCGATGCCGGGCCAGTGCCGACGGCCGAAGAGCATCGGGTAACCGCGCAGACCGTTGTAGGTGGCGCAGACAAGCACGTCGGGGAAGGGCAGCGCGGTGACCCGGCGGACCGCCGCGGCGGTGAGCCCCGGCATGTCCACAGGCACCACCACCGCCGCCTCGACCCGGTCGTCGTCGATGCCGGCGAGGCCGGCCCGGATGGACGAGCCGACGCCGGTACCCCAGGCGCGGTTGACCACCACCGTGGCGCGACTGAGGTCGGCGGTCTCGCGGACCTGGTCGGCCGCGGCACCCAGGACGACCGCGATCTGCCCGCAGCCCGCCTCCGTCAGCGTGTCGATCATCTGGTCGACAAGTGGCTTGCCGCCCTGGTGCAGCAGGGCTTCCGGCCCGCCGATGCGGCGGCCACCCCCCGCAGCGATGATCATTCCTGCGATCCGGTTCAGAGCTGCGCTCCCTCCAACGTTGGGAGCGGTCGGGGCCGCGTGACCCCGACCCTCCCGTCCTACGCACACCGTTTGCAACGACAGCGGTCGGACGAGAGTGGCGGGGCATTTGGTGTAAATTGGGTATCTATAGGTCTACAGGAGAGCCTCGGGTGTCCGCTCACCCGCCGACGGGCGCCTCGCCCAGCACCAGTTCGCCGGCCGTGATCCGGTCCACCGGCCGGATCGCGCCCTGCCCGTCACGCAACCGCCCGCCGCCGCGTCGGTTGCCGACCGCGATGACCTCGGCGAGCATCGACAGCGCGGTCTCGGTGAGGGAAACCCCGCCGAGGTCCAGCCCCGCCGGGCCGGCAAGCCGGCTGAGACCCGGCGTACCGGCCAGCCGGGCCAGCCGCCGGGCGTGCGTGGCCCGGCTGCCCAGGGCACCGACGTAGCCGGCCGGTCCGGCCAGCGCGGCGCGCAGCGCCCGGTCGTCGATGCGTGGGTCGTGGGTCAGGACCAGCACCGCGTCGCGCGGGCCGAGGTGACCCGCTGCCAACCACTCGTCCGGCCAGACGCAGATCACGTCGTCGGCAGCCGGCACCCGGTCCCGTTGGGCGTACGCCGGTCGTGGATCGGCCACGACGACCCGGCGTCCCGTCGGGACCGCCAGGGCGGCCAGCGCGGCGGCCAGGTCGGTGGCGCCGACCAGCAGCAACAGTGGACCGGGGACCAGTTCTTCGACGAACCGGTCGTCGCCGTCGGGCAGCCCGTGCCGATTCGCCGCCGTCGACCAGCGGAACGGTTCCCGAAGCTCGACGCTGAGCGCGAGCGGGCGGCGGGTGGCCAGCGCCGCGCCGATGGCCGCGTACACCGGGCCGGTCGGCACGGGGCAGAGCAGTACGCCCAGCTCGCCGGAGCAGGCCGGGGTGGGTTCCCACGGCATCAGGTCGGCGCCGGGGCTGACCGAGGTGAGCCGGGCGCCGGCACCGTCGAGGACCGCCCGGGCCTCGTCGAGCAGGGTCGCCTCCACGCAGCCGCCGGAGACCGAGCCGGTCCAACCGCCGTCCGAGGCGACGGCCATGGTGGCGCCCAGCGGACGCGAGCCGGGGCCGGAGCGTCGCACCAGTCGGGCCAGCACCACCCGCTGGCCGACGCCGTGGCGCTGCTGGACGAACGGCCACACCTCCGCCAACACGTCGACGCCTTTCAGCCGGCAACCGTTGCGTCCATTTTTATCGCTTTTCCCGGCTTCATGGATGAAAGATCCCTTTAATGGGATGGCGTCGCCGACACGCCACGACCACCCGGGAGGCGGACGATGGACACCGAGGTCACCCTGCGGGTGGACGGCGTCGAGCACCAACTCACCGTCGACACCCGCACCACGCTGCTCGACGCGCTCCGTGAACGGCTCGGCAACACCAGCCCCAAGAAGGGCTGCGACCACGGGCAGTGCGGCGCGTGCACGGTGCTGCTCGACGGGCAGCGCGTCAACAGCTGCCTCGCGCTCGCGGTGGCCCACGACGGCGGCGAGATCGTCACGGCTGCCGGTCTGGCCACCGACGGCCTGCACCCCGTGCAGCGGGCCTTCATCGACCACGACGCCTTCCAGTGCGGCTACTGCACCCCCGGGCAGATCGTCTCCGCCGTCGCCATGCTGGCGGAGGCGGCGGCGGGACGGCCCAGCACCGTCACCTTCGACACGCCCGGCGACGGCCCGAACGGCGGCCCGGTCGACCTGGCGGTCGACCCCGACGAGATCCGCGAACGGATGAGCGGCAACCTGTGCCGCTGCGCCGCCTACGCCAACATGGTGCCCGCGATCCAGGAGGTGGCCGGTTCATGAGGCCGTTCCGGTACGAACGCGCGATCGACCCGGCCGGGGCCGTCGCCCTGCTGGCCGGCTCGCCCCGGGCTGCCTACCTCGGCGGCGGCACCAACCTGGTGGACCTGATGAAGCTCGACGTGGCCCGCCCCGACCTGCTTGTCGACATCCGTGGGGTGACCTCCCGGTCGATCGAGGAACTGCCCGACGGCGGGGTACGCGTCGGCGCCGGAGTCTCCAACAGCGACCTGGCCGCCGATCCACTGATCCGGCGCCGTTACCCGGTGATCGCCCAGGCCGTGGTGAGCGGCGCCTCCACCCAGTTGCGCAACCTCGCCACCGTCGGCGGCAACCTGTTGCAACGCACCCGCTGCCTCTACTTCCAGGACGTCACCACGCCGTGCAACAAACGCGAGCCCGGCACCGGCTGCTCCGCGATCGAGGGACACAACCGGGACCTGGCCATTCTCGGCGCCTCACCGGACTGCGTCGCCACTCACCCGTCGGATCTCGCGGTCGCGCTTGTCGCGATGGACGCCACGGTGCAGACCCTCGGCCCGGACGGCGGCCGGCGCATCCCGTTGACCGAGCTGCACCGGCTGCCCGGCGCCGAGCCGCAGGCCGACAACGTGCTGACCCACGGGGAACTGATCACCGCAGTGGACCTGCCGCCGCTGCCGTTCGCCACCCGCTCCTGGTACCGCAAGGTCCGGGACCGGGCCTCGTACGCGTTCGCGCTGGTCTCGGTGGCCGCCGCGATCGACGTCGCCGACGGGCTGGTCCGCGACGTGCGCATCGCGCTCGGCGGCGTCGCCCACAAGCCGTGGCGGGCCACCCGCGCCGAGGACCTCCTGCGCGGTGGACCGGTCACCGAGGAGCGGCTGCGGCGGGCGGCGGCGGCGGAACTCGCCGACGCCCGGCCACAGTCGGACAACGCCTTCAAGATCCCGCTCGCCCGTCACGTCGTCGTCCGTACCCTGCTGGACCTGGCCTCCGACGCACGCTAGCGCGGCCCGGCCGCGACGAGTATCGGGCCGGCCGGGGGCACTCAAGCCGGTGACGAGGCGGTGGCGGGCCCCGGCCCGGCTACGGCTCGCGGCGGGTGGCCAGGCGGAGCCGGCGTTTGACGCCGCCGGCCGCCCGGGTCCTCAGCCGGGAGAGGACGTTCACGTTGTCGTGGTCGCCGGCCGGCGGCTGGCTGAGCGCATCGGCGTGCGCCAGCATGCCGACGATCGTCTCGACAGCGACCTGGAGCAGTTGCTCCTCGTCCAGGTCGTCGGGGCTGATGCTCTGCCGCATCACGGTCGGCCGCAACTCGTCGAGGTCACCGACGATCCGGCACGGGTAGTCCTGAAGTTCCTTGATCTGCTGCTCCGCCAGCTCGCGCACCCAGTCGGCCCGGTCCAGACCGACACCGAAGGTGACCCCCTCGCGGCGTTTGAGCACGGCATCGACAAGATGCCGGTGCACCACCTTCTGGTACGGCGTACGCAGCGGGTACCTGTCACCCAACGCCAGGTTCACCCGACGCAGCAGTTCGATCTCGGCTGCGCCGAGCGACGGATTCGAGGTGGGTTCTGCCAGCTCACACACCCCGTCCGGGATCCCGAGGATCCCCGCGAACCGGTGCCACAGCAGGTCCCGTGGGGCGCCGGGCGCGGGAACCGTCACCAGGTAGCGGTGTTCCGCGGGGACCAGGTCACCCCATCGACGCAGCATGCGCGGCGCGGTGTGGTTGTTCCAGAAGGCCTCGGCCCTGCCCTCCTCCACGGCGCGCATGAAGGCACCGAACCGCCAGCCACTGCGGGCCCGGACGCTCTGCTGCCAGAACGACGGGAAGGTCCGCCACAGGTCACGACCGGCCGCGATGACGTGCACCTCGGCACCGTCGAGACTTTCCACAGCCCGGGCGGCCTG
This sequence comes from Micromonospora andamanensis, assembly GCF_016863495.1. Classification (GTDB taxonomy): domain Bacteria; phylum Actinomycetota; class Actinomycetes; order Mycobacteriales; family Micromonosporaceae; genus Micromonospora; species Micromonospora andamanensis. The sequence continues at coordinate 4,385 of NZ_BOOZ01000067.1, forward strand.
CGCACCGGTCGCCGCGCCCAGGCCCTCGTTGCTGATGATCACGTCGCCGGTCCAGCTATTGGCCTTCTCGGCCAGCCGGTCCCAGGTCCAGTAGACGTCGGTGTCCCGCCAGGACGCCGCGCGCAGGTCGGCCATCGCCTGGTCGTGCGCCACCGGACTACCCGGCAGCAGAATGCCCGCCTCCTGCAAGGCGGCGCAATTGTTCCAGAGCACGTTCTGCACATAGGTGCTTCCCGTTTTCGGCGCACCGATATGCAGATACACGCGCCTGGCCATGCCGCCTCCCGGTACCGACACCATGTCGATCGAAGTGGTCACGTTTGCGGAGCCAGGGTGACATACGGCAGGGGTAGGCGGGAACAGCGGGCGACCCCGCGTCAGGCGGACGAATTCCCCGCTGTCTCGACATGTATGAGCCGGAAAAATCAGGTGAACATTTGCCCGCCGGTTCAGGTGTCCAGCAGTTTGTCCAAGGTGATCGGAAGTTCGCGGACCCGCACTCCGGTCGCGTGATGCACCGCATTGGCGATCGCCGCGGCCGTGCCGACGATCCCGATCTCACCGGCGCCCTTGACTCCCACCGGGTTGAGCTGGGCGTCCTCGTCAGGCACCCAGTACGCCTCGACCGCCGGCACGTCGGCGTTGCTGCTCACGTGGTAGCTGGCCAGGTCGTGATTGGCCCAGGTGCCGTACCGGACGTCGAAGAGACCGGCCTCGTGCAACGCCATCGACAGGCCCATGGTCATCCCGCCGATCAACTGGCTGCGCAGGGTTGTCGGGTTGACCACCCGGCCGACGGCGAAGACACCCAGCAGCCGTCGCACCCTGACCTCACCTGTCTCCCCGTCCACCCGCACCTCGGCGAACTGCGCGCCGTACGCGTACCGGGGCAGCGTGGCCTGCGCCGCCACCTCCTCGTGGGTACTCGCCTCGACGAGCAGACCCTCCGCCGGCACACCGCCACGCAGCTCGGCGAGCCGGTCGCAGAGTCGCTCACAGGCACGCACCACGGCCCAGCTCCACGAGGCCAGGCCGGTCGATCCGCCGGCCAGCTCCGCCCGGGGCAGCGCGGTGTCGCCCACCTGGATCCGCACCCGCTCCGAGGGCACCCCGAGCGTGTCGGCGGCCACCTGCCACAGGGCGGTACGCGCACCGGTGCCGATGTCGGCGGCGTTGATGCGTACCTCGAAGGTGCCGTCGGCGTACCCGGCCGCCGAGGCGGTGGCCGGGCGGGCCCGGGCGGGATAGCAGGAGCCGGCCATGCCGGTGCCGTACAACCACCTGCCGCCCTGCTCGGATCGGGGGGTCGGGTTCCGGTCGGCCCAGCCGAACCGGCGTGCGCCGTCGTGGAGGCAGGCCGCCAGGTTGCGGCTGGTGAACGGTTTTCCGCTCTCCGGGTCGATCATCGTGTCGTTGCGCAGCCGCAGCTCGACCGGGTCGACCTGGCAGGCCAGCGCCAGCTCGTCGAGGGCGGACTCCAGGGCGAACGAGCCGGGGGTGTGTCCCGGGGCCCGCATCCAGAACGGTGTCGGCACGTCGAGGCGCGCCAGGCGGTGCGTGGTGCGCCGGTTCGCCGCCGCGTACATGTTGCGGGTGTAGACGGCCACCTGCTCGGCGAACTCGGTCACCGTCGAGGTCTGGGTCACCGAGTCGTGGACGACAGTGGTGATCCGTCCGTCCCGGTCGGCGCCGAGCCGGACCCGTTGGATGGTCGGCGTGCGGTAGCCGACCGGGCCGAACATCTGCTGACGGGTCAGCGCGAGCCGGACCGGACGATCGACCTGCCGGGCGGCCAGCGCGGCCAGCGCGGTCTGCACCTTGCAGTACTGCTTGCCGCCGAAACCACCACCGACGTGCGTGTTGACCACCCGGACCGCCTCCGGGGGCAGCTCGAACAACCGGGCCAGGATGTCCCGGACGGACGCGGAGCCCTGATCGGAGTCGTGCACCAGCAGGTGTCCGTCGTGCCACTGCGCGGTCGACGCGTGCGGTTCCAACGGGCTGTTGTGGTACGACGGTGTGCGGTAGAGCAGATCCAACTGGATCTCGGCGGCGGCGAACCCGGCGTCGACGTCCCCGGCCACCACATCCGTCGGGAGGCTCGGGTTGATGTGCGCCGGCTGGTACAGCTCCGGGTCCTGGGCCGAGAGTTCGGTCCGGTACGGCTGCTCGTCGTAGTCGAGACGGACCAGCCGGGCCGCCTCCCGGGCCGCCTCACTGGACTCGGCCACCACGACGGCGACGATCTGACCCCGGTAGTGCACGGTCGGCTCCTGCAACCGGTACAGCTCCGCGTCGACCCCGGCGGCCACGCGCGGGGCGTTGCCGTGATGCAGCACGGCGAGCACCCCGCCGACCGCCAACGCGGCGTCGGTGTGCACGGCGGTGATCTCACCGCGCACCACCGTCGACTGCACGACCTGGGCGTACGCCACATTTCGCACCGGATACTCCACCGCGTACCGGGCGGCACCCGTCACCTTGTCTGCGCCCTCCAGGCGGGTGTCCGGCCGCCCCACCGCCACTGTGGCGTTCACGATTCCGTTCCGTCCGCAGGTCTCCGATGCCACATAACGCCCATACTAGATTTTTCCCGTCTTACCAGGCGCTGATCGCGGCAGCCCGTCCTCAGACGGCGTCGGCGTAGCACTCCACGACGGACAGATCCAACGGAAAGCGGACCGGGGTGTCCCCGAACAGCAGCGAGGTCGCCCGCCGGCCGGCCTGTTCCACCACCTCGGCGACCTGCTCGGCCTGCCCCGCCGGGCAGTGCACGATCACCTCGTCGTGTTGAAAGAAGACCAGCTCCGCCCGGGTGCCGGCCAGCTCACCGCGGAGCACCGCGAGCAGGGTGGACGCCCACTCGGCCGCGGTGGCCTGGATGACGAAGTTACGGGTGAACCGGCCCCGGGAGCGAGCCGCCCGGGCCCGGGGCGACTGCACCTCACCGGCCACCTCCGGGTCCACCGGGCCGTCGTCGTCGGCACCGAATCCCGCCGTGCCGGGCGGGCAGGTCCGCCCCAACCAGGACCGCACCAGGCCACCCGTCTCACCGGTACGCGCCGCCGCCTCGACATGCCCAAACGCCGTCGGATAGCTGCGCCGCAGCACCGCCAGGGCCGGCACCGCCGATCCACCGGTCTGCCCGTACATCGCACCGAGCAACGCCAACTTGGCGCGACCACGGTCACCGTCGAACGCGTCCCGGGCCAGCGCGGCGTACAGGTCACCTGTCGCCCCGGCGGCGGCGAGCCGGGCGTCACCGGAGACGGCCGCCAGCACCCGTGGCTCCAACTGCCCGGCGTCGGCCACCACGAACCGCCATCCCGGGTCGGCCACCACCGCCCGGCGGATCACCTTGGGGATCTGCAACGCACCGCCGCCCCGGGTGGCCCAACGCCCCGACACCACCCCGCCGGGCACGTACTCCGGCCGGAACCGGCCGTCGCGCACCCAGGCGTCCCGCCAGGCCCGGCCGTGCGCCGTCCAGATCCGGTAGAGCTCCTTGTACTCCAGGACCAGCGGGACCGCGGGATGATCAACCCCGCGCAGCACCCAGGCCCGGGTGTTCGGCAGCTCCACACCGGCTCGCGCGAACGCCTTCAGCAGCTCGGCCGGACTGTCCGCGTGCAGCTGCCGCACCCCGAACGCCTCGGCGATCCGCCCGGCCAACTCCGCCAGCCGGCGCGGCGGCCCGCCCACCGGAGACGGCTCACCCAGCAGCTCGGCGAGGACCGCGTCGTGCACGTCGGCCCGCCAGGGCAGCCCGGCCGCCCCCATCTCGGCCGCGATCAGCGCACCTGCCGACTCGGCCGCCACCAGCAGGCGGAACCGCCAGGGATCGTCGGTCGCCGCGACCCGGCCGAGCTGGTCGGCGTACACCCGGGTCAACGCGGTGATGCCCGGACCCGGCGGCCCGGGCACGGCGTCGAAGAGCGCGCCCTGACCGGCGCCGGGCGGCGTGGCGACCCGAGGCGGCGGATCGGCCGGCACCGGCGCGCCGGTCAGCCGCGCCCACGCCGCCGCCAGCGCGCGCGGCTCACCCCACCGGCCGGCGTACCCGAGCAGCAGCGCCTCGGTCAGCTCCACGTCGTGACACCGCCGCACCGTCACTCCGGCGCGCAGCAGCGCCGGGTAGAGCGCCGCGCCGGAGGCCCAGACCCAACGCGGTTGGTCGGCGCGCTCCCGCGCGGCCACCGCGGCGGGCAGGTCGACGACCGACTCGGGCCCGCCCAGCGGCACGCCGGCCGGGTCGAGAGGTTGCAGCACTCCCCCGCCCCGCTCGTCAGACACCACCGCCACCAGCACGAACGCGATTCTGCCCGGCCCCTGCGACACACCGGCGCCGGCCCTTGTTGTCGTACCCAGGTGGCAGGCTCCGGGGCATGGCGACTTTCGTTCTGATCCACGGCGGCGGCGGCAGCGCCTGGGACTGGCACCGGCTGGTCCCGGAGCTGACCGACCGTGGCCACGACGTGGTGGTGCCGGAGCTGCCGATCGAGGACCGTTCAGCGGGGTTCGCCGAGTTCCGCGACACGGTGGTCGACGCGATCGGCGAGCGGAGCGACCTGGTGGTCGTCGGCCAGTCGTACGGGGCGTTCACCGCACCGCTGCTCGCCGACAAGCTGCCGGTGCGGCTGATCGTGCTGCTCACGCCGATGATCCCGCGCCCGGGCGAGCCACCCGAGGACTGGTGGGACAACACCGGTTACCAGGGCACCGAGGGTCTCAGCGAGGAGCAGCAGTTCTACAACGGTGTGCCGGCCGAGGTCGTCGCGGAGGCTGGGGCGCACGTACGGGAGCAGGCCAGCACCGAGTGGCACGAGCCGTGGCCGCTGGAGGCCTGGCCGGACGTGCCGACGAAGGTGCTCATCGCGCGCGACGACAGGTTCTTCCCGGCGGACTTCCAACGCCGGGTGGCCGCCGACCGGCTCGGTGTCGTCCCGGACGAGATCGACGGCTGCCACGCCGTGGCACTCAGCCATCCGAGGCAACTCGCCGACCGACTGACGGCGTACCTGGAGCGCTGACGGGCACCGGCAGCCCGCCGCCGTACGATCTGTCGGAGAGCGTCTCACCCAGGAGGAGTCCGTCGTGATGCCCCTGACGACGTTCCTGCTGGAGCGGCTGCGCCGCGCCGGGATGCGGGACGTCGTCACGGTGCAGCCGACGACAGGTGGGATCGCCGCGCTCGCGGCCATCGCCACCCGCCGCGACGCGCCGCCGGTGTTCGTCAAGGCCCTCGCCGACCCGCCGGCCGACGACGTCTTCGTCGCTGAGGCCGAAGGGCTCGTCGCCCTGCGCGACCTCGGCGGTGTGGCCACACCCGAGGTGATCCTGGCGGGCCGGGAGCTGCTCGTGTTGTCGGTGCTGCGACCGAGGCCACCCAGTCGGAGCTTCTGGGAGCAGTTCGCGCACACCCTCGCCCGCCTGCACCTGGGCGCCACCCACCCGCGCTTCGGGTGGCATCGCGACAACTGGCTGGGCCGCTGCCGGCAGGTCAACACCTGGGCGGACGACGGCTTCGCGTTCTTCGCCCAGCACCGGCTGCTGCGGTGGCTCGGGGAGCCCCGCGTCGACGCGGCACTCGACCCGACGGACCGGGCGGCGCTGGAGCGGCTGTGTCACAGGTTGCCCGACCTGCTGCCGGACCGGCCGGCCTGCCTGACACACGGCGACCTGTGGGCTCACAACGTGCTGGCCACCCTGGACGGGCAGCCCGCGCTCATCGACCCGGCCGTGTCCTACATGTGGGCCGAGGTCGACCTCGCCCACGTGTGGTCCACCTCGCCCCCGCCCGAGGCACAACGGTTCTTCGATGTCTACGCGGAGCTGACCTCCCTCGACGACGGTTGGCGGGACCGCATGCCGATCGTCCAACTACGACAGCACCTCGCCGTTCTCGCCCAGTTCGACGACGACTGGGGCGCGGGCGACCAGATCCGCGCCACCCTGGCCCCCTTCCGGATCCGGTCCTGATGCCACCGGCGAGGCCGGCGGCAGTTCCTCGAGTGTGTCGGTAGGGCGGGTTAGCGTGACCGCGTGACGGTAGACCTCTTCGCCGGGATCCCCGTGAGCGACTATCAACGTGCCCTCACCTGGTACGAGCGGCTGCTGGGCTCCGCACCCACGTTCGTGCCGAACGACACGGAGGCGGTGTGGGAGCTTGCCGAGCACCGTTACCTCTACATCGAGGAACTGCCCGAGCGGGCCGGCCACGCCCTGCAGACCGTGTTCGTCGACGACCTCGACAGACGGGTGGCAGACATGGCCGCCCGGGGTGTCCAACCTGCCTCGCGAGAGACGTACGAGAACGGCGTGCGCAAGGTGATCTACCGCGACCCCGACGGCAACGAGGTCGGCTTCGGCGGTGCCCCGCTCGACCCGGTCCAGGAAACCGATGACAGCCAAGATTGACTTCAAGAAGACAGTCGACGCCTACCAGGCGCCACGGGGACGGTTCCGGATCGTGGACGTACCCGACATGCGCTACCTCATGATCGACGGCCACGGCGACCCCAACACCTCACCCACCTTCACCGCGGCAGTCGAAGCGCTCTACCCGGTGGCGTACAAACTCAAGTTCGCAAGCAAACGCGACCTCGGGCGCGACTACGTCGTCCCGCCCCTGGAGGGCCTGTGGTGGGCCGAGGACACGGCTGCCTTCACCACCTCACGGGACAAATCCCGGTGGAGCTGGACGTTGCTGCTGATGGTCCCCGACTGGATCGACACGGCACTTGTCGACGCCGCTGTCGAGCAGGCCGGGGCCAGGAACCGGCCGGCACGCCTCGATGACATCCGGCTGGAGACCCTGTCCGAAGGGCGGTGCGTACAGACGCTGCACGTCGGCTCCTTCGATGACGAGGCAGCCGTGCTCGCCGACCTGCACGACGAGTTCATCCCCGCCCAGGGGCTACGGATGACAGGTAAGCACCACGAGATCTATCTCAGTGACTTCCGCAGAGTAGCCCCCGAGAAACAGCGCACCATCCTGCGGCAGCCGGTCCTCGCCGAGGCCACTCCTTCGAAACCAGGATGACCCCGACGCCGGCGGCCCGTAGGGTGCCGGCCATGCCCCGGACAGAGTTACGGCCGCTCACGGCCGCCGATCTGGCCGCCTGCGCCATGTTGCTCGCCGACCGGCACCGCCGGCACCGCGTCGCCCAGCCACTGCTGTCCGCCCGGTTCGAGGACGCCGCCGCGACCCTGGCGGAGCTGACCGCCGCGTACGGGACGCCTCACGCGTCGGGGGCTGTCGCGTACCGCGCCGGTGTCCCGGTGGGCTTCGTCCTCGGTGCCCCGAAGCCGTCACCGCTGTGGGGGCCGAACATCTGGGTGGAGGCAGCCGGGCTGGCGGTCACCAACCCCGAGCTGATGCGCGACCTGTACGCGGCAGCCGCCGCCCGCTGGGTCGACGAGGGCCGCACCGCGCACTACGTGGTCGTGCCGGCGCACGACGCGGAGCTGGTCCGGGCCTGGTTCCGGCTGGGCTTCGGCCAGCAGCACGCGCACGCCATCCGGCCGGCAACGGCCATGCCCGCCGGGCTGTCGGTGCGCCGCGCGACCCGGGCCGACATCCCGGCACTCGCCCAGCTCGATCTTGAGTTGCCGCGGCACCAGGGGCAGTCCCCGACCTTCTCCGCCGGCCCGCCGGGCACGCTTGAGGAAGCCGTCGCCGAATGGACCGCCGACATCGACAATCCGGCGTACGCCACATTCGTGGCCGAAGCCGACGGCCAGGTCATTGGTTCGGCGGTCGGCTGCGCGCTGGAGAAGTCGAGCGCACACCTGAGCCTGGCCCGCCCGGAGCGGGCCGGATTCCTCGGGTTCGCGGCGGTCTTCCCGCACGCCCGTGGCGTCGGCGCCGGACGCGCACTCGGCACAGCCGTCATCGACTGGGCGGCGTCGGCCGGGTTCGACAGCGTGGTCACCGACTGGCGGGTGACAAACCTGCTCTCCTCGCGAGCCTGGCCCGCGCTCGGCTTCACCGAGACCTTCCTCCGGCTGCACCGGCTGATCCGCTACTGACCGCCGTAGCCACCGCTCTGCACGCCACTGTCGTTCACGTCGGCGGCACCGGCGACACCTGCGACGCGACGCGCCCCGGCAGCCCGCTCACGGCCGTGAGCCGGCGTTCCGGGCGGTGTCCAGCGCCGGACGGCGGATCCCGGCGTCGGCGTCGAGGTACTCGGCGAGCCGGGCGGCCCCGATGAGCATGGCTCGGCCACGGGTGGTGAGTTGTTCCCGCCACTGGCTCAGCGACGCGACGAGCGGTTCGGTGCCACCGGCTTCGCGCACCCGACGCAGCACACCGGCGATGTGGTCGAGCCGGTATCCGCCCCGCCGAAGCAGGTGAGCGAGTTCGGCGTCGCGGACATCGTCAGGTGAGTAGCGGCGGTAGCCGGTCGCCGGCTCACGCGCCGGCTGCAGGATGCCAGCCCGTTCCCACTTGCGCAGGGTCGCCGGTCGTACGCCGAGGCGGTGGGCCAGCACGCTGATCGGCACGGCGCTCCGGCTCTGCGGTTGCCGTTGCGAACCGGTGAGGATCGCGACCGCCGCCTCGACCGCGTCCAGGGTCTCTCGGTCACGCTGGAGTAGGACGTGACTGCCGTCGATCGTGCGCAGCGCGGCGTCGATGTCGCCCCGGTTGACGGCACGCATGATCTCGCCGCTGGCCGGGTAGCCGTGGCCCGCGACCAGCGCAAGGTAGGCGCTCAGCGCCTTGGCGTGCACCTCGGTGAACAGGCGGTAGCCGGTGGGGCTGCGTTGGGCCGCCGGCAGGACGCCATCTCGCTCGTAGTTACGCACGGCCTGCGCGGAGAGGCCGTGCCGGCGCGCGAGATCGACTGATCGGCGTACCCCTGGGTTTGAGGGTTTGGTGCCCTTCACCGCGCTCCATTGCTCAAAAGTCTCAACCGCTGGTTCAACGATACGGTTGATGAAATGACCTGTCCTCTCGACCTGTTTGCCGTACCGCCGACGCTGCTCGCGCTCGGCGAGCCGACGCACGGCGAGTCCGCCTTCCTCCAGATCCGCAACGAGACCTTCCTGTCGCTGGCCGAGCGGGGCTACCTGTCGATCGCGCTGGAGAGCGACCGGGCGGCGGGGCTGATCGCCAACGAGTTCGTCCAGGGCAGCACCGCCGTCACCCTCGACCGGGCGCTCGCCGAAGGGTTCAGCCACGGGCTCGGCGCCGCCCCGGCCAACCGCGACCTGCTGCTGCGCATGCGCGAGTGGAACGTCGGGCGACCGGCCGCCGAGCGCCTGACGTTCCACGGCTTCGACGCCCCGTTGGAAATCGAGGGCGCCCCGAGCCCTCGGCGCTACCTGATGCGGGTTTGCGACTTCCTCGGCCTCGACCGAACAGCGGAGATCGACAGCCTGGTCGGAGACGAGGCTCGGTGGAGCGACACGGCAGCGATCTGGGAGCCCGGTAGGTCGGTCGGTCGGTCGGCCGACGCCCAGCGCCTACGGGCGATCGCCGACGACCTGCTGACCGAGCTGTACCTGAACGCGCCCCGACTGGCCGACGGCTGGCAGACAGCGTTCGTGCACGCCACGTCCGCCGTCGCGGTGCTGCGCTACCACGCAGCGGCCGCCGCACCGCTGAAGCAGGAAGAGCGCTTCGCCCGCCTGGCCGGGGTTCGGGACGCGCTGATGGCCGAGAACCTGCTCGCGATCCGCTCGGCCGAGGCACACCGCGGACCCACGCTGGTGTTCGCGCACAACACTCACCTTCAGCGTCAATCGAGCACGATGACCATGGCCGGAACGGACGTCTCGTGGGCCGGTGCGGGCGCCATCGTCGCCTCGTTGCTCACCGACAGGTACGCGGTGATCGTCGGCAGCCTCGGCGCCTCCCCCGCGCTCGGCATCGAGGCCCCCGCCCGGTCCACCTACGAAGGCAGCCTCCAGCAGGACACCGCGCTCCCGCGGTACGTCCGGGCAGCCGAGATACCAGCGGCCGAACGGAGAACGCACGACTACCGCTACTTCCCGCTGGATCAGGCCACAATCGACCACGCCGACGCGGTGCTGCACATCCCGACCGGCGTCGATGCGGCAGTGCTCGCCGACCGGATTCTCGCGCTGCCCGGCGTCGAGCAGGTCGTGGCGAGCGAGGAGAACGGGTCACCCGAGGCTGCCTGGGGCGACCGGTTCTTCCACGTCGGCCCCGACCGCCGCCAGCCGTTCGCCACCATCGTGGAGCACGACGTACCCGGTTTCGACGACGCCTCCCAACTCGACCGTCCCGGCGTCTTCCGCCTCAACCTGAACCTGGGCCGAACCGAGTTCGAGAGGCTGTTCGGCTTTCCGCCGAAGGCTTTCGAGGACCACCGGCACGAGTTCGACTTCGCCCGGCTGGACACTCTCGTACCGCACCCGGGCTACGCGCGGTACGGCTTCGGCAGCATCGTCATGCCCGGCCCGCACCTGCTGCCCGAAATCGATCGGCTTCTCACCATCGCCCACACCCGAGCAGTCGACCGCCACGAACGCGCCGCGCGTCGGGCGGCCGACAAGCAGAACTGAGCTGACGACCGCGCCCGCCGGACCTGCGCCGCCCAGCCGGTCCCGGCTTCGTCACCGCCGGCGGGCCCACCTCGCACCTCCGCAACATTCTCCCACCGCAGCCCGACACCAGGCGTCGAGACCGGTAGCCCTCCGGGCAGGGCAACCGGTGGACCGGACATGGCCGGGGCAGGCGTCCCTGCGGATCTCATCGCTGGTGGCTGGTTGAATGCCGTTGCCGAACACCACGGCGGTCGCACCGTCGAAGCCCTGCTCATCGAGCGTGACCCGGCGCTGTCGCAGCGCGCCCGCACCGCAGCCATCGGTCTCGGGCTGCCCCGGATCGACGTTCGCGCCGCAGACGCCGGCGCGACGGACACCTACGTGAACATCCAGCCCGCACATCTGCTCCTGGCCTGCGGCGTGTTCGGCAACATCACGGTCAACGACGTACGCCGGACCATCGCAATGCTGCACACCCTTGTCGCCGCCGAAGGCATCGTGATCTGGACCCGAGGACGCACCTACGACGGCCACGACCCCAGTCACGACATCCGCGCCTGCCTCGCCGAGAACGGCTTCAGCGAAATGTCCTTCACCAGCCCCACCGACGCCAGATTCCGGGTCGGAATGCACCGACTCACCACCCGCCCCACAACCGTCCCCCCGATGCCGCCCGGCACACGAATGTTCAGCTTCATCTGACTACCGGCGCTCCCCTCTGGCCGTCCAACGACAACAACCGCTCCTCCAGGTAGAAGCGGTAGGTGACCGAGCACGGCCAGCGGCAGATGAGCGCATCCGTGGCATCATGGCGAGGTGCCGAGTCCGGTCGAGATCGCCGACTATGACCCTGCCTGGGCCAGCGCTTTCGCCGACTTGGGAGTCGTGCTCCGTGGTGCTCTCGGCGATACCGCGGTTCGCATCGACCACATCGGCTCGACCGCGGTACCGGGCCTGGCCGCCAAGCCCGTCATCGACATCCAGGTGTCCGTGCCATCACTCGACATGGTCGGTACGTTCCGAGAGCCGCTGGATCGGCTCGGCTTCATCTATCGGGCCGACAACCCCGAGCGGACGAAGCGCTACTTCCGGGAACCGCCGGGCCGGCGGCGGACCCATATTCACGTCCGTCGGCTCGGCAGCTTCTCCGAGCAGTTCCCGCTGCTCTTCCGTGACTATCTGAGGTCAGATCCACAGGCGGCCACCGAGTACGCCGTCATAAAGCGCCGATGTGCGGCATCGTTCCGCCACGACCGGCAAGGCTACGTCGAGGCCAAGGACTCGTTCGTCTGGAACATCATCCGGCGCGCGGACGCTTGGGCCCAGCGCACCGGCTGGACACCCGGACCGAGCGACGCCTGACGGTGCGGCACCGTTCGTACGGCATCTCTGATGCACGCTCATCGGCAGATGCGTACGCCCTGGCTGGCGGGTCAGGGCGACCGACGCTCACGGTCCGCGCAGTTCTGCTTCTCGCGTACACCCTCGTGAACGTCGTCGTGCGCGGGCCGCGCGCCGGCGGCGAGGACGGCCTGCTGCATCCGCCTGGCGAGGCCGTGCAGGTCTGACGTCCGGACGAGGCGCTCGAGTTCGATGGTCGGGGTCATGGGTGCCAACATATGAATCGGCCGCCGTGCTCCGCCTGAGCCGCCGTACTCAACCGCGGCTGAGCATCCCGCCCCGGGCTAGGGTGTCGCGGTGAGCGACCAGCCGGTACGGGATGCCTATTCATCCATGTCAGCGCAGTACATCGCACTCATCGAAGGTGACTGGCAGACCCACGTGGACGACGTCGCCCTCATCCGGGGCCACCTCGCCGGGCTGGACGGACCGGTGCTCGACCTCGGTTGCGGCCCCGGTCACTGGAGCGGCTACCTGCACTCACTCGGCGCCGACGTGACCGGCGTCGACCTGGTCGGCGAGTTCATCGATCATGCCCGAGCGAACTTCCCCGGGCCGGTCTTCCGGCTCGGGTCGATGACCGGGATGGACATCCCCGACCATTCGGTGGCCGGCATCCTTTCCTGGTACTCGACAATCCACCTGCCGCCAGCGGAGTTGGACCTCGCGCTCGCCGAGTTCCGCCGGATGCTGGCCCCGTCCGGCAGCTTGGTGATCGGCTTCTTCGACAGCGACGACGAGGTGGCCGAGTTCGAGCACAAGGTCCTCACCGCGTACCGCTGGCCGGCCGACGAGTTCTCCATCCGCCTGGCCAGAGCCGGTTTCACCGAACGTCAGCGTCTGCGACAGCAGTTCCCGGACCGCCCGGACCGCAGGTACGCGGCCATCGCGGCAAGCGCCACCTGAGTCCGTCCAGCAGCCGGCCGACGCCTGTGGTCCGGCCGCTCCGGATCAGGCGGCCGGCTGTAGTCCCGGCCAGAACGGCCACTCCTCGAACGACCGGCAACGTCCGTCGTCAGCGAATCTCATGATCCAGAGGTCGCGGTACTCCTGGTCAACCGGGTCGCCGTAGCGGACCTCCTGGCGCGCCACGGCGGTGTCACCGTCGACGGCGACGATCTCACCTGTCATCTGGAACACCTCGTCGGGGCCCTTGCGCTGCTGCTCCCACATCTGGGCGATGGCCGGCAGGCCGACAACCGGCGTCCAGTACGGCCCCTGCTGGTAGCTCGCGTCCTCGGTGAAGAGCGTGCCGAGCGCCGCCGTGCCCGGCGTCCGCCACGCCCGTTCGTAGGCGACGATCCAGTCGGCGACCTGCTTCCTGTCCATGGAGACCACATTGCCATTGCGAGGCAGGGCCTGGCTGCGGGTCGGTCCACTCAACGGGCTCACTCGACGCTTTCCGACCTGGAAGCCTCCGGCTCGAACTGACAGCGAGGTCAGCTCCGGGCGTGCGTTCTCCGCTCGCGCAGCCAGACGAGCACCACCATGCCGACGTTGACGACGGCGAGGATCAGCAGGGATGCGTCGCCGGTGTCGGTGGACCTGTCGATCGCGAATGCCTCGCCGTCCGCCATCACCGTGTTGACGGCCGTGAACAGGACGTTGTTGGCGACGTGGAAGGCGACAGGTGCCTCGATGCCCCGGCTGATGATGGCCATGAGCCCGGTGGCGATGCCGAACACGGTGTAGTAACCGAACAGCCAGGGGTCGGTTGACCCGTGGACCACGGCGAAGCCCAGGCTGGAGATCACGAGCCCGACGACCAGGGCCAGGCGAACCGAGCGCACCCAGGACGCGGCGGCGGGCAGCACCGCGCTTCGGAACATCAATTCCTCGCCGGTGGCCTGGACCGGCGTGCTCAGCACGATGATCACCAGCATGGCGATGGTCGTGCCGGTGATCCCGAAGCCGGTCCAGCCGGGGGCGTCGGGTGCGACAAGCGCCACCACGCCGATCCCGGCGCCGACCACCAGCGCCGCGCCGACCAGGTACCACGCCAGGCGGCGGACGTCGAATGCTCGCGGTGAGCTGATCAGACTGCGCCACGGCACCTTGGCGATCCAGCAGAGGAGCAGAATCGCCAGTACGCCCGCCAGGCCCACGCTGACGTTGACGGCCAGGAACTTCAGCGGCGTGAAGGTGGCTGACATCGGGTCGTCGCTGCTCTCGATGACGCCGACCACCAGGAAGAACAGCACCTGCAGGATCAGCATGGCCAACGGCGGCACGACGATGACCACGAGCGGCTTCCACCAGCTCATCCGCAGGTGGGCGCCAAAGGGTCTGGAGCTGTCGACCGCCGGTCGGGAATGTGCCTGGAGCAACGGTGTGGTGGACATGTCATCCATTGCAGCCCGTACCGGATCCTGCTGAAAGGGCCGCCACGTCACCACCTCACCATGACATCCGGCGGGCGGACACATGACGCGATGTCACTGGTGGCCCGCCACCGGTGCCGGCGGAGCCACCTGGTCAGGACGCTCATGGTCGGACCTCACCCACAGGAGTGGATCTCCAAGGTCACGTCGTGGCGATCCGGTCGAGGAGGAACAATGCCGTGGCTTCGATGACCTCGTCGAAGTGCCCGCTGTCGCCGGGATAGTGGAATCCGTGGCCGGCGTGGTCGTACTCAATGAGCGTGCACTCGTTGCCGCGGCGCACCATCGCATCCCGGAATTGCCGCACGGCACCGATCGGCTCCACCTCGTCGCGGGTGCCGTGGTGGATCTGCACGGGCGGGTTCCCCGGCCGCGCGAACTCGATAAGCGAATACTCGTTCAGTCTGCCCGGCGCGATACCGACCTGCTGTTCGAGGTGGCGCTGCACGGCCGGCTCGAACGAGCGCAGATTCGTTACCTCGTCTCGACGACGTCGGCACCGCCGTCGACTTCTACACCGCTCATCTCGGGTTCACCCTGCACAGAAGCGCCGCCCCCGCCTTCGCCGACGTGGTGCGCGGTCCGCTACGGCTACTGTTGTCCGGGCCGGCCAGCTCCGGTGCCCGCGCCACCCCCACCGACGTCGCCGCCGCCGCTGGGCGCAACCGCATCCACCTCGTGGTCGACGACCTGGATGCCGAGATCGATCGACTGCACCGCAGTGGAGTGACGTTCCGCAGCGAGCTGGTCAGCGGCCCGGGTGGACGGCAGATCCTGCTCACCGACCCCGCCGGCAACCTGATCGAACTGTTCCAACCCGCCCACCGGCCCGGCACCGACGCAGCAACCACTTCCTGACCGGGACCGCTGTCACGGACGGGCCGGCCCGGCGGTCCCAACTGTCGACGGGTGGGCCGGTCCTGCACGATCCACAACCAGCCCCGGATTCGCCGCAACCGCTCGACGACGCCCATCCCCGCAGGGTAGTGATGAGATTCAGGCGCCCGTGGCCGGCCACGGGCGCCGTGAGCTGACCCACGCATCCGAGGGCGGACGGCCGATCACGGATGCCGTCGTTGTCGGACGACCAGCAGGACACCGCGGTGGACCAGCACGCCGACTGCGGTGTTGACGACGGCAAGGCCGGACGCGCCCAGCAAGCCCGGGCCGACGCCCGACACGTCAGTCGCGACGAGCAGCACCGGCCAGCCCAGGGCAGCGGCGATGAGCGTCGTGCGCCACCAACGGCCGAGGAGAAGACCGAACAGGATCAGTGTCGGGATCATCGCGACACACCTCCTCCCGCTGTTGCCAACCTACTCCCCCGGGGCGGTACCGCAGGGACGGCTAGCGAGCGCCGCTGTTCATCGGAATCGGAAACGCCTCGCCACGGCCTTGTTTGTAAGTGGTTACTAGTGTCAGGCTGCGGCTGTGGTGGAACAACGCAGCACGGCCCGACAGCGCCGTACGGACGCGATCGACATCGGCATGCGGGTCTTCGCCGACCACGGGCTGACGACCGCGTCGATCCAGCAGGTGGCCGACCAGATGGGCGTGTCACAGCCGTACGTCTTCCGGCTTTTCGGCAGCAAGCGCAACCTCTTCCTGGCCTGCCTGGACGAGTTGGAGGCCCGGATCGGGCAGGTGCTCCAGCAGGCGGCCGGCGCGCACCCGGCCGAGCCGTTGCCGGCGATGCGCGCCGGCTTCCGCACGCTCATCGCGGACGGCGTGGTCACCGGCCTGTGGTTGCAGGCGTGCGCGGCGGCCCGCTCCGACGAGGTGGTCGCGGCACACTGCCGGGCCGTGATCGGCCGGATCCTGGCGCACGCCGGGCGGTTGTCCAGCGCCGGGCCGCAGGAGCTGCGGGGCACCCTCGCGCTCGGCGCGTTGGTGGTGATGCTTCAGGCGTTGGGCATGGACCTGAGCGAGGGCAGCCAGGCCGCGATCGACTCGCTACGCGAGGTGGAGGCGACGGCATGACCGGAAGGAGTGCGGCGGTGGACGTCTTCGGGCCGACAGCCGAGCTGTACCAGAGCGTCCGGCCGGGCTATCCGCCCGGGATCGCCGACCAGCTCGTCGCCTACCACGGCGGCACGCCGACATCGGTTGTCGAGGTCGGTGCCGGCACCGGCAAGGGCACCGAGGTGCTCGCCCGGATCGGCGCACCCCTGATCTGCCTCGAACCCGATCCGCGAATGGCGGCGCTGCTGGCCACGCGTTTTCCCCACGTTCGGGTCCACGGCGACACCTTCGAACAATGGGCGCCGCCCGCCGGTGGGGTCGACGTGCTGACCTGTGCCATGGCCTGGCACTGGCTCGATCCCGCCACCCGCAACCCGCGCGCCCGGCAGGCACTCACGCCGGGTGGCACCTTGGCGATCTTCGGGCATCGTTACGACTACGCCGACCCGGTACAGCGAGCGGCGGTCCGAGCCGTGCTGCACGCCATCGACCCGACCGTACGGGAACGGCAGGCGGACTGGTTCCATCAGGACGTCGTCGAACACGGGCAGTTCCTCGACGTCCACAAGGAGGTCTTCCGTCGCGAGCTGCCACTGGACAGGCAGCGCTATCTCGACCTGGTACGGACCTTCGGACCGTTCCTGACCCGGCCGCCGGAGCAGCAGCAACGCGGCCTGGCCGCGCTCGGCCGACTTGTCGACGAGTTCGGCGGCACCGTGACGCTCGATCTGCGCACCACGCTGGTGCTGGGCCGGGCTGGACGGCGGGCCGATGCTCGCTGACCGGTGGGGAGTGACCGGGAACGCGAGGTCCCGCGCGCCTACACCTCACCGAGCGTGGTCACGGGTGAGCTGAGGCGTCACCGGGCGTCCGGGGCGGCGCGCTCACCGGACCCGACGTTCACCCGGCCGTACGCCGGGAGGTCGGGGCGTACGGTGCGCCCGTCGCGTACCGCTGTCGCGGTGTCCACGACGGCGGCCAGGGCCGCCCGGAACAGCAGCGAGCCGGTGCTGATCCGCCGCACACCCAGCTCCGCCAGGGCGGCCACGGTGTGCCGGTCCGGCAGGAACAGGATGTTCACCGGGACGTCGACGGCGGCGACGACCGCCGCGATGTCGGCGGGCTCGGCCAGACCGGGGACGAAGACGCCGTCCGCACCGGCGTCCGTGTAGCGTCGGACTCGACTGACCGCCTCCGTCAGGTCACCGTTTCGCTGCCAGTGCGTGTCGGTACGGGCGTTGACGAACAGCCCCGGCGCTTCCCGCTTCACCGACCGGACAAGTGCCGCGTGCTCGGCTGCCGGGCCCATCGCATCCTCCACGTTGACGCCCACCGCGCCGGCCTCGGCCACCGCGACCGCCGTGGCGACCGATCCGGTCTCGATGTCGACGGTGAGGTGTGCCGGCAGTGCCGCCAGCCGGCGCACGAGCGCCAGGGTCTCGGCCCCGGTGGCACCCGCGCCGTCGGGCAGGCCGTTTGTGGCCGCGACGCCGAGGCTTGTGGTGCCGAGTGCGGCGAACCCGGCCTCGACCAGGAACCGGGCCGACGCGACGTCCCAGACGTTCGGTAGGACCAGCGGGTCGCCGGTGCGGTGCAGCGCCGCGAAACCGCTCATTCGTGTGCTCCAGCCACCAGCGCGAGGGCGTGGGCGCGGCCGGGGCAGCGCCGAGGCCCGACGCCGAACGCCAGCTCACCGGCGAGGGGTACCCGCACGAGCGCACCGGCCTCGACGGTCATGCCGGCCACGGTGCCGGTGACTGTCGCCTGCCGCCTGGTCGCCGGCACCGGCGGATCGTCGCGCAGCACACTGAACCGGACCACCGTGGCGCGCAGCCAGGCGACGCCGGTGGACGCCTGTGGGACGGGCGGCACGACGAACGTCGGGTCGGTAAGCACCGCGAGGGCCGCCGCGCGGCCGTGGATCTCCTGCATGCGGCGAAGGCTACGGCCACGATCCTTCGGCGAGCGCCGAACCGTCGTACCCGACAATGGGGCGGTGACCTCCGCTGCTGACCTCGCCGGGCTCGCGGCGCTGCTGGCCGACGAGACCCGTGCGGGGATCTGCCTCGCCCTGCTCGACGGCCGGGCGTGGACCGCGAGCGAACTCGCCGCACACGCGGGTGTCGCGCCCTCCACCGCCACCGGGCACCTGCACCGGCTCGTCGAGGGCGGCCTGCTCGTCCAGCGGCGCCAGGGCCGGCACCGGTACGTGCAACTCGCCGACCCGTCCGTGGCGCAACTGCTGGAGGATCTGTCGGCCCGGTTCGAACCGCGTCCCGTCCGAACCGGTGGTCTGCGGGCGGTCACCGCCAGCGCGGCCCTGCGCCGAGGCCGTACCTGCTACGACCATCTGGCCGGACGGCTCGGCGTGACGGTGACCGAGGCGATGATCGTGCGGGGGCTGCTGGACTGCGGCGGCGGCTTCGCGCTCACCCCGGCCGGCCGGTCCTGGCTGATCGACCTGACCGGCTGGGATCCGGCGCAGTCCCGGCCGGGCCGCCGGCCGCTGGTCCGGGGTTGCCTCGACTGGACGGAACGACGGGAGCACCTCGGCGGGTTGGTCGGCGCGAAGCTGTGCGAGCTGTTTCTCGGCAACGGGTGGGTGGTACGCATCGGGTCCGGCCGCGCGGTACGCCTCACCGCCGCCGGGCATGCGGCCCTGCGCGACCAGTTGGAGATCACCCTCGACTGATGTGTCGAGCGCTCGGTCCGGGACCTGTCGACCTCGGGTGGAGGCCGTGGTTTCCCGGACCGAGCGCGCCCTGCACGGCGGTGTGCGGGGCTACTTGCTGACGCCTGCGGTGAGGCCGGACTGCACCTGACGCTGGAAGACGATGTAGACGATGAGCACCGGCAGCATCGCCATGGTGACCCCGGCGAACAGGCCGGACCAGTCGGAGCGGTAGCCCTGGTTGACCGACAGCTCGATCAGGCCCTGGGAGATGACCTGGTTCTTCGGTTCGCCGGCCACCGACTGCATGAGCAGGGTCGGCAGGTACCACTGGTTCCACTGGCCGAGGACGTTGAAGATGCCGATGCTGATCAGGCCCGGTTTGGCCATCGGCAGCATCACGCTGAAGAACAACCGGCTGTGCGACGCGCCGTCGACCATGCCCGCCTCGGCGATCGCGGTCGGCAGGGTACGGAAGAACGAGTGCATGAAGAAGACGGTGAACGACAGCGACCAGGCCACGTAGACCAGGATCAGCATGAGGTGGCTGTTCGGGCCGAGGAACGGCAGCACCACGCCGGTGTTGTAGACGCCCTTGAACAGCGGCACCGCGGCGAGGTAGATCGGCAGGGTCAGCCCGGACAGGAACATGTAGTAGATCAGCCGGTTGCCGCGGAACTCGTAGCGGGCGAGCACGTAGGCGGCCATCGAGCCGAGCAGCATGGTGAGGAAGACGCTGCCGGTCAGCACCAGGATGGTGTTGAGGAAGAACGAGCCGATGTGCCCCTCGGTCCAGGCCCGGGCGAAGTTGTCCCACTGCAACCGCTCGGGGATCAGCGACAGCGGCTTGCGGATGACCTCCGAGTCGGTCTTGAGCGCCGACATCACCACCCACAGCAGTGGGTAGACCACCATGATCGCCCAGACGGCGAGGAACAGGTGCGAGAAGCCGTTGAAGAAACGCGCCCCGGCCCGGCCGCCGCCGACGGCAGCGCGCTGTGGCGGCGTACGGGCCGGAGGTGGAGTCTGGTCGGGGCCGGCCAGGCCACCCGGGGTGTGGGTCACCGTGCTCATCGTCCAGGTCTCCTCAGTACTCGATCCGCTCACGACGGGTGATCCGCAACTGGAGGGCGGCCAGCAGGATCGTGAAGATGGCAAGTGCCACACCCATCGCGCAGGCGTAGCCGAACTGGCCCTTCTGGAAGGCGGTGAAGTTCAGCACCGACGCGAAGATCTCACTTGCGTGGTTGGGGCCGCCCTGGCTGGGCGTCATGACGAACACCAGGGCGTACATGTCCAGGGCGATGAAGCCCAGGTAGACCCAGGCCACCGAGACGGTGTCCCGCAGCAGCGGCAGGGTGATCCGAAAGAACGTGTGGAACCGGCCGGCACCGTCGAGAATGGCCGCCTCGTAGACGTCCTTAGGGATGGACTGCATGGCCGCCGAGAAGAGCACCATGTAGAAGCCGGCGCCGCTCCAGACCGCGATCAGCAGCAGCCACCACAGCACCGCCGGTACGCCGAGGAAGGGCTCCGGGTCGTACATGAAGGTGATCGGGTCGTCCTCGCTGACCAGCCCGATCTTCATCAGCATGCCGTTGATCAGGCCCTGGCCGTCAGCGCGGTAGATCTGCTGCCACATCACCGCGATGACGACCAGGGACAGCACCTGCGGGAAGAAGAAGATCACCTTGTAGAGGCCGGAGCCGAACACGCCCCGGATGCCGGCCTTGTCCTCGCGTCCGCCCACGTTGAGCAGGAACGCGAGGAACAGGGCCAGTGCGATGGTGAACAGCGGCACGGTGATCAGGAAGAAGACGTTGTGCCAGAACGCCTTCCTGATCAGCTCGTCGGAGAAGAGCCGGAGGTAGTTGTCCAGCCCGACGAACTGCTGCCTGTCGGAGTAACCTCCCCAGTCGGTCAGCGAGTACCCGGCCGCCTGGAGGAAGGGCCACACCACGTAGAAGAGGTACAGCCCGACCGGCAGGGCCAGGAAACCCGTGACGAAACGCGCAACACCGTGCCGCATGGGACTCACTCTTTCCGTTCGGATCAGGCGTCGCGGGTCTGCTTGGTGATCGACGAGTCCTTGGCGACCTTGTCGGCGGCGGCCTGCATCTTGTCGACGAACTGCGCGGCGGTCAACCGGCCGGCCATCAACTCGGCGGACAGGTTCTGGCTCTCCTTGTCCAGGTCGGCGTAGAAGTTCCAGAGCTTGATCGAGATCAGGTCCGAGCTGGCGTTCTTCATCAGCTCGTTGGCGCTGGCGAGGGCGGCGTCCTGGACGTTGTCGCCGGAGCCCTTGGTGGAGGCCAGGGACTTGGTCAGCTCGGCGAACTTCGCCGAGCCGGCCTTGGACAGCACCGCGCGCAGGAACTCCTTGGCGGCGGCCTTGTTCGGCGCCTTGGCCGGAACGACGATGCCCTCGCCGGCACCGGCGTACACGTCGTTGGGTGCCTTGTCGGTGGCACCCAGGCCCCAGTAGTCGGAGATCTTCATCTCGAAGCCCGGCGGGATGGTCTCCGCCATCTCGTTCTTCAGCCAGGTGCCGACCTGGATGAAGGCCGCCTTGCCGTCGAGCCACGCCTGCTGCGACTGGGTGTGGTCGAGCTTGCCGGGCAGCAGCAGCTTGTCCTTGACCAGCTTCTCCCACGCCTCCAGCGCCGGCAGGACGCCCTCGGCCCGCCAGGCGTTCTCCTTGAGGTTGTCGATGTCGATGACGGCCTGCTTGCCGGCGGACTTCCAGACCGTCGCCATCAGCGCCCAGCGCGGGTAGTAGCCGTGCACGGCGTCGTACACGTACGGGGCCATGCCCTTGGCCTTGATCTTCGGGGCGAGGGCGAAGAAGTCGTCGAAGGTCTTCGGCGGGGTCCAGCCCTCCTTGTCGAACAGCACCGAGTTGTACCAGTTGCCCCAGACCGTGTAGGCCACGTTCACCACGAAGAACTTGCCCTGGTAGGTGCCGTCGCCGACGGTGCCCGGCAGCAGGCTGTCGGCGACGGTGCCGCCACCCTCCCAGGCCGGGGCGGCGAGCAGGTCGTCAAGCGGCTCGATGGCACCCTCGTTGACCAGGGTGCTGATGTCCATCATGTCGGCGCCGGAGTTCATCACGACGTCGCTGGGCTGCGTCGCCATCTTGGGCTGCTCTTCGGTCTTGATCTTCTGGGTGGAGCTCATGTTGACCGTGACGTTCGGGTACTTGGCGTTGAAGATCGCCTGGTCCTCCTTGGCCCAGGCGTCACCGAGCCCACCGTTGAAGATGACCACCTTCACGGCGCTGCCGTCCTGCACGCCGAAGGGGTTGTCGTTGCTCTTCTCCCCGGCGCTGTCGTTGTTCTGGTCGGGCGTGCTGCCGGCGCAGGCGCTGAGCAGACCGGCGGCCGGGGTCACCAGGAGGCCCGCGGCCGCCGCGCGGCGCAGCAGGGTCCGGCGGTCGAGATCGGGGGTAACGGACATCGTGTGACTCTCCTTGTGATGTCGGGTCAGGCGGTGCGCCGGAGACGCCCGGCGTACCGCGACTCGAGGGCGAGGTTGTGCTCGTCCCCACCGGGGACGTTGGCGGAGAGGTAGATAGGGGGTACCTCCCCGGCCTGGTGGAACCGTCGTACGACCTCCGCGGTCAGCAGCTGCGCCAGCAGCGCCGAGGTGACCGAGGAGACCGCACAGACCGCGCCGCCGCCCTCGAGCGGCAGCAGTGCGTCGCCGTACGGCGCGCCGTTGTCCAGCACGACGTCGGCGAGATCGACGAGCCGGTGGCCGGAAGGATGCCGCGGCGCCACCCGTCCGGTGTGCTCGACCGAGGTGACCGCGATCAACGGATGACCGCGCCCGGTGACCAGCAGGGCCAGTTCGACCACCGAGCCGTTGATGCCCGACTGCGACGCCACCACGAAAACGTCGTGCGGCTGGGGCGCGGCGATCGCGTAGAGCTGGTGGGCGATGGCCGGGTCGCGTTCCAGCTTGGGGTCGGCGAGCACGTCACGCGGAGCGTCGCCGTGCAGCACCAGGTCGTGCAGGGAGATCCGGTTGGTGGGCACCAGCCCGCCGGCCCGGGCGACCAGTTCGGCGGCGAACGCCTCCGAGTGCCCGGCGCCGAACGCCTGGAGCACCCCACCGTCGCGCAGGCTGCCGGCGATCAGGTCGGCGGCCCGGTGCAGCGACTCCGATCCCCGCTCGACAAGCCGGTCGAGGACCGGCCGGACGGCGTCCGCGTACCCCTGGGCGCTGATCATGCGCTGGCCTCCCTGGCGGCCTTGTGCCCGTCGACGGCCTGGGCGGTACGCCGGAAGGCCGCGTGGGCGCGGTCGTGGGTGCGCTGGGCGACGGCGATGTAGAGCAGGTCGAGGACGACCAGTTGGGGGTGTCGGGCCGACAGCGCGTCGGGCCGGAACGTGGTGGCCTGGCTGGCGGTGAGCAGCACGATGTCGGCCAGCTCGGCGAGCGGCGACCGGCGGAATCCGGTGAGCGCGATGGTGGTGGCGCCCCGGCTGCCGCCCTCGGCGAGCATCTCGATGGCCTCGCGGGTCTGCCCGCTGTGCGAGATGCCCAACGCGACGTCCCCGGGACGCAGCAGCGCGGCGGAAGCCAGCCCGGAGTGCACGTCGTTCCAGGCCCACGCGGCCACACCGATGCGGTGCAGGCTGAACTGCATCTCCTCGCCGACGAGCGCGCTGCCGCTGGCACCGAAGATGTTCACCCGTTCGGCCCCGGCGATCGCCACCGCCGCCCGTTCCACCTCGGCCAGGTCGAGCAGGGCGGCGGTGTCGTGCATGGCCCGGGTGTCGGCGGCCATGATCTGCTCCAGCACGCGTTCCAAGGGGTCGCTGGGCTGGATCTCGCGTCCGATGTCGACGGTCCAGCCGGCCGAGCGCGCCCGGCCGGTCTCGGCGGCGATGCCCAGCCGCAGGTCGGCGTAGCCGTCGAAGCCCATCGCCCGGCAGAACCGGGTGACCGTGGCCGGCGAGGTGCCGCTGCGTTCGGCCAGTTCCACGATTGTCGCGCGGGCCGCCGCCTCCGGGTCGCTGAGCACGTGCTCGGCGACCCGGCGCAGCGCGCCTGTCAGTTCGGCGGCACCGGTGCGGACCCGGGCCAGCGTTCCGTCGGAGGCGACGCCGAGGGCACCCCGCCGGTCGATCCCGTCGGCGTCGGCCACCGCGGTGCCCGCGGAGGTGTCCGACTCGTGATCAACCATGGGACGCCTTTCGGAAAAGACTGTTAACTGTTAGTGGTAAAAGTTCTTACTGAAGGCCCCTCCATGTCAAGACCGTGGGCGAAGTTTTCAAACTGTTACCTGCGACACCAGGCCCGCCGCGGCGGTGCACCCTTCCTCTGAAGCCGCCATGACCAGCATGAACACCCATCGATCAGAAAGACGAGGCGGTGTCCGGCGAGGTCCGGCAGTGCGTGGCCAGACAGGCCCCTGGCCGCCGTCGGCCCCCCGAGAGGCGGGCACCAACCCACCCCGGGAGGGGGCAGGCACCACCCCGTCCCGCCGGCATGCCCGCCGGGCCACACTGGTCACCGAACCCGCCGGCTTCCGGTCAACATTTGCTCGCCGATCGAGCCGTCAATGGCTAGCAGAATCCTCCCGAGCCGTCCCGGAAAAGTCGCATCACCGACTCACCGATTCGTTGCCCTTCGTAAGGCCACCGCCGACACCCCTACCGGTGCATTCATTGCCCTGTCCGGTCGGTTAACGTTCAGTTGCAAGCAGCAGCCCGTCGAAGTTCATATTGGAGGTCTGGTGCCGGACATCCCCCTGACCAACGCACTGTCCGCGCTGATCCGGGACCTGCAGCGATCGACATCCGGCACTGCCGACGCCGGTGTCGATGTGGAACTCGACCTGGTTACCCGAGAGAATGGCAGCGGCGTCACGTGGCATCTGGCGACGGCCGAAACCACCCGTACGCATCGCATCCGATTGACCGTCTATCCATGGCGGCAGCCAGGGCGCTCTCCCGTTCCTGAGCACCGGCCCCCCTACCCCGCCCCGCCCGGAAGCTCCGGCCCGATAACCGGTGGCGCGGACGAGACAGAAGTGGGCCTCGACCCGAGCTGGATCGGTAGCGCCCAGCTGCCGCCGATCGTCCGCCCGAAGCCCGGCGTGGACATCGAACGCGATGACCACTGACGCGGACGCCACCGGCAGCACCGACGCCTTGGAGAGGGGCAACGACCGCATCCGTGACGCAGCCAAGTGGCTGGTCGCCAGCGCCGCCGCGGTGGGTGCGGCAATGCTGGCCGGCAGCCAACTGTCAAGCATCGGCGAACTTCCGCTCGGCGTACCCGACTCCGTCGACAATGCCCGGTTGTGGGTCGCGGTGACGGGCGCGGTTGCCGGGCTATCCACTGTGGTGTACGCCATCTGGACCGCCGTGCAGATCCTGCTTCCGAAACTGGTGCTGATCAGCGACCTGAACGAGGCGTGGACGCAGCGACGGTCCGAGTTGACGACGGTCGTGGAGCACTTCCGGCGCAACCCCAAGTACCTCCAGGGCTTCGTCGCGCCGGCCGACATCATCGCCGCCCGCGAGGACCTTGTCGCTGCGCAGCGTGAGCCGGCGACCGGTGACGAGGTACGGACGCAACTGGCGGCCGGGATCGCCGACCTCGACGAACGAATCACCGCGATCGAGGACACCGCCACCCACGAGGCGCTGAAGAGCCAGTTCCGGCACGCCCTGCGCAAACTGGTGCTGGCCACCGCCGTCGCCGCCATCGGCATCGTCGCCTTCGCCTGGGCCGCCAACCCGCCGGCCGCCCAGCCCACCGCCGACCTGCGCAACGCCCGTTTCGTCGATGCTTACCTGCGGGACGCCGATCTGCGCAACGCCAAGCTCGACAACGCCGACTTCAGCAACGCGGACCTGACCGGCGCGGACCTGACCGGCGCGTCGATCGGCGGGGTCGTCTGGCGGAACACGATCTGCCCCGACGGCACCAACAGCGACGACAACCGTCACACCTGCGCCGGCCACCTCTCGTGACGGGACTGGAGCCGCACGTCCAACAGGTCGTGAAGGTGCGCGGCAGGCTGCTCGGCTCCGGGTATGCCGTCGGGGAGGACCTGGTGCTCACCGCCGGCCACGTCGTGGGTGCACGCGGGGAGCCGACCTGGATATCCCGTAGTGACAGCCCCACCGAACCGGAGCACCGGGCGACGGTGATCTGGCGCGGCGACGACCTCGACGCCGACGCGGCCCTGATCCGGATGGACGTACCACTGTGGTCCCGCGAGCAGACTCGTATCCGCTACGGCGAGTTGCGTGGGCATCGGCCGGTGCCCTGTCTCACCGTCGGGTATCCATGGGTCCGGGTCACTCACGACGGTCGCCACCTCGACGAGCTGCCCGGGCACGTCATGCCCAGCCTCGGCTTCGAGGACCACCGGTACGCCCTGGACTCCACCCGGATCGCGCCGCAGCCGCCGCAGCCGCAGCGCGACGACACCGGCGCGGTGGTACGGGACGACTCCGGCACGCCGGTGTTGGAGCCACATCCGCACAGCGGTTACTCGGGTGCCCCGCTGCTGACCGCGGGCGATCGGCAACTCCTGCTGGGTGTCATGGTGACGGTGCCGTCCCGGTACGGTCCTGGCCGGCTGGACGCGGTACGTATCACCCGGCTGCTCGCCGACCCCGCCTTCGCCGGCCTGGTCGGTGCTTCACTCGACCAGGTCGAACGGGAACCACCGCAGCTGCTGCCGACCGGGATCGTCGAACACGCGGAGGCGTTGACCGAACTGGCCGACAACCTGCGCGACGACCGGTTGCCCTACGTGTCGCCCACCGACAGCGATGCCGCCACCCATCCCGTACGTCTGCTGAGGCGCCTCGACGAGCAGGCCGGCCAGTCCGGGCTGCTGCTGGTCGGTCAGGCCGGAATCGGCAAGACCCGCACCTGCCTGGAGGTCGCCGGCCGTGCGGTCGACGAGGGTTGGCGGGTGCTGCACGTACGCCCGGGTGAACCGTTGGTCACCACCGAGCAGCTGATCGAGGTGGTGACCGGTTCCGCTGACGAACGCCTGCTGATCATCATCGATTACCTGAACCTCAGCGCCCTGGACTATCCGGCGATCCGGTACCGACTGCTGCCTGCCGCGCGAGCCCGTGGCATCCGGCTGGCCCTGCTCGGATCGGCCCGGCCCGGCTGGTTTCACCAGAAGGACAACACCCCACTCACCGAGGTGTTCAAGCCCGTCGAGTTACGACCCGACGACGAGCACCTCGACCGGATCCGGCACCAGGTCGTCACCGCGCTGGCCCCCCGAGCGCGAACGATCCTCGGCGCGGAGCGGTTGTCGCAGTTGTGCGGCCGACGACCGGTCATCGCCACCCTGATCGCCGCCGCGGCCGAGGCACAGGCGGATCGGGGGCGGCTGTCGACAGCGATCGGCGACCTGCGGCCGGAGAACCTCCTGGACTGGTTGGTCCGCCGGCTCAACGAGGACGACCTGCTGCATCACGCCGAGCGGCTGGACGACGAGCGCGATCCCGACATGCGGCTACAGGTCTACGCCGCGATGGCCGCCGCCACTCCCCAGCCGCGTCCCGCTTTGGTCGCGTGCGGCGGCCGGGTCGAGCACAGCGATGAGTCGCGCGCCGAGCACCTGCTCGATGTCCTGCTCGCGATGGGCTGGATGATCCACACGCCGGACGGCCTGGCACCGGTGCACGACATCGTGGTCGACCAGTTGCTGGAACACACCACCGTGCGGGCTGGACTCGACACGGTCCGTACCAAGGTCGCCGACCGGATCCTCGACGCGTGCCTGACCAGTGCCCGCACCATCGGCCGTTACGCCATGAACCTGGACCGGCTGCTGCGGGACATGGCCCTCCAGCACCGCGACGGGCCGCTCGCCGGGCATTGCACGGCCTGGTTGGCCGCCAACGCGAACGCGGCCGGCGTGCTGCTGTCCAGCCAGCGAGACGTGGGCGCCTATGCCCTCGGCTCGGTGTTGGACAACTCCGCGTGGGCGCAGGCACTGTTCCAGCACTGGCCACAACTCGGGGAACCCTGGCTGACCGCGCACGGAGCATCGCTGCCGGCGCGCCACATCCTCTACAAAGGGCTGCGCACCGTCGCCACCCCGCAGGCCGCCCTCCTGATCGACGTGGCGGCCGACTGGCTGGCGCTGCATCGAACGGCGCTGGAAGCCAGCTTCGTCATCGCAACCTTGCTGAGCCGTACCGACCTGCGACCGGAGGATGCTCGTCACGGTATCGAAGCCGCCCTGCGCTGGCTCGACCAACACGGCACCCTCACCGAAGCCCAG
>NZ_BOOZ01000068.1 GCF_016863495.1 Micromonospora andamanensis
CAGTGTGGTGCGCTACCAGCTGCGCCACGGCCCCTTGCTGTCGTCCCGGTTGCCCGGGCACTGGAAGAACTATACACACGCCCCTGGGCATGGTCATCTCGCGGGGGTGCCCGCCGCCGCCCGTCAGTTCAGCGCCACGTCCGGCGGAAAGTGGGCGACCGCGGCCATCATGCCGCCCTGTCGGCGCAGCACCATCGGCCACAGGTCGTCGGGGCGGTCGACGAACGCGTCACCGGGCAGCGCGTCGAGCACGAACCAGGAGCCGTCCTCGATCTCCTGCTCCAGCTGCCCGGTGCCCCAGCCCGCGTAACCGGCGAAGACCCGGATGCTCTGCACGTTCTCCCGCAGCCGGTGCGGGTCGACCGACAGGTCGAGCGTGCCCACCGCGCCGGAAACCTGGTGGAAGCCCTTGAGGCGGCGCACCGGCGGACGCATCCGGGCCAGGCAGATCGCGGAGTCGGGCTGCACGGGGCCGCCCTCGAACAGCACCGCCGGGTGGCGGGCCAGGTCGCCCCAGTCGCGCAGCACGTCCGCGACCGGCACCTCGGTGGCCCGGTTGAGCACCACACCGAGCGCACCGCCAGGCTCGTGCGCGACCAGGAGCACGACCGTACGGTCGAAGTTCGGGTCCTTCAGCGCCGGTGTCGCGACCAGCAGTTTCCCGGTCATCGACTCCGTCGCCCGCCCGCCGATCGCCTGCCCCTCTCCCTGCATCACGCGCACCCGTCAGTCGTGCACAGCGAGGCGGAACCGGTCACACTCGTCGACGGTGGGCCCAACCGGTGACATCCGCGCTGTCATCGCCATGCCTGGCACCATAGCTTGCGTCCCCGACCCAGGCGAAGATCTGAGCGTCGGGTGATCGACAGACGGAACGGACGGGGCTGGCGGCACCGGTGGCCGACTCACCATCCGTGCGGTGGCACCGCACCAGGCGGCGGGGGAAGCCAGCGCCGGAGCAGTGGCGAAATGCCCTGTACACCCGAGTAGCCCCGATACATTCAGTAGCGATGGCAACGGTCCGCGACACCACCTACGACCTGCTTCGGGCCCTGGGCATGACCACAGTCTTCGGTAACCCCGGCTCCACCGAGGAGCCGTTCCTGCACGCCTTCCCCGACGACTTCCAGTACGTGCTCGCGTTGCACGAGGCGTCCGCGGTGGGCATGGCAGATGGTTACGCTCAGGTCACCGGGGCTCCGGCACACGTCAATCTGCACACGGCGCCGGGCACCGGAAACGCCATGGGCACCATCGTCACCGCCTGGCACAACCGGACCCCGCTGATCGTCACCGCCGGCCAGCAGACCCGGGAGATGCTGCTGCTCGAACCCCGGCTCACCGCCCGCCATCCCACCGAACTGCCCCAGCCGTACGTCAAGTGGGCCCACGAGCCGGTCCGGGCCCAGGACGTCCCGGCGGCGCTCATGCGGGCGTACGCCACAGCGGTCCAGCCGCCGACCGGCCCGGTCTTCCTCTCCCTGCCGCTCGACGACTGGGCGCAGCCCGCCGACCCGCCGCCACAGGTCCGTACGGTGGCCACCCGGTTCGCTCCCGATCCGGAGCGGCTGCGTCAGTTCGCCGCGGCACTGGCGACGAGCCGGTCGCCGGCGCTTGTGTTCGGTGCCGCCGTGGACCGGTCCGACGGGTGGGCGGCCGGGGTCGCCCTGGCCGAGCGGCTGGTCGCCCCGGTCTGGTCGGCCCCCGCACCCGAACGGACCGCCTTCCCCGAGAACCACCCGTACTTCCGGGGCGTGCTGCCCTTCGCGATCGGCCCGTTGGCCGAGCAGCTCCGGGGACACGACACCGTGCTCGTGGTCGGTGCCCCGGTGTTCCGGTACTACCCGCACGTACCCGGCGAGACGCTGCCCGACGGGGCCCGACTGCTGCACGTAACCGACGATCCGGAGGAGGCGGCCCGGGCACCTGTCGGTGACAGCCTCCTCGGCGACGCCGGGCTCACCCTCGCCGCGCTGGCCGATCTGGTGCCACCGGCGGACCGGCCGCCACCTGCCGCCCGGCCCGCACCGTCGCCGGTGGAGAATTCGGTCCCCCTCAGCGCCGACGCACTCTTCGCCGCGCTGGCCCGGCACTGGCCCGAGGACGGCGTCCTGGTGCAGGAGTCCCCGTCCAACCTGTCGGCGTTGCGTCGCCGGTTGCGGTTCGACACCCCCGGGTCGTACTTCACGATGGCCAGCGGGGGTCTCGGCTACGGCCTGCCGGCGGCCGTCGGCATCGCGCTGGCCCAGCGCGACACCGGCCGCCACCGGCCGGTGGTCGCGGTGATCGGCGACGGCTCGTTCCACTACTCGGTCCAGGCTCTCTGGACCGCCGCCCAGTTGCGGCTGCCGCTCGTCGTCGTCGTTCCGGTGAACAAGCAGTACGCGATCCTCAAGGCGTTCGCCGAACTCAAGCAGACCCCAGGGGTACCCGGCCTGGACCTGCCCGGCATCGACGTCACGGCGATCGCCAGCGGCTACGGCTGCGCCACCACTGTTGTCGACACCGCCGATCGGCTCGGCGAGGCGCTGGCCACGGCGCTCCGGTCCGACGGGCCGACGGTGCTGCCGGTGCCGATCCGCACCGACGTGCCGCCGATCCTCTGAGCGGGCGTGTCCGGTCAGCTCGCGGCGAAGCGCAGCGGCGACGCGCTGACCACGTCCAGGACCGGACGGGATCCCAGGGGTGCCCGCAGCGTCACGGCCACCGGCTCCAGCTTGAGCATGTCGTCGCAGACGCCTGTCGACCGCACCACCGTGCCACCGACCACCACCAGATGGTCGTGTTCCTGCACCAGCGGAGTGATCCCGGTGTCGCAGCTGCCGACACCGAGCCGGAAGGTGAGCGTCGCACCGTCGACGGATTCGATGTCCTGCGCGCTGACCAGGTCCTGTGGCGCGGGCGTGGCCGGCGCGACCGGCTCGGGCAGGGCATCGACGGCGTCGTCTGCGACAGCGACCCGGGCCACCACGGCGTTGATCTCCTCGACGGTGAACAGCCATGCCGGCACCTGCGCCTCGCCCCGGGTGGTGTGCACCGGCGCGGAGCCCAGTTCGACGTTGGTGACGGTGAGCGGGATGCAGGCGGCCTGCGGCTCGCTGCTCACCGGAGCGTCCGGCCCGTCGGGCGGGTTGGCCGGTGGCGGCGTACCCGGGTCCTTCGGTCGCCCTGGACAGGGTGGCGGGTCACCCTTGTCGATCTGCCGGTACGCCTCGGCTGCGGTGACAAGTGGCACGCGGAGTTCCCCGTCGGCGAAACGGACGGTCCCGTCGTCGGGCCGCCCGGACGGCAACGGCACCTGCTCCCGGTACCAGCCGGCGTGGAAGGCGAGCTTGGTCTCCTCGGTGAACGCGGGGTCGCCGAGGAGCACCGTGGGCTCTTGGAGCGGCACGTAGCTGGTGGTCCACTCCGCACCCGGACGCCACGCCTGCGCGACAGCCGTGGCCCGCTGCTCGAACGCCTCGTGCCGGTCGGTCGGGAGGCCCGGACCTGTCGGTTCGCTGCCCGCCGGGGCGCAACCAGCGGCCATCATCAGCAGTGGCAGGCCAACAAGGGCGAGGGTGCGGCGCATACCGGTCTGACGGCGCGGCACTGCGACTGGTTCCCGGGCCGGCGAAAGACGACTGCGCGCCCCGGTCAGTGACCGGGGCGCGCAGTCAGGTGGTGGAGGTGCCGGGAATCGAACCCGGGTCCTTCGCCGCCTTGTCAGGGCTTCTCCGAGCGCAGCTCGCTGTGCCTCTACTCGGCCCCTCCGATCACGCGAGCGAGTCGGTGTGACGGGCCCAGTCGCTGATTGATCTCGCCGCACGGACCCCGCGACCGGGTCCGATTGGCCAGCCTTCTAGCTGATGCCGGCTATCTGGGTCGAAGGCGCTCCCAGGCCGACAGACTTGCTACTCGCCTCAGGCGGCGAGAGCGAAGTCAGCGCGATTGTTCTTGGCGCTTATTGGTTTCCGACGAACGATTCTCGAGACGACGTCGGCTTCCTCGGCTCGCTTCCCCTGCCGCAACGTACGAAGTCGAAACCAGTCACCCCCTCGACAGGCCGCCGGGTTCCGGCGGCTCCGACAAGCCTAACGCCTGCCGCAACCGGATTCATCCCGAGCCCACGGCGACGCGCCAGCGCGGGATGATCCGGACAAATCAGTCGTTCATCCCCTTGCCTCGCCGGCCCACCGCCCGTTGGATCTCCCGGTCGGCGTCCCGCTTGGCGAGGTCCTGGCGCTTGTCGTACGCCTTCTTGCCCTTCGCCAGGCCGATCTCCACCTTGGCCCAGCCGTCGGAGAAGTAGACCTGGAGCGGCACCAGGGTCAGCCCGCTCTCCCGGAGCTTGCCGATCAGCCGGTCGATCTCCAGCCGCTTGAGCAGCAGCTTCCGGGTACGCCGGGGCTCATGGTTGGTCCAGGTGCCCTGCACGTACTCGGGGATGTGCATGCTGTGCAGGTACAGCTCGCCGTCCCGTTCCTGGGCGAACGCGTCGACAAGTGAGGCTCGCCCGGCCCGCAGCGACTTCACCTCGGTGCCGGTGAGCGCCATGCCCGCCTCGTACGTGTCGAGGATGGCGTAGTCGTGACGCGCCTTCTTGTTGGAGGCGACGACCTTGCGCCCCTTCTCCCGTGGCATCGCCGCGCCACCTCCCTTTCGTTGCCGTCCCTGGCCGACCTGGCCGGCCGCAGAGCGGAGATCATGCTACCCGAACGACAAGGGCCCTCCCGCGCCGTTTATTCCAGCACGGAAGGGCCCTTGTCCGGCGCGGGCGGGAAGTCCCCGCAGCCCGCGCGGAAGACGCTAGACCCGCAGGTAGAAGCGGAGCGTGACCCAGGCGGTGACCGCGCTGATCAGACCGCCGACCCCGGCCATCACCGGGAAGGTCAGGAACACCTCGCCCCAACTCACCGGCGCGAAGAGCCCTTGCAGGGCGCTGAGCGCACCGTCGAAGAGGAACACCTTGAGCGCGGCCAGCGCGCCGAGGCCCAGGATCGAGCCGATCAGACCGGCGACCACCGCCTCCAGCACGAACGGTGCCTGGATGAACCAGTTGGACGCGCCGACCAGCTTCATGACCGCGACCTCACGGCGCTTGCTGTACGCCGCGACCTGGATGGTGTTGGCGACAAGCAGCAGCGCGGCGACGGCCATCGCGATCGCGGCGACCAGGGCGATGTTCTGCCCGGCGGTGAAGAGGTTGAAGATCTTGTCGAGCACCTGACTCTGGTCGACCACCTGGTCGACGCCCTCGACCGCCGTGTACTGGTCGGAGATGGTCTTGTACTCCTCCGGGTTGACCAGCTTGAGCCGGTACGACTCCGGAAGCTGGTCCGCCTTGACCGCGCTGAGCAGGTCCGGCGAGTCCCGGAACATCTCCTGGAAGCGCTGGAAGGCCTCGTCCTTGTTGACGTACGTGGCCTGCGAGATCAGCGGGTCGGACTCCAGCTGGGCAGCGATCGCGCTGCGCTGCTCGTCCGTCACGTCGGCGTTCAGGAAGATCGAAACCTCGATGTTCTCGAAGTACAGCTGCTTCATGTCCGCGACCTTCGTGTAGATCAGGCCGCTGGCGCCGAGCATGGTCAGCGAGACCGCCATCGTGATGATCATCGCGACGGTCATGGTCACGTTGCGCCACAGTCCGACCAGTACCTCGGACATGACGTATTTCATCCGCATCGGGATTTCCTCCGGCTCTCCGGCGTGAGGTGTTCGTCGTCAGATCGGGGTGCGGTGGGGGTAGGTGCCGTCACCCGTAGACGCCGCGGGCCTGGTCGCGAACGATGCGGCCGCTCTCGATCTCGATGACCCGACGGCGCATCTGGTTCACGATGTTGGAGTCGTGCGTGACCATCACGACGGTGGTGCCGGTGCGGTTGATCCGGTCCAGCAGGCGCATGATCTCGATCGAGGTGTCCGGGTCCAGGTTTCCGGTCGGCTCGTCCGCCAGCAGGATCAGCGGACGGTTCACGAACGCCCGGGCCACCGCCACACGTTGCTGCTCACCGCCGGAGAGCTCGTGCGGGTAGCGGTGCTCCTTGCCACCGAGGCCGACCAGTTCCAGCACCTCCGGCACGACCCGGCGGGCCACCGCCTTGGTCTTGCCGATCACCTCCAGCGCGAAGGCCACGTTCTCGTACGCGGTGCGGTTGGGCAGCAGCCGGAAGTCCTGGAAGACGCAGCCGATCGAACGGCGGAAGTGCGGGCGCTTCCAGGACCGCATCGACGTGACGTCCTTGCCGTTGACGACGACGCGGCCCTTGTTGGGGACCACCTCGTGCAGCAGCATCTTGACGATCGTGGACTTGCCGGAGCCGGATGGGCCGATGAAGAAGACGAACTCGCCCTTGTCGATCGACACGGACACGTTGTCGAGCGAAGGCCGCGACGCCTTCGGGTACGTCTTCGTCACTTGCTCAAGCTGAATCACGGGTGGTGAGTCTACGCCGTGTAACTGCGGTGCCAAGTCCCACGCCCCGCCGTTGCGGGGCAAGTCATCAAATCAGCACGTCAGGTGGAGATCGACGGCGCGCTCCGCCCACGATCGGTCACGCTCGGTCGCCGGCCAGTTGCTGCTGCTTGCGCCAGCGGATCCCCGCCTCGATGAACGAATCCAGCTCACCGTCGAATACCGAGGTCGGGTTGCCGGTCTCCTGCTCGGTCCGCAGATCCTTCACCATCTGATACGGGTGCAGCACGTACGAACGCATCTGGTCGCCCCAGGAGCCGGCGGCGTCGGTCTTGAGGCCCTGGAGCTTGGCCTGCTCCTCCTGACGCTTGCGCTCCAGCAGGCGGGCCTGGAGCACCCGCAGCGCGGAGGCCTTGTTCTGCAACTGCGACTTCTCGTTCTGGCAGGTCACCACGATGCCTGTGGGAATGTGGGTGATCCGCACCGCCGAGTCGGTGGTGTTGACGCTCTGCCCGCCCGGGCCCGAGGAGCGGTAGACGTCGATCCGCATCTCGTTCTCGGGGATGTCGATGTGGTCGGTCTGCTCGACCACCGGCAGCACCTCGACCCCGGCGAAGCTGGTCTGCCGCCGCCCCTGGTTGTCGAACGGGCTGATCCGCACCAGCCGGTGGGTGCCGGATTCCACGCTGAGCGTGCCGTACGCGTAGGGGACCTTGACCGTGAAGGTGGCCGACTTCAGGCCGGCCTCCTCGGCGTACGAGGTCTCGTAGACCTCGGTGGGGTAGCCGTGGCGTTCGGCC
Organism: Micromonospora andamanensis; assembly: GCF_016863495.1. Lineage (GTDB taxonomy): Bacteria > Actinomycetota > Actinomycetes > Mycobacteriales > Micromonosporaceae > Micromonospora > Micromonospora andamanensis. The sequence continues at coordinate 7,195 of NZ_BOOZ01000068.1, forward strand.
CAGCGGAGGTACATCCGCAGCAGCATCTCGGCGAAGTCGGCCGCGTCCACGCCGCCGGCGCCCGCCCGGATGGCCACCAGCGCCTCCCGGGAGTCGTACTCGCCGGAGAGCAGCGTGCGGACCTCCATCTCCTGGATGGCCTTGGTCAGCCCGGTGATCTCCGACTCAACCTCGGTGAGCACCCCCGAGTCGGACTCCGCCTCGGCCAGCTCCAGCAGCACGTGCGCGTCGTCCAGCCGCGCCCGCAGGCTGCCGAGCTTGTCGATCTCGCCGTTGACGTACGACAGCTGCGAGGTCACCTGCTGGGCGCGGGCCTGGTCGTCCCAGAGGTCCGGGGCGGACGCCTCCTGCTCCAGGCGGGCCTTGTCCTCGCGGAGACGGTCGAGGTCGAGCACCGCCTCGATGTTGCGCAGGGTGGCGTCGAGTTCCTTGAGCTGTTCGGAGAAGTCGGCAGCGGTCACGACAGACAAGGGTACTGCTCGGACGAGGAGTGAGCTTGCGAGCCCCGCAGTCCGAGCCAAACAAACCCAGCTCGGACGAGGAGGCGGGCCCGGCGGCGGCCTCAGCCGGCGGCGGCGCTCTTGAGCCAGGACAGGGCGGCGCGGTGGTACGCCACGGCGAACTCCAGTGCGCTCGCGTCGTACGTGTCGCCGTCCTTCTTGGCGTTCTTGACCTGCTCGCGGACCCGGGCCAGCGCGTCCGTGTGGTACTCGTTGGCCGCGGCCTGGAGGTTCTTCAGCTGACTCGGGGAGTGCAGGTTCCCGAAGGCGATGCGCAGGGCGATCGGGTTGCGGATGGTGTCCCGCCCCGGATCCTCGGCCAGCCAGCGGGAGAATGTCCGTTTTCCGGCTGCGGTGATCGCGTACGGCTGACTCATCCGCGGCCCCGGCTTACCCAACCGGACGAAACCTCGCTCGGCCAGTACCGGCAACTCGCGGTAGACCTGGCTTCGGGTCATCGACCAGTACGGCGCCAGTCGGCGCTCGGCGGCGGCCATCAACTGGCCACCTGTCATGGGACCCTCATGGAGCAGCCCGAGCAGGGCCGCCGCCGTGGGGTTCACTCCGGATTCCGCCATGCCCCTCACGCTGCCACTTTGCCGGGCCGGCGTCCAGGATTTCCCCTTTTCGCCACCCGTTGGGGTTTCCTATGTGCACTGTCGGCGCGCGACGGTCCATCCGCACCGGCCCGCCAGGCGTCCCCCGGCCGCCCCCGGCCCGGCTCACCGGGCGCGGGGTCGACAAGGGCCCCTCCTGACTCATCCTGCAAGGCGTCGGGTCGGGGCTTGTCGTTACATTTTCAGCCCATGTGTGGGTAGGTGTGGTCGGTAGGCGGAACGAACGTCTCCTTGATCGTCCGGGGGGACGTCCAGCGGACCAGGTTGTGCCAGGAACCCGCCTTGTCGTTGGTGCCGCTGGCCCGGGCACCGCCGAACGGCTGCTGCCCGACCACCGCACCTGTCGGCTTGTCGTTGATGTAGAAGTTGCCGGCCGCGTACCGCATCTTCTCGGCCACCGCGTCGACCACCCGGCGGTCGGTGGCGAAGATCGACCCGGTCAGGGCGTACGGGGCGATCGCCTCGGCCTGCGTGACCACCTCGTCGAAGCGGGCGTCGTCGAAGACGTGCACGCCGAGGATGGGACCGAAGTACTCGGTGGTGAAGGTCTCGTGCGCCGGGTCGCCGCACTCGAAGATCGTCGGTCGGACGAACCAGCCGACCGAGTCGTCGGCGGTGCCGCCGGCGATGATCCGGCAACTGTCGTCGGAGGTGACGAGTTCGAGGGCGGCGGTGTGCCGGGCGTACGCCTTGTCGTCGATGACCGCGCCGCCGAAGTTGCGGAAGTCGGTGACGTCGCCGTAGGCCAGCCCGTCGGCGGTGGCGGCCAGCCGGTCCCGCAGGCCACCGTCCCAGAGCGAACGCGGGACGTACGCGCGGGAGGCCGCCGAGCACTTCTGCCCCTGGTACTCGAAGGCACCCCGGATCAGCGCGGTGTGCAGCGCGTCGACATCGGCGCTGGAGTGCGCGACCACGAAGTCCTTGCCGCCGGTCTCGCCGACCAGCCGGGGGTAGCCGCGGTAGGTCGCGATGTTCTCGCCGACGGTGCGCCACAACTGCTGGAAGACCTTCGTCGACCCGGTGAAGTGGATGCCGGCCAGGTCCGGATCGGCGAGCACCACGTCGGAGACATCCTCGCCCCGACCGGTGACCATGTTGATCACGCCGGGCGGCAGCCCGGCCGCCTCGAACAGGCGCATGGTGAAGTGCGCGGCGAACTGCTGGGTCGGGCCGGGCTTCCAGACCACCGTGTTGCCGAGCAGGGCCGGCGCCGAGGGCAGGTTGCCGGCGATGGCCGTGAAGTTGAACGGGGTGACCGCGTAGACGAAGCCCTCCAGCGGCCGGTGGTCGAACCGGTTCCACACGCCTGGCGACGACATCGGCTGCTCGGCCAGCAGGTTGCGGGCGAAGTGCACGTTGAACCGCAGGAAGTCGATGAACTCGCAGGCCGAGTCGATCTCGGCCTGCACGGCGGTCTTCGACTGGCCGAGCATGGTGGCCGCGTTCAGGGTGTCCCGCCACGGTCCGGAGAGCAGCTCGGCGGCGCGCAGGAAGATCGCGGCCCGCTCCTCGAAGGGCAGTGCGCGCCAACCGGGCGCGGCGTCCTTGGCGGCCTTGACCGCCGCCCGCGCGTCGTCGTGGGTGGCGTGCCCGGTCACCCCGAGCACGTGTGCGTGCTTGTGCGGCTGGACCACAGGGATCGGCTCGCCACCGGCCATCCGCTGGTCACCCGCGATGGTCATCGGCAGGTCGATCCGCTCGGCGGCCAGCTCGGTGAGCCGCCGCTGGAGACGTTCGCGGTCGGCGCTACCCGGCTCGTAGGTGCGCACCGGCTCGTTACGCGGCTCGGGTACGGAGAACACGGCGTCCATCAGGGCTCCTGGCGATCTCGACGGCGATGGCGAAACCGGCCCCGTAGTGGCGGGACCTGCGCCAATCTTTCCACGCCCGGCGTCGGACGAGCACACCACGGCCACCGGCAGACCATTGATCAGGAGGCAGCCCAGGCCCACCGGAACCGATTCGTACCCGAAAGGGACATGTAGCCGAAGGAATGCAGGCCCTGCGGGCTTCCGGCTCCCGCCTGCCCCGGCCGCGTACGCTGGGTTGCCGGTGACGTTCCGGCCCGGTCGGGCCCGGCGGCGAAGGGGAGACCATGAGCAACGAGCCCGGAGGGCCGACCGCCGCTCAGCCCGACCAGTCCGAGGCCGTTGAACCGGGCGTCGACGACCACCCGACCACCGGCCGGCCGGCGCCCGCACCGGGAGCGGCGGCGCTGGCGTTGCTGGCCGCCGGCTGGCTGGCCGCGATGCTCTGGTCGACCCGGGAGGCGATCAGCTCGGCGACAGCAGGCGTCACGGCTGTCAGTCTCTCCGCCTTCGCGCTGCCCGGCGTGATCTCGGCCGCGCTGGTGGCCGGCGCGGCCGTCGGGCTTGCCGCAGGTGAACCGGTTGCCCGCCGGACCGAACGGGTGACCCTGCGCTTCGCGGTGGCGGTCGGCGCCGGCCTGCTCGTCGGACTGCTCGCCGCGCTCGCGATCGACCTCAGCTACGCCGGTGATGTCACCACCCGCACGATCGCCGGCACCACTGCCGCCGCGGCCGTCATCGGCGGCGCGCTCGCCGGTGCCCGCAACGGTGCCGTGGTGGGAGCCGTCGCCGCCGCCGCACTTGGCACCCTGGTGTTCGTGGTGGCCTTCAGCGTGGCCCGGGATCCGCTGTTCAACCTCTTCGGTGCCGGCGACAGCCAGCAGTCGCTCGTCAACGCGGCCAGTTGGGTCTCCCGGACCGAGTCCCTGCTGGCCGGGCTCATCGCCGGCGGGTTGGCCTTCGGCTATCTCACCTGGGCGCGGCGACGGGCCGTACGCGACGGCGGCGGGGCCGGACCGCGCTGGCCGGCGTACCTGGTGGCGGGCGCGGGACCGGGCCTGCTGCTCCTGCTCACCGAGGTGATCATCCGGATCGGCGGGCGTTCGCTCATCGACCTGGCCGCCGCGCTCAGCGAGGCGGACGCGGTCGCGCAGACCTCACTCGGCACGTCGCGGGTGGACAACGCCATCTGGGTGTTGTTCGTCGGCGCGTTGACCGCAGTGGTCAGCTTCGGCCGTACGCTCGGCTCGCCCGCCGACGACGAGGCGTAGTCGGCGGCCCGGGCGGCGGTCAGCTCTCCGCGGCGGTGGCGCGGAGCAGCGATTCCAGCTCGCTGGGGTCGTACCACTCCAGTTCGTGGTCCTCGGCACCATCGACAGTGAACTGGGCGTCGGGGTCGCCGGCCAGAGCCTCCAACACCACCTGGACGGCGGCGGCGACGTCGGTGGCGGCGTCCACCCCGTCCATGTGCACGGCAGCGACGGCCGCCACCGGCACCGGGCCGCGCAACGCCACGACGCTGGAGCCCAGTTCCCCGTCGCCCCGACCGATCGCCGTGGCGGGCAGGTCCGCCGAGACGACCACCCGTCGACGGGGCGCGGCCGGGTCGTGCCGGATCAGTTGCAGGGCGTCCTGGGCGGCTCGGGTGAAGGCGACGTACTCCAGCTCCTCCTCGTCGCCTTCCGCGTACCACTCCCGCAGCGTCGGGGTGACCGCGTGCGCCTGCGTCGCGGCGAGTCCCTGCTCCGGCAGTCTGGCCAGCATGGGCACGGTCGCCGGCACGTAGACCCGGACAAGCTGGTCGGTCACCGTGGTCTCCCCCGCTCTGCTCCGCCCGGCGGCGACACCGCCGGGCAGGCGTACGGCCCTGCCCGTTCGCCCTGACCGTCATACACCCCGTACCGCTTTCGTGGAAGTTCCGGCGGTTGGCCGGTGTGTCCCGCCGGGCGGGGAGCGGATTGGTCGGAGGTGCCGTCCGGTGGCAAACTGAGGCGAACGACGTCAACCCGGGGAGTTCTGGTGGAACCGAGGTTCCTGCTCCTGTCCGACGTGGCCACCGAGCTGAACGTGTCGGATTCGCAGGTCTACCACATGGTGCGCAGTGGCGAGCTGCCAGCCATCAAGATCGGCGGCCGGGGGCAGTGGCGGGTGGAGCGTGCTCGCCTGGAGGAGTACATCGAGCGCAAGTACGCGGAGACCGCCGAGTGGGTACGCGGCAACCCGCTCGCCGAACGCGATCCCGAGGAGCGGTAGGACCCCTGCTGCGGCATTGACCGCCAGCTCTGCCGTGCCGGAGAATCAAGGTTGTCGAAGGCAAACGAAGGCAAACGCAATCTAAAGCGCTTGACGGCAGGGGGTAGCGCGATGACCGACCTCCGGCGGCCCGGGCCGACGCGCCCACCCGTGCGGCTGCGGCCGGCACCCGCCTTCGAGCCGCCCTCGGTCGACGAGGAGGCCGCCGGGTGGCCCCGCCCGACCGACGGTCAACTCGCTCTCGACCTCTTCGCCACCGGCCGCCACCTGTCGGTCGGCCGTGGCCCGGAGCGGCCACCGCCGTCGTCGGGCGCCATCCGCTCCGGCCGCCGGCCGATCGCCCCGGGCGCGCCGAGCTCCGGTGAGACCGGGCGGCCCACCGGGGACGGTGGGCCGGGCTGGCCCGTCGGCGGGGTGGCCGGGCGCGGCCAAGACCCGACCCGACACCTGCCGCCCGAGGCGCTGGCCACGGCCACCGCGGCGGCCACCCGGGTCGCCCACCGCTTCGTCGCCACCTGCCTGGAGGTGTTCAACGGCTTCCGGCCCCCGGTGCAGCTACGGCGTCAACTCGACCCGACCCGGGCCGCGGTGCTGCTACCCGAGCTGGCCCGCGCCACCGCCCACGCGGCACCGCCTCGGCGACGCTCAGCGCGCCCCGGGGTGCGGCTGCGACGGCTCCGGGTCTGCGAGCCCCGCCCCACCGCCATCGAGGCAGCGGCGGTGCTCACCGGTTTCGGTGGGCGCAGCTGGGCGATGGCGCTGCGGCTGGAGCACCGGCGCGGCAGTTGGCTCTGCACCGACCTGCGGGTCCTGTGACCTGCCGCTTTCGCGGGCGCGCACCCCGCCGCCGGTTCACCGGGATCAGACGAGCTCGCGCCCGATCCCTGACCGGGTGACCCATGGTCGGGGCCGGTCGATCCTGGATCGGGCGCGAGCTGCGGCGCAGGTGAATCCTCAGCTGGCCGAGGTGCCGCCGGGGGCACCGTGGCAGCGCTTGTACTTACGGCCCGAGCCACAGGGGCACGGCGCGTTGCGGGAGGGGCCGTTGCTGGCGCTCGCCTGCCCGGGTGCGGGCTGACGGGCGCTGCTTACCGGAACCGCCGGGCCGCGCAGGCCGCCGGCCGGACGCTGCGGCGCGGTGGGTGCCGTCCGCCCCGGTCCGGCGGGTGCGGCCTGCTCGGGGCGGCCGATGCCGAGCGCGGGAGCCCGCTGCTCCTCACGCTGGACGGCGACGCCACCGGCACCGGCCTCACCGTCGATTGTCGGCGCGGAGTACTGAAGACCCTGCTGCTGCGGCGCCCGCCCCAGGCCCTTGGCCCGGATCTCCACCGGCTTGTCCAGCAGCTGGACCTCCTCGGCCTCGGGCTCCGGCTCGTTGACCTGCACCTCGAGGTTGTAGAGGAAGCCGACAGTCTCCTCCTTGATGCCGTCCATCATGGTGGCGAACATGTCGAAGCCTTCGCGCTGGTACTCCACCACCGGGTCGCGCTGGGCGTACGCCCGCAGCGAGATGCCCTCCTGGAGGTAGTCCATCTCGTAGAGGTGCTCACGCCACTTGCGGTCGATGACCTGGAGCAGCACCATCCGCTCCAACTGCCGGGTGCCCTCGGCGCCGAGCTGCTCCTCACGCCTGTCGTACGCGGCGTTCGCGTCCTCCTTGAGCCGGGAGAGCAGGAAGTCCGCGTCGATGCTGGCCCGCGACCCGCCGGCCTCCTCCTCCAGCTCCTCGATGGTGATGCCCACCGGGTAGAGCTGCTTGAGGCTGGACCAGAGCTGCTCGAGATCCCAGTCCTCGGCGTAGCCGTCCGAGGTGGCCCCCCGCACGTACGCCTCGATGGTGTCGTCGATCATGTTGCGTACCTGGTCGGAGAGATCCTCGCCGTTGAGTACCCGCAGCCGCTCGGCGTAGATCACCTGGCGCTGCTTGTTCATGACCTCGTCGTACTTGAGGACGTTCTTACGGATCTCGGCGTTCTGTCCCTCGATCTGGGCCTGGGCGCTCTTGATCTGGCGGGTGACCATCTTCGACTCGATGGGCACGTCCTCCGGGATGTTGAAGCGGTCCATGACCGCCTCCACCGCACCGGAGCGGAACCGCTTCATCAGCTCGTCCTGCAGGGACAGGTAGAACCGTGACTCGCCCGGGTCGCCCTGCCGGCCAGACCGGCCACGCAGCTGGTTGTCGATCCGCCGGGACTCGTGCCGCTCGGTGCCCAGCACGTAGAGCCCACCGGCGGCGGCGACCTCCTCGGCCTCCGCGTCGCAGGCCTGCTTCCACTTCGGCAGCACCTCTTCGAGGGCCTTGTCGTACTCCTCGGCGTTCTCCAGCGGGTCCAGCCCGCGCTGGCGCAGCTCGTTGGCCGCGAGGAACTCGGGGTTGCCGCCGAGCAGGATGTCGGTGCCCCGGCCGGCCATGTTCGTGGCGACCGTGACCGCGCCCTTGCGCCCCGCCTGCGCGACGATCTCCGCCTCCCGGGCGTGGAACTTCGCGTTCAGCACCGAGTGCGGGATGCCCCGGCGGGTCAGCAGCCGGGCCAGGATCTCGGAATTCTCCACCGAGACCGTGCCGACGAGCACCGGCTGACCTGCCTGGTGCCGCTCGGCGATGTCCTCGATCACCGCGTTGAACTTGGCCTGCTCGGTCTTGTAGATGACGTCAGCCCGGTCCTCACGGATCATCGGCCGGTGGGTCGGGATGGTCACCACGCCGACCTTGTAGACCTTGTTGAACTCGCCCGCCTCGGTCTGCGCGGTACCGGTCATGCCGGCCAGCTTGTCGTAGAGGCGGAAGTAGTTCTGCAGGGTGATGGTGGCCAGGGTCTGGTTCTCCTGCTTGATCTCCACCCCCTCCTTGGCCTCGATCGCCTGGTGCATGCCCTCGTTGTAGCGGCGACCGTGCAGGATGCGGCCGGTGAACTCGTCGACGATCAGGACCTCGCCGTCGCTGACGATGTAGTCCTTGTCGCGCTTGTACAGCTCCTTGGCCTTGATCGCGTTGTTCAGGTAGCCGACGAGCGGAGTGTTCACCGACTCGTAGAGGTTGTCGATGCCGAGCCGGTCCTCGACCTTCGCCACGCCCCGCTCGGTCACCGCGATGGTGCGCTTGGAGTAGTCGACCTCGTAGTCACCAGCGCCGTCCTTGCCCGACTCGAGACGGGCCACCACCGCGGCGAACTCGCCGTACCAGCGGGCGGAGTGCTCGGCCGGGCCGGAGATGATCAGCGGGGTACGGGCCTCGTCGATCAGGATCGAGTCGACCTCGTCGACCACCGCGAAGTTGTGACCGCGCTGGACCAGCTCGTCCTTCGACCAGGCCATGTTGTCGCGCAGGTAGTCGAAACCGAACTCGTTGTTCGTGCCGTAGGTGATGTCGCACTCGTACGCCGCGCGGTGCTCGACCGCCGGCCGGTTGGGCAGCACCACACCGACGCTCAGGCCGAGGAACTCGTGCACCCGGCCCATCCAGGCGGCGTCGCGCTGGGCCAGGTAGTCGTTCACCGTGACCACGTGCACGCCCTTGCCGGACAGCGCGTTGAGATAGACGGGCATCACCGAGGTGAGGGTCTTGCCCTCACCTGTCTTCATCTCGGCGATGTTGCCGAAGTGCAACGCCGCGCCGCCCATCACCTGCACGTCGTACGGCCGCTGGCCGAGCACCCGGGCCGCCGCCTCCCGGCAGACCGCGAACGCCTCAGGCAACAGGTCGTCCAGGGTCTCGCCGTCGGCGAGGCGTTCCCTGAACTGCTCGGTCATGTCGCGCAGCTCATCGTCGGTGAGGTTGACGTAGTCGTCCTCGATCGAGTTGACGGCGGCGGCGATCGCCTTGAGGCGGCGCACCATGCGCCCCTCGCCCGCGCGGAGGACCTTTTCCAGAATCGACACGGATCAACGCTCCCCTAGACAGTCTCGAACCATCGTAGGCGTTCCATCGGGCCGATGGTCACTGGTGGCGGTGGTCGGCCATCGCGAAACCGACATAACACTCCCCGCTCCCGTCCGCGTCCCGGTTATCCGGTTACGCCGTGGGCGAACGATCCGGCACGATGACTCGGGTGGAGCCCGTGGAGATCATCGAGGACGGCCTGGTACTGCGACAGTGGCGGGCGACCGACGCCGACGCCGTGTACCGGGCCTGCCAGGATCCGGACATTCAGCGTTGGACCACCGTACCTCGCCCGTACCGGCACGAACATGCGCGGAGCTTCGTCGCGGACCGGGCCCGGCAGTGGGAACTCGGCACCGCCGCGCCCTTCGCGGTCTGCGACGCCGCCACCGGCGAGTTGCTCGGTGCCTGCGGGCTGAACACCATCGACCGCCACCACGAACTCAGCGAGATCGGGTACTGGACCGCGCCGTGGGCGCGTGGACAGGGCGTCGCCGTCCGGGCCGTCCGGGCGGTCGCCCGGTGGTCCTTCGACGAGCTGAAACTGCGCCGGCTGCTCTGGGGCGCCCAGGTGGGCAACCACGCCTCCCGGCTGGTCGCGCTCCGGTCCGGTTTCCGGATCGAGGGCCGGCTGCGGGCCGCCGACCCGGCGGGCGGCGCCCACGAGTGGTTCGGCTCACTGCTGCCCGGTGACGTACCGGCATCCGGCGAGGTCGGTCCGGCCGGTCAGGGCACCCTGGACGCCCGACGCGCTGTCGTCTTCGGCCGGCCGCAACCGACCCTGTTCGCCACCGCCGGCCCGCAGGAGTTGAGCCTGCGCCCGATGGAGGAACGCGACCTCGACGCGATCGTCACCACCTGCCAGGACCCGGAAACGCTGCGCTGGACGACAGTGCCGGAGAACTACACCCGCCCGGACGCCGAGGATTTCCTGCGGTTCGTGCGGGGCACCTGGGCCTCGGGCACGTCCGCCAACTTCGTCATCGCCGACGCCACGGACCGCTACGCCGGCTCGGTGGACCTGCGCCTGTCGCCTACCGATCCGCTGCTGGCCGACGTCGGCTTCATGACCGCGCCGCACGCCCGGGGGCGTGGTTACCAGCCGGCGGGCCTCGCGGCGCTCTGCGCCTGGGGCTTCACCGCCCTCGGGCTGGCCCGGATCGAATGGCGGGCAAACGTCGGCAACGTCGCCTCCAGGCGGGCCGCCGAGAAGGCGGGCTTCGCGATGGAGGGCACCGCTCGCGGGGCCCTCAACCACCGGGGCGCCCGCATCGACGCCTGGGTCGGCGCGCTGCTCGCGCAGGACCTGTCATGACCGCACCGCGCCGGAGCGAGCAGCGGATCGACGCACCCGGGGTGCGGCTGCGGCCGTTCCACCTCGGCGACGTGGACGACGTCGTCGCCGGTTGCGCTGATCCGCTCACCCAGCGGTTCCTCGACGGCCTGCCCGACCCGTACACCGAGGCCGACGCCCGCCTGTGGATCACGGAGAGCGCGCCGGCCGCCTTCGCCGGTGGCGGGGCCGCCTACGCCATCGCCGACCCGACGACCGACCGGCTGCTCGGCACCGTGGGTCTGAGCCATGTGGTGCCGCAGCGGAGCCAGGCCGAGATCGGCTACTGGGTGGCACCGTGGGCGCGCGGCGGCGGGGTGGCGACCGCCGCCACCCGGGCCCTGTCCGAACACGCGTTCGCCACCGGCACCGCCCGGTTGGAGCTGCTCACCCGGGTGGAGAACACGGCAAGCCAGCGGGTCGCGCTGGCCGCCGGCTTCCGTCCCGAGGGGGTACGCCGCTCCGCGTTGGCCGTTCGAGGCGGCGGCCGGCGGGACCGGATGGTGTGGGTACGACTCTCCGACGACCCGCCCGGACCATTGAGGCGACTCCTGCCGGACCTGCCCGACGGCCGGCTCACCGACGGGGTGGTCATGCTGCGCCGGCTCGGGCCGGAGGACACCGAGCAGACGTACCGCCTGCACAGCGACCCGGAGGTGGTGGCCAGCCGGGTGCCGCCGGGGGCACCGACCCGGGACGAGATCGAGCGACGCTGCCACGGTGCGGAGAGTCAGTGGCTGGTCGGCACCGCCGCGGCCATGACCATCCTGGACGCCGTCTCGGGGGAGTTCGCCGGCAACTGCATGCTCCTGCCCGACCAGCCCGACAGCGGCCAGGCGATGATCGGCTACAGCCTGCTGCCGCAATGGCGCGGACGCGGCCACGCCACCCGCGCCGTACGCCTGCTCACCCGGTGGGGGTTCGACCACGTCGGCCTGTCCCGGCTGTGGGCCGGCACCCTGCCGGAGAACGCCGCCTCCCAGCGGGTACTGGGAAAGGCCGGCTTCCGGCGGGAGGGGCTGCTCCGCGGCCGACTGCCCGGCGCGGCCGGCAGCCGCGTCGACTCCACTGTCTACGGACTGCTACCGACGGATCCGATCGGCTGACGAGAACCAGTGGTGCGGGCGGGCGGCCCAGGTCCGGTGCTGCGCCGGCGACCCGGGTCGGTGGTGCCGACCCGGGCCGCCGTGCCGGTCAGATGTCCAGCGAGATGATGCCGTAGTCGTAGGCGTGCCGCCGGTAGACCACGCTCGGGCGGCCGGACTCCTTGTCCTGGAACAGATAGAAGTCGTGGCCCACCAGCTCCATCTGGAACAGGGCGTCATCGATGGTCATCGGCTCGGCCGGGTGCACCTTCTCCCGGGCGATGTGCCACGGCTGGTCGTCGACGTACTCTTCCTCGGGCCGCTCGGCCACCGCCGTGGCGGTGCTGGTCTCCGCGGCGCTGCTGGTCTCCGCGGGGGCGGAGAGCGCGGGGAGGTCGGCCACCGGCAGGCCGGCGGTCGCGGCGGCGACCGACAGCGGCGCGTGCCGGCCACGGTGTACCCGACGCCTGTCGGCCGCGCGACGCAGCCGGGAGTCGAGCTTGGCGATCGCCGAGTCGAGCGCGCTGTAGAAGTCGCTGGTGCAGGCCTCGGCCCGAATCACCGGGCCACGCGAATAGCAGGTGATCTCCACCCGCTGGCAATGATCGGCCTGGCGCGGATTGCGCTCGTGGAACAGTTCGACATCGACACGAATGAGCTTGTGGTCGTAGCGTTCGATCTTCGCAAGCTTGTCTGCTACGTGCACCCGGTAATGATCCGGCACTTCGACGTTACGGCCCTTGACCACGATGTCCACGTGACCTCCCTCGTTCGGACGGTCTTCGATCCGGAACTCCGGTCGCGCCCGGGGGACGGCCCCATTCGGCGTCGACCGGTCAATACGGCTACGCCTCCTCTCACCGCCGGGGGCGGGTGGGATGACCTTCCTACCCCCGACAGCCAAACGCTAACTCCTGTTAGCCCGACAGTCACCCCCGGTTGCCAAGACCACCCGGAGAATTTCCACACCTCATACACGAAGGGGTGAAACGGAAACACGATCGGTCACTGTTGGTGCCTTTTCTGTGTCGCAGCCAGCACCGCCGCTCCGATCGGCGACAGCCCACGCACGGTAAGTACGCGACTGACCGCCGCGAGGGTCGCCCCGGTGGTGACGATGTCGTCCAACAGCACCACCCGCGACCCGGCAACCGCCGGGCCACGGCCCGACCGGGCCCGGAAGGCGGCGGTGGCCGCCGCTGCCCGGCCCGCGCTGTCCAGCGTGGCCGAGTCCGGTCGGGGCAGGGCGCGTACCGCGTTGTGCACCCGCACCGGCCAACCCGCCGCCCGAAGTCGGCGGGCGCAGTGCCGGGCCAGCCGGCCCAGGTGGTCGCCGTAGCGGGCCCGGGCCGCCGCCGGGGTGTCCGGCACCGGCACCAGCAGCACCGGCCCCACCGGACCGACCGCCGTGGCGACGACCTCGGCGAGCAGCGCACCGAGTGGCCGGGCCAGGCCGTGCCGGCCGTGTTCCTTGTACGCCAGGAGCGTCTCCCGCAACGGCCCGCCGTACGGACCCAGGGCGTGACAGGGCGGCAGCCCCGCCGGGGCCGGGACCGGCCGCACCGGCCCCGGGCGCAGCGTCCGTAGCGCGTCGACGCAGTCCGGGCACACCCCGTGCCGCAGCCCCGGGCGGCGTTCCCGGCAGCCGGCGCACTCGATGGGCAGCAGCAGGTCGGCCAGGTCCGCCCAGAGCCCGCCCGTCACGGTCTGCTCAGTAGAGGAAGACGGGTGCGGTGGGGTTGCCCGGCCGTACGCCCGCCGGCGGGGGTGTCACGTCCTGAACCTGCTCCCGGTTGATCCGCTCGAACGGGTTGCTGCGGTACGCCACCCCGTTCGCCTCGTACATGAACGAGCCGGCAAGCGGGGACCGCTCGGGGGTGGCGGGGTACGCGGCGAGGTGGTCGACCTGGCTGCCGGTGTCCTCCCGCAGCGGGGTCTCCAGCGCACCGTCCACGCTCACCTCGTAGATCGCCGGCCGGCCGGCCGAGCCGGCCACCAGCAGGCGGTTCGCCGCCGACCAGTCCACAGCGGTGGCGCCGGTCAGCGAGCTGACCAACCGCCGGGCCGGGCCCACCGTCGGCACCCCGCCCTCCCAGTTGATCGTGGCGACATGCAGCGCGCCGTCGACGATCAGCGCGAGCCGGTGCCCGTCCAGCGCCGCCGCCACGGCGCTGACCCGGCCCGGCAGACCGAGCTGGACCTGCCGGGTCGCCGCCTGGTCGTCGAAGCGGTAGAGCCGGCCGTCGGCGACCACCAGGCCGGCCGGGCGGGTACCGTCGCTGCGGATCCAGACCGGGCGGCTCATCGCGGCGTACCGGGTGGGGCCGGTGGTGAGGGTTTCCACAGCGCCGCCGCCACGGCCCACGGCCAGCCGCTGCCGCCCGTCCTCACCTGCCACCACGACGGCGGCCAGGACGTCCGTGTCGACGCGACGCAGCCCGGCGGAGACGATGCTCCGGTTCACCTCGGGGGCGACCGGCACCGAGCCGGCGGCCTCGCCGGCCACTGTCAGCGAGTGGATGGCCCCCTCGTAGACGCAGTATCGGCGGGCGTTGACGTCGATCAGGTCCAGCGGGTTCAGCCGGCGCTGCTCCTCAAGGTTGATCACCTTGCGGGACTGGTTGAGGATCTTCACCTCGACGGTGCCGTGCAGTTCCCGCAGCGACCACGCCAACTGGGTGCCGAGCTGCTCCAGCCGCCGCTCGTCAGCACCCGGCATGTCGAGGTTGACCTCCCACCGGCCGTCCGAACCGGTGGCATTGTTGATCATTTCGGTGCGGTCGGGCAGACCGGAGACGCCGACCCGCAGCCACTCCGAGGGGCCGGCGGTCAACCACCGGATCACCTCGCTCACCCGGCGCTCCGCCGGCACGGCAGAGGAGAGGTACCGCTGATCGGGTACCAGCCGGGTGCGGTCGGAGTTCCAGAAGTAGATCGCCTCCGCCTGGTAGAACCGGCGCAGCGCGTCGTCGCTGAGCAGCAGCACGTTCGGCGGGTCGCTGACGTAGTAGCCGGCGTCCTCATCGCCCACCGGACCGGCACTGACCAGCCGGAACTCGTACGTCGACTCGGTGGCCACCGGCGGCACCAACATGCCGTTGGTCCGCAACAGGCCGACCTGCTGCACGCTGATGGTGACCTTCATGCTGTCGACGTCCGGTTCGATCACCGGATCGTCGGTGAGCCGCACCACCGACAGCGCCACCTCGCTGCCCTGCTTCTCCGGCAACCCGCTGCGTTCGGAGGTGGCGATGAACCGCTTGACCCGCTCGTACGCCCGGTCCGGCTCGCCGGCCGCCGCGGCCAGGAAGTTGCGCACGAACGCCTCGGCGTCGCTGCCGCTGGCCTCCCGGGTCGGCGGCTCGGTACCGCGCCCCAGCGACCAGTTCGTCTCCGCGGCCGGGCCGCGCTGCTCGATCTGCACCTCGCTGCGGTCGGGGATCCCGCACCCGGCGGCGACGGCCAGCACCAGCGCGCCGCCGAGGGCTCCGGTCAGCAGTCGACGCCTCACGAGCCCACCTCCGCGCGCCGCTGCTCCGCAGGCGGTGTCGGACCGGGCGCCGGGCCGATGGCGAGCGCGCCAGCCGGGCCGGGCCCGATGGCCAGCAGTCCCCCGGCGGGCGTGCCGCCGAACGGCAGGTCGGCGTCGGCCGGCACCAGTCGCAGCGGCGAGGTGGTCAGCCGGTCACCAGCGCGCGCCGGCAGGGTGAGCCGGAACTGCGCGCCCTGCCCCGGTGCGCCCCACGCCTCCAGCCAGCCGCCGTGCAGCCGGGCGTCCTCCAGGCTGATCGACAGGCCCAGCCCGGTCCCGCCGGTCTGCCGTGCCCGCGACGGGTCGGCCCGCCAGAACCGGTTGAAGACCAGCTTCTCCTCGCCCGGCTTGAGCCCGACGCCGTGGTCGCGGACGGTAAGCGCGACGGCTGTCTCGTCCATTCCCAGGGTGATCCGCACCGGCCGGCCCTCGCCGTGCTCGACAGCGTTGCCGACCAGGTTGCGCAGCACCCGTTCGACCCGGCGCGGGTCGATCTCGGCGATCACCGGGGCGGCCGGGACGTCCAGCTCGATGGCCACCCCGACCCGCTCGGCCAGGCCGGCCAGCCGGTCGGCCACCCGGTGGACCACAGGCACCAGGTCGGTCGGCTCGGCGTCGAGCACCGCGAAGCCCGCGTCGAACCGGCTGATCTCCAGCAGGTCGGTGAGCAGTTCCTCGAAGCGGTCCAGCTCGGCCTGGAGCAGCTCGGCGCTGCGGGCCACCGCCGGATCGAACCCGTCGCGCTCGGCGAAGATCAGGTCGGCGGCCATCCGTACCGTGGTCAGCGGGGTCCGCAGTTCGTGTGAGACGTCCGAGGTGAACCGGCGTTGCAGCCGGGACATCTCCTCCAGGCGCAGGATCTGCCGTTGCAGGTTCGTGGCCATCTGGTTGAACGAGGCGGCGAGCAGCGCCAGGTCGTCCTCACCGTTGACGGCCATCCGCTGGTCGAGCAGGCCGGCCGAGAGTCGCTGGGCGGTCCGGGCGGCCACCCGTACCGGGATCACCACCAACCGGGTCACCAGCGCGGCGAGCAGACCGAGCAGCAGCACCAGGGCGACTCCGGTGGCCACCACCGTGGCCCGCGCCTGTGCCGCCGTGGCGTCCTGCAGGGTGAGCGGCACGAAGTAGTAGAGCTCCACCTGGCCGAACCGGGTCGGCACCGGGGAGCCGTAGACAAGGTACTTCCGCTCGACGTCGCCGGTGAGCCGGCCGGTACGGATCTGGTTTGCCACGTTGCCGTCGGCGACCGCCGCGCGCAGCTCGGGGCTGATCAGGGGCCGGACGTCCGCCGACGGCGAGGTGCGCGCCTCGATCACCCCGGGCCAGTTCTCCGCGGTGAGGGCCACCACCACGCCGCTGTTCTGCTGGGGGTCGCCGCCGGCGAGATAGGTGACGGTGCCGTCGATCGTCTCCTGGAGCTGGGCCTCCTGGGGCTGGCTGTAGAGGCTGAACTGCTTCGCCGCGTACTCCGCGCCGTTGAGCAGCCGCAGCTGGACGTCGGTCTTGGCGTTGTCCAGCAGGATGCTCGTGATCTTGTCGGCGATCAGGTAGGCGAACCCACCGACCAGCAGGCTGGACGTCACCAACGTGATGGTCACCACCCGCACCTGCAACGAGCGACGCCAGGTCTGGTGCAGCCGCGCCAGCGACCGGGCCAGCCGACCACTGACCCCACGCCACAACTCCCATCCGGGGCCACGCCGGCGGGAGGTCGGGTCGAGATCGGGGATCGGGGAGGTGGTCACAGTGCGACCAGGCTATCCGGTACCCGCCTTGTAGCCCACGCCGCGAACGGTGAGGATGATTTCCGGTCGCTCCGGATCCGGCTCGATCTTGGCACGCAGTCGCTGCACGTGCACGTTCACCAGCCGGGTGTCGGCCGCGTGCCGGTACCCCCAGACCTGCTCCAGCAGCACCTCGCGGGTGAAGACCTGACGCGGCTTGCGGGCGAGCGCGACAAGCAGGTCGAACTCCAGCGGCGTCAGCTTCACCTCCTCGCCGTTGCGGCTGACGGTGTGCGCCGGCACGTCGATGGCGATCTGGTTGCCGGGCGGGCCGATGGTGAGCAGTTCGGGCGCGGCGTCCTCGCCACGGCGCAGCCGGGCCCGCATCCGGGCCACCAGTTCCTTCGGCTTGAACGGCTTGACCACGTAGTCGTCGGCGCCCGACTCCAGGCCGAGCACGACGTCGACGGTGTCGCTCTTGGCGGTCAGCATCACGATCGGCACCCCGGATTCGCCCCGGATCGCTCGCGCCACGTCGATACCGCTCATTCCGGGCAACATCAGGTCGAGCAGGACGATGTCGGGCCGATTGTCACGGAACGCGGCAAGTGCCCGTTCCCCGTCCGCCACGAACGAGGGCATGAAGCCTTCGCTGCGCAGCACGATGCCGAGCATCTCGGCGAGCGCGGGGTCGTCGTCGACCACCAGTACCCGGGCTCTCATGGGGTTAATGGTTCCATCCCGTCAGTTCGGTGGACTCGGCGTCACCCGCACGCTACTGCCGTCAGGGGGGCCGTGCCCAGCACCGCTCGGTTGTACCGCCCGCACGTGCCACCCAAGGGGGCGGGACTGCACCCCGGGCGACCGCGCGTGTCAACATGATCCCCGGGTGCGCCGCAGCGCGCCACCGTCACCGCCCACCAGGAGTACGCGTGCCAGAAACAGGCCCGACAGTCGTACTCCCCGGCCGCCCGCTCACCATCGGCGAACTGCTCGACTCGGCGGTGCTGCTGCTGCGCGGCCGGGCGGCGGTCCTGCTGCCCCTCGCCGCCGTACTGGCCGTCGGCGAGCAACTCCTGCTGTTGCCGCTGCGGACCGCCATGGGTGCCACCGGTCCGCTGTGGTGGCCGGCCGGCATGGACGACCTCGGTCTCTTCTGGTTCCTGCTCGCCCTCGGCGCCGCGACCGAAGCGATGATCATCCTGTTCCTCGGCAACCCGGCCGCCCGCGCCGCCGCCGGCGCGCTCGTCGGCCGCCGCCCCACCACCGGAGAGCTGCTGGGCTCCAGCGGCAGCCGCTGGGGTGCCACCGCCCTGCTCTGCCTGGTGGTCGGCGCGGTCATGCTGCTCGCGTCGCTGCTCGGCCCGGCCTGGCTCGTCGGGTTCGCGCTGCTGGGCGCGGTGGCACCGGCACTGGTGATCGACCGGGTCGCGCCGGTACGGGCGATCAGGCGCGCTGTCGCCCTCGCGTCGCGTCTGGGCGGCCGGGCCGCCGCGCTGCGGCTGTTGGGGTACCTCGTCTGGTGGATGGTCCGGGTCGGGCTCGGCTGGGGGTTGTTCACCGGGCTGACCGCACTCGATCTGATCACCGAGGGCTTGGCCACCGCCGTGGCGATGCTGGCCTGGGCGGCCGTGAACACAGTCGCCTACGCCGCGCTGGCCTGCCTGGACGCGGTCGTACACCTGGAGACCCGGATCCGCACCGAGGGCCTGGACATCCGGCTCTCCCGCGCGCCCGGCGCACCGGCGACCACCGAACTGCTGGCGGTCGGCGGATGAACTTCAGCCGGTGGTGGACCGAGACCACCGCCGCCCTCGGAGACCACCTGCCGTTGCCGCTGGCCGCGCTGCTGCTGGTGCTGGCCACGGTGCTGACCGCGACGGCCTGGTACACCTTCCCCGCCTGGCTGCCCCGCCGGCTTCCCCGGCCTCGCCGACGGCGCTCCGCCCGGCCGCACCAGCGAGAGTCGGAGACCGGTTCGCCGGTGACAGTCATCCCGCAGCCGGCCGCTGGCCCGGTCGGCACGGTCGGGACGGCCGACCGGCTGGCCGCGGAAGGGCGCTACGGTGAGGCGGTTCGCGAGCGGTTGCGCGTCATGCTCCACCAGCTCACCGAGCGACAGGTGGTACGGGTACGGCCCGGCATGACCGTCACCGAGGTGGTCACCGAGGCCACCGCCAACCACCCACCGGCTGGACCGCCGCTGACCGCCGCCGCCGCCATCTTCTCCGAGCTGTGGTACGCCCAACGCCCGGCCACCGCCGACCACGATCACCGGATGCGCGGCCACGCCGGTCAGCTCGGCGACCTGCTCGCCACGGTCACCCGTCCGACGGACGACGACAGGTGAGCGCGCGCGGACGACGCCACCGGATCGTGGTACCGGTGCTGGTGGCGGTGTTGCTGACGGCGATCACGCTTGTCACCCGGGAGATCGACCAGCCGGACCAGACCGACCGGGGCTTCCTCTCCCCCGCCGCGACCGGTGACCACGGCGGCAGCCGGCTCGCCGCCAGCCTGGTCCAGCGGGGGGTGATGGTGCAGCGGGAGACCGACACGATCCGGGCCCTGCTGGCCACCCGGCCCGGCCCGACCACCCTGTTCGTCCCGGCGCCCGAGCTGCTGCACCCACGGACGGTCGGTTACCTGGGTCTGCTGCCCGACGGCACCCGACTGGTGCTCGTCGACCCACCCCGACGGGTGCTGGCCGCCGCCGGCCTGCCGCTGCGCCCGGCCGGCCGGCGGTGGGCGACCCGGGCGGTGCCACCGCACGGGCAGGGCAGCTCCTGCCCGCTGACCGAGGTCGTCCCCGCGGCCACTGCCGCCGTCGCCCGCCAGCGGTACGCGCCCACAGGTGCTCCGGGCAGCGTCGACCTCTGCTACGCCGCCGGCCTGGCCCGCCTGCCCGGGGCAGCCGAGAGCGTGGTGGTGGGCGCCAGCGACCCGTTCCGCAACGGCCGGATCGACGAATGGGACAACCTCGCCTTCGCCACCGGCCTGCTCGCCACCTCCGGCCGGGTGGTCTGGCTCGACCTGGACGGCCCGGCGCCACCGCCACCCGAACCCAGCCCCGCCCCCACCCGGCCGTTGCCGGACCGCGACGACGGCACCGACGAGCCCGGTGATCCGGAGGACCTGGACGGCGGGGGGAACGGCGAGACGACCCCAGGGGGTCGTCCGGGTGGTGAGGCGTCCGGCCCCGGTGGGCGAGGCACCTCCGGGGAGCCCAACCCGCTCTGGTCGGCCTTCCCGCCATGGTTCTGGGCACTGCTGCTGCAACTCGCCCTGGCGGCGCTGCTGATCGCAGTCGGCCGGGCCCGCCGCCTCGGCCCGCCCACCCCGGAACCGCTGCCGGTGTCCGTACCGGCCGCCGAGACGGTCCTCGGTCGAGGCCGTCTCTACCAGCGGGCACACGCCCGGGAGAGCACCGCCCGGGTGCTCCGCAGCGCGACGCTGGCCCGGCTGGCCCGGCGGCTGCACCTGCCTGCCGAGGCCCCGCCCGACACCGTCGCCGCCGCCGTGGCCGCCGGGACCGGCGACCGACCCGACGCCATCCACGAGCTGCTCTACGGCGACGCGCCGCGAACCGACCGGGACCTGCTGGAACTGGCCGGCGACCTGGACCGCGTCGCAGGTGCCGGCGGGTCGCCGCCCGCGCGGCCCGTAGCAGGTGCCGGCGGGTCGCCGCCCGCGCAGCCCGTCGCCGACCCGCCGGCCCCGGCCCGGCTGCCGAAGCCCCGATCCGAAGGAGACCCCCGGTGACCCGATCCCCGTTGACCGTGGACCCGCTCGCCGCCGACCCCACCCGGGCGGCGCTGCACCGGCTCCGTGCCGAGGTGGGCAAGGCGGTCGTGGGTCAGGAGGGCGTGGTCACCGGACTGATCGTCGCCCTGCTCTGCCGTGGTCACGTGCTGCTGGAGGGCGTGCCGGGGGTCGCCAAGACACTGCTGGTGCGTACCGTGGCCGCCGCACTGGACCTGACCTCGCGGCGGGTGCAGTTCACCCCCGACCTGATGCCCGGCGACGTCACCGGCTCGATGGTCTTCGACGCGCGAACCGCGGCGTTCACCTTCCGGGAGGGGCCGGTCTTCACCAACCTGCTGCTCGCCGACGAGATCAACCGCACCCCACCGAAGACCCAGTCCGCGCTGCTCGAGGTGATGGAGGAGCGGCAGGTCACCGTGGAGGGCGAGCAGCGCATGCTGCCCGATCCGTTCATCGTGGCCGCCACCCAGAACCCGGTGGAGTACGAGGGCACCTACCCGCTGCCGGAGGCCCAGCTGGACCGGTTCCTGCTCAAGCTCACAGTGCCGCTGCCCAGCCGGGACGAGGAGCTGGGTGTGCTCCGCGCCCACCATGCCGGCTTCGACCCCCGGGACCTGGCCGCTGCCGGCGTACGGCCGGTGGCGGACGCGGCCGAGCTGGCCGCCGCGCGCGCGGCGGTGGGTCGCGTCCACGTTGCCGATCCGCTGCTCGGCTACGTCGTCGATCTGTGCCGGGCCACCCGCGCCACCCCGGCGTTGGAGCTGGGTGCCTCGCCGCGCGGTGCGACAGCCCTGCTCGGCACCGCCAAGGCGTGGGCGTGGCTGAACGGACGCGACCACGTGGTGCCCGACGACGTCAAGGCGATGGCGCGACCCACCCTGCGGCACCGACTGCGCCTGCGGCCGGAGGCCGAACTTGAGGGTGTCGGGGTGGATCCGGTCCTGGACACGGTGCTGGCCACCGTGCCGACCCCGCGATGACCTGGCGGGCGGCGGCACTGCTGGCGGTGGGCGCGCTGACCCTGCCCGGATGGCCGGCGCCCTTCGTCGGGGTGGCGGTGATGGTCGGCGTGGTGCTGCTGCTCGTCGGCATCGACCTCACGCTCGCCGCGCCGCTGCGGGCGCTCACCGCCGAGCGGGCCGGGGAACGGGCGGTACGGCTCGGTGGCACCGCCACCGTCACCCTGTACCTGCGCAACTCCTCCAGCCGGCCGCTACGCGCCCGGGTCCGCGACGCCTGGGTGCCGTCGGCCGGGGCCCGGCCGGAGGTGCCGCCGAACCGGGTGGTGCGGGCCGCCCCCGGTGAGGTGCTCGCACTGCCCAGCCACCTCACCCCCACCCGCCGTGGCGACCGGCCCGCCGTGGCGCTGACCGTCCGCTCGTTCGGGCCGCTCGGGCTGGCGTTCCGGCAGTTGGGTGGCCGGCCTGACACTCCGCAGTGGACCGTCCGGGTGCTGCCCCGATTCGACTCCCGCCGACACCTGCCGGAGCGGCTGTCGCGGCTGCGCGTCATCGACGGCACACAGGTCGGTCGGGGACGTGGGCCGGGCACCGAGTTCGACGCGTTACGCGAGTACGTGTCCGGCGACGACGTCCGTTCCATCGACTGGCGGGCCAGCGCCCGGCGCGCGGAGGTGCTGGTCCGCACCTGGCGTCCGGAGCGGGACCGGCGGCTGATCTGCGTGCTGGACACCGGCCGCACCTCGGCGGTACGGGTGGGTGACGAGCCGAGGCTGGACGCCTCGATCGAGGCGGCACTGCTGCTCAGCGCGTTGGCGGCGCGGGCCGGCGACCGGGTGGACGTGCTCGCGGCGGACGCCGTGTCCCGTGCCTCGGTGGCTGGCGTCGAACGTCCCGGGCAGTGGAGCCGGCTGGCGCACGCGTTGGCCCCGCTGCAACCCACGCTTGTCGAGACCGATTTCCGCCTGATCGCCGGTGAGCTGCTGCGGCGACACCGCCCGCGCAGCCTGGTGGTGCTGCTCACCGCGTTGGAACCCGGCGCGCTCGGCGAGGGACTGCTGCCGGTGCTGCCACGACTGGCCGCCCGGCACCGGGTGCTGGTGGCCGCGGCACAGGATCCCGTGCTCGCCCGGCTCACCGCCACACCTCCACGGCGAGCCGAGGACGCGTACACCGCAGCCGCCGCCTGGCGCACCCTCACCGAACGCGACCGCCTCACCGCGGCCCTCACCCGCCACCACGTCACAGTGGTAGACGCCCCCGCCCCCCACCTTGCCCCCGCCCTGGCCGACGCCTACCTGACCCTCAAATCCAAAGCCCAACTCTGACCCCCCCCACCCCCACCAGCCCCGTTGATCATGAAGTTATCGCCACCCGGTCGGC
>NZ_BOOZ01000069.1 GCF_016863495.1 Micromonospora andamanensis
ACCCCCAACCCGCGACCCAGCGCAAGATCAGGAATCAGGTAGCGCTTATCGTCCCGGTCATCAGCAGAGCCAGCACGAGCGTGCCGATCGCGACCCGGTAGAGCACGAAGATGTACAGGGTGTGGTGTGCGACGTAGCGCAGCAGCCAGGCGATTGCCGCGTAGCCGACACCGAACGCGATGAGCGTGGCGACGATCATCTGCGCGACGGTGGGTACCGAGGTGCCGGGTGCCGCCGGTTCGAAGACGTCACCCAGGCTGAAGATCCCGGACATCACCACCGCCGGGATGGCCAGCAGGAACGAGTAGCGGGCCGCCGTCTCCCGGGTCAGGCTCAGGAAGAGACCGAAGGTGAGCGTCGCGCCGGACCGGGAGACACCCGGGATGAGCGCCAGTGCCTGGGCGAAGCCCATCACCACGCCGTCGCGCATCCGGAAGTCCCGCAGGGTCCGGGTCTGCCGGCCCCAGTACTCGGCGAACGCGAGCACGAAGGCGAACACGATGAGGGTGGTGGCCACCACCCACAGGTTGCGGGCGGTCTCCCGGATCTGGTCCTTGAACAGGAAACCGAAGAGGCCGATCGGGATGGAGCCGACGATCACGTACCAGCCCATGCGGTAGTCCAGGCTGGATCGGACTGATCTGTCCCAGATCCCGACGATCCAGGTCCGGCCGATGCGCCAGATGTCCTTGGCGAAGTACAGCAGCACCGCCGCCTCGGTGCCCAACTGGGTGACAGCGGTGAAGGACGCTCCGGCGTCCTGCTCGAAGAAGATCGCCGAGGTGATCCGCAGGTGCCCCGACGAGCTGACCGGCAGGAACTCGGTCAGGCCCTGGACGATGCCCAGGACGATGGCTTCGATCCAGGTCACTCCCCGACTCCCGAGAGGTCCAGCGCCTCGGCGACGGTCCGCAGGGTCTGCACACCGGTGTCGCGGTCGGCGGCGAAGAGGGTCACCGACAGGGTGGTGACCCCGGCCGCGGCGTACTCGCGCATCCGCTCCGCGATGCGCTCCTTCGGCCCGAGCAGCGACGTCCGGTCGATGAACTCCATCGGCACGGCGGCCGCCGCGTCGCGCTGCCGCTTGGCCAGGTAGAGCTCCTGCACCTCACGGGCGGCGTCGCCGTAGCCCATCCGGGTGGCCAGCTGGTTGTAGAAGTTCTGCTGGCGGCTGCCCATGCCACCGACGTACAGCGCCGCGTACCAGCGGACCAGTTCGGCGCAGGAGTTCACGTCGTCGCCGACCACCACCGGCACGGACGGCACCACGTCGAAGCCAGCGAGTTCCTTACCGGCCTTGGCGCGGCCGGCGCGCACCGCCGCGAGCTGCTCCTCGGCGAACTCCGGGGCGTAGAAGACGGCCAACCAGCCGTCGGCGATCTCGCCCGCCAGTTCCAGGTTCTTCGGGCCCACCGCGGCCAGGTAGATCGGGATGTGCTCCCGCGGCGGGTGGAAGCCCAGCCGCAGCGCCTTGCCGGGGCCGTCGGGCAGCGGCAGCGTGTAGAACTCGCCGTCGTAGGCGACCTCCTTGCGGGCCACCGCCAGCTTGACGATGTCCACGTACTCGCGGGTGCGGGCCAGCGGCCGGCCGAACCGCACGCCGTGCCAGCCCTCGGAGACCTGCGGGCCGGACACCCCGAGGCCGAGCCGGAACCGGCCCCCGGAGAGCGAGTCGATCGTGGCCGCGGTCATCGCCGTCATCGCGGGCGTCCGGGCCGGGATCTGCATCACCGCGCTGCCGATGTCGATCCGCTCGGTCTGCCCGGCCATCCAGGCCAGCATGCTCGGCGAGTCGGAGCCGTAGGCCTCCGCCGCCCACACCACCGAGTAGCCGAGCCGGTCCGCCTCCTGAGCCAGGGCCAGATGATCGGCCGGCGTGCTCCAGGCTGTCTGGTATCCGAGGCTTAGCCCGAGTCGCACAGAGTCCTCCCCCATCCGCAGTCGCATCAGGTTACGCAATGTCGGTGGCAGGGACGATCACCGGCTCGCCCTCCAGGCTCCGACGGCGCGACCCGACGAGCGGAGGCACGAACCGGCGGGCAGACTCGACGGGAGCGAGGATATCGGTCAGGCCCCGGTTCGAAATAAGGTTCACCCATGCAGCAGCGACCGCTCGGCCGAAGCGGGCTGGCGGTTTCCCGGCTCGCGCTCGGCACCATGACCTGGGGCCGGGACACCGACGCCGACGACGCGGCCGCGCAACTGAAGAGCTACCTCGACGCCGGTGGCAACCTGATCGACACCGCCGACGTGTACGGCGACGGCGACGCCGAGTCGGTGATCGGCTCGCTGCTGGGCACCCTGGTGCCCCGCGACGAGCTGTTGATCGCGACGAAGGCGGGGCTTCGGCCGGGTGGCGGTCGGCGCCGGGACGGCTCCCGTGGGCACCTGCTGCGTACCCTGGACGCCTCGCTGCGCCGGCTGGGTACCGATCACGTCGACCTGTTCCAGGTGCACGGCTACGATCCGCAGACCCCGCTGGAGGAGACCCTCGCGGCACTTGATCACGCGGTGGCCAGTGGCCGGGTGCGCTACGTCGGCGTGTCGAACTTCTCCGGCTGGCAGACCGCCCGGGCCGCGGCCTGGCAGGCGGCCTGGCCCGGGCGGGCACCGGTGGTGGCCGCACAGGTGGAGTACTCGCTGCTGGAGCGGGGGGTGGAACGGGAGGTGCTGCCCGCCTGCGATGCCCTCGGTCTGGGTGTGCTGCCCTGGTCGCCGCTGGGCCGTGGGGTCCTCACCGGCAAGTACCGGCACGGCCGGCCGGCGGACTCCCGGGCCGTTTCGCCGCATTTCGAGCGTTTCGTCGCCACCTACCTGGATCCACGCTGCTCCAGCATCGTGGAGGCGGTGGCCACCGCCGCGAGCGGTCTCGGCGTCTCCCCGCTGGAGGTGGCGCTGGCCTGGATCCGGGACCGGCCGGGAGTGACCGCGCCGATCCTCGGCGCACGTACCTCCGGTCAGCTGCTCGGGGCGCTTCAGGTGGAACGGGTGGCCCTGCCCGACGAGATCACCACCGCGCTGGACGACGTTTCTGCGCTGGAGGTCGGCTATCCGGAGCGCGACGGTTGAGCATCACCCGGTGAAGGGTGGCGCGTAAGGGGTCGGGCTGGGCAGCATAGGCCCCATGGACTACGAATACGCGCCGCTGCGGTTACCGCCGAACGTCGACAGGTTGACCGCCGCGGCGCAGCTGGCGATCCAGGCGGAGTTCTCCGGCTGGGAACTGGCCCGGGTGCGGCTGTTCCGCGACGGTACGCGGCAGGTGGTGCTGCGCCGCCGGCGGGTCAACCAGCCGCAGCCGGGCCTGTCGTACTGACCGACGGCGCGCCGGCGGTCCCGCGCCAGGCCCCCGAGCGGCGGCCGGCCGGGCCGGCAGCCGGTGCTGCCGCATGTCTCCCTCGGTCGCTGTCGAGCTGAACCGTCTGCGCTCTCGCGAGGATGAGGCCGCCGGCCCGGCTACGCCGTCAGCTCGACAGCACGCGAACCGGACCGCACCACCGGCCTCGACCGCACCGCCGACCCGGCTACCCCGTCAGCTCGACAGCGGGTGGCCGAGACGGTCGGAGCGGGTCGCCGACCGGTGGCCGGTCCGGACAACCGCGCCGTCAGTGCACGTGGTCGTGCTCGTCGTCGAGTTCCAGGAACGGGTGCTCGTCGAGGCGGCCGACCAGGCGATCGTCGGCACCCGGCTGGAACGGACCCACCGGGTCGTCGTCGGCGAACGACTCCAGGTCGACAGGAGTACCGACCTCGCTGACCATCACCACGCCGTCGAGCGGCTCCAGCTCCGGCACGTCGAGCGCGCCGAGCGACCCGTCGCCGCTCTGCAGCAGCTCCAGCACCGCCTCGCCGACGCCCTCCACAGGTGGCACCTCCTCGTCGCCGGGTACGCCCTCCCGGCGGGCCGCCTCGGCGACCCGGATCAGCGCGGAGACGCTCGGCACCCGGTAGTCACGCCGCTGGCGTACGGAGATCACCTGCGGGTGCGGGTCGGTCGACTCGACTCCCTCGCCACCGGCGAAACGCTGATCGGCCTCGTCCGGATCGATGGACTCGACGTCCCACGGGGTGACCTCGCCGAAGGCGTCCATGAGTTGCTCGTCGTAGGCGAACGACGCGTTGTTCAACGCGACGTACGCCTGCCAGACGTCGTCGTCGTCGATCCGGCCCTGCGCGGCCCGAACAGCGGCCAGATGGTGGCGGGCCGCTTCGATCACGCGCTCGAGGGCGGCGTCCAGCTCACCGTGCTGGTCGGTCATGTGAGGCGTCCCCTTCACGAAGAATCCAGGATGTCTAGCAGGTACGCAGGAACCGGTCGAGAACCCGCACGCCGAACTGTAGTCCGTCCACCGGTACCCGCTCGTCGATGCCGTGGAACAGCGCCGAGAAGTTCAGGTCGGCGGGCAGCCGCAGCGGCGCGAACCCGAAGCAACGGATGCCCAACTGCGAGAACGCCTTGGCGTCGGTACCGCCGGAGAGCATGTACGGCACCGGTCGGGCGCCCGGGTCCTCGGCCCGCAGCGCGGCGGCCATCGCCGCGACCAGATCCCCGTCGAAGGTGGTCTCCAGCGCCGGCTGCCGCTGGACGTACTCGATGGCGATGTCCGGACCGACCAGCTCTCGCAACTGCCGCTCCAGCAGCTCCGACTGTCCGGGCAGGCTACGGCAGTCGATTGTGGCGCTGGCCCGGCCGGGAATGACGTTGTCCTTGTAGCCGGCGGCGAGCCGGGTCGGGTTCGCGGTGTTGCGGATGGTGGCGCCGATGATGTTGGCGATCGGGCCGAGCTTGGCGATGGCGGCCTCCGGGTCGTCCGGGTCGAGTTCGACCCCGAGCACCTCGGAGACCTCCGCCAGGAAGGCGCGGACGGTGTCGGTGACCACGACCGGGAAGCGGTGCCGGCCGATCCGGGCCACCGCCTCGGCGAGTGCGGTGACCGCGTTGTCGTCGTGCAGCATCGAGCCGTGCCCGGGCCGGCCCCGGGCGTGCAGCCGCAGCCAGTCGATGCCCTTCTGGGCGGTCTCGATGAGATAGAGCCGCTGCGACGGGTCCACCGTGTACGAGAAGCCGCCGACCTCGCCGATGGCCTCGGTGCAACCGTCGAAGAGGTCACGGTGGCGGGTGGTCAGGAAGTGCGCGCCGTACTCGCTGCCCGCCTCCTCGTCGGCGGTGTACGCGAGCACGATGTCCCGAGGCGGGCGTACCCCCGTACGCTGCCAGTCCCGCACCACCGCGAGGACCATGGCGTCGAAGTCCTTCATGTCGATGGCGCCGCGACCCCACAGGTAGCCGTCGCGCAGCTCGCCCGAGAAGGGGTGCACCGACCACTCGTCGGCGTCTGCCGGTACGACGTCCAGGTGGCCGTGCACCAGCAACGCGCCTCGGCTGGGATCGGTGCCGGGTATCCGGGCGACCACGTTCGCGCGGCCGGGCGCGGACTCGTGGATGACCGGGGTGATGCCGACGTCGGCAAGCTTCTCCGCGACGTACTCGGCCGCGCCGCGTTCGCCAACGCTCGTGGCGTTGTCGCCGGTGTTCGTGGTGTCGATGCGCAGCAGGTCCCGGCACAGCTCGACGACCTCGTCGGTCGGCGCGGGGAGGGCGGCGTGGGCGTCGCTCGTCATCGTGCCTTCATATCAGCCTAGAGTTTCGGTTCGGGCGACCGCGGGTACTGCCGCGCCTGCCCGATGCCCGTCGAAGACCCCTCGTCGCTCCGCCCGCCCGCCCAGGAGGCGACCATGTCCGTCCACCTGCCGCCGCTGCCCCCCACCCCCGGGGACGAGTACCAGCCCCCCGGACGCAGCATCGCCGACCTCGTCGCCGAGGAGCACCGGCAGTTGCTGGAGCTGGCCCGGCGCCTGATCGAGCCCGGACCGGATCCGGAGCACGGCCGCGACGTCCTGGTCGCCGCCCTGTCGCGCCATCTCTCCGGGGAGGAGCAGTACCTCCTGCCCGCCGTCCGGCACGCGGTCGAGGGGGCGGACCCCCTCGTCGACGAGGTGTTGGCCGGCGACGTCGAGCTGCTGCGGGCGCTGCAGGGACTGACCGATGACAGCCTGCCCGACGTCGCCGCGCGGGTCGAGGCGCACGCCCGGGCTGTCGACCCGCTGATGCAGCGACTCTGCGCCGCCGCCACCGAGGAGGAGCTGATCCGGCTCGGCAACCGGTTGGAGATCGCCGAGGAGGCGGCACCGACCCGCCCGCATCCGGCGGTCCCGCACAGCCCGCCGTGGAACCGGATCGTCGAGCCGGCGGTCGGGGTGGTCGACAAGGTTCGGGACGTCCTCGCCGGCCGGCACACCCAGTTGGGCGAGCTGACCGAGCCGCCACCTCGGTGAGTTACTCGCGACACGTTCATGGTCGTTGATCCGTCCGGGCACTACCGCCGGCTGCTCCGTGGCCCTACCGTCACGCTATGAATCTGGAGTTGCGCCACCTGCGGGTGGTCTGCGCCATCGCGGAGACGGGGAGCGTGACCAAGGCGGCCTCGACGCTCGGCCTGGCCCAGCCGGCGCTGACCGCCCAGCTCCAGCGGATCGAACGCACCCTCGGTGGGCCGCTGTTCGAACGGGACCGGCGCGGCGCGCGGCCCACCGCCCTCGGTGAGTTGGTGCTCGCCCGGGCCCGGGTGCTGCTGCCGGCGATGAAGGGTCTGCAGGACGAGGCGGCCCGGTTGGCCGGCGCTGGCGACGCCCCCCGCCGGTACCGGTTCGGCGGCGTGAACAGCCCGATCCTGGGTCGCCTGGTGCACCGGCTGGCCGCCGAACAACCGCAGGCGCAGATCAGTACGCACGCCTCCTGGTCGGTCG
Source organism: Micromonospora andamanensis (assembly GCF_016863495.1). Classification (GTDB taxonomy): domain Bacteria; phylum Actinomycetota; class Actinomycetes; order Mycobacteriales; family Micromonosporaceae; genus Micromonospora; species Micromonospora andamanensis. The sequence goes on from NZ_BOOZ01000069.1 coordinate 6,808, forward strand.
ACGAACTGGCCCAGTTGGTCGCCGGCGGACGGCTGGACTACGCGCTGACCGGGGTGTGCGGTGACTCGACTCCGTCGGCGGACTACGGGCTGAGCTGGCGGGAGGTGGCCGTCGATCCGGTCATGGTGCTGCTGCCGGAGACCCACCCGCTGGCTGGGCGGGACGAGGTCGACCTGGCCGACCTGCGGCACGAGCAGTGGGTGGCGGCCCCCGGGGACGGCTGCTTCGGCGACTGCTTCGCCGCCGCCTGCGCCCGGGCCGGATTCACCCCCCGCAAGGTGTACGAGGCCGACGTGCGCAGTTGCATCGACCTGGTGGACGCCGGCGAGGCGGTGGCGCTGTGCCAGGCCACGTTCCGGCCGGTCGCCGGCCTGGTGACCCGCCGCCTTGTCGACACGCCACTGCGCTGGCGGCTGATGCTGGGCTGGCACCCGGAGTCCGCCGCCGCCCGCACGGCCGACCTGGTGCTGGAGACCGCCCTGGTGGCGTACACCGACGCTCTCGCGCCGCATCCGGCGTACCTGGCCTGGCTGCTGCGCAACCCGGCGTTCGGGGTGCGGCGACCGGCGCCGGTGGTGACGGCTCCCCGGGTGCGAACCGCCTGAGCGCGGGTAAGGGGCGGGTATGACCGACCTCTATCCCGCCGCCGACGACCGCGAACTGCTTCGTCAGGCCGCTGCCGCGCACACCGCCGCCGTCCGGGAGTCCGAAGCCTTCCTGCGCCGGTTGCCGGAGGTACCCGACCCGGCCGACCTGGCCGAGTACGCCAATTTGCTCACCCGTGAGGAGCAGACCCGGGCCGACCGGCAGGCCGCTGCGGACGCCGCCGGGCTCGCCATCGCCAGTCTCGAGGCCGAGTAGTCCGGGCAGGGTGGTCCGGGCGGACGTACGCTCGTCCCCGGCGCGAGGCGGCGGCGCCGGGGATGACCGTGGCGGGTCAGCGTTCGACGAGCACGTCGTGACCCAGGTCGAGCAGGCTGTGCCGCCACTCGTCGTCGGCGTTGCCCCGGCCGGGTTTGGCGGCGGTCAGCGACCGGATCCGCTCGACCGCGTCACGCATCACGTCGATGTCCTCAGGGGTCAGGTCGACCTTGCGTTTGCGCAGCACCGCGAGGATCTGCCGGCCCGGCTCCGGCAGATTCAGGTCCGGGTCGGGGCCGAACGCGGTCTCCCCGGAGCCGCGGGTCAGCAGCCACTGCCGCAGTTGCTCGGACGGTACGTTGACCTCGGCGTGGAAGTCCTCCCAGAGCACTTCCACCTCGGGGTCGAGTCGCTGCTCGCGTACCATCAGCCCTCCTCTGCCGGCGGCGACCCGGACTCCGCCGGGTGCCCCTCGTCGGTCTGCCCGCCCAGCCCCTCCGGCGGCACCTGCACCCGGGCGGGGTTGGCTGTCGGTGGCGCCAGGATCGCCTCGGTCCGCTCGTCTTCGCGGGCCTCGTCCGGTTCGGTCATCGGTGCCCTTCCGGTCAGCGGGGATGCGAGGTCGTCGCCCTGGCGTGCCCCCGGCCGGCCGAGACGTCGAAGGTCAGTCGGTCGTCCCGGGCGTCGACGGTGACCCGCTGACCGGGTGAGATCTGCTGCTCCAGCAGCATCCGGGACAGGTGGTTGTCGACCTCCCGCTGGATCACCCGGCGCAGCGGCCGGGCACCGAACTCCGGCTGGTAGCCGTGCTCGGCGAGCCAGTCGATGCCGGCGGCGGTGAAGTCCACCTCGATGTCCTGGGCGTGCAGGCGGCGACGGGTCTCCTCCAGCAGCAGCTCCGTGATCTGGCGTAGCTGCTCGGCCTCCAGCCGACGGAAAATGATCACCTCGTCGATCCGGTTGAGGAACTCGGGGCGGAAGTTCTCCTGCAACCGGCGCATCAGCCGCTCCCGCAGCTCGTCGCTCTCCTGGGCGCTGCCCGGCTCGCCGGCACCGAAGCCGACCGCCCGCTGCGCACCGGTGATCAGCTCGGAGCCGATGTTGCTCGTCATGATCAGTACGGTGTTCTTGAAGTTGACGGTGCGGCCCTGACTGTCGGTCAGCCGTCCGTCGTCGAGCACCTGCAACAGGATGTTGAACACGTCCGGGTGGGCCTTCTCGATCTCGTCGAGCAGCACCACCGCGTACGGGCGGCGACGGACCGCCTCGGTGAGCTGGCCGGCCTCCTCGTACCCCACGTAGCCGGGCGGAGCGCCGACCAGCCGGCTGACCGTGTGTCGTTCCTGGAACTCACTCATGTCCACCCGGACCATCCGGTCCGCCTCACCGAACAGCGCCTCGGCCAGCGCGCGGCCCAGTTCGGTCTTGCCGACCCCGGTGGGGCCGAGGAACAGGAAACTGCCCATCGGCCGGTTCGGGTCGGCCAGGCCGGTACGGGATCGCCGGACCGCCTCGGCGACCGCGGTGACCGCGTCGTCCTGCCCGACGACCTTCTCGTGCAGCTGGCCCTCCAGCCGCAGCAGCCGGTCCCGCTCCTCCTCGGTGAGCTGGCTGGCCGGGATGCCGGTGGCCCGGGAGACCACCTCGGCGATTTCCTCCGGCCCCACCTCCGGCACCTGGCTGCCGTTGCCGTCGTCGCCCCGGGCCCGGTTCACCTGGCTCTCCAGCTCGGCGACCCGGTCGCGCAGCGCGGAGGCGCGTTCGTACTGTTCGTCGGCGACGGCCTGCTCCTTGTCCCGCCGTACCTCCTCGAGCTGCTGCTCCAGGTCGCGCACGTCGGCGTCAGGGGTCCGGGTACGCAGCCGGACCCGGGCGCCGGCCTGGTCGATCAGGTCGATCGCCTTGTCGGGCAGGAAACGGTCGGTGATGTAGCGGTCGGACAGTTCCGCGGCGGTCACCAACGCCTCGTCGGTGAAGCGCACCTGGTGGTGTGCCTCGTAGCGGTCCCGCAGCCCACGAAGGATGGCCACGGTGTCCTCGACAGTCGGTTCCGGGACGAAGACCGGCTGGAACCGTCGGGCCAGCGCGGCGTCCTTCTCGATGGTGCGCCGGTACTCGTCGAGGGTCGTCGCACCGATCACCCGTAGTTCGCCCCGGGCCAGCGCCGGCTTGAGCATGTTCGACGCGTCCATACCGCCCTCGCTGCCCGCCCCGCCGGCCCCGACCAGGGTGTGGATCTCGTCCAGGAAGATGATCAGCTCCTCCCGGTGAGCGCGGATCTCGTCGATCACCTTCTTCAGCCGTTCCTCGAAGTCGCCCCGGTAGCGGGTGCCGGCGACCAGGCCGGCCAGGTCGAGCTGGATCACCCGCTTGCCGAGCAGCGTCTGCGGCACGTCACCGTCGCAGATCCGCTCCGCCAGACCCTCCACGATGGCGGTCTTGCCGACGCCCGCCTCACCGATGAGCACCGGGTTGTTCTTGGTCCGCCGGGAGAGGATCTCCACCGCCTGTTCGATCTCGTCGGCGCGCCCGATCACCGGGTCGATCTGATCGTTGCGGGCCAGGTCGGTGAGGTCCTGGCCGTACTGGTCCAGGGTGGGCGTGCCCCGGTCGGGACGGGGGCCGCCGGCCGGGCCGCGTTCGGCGTTGGCGGCCTGCAGGGACTCCGGCTGGATACGTCCGGCGGCGAGCATCCGGCCGGCGGGCGACTCGGGGTTCAACGGCAGGGCCATCAGGATGTGCTCGGGCCCGATGTAGTTGGCGCCCATCGCCCGGGACAACTGGTGTGCGTCGAGCAGCGCTCGCTTGGCCGCCGGCGTCAGGGACAGGTTCGGCGGGACCTCGCCCTGCGGGGCACCGTCGCCCCGTCCGCCCAGGGCGTTGACCAGGGTGTCCGGGTCCGCGCCCGCCCGCCGGACCAGGTCGCGCAGCGGCTCGCGCTGCAACGCCGCCCAGAGCAGGTGGTCGGTGTCCAGGTCGTTGCTCTGCTTCTGGGCGGCCCGGCGCGCCGCGTCGGCGAGCATCTCGCGCGCGTCCGCGGTCATCAGCCGGGTGATGTCGACCCGGTGCGCGGGGCGTCGCCCGCCCTCGCCCCGACCGAAGTACCGCGCCAGGAACTCGTCCCACGGGTCGGAGCCGAAGTCACCGGGTCCAATCATGTCTGTCCTCCGCGGTCGGGCGCGAGACGGTCGGCACGGGCTACCCAGCCCCCGGCCGGACAAACGCCACCACCGCTCCCCCGGCCCCCGGCCCGGCGCGGCTACCCGGCAGGTCGGCCGGACGGATGGCAGGGTTGACTGATGGAACCGACACCGCTGCTGATCGTGGACGCCGCAAACGTGGTGGGCTCGCGCCCGAACGGCTGGTGGCGCGACCGGGCCGGCGCGACCGCCCGACTACGGGACACGCTCGTTCCGGTGGGTGGGCGGGGTCTGCCCCCGGACCTGCCTCCCCCCGTCGAGGTGGTGCTGGTGGTGGAGGGCGCGGCCCGGGACGTGCCGGGTGTCGACGGGGTACGCGTGGTGTCCGCCGACGGTTCCGGCGACGACGCCGTGGTCGACCTGGTGGCCGGCGCCGGGCAGCGGCGACGGGTGGTGGTGACGGCCGACCGCGAGCTGCGGCAGCGGGTCACCGCCCACGGCGCCGAGGTGTACGGTCCCCGCTGGTTGACAGGTGGTGGCGGTGGGTGAGCGCCCGCCCACCGGTCCCACTGACCGGACCGACGGGTGCTGCGGTCGACAACCGGTCAGCGGGGCAGGAACACTGACAGGGCACCTGTTCTGTCCACTACCGGCATAGGCTCTAATGGAGTCCTCCCCGCCCCCAGGAGGTTCCGCGTGGCGAGCGTCGCCGAGCTCAAGGCAGCCATCGATATCGCACTTCAGCAGATCGGTGACGGTCAGAGCGCCGTGCAGGCCGCGGGCGAGAAACTGGCCGAGGCACAGCAGACCCTCGCCGGGGCGTTGGAGGGCAGCGGCCACACCACTGTCGAAGCCGCGCAGGCGTCGCTGACCCAGGCCAGCCAGGAGTTGGAGGAGTGCCTCGCCGCGACGCTCGTCGCGGTCGAGCAGGCCCAACAGTACGTCTCGACGCTGTAGGGGCGGGCGTGTCCATCGTCGAGGAGGTCGGCGCGCAGGTCCGCGCCGCCGCCGAGGAACTGCCGCTGGGGCTCTTGGCGCAGGCGCTGGAGAAGTTCGGCCTGGCCAGTGAGCGGCTGCGCTGGGTACGTCAGGAGTCGGCCAATCCGATGGGGGTGCCGGAGCTGTCCGCCGCCACCGAGCACGCGGAGACCGCCGGCTACGCGTTGCGGCTGGCCCAGGAGCAGCTGACCGCGTACCTCGCCGCGATCGGGCTGGCCCCCGACGGCGCGCCACCGGCCCCCGGGCAGCCGCAGCGGCAGCCGGTGCACGACGCGCCCGGCGCGGCCGGACCGCAGGTCGCCGCGCCGGAGCCGGCCGGTGAGGTGCGGCTGCGCCGCTGGTGGTCGGTGCGGGTGGCCGAGCTGACGGGTGGGCGGGAGGGCCCGGCCGAGCAACCTGACGAGCGCGTCGCCGACTCCCGGGAACTCCTGCACCGGGTGGTACGCGGTGTCCGGGCCGGTGACCGCGACCGGCTGCACCGCGACCTGCGCGGCGCGCACGCCGACATCGGCCTCGGACTGGCCGCCGTGGCCCCGCCGCTGCTCCGCGACCTCGCCAGCGAGCTGCTCGGCCATCCGCCACGCGGCGACGACCTGGCCCGGTTGCACCGCGAGCTGGACGGTCGGGTCCGCGACCTGCTTCCCGGCCTGCCGGCCCCGGTGCTGGACACGCTGCTCAGCCGGGTCTGCCGGATGCCGCCGCCACGTCGCGGCGAGGGCGAGCAGCCGCACGCCGCCGATCCGGCGGTCACCGCCGGGGTGCTCACCGGGGTCCTGCTCGACCGCCTCGGCCGCGACCTGCCGACGACGACCGGCGGTACCGGTGCCGACCGGCCCACGACCAGCGCGGCGCCAGGTGGCCGACCGACCGGGCGGGGCGGTGAACCGGAGCCCGGTCGGCGTCCCGAGCCCGTTCGTCCCGCCGGGCCGGCCAGCGCCGGAGGTGGTCGCCCGACACCGTGGTCCGGCGCACCGTCGCGGCCCACCTCCGGCGACGGATCCATCGGCCGGCCGAGGCGCGGGATCGATGGCTGACCGGCGCAACCAGCTGGTCACCCGGGTCCGGGAACTGCTCGCCGAGGCACTTGGCGCGTCCCGGGACCGGTCGGCCGCTGCCCAGCTCGCGTTGACCGCCGCCCGGGAGCGGGCGGTGCGGGTACGCCAGGCCGCCGCAGGTGTGCCGGAGCGGGTCGGGGCCGAACGCGACCGCCGCCTCGCCGAGATCGATTCCCGGCACGCGGCACGGTTGACGGTGCTGGCCCGGGAGGCGGCCGAGGCGGCGTCCCGGGAGGCGCCCGGCGCGGGTTCGGCGGACTGGCCGGGGTGGCGCCCGACCCCGGCCCAGCGGGCCGAGGCGCCGGGGGCGACGAGGATCGGCACCGTCCGGCTGACCGGCACCGCGCCGGTACCGGCGCTTGTGCCGCTGCTCGACGCCGGGCACGTCGCGCTCGACGGGGACGCTGACGGGTGCGCGGCCGTGGTCGCCGCGCTGCTGCTGCGCAGCCTGGGTCGGGCCGCGCCGGGCACCGTCCGGCTGGTCGGCTACGACCCGGACCGGCTCGGCGGTGGGCTGGCCGGATTCGCCCCGTTGGGCCCGGCCGGGCTGCTCACCTTCGTCGGCCCGGGTGGTCTGGGCCGGCTGCTGGACGACCTGGTGGAACAGATCCGCCGGATCAACGAGACGGTCCTGGCCGGCGAGCACTCCTCGTTGCGCGAGCTGGCCGCCGCGACGGGACGCCGCCCCGAGCCGTGGCGGGTCGCGGTGCTGCTCGGCGGCGAGGAGTTGTCCCGGCACGAGCGCGGTCAACTCGACCGGGTGGTGCGTGCCGGTGTCGCCTGCGGCGTACACCTGATCGTGCGGGGTGTGCCGGTGCCCGACGAACCATCGGTGACCCGGGTGACGGTGACCGCCGACGGCGCCCGGATCGGCCGCCTGCCGGTCCGGCTCGACCCGTCCCCGCCGGCCACCCTGGTCACCGAGACCTGTCGGGACATCGCCTCGGTGGTCAGCGCCGGACCGGCCCCCACCCCGTTCACCGACCTGCTGCCGCCGGCCGACCAGATGTGGCGGGAGGACTCGGCGACCGGGCTGACCGCGCCGATCGGTGAGGGGCCCCAGGGCCGGCCGGTGCTGCTCACCCTCGGCGACTATCCACCGCACGCGTTGATCGGCGGACCCTCCGGCACCGGGAAGACGAACCTGATCTTCGCCTGGATCGGGGCCCTCGCCGCCCGCTACTCCCCCGCCGAGTTGGAGTTCTACCTGCTGGACTTCAAGGAGGGGGTGTCCTTCGCCCGGTTCGCGAAGGGCCGGCGGGACCCGAGCTGGCTGCCGCACATGCGGCTGGTCGGCATCAACGTCAACACCGACCGGGAGTTCGGCCTGGCGCTGCTGCGCTTCCTGGCCGAGGAGCTGCGCCGACGGGCGGACGCGGCCAAGAAGCACGAGGTCACCAAGCTGGCCGAGCTGCGGCAGGTGGACCCGACCGGGCACTGGCCGCGGATCGTCGCGGTGGTCGACGAGTTCCAGATGCTGCTGGCCGGCCGCGACGCGGTCGCCCGGGAGGCGGCCGACCTGCTGGAGGACCTGGCCCGCCGGGGCCGCTCCCAGGGCATCCACCTGGTGCTGGCCTCGCAGGACGTACGCGGCATCGAGGCGCTGTGGGGCCGACCCGCGCTCGTCGCCCAGTTCACCCTGCGGATCGCGCTGCCGAAGGCGCTGCGGATCCTCGCCGAACGCAACGACGCCGCCCAGTCGCTGCCCAAGTTCCACGCAGTGGTCAACGCCGAGTCTGGTCTGACCGAGGGCAACCAGGTGGCCCGGATCCCGTCGGCGAGCGACTGGGAGACGTGGAGCGACCTGCAACACCGGCTGTGGCGGATGCGACCGGCCGAGGCGTCGCCCGCCCGCCTCTTCGACGGCGACGCGGTGCCACGGCTGGCCGACGCGCCGGACTTCCGGGCGCTGCGGGCCCCGGAGGTCGGTACGCCCCGGGGACCCGTCGCACTGCTCGGCGAGATCATCGACGTGCAGGCACGTTCGGCGGTGCTGCGGCTGCCCCGGGCGCCGGGCCGCAACCTGGCCGTGCTGGGCACCCGGGTCGACGAGGCGTGCGCGGTGCTCGACGCGGCGGCCCGCTCGCTGGCCCGCCAGCACCGCCCCGGCAGCGCCCGCTTCTCGATCGCCTGCCTGGATCCGGACGCCGACCCGGCGGCCCGGGCCCTCTACGAGGACCTCGCCGACGACGCCGCCTGGTACGACGAGGAGACAGTGGCCGAGCTGGTGGCCGAGACGGCCGGCGCCCTGGGCGCGCCCGGCGCCACCGGGGCACCCCACTACCTGCTGCTGTTCGCCGTCGACGCGGCGGCCGGTACGCTCGCCGCCCGCACCGGCCGGGCCACCGGGCTGGAGCACCTGCGCCGGATCCTGCACGACGGCCCGGAGCGGCGCACCCACGTGCTGGCCTGGTGGCGCGGGGTGGCCCGGATGCGCGCCGACCTGGGTGGTACCGGCGCCCGTACCGACCAGATCGGCGCCTGGGTGGCGTTGGACACCCACGGCGGGGAACTGGGCCCGTCGTTGTACCCCGGCAGCGGTGGGCCGGACTGGTATCCCCGCCCATGGCGTGGGCTCTTCTTCGACCGGGCGGTGCACCGCACCGGGCAGACCATCATCCCCTACGGACCGGCACGATGAACGAACCGGTCACCAGCCAGTCGTACACCGCCCAGCTGCGCCGGCTCGCCGAGTTGACGGCCCGGGTGCGGGAGCAGCGCGAGGAGGCCCAGGACTGGTACGACCAGCAGTGCGCGGCGGCGGACCGGGCGGTGGCCGAGTCCGCCGACGAGGTGAACCGGGCCGAGCAGGAGCTGATCGCCGCGCGCGAGGCACAGGAGCGGGTGGACGCCGAGGTGGCGGTGCTGTGGCAGGAGTTGAACACCCGGCTGGGCGGTGGCGGGCGACGGGCCGGGGCACCACCGGCCCCCGCGCCGGAGGCCACCGGCGACCCGACCGCACTCCTGGATGGGGTACGCGACCTGCTGCGCCGTACCCGTCAGCCCGGTGAACTGCCGGGCAACGTCAACCCGCTGCTGGCGATGTGTGGCGTCGCCGGTGCGGTGCTGGCGTACGCCCTGGGTGCCGTCGCCCGCGCCCTGGGTGCGCGCGGCGACGGTGACCTGGCTGTCGGCCTGCCGGTGCTGGCCCTGGTGGTGACGCTGCTCGGCCCGGTGCTGGGCCTGATCCCGGCGCGTCTGATCGCCGACCGTCGCCACGCCGTGCTGAGCCCCCGCCCGGTCCTCATCGTCGTCATCGCCGGCCTCACCACCACCCTCCTCCTCCTGACCCTCCCCCTCCCCTGACCGTCCTCAGCCCTGGGCGGGAGTGAGGGCGGCTTCGCGGAGGAGGCGGCGGGTGAGGGTGAGGCGGTCGGCGTCGGTGTCCAGGCCGGGAAGGTCGCCGACGCGGATCGGCGGGCCGGCGAGCAGGGCCCGCACGGCCGGTTCGCACGGCGCGGGGAGGCTGATCGTGCGGTCGAACAGGCGCAGCGTCACCCGATCTCCCTCGCCGACAAGCTGCCAGCGCAGACCCTTACGGGCCAGGACACGGCTGTCGGCGGTCAACGCGGTGATCGCGGCGGCCTGGGCCAGCGGCCGGATCGGTGCCGGGCGTGACGCCGACCAGGCTCGCTGCCGCAGCCGGGTAGCCACGGCGGCCGGGTCGGCCCGCAGCAGCCACTCCCGCAGCGCCTCGACCGTCTCGGTCAGCTCCGGCTCGATGGCGTCCGGATCGGCCACGTCGGTGCCGAACGGCAGGGTCGCCCGCAGCCGCTGGTCCTCGGCGGCCAACCCGAGCAGTTCCTCGACAAGCGCGTACCGGGTCAGCGCCCGGATGCCCACGGTCAGGTGCAGTGAGCTGGATTCCTGCGCCTGGGCGCTGTGCAGCCACCCCCGGGGCAGGTAGAGCGCGTCACCCGGTTCCAGGACCACGTCCAGCGCGGCCGGCCCCTGTGCGGTGGCGGTGACCTCGTCGGCCCGGCCACCCCACGGCTGCCGCTCCAGCGGGTCGGGCAGCACCGGCGGGTGGATGCGCCAGTGCTTACGGCCGTCCACCTGGAGTACGAAGACGTCGTGGGTGTCGTAGTGGGTGGCGAAGCCCTGGCTGTCCGGCGGGGTCAGATAAGCGTTCACCTGCAACGGCTGCCCCACCGCGAGGCTCAGGTCCCGAGTGAAGTCGATCAACGCCGGCCAGGTGCGGTGCAGCCCCTGCAGCACCAGCGTGGCGCCGTCGGCGTACAGCTGGAGGACCTTCTCGTCGAGGACCTGGTCGTCGATCTCGGCGCCGGCGCCGCCACCGCCGGTGTACCGCGCCGCCGGCAGCACCTGGCCGTCCTTGGCCACCCGCAGGAAGGGGGTACGCAGGCCGCGCCGGCTGAGCAGTTCGTCGGCGTCGGCGGGACTGAGCAGATCGGTGAAGCCGGCCGGGTTTGGCAGTTCGGCGGCCCGGGACAACAGTGGGGTACGCCCCCAGTGGGCGGCGGCGAACTTCGCCGCCTCCACGCTGACGCAGCGGGCCAACGCGGCAGCGGCCGAGGTCCGATCCGCAGGCTGGTCGAGGTCGGACGATGATGGAGCCGCCGGGCGGCCGTGGCCGCCCGGCGGGTCGAGATGCGTCATGGCGATCCGTTACCGGGCGGCGCCGTCGGCACCGCCGTCGTGCTGGCCCGGAGTCGCACCGCCGTCGGCCGGACCTTCGGCACTGCCGTCCGCGCCGCCGTCGTGCTGACCCGGAGTCGCACCGCCGTCGGCGGGACCCTCCGCCGCGCCGCCGCTGGTGGTCTGCATGTCATCGTCGTTGAGTGGCATCGTGCTCCCTCGGATTGACCCGCCCCCGCCGCCGTCGGTCGGGTGCGTCCTGCCGCGGGTGGTACCCCGCTCCCGATCTTCTCTAACCACACCTCGTCCCACGGTAAACGCCCGAACCGTCGGGCATGACCGCTTCGCCACTCCGGCGTCGGGCGCAGCAGAGCGGTTGGTGACAGGATGGACCGAACACGTCTGACGGAGGTGCCGATGACCGAACCACTGGAGCCGGTGACCGAGGACTGGCAACGCGCCCTGGCGATCGTGGCTCATCCCGACGACCTGGAGTTCGGTGCCGCCGCCGCCATCGCGCGCTGGACCGGGCAGGGCAAGCAGGTGGTCTACTGCCTGGTCACCAGCGGTGAGGCGGGCATCGACGGAATGCCGCCACCGCGGGCCCGGGAGGTACGCGAGCAGGAGCAGCGGGAGTCGGCGGCGCTGGTGGGCGTGGACACTGTCGAGTTCCTGGGCCTGCCCGACGGGGTGCTGGAGTACGGCGTCCCGCTGCGCCGGGAACTGGCCGCGGTGGTCCGCCGGCACCGCCCGGAGATCGTCATCACGAACAACTTCCGGGCCACCTGGGACGGCGCGGACGTGCTCAACCAGGCCGACCACATCGCTGTGGGCCGAGCCACCCTGGACGCGGTCCGCGACGCCGGCAACCGCTGGATCTTCCCGGAGCAGTTGACCGACGGCGTCGAGCCGTGGGGCCGGGTACGGCAGGTGTGGGCCGCCTCGTCACCGCGTTCCCGGCACGGCGTGGACACCACCGACACGTTCGACCGAGGGGTCGCGTCGCTGTTGGCCCACGAGGCGTACCTGACCGGGCTGGGTGACGGCAGCTTCGACGCCGAGGAGTTCCTGGAGGGTGGTGCGCGGCCGGTCGGGGCGCGGCTGGGCGTGCGCTACGGCACCTCGTTCGAGGTGTTCCACTTCGACCTCTGGTGACCCGGCAGGTTCGTCCGGGGCTGAGCAGGCAGGCGTCGACCCACCCCACTGTGGGGCGGGTCGCGACGGGCCCGGGTCAGGGCATGATCCGGGCAAGGTCGGCGGGCATGGTGTCCTTGACGTCATCCCACTCGCCCTGGGTGATGTGCCGGCGCAGCGTGTCCAGCACCACCTGGACCACCCGCTCCGGACCGCCCGCCACGTCGTACGGGAAGCCCTGGCGGACCTCGTAGAGGAAGTCGTCCCGGTTGAGCTTGATCGGGACGTTCTGCGGTTGCCAGCCGTCGAAGTAGACGCCCCGCACCACGATCGGCAGCTGGGCGGAGAACTCCACGCTCTCCTGCACCGGCATCCGGTCACGCAGCAGGTGCAGCACGGTACGCAACGCGGCGTACGACTGGTTGCGCTGCTCCTTCGGCCATCCGTACGCCTTCTCGATGTCCTTCAGGATCAGGTTGGTCTTGTCCATCGAGGACTCGATCGCGGACTGGAACTGCTCAGCCATCTGTCCACCCCCGTCTGTCGGTTTCCCACCGTCGGTCGTCGTGGCGTCGCGGCGGACCCGCCGGGCCACGCCGGTTCCGGATCGGGCTGTCCCGCCCGACACGTGCCGCCCGCCGAGGCGGCTCGGACGCTCCGACAATGCGCAGGACGGCATCGCGCCGCCGGTGCGGTACCAGCCGAACGGTCATCGCCAGCCACCTCCGTGGTGTCGCTTCCGCGCGGACGATCACCGGAGCACCCGCGCCGCTGCCACCATGCTCCGCACCGCCCGGGTGAGTCGTCCTCACCCGGTCCGGGTGAGAACCCACCGCCCGCGCGCCCGCCTGCACGCCCTCCGGCCCGCCTGCGCGAGACAGGCCCGGACCGGGTCGATGCGATTCGCCCAGGAAAACACCCTCCGTACTAGGCGGCACGGCCGCCGACCATCACCCTCCGTAATCAGGTTGGCATAGGCCGCCTATACCTCCCCGCGCCCTTTGCTCTGCTTCAACCCACGCAGTAGCCCTTGAACAGGCGATATTCGTCGAGGCGATGACGGGACCGCCGGGCGGTCAGACACCCGGAGTAATCCATTGCGTCCGCTGAAGCAGAGCAAAGGAGGCAGTGCGGTAGGTCGGTCGGGGCGGGGGTGGCTACGGAATGTGTCCGCTGCGGTTGCCCAGGTGTCGCCGGCCCGCGCAAGGCGACCGGCTGCCCGGCTCCGGGCTCTGGTGTTGGCGAGGGGTCAGTCGGTCCCGGTGAGCAGGGCCTGGAGTTGCTGGGCGTTGGTCTGGGCATAGTCGCGGTAGCAGTTGTTCATGAGAACGTGGGTCTGCTCGGTTTCGCCGGCCAGCTCGCGGAGCTTGGGCGCCCAGTCCTTGAGCTCCCGCGCGGAGTAGTGGTAGCCGAACTTCTCGTGAATGTCCTTGCTGGTCCACTTGTCGCTGTGGCCGTGGAAGCGCACCACGGCGAGGTCCGAGGTGGCGGCCAGCACCGGCGGGATCGAGGAGCGGTGACCCTGCGGCATGTCCACGCTGACGTACGCCAGCCGGTGCTCACGCAGGAAGTCGAGGGTCTCCGCGGCGTTGTCGCCGTCGAACCAGGAGGCGTGCCGGAACTCGAACACCGGACGCAGCGGCGCGCACCGGCGGGTCACCTCCAGCAGGTACTGCTTGTTGTCCCGCCGGATGGTGAACCAGGGCGGAAACTGGAACAGCAACGCGCCGAGCTTGCCCACCTCGACAAGCGGGTCGAGGGCGCTGAGGAAACGGGTCCAGACCTCCTCGTACGCCTGCGGTGGCAGGTCGTCGGGGTAGACGTTGCGCTTGTCGGTCTCCGGTCGCAGGTCCTTGTAGATCGCGCTGACCCGGGTGGGGTGACCGGTGAGCAGACTGAACGCCTTCACGTTGAAGGTGAAACCGGCAGGGGTCCGCTCAGCCCAGAGCTTCGCCGTGCGCTCGGCGGGTGGCGAGTAGTAGGTGGCGTCGACCTCGACAAGTGGGAACTGGCGCGCGTAGTAGGCCAGCCGCTTCTCCGGCGTGTCAGCCGTTTGGGGATACCAGCCCGAATCCAGCAGGGTCCGGTCGGTCCAGGAGGCGGTGCCCACCATGATCTCGCCCATGAGTGGAGTTCACCGTGCCCCGGACCGACCGGCAACCGCTACGGGTCAGGCCGCCCGACGTTCGCGGGTCTGCTTGCAGGTGACACAGGTGGTGGCCGACGGGAAGATCTCCAGCCGTTCGACCGGGATCGGCGCGGTGCAGCCTTCGCAGAAGCCGTAGGTGCCCTCGGCGAGCCGGACGAGCGCGTGTTCGTACTGGGCGCGACGGTCCAGGATGGTCCGCAACAGCGACTGCGCGGTGTCCCGCTCGGCCGTCTTGGTGCCGCTGTCGGCCTGGTCGTCGCCGGCGGTGTCGCCGACCTCGACGAGCCGCAGCACCTGGCTCTGCTGCACCGCCTGCTGGTACTCCTCGGTCAGCTCGTCGTGGCGGGCCTGCAGGGAGAGCCGGATCTGGTCGATCTCCGCCTGGGATCGGCTCGTGCCGACCGTGTCGTGGACGAGCATCGCTGCCTGCCTTTCCTGGGCCATATGGTCTGCGCGGGCGGGTCGGTCCACACCCGGTCATACCGCCCAAGTCATCGCACCCGGGCGCTGTGAGCCCCGCGTTTACCCTCGTTGTCCACGGCTCAAACCGACAGGTTCACGGATTCACCAACGCCGGGCGGCGCGGATCGTCGACCCGGACCAGCACGTCGGCGAAGCTGGCAGGGGCCACCTCGGCGACGTACCTGTCGAAGGCGGGCAAGGTCCAGGCCAGTTCCGGGTCGGTACGCCGGCGCAGCGCGGCGGCCGACATCTCCAGGTGCACCACGATGTCGAAGGCCAGCCCACCGCCGAGCAGGAACGCGCCGCTGACCAGCACCACACCGCCGGGCGGCAGGTCGACGTACGCTGCCCGGCTGGCCCGGTCCGCCCGGGCGTCCCAGAGCGAGGGCAGCACCCTGCCGTGCCCATCCGGGCCCGCCGGGTCCAGCACCTCCCGGCGCAGGCCGGCCTCGTCCACCCAGCCCTCGTAGTACGCGTCCGGGTTGGTCCGACCCCGTTCCAGGCGTACCGAGGCGGGGCGCAGGAAGTCCTCGGCCCGTACGTGCAGCACCGGGTGGCCGAGGGCGCGCAGCGGGTCGACCAGGGCCTCGGCCAGGTGGTCGGGGCGGGCGGCCGGCGCACCGTCCACCCCGACCCGCAGCCGCCCGGTCGACGCCGCGCCGGCGAGCCGGTCGGCCAGCTCGGTGACGAGCAGCGGCGGTGAGATGGGTCGCACGCGCATCCGACAATGGTGCCCGCTGGTCGGCGCACCCACGCCCGTCCCGGCCGAGCCCGATCCGCGTCGCTTCCCGGCCGGTGCGGCGGCGGGTCAGCCGGCGCGGTCGAGGGTGGCCCGGGCGTCGTCGGCCAGCCGGTAGCCGACCCCGTAGACGGTGGTGACCAACGGAACGTCCACGCCGACCTTGCCGCGTAGCCGACGCACGTGCACGTCGACAGTGCGTACCCCGGCGTGCTCGTAACCCCAGACGGCGTTGAGCAACTGGAGTCGGGTGAAGACCCGCCGGGGGTGCGCGACCAGGTGCAGCAGGAGGTCGAACTCCAGCCGGGTCAGCGGCAACGGCTCACCGTCGCGCAGCACCGACCGGGAGGACGCCAGGATGTGCAGGGTCGGGAAGGCGGGCGCGAGCTGCCGTGTCGGCGTACGGCCCGCCGGCACGGCCTCGGCACGGCGTTCCGGGACGACCGGACCGACTGTGGTGATGGTGCCTTCGCCCCGCTCCAGCATCTCCCGCGCCGCGTCGAGCAGCCGACGGGCGGCTGGCGTCAACGACTCCTCGCAGGCCAGCGGGATGGACAGGGTCACCGTGAGCACGGGGGCGGCGGTGTTTGCGGGACGACGCTGACCGCCGGGAGGTCGACCGGGCACCGCGGGTTGGGACGTATGCCATCCGGCGCGCGACGAAGCGGGGCTGACCGACATGGTCCTCCTTGGCTGGTCCGGGTTTTCCCCACGGCCCCGGGACGCCGCTCTATCGATGCTTCCCGGCGCCTGTGCGAGGGTCAAGAGGCGGCTGCGTTGCATGAATGTGACAATTGACCGACACATCGGAGCCGTCCGCTCGCTCTGCGTACGAGGCCAGATGATTACAGCAGAGTCGCCAGTTGACCTGATACGGGGGGTGGGTCGACACCGTTCGCGGCCTTCGGGCGGGATGTCCGCACCCGCCGTGACGTCGGCTGTTCGCGCTCCCACGCCCAGGCCGTCACGCGAACGGGACAGCGGTGTCGACCCACGGACCGCCACGCGCCGCCGATGGGCCGGGTCAACCTTCGACGATCACCCGTGCCTCGTCGGCGAGGCGGTAGCCGACACCGTGGACGGTGGTCAGCAGTGGGCTGCCGGCGCCGAGCTTGGCCCGCAGCCGGCGGACGTGCACGTCGACGGTACGGGCCATCGCGTGGTCGTAGCCCCAGACCGCGTGCAGCAGTTGCAGCCTGGTGAACACCCGACGGGGCCGCTCGGCCAGGAACAGCAGCAGGTCGTACTCGATGCGGGTCAGCGGGATCGTCCGGTCGCCCTGGCGTACGGCACGCGGACCGGTGCGGATCCGGACCAGGTCCGGGTCTGCCACGGCGGCCGGGGCGTCGTCGGCCCGGGACAGTCGCCCCTCACCCGACTCGGTGATCTCGGCGAGCAGTTCGAGCAGCCGGTTCAGACGCGGGCTGACCGGGCCTGAACCGAGGTCCACGGTGATGGTCAGGGTTGGCCGGGTGCGCTGTCGCACCGGCCGGATCCGGTTGGTGTGGCGGGGTGGGTGCTGGCGCGGGCCGAGAGCGACGACGGACACGGTGGCCTCCTGGGAACACCGCCACGCCGACGGGCGGGGCGGTTCAGCGGGACGCCCGGCCGGCGGTCGCCGGGGGCGCGAGAACGGGCGGTGCGGCCGGTGGGGTGGGGCCGAGCACGGGCAGGCCGGCGACCTGCCAGGCGGCGAAGCCGCCGACCACGTCGGTCGCCCGGTGCAGCCCGAGGTCCTGAAGCGAGGCGGCGGCCAGCGACGAGGTGTAGCCCTCCTGGCAGAGGATCACCACGGGCAGGTCGTAGCCGACAGCCTGCGGCAGCCGGGCGGGGCACCGGGGATCCAGTCGCCACTCCAGCACGTTGCGCTCGATGGCCAGGGCACCCGGCACCGTGCCGTGCGCCGCCCGCTGGGCGGCGGGACGGATGTCGACGAGCAGGGCACCCGCCCGGTACGCCAGGTGCGCCCGCTCCGGGTCGAGTCGGTCGAGACGGGCGCGCGCGGCGGCGAGGATCTCGGCTATGCCCCGGGAGCCCGGGGGTGGCACCGGCACCGGACAGTCGGCGGCGGGTTCGATCTGCGACATGGGCGGTTCCCTCCAGGACATCATCGGGCCGGACGCGGGCGGTGAGGCCGGTCGGCGTCTCACCATGCCACGCCGGCTTGGGCCACCTCGGCGACCCGTAGCCGGCCCTGAACGAGCCGGTAGCGAGTCATCCGGTGCAGCGCCGGGCGGTAGACGTGGACGCTGACCGCTGGTTCGACGTGCCGGTTGGTCACCATGTGCACGTGCCGGGGGCCGAAGCGACGGCCGGAGCCGGCGGCGAGCAGGTGCGGACGCAGCCGGCCGCCGCTGACGGTCTGCTCGGTGAGGCTTCCCGAGACCACCAGGAAGGCGCCGGAGGAGCCGCCGTGGTCGTGCAGTTCGGTGCCCTGGCGGGGGAGCCAGCTCAGCGCCCACACCTCGTGGTCGTGGTGGGCGGCCAGCCGGGCGTACCACCGGGTGGCGGGGTCGAAGCGCAGCGGCACCGGCCAGCTCGCGGGGTCGGCGGCCCAGCGTCGGGCAACGGCGAGCAGGTCCGATTCGGTGGGTACGGAGGGCATCAGATCCTCGCGACGGTCGTCAGCGGTTGTCCCAGCCAGCTTAGACGGTAAAGCCTATAGGTTTAGTAGGCAATCCCGTATGGCGGGACGCTGTGGCACCCGATCGCGGCGGACGATCCCGGACCGACACGGCGGCCCAGCCTGAAGATCACTCGTCGGCTGGCGGTGGCGAGCGGCGCGCCGGCGCCGACTAACCTGTACCGGTGAGCGACGAACTCGACGCCGAGACCCTGGAATTCGCGCACCGGATGTTCGACCTGGCGCGCGACGGTGCGACCACGGACCTCGCCGGGTACGTCGACGCGGGGCTGCCGGTCAACTTGACCAACGAGAAGGGTGACAGCCTGCTGATCCTGGCGGCGTACCACGCCCACCCGGAGACGGTGCGGGCACTGCTCGACCGGGGCGCCGACCACTCCCGCGCGAACGATCGGGGCCAGACGGCGCTGGCCGCTGCGGTGTTCCGCAGCAACGCCGAGGCGGTACGCGCACTGCTCGACGCGGGCGCCGACCCCGACGGCGGCAACCCGTCGGCGGTGGCCACCGCCGAGTTCTTCGACCTGCCCGAGATGCTCGCCCTCCTGCGGGCTTAGGGGGGCTCGCCGCGTCGGCGCTCGCCATCCGGGCCGCCACTAGTCGCGCGTATCCCCAGGGTGGGCGTTCCTCGGTGGCCCGCCAGGTGAGCCAGTCGAACGCCCACCCCTCGACCGGACCGCGGCAACGCCTTGTCCGTCCCCCACGGCGGTCTCCCGCCTGCGGTGGGCACGCCGGGGCAGGACCGGCGCTCCAGGGTGGACAGCGGGCGCTACGGACGGGGGCGGACGACCTCGACGGTGGGGGCGTCGAGGCCGCGTACGATCTCGACGCTCGCCGCCTCGGGACGGCTGCCCTCGAAGTGCCGCATCAGCCGCGCACCGAGGTGTACGCCCACCCCACCGACGCCGAGGGCGAGCAGCTCGACGACCAGCAGCGCCGGGCCGGCGCCCCGGTTCGTCGCGTCCGCCCGGATCAGGCAGGAGAGCAGGAACAGCCCGGCCATGCCCGCGTTGACGACGTTGAAGCTGATCGCGGTGCGCCGGGTGCGGTCCGGCGGCACGTCCCACAGGTCCACCATTCCGGCGATCGCCGTCAGCGCCGCCGCCACCAGCGCGGCCACCGCCGTCCAGTAACCAACCTCGCCGAGGAAGACCGGACCGCCGACCACGTCGGCGAGGTCGAAGATGACGGCACAGACGAAGAGCCCGTACGGAAAGGTCACAAGCATCGGTTGGATGGGGTGTCCCTGCACCCGCAGCCGGCTCTGCATCTGGTCCCCCTGGGTAGGTTCAATCCATCAGCCCAGGGTGCTACCCGGGCGCCACCCGGGCCAAACGACACGCTCCGGTCAGTTGTCCCGGGGCCGGGAGACCGTGCTGACCAGCCGCTCCGCCACCTCACGGAGCGGGATCGACAGCGACGACGCCGCGCTGCGCAGCACGTCGAGGGCGTCCTCGGCGGGACAACCCCGCTGGGTCATGATGACGCCAACGGCCTGGCCGATCACGCCGTCGTTGAGCAGCGCGGTGTCCTGCTGCCCGGTCAGCGCGGCACGCTTCTCCCGGTCGCGAACCGCGGCCAGCAGCAGACCCGCGTGTTCGGCGAGCAGCATCGCGGTCAACTGGTGGCCGGGAGTCAGCGCGTCGGGTTCGGCGGCGTACAGGTTGATCGCGCCGATCACCTGGTCGTCGATGTCCACGGGTGCCGAGATCACTCCCCGTACACCCAACTCCCGGGCCCGGGGTGTCCACTCCGGCCAGCGGGGCTCCACACCCAACTCGTCCGCGCCGACCATCTCCCGGCGGCGGATCGCGTCCATCGCCGGGGTGTCCGCGCCGTAGCGCAGATCGTCCAGCCCGCTCAGCCGGGGATCGGAGGCGGCGACACCCGCCGGCTCGCCGGCCCGCAGGGCGGTGAAGCCGCACCAACTGACCCCCGCCAACGCCTCCCGGGTGATCTGGACCAGCGCGGACAGCGCCGCGTCGAAGTCGTCCACGGCGATCAACCCGGCGGTCATCTCCCGCAGCAGGGCAGCCGTCTCCAGCACGCCGAGCGTCTCCGCCAGCGGTGCACGCGTCTCCAGATTCACCGGCCTGCGACTCCCGTACGCCCGGTCAGCGTCGCCACCCGTCTCCTCCTCGGCTGGGCCCCCGCGCTGGCGGCCACCCTCGACAACACGACCGCCCTACTACCCACGCCACAACGGTCGAAACGGCGCAAAGCGGTGCCCCTCCCAGGATACGGGTGCCGCCGGGAGGGGCGTGCCGGACCAGCCGACCTCAGCGGGAACCGGCTCCGCTGAGCCGCCGCCCGACCGAGGCGATCAGCCGGTCCAGCTCGGAACCGAACGGGTTGTCGTGCACGAGGTACGTCCAGGTGGCGCTCGGACGGACCAGCTCCGCCGCGTCCGGCTCCCAGTCCTCGTCGAACTCGGTCTCGGCGAAGGTCGCCAGCGTCCGCGCCTCGATCGCCGGGACCAGTTCGGTGAACGCCGGAACCGCGGCCCGGTGGAACTCGTCGAGCGGATCGAGCCGGCCCAGGGCCCGCAGGTGCACGCCCTCGCGGACCTCCGAGAGCTCGGCCAGGTGCGACGCCCACAGCCGGTCGAGGTGGTAGAGGGCGATCGAGCGGGCGACCTGCGCCAGCAGGTCCTCGTCCATCTCGCCGGCCTTCTCCGGCATCTTGTCCAGCAGCATCAGCGCGGCGACGTCGCTGGTGAGCAGCCGCTCCCGCCGCTCGGCGAGCGCCTTGCGCTGCTGCTCGATCACCACGCTGTACCGCCAGGTGTTGCGGTGGATCTCGTGGTTGACCCCTTCCGCGACCCGTTGGGCGTGCTCGACCGCGTAGTCCACCTGCGCGTCGGTGACCAGGCCGTCGGCGTTCATCCGGGGCGACGGCGGCACCGAGTCACCGGCGTGGCGGACGACGAGGTCGTCCTCCAGGCTGACGAAGAAGACCGACCCACCCGGGTCGCCCTGGCGACCGGCCCGGCCACGCAACTGGTCATCCACGCGGCGGCTGTCGTGCCGGCCGCTGCCGATCACGTAGAGGCCGCCCAGCTCGGCCACCCGCTCCCGGTCGGCCTGGTCGCTTCCGCCGAGGCGGATGTCCACGCCCCGGCCGGCCATCTGAGTGGAGACGGTGACCGCGCCGAACGAGCCGGCCTCGGCGATGATCGCCGCCTCCTCGTCGTCGTTCTTCGCGTTGAGCACCACGCACGGCACTCCGGCGGCGTTGAGCCCGGCCGCCAACTGCTCGGACTCCTTGACGTCGAGCGTGCCGACAAGCACCGGCCGCCCGTCGGCGTGGCAGCGCCGGATCTCGTCGATCAGCGCCTCTTCCTTCTCCGCCCGGGTGGCGTAGATGCGGTCCGGCTCGTCGGCCCGGACACACGGGGTGTTCGGCGGGATCACCGCGACCTCCAGGCCGAAGAACTCCCGCAACTGGTCGCCGACGAGTACCGCGGTGGCGGTCATGCCGCACACCATCGGGTAGAGCCCGACGTACGCCTGCACGGCGATGGTGCCCAGCACCTCACCCTCCGCCGAGGCGTCCAGCCCTTCCTTGGCCTCGACCGCCGCCTGGAGCCCATCGGGCCACCGGCGGCGCTGGGCGACCCGGCCCCGCATCTCGTCGATCAGCTCGACGGTGCCGTCCCGGACGATGTAGTCCACGTCCCGGTGCAGCAGCGCGTGCGCGTGCAGCGCCACGTTCACCGCCGAGAGCTGTTCGACGTTCTCCTCGTCGTACAGGTCGATGCCGAGCTTGGCCTCGACGGCGGCCAGGCCGGCGGAGGTGAAGGCCACGCTGCGGCCGTCCTCGGCCACCGTGAAGTGCTTGCCCCTCCGCAGGCCGCGGACGAGCGCCGCGGCGGCGTGCACCGGGTCCTGTTCGCCCGGTACCGAGCCGGCGAGCACCATCGGCACCCGGGCCTCGTCGATCAGGATCGAGTCGGCCTCGTCGACGATGGCGGTGCGCAGCGGGCGCTGCACCCGGTCCTCGATGTCGGTGACGAGCTGGTCGCGGAGGAAGTCGAAGCCGGCCTCGCTCACCGACACGTAGGTGACGTCGCAGGCGTACGCGGCACGCCGCTCGATCGGGGTGGACGCCTCGTTGACCCAGCCGACGGTGAGCCCGAGCAGGGTGTAGATCGGCTCCATCCACTGGGCGTCGCGGCGGGCCAGGTAGTCGTTGACGGTGAGCACGTGCACCGGCCCGTTGCCGAGGCGGACGTGCCCGTACGCGGCGATCGCCGCGGTGAGCGTCTTGCCCTCACCGGTGGCCATCTCGGCGACCTTGCCGGAGAGCAGCGACATGGCGCCCAGCAGCTGGACATCGTACGGACGCTGGTCGATGCCTCGACGGGCCGCCTCACGGCCGAGCGCGCAGATCTCCTCGTAGCTCGACGCCGTCGCCGCCGCCTCGGTGAGTTCGGCGTCGTCGAACGCCGAGATCTCCTCCTCGCGGGCCTCGATGACCGGCAGCAGCTTCTCCAGCGGAGCCAGATCGACAGTCGTCCCCGGGCGCTGGAGGAACCGGCGGAACCTGGTCTTCAACCGTTGCGACACACCCATGAGCCGCAACGGTACGCGACCGAACCGATCTTGAACGTCCCACCCGACCCACCAGATCCCCGCGATCTTGCACTTTCGGCCCCGACATAAGGGATGTGCAGCACATAAGGGCGACCAGAAGG
>NZ_BOOZ01000070.1 GCF_016863495.1 Micromonospora andamanensis
CCCCAAGAGATCAAAACCGCCGCCAACCTCATGATCAACAAGGTGAGGGTGGGTGGGTGGTGGGGTTATTCGAAGTTGCCTTGGTGGGTGGTGGGGGTGGACTGGTCGCTCGTGGTGCCGCCGGGCGGGGTGGTCATGCCGCCGGTGGTGGCGTCGCCGGTGGTGGTCGGGGCGACAGTGCCGCGGTGGCGTTCCGGTTGGCGGGCCACCCGTCGGGCGCTGGCCGGGCCGGCGGTGCCGCCGGTCGTGGTGATCGCGCCCTGACCGCGCGTCGGACCGCCGTCGCGCAGCACTGTCGGGTCGATCGGCACGTCAGCCGGATCGTCCGGGTCCTCCCGCTGCAACTGGCTCTCCACATCGGTCGGCGGGACTGTCACCTCGTCGAGGGCACCTTCGCCGTACACGCCGCCGGCGATCCGCTGCTCGGCCCGGCGGGCGGCGTCCTGTCGCATCTCGTCCTCACGCACGATCCATCACCTCGCAGAAGGGTCGGTCTCGGTGCGTGCCCGGTGACCGGCGCGGCAAACCCGCACCGCCGGTTCACCGGGCCGTCGCACTGCGCTTGCCTGCCCGCCGTGCCCGCTGCCGATGCTGTGCAGCGGATTCGGCGGGAGATCCCCGCGGGAGGGAGAGGACAGCGTGCGCACCGTACGCCGTACCGCCGTCGCGGCCCTGGCCGTGACGATCGTGACGACAATGCTGGCGGCGCCTGCCGCGGCACGACCGCGACCAGACCGGGACTTCGACCTACAGGCCCACCGGGGTGGACTCGGGCTGCGGGTGGAGAGCAGCCTCGCGTCGTTCGGCAACGCCCTCCAGCTCGGGGTGAGCACCCTCGAACTGGACGTCCAGATCACCGAGGACGGACGGGCCGTGGTCACCCACGACCGGCGCGTGAGCGCCACGAAATGCGTCGACACCGCCCCGGTCGTCCCGGGTGACCCCGAGTTCCCGTACGTCGGGAAGTACCTGAACACGTTGTCCCTGGCGCAGGTACGCACCCTCGACTGCGGCTCGCGTACGCTGCCGGACCGGCCCGGCCAACTCGCCGTGCCCGGCGCCCGGATGCCGCTGCTGAGTGAGGTTTTCGCCCTGGTCAAGCGGTACCGGGCGGACGACGTGACGCTCAACGTCGAGACCAAGGTGGAGGCGGGAGCGCCGAGCGAGACCGCGCCACGGGAGCAGTTCGTCCAGGTCACCGCCAAGGAGATCCGCGCCGCCGGGCTGCTGCGGCAGGTGACCATCCAGAGCTTCGACTGGGGCGCGCTGAGGCGGATGCGTCAGGTCGAACCGCGCCTGCCGCTGGTGGCGCTCACCAACTACGACTTCCTCCAGGTCGGGCAACCGGGCGCGTCGCCGTGGCTGGGTGGGTTGGACATCGACGACTTCGGCGGCGACCCGATCCGGGCGATCCGCAGCCTGGGCGTCACCGCGTTCTCGCCGGTGCACGGCTTCCCGCAGAACGGCACCGTCACCGACCCCGGCTACCGACCGTACGTGACCAGGGAGCTGGTGACCCACGCGCACCGCAACGGCATCCGGGTGATCCCGTGGACGGTGAACGACGTACCGACAATGGCCAAGCTGATCGACGACGGGGTGGACGGCATCATCACCGACTACCCGGACCGGCTGCGGACCCTGCTCACCGACCGGGGCTACCGGCTGCCCCGGGCGTACGCCTCGCCGTTCGACATCCAGGCACACCGTGGCGGACGGGCGACCCGGCCGGAGAACACCCTGCCCGCCTTCGCCAACGCCCTGGCCAACCCGGCGATCTCCACCCTGGAACTGGACACCGGCGTGACAGCCGACGGGAAGCTCGTCGTGCTGCACGACCGTACGGTCAACGGCTCGCACTGCCTCGATACCGCGCCGGTGCGACCCGGCGACCCGCAGTTCCCGTACCTGGGCAAGCTGGTGCACCGGCTGACTCTCGCGCAGCTCAGGACCCTCGACTGTGGTACGCGGACCGCCGCCGACATGCCCGACCAGATGCCCGTGCCCGGGGCCCGGATCCCCACCCTGGAGGAGGTCTTCGCGCTGGTCAAGGCGAGCGGCCGGACCGACATCCGGTTCAACGTCGAGACGAAGATCAGCCCGCTGGTGAACGACACCGAGCCGTACCGCAGCTTCACCCGCAAGCTGGTCACCGCCGTGCAGCGGGCCGGTCTGACCGGCCGGGTCACCATCCAGTCCTTCGACTGGCGCACCATCACCTTCGCCCGGCAGCTGGACCGACGCATCGAGACGGTGGCCCTGGTCTGGCAGTACGGGCCGGCGGAGTGCACCGGGCTGGCCGACGAGTGCTCGTTGCGGGCGGTGTACGGCGACCGGTCGGTCAAGAGCCCGTGGACCGCCGGACTGGACTGGTGGAAGTACCGGGACCTGGGCAGGCTCACCCGGGCGGCGGGCGCCTCCACGGTGTCGGCGAACTGGCAGGTGCACGACCCGGCGCAGGGTTCGGTAAGCCACCCGGACTGGTATCTCCGGCAGGACCCGACGTACTTTCACGGACCGGACGTACGCACCCTGCAGACCCGGTACGACCTGAAGGTGATCCCCTACACCGTCAACGACGCGGCGGTGATGCAGCGGGTGATCGACCTCGGCGTCGACGGCATCATCACCGACGACCCGGATCTGCTCGTCGGCGTGGCGGTCCGCAACGGCCTGCGGTGAGCCTCCGCGCGGGCGGCGCGGCACCCCAGGCGTCGCCCGCGCGGACGGGCGGTAATCGTGGCCCGGCCGGCGTTACTGCCCCCGACCCGGGGGGTAGACGCGGGGTGCCCCCGCCAAGTGCGCGAACCGTGCCGTGGCCGACACGCGGTAGCGGGGCGAGGGTCGCAGGTTACGACTCATCAATCCTGAGGAGGACAGATGAGCACGCAGGCTGCATCTACCAGGCCGATGAACCGCCCGGCGCAGGACGTGCAGAACCGCGCGGCCATGCAGGAGGCACCCACCCGTCAGATGCCGATGATGCACGACGGGCACCGGGAGCCGATGCCGGCGCCGGGTACGGAGACGAAGCAGTCGTTCCTGACCACCGAGTTCTGGATCTACGCGGCTGCCGTCACCGCCGTGGTGATCGCCGCCTTCTGGCGGGGCACCAGCGCGTACGGTCTGAACCTGAACAACCCCGGTCAGGCGTGGTTCTTCATCACCCTGCTGACCCTCGGTTACCTGGGTAGCCGTGGTCTGGCCAAGGCCGGTAGCCCGAAGCGTTCCGGTGAGGAGCGTAAGCGGGGGCGGTGACCCCGGCTGGGCGGAGCCGTGAGCGGCCCGCGTACGCACGGTGGCCCTTCGGGATCCTCTCCCGAAGGGCCACCGTTCCGTCGTGCCTAGAACTCCTCGAAGCCGCCGAAGTCACCGCCGCCGAAGTCGCCGCCGAAGTCACCGGCGGCCTCGGTGACGTCTTCCTCGGCGCCCTCGAACGCGTTTCCGATCATGTGGCCGGCGAGCATGCCACCGGCGGCGCCCAGCGCGGCGCCGGCCACCACGCCACCCATGCCGACACCGCCCCGGCGCTGGTGGGGGTGGCCGAACTTCTGCGCGCCGTAGCCCTGCGGGCCGTAGCCCTGTGGGCCGAACGCCTGGGCACGCATGGCGCCGAAGCGGCCGATGGTCTCCTGCAACCAGCCGTCGACCACCTGCGTCCAGTCGGAGCGCTCCGCGTCGGTGTGCGCCACCTGGTAGCGGCCGAACACGTCGTGGCCGGGGGTCAGGAAGCCGCCGCGCTTGTCGCACTCCAGCACCACGTCGACGCCGTGCGGGTTGGTGACGAATGTCAGTTCAAGTTCGTTGATGGTCTGCGCGTACTGCGGTGCGGCGAAGAACTCGATCTCCTGGTAGAACGGCAGCGTCTGCTGCACACCGTGGATCAGGCCGCGCTCCAGGTCGGCCTTCTTGAACCGGAAGCCGAGCTGGAGGAAGGCCTCCAGGATGCGTTCCTGCACCGGGAGCGGGTGCACGTTGATCTCGTCCAGGTCGCCCTTGTCGACCGCGCGGGCGATCGCCAGCTCGGTCCGCAGCCCCAGCGACATGCCGTGCAGACGCTGGCCGTACACCGCGGTGATCGGGGTCTCCCAGGGCAGCGGCAGCTGGAACGGGATGGACAGCGCCTGCTTCGCGGCGAGTTGGAGCGGACCGCTCACCACCTGACGGTGGAACTCCATCACGCCGGCCTGCTCACCGATCTCGACCCGGGTGACCAGGCCGATGGCGATCTGTTCGATGTTCGCCGGAGCGTCCCCGCCGAGCAGGTTGACCTGGCCGTCGAGGGCCAGCCCGGGCCTGGTGTTCGGGTTGGCCAGGACGGTGTCCACACTGGGACCGCCCACGCCCAACGCGCTCAACATCTTCTTGAAGACCATCGGTACTCCTGCGGGGTCTGGTGCCCGAACTCCATTGTGGGAGCGGACGCGGACCAGCGCACTTTATCGAGCGGGCCTGTGAGGTGGCTGAAAACAAGCCGACGCGGTACGGATTCGCATTGTCTCGCCGGACGACCCAAGTTCGGGCCGCCCGGCGAGCAGCGCTGGTGCGGTGTCTCAGAGTGCGCGGGGTGAACAAAGCCATTGACCCCGCCTGAACAACCCCTCATTTTCGGTGCGTGATCGGCTCGAGATGCGGGATGTCGGGCTTTCCCGCTGAGCGATGGCGCCACCATGCCGCATACCGAGCAGCCGGGCCGAGCCCGATGTGGCGGCCCCACCATGCCGCCCGCCGAGCAGCCGGGCAGCCGATCCCAGTGTGGCCCGTGACCGGCGGGGGTCGCGTCGGCCCGGGATCCGGCGATCCGACCGCCCGGGGGCGGCGGAGGGCGTTCACTAACCGGCAGTGGTGGCCGGGCCCGTGCGGGCCCGGCCACCGTCGCTGCCCGTTCAGCTTGCGGTGCAGGTCACCGCGGGGGCCGAGTTGGTGCCGTTCCAACTGCCGAGGAAGCCGAAGGTGGTGCTGGCCCCGGCGCCGAGACGGCCGTTGTAGTCGACGTTGCGGGCGGTCACTGTCGACCCGCTGCTGGTGACAGTGGCGTTCCAGGACTGGGTCACCGTCTGGCCGTTGGCGTACGTCCAGCGCACCGTCCAGCCGTTGATGGCGCTGGAGCCGGCGGTCACCCGAACCTCACCCTGGAAACCACCCTGCCACTGTCCGCCTATCGAATAGGTAGCCGTGCATCCGGAACCCGGCGGCGGGGTGGACGGGGGCGGCGTCGAGGGCGGCGGGGTCGACGGCGGCGGGGTCGATGGGGGTGGGGTCGACGGCGGCGGAGTGGTCGGCGGGGTCGAGTCGTAGACGCTCGCCTGCCGCGAGGTCTGCCGGATGCCGTTGGTGCCGTTGAACAGCCGCTGACCCCAACTGGTCAGCTGGTTCGGGTTGAAGTTGGTGGCCATGTCGAGGTACTCGACGCCACCGCTGTTGCCGCTCCACGACCAGCCCAGCCAGCCGATGCCGTTGGCCTGGGTGTAGGACAGGATGGCGTCCTCGTCAGGGTTGCCGTCGGAGTGGTTGTGGCCGAACTCGCCGACCACGATCGGCAGGCCACGGCTGCGGAAACGACCCAGGTAGTCGCTGATCTCCGCGGCGGTGTCGAAGACGCCGTACATGTGGATCGAGAAGACCGTGTTGCCGGCCGGGTCGGCGTTGAACACCGTGGGCGCGTTGTCGCGCATGGTGAAGGACCAGTCCTGACCCCAGTTCGGGGCGTCCACCATGATGGTGTGCGTGAGACCGCCGGTACGTAGCCGCCGGATCGCGTTCGACGTGTCGGTGGCCCACGACGAGTAGTTCTGGTTGCCGTACGGCTCGTTGCCGATGTTGACTATCGCGTACGCTTCCTGGCCGTTCAGCGCGCTGGCGATGCTGAGCCAGTAGTCGACGGCGCGGTCCAGGGTGATCGCCCCGCTCTGCTCGCCGTACCCGGTGGTGTCGTGCACCTCCAGCACACAGATCAGCCGGTTGGCCTTGCAGAGCTGGATCACGTTCGACACGTCGGCGGCGCTGTTACGGGTCCACCTGTCGCCACTGGAGAGCACGACCCGCACGGAGTTGGCGCCCAGGGCCTTGACGTCGGCGAAGGAACTGGTCTGGTTCGGGTACCAGGTGTGCGCGTGGTTGACCCCGCGCATGATGAACTCGTTGCCGTTGGCGTCGTAGAGCCGCCCGTTGCTGACCGTGAAGCCGGCGGCGGCGTGGGCCGAGGGCCCGAAGGCGAACACTGCGGCGACGGTCGCCAGCAGGACGGCGCCGACAGCCGCGAACAGTTTTCTCATGCATTCCTCGCAGGAGTTTCTCCCCCGTGCCCAGGGGGTGCGGTGACTGGCAGGTGAGCGGCTGCAGCCCGACAGCCGCGCTCAGACCCGGCGAGGCATCAGCGTATGCCGATGGGATAACGAAAGCAACCGGTTCAGTAAGCCGGCTACCCGTGACGACTCAGGAGACACCGAGCCGTCACGGGGGCGGACATCCCCACCACAGGATGCACACCAGGCCGGCCTCTGAACCGGTTCAGACAACGGTAGGCATGAGCCGAGGGCACCGTCAAGCGTCGAGCAGGGTTGACCGATCCGGGCCGGGGTATCCGGAATGGTCCACCCCGGCCCGGAAGGAGACGTCAATGGTCAACATCGGCTACACCCTGATGTGCGAACAGGCAGGTCCGAAGGAACTCGTCGACCATGCCGTGCGGGCCGAGGCGGCCGGCTTCGACCACCTCGTCATGTCTGACCACTACTACCCGTGGTTGGAGGCACAGGGCCACTCACCGTACGCCTGGTCGGTGCTGGGCGCGGTCGCGCACGCCACCTCCCGGGCGAAGCTGATGTCCTTCGTGACCTGCCCGATCCGTCGTTACCATCCGGCCGTGGTGGCGCAGAAGGCGTCCACGCTCGGGGTGCTCTCCGACGGCCGGTTCACCCTCGGCCTCGGCGCCGGAGAGAACCTCAACGAGCACGTCGTGGGCGGCTGGCCGCACGTTCAGCAGCGGCACGAGATGTTCGAGGAGGCGTTGCAGATCATCCGCCCGCTGCTCAACGGCGAGACGTTGACCTTCTCCGGCAACCACTTCGACGTGCCGGACGCCTACGTGTGGGACCGGCCCGACACCCCCGTGCCGATGGCGGTGGCCGCCTCCGGCCGGCAGTCCGCGACCCTGGCCGCCGAGTACGCCGACGGCATGATCGCCACCGATCCGGAGCCGCACCTGGTCGAGATGTACGAGCAGGCCGGCGGGGCCGGACGTCCCCGGTACGGGCAGGTGGCCATCTGCTACGGACCGGACGAGGCCGAGTGCCGCAAGATCGCCCACGACCAGTTCCGCTGGTTCGGACTGGGCTGGAAGGTCAACTCCGATCTGCCCGACACCGACTCCTTCGAGGCGGCCACCCGCAGCGTGCGCGAGGAGGACGTGGCCGCCGGGCTCTCCTGCGGCCCCGACGTGGAAAAGCACGTGGCGGCGTTCAAGAAGTTCGTCGACGCCGGCTTCACCCACGTGGCACTGGTCCAGGTGGGTGGCGACAGCCAGCCGATGTTCCTGGACTGGGCGCAGGAGCAACTCCTGCCCCGCCTCCGCGACCTGTGAGCAGGAAGGTGTGACAGTCGATGCGTATCGGCAACACGGAGATCCGCCCCGCCGGCGGCGGCGTCGGCTGCCTCCTGATGATCCTGTTCTCCATCGTCGCCTCGATCGTCCTGACAGTCCTGCTCAACCTGCTCCTGTGACTCCCTTTCGGTGTTGACCAAGACGTTCTGGTCTCCGACACGCCTACGTCGGAGGCCAGAACTTCTTGGTCAACGCGGAAGGGGCGGGGTGAGGGCGAACTCGGCGAGCAGGGGGTAGTGGTCGGAGGCGTGCTCGGTGTCGGGGTCACGGACCACCCGTGCGGCCCTGAGGCGGGCCGCCAGCGTGGGGGTGGCGAGCAGGTAGTCCAGGCGCATGTCGGCGAACTCCGCGCCGCCGTGGGCGGTGGGCACGGTAGGTCCGGCACTCACTCCGAGATCCACCAACCCGGCGGCGAGCAGCCGGGCCACCGCGCGGGTCTCCACCGTCCGCCCGTCCCGGCGCAGGTGCCGGCGACGGTACGCGGGCGGCAGCCGGCCCACCCGGTCGGCGTGCCCGCCGTACGGGTCGAGGGTGTTGAGGTCACCGGCGAGCAGCGCCAGGCCGTCGCGGCTCCGGCGCAGCGCGGCGCCCGCCACCCACCCCGCCTCGACCAGCCGGCGGGTTCCCGAGTACGGATCGAGGTGGGTGCCCAGCACGGTCAGCGCACCGGCGTCGGTGCCCACCACCACGCGTTGAGCCGCGTGGTGGAACGGCCGGCGTACCGGCGCGGCGGCCAGCACCGGCCACGACGGACGCACCAGCAGCGCGACCGGCTGCCCCAGCCAGGAACGGGCCAGGTACGGCCGGAGCCCGACGCCGGCGGCGAAGCCGTCGACGTCGAGACCGCCCAGTTCCTGCACGGCGAGCACATCCGGCCGCTGCCGGGCGATGACCCGGGCCACCAGCTCGCGCCGGTCCGCACCATCGCGGTCCCGACCGCCGGTCCGGATGTTCCAGGTCATCACCCTCAGCACGGCTGGCTCAGCCCGGCTGACCCGCCCGGGCCAACTCGTCGTCGAGGGTGTCCACGTCCTCGGACTCGATGGCCGGCTGGTTGCCGTGCCGGACGTCCTCGTTGGGGCGGATCACCCAGTACAACAGCCCGATCCACAGCGTGGTGAGCAGGATCGCGCCCATGAAGTCGGTCGGATGGTGCATGCCCCGGTACATCCGGGAGACCGCCACCCCGACCGGCATCACCACGGCGAGCGCCACGAAGACCCACCGCCACCACCTGTCGGTCCGGACGAAGACGATGACGGCGATCGCCACCCACACGCACAGGGTGGCGGCGATGTGCCCGGACGGGAACGACGAGGTGGGCATCGGACCGTCCAGGTTCTCCACCGGCGGACGCGGCCGGTCCACCGCCGCCGCGCTGGCCAGGAAGAGGGTCAGCTCGCCGAACATGGTGAGCGCCACGAAGAGCACCGGACGCCAGCGCCGCCAGATCGCCAGCACCAGCGGGCAGAAGACAAGCGAGATCAGCATGATCGCGTGGGTGTCCCCGAACTTGCTCCACCACCAGCTGAACTCGTCGAGCGAGGCGGTCCGACGCTCGGCGAACCAGAGCGGCACCCGCTCGTCGAGGCGGGCCAGGAAGGTGTTGTCGGCGTGGTAGCTGACGAACATGCCGAAGGCGTAGAGGGCACCGAACACCAGCACCCAGCCCACGATGATCTCCGCGATGCCGGCCCGGGCGTGCGGCAGCAACTTCTCCTCGTCCGGCGCCAGCGCCACCTCCTGCCCGGCCTCCGGCTCCAACCCCTCGGTCAGCGGCACCGCGGGCCGCCCCCGCTCCAACCGCCACAACCGGAAGGCGTACGCGGTGACGCCCAGCCAGGCCGCCCCGAGCAGCCAGGCACCTATCACGTCGGAGAGGAAGTGCACGCCGAGCGCGACCCGGGTGAACCCGATCAGGAAGACGACAGCGGCGACCACGGCTATCGCGACCCGACGCCAGCGGGGTGCCATCGCCGGCAGGAACACCAGCAGCAACGCGCCGTAGGCCACCATCGACCCGAGGGCGTGCCCGCTCGGGAAGCTCTGTCCCGCGTACGCGCCGATCGGCACGTCCACCTCGGGACGCAACCGGTCGACGAGCGTCTTGAGCGAGGGATCGAGAATCAGCGCACCCAGGCCGGTGACGATCAGGAACACCGCGAGCCGCCCCTGCCGGCGGATCAGCAACCCGACCACGGCGACTGTCACCAACCAGATGATCACTGCCCGTCCACCGAGGTCGGTGATGGCGTTGAGCACCGTCACCAGCGGCCCGATCGGTGCCACCTGCTCGTTGAGCCACTCGGCGACACCATGGTCCACGTCGTACAGCGGCGACCACCGCACGCGGACCAGCACCAGCAGCAACCCGAAGCCGACCCCGGCACCGAGCACGAGCGCCAAGCCGGCGAGCGTACGTTCGGTGAAGTGCCCGAGGGGTCGTCGCAGTACGTTCCTGACCGCGCCCACGGCAGCCTCCTTCGCTTCTGGCGACCGGCTGTACCCGGTACGCCGCTGCGGTACACCCGACGGTGTGCCGGCGGCCGGGTGGGTCAGAGTGCGGTCATCTCGCCGGTGTCGTGGATGGGCACCCGCTGCGCGTCCGGCTCCCACAGGTCGGGCTTGGCCGGCTCCTGCACACCGATGCGTACGGCCTCCAGTTGCGCCGCGAAGGAGAGCCCGCCGAACAACGCCATGCCGGTGAGGTTCGCCCACAGCAGCAGCGCCATGATCCCGGCAAGCGCGCCGTAGGTCTGCCCGAAGTCGTCGCTGAACCGCACGTAGCCGGCGAGCAGCAGACTGGCCAGCCACCACAGGGCGGTGGCGATGCCGGCGCCGAACAGCAACCACGACAACCCGGGCTGACGGCGACGGGGAGCGTGCCGGAACAGCACCGCGACGGCGAGCACCGTCAGGCCGAGGCTGAGCGGCCACCGCACCACGTCCCACACCGTGCTGGCGGCATCACCCCAGGCGTAGTGGCGTTCCACCGAGTCGCCCATCGGCCCCCCGCCGACCAGAATGAGGAACCCGGCGAGCGCCGGGAGGCCGGCACTCACCGCGAGCACCGCCGCCCGCAGGTACTTCCACAGCGCCGGACGGTCCCGTTCGACACCGTAGATGCGGTTGGCGCCCCGCTCGATCTGGGCCATCGTGCTCGTCAACGCCACCAGACCGGTGAGCAGGCCGAGGGTCAGCGCCACCTCGCCGGTCTCCTCGACCCGTTCGGCGCCCGCCTCGTCGCCCCCGCCGAGCAGCTCGGCGACCATCTGGTCGCTGGTGCCGGGAGTCAACGCCAGCACCGTGTCGGCGACCACCTCCCCGCCCTCGGCCACGCCCAGTTCGGAGATCAGCCCGGTGAGGGCGATCAGGAACGGCACCACGGCGAGGCAGAGCTGGAAGGCGAAGGCCCGGGAGTGGCTGAAACCGTCGCCGTAACGGAACCGGGTGAAGGCGTCCCGCAACAGGTGCCAGCCGCCCTCCCGGCGCAGCGTCTGCCAGGCGTGATCGGCACAGAGCTGCTCGTCGGACATCAGCCGGGTCTCCGGCACGATCCTGGTGCTGCTCACCGGGTGGCCCCGT
>NZ_BOOZ01000071.1 GCF_016863495.1 Micromonospora andamanensis
TCGGCCCTCCTCGACCAGGCGTTCGCCCCGCTCGGCGGCGGCCGTGACGTCCTCGGTCAGATCGGGTGCCTGCTCCGGCCGCGGTACGCACAGCCACAACGCCCGCCGCCGGATCTGCACCCGCAGTTCGCGGCCCGGTTCGATCAGGTCGCCGTCCAACTCCCGAGGCTGATTCCGGTTACTTGTTATCTCCACTCGACGGGCGCGGTACACCTCCATCCGCGGCACCCGGTCACGCTTGCGCACCACCGCCCAACCGAGGGAGAGCCAGTGCCGCAGCGTACGCGGAGTGAGCACGGCGACATCGAGGTAGCCGTCGTCCGGTTCCGCCTCGGTGAGCAGGGTGACCCCGCCCTGGAGCCGGCCGACGTTGGCGATCAGCACCGATCGGGCGCGGCGGCGCAGCGGCGGCTGGTCGTCCAGCCGGATCCACACCCGCATCGGCCGGTCCCGCAGGTGTCGCGCGGCCCCCACCACGTACGCGGGCCAGCCGATCCGCCGCTTGGTCGTCTCGCTCGTGGCGTCGAGCATCTGGGCGTCGAAGCCCATGCCGGCCATCACCGCGAAGTGCTGCCCGTCCACCTCACCGACGTCGAGCAGACGCCTGCCGCGCTCGACGGCCACCGCCAGCGCGGCGGCCAGTTCGTCGGAGAGGCCCAGGTTGGCCGCGAGCAGGTTGCCGGTGCCCTGGGGCAGCACGGCCAGCGCCACCTCGGTGCCGACCAGTGCATCGACGCAGGCCATCACCGTGCCGTCACCACCGCAGGCGAAGAGCACGTCGACCCCGGCGGCGAGGGCCTTCTCGGTCTGGCCCCGGCCGGGATCGTCGGGGGTGGTCTCGAACCACAGCGGTTCCGGCCACCCGGCCGCGCCGAGCGTGTCACCGACGGTTCGCCGCAGCGCGTCGAGATCGGTCACCTTCACCGGGTTGACCACCACCGCGCTCCGCAGCGGCCCTTCCTGCCGTCCAGCTTCCACGGCGTCAGTGTGCAGCACCCGGCCGGGTTCAGCGACCCGACCCCGCTGTGCCCCGACTCACCCCGCCCACCACGTTTCACCCACCCACCCACGGGGCACCCCGCGCCCAGCCCCACCCGCGATCTTGCAGTTTTCGTCGGTGCATACGCCGCAAGAGCCGCATACCAATGACCAGAACTGCAAGATCGCGGCAGGAGGGGCGGGGAGGTTCAGGCGGTGGTGCGGAGGGCGGCCTCGACGCGGTGGCGTACGTCGTTGAGGTCGACGCCGGACTCGGTGAGGGCGAGCGCGGCGAGCCCGTTGCCCTCGCGCAGCAGCCCGAGCAGGATGTGCTCGGTGCCGATGTGGCGGTGACGCAGCCGAAGCGCCTCGCGTAGGGACAGCTCCAGCACCTTTTTCGCGCGGGCGGAGAACGGGCCGCCGGTCGGCCGTCGCCGGCCCCATCGGCGGCGCGGTGCCGGCACCGCCTCGCGGAGGGCGTCCGGACCGAACGACTCCTCGATCCGGGCCACGATGGCGGCCAGGTCGATGCCGATCTCGCGGAGCGCCGCCGCGTCGGCCTCGCCCAGGCCGCTGCCACCGGTCTCGGTGTGGTGGCGGATCCGCGCGCGCAGGTCGTCGGCGGTGACGCCCGCGTCGCCGAGCACCCGTACGGCCAGGCTGTCCTCGTCGGCGAGGATGGCGAGCAGGAGGTGCTCGGTGCCGACGGGCCGTTGGCCCTCGGCACATGCCTCCTCGCGGGCCCGCCGCACGACCGCACGGGCACGGTCGGTGAATCGTTCGAACATCACGCCTCCCAGGAGGATTCGACAGCCGGTCGCCCGGCGTGCTTCTTGTGCACCGCCTGCCGGCTGACCTCGAGGGCGTCGGCGATCTCCTGCCACGACCAGCCCTGTCGCCGGGCGTTGTCGACCTGGACCACCTCAAGCCGTTCGAGCAGCCGGCGCAGGGCACGGACGGCGCGCAGGCCGACCCGGGGGTCGGTGCTGCCGGCCGCAGCCGCGAGTTCTGTCGCCTGACTCATGGTGTCAACCTACATTGACAGTCGGCGTTCGTCAACCTGAGTTGACGGTCGAGCCGGCCGCTCGACCGTGACGGCACCGGCGGTTCAGCTCGACAGCGCACGACCGGGACACCTACCGCCTCGGGGCGTACCGCGATCCGGCCCCCGGGGCGTACCACCCCGACTAGCCTCAGACGCAGGCCGGGTGCCACAGCTGCGGGGGTGATGTCGAGTGGCCGCAGCCAGCGACGCGCCGGTGCTCGTCGGTGTCGGTCCGGAGGACGCCCTGCCGGTGGCCCGCCTCGCCGCCCGGGTCGCCGCCGCCCACGGACGCCGGCTGCACCTGCTGCACGCGTTCAACTGGGCCGCCATGGACGCGCCAGCGGTCTCCGGTTCCCGCGCCGACGCCGAACAGTTGCTCGCCGGGGCGACAAGTGTGGTGAACGAGAACGAGCCGGACGTGGCGGTGACCGCCGAGATCGCCGAGGGCTCGGCGGTGGCGAACCTCGTCCGCAGGTCGGATACCGCCTTCATGGTGGTGGTCGGCGACGGTGGCATGGCCCACTGCGATCGCTGCATCCCGGCCGACAGTCCCGCTGTGCAGGTGGCCGCCCGCGCCGAGTGCCCGGTGCTGATCGCCCGACGGGAACCACCACCCGCCGGCCCGGTCCTGGTCGGGGTCGACGGTTCAGCCTCCGGCGAGATCGCCCTGGACTGGGCGCTCACCTGCGCCAACCGGCATCAGGCACGGTTGCTGGCGGTCTGGGTGGTCGACTCCGACGGCATCGTCGAGGAGGCCACCGAACGACTCAGCGAGACGGTGTCCCGCCACCGGGCCCACCATCCCGACACCGCCGTCGAGTGCCTCGTCATCCGGGGCGAGCCCAACGAGGTGCTTGTCGACCAGGCCCGCTCGGCGCAGCTGGTGGTGGTTGCCGCCCGGGGCGAGGAGCCGTTGCGCGGCATGCTCGGCGCGGTCAGCCAGTCACTGCTCTACCACGCCCCGGCCCCGGTGATCGTGATCCGCGGGGTGACCGGCGCACCGGGCCGTGACGGGTCGTGACACCCGGGCCGGCGGGACCAACGGCCCTGATCCAGGAACGCCGATTCGGCGAAGCTGACAGAGGAAACCGCGCGATTGCGGATGCAGGATTCACCGACCCGCGAGAGGCTCAAGCAGTATGGACACCGCTGTAGACCTGCGAAGCCCCCTGACCGATGACGAACTGCGCCGGCTGGACGCCTACTGGCGGGCGGCGAACTACCTCACCGTCGGGCAGATCTACCTGCTGGACAATCCCCTGTTGCGTGAACCGCTGGCGCCCGAGCACGTCAAGCCCCGGCTGCTCGGGCACTGGGGCACCTCCCCCGGGCTGAACCTGATCTACGCCCACCTGAACCGGGCCATCGTGGCCCGGGACCTCAGCGCCATCTACATCACCGGGCCCGGGCACGGCGGCCCGGCACTTGTCGCGAACACCTGGCTCGAAGGCACCTACAGCGAGCTCTACCACGACATCGGCCGCGACGAGGCAGGCATGGCCCGGCTGTTCCGCCAGTTCTCCTTCCCCGGCGGCATCCCGAGCCACGTCGCGGCGGAGGTGCCGGGCTCGATCCACGAGGGCGGCGAACTGGGGTACGCGCTCAGTCACGCCTACGGCGCCGCCTTCGACAACCCGGACCTGCTGGTCGCCTGCGTGATCGGGGACGGCGAGGCGGAAACCGGCCCACTCGCCGGAAGCTGGCTGTCCAATGTGTTCCTCAACCCCGCCCGCGACGGTGCGGTGCTGCCCATCCTGCACCTCAACGGATACAAGATCGCCAACCCGACGGTGCTGGACCGCATCCCCGAGTCCGACCTGCTCGACCTGATGCGGGGCCAGGGCTACCAGCCGTACGTGGTGGCCGACGACGATCCGGCGGTGGTGCACCAGGCCCTGGCCGCCACCCTGGACCGGGCGCTTGACGAGATCGCCGAGATCCAGCGCCACGCCCGCTCCGGCGCGCGCGTCGAACGCCCGCGCTGGCCGATGATCGTCCTGCGTACCCCGAAGGGTTGGACCGGGCCCCGCGATGTCGACGGCAAGCGGGTCGAGGGCACCTACCGTGCCCACCAGGTGCCGCTCTCCGCGGTCCGTTCCAACCCGGAGCACCTGGCCGAGTTGGAGCGGTGGCTGCGCAGCTACCGTCCCCAGGAACTGTTCGACGCCACCGGCGCGCCCGTGGCCGAACTGGCCGACCTGCCGCCCAGGGGACCACGGCGGATGAGCGCCAATCCGGTCGCCAACGGCGGCTCGGTGCTGCGCGATCTGGTCCTGCCCGACTTCCGCGATTACGCCGTCGAGGTGCCCCGACCCGGTGCGACGATCACCAGCGCCACAGGCGAACTCGGCAAGTGGGTCCGTGACGTGATCAGCGCCAACCCGCAGACGTTCCGGCTGTTCGGGCCGGACGAGGTCGCCTCCAACCGGCTCCAGGCCGCCTTCGAGGTCACCGGCCGGGCCTGGGTGGCCGGCACCGTCGAGGGCGACGACCACCTCTCCCCCGACGGGCGGGTGATGGAGGTCCTCTCCGAGCACCTGTGCCAGGGCTGGCTGGAGGGGTACCTGCTCACCGGCCGGCACGGCATCTTCACCAGCTACGAGGCGTTCATCCACATCGTCGACTCGATGGTCAACCAGCACGCCAAGTGGCTGAAGGTCACCCGTGGCATTCCCTGGCGGCAGCCGGTCGCCTCGCTCAACTACCTGTTGTCCAGCCACGTCTGGCGGCAGGACCACAACGGCTTCTCCCACCAGGACCCGGGCTTCATCGACCACATCATGAACAAGAAGGCCGAGGTGGTACGGGTCTACCTGCCACCGGACGCCAACACGCTGCTCTCCACGATGGACCACTGCCTGCGCAGCCGGCACTACATAAACGTGGTGGTGGCCGGCAAGCAGCCCGCACCGAGCTGGCTCACCATGGACGAGGCCGTCGCGCATTGCCGACGCGGCGTGGGCATCTGGGACTGGGCCAGCACCGACGAGGGCAGCGAGCCGGACGTGGTGCTCGCCTGCGCCGGCGACGTACCGACGCTGGAGACCCTCGCCGCGGCGGACCTGCTGCACCAGCACCTGCCCGAGCTGAAGGTACGAGTGATCAACGTCGTCGACCTGATGCGGCTCCAGCCGGCCGCCGAGCACCCGCACGGCCTGCCGGACTCCGAGTTCGACACGCTGTTCACCCGCGACAAGCCGATCATCTTCGCCTACCACGGCTACCCCTGGCTCATCCACCGGCTCACCTACCGGCGGACCAACCACGACAACCTCCACGTACGCGGATACAAGGAGGAGGGCACCACCACCACGCCGTTCGACATGGTGATGCTCAACGACCTCGACCGTTTCCACCTGGTGATCGACGTGATCGACCGAGTGCCGGGGCTGGCCGCCCGCGCCGCGCACCTGCGGCAGGAAATGACCGACGCCCGCCAGTCGGCCCGCGACTACACCCGCCGGTTCGGCGAGGACGACCCGAAGGTGGCCGAGTGGCGCTGGGTCCGCGAGACCGACCCGACCAACCCGTGAGGAGGTGCCCGTGATGAGCGAACAGAGCACCGGGCCGGCGAACGGCGGGGAGATCCTGGTGGGCTACGACGGCTCGCCGGACGCCGCGGCGGCCGTGGAGTGGGCCCTGGATCAGGCCCGCCGTGACGGCCGGCCGGTCCGGCTGGCGTACGTCTTCGAGTGGCTCACCGTGGCCGGCTGGGTCGGACCGGGTGTGACGCCCGGGATGTGGCCCGACGAGCAAGCCCGCCAGCAGGTCGAGGAGCTGGTCGGGAAGGCGGCGGCGGACGCCGCCACCGCCCACCCCGGCCTGGACGTACGCGGCGAGGTGCTGGACGGACCACCCGCCCTGATCCTCGAGGAGGCTTCGACGCAGGCCGGCCTGCTGGTGCTGGGCAGCCGCGGACACGGCGGCTTCGCCGGTCTGCTCGCCGGTTCGACAGCCGTGTCGGTCACCGCGCACGCGCACTGCCCGGTGGTGGTGGTCCGGCGCCGGCCGACCGAGAGCGACCGGACCGGGCACGTGGCGGTAGGCGTGGACGGCTCGGAGCACTCGTTGCTGGCTCTCGGTTTCGCCTTCGAACAGGCCGCCCTACGGCGGGTACCGCTGCACGTGGTGCGGGCCTGGCAGCCTCGTCGCGACCAGTGGGGCCTGCTCGGCGAACAGGCCCGCGACGCGGCGCTGGCCGACCAGCGCGCCGAACTGGACGAGGCGCTGCACCGCTGGCAGGACACCTTCCCCGACGTCGAGGTGACAGTCGAGACGGCCGCCGCCGCGCCGGCCGGGCTGCTCATCGACGCCAGCCGCAACGCGCAGCTGATCGTCGTCGGCACGCGGGGACGCGGCGGGCTGCGGGGAATGCTGCTCGGGTCGGTCAGCCAGCAACTCCTCCAGCACGCCCACTGCGCGGTGGCGGTGGTCCGGGAACGCTGAACGCACACGTGGGCCGGCCGACGTCAGGCCGGCCCACGTGGCCCTCCGCGGAGCGCGCGCAGCGCGTTGAGGATCACCAGCACGTCGATTCCCTCCTGAAGGAACGCACCCGCCACGGGCGGCAGCCGACCCGCCGCCGCGAAACCCATCGCGAGCAGCGCCAACCCCATGCCCACGGTGGCGCTCTGCACCGCGATCCGGCGGGCGTAGCGGGCCACCTCGACCGCGTCGGCCAGCGGATCGAGACGGTCCACGCTGAGCACGGCGTCGGCCACGTCGGCCGAGGCGGTCGCCCCGGTGGCTCCCATCGCCACACCCACATGCGCCTCCGCCAACGCCGGCGCGTCGTTCACCCCGTCACCGACCATGACGGTGACCGCCCGCTCCGCCTCGGCCCGGACCCGGCTCACCTTCTGCTGCGGGGTGCAGCGGGCCAGCACGTCGTCGACGCCCACCGCGTCGGCGACCCGGTGGGCATCCTCCGGCCGGTCCCCGGTGACCATCACGATCCTGGTGAGCCCCGCCGCACGCAGCCGATCGACGGTTCGGCGGGCGTCGGGGCGTACCGGATCCTCCAGCAGGACCGCACCGAACGGTCCGCCCTCGTCAGCCACCCAGACCAGCGAGTGTCCCGCCGCGCCGGCCCGGTGACCGGCCTGTTCGGCCCACTCCGGCAACTCCCCGGGCAACTGCCCGACCCGGATCCGCCGGCCCGCCACCCGCCCGCTCACCCCCCGACCCGGCTCCTCGGTCACCTCCACCGGGGTTACCAGGCGCAGACCCCGCTCACCGGCGGAGCGCACCAGCGCCGCCGCCAGCACGTGCGAGGACAACTGCTCCACCGAGGCGGCCAACCGCAGCACCTCGTCGGGGTCGACACCGGGACCCGCGACGGTGTCGGCGACCCGGGGCCGGCCGGCGGTGAGCGTGCCGGTCTTGTCGACGAGCAGGGTGCGCGCCCGGCCCAGGATCTCCAGCGACCCGCCGTCGCGGACCAGCACGCCACGCCGGGCCACCCGGGACAACCCGGAGACGATGGCGATCGGCGTGGCCAGTAGCAGCGGGCACGGGGTCGCCACCACCAGCACCGCCACCGCCCGGAGGAACTCGCCCGAGAGCACCCAGCCCAGCCCGGCCAGCACCAGCGTGAACGGCACGAAGGCGGCGGCGTACCGGTCGGCCAGCCGGACCGTCGGTGCCTTCCGGGCGGTCGCCTCCTCGGCCAGCCGGACGATCCCGGCGTACGTGCTGCGCTCGGCGGTCTCCGCGGCCCGCAGGCCGAACGCGGCAGCAGCGTTTACCACCCCGCTGGCCACCCGTGCCCCGGCCGGCCGTTCGACGAGCCGCGACTCCCCGGTGACCACCGACTCGTCGAGCGTCGCGGCGGTCTCGGTGACACCGTCGACAGCGACCACGTCACCGGGGCCGACGAGCAGCCGGTCCCCGACCGCCACCCGGTCCACCGGCACCACCTCGACGCCGCCGTCGGCGGTCCGCCGGCGCG
Organism: Micromonospora andamanensis; assembly: GCF_016863495.1. Taxonomy (GTDB): domain Bacteria; phylum Actinomycetota; class Actinomycetes; order Mycobacteriales; family Micromonosporaceae; genus Micromonospora; species Micromonospora andamanensis. Next base: position 7,974 of record NZ_BOOZ01000071.1, read on the forward strand.
CGGTGCGTGGCGCCCGCTCCAGCAGCGCCCGCAGGTCACGGGTCGCCCGACGCTGCGCGTACGACTCAAGGGTCCGTCCGGTGGCCAGCATCACCGCGACCACCGCGCCCGCCAGGTACTCCTCCACCACCAGCGCCCCAGCGAGGGCCAGCACGGCTATCACGTCCACACCGAACCGCCGCCGTACCAGCTCCCGCAGCACCGACGCGGCGGCCGGCAGCAACGCGACGAGGGTGGCCCCCGCCCACAGCGCGCCGGCCACGCCCGGTTGTCCGGCCAGTCGCGCCGCCGCACCGGCCAGCACCAGACACCCGAGTCCGGTCAGCGGGGTCCACAACCACCAGCCCCGACGTCGCGGGCCGGAGCTGTCAGATTCGGCTCGCGCGGGCCGCTCCGGCAGGCACTCGCCCGCGCCCCGGTCCCCTGCCGACCGCTCCGTCCCCACCTGCGGATCGTCTCAGCCAGATCGGGCGGTCGCGGCGGAACGCGGGGCACAGGTCCCGCCCGGCCGGGACCTGCGGATCGTGCGGGCGGCCGGGCGATGGCGCACGATGAACCGGACCGCGCCCACAGCCGTACCGAGGTGCGGCACCATGGGCAGAGACGGAAAGGTCGTGAGGATGAGTCACCAGACGCCGGCTACCCACCGCCCGCTGACCACCGCCCTCGCGGAGGCCGCCGCGATGGCCGGGCACGCGCCGTCGGTGCACAACAGCCAGCCGTGGCGCTGGCGGGTGCTGCCCGACGCGTTGGAGTTGCGGATGGTACGCGACAGCAGGTTGGCGGCCACCGACCCCCAGGGTGAGCTGGTGACCCTCAGCTGCGGTGCGGCGCTGCACCACGCCCGGCTGGCGCTGGCCGCCGAGGGCTGGGCGACGAGCGTGCAGCGAATGCCCGAGCCGGACGACCCGGACCTGCTCGCCCGACTCACCGCGCCACGGCCCACCGGCGCCGACCCGGACGCGATGCGGTCGGTGCAGTGCATGCAGGTGCGGCACACCGACCGACGGCCGGTGAGCGACGAGCGGGTCTCCGCCGACTCGTTGAGCACCATCGTGTCGGCCGCCGGCCAGGAAGGTGCCCGGCTGGAGATCCTCGACCGCGACCAGATGCTGCAACTGGCGGCCTCCGCCTCGCACGCCGCCACCGTCGAGGCGGATGATTCGCGGTTGCGGGAGGAGCTGGAGTACTGGACCAGCCGCGCGGGCGGCACCGGGCTCACTTCGGAGGTGCTCCCGGAACAGCCCGCCCAGACCACCGTGCCGGGCCGGGACTTCGGTCGCCCCGGCACCCTGCCGATCGGGCCGGGGCACGACCAGGCGGCGTCCTACGCGGTGCTCTACGGCGACGAGGACGAGCCGATCGACTGGCTACGCGCCGGTGAGGCGCTGTCGGCCGCCTGGCTGACCGCCACCCGACTCGGTGTCTCGATGGTGCCCCTCAGCGGCGTGGTCGAGGTGCCGGCCACCCGGCAGACCCTGCGCCAGGTGCTCTCCGGACTCGGCCACCCGTACCTCGTCCTGCGCCTGGGGGTCGCCGACCCGGCCCACGCCGGCCCGCCGCACACCCCGCGGCTGCCCCGCGAGCAGGTGGTGGACACCTCGGCGGTCTCCGGCGACGCCGCCTAACGGGCTGCCCGGTCAGCGCCCCGCCGACCTCGGCCCGTTTCCCCGCCGCCAGCCGCCGGTTAGCATCGCCACGTGACCGTCGGTGCACCCAACCCCCGGCACGAGCCACCGTCGCTCGGCCTCAGCCCGCTGTCCCGAGTCCGCCTGGACGAGTTGCTCCAGGAGATGCTGGATCGCGTCGGCGAGGTGGTCACCAGCCGGGAACGGCTGCGGGCACTGCTCGACGCGGTCGTCGGCATCGGCACCGACCTGGATCTGCGCAGCACCCTGCGGCGCATCGTGCAGGCAGCCTGCGACCTGGCCGGCGCCCGCTACGGCGCGCTCGGCGTGATCGGTCCCGATCGGATGCTGCACGACTTCATCACCCACGGCATCTCCCCCGAGCTGCACGCGAAGATCGGTGACCTGCCGCACGGCCGGGGGGTGCTCGGCCTGCTCATCGACGAGCCGAAGCCGGTACGGATGCCGGACATCACCCAGCATCCGAACTCGTACGGCTTCCCGCCGCACCATCCGCCGATGCACACCTTCCTCGGCGTGCCGGTCCGCATCCGCGACCAGGTCTTCGGCAACCTCTACCTCGCCGAGAAGCACGGCGGTGCCGAGTTCACCGAGGACGACGAGGAAATCGTCGTGGCGCTCGCCGGGGCGGCCGGTGTGGCGATCGAGAACGCCAGGTTGTACGCACTGGCCCACCGGCGGGAACGCTGGCTCGCCGCCACCGCCGAGATCACCTCGCTGCTGCTCGGTGAGGTACGCCGCACCGACGCGCTGACCCTGGTGGCGCGCCGCGCCCGGGAGGTCGCCGAGGCCGAGCTGGCCCTCGTGCTGCTCTACGACGAGGAGGCGGAGACCTTCACGGTGGACGTCGTCGACGGCGTCGGCACCCAGGCCCGCGCGCTTGTCGGTACGGTGCTGCCGGCCGCCGACACCAGCTTCGCCGGTCCGGTGGCACAGGGGCGACACGACTCGGTGGAGGATCTGGCGCATGCCGCGCCATGGCCGGCGGTGCTGCACACCGGGCCGGCGGTGATCTCTCCGCTGGCCACCGCCGACACCCTGCACGGGGTGCTGGTGATCGCGCACCGCCCCGACCACGGCGGTGCCACCGACGACGACGTGACCCTGCTGGGCAGCTTCGCCGGTCAGGCCGCGCTGGCCATGGAACGCGCCCGGGGCCAGGAGGAACGCGAACAGCTGGTGGTCCTGGAGGACCGCGAGCGGATCGCCCGGGACCTGCACGACGTGGTGATCCAACGGTTGTTCGCCACCGGCCTGCAACTACAGAGCTCGGTGCCGCTGACCGCACGGCCGGAGGTGGCCAAGCGGATCAACGCCGCGGTCGACGACCTGGACACCACGATCAAGGACATCCGCCGCACCATCTTCGAGCTGCGTACCCCGATGAGCGCGGCGCTGCGCACCGAGATCCGCGAGGCGGTGGAGGCCGCCGCCGAGTCGCTGGGCTTCCGCCCCAGGCTGGAGCTGACCGGGCCGATCGACAGCGCCGTATCGGACGAGGTCCGTCCCGAACTCGTCGCCGTGCTCCGCGAGGCGCTGTCCAACGCGGTACGCCACGCCGAGGCCACCGCCGTCTCGGTGGCGGTACACGTCGACGCCACCCGGGTCACCGTCATCGTCACCGACAACGGGGTGGGCTGCGACCCGGCCGCCGCCCGGGGCGGGCTGGTGAACCTGCGCGAGCGCGCCGAGCGGCACGCGGGCACCTTCGAGGTACGCGCTGCCGAACCGCACGGCACCGAACTGCGCTGGTCGGTCCCGCTCCGGGACTGAGCCAGCACGGGTCGGTCCCTTAGCGGGACTGAGCCAGCACGGGTCGGTCCCTTAGCGGGACTGAGCCAGCACGGGTCGGTCGCAGCGCGGGAGCGGCCGGTCGGCGGGCCGGGTGCCTGGCGGGCGGCGAGTTCAGTGGGTCTTGCCGAGCAGGCGGGTGGCCAGCACCGCGGCCTGGGTACGCCGCTCCAGGCCGAGCTTGGCCAGCACGCTTGAGACGTAGTTCTTCACCGTCTTCTCGGCCAGGAACATCTTGCTGGCGATCTCCCGGTTGGTCAGCCCCTCGGCGACGTACTCCAGGATCCGCCGCTCCTGCTCGGTGAGGGACTGCAACTCGCGGGGCTGCTCCACCCCACTGCGGATGCGGTCCAGCACCCGGGTGGTGATCGCCGGATCGAGCAGCGACTGACCGGCCGCCACCCGGCGCACCGCGTCGACGAGGTCGGTGCCACGGATCTGCTTGAGCACGTACCCGGAGGCACCGGCCATGATCGCGGCGAACAGCGCCTCGTCGTCCTCGTACGAGGTGAGGATCAGCCCCTTGATCGACGAGTCGACGGCCCGTACGTCCCGGCACACGTCGATGCCGTTGCCGTCGGGCAGCCGGGCGTCGAGGATCGCCACGTCGGGCCGCAGCGCCGGAATCCGGCGGGCCGCCTCCGGTGCGGAACCGGACTCACCGACCACCTCGATGTCCCCACTGGCATGCAGCAGGTCGGCCAGACCACGACGGACGACCTCATGGTCGTCAAGCAGAAACACCCGGATCATCCCCCCTTTCTACCCGCTCCCACCCACCCCCCACACGGGCCAAAGGTCCCAACCCCCCACCCCACCCCACCCCACCCCCCTGGTTGATCAAGAAGTTTGCGTCTACGACGGGCCGGATCCCGACCAAAACTTCTTGATCAACGGACTGAGGAGGGGGTGGGTGGGGGTGGGGCGGGGGGCCTGGGGGGTCGGGACGTGTGGCCCTGCTGGGTGGGGGTGGGTGGGGCGCACCGTGGGGAGGTACCAGGCGAAGGCGAGGGGGCACGACCATGGAAACCGGCTACACCGTCGAACAACTGCGGGCCGCCGCCACCGACGCGGTCCGTGCACCGTCGCTGCACAACGTCCAGCCGTGGCGGTTCCGGCTGCGCGACGGCGGGATCGAGGTACTCCTCGACCCGGCCCGGCGGCTGCCCGCCACCGACCCGAGCGGCTGGGGTGCCCGCGTCGCCGGCGGCGCGGCGCTGTTCAACCTGCGCCTCGCCCTGGCGGTGGCCGGCGCCCCGGCGACGGTACGGCTGCGTCCGTACCCGTCGGAACCGGACGTGCTGGCCCGGCTGGTACCGGACCTGCCGTCTCGTCCCAGCCCCACCGAGCAGAACCTCTACGCGGCCATTCCACGCCGGTTCAGCAACCGTGCCCCGTTCTGGCCCGACCCGGTCCCGGCCGACTCCCGCTGGCGGCTGGCTGAGGCGGCCCGTGCCGAGCACTGCTGGCTGGAACTGCTGATCGGGGTGAGCGCCGTGAACGCGTTCGCCGAGATCGCGCGCGGCGCACACCGGGTCCTCGAACGCGACCCCGCCTACCGGGCGGAGCGCGAGTCGTGGGTACGCCCCGGACCCGAGCCGGACGGCGTACCGGCCACCGCCGGCGGCCCCCAGGCCGAGCCGCAGGACCTGCTCCCGTCGCGTGGCTTCGGCGGCATCCAGCGGGCACCCGGGCGCGACTTCGAGCCGGAGCCGCTCGTGGCGGTGCTCGGCTCCGCCGGCAACACCGCTGTCGACCAGGTGGTCGCGGGCCAGGCGTTGCAGCGGGTGCTGTTGACCGCCACCGACGCCGGGCTGTCCGTGTCGATGCTGTCCCAACCGATCGAGGTGCCGTCGGCCCGCGAGCAGCTCCGGCTCTCGCTGGGACGGTTCGGCGCGCCGCAGATGGTGATGCGGATCGGGTACGGCCAGCCGGGACGGCCCACCCCCCGCCGCCCGGTCGACGAGGTGCTGGACCTACCGGTGCACCTGGGCTGAGCCGCGAACCGTCAGCGCGACGTTGGGTGGGTGGTCAGGGCCGCGAGCAGGTGGGCCTCCCGGGCCGGGTGCAGTCCGACCGGCTCCCGGGCCGGCCGGCCGGCACGCCCCGGCACCGAGCCCACCTCACGCAACCACGCCCAGGTGTCGGCGACGGTCTCGGCCACCGGTCGACAGCTGAGCCCGTCAGCGTACGCACGGGTGACGTCCATCTGCTGCATCCACCGGTAGTCGTGCCCCGACGGGATCCAGATCGGCAGATCGTTCCACGGCTCCACACCCGCGGCGAGCAACTGCTCCGGGTCGGCCCAGCGCAGCCGGGCGTCAGCTCCGGTGGCCGTGACGCAGGTGCTGAGCAGCTCGCCGATTGTGGTGTGGCCGGGGCGACTCACCACGTTCACCGCCCCGCCCCGGCCGGCGACCGCGGCGTCCAGCAGGAAGATCGCCAGGTCGCGGGCGTCGACGTACTGCACGGGTAGGTCGACAGGGCCGGGCGCGAGCACGTCACCGCCCCGGGCCACACGGCGCAGCCACCAGGGCAGTCGGCCAATGTCCTCACCGGGACCGAGGATCAGACCGGCCCGGGCGAGCAGCACCCGATCGCCGAGGACCGCGCGTAACGCCCGCTCGGCGCCAGCCTTGAGGGTCGGGTAGCCACCGTCGTCGCCGTCCGGCGCGGCGTCGACAAGCGGCGCCTGCTCGGTCACGCCGGCCGGCACCGGCTGGGCGTAGACCGAGCCGCTGGAGACGTAGACGTAGCGTCCGATCCGCTCGGCCAGCATCCGCGCCGCCGCCTGCGCCGCGCTGGGCGCGCCGTCCCAGGTGTCGACGACGAGATCCCACTCCCCGTCGGCGAGCGCCGCCAACCCGTCGGTGGTCGTGCGGTCGCCCACCAGTCGCCGCACGTCAGCCGGGGGCGCCCCGTGCCGCCCCCGGTTGAACGTGGTCACCGCCCAGCCCCGGTGGATCGCCTCGGCGACGACCGCCCCACCAACGAATCCCGTTCCGCCAAGCATGAGGAGCTTCATGTGCCCACCCTGCCCCGTGCCGGTGGCTCCGGAACGGCCCGTTCACCGTCAGCGGATCTGCCAACAGCAGAAGCCGGCACGGCCTGTGGTCGGGCTTGTCGAAGGGTAGGTGCCGTGCCCGGCGGGCGGCGTGGGCGACCGCCGGACACGGCTGGGCGGTGCCGCGGGCACGGCGGGCACCACCAGCCAGTTCCTTGGTGAAAGGACGGCGAGTACCATCGTCGGCCCCACCGGATGCCGCGTCAACAACTTCCGGAAAAATATCGATACCTTGTTCAGGCCGGGGCGGCGCTGTCCCGGATGACGAGTTCGGTGGCCAGCTCCACCCGAGGGCTCTCCACCTGCTCACCGCGGGCCAGCCGCAACACCGTCCGGGCCGCCAGCATGCCCATCTCGGCCAGCGGCTGCCGTACCGTGGTCAACGGCGGCGAGCACCACCGCACCTCGGGCAGGTCGTCGAAACCCACCACGCTGATGTCGTCGGGTACGCGCAGGCCAGCCTGGCGGACCGCCTCGTACACGCCCAACGCCATCTGGTCACTGGACGCGAAGATCGCCGTCGGCGGCTGGGGCAGCCCCAGCAGCCGCACCCCACCGTTGAAGCCGGCCTCGTGGTAGAAGTCGCCCGGGCAGACCAGGTCCTCGTCGAAGGACACCCCGGCGGCTTCCAGAGCGGCCCGGTAGCCGTCCATCCGCGCCCGGCTGCACATCAACTGCGGCGGCCCGGCGATGAACCCGATCCGCCGGTGCCCCAACCCGATCAGATACTCCGTCGCCCGCAGGCCGCCGGCCCAGTTGGTGGCGCCGATCGTCGTCGCCTCCCGGGCGGGCAGTCCGTCGGCGTCGACGATCACCACCGGGATGCTCAGCCGGCGCAGCTCGGCCTGCAGGGGCGGCTCGACCATCGAGGTCACGAAGATCACGCCTTCGGTGCCCCGGCGGCGCATGCCGTCGAGCCACTGCTCCGCGGAGGAGGTCTG
>NZ_BOOZ01000072.1 GCF_016863495.1 Micromonospora andamanensis
GCCTTAGGCCCGGCCACCCCCGACCGCACCCGAATACACGACGCGCCGCGCCCTCGAAGACGCCTGACGCATCCTCTGCGGAGCCGAGCGGCGACACTCGCGAGGTCAAGGTGCCGCAGACTGCCGATGCCTGCGCACGCTGGGTGACGTGCTGGATCAGCATGCGGAAGGACGGACTGGACACTGGACCAATCAGCCTCGGCTTCGAGGAGGAGGCCAGGAGACGCTACGGCTGGGGCGTCAAGCAGATTCGCGATGTACGGCACGCCGCAACAAGCGGCCGTCTGCGTGCGCAGGCCAACCTCCTCGGCGTTGCTCTCCCACCCGAGTACTCTGACGAACAGAACGACCTGGCACCGGGGGACACACGGGCCTCAGGCAGGCACCTCATCACCACCCCGTCGTGAAAGCTCAACACGCAGGTGGCCCGCCAGCTACGCCGCAAGCACCTCTGCGAGGGCGCGTGCGGTTGGCCTGGAGCGGAGATTGGCGGGGATGCTGCGGTAGAGATCAACGGCACGGCGGTGTGTCAGGCCGGTGCGGTAGCGGGCGGGGATACCGTTCAGGGCTGCGGCGGCGGCGTGGCAGGCGTCGAGGGTGTGGCCATCGCGGTGTTGGCAGGCCGCCGCGTCGAGGCGAAGCAGGGTGCGGGTCAGCGTGCTGGTGGGGGCGGAAAGCGCGAGGGCGTGGGCTTGGCTTTCCCGTGCTCGGTCCGTCTCGCCGAGGGCGGTCAGGGCGTGGGAGAGGTGGACGTGGTGCTTCTGTTCGCAGTGCCCGAACCAGGTGTCCGCGCGTTCGGCCTCGGGCAGCATGTCGGCGAGGCGGTCGGCGTCGCGTAGGGCCGCTGCGGCTTCGTCGCGGCGTCCGGCGAGAGCGTAGGCGCGGCCGGAGACGGCGGCGGCGAGGGTGACGGCGGCGGTAGCTCGCGGGCCAGCGATGTGGCGGGCCTGCTCGGCGAGTTCGGCTGCGGCGTGCGGTGCGCCGAAGTTCAGCGGCAGCATCGCCTTGCGGGCGAGGATCCAGGCGTGGAGCTGCCGGTCGCCGGACTCCTCAGCGGAGCGGGCGGCGGTGGCGAACCATGCGTGTGCCTCGCGCTGGTTGCCGAGGTCGTGCAGGACGACGGCGGTCATGCCACCGAGCTGGCCCATGATTCGGGTCAGCGCGACGCGGGTGACGGCGGGTTGCGGGCGTTGCAGCAGGGGAATCACGTCGGTGACGTCGGCGACCAGGTCGGCAAGGACGTCGGTGGGCACGCGGCCCGCGTAGCCGTAGCTGTGTTGTTCGGTGGCGGATTCCAGCCGGGCGAGATCAGCGGGGCCGGTGACGGCCAGGGCGTTGTCGGCTTTGGCCAGTACGTCAGCCAGCTCGGTGAGCGGGGCGGCGGTCAGTCCGGCGGCGAGGGCGGAACGCAAAAGGTTTCGTCGATGCATTGATTCATCCTCCCTCGCGGGCTGCGGTGCGACAGGAGCGTCGCTCTCCCAGGATCGCGCGGCCAAGCCCACCATGGAACCGGGGATGCGCAATCCATCCGCGATCCGTTCGATGGTATCGATGCCGGTGATCCGCGCTTCGCCTCGGGCAACGAGGCTGATCCGTTCGGCCTTCAGCCCGGTTGCGGCGGCCATCGCGTTCCAGCTCAGTCCTGCCGCCTTCGCGGCAGCAAAGACCACATGGAAGTTGCGGTCGCGTAGGGCTTGCACCACGACGGGATCGCGGAGCAGCCGACGGGGAAGCATTCGAGCTGACGCCGAGGGATCCACGGGGCTCCTCAAAGGACGCGCAGGCCGATCGATGGACTATACCCCCGACAGCCCCAGCATGCGTGACCCCCCGTAGTGGTGCCCCCATCGTAGGGTTACGCGCCGTGGGGTGGGCGGGGTGTAGTGACTTTCGTCGTTGCAATCCTCGTAGGAAGGCAGATCGATGGTTCCCAACACCTCGTCCACGGCTACCGCGGCCACCCCGACCACCGGCGGCTCCGACCAGATCCGGCAATTCTCGTCCGTGTCGGAGGCGACGCTCGCGCTGGGATGCAAGACGTACAGCGGCACCATCGCCCAGGGTGGCGGCGGTATCCCCACCGTGACGTCCGCGCGGTAGATCCGCCCCGCTTCTGATCGGAGCGGATCGAGACGGCTGCCGGCCCATGGACCCCCGACCGTGGGCCGGCAGCCCCAGTCTGGAAGGCACCCTATGATGTCACTTCCCCCGGCGCTGCGGATGGCGGACATGCGGTTCCGCCATGAGCACTTCGGCGCCCTCGCCTGGACCACCACCCAACCCCGCCGCTTCGTGGAGTTGCCGAGCGCAGCGGCCATGGTCACACTGCTGGCTCGCGAGCCGCTGTCCCCGCAGTTCCCGCCGCAGGCACAAGCCGCCCTCGGCGACCGGTTCGGCCTCGACCAGGCCCGGTGGACCACCATCGTCGGCGACCTGCACTCCGCGGGTGTTCTCACACCAGTCGACGGCGTACCGGTCGAGCCGGTGACGGGTGCGCGGGTTCATGCGGTCGCGGACGCAGCCGAGGCGGCCCGACCCCGGACGGCGGTGCTCAAGCCGTTCTGGGTGCACCTGCAACCATTCACCGTCTGCAACCAGAAATGCTTGCACTGCTACTGCTCCGGCGGTCCGAAAGCGGACCCGTTCCTCCTGCCGCTGGAGCAGTGGCACGAGATCATCCGTCGGCTCGACGACTATGGCGTGCCGGACATCTACATCACTGGTGGGGAGAGCCTGCTCCTGCCGGGATTCTTCGACTTGGCGGCCGACATCATCGGCCGGGGGTTGGGCTTCGGGGTGTCGACCAACGCCACGGTGCTCAACGCCGGCCGGCTGGAGCGGCTGCGCGAGTTGGGGGTGTCTCCGGTGCAGGTGTCGCTGGACGGCGGCCAGGCCGCCACCCACGAGATGATCCGGGGCGCGCCTGGCTCCTGGCCGAAGACCCTTGCGGGTATCCGTGTCCTCGGCGAGTTCACCGAGGTCGTCATCAACACGGTGGTCAACCACGTCAACCTGGGCGAGCTGGAACAGGTGGTGCAGGTCGGGGGCGGCGTGGGGGTACGTCGGTTCAAGTTCTTCCCGCAGAAGCCGGTCGGGCGGTCCAACCCGGCGGTGACGTTGGACGACGCCACGATTCTGGGCGTGCTGCTGCCGCAGTGCCAGCGCCTGGCCGAGGCGTACGACGTGGAGATCGAAACGATCAGTCCGGCCCAGGGGTGCGGTAGCGGCAGCATCGGTTTCGCCGTCGACCAGCTCGGCGATGTCTATCCGTGCATCTTCGGTGTGGAGAACCGGTCCCTTCGGGTCGGGAACCTCCTCACCGACGACCTGGACACCATGTGGTTCAGCGCGGCGGTGTGGGAACAGTTCCGTGGTGAGCCGACCACCCCGTGTCGGCGATGCGAGGTGCCATGCCCGCGGTGACCGATCCCGACCACGCGAGGGTGCTGGTGTGGGCTCCGACGCTGTACGAGTCCGGGTTCAAGCAGCGCCACGTCGACGGTGACGCCCTCGCGGTGCAGGCGTCCCTGCGCACCGCCGGCTACGACAGCGTCCTCCTGGATGCCTACTACCGGGGGCGGCCCGCCGCGACGCTGGCTGACACCCTTGCCGATGCCGCCGGGTTCGATGTGCTCGTGGTGCACCTGTTCACCTCGGACGCGTACGGGCCCCGGCTGCGGCGCATCGCCGACGAGCTGGTAGCCGCGCGCCTGCGCCATCCTCGGCTGACCGTCATCGGCTTCGGACCTCTGGCGGTGTCCGCCGCCGGGGAGCTGTTGGCGCACGGCGCGGTGGACCATGTCGTCGCCGGGCCCACCACCGTCGCGGCAGACCCGTTCGTCGCGGGGCTCCTCACGCATCTGCGAGCGCACCTGGCGGTCTACATGTCGCTGCGGTCGCTCACTCCCGCCGACCTGCCCTACGGCGTCGACTCGGTGGTGTCGGTGGCCGCGAGCCGGGGGTGCCGGTCCCGCTGCACGTTCTGCGCCTACAACGCTGACCTGCCTGGCGGCGGCTGGCGGGATATGCCCATGGCTCAGGTTGTCGACGACATCACTCACCTGCATCAGGCCATCGGGGCGACGACGTTCGCGTTCTCGGACTCCGACTTCGGCGGCACCCGCCGAGAGTGCGCCCGCCGCGCCACCGACCTGCGCGACGGCCTGAGGGCGGTGGGCCTCGCGGGCACGCTCACGTTCGCGATCAGCGTGCGCGCGGAAACCCTCGACCCTGACATCGTTGGCGTGCTGGCCGATGCCGGGGTCCGCACCATGCTCGTCGGCGTGGAGTCGTTCAACCCGGACACCCTGCACCGCGTCTACGGCAAACGTCAGGACCTCACGCATCTGCGGGAGGTGGTGGCCGCCGCCGACGATGCCGGAGTTACGACCGTGGCCAGCTACATCCTGTGGCATCCCTGGCAGACCCTCGACGGGCTCCGCGCCGAGTTGGACGCCCTGGACCGCTTCGGCCGCCACCGGATCCCGCACTTCATGGCCCGCAGCCGCCTGGAAGTCATCCCCGGCACGGTCATCGAACGGCAGATCGCCGCGGACAAGCTGCTCATCACCGCACCGTTCCACCGCGCGTTCACCATTGCGGACCCGACCGCCGCCGCCGTGGCCGACGCCCTGACCGAGTGGTTCGCCACCACTGCGGCGCCGGTACTCGCGGGCCTGCACGAAGCCGACCCCGGCAGCCTGGAGCGGCTCGCCGAACTCAAGATCGCCGAGTGGAACTGGCTCACCGACACCGTCAACCGGGAGGCCGCCTGCCATGGGTGAACTGCTGCTCGGCATCCACGGCGGCGCCAACGCCACCGCCGCCATCGCCGTCGACGGGCACCTCACGCACTGCGTGCAGGAGGAGCGGCTCACCGGGATCAAGGGCTACATGGGCTTCCCGCACCAGGCCGTCGCCGCGTGCCTGCGCGCGGTCGGCGCCGATTCCGGCGATGTCACCGAGGTCGTCTACGGCAGCCGCTCCGGACCCGTCGACCACTGCCCCCGCGACGAATGGCTGTCCCGGCTCGCCGGCTTCCACCAGCATCCGGCCCTTGCGGACACGGAGGCAGCGCTGGCATCCGCAGCGCCCGGCACGCTGCCGCAACGGGTCAACGAGATGCTGCGCCAGGGCGGCCTCACCGCCGCCCGCGTCACCTACGTCGACCATCACACCGCGCACGCCGCCGCCGCGTACTACGGGCTACGCACCGACCCCGACCGCCCCTACCTCGTGCTGACCTGCGACGGGTTCGGTGACGGCGCCTGCGCGACCATCTCCACCTGGGCAGCCGGCCAACGCACCGAGATCGCTCGCACCGACATGCGCAATTCCGTCGGCCTGCTGTGGTTCTGGTTCACCCACGCCGCCGGATTCACGCCGCATGAGGACGAGTACAAGCTCATGGGCATGGCCCCCTACGCCCGCCCCGACCGGGCCCGGCAGGTCGCCGACATCCTGCACACCTACCTCGGCCTCGACCCCACCGGACTTCGGCTGCACCGCTGCACCACCGTCAGCATCGAGCGGGCCTGGCCCGACATCGAGCAACGCCTGCGGGGCCGGCGCTTCGACGACCTCTTCGCCGGCCTGCAACTGTTCACCGAAGACCTGCTCACCCGATGGGCGCGCAACGCCGTCGCCACCACTGGTATCCGAGACGTGCTCGCCGGTGGCGGCGTGTTCATGAACATCAAGGTCAACCAGCGCATCGCCGTCCTGGACTGCGTGGACACGTTCGCCGCGTTCCCGTCCTGCGGCGACGAAAGTCTCCCGCTGGGCGCCCTCTACCACCGACTCGCCGCCATCCACGGCCACCACCGCGTGCAGCCGCTGGCCGATTGCTACCTCGGTGACGACATCACCCCCGACGAGGCCCGGCAAGCGGTCGCCGGCACCGGTCTGCACCTGCACGAGCCCGACCGCATCGAGGACGTGGTGGCCGGGCTCTTAGCCGACGGGCAGATCGTGGCCCGCTGCGCCGGCCGCATGGAGTACGGTGCCCGCGCCCTCGGCAATCGCTCCATCCTCGCCAACCCGGCCGACGCCGACGTACCCCGCCGCCTGAACCAGCTCATCAAGCAGCGGGACTTCTGGATGCCGTTCGCACCCGCGATCCTCCGCAGCCACCAGCACCGCTACATCCGCAACCCCCGCCGGCTACGCAGCCCTCACATGATGCTCGGCTTCGACACCCAACCCGACGCCGCCACCGACATGATCGCCGCGATCCACCCCGCAGACCTGAGCTGCCGACCCCAGATCGTCGACGACAGCAGTCCCACCGGTCTCGCCGCGATCCTGCACGCCTACCACACCCGGACTGGCCGGGCCGTGCTGCTCAACACCTCGCTGAACCTGCACGGCCACCCCATCGCCCGCACCGCCGTCGACGCCGTCACCGTGCTCCAGCGCTCCGACCTGGCCTACCTTCAACTCGGCCCGTACCTCGTCACGAAGCACGCACCGACATTCTGAGGCTCATCGCAATATCCACCGCCTGATCAGCGGTGATGATCGCCTCCCGCAGCTCCACCTCACGCGGGTCGAAAGCGGTCAGGACACTTCCGCGCAGGTCGGCGCGGGTGAAGTCCGCCTCCCGCAGGCTCGCACCGGACAAGTCCACATCCCGCAGCACGACACCCTGACATCGGGCACCGCTCAGGTTCGCCCCGCGCATCCCCACCCGGTTGAACTCGGCGGTACCCAGGTCAGCGCCCAGCATCTCGACATCCGACCAGTCCCCGCCCTCCACTTCCAGACCGGACAGGTCACACCGGTCGAACGCCGACGCGGTCAGCGTGCAGTCCGTCAGCGACGCATCCCACCAGTTGCAGCCAGCGAACCGGCAATCCTTAAACGTCGACCCGATGAGCCTCGCGCAGTTGAACCGCACCGCGGTGAACGTGCACGACTCGAACACACAGTCCTCAAGCGTCGCCTCGCAGAGGTCAACCTCCCGAATCGCGGCCCCCTCATATCGCAACCCCACAAACCGGGTTGCACCGTCGGAAGCCGTTTCCGGGTCCGGCCAGTCAGCGCTGGTGACAGCCCTCCGGGACGCCGTTGTGCGCCTACCCGTCCTCATCGGTCCTCATCCTCAATGTGAATACCGGCCGCCCGCGCAAGCCCATACGACAGACTCATCAAGTCGGTATGGTGAACAATCGCTCCCTTCCAGTTGGAAACATCGCCCACTCCCGCCAAGTTGCAGCCGCGAAACCGCGCCCCTTCCATTGACGCATGATGGAATACCGCACCGGTCAGGTCGCAATCCCGAAACACTGCCCCGCTCAGGTCAGCATTGGTAAAGTCGGCACCACTGAGATTGCATTCCACGAAGCTAACCGCATCAAACTTCGTCATCCGCCATGCCGACAAATCGGCACGACACTCCGTGATGGTGACATCCCGCACCAGGCCATCAGCCCAGGTCACGCCCGTCATCCTGCACTGGGCAAGCCGAACCCGAGTCATGCTGCCTCCATCGGCGCGCAGGTTCGCCCAACTAGAGTCCGTCACCAGGCAGTCCGTCATCGTCACCTGGTCCAAACGGCAGCCGGATAGATCCGCTCCGCGGAATCGGCACTGCGCAAACGTCATCGAGTCCGCATCCTGCCCGGCCAGGCTCAGGCTGTAGAACGCCCTGCCCTCCAGTTCCGACTCAGGCTCCAGTTCGGCCGCCTCAAAGAGCACCACTTCGGACGGCGGCAATGGGCTCCGGGGCTCTCTCGCCTTCCGGGCTGCGGTTGAGCGCGTAGTTGATCCACGTCGGGGTGACATACCCGCCAGCCTAGAGCCTGCCGGCCCGATCACCAGGGGTCGAAACGCCGTTTCCAATTGGTTCAAGAAACATCGACTGTCGCAGCAGGTAAGCTCTGCCCCTGTCCATGTCCTCTGTAGGTGCGATGGGCACCCGTCCCGCCTCGGTTACCGGCGACCGTCTGCCGTGCCCACCGGAGGGGAATCACCTGTGACACCATTACTTGCCGTCGACGGCCACCACCTGCTCTACCGCTCCTGGTGGGGATTCTCCGACCGGCGCATCACCTCCCGCGACCGCAGCCGGGACCTCACCGGCGTGTTCGGGTTCCTCGCCATCCTGCGCAAAACCCACCTGGAAGTGGCAGCAGACCATGAGATCGTCGTGGTCTTCGACGGCGAGAACGCCGCAGCCTCCCGCCGCGACCACGATTCCAGCTACAAAGCCACCCGCGCCGACGCCGATCACACGCCGATCAAATCCCTACGAATGGTCAAGGACGGCCTGGACGCCGCCGGAATCGCCTGGCTCGAACTCGACGACCACGAAGGCGACGACGTCCTCGCCACCCTGACCCGCACCGCACGAGCCAGCAATCGCGCCGTCACCTGCTACTCCGGTGACCGTGATCTACTTCAACTCGCCGCTGCGAGCGTCACCATCCTTACACCCGCCCGACGCCGCATCACCGCCGAGGACGTCCACGCCCGCCACCGCGTCACCCCCGCGCAGTGGCCCGACTATCGCGCACTCACGGGCGACCCCTCAGACAACATCCCCGGCGTCCGCGGCATCGGACCCAAGATCGCAGCGGATCTCCTCGCCGGAGGCATCCACCTCGACGACCTACGAGACAGCGGCCGACTACGCGGCACCCGCGGCCAAGCCGTCACCAGCTCCTTGCCCCAAGTCCTCACCTGGCGTGACCTGATCCGCCTCGACCGGCACGTCTCCCTCAACGACCCGTCGACCGGGAAACCAACACCTGTCATGCCCCGAGCCGCCACAATTCTGGAAGACCTCAGGCTGTGGTGACCGCACCCACACCAGCAACCAAGGTCTTCCTCCCCGGCACCCCACTGTGGCAGTCAGCGCCGGCCGGTCAACGAGGCATCAGGACGGGAGTTTGACGGACATGGCGGGAGGCTGGTGACCTGTCGCACAGTGGACTCGTCGCGCTGCCGCCCGTCGCCTGCGGGGGGGGGCGACATCTCCGGGCCAATGCCGCGCCAGGCGGTAGCTGGCGTGCGCGACGCCGGCTACCGCCTGGAGAGCGTTCCGATGGCTTCGCCTTGCCCTTCGGTTACAGGCCGAGAGCACCCTCCCGAACGGCGTCGGTGAAGGCCGCCCAACTCCTAGCAGTGACGGCGAGGTTGCCGCCCCTGGGGTTCTTGCTGTCGCGGACGAGGACAGCGTCTTCACGGTCGAGCAGGTTCGTCGCCACCTCGACGCAGTTTCCCCCGTTGCCGCTGCGGGTGCTCTTGCGCCAGATCGCGCCAGCCGAGTCAGCCACTGGTGTATCCCTTCTGCGCTTCCAGAGTTGGGCCAGATTAGTGCGAACGCTAGACGGGAGCGCGATGGACGCGGCAAGAGGGTACGCGGCGACATGACGCGTACCGGAAGGGACGGAGTACATGATCTTGGTTGACCTCGTGGGTACGTTGCCACAGATAGGCTAGGTGCCCTGGTTCCCCTGAATCCTGGGAGGTCGTTCGCTATGTCCGCTCTTGTGGCATTTTCTGTCACCCCTCTTGGCGTCGGCGAGGATGTTGGCGAGATCGTCGCGGAGGCTGTTCGAGTCGTCCGCGCATCAGGTCTACCGAACCAAACCAACGCCATGTTCACGCTCGTCGAGGGGGACACTCTGGACGAGGTGCTAGGCGTAGTGAGGAAGGCGGTGGAGGCAGTGGCATCGCGGGCACCGAGAGTCAGCACTGTCATCAAGATTGATTACCGCCCCGCCGCCGAGAACGCACTAGCGGAAAAGGTAGATGCAGTCGAGCGATACCTCGCGCCCGGTCAATGATCACCTGCCACTACCTTGCCCGCCTGAACTGGCGCGACTCTGACGTCCAAGGTCGTTGACAAACTCAAGACACGATCGCACAGCCGGCAACGCCCGCGTATTCTCTCCGGCCTTTCCGATGGCCTCGGACGCGATAGCCGCGAATATCGAGGCTTGATGGCCGTTCGGCAGAGCACGGAGAGCGGTGCTGACAACTTCTGCACCGTGCTCCGGATCGGCACGTGCGAAGAGGGCGGCAGCTGAATCAAGTTTGATAATCGTTCTATCGCCCACTACATCTTCGGGGTAGAGCTCCAGCGCTTGCTGGTGCACAGCCCCAGCCGAATGGTAGTCACTAATCTTAGTAAGGATTCGACCTTCATAGAACAACCTGCGCCGTAGCGATAGACCGAAGGCCGTTTCGCTGCGAACGTCATCGCTCGCGTTGTCGTAGCTTCGGAGGGCGTCAGACAATGCGTCTTTGGCGCGTCGTCGGTCACCCTGCGACGCCCGCGCAAGAGCTTCGAGCATCGGTGCCAGGGGATTGGCCAGGCACTTGTTTCCACCCGCCAGCTGCCGTGCGCGCTGAGTCAGGCGGACAGCCTCGGCCGGGTTTCCGTGGTAGAGGGGCATCATCGCCGACAGGGCGCAAACATCAGCGCGAAGCTCGGAAACCTCTGACCTGTCTGCGGCCGCCATTGCCGTCGCGTACCAGGCGCGAGCGGCGTGGACGTTGCCCACGACGTTCATCTCGTCTGCGGTGAGCACGGCGAGTTTTGCGAGCACGGCGTGCAGTTCCCGGGTCCGCGCCATGCCAGGTAGCTGAAGCACGTTCAGAGTGTCGAGGATGTCCAAGCCAATTCGGGACACCATTTCTAGCGGCGGAACGGTCAGTACGTCCTGGGCGTGGATATCGACACCGTTCTGAAGTCTACTTACCTTGCCCGCAAAGGTGGCATCCCTGTCCAGGAAGTCCTCGATCCTGCGTCGAACCTGATCAGTGGCTGTTAGTATTGCCCCGATATCGCCGCCGGCCCTCATCGAGCCCTGGTGAAGTATGTGCTCCGAGGGCTCGACCGCCAGGGGGTTCGCGCCGATTTCTGGCGCCCGGTCAGGGCGGTCGATGTAGAAACCGAGTTCGGTGTCGGTAGATCCGAAAAACTCACGGAGCGCGGCTCGGTAATCAGCGTTAGGCCACGCCGGCTCCCCTAGCTCAAGACCACCGATGTATGACGCGTTGAAGCCTGCCCACCTGCGCTTCCTCTCCTGCCTCTCATAGATGCGTTCGAGAATTCGGTTGCAGGCATCGGCAAGCTCTTCTCGGGACAGCGGGCGGCCCGACCCTGACGGCGACAGCCTGCTAAGCCGCATCGCAATCAGCTTCTGGTTCGGCTTTCTGTCTTTTTTCTGTTTGGTCATCGCACCCTGCCGCGCCATTCCGCCCTCACAAGGGCTGCGCCGGCCCCGCGCGGGCTGATCCTGGAAGGCCCAGACCATTCTTTCGGCGCTTGGCCCACTCTGTATGTACCTCATCGCTAGAGCATCATTCGCTCAGGTCGCGCATCTGGATGTCACTCACAAATCTTGTCCAGGCGTCGCAGTCAAAGGCGAGGATCCCGCCCGCAGGATCTTTGGAGTCGCGGACACCTACGATCCGATCGGCGACGGCTACCTCGACGCAGTTGTCGCCACCACTGCTACGGGTGGACTTCCGCCAGCGATGGAACGGACTGTCATTCATTCCCGAACTCCTTCCGGCTCTCCTCGGCCGCAGCGGCGAGGAAATCAAGGCTGTCGGCTGGCGACAGCGCTGCACGCCTAATCTTCTCGTAGAGGTCAAGGTATCGGCGGACGTCGGCCTCGTGGGTTAGGACGAGGTCGTCGGTGGCGGTGTCGACCGCCACCACGATGGGGTCGTGGGGGTCCGGGTACCGGTAGGTACTGAAGGCGGACCGAGGCACCGCGTGCTGCGGGATCCGTGCCGCAACTGGCAAGACGTGGATTGTCAGTGCGTTACGGCGGTGGCCTTCGTGGACCAGGTGGTCGAGTTGGTCGGCGACGATGTCTGGTGGTGCTGCGAGCCTACGGATTGCCAGTTCGTCGATGACAACCTCGTAGGACGGACCACCTGGGCGGTCCAGGATTCGCTGTCGGCGGGCTCGGGCGTCGAGGGACGAGGCGGGGTTGAAGGCTCTCCCGTCCTGTGGGTCCAGCCGGATTCTGGCCTCGGTGTACGGCGGGATCTGGAGTAGTCCGGGCAGGAACGCCATGTGGTACTCGTTGATGACGCTCGCGCCGGCTTCCAGGTTCGCGTACAGGGCCTGCCGGGTGCCCATCCCATCGGCGGACTTGGCCCACCACCCGCGCTCTTGGGCGTCTTGCGCGATTGCCAGCAGTTTGCTGCTGCGAGGTTCTCGCACACGGAACAGAACCAGTATCTGCCTGAACTCATCGAGGTCAGGCGCGACGTGGCCGTTCTCCAGGCGGCTGATGCGCTGCCGCGGCACCCCAATTTCCGATGCGAGCCGGGCCGACGTGTAGCCGTGCTCCGTGCGCAACTGCTGGAGTTCGGCGGCAAGTCGACGGCGGCGCACCAGTGGACTGATCATGAAACACCTCCGGGCGTGACCCCATCCGACAGGTGCTTGTGTCCCGTCAGTGGCGCAGAGCGTAACCCCGGGTTTTGGCGTAGTTACTGGTCAGGTCACGCCCATGCGCGGCTCCCATGCTGGTCACGGCCGGTCTTGGCACTAGAAGCCACGTTGGATCCGGGATTAGAACGGGATTCCCAGCCTCGGGGACTGTCCGTGAAGGTGGACGCACAACAAGCGATGCGTCGATTCGAGGCCGCTGCCGTCGATCGGCATTGGCCCGTCTAGGCAGGTAGCGATCGTGTGGGTGTGGCGAGTGCCGCGAGGTGCGTCTGACCCTACATGCCCAGAGTCGCCGTCTGCCCCGAGCCCACGCGGCGTGGGAACGAGTCTCGTCCGCAAGGCGGGCACAGGGATCGCCCTGCTTCCCCATTCGGGGCGGTCTCGGCATCCCATTGGTCGGGGTGCGTGGCCGGTGCCAGGGAAGGCCCCGGCCACGCATCTCACACAGGAAGGTGATGGCAGTGCGCGTCAAGTGGTTCGTTCCCGCTGACGGTGAGCACCCGTTCAGGCCCTTCGGCATCCAGTGCGAAGGTGCGGCCAGGCGCTACGCCGGATGTGGCGGATCGACGCTTCACGACCACGGTGCCAAACCCGCATTGCCCCATGGTGCTCTCGCTCCGGTCCAGCCGAGTAGAGCAAATCTGAGTCGTCCCGCCTTGGACTACGACCCTCATCGACGTCGAGGGCGTGGAAGGACACGGCCGTGAACCGCAGTCCGCAGCCTCTCCCCGACGTCCCTCCGGGCACCCTGCTCCAACTCGATGCGAACGACTGGTCCTACGGCCGTGACCTGACCCCCGGTACGCCCGTGGCCGTCGCCGTCACAGGCGTCCGCGACCTGCCGTACCGCAGCGACGAGTGGGTCTGGGTGCTCGGTCACCGTCCCGAATGCGGCTACCCGCACGTCGATCGGCATCCGCCGTGTATGGAGGTGCGGGTCAAGGTGGCCGCGCTGCACCGCCAGCTTGCCGCGTCGTGACCGGCACCGACGACAGCGATCGTGCCGTTGATCGCTTCGAGTCGGCGCGCATCACGGCGCTTCAGCACAACGGTGGCACCTGCTTCCAGTGCAAGGACGGCAGGTGCGGGCAACACGCCTGGGCGATCGAGGAACTCGGCCGCCACCCCGGCGGCCGAAAGCTCCTTCGACAGCTCGGGCTTCCCGCGCCCTCTGACCCATCGACCGAGGAAGGCCAGCCGCGGTGAACACCACACCTCCCGGCGGCGATTACGCCCCACACCTGCACGAGCACCGGGCACCGGTAGAACCGGCTCGGCCGGTACGCGCCGTCGCCAGCGCCGCCGCCGCGCCCATGCGTCTTGCTGACGAGTTCTTCTACCTGGCGCACGACGACCAGAGCGGCCGCTCGCGTCTGTTCGAGTCCGCGACGGCGCACGGCCTGGCCGCCGCGTTGTTGGCCGAGCTGTGTTGGGAAAGGCGGATCACGTTCGAGGGCCGGCACGTGCGGGTGACCGATCCGTCGCCGCCGAAGGACTGGCTGCAACACCTCGTGCTCGACCGGCTGGTGGCCGAGCCGCGTCACACCGCGACGCGGACGTGGTTGGCGTTCCTCGCCACTACCGCCTACGAGCAGGTGGCCGACCGGATGTGGCAGCGCGGAATGCTGCGCCAGCAGCAGGTCGGCCGGCTGCGACGCCGCATCATCTACATCCCCACGGATATGAACACCGCCGCCTGGTCGTGGGCCCGCCTGTCCTACCAGCTGCGCAACTACCAGCGGCTAAACGCCTTCGACGTGGCCCTGGCAGGGCTGGCGCTGCACACCCAGCTCGATCCGATCCTGCTCGACGGTGCACCCCTGGCCGCCCGCGCGTTCCTGCGCGAGCAGGTCGAGCAGGCACCTGTTCCGCTGCGCGACCTCCTTGCCGATCTCGGTGCCGTCGTCGGCGGTGCCGTGCTGAGCCACCGCACCACCTGAGTGCGGCCAAACCCCCACCCATCCCTCCCTGGCTGAGAGAGAACCGATGTCTCACTCGAAACCCGACACTGTGTCCGCCGTGCTGGCCCGTGGACGGCTCGGTATCCCCTCGGTGGTGTTCTTCGTCATCGCCGCCGCCGCACCCCTCACCGTCGTCGCGGGCGGCGCGACCACCGGGTACGCGGTCACCGGCGTCACCGGCATCCCCGTGTCCTACCTGCTGGTCGCGGCCGTGCTGGCGCTGTTCGCGGTCGGCTACGTGGCCATGTCCCGGCGGATCGTCAACGCTGGCGCGTTCTACACGTACGTCGCGCGTGGCCTTGGCCGCCCGGCCGGTGTCGGTGCGGCGATGGTCGCGCTGGTCGCCTACAACGCGATGCAGATCGGTCTGTACGGCGGGGCCGGCGCGGTCACCGCGCAGTTCCTCAACGACCGCTACGGCTGGCAGCTCACCTGGTGGGCGTGTGCCCTCGCCGTGTGGGCTGTCGTCGCGGTCCTCGGGGTGGCGCGGATCGACCTCAATGGCCGCGTCCTCGCCGTCGTCCTGGTCGCGGAATGCGTCGTCGCGTTGACGTTTGACGCCATCATGGTGACCCACCCGGCCGACGGGACGGTCAGTTTCGACACTCTCGCCCCGTCGCATGTGTTCGCCGCGGGGATCGGCGCGGCGCTGGTCACCGCGATCACCGGGTTCGTGGGCTTTGAGGGCACGGTGGTGTTCTCCGAGGAGACGAAGGATCCGCGTCGCACGATCGCCCGTGCCACCTACATCGCCGTGGCCGTGACCGGCCTGCTCTACGGGCTGTCCGCGTGGGCGATGTCGGTGGCCACCGGCCCGGACCGCATCGTGGAGGCCGCCCGCGCCGACGGCACCGACCTCATCTTCAACCTGGTGTCGCCCTACCTGGCCGACAGTGTCATCACCGTCGCCCGGGTCCTGTTCATCACCTCGCTGTTCGCGGCCCTGCTGTCCTTTCACCACACCGTGGCCCGGTACCTGTTCGCGCTCGGCCGCGAACGGGTGCTCCCGGCCGTATTCGGCCGCACCAGCCGCCGCACCGGGGCGCCGAAGGTCGGTTCCCTCGTGCAGAGTGGGCTCGCCTTCGCGGTCCTGGTCGGCTACGCGCTCGCGGGGGCGGATCCGATCGTGCACCTGTTCTTCTGGATCACCGTCACCGGCGGCCTCGGGGTGCTGATCCTGATGACGGTCACCTCCGCCGCCGTCATCGGCTTCTTCGCCCGCATCACCCACGCCGAAGGGTCATGGCGGTCGCGGATCGCGCCGGGGATCGCGACGGTCGCGCTTGGCGGGATCCTCACCGTGACCCTGCGGGAGTTCGCCACGCTCCTCGGCGTGGAGCCGGACTCGCCCCTGCGGTGGGCGTTCCCCGCCGCCTACGCCGCCGCCGCACTCGCAGGCATCGCGTGGGCGCTGGTCCTGCGCACTACCAATCCCGACGTGTACGCGGCGGTGGGCTTGGGCGCGGACAGCGACACCGGGCCACTGCGCGCCCCCGACGCCGTCCGCCAACCCGCCTGACCAGGGAGAAGCCGTGACCATCACGAACAACAGACCGCTCGTCCGCCCCGCCACGACGGCCGACGCCGGGCCGCTGATCGGTGTGCTCGCCGAGGCGTTCCACGAAGGCCCCGTCGCCGACTGGCTGATCCCCGACCCCGACGAGCGACGCACCGTCTACCACCGCTACTTCACCGACGCCTTCCACCACGGCCTGGCACACGGGCAGGTGCACACCACCTCCGACCAGACGGCCGTGGCCATCTGGTACCCCCGCCTCGAACCCACCCCCACCGACGTCCACGAGCGCCTGGGAACGCTGGAACGCATCGCCGGTGCCTACGCGCCGAAGTTCGTGCTGCTGGAGGCGACGTTCGACGCCCTCCAACCCGACGAACCGCACCACTACCTCGCCTACCTCGCCGTCGACCCCACCCGCCAGAACCGCGGCATCGGCGCCGCGCTGCTCGCCGAGCATCACCGTCGCCTCGACGACCTCGGCCTACCGGCGTACCTGGAAGCCAGCAACATGCGTAACCGGCGGCTCTACCTCCGCCTCGGCTACACCGCAGGCCCCACCATCGTGCTACCCACCGAGGGCCCGGTCATCTGGCGGATGTGGCGCGGCGCCCCCACCAGCACCGGCAGCCGGACCTCGTTCCCGCACACCAGGCCACGCCGGCGGTCACTGTGACCACCGCCCCCGTGATCGCACCACCGATCCGACCGGCGCAGGCCGGCGACGTGGCCACCATCGCCGCGCTACTCACCGACGCCGTCGCCACCGACCCCGTCGCGCAATGGCTCGTCCCCGACCCGGTCGAGCGGCAGCACGTCTACCACGGGCTCCTCGCCATGGAAATCGACCACGCCGTGGAGTGGGGACACGTCGACGTCACCCTCGACATGACCGCCGTCGCCGTGTGGCAGCACCACCCGCCGGCGGGGGCGGCACCGCTGTCCGACTACCACCTGAGCACCTTCACCGGCCGCGCCCTACCCCGGTTCCAGCAGCTCCACACCCTGCTCCGCCCGTATCGGTCCGGCGCTCCGCACCACTGGCTCGCCTGGCTACACGTCCGCCCGCAAGCCCGCCGCAAGGGCCTCGGTCGCGCGCTACTCGCGCACCACCACCACCAGCGCGCCGACCAACTCGGCTATCCGATCGACACCGTCACCACCACGGGCATGGTCCGGGACTTCCTGACCGGACAGAGCTACCACGCAGGAACACCACTGCGCCTCAACGGCGGTCCGCAGCTATGGCCCCTACGTCGCGCCGGCCGACCGGTCCCGCTCACCACGATGGCCGGCTAAACCACACCACCACACCCGGTCCCGGGGCTGCCTCAACAGCGCGGCAGCCCCGGGGACCACACCATCCACAGCAAGGAACCCCGCACACCCATGCTCTGCTCGACCGCACCCGCCCGCCATGTAGCCGCTGCTCTCGGCAGCGTCCTGCTTGCCGGCTGCCACGCCGTACCCGCCGTTCCCGCGAACGCGCCGCCCTCGTCGACGCTCGGCGGCCAGCAGCCCGCCGCCACGGCGGCCACCGCGCCCGGCCTCACCCCGCAGCAACGCCTCACCACCATCGCCGCCGGCATCGGTCCGGTCCCCGCCGACAGCACCACCGACCTGTCCTACGAATACCTGCACCTCCAGAGGTGGACCCGCACCAGCGGCGCGATCCGCCGCGAAGACCTACGACGCTGGCGGCATCCCGACGGCTCCGGCCGCGAAGTCACCCGCCGCGCACCCGACGTGCCCGGCGTCGACCACCAGCCCACCTCCGAGGACCGGACCCTGTTCACGCAGGCGCCGCCCACCACGACCCGCTACCGGGGCGACCTGCACCCGTACCTGCCCGCACCGTTGCCCACCGTCCCGGCCGCCCTGGCTGGGCTGCTGGCACCGCCGGAGCTGGCGGCCGAACCCGCCTACCCGAGAATCCTCACCTGGGGCGTCGTCGGCCTGGCCGCCAGCCAATACCTCGACCAGAACGAGCGGGCGACGACCCTGCACGTCCTGGCGGCGGTGCCCGGCATCGAATACCGCGGGCAAACCACCGACCTCGCCGGCCGTGCCGGACTCGGCTTCCGGGTGGTCGCCGACCGTTCGACCACCATGCTGGTCATCGATCCGGCCACGGGCGAGTTGCTGGCCGCACAGGAATGCATCGCCGGGCCCCGGCCGGGCTTGTTCTCGTCCGTCCTCATCCTTCAGCGGGGCCACAGCGACGCAGACGGTGTACCGCCCGAGCCCGCCACCGCCCTCCGGTAGAGACCGTCACCGCGACCGCCCGAGCCCGCCACCGTCGAGCACCCCGCTGACGATTGCCTGCGGCGACCAGCGTTACCCGAAAGGCCACCCTGTCCCTTGCTCGCCAACCTGCCGATCATCGGCATGACGATCCTGTTGCTGCACGTCACCGGCCAGCCCACCACCCTGCCTACCCGGCCGATGTCAGACGCCGGGTCGCGGAGACCCGACTGGACCGGGCACTGCCGTGCGTGCGCTGCGTCCTACGCCACCTCGTCATGACCATCCCGTCGTCGACGCCCGACACCACCGGCGTTCCACCGGGCGGTACCCGCAGCTGAACGCCCACTCGCCACGTCCTGCTCGTCGGCCTCGTTCCCATCGGCCACAGCCCGCTCATCGCACCCTGGAGATTCCGCACCCATGTCCTCGTCCATGCCGTCGGCCGGCATCCCCTACCACCGGCTCACGCACCACATCTCCCGTCGTCGGGTACTCCTGACGCTGCTCGCGGTGCTGATCGGCACTCTGGTCGCTCCGGTACCCGTCGCCCTGATCATGGAACGCCTGCCCCCGGACGGGCTACCCGTGCTGGGCGCCTACTCCGAGTTGGTCCTGTCGTTCGCCGCGATCGCCTGCATCCTCCCGACAACCCTGCTGATCGTCCGCTACGGCGAGCGACGCAAGATCGGCACGCTCAGCAGCGTCACCGGCCGGCTGCGCTGGTGGTGGCTGGCCCTGTGCCTGGCCATCGCCGGGGCCTGCATCATCCTCGCGCTCTGCCTCGGCACCCTCACCGCCGTCATCGCCGCTGCCGGCACCGACACCGGTCCCTCGGAACCACGTACCTCGACCTGGATCGGCATCGGCCCCTACCTCACCATCCTCAACTACACACTCACCTTCCTCGTCGGCCAGGTCGCCGCCGAGGAGTACGTCACCCGAGGCGTCATCCTCCAAGCCGTAGGCCGCTTCTTCCACTCACCATGGCCCGCGATCAGCATCCAGGCGGTGATCTTCACCGCGCTGCACGGCATCGGCGGCGGCTGGTGGGGCACCCTCGGTGTGCTGACCATCGGCGTCACGCTCGGCTGGCTCACCGTCCGCACCGGCGGCCTCGAAGCCGCCCTGGGCTACCACCTCGCGCAGAACGGCCTCATCGCCGTCGTGGCTGTCGCCGCCGGAGCCACCGACTCCACCACCAACGCCACCGCAGCACCGTGGCCGCTGGCAGTCGGCATGGCGGCCACCGTCACCACCTACGCGCTCGCCACCAGCCTGGCAGCCCGCGCCCTCGGCATCACCGCACCCCGACACACCTCCCACAGCCCCGACCACCTGAGCACCCCGACCGCCGCTGGCGGCGCACCACTCGGCCCAGAAGCCGCCAGCACGACCAACACCGACGCGAGCCAGCGATATGCCGACCACTGACACCCACGAGGTCACCCGAATGCGTTTCGTCACCTACAACATGCTCGACCTGACCCTGCACCCCAACAACGCCCAGGAAGCCAACCGACAACAGCGGGTCATCGATATCATTCGCAGCCTCGACCCCGACGTCATCGCCGTCCAGGAACTCAAGAGCCCACCCGCGAGCGCCGGCCGTCTCGCCGCCGAGCTGGCCGAACGCACCGGCCTGACCAGCACCGTGCCCACGAACGGGACCGCCCGCACGGTTCACGCCGTCGCCGTGGGCGACCACACCCTGCACACGGCCTTGCTCTGGCGTCCCGACCTCGTTGCGCTACCGGACACCTTCCGGACCTACAGTCCGGCCGTCCACCACGACGGCGGATGGCGCGGCATCGGCTACGGCTCCATGGTCCGGCTCGCCCTCCAGGTCGACGGCCGCCCGATCATGTTCGCGTCCTACCACGCGCCCGCGTTCGGCCGGCACCGGCGTATCGACCAGGCCGAAGCTGTCCTGGCCGCCGTGACCCGTCCTCACGAACTGGTTTTGGTCGGCTCCGACTTCAACTCCATCGGTGCCGCCCGCAGCAACGGCGCCGACTACGACCCCGACCCCTACACCGGCCGCCCCTGGTGGCCCGACCTGGTCCACCAATGCCACGAACCCACCCAGCCGAGCCAACGCCACCGCGCCGATCGCCGACCGGCCCTGGTCTGGGAAGCCGGCGGACTCCATGACGTGGCAGCTGCCTCCCGCAGCCCGTGGAAAGCCACCACCGGGCACTGGCCCACCTGCCCCTACAGCGCCCGAGGCATCGCCCGCCGCATCGACACCATCCACGCCACCGACCCGGTCCTCCCCGCGGTCAGGTCCCTCACGGTCATCGACACCCCTGTCACCCGCGCGGCCAGCGACCACCTACCCGTGGCCGTCGACCTCAACCCCCGCAAGCTACCCACCACCCCAGGCGACCCGGCACGGCCGTGACGAGCAGCGCAATCCGCAACGCCCGCCACCGCACCCCCGTCGAGTCCGCGGCCACAGGGCCGCAGGCACAGGGCTTCACCACGCCTGCACCTCGGCTCCGGATCAGCGTGCACGCCAGCGACCCCATCCTGCACGCCGGCCTGATCGGCCAACTGCGCCCTCGCCCCGAGGTGCTCCTCCTGTTTACCGACACCGACACCGCAGACGTGGCAGACGTGGCAGTCGTGA
The DNA here is from genome assembly GCF_016863495.1 of Micromonospora andamanensis. GTDB lineage: Bacteria > Actinomycetota > Actinomycetes > Mycobacteriales > Micromonosporaceae > Micromonospora > Micromonospora andamanensis. The sequence continues at coordinate 20,778 of NZ_BOOZ01000072.1, forward strand.
CCAGCGACGGCCTGGACGAGCAGACGCTACGCACCCTCCGCCGCCTGCGGGCACACCAGCACCGCATCGTGCTCGTCGCCGGCCACCTCGACGACACCGCACTCGTCGCCGCCGTCGAACACGGCGTCGTCGGGATCGTCCGCCGAACCGACGCCACCCCCGACCGGCTCATCACCACCATCCGCGCTGCCGCAGCCGGCCACGGCACCCTTCCGCCCGACGTGCTCGGCCAACTCCTCACTCATGTCGGTGCGGTGCAGCGGGACATCCTCGCCCCCCGCGGCCAGGTATTCGTCGGCCTCAACCCCCGCGAGATCGCTGTGCTGCGCCTCGCCGCCGACGGTCACACCATCGCCGACATCGCGGCACAACTCTCCTACTCCCCACGCACCATCAAGAACGTCCTCCACGGCATCACCGGCCGCTACCACCTGCGCAACCGCACCCACGCCGTCGCCTACGCCCTACGAAACGGCCTCATCTAAAACGAACCCAACGAGATCGCGATCCAGGCCAACGACAAGGACGCCTGACTCCTTCGCCCTCCTACCGCCACGACAGCACCGAACGGCCACTCCTATGACCACGACCGGGAACAACGACGAGGAACACCACCGTGACTCCGCAGCAGACGACAGCCTCGACACGACGACCGCGACTGACGGCAGCGCCGGTCTCCGTCATGATCGCCATCACGCCAGTGCTCTCTTTGGGAGCACACCGATGACCTCGCACGCCTTGTCCGACGAACCGACCCGGGTCGCGAAGCTCGTCGGGGCCTTCCTCACCGGCCAGTCCGGGGCCGTCCTCGGCGACGGCGACGGCCCGCACGCCATCCTGACCGCTGGCGCCGACACCCGCGACGACTGCGCGATCTACGACCTCGACGGCCCGGTCACTCTCGTCGTCGGATCCGACTACGTACGCGGCGCCGAGTTCGTCCTGTACGAGCAGGGTCTGCTGACGAACTTCGACATCGGCTACTACGTGGTGGCCGCCAACCTCAGCGACATCGCCGCGATGGGTGCCGCACCCATCGGAGTCCTCACCGTCGTGCGCTACCCGCACGACCTCGACGACGACGCGTTCCTCGACATCATGGCCGGCATCCACCAAGCATGCACGGACTGGGGCACGCTCAATGTCGGCGGCGACATCGGCAACGCCGAACGGATCGTGCTCTCCGGATCCGCCATCGGCGTCTGCCACACCGGGACCGCTCTCACCCGACGCGGAGCCCGGCCCGGCGACTATCTCTGCGTCACCGGCCCGTGCGGGATCCTGGGCGCGGCGGTCGCCTATTTTCCCAAACGTGCCGTCAACGGCTGGACCCTGTCCGACAGCATCGAATCCGACCTGCTCACCAGTTGGCGTCGGCCGCGCGCGCGGGTGGCCGAAGGCCGGGTGCTCTCCACCGGCGGCTACGCGACCGCCTGCCAGGACACCTCCGACGGGCTCAAGGCCACGATCGAACAACTCGCCGCCGCCAGCGGTGTCGGCTTCGACGTCACCGAGGACGACATCGCGATCCATCCGGCCGTCAGCGCGGTCGCCAAACTCATCGGCTCCGATGACGTCACCCTCGCGATGAGCGCGTCGGCGGACTTCCAGTTGGCCTTCACCGTCCCCGCCGACCGGCTCGACGCCTGCCGGGGGGCGTTCGCCCGCAGCGGCTTGACCTTCGACGTCATCGGCCGCGCCACCGCACCGGACCGCAGGGTGGCCTTCACCGGCCGCGACGGCACCCGCCGCGCCCTGCCCGGCGTCGCCTGGAAACACCAGAACACCGACATCAGCACCCTCGTTACCAACGCCGTACCACCGCAAGGAGGCGTGCCGATGAGCACTGAGCACACCGCCTACCTCGGCGAACGGAGTTGACTCTCGGTGCCTGGTTCCCTGGTGGCGTCCGAACTCTTGGCAGCCGTCCCGCTTCCGTGGCAGTTGGCGGACCCGGGACGGCGGAACACGGCGGTCAAGGAACTCACGCCCGACCCGCAGCAGCGGACGGCGGCCCTGTCCGCGCTGGCGGCGTGTCTCGCGTTCCAGGTCGACTCGGCCGCCCGCTACGGCCACGACCCAGACTGAGGGCTTCCCGACAGCTTCTTCGAAGACGACTGGTTCCTGCTCCAGGCGACCCTCAAGCGGTGCCTACCCACCCTCGCCGACGTGACACCCGAGAACGTACGCGACTGGGCGGAGCAGAACAGCCTGGTGGCGGAGATCCTCGACGCCACCTGGACAACGCCACCCGGCGAGGTCGTCGAGGCGGTCGGGCAGGTGTGGGTGACCTTCATCGTCAACGGCGCGGTCGAGGAACTGCTCAGGTGGCTCGGCTGGACCGCCCGCGACACGTGGGACCCGGCCGAGCGAGCACGAGCACTCGACCTGCTCAAGACGGCCACCCCACGCCTGCCGTGGCGGCAGACGATCGAGACGATCCCGGTGATCCTCGGCCTCGGCGGCCCGAGCGAACGCGACTACTTCGACCAACTCGCCAACGATGCGAGCCTGCACGAGAAGACCCGCGCCGAAGCGGAGAGCAAGCGCTGGCTCATCGACACCCAGGGCCTGCCGGCGGCGGGCGGACTCTACGGGTAAGTCCGCCCGCCTGGATTTCGGGAACGCCTATAGCTGTCGGAGACGTAGAGTGCTGCCGCCGCGCCGTAGGTCGATTCCCGCTGCGCCTTCATGGCTTACGGTGTCGCTCAACCCGAATACAGGATCGCAGATCATCTGGGCAAGGTCGTAGGCAAGTGGATATCCGTTCCATCGCAGCAGCCACTGCGAGCCGCCACCAGTGAGTTGGCGTCTATCGCTCTCGTGTGAAGATTTGGGAGAACTCCGCTCCAGCGGGTCGGAGTACCAGCTGCCTGACCAGTTCTTCTCGGGGTCGACGCAGTTGAACCTTGTCACCAAGGCCGCGATCATCGCGGCGGCATCCGGGGTCGGCACCGGCATCGTCGCTATGCTGTCGATCTCCTGCGGGGTCATCGCCTTATCGGGTGCCCACCATGCACGACGGTGCTCGTAAGGGTCGCCGAGGTGGCACCCCGGATCACGTGTGACTCTTAGCCGTGCGCCGGTCGGCAGGTGCACCATCCGAAACTCGTTACTGTCGATGCCAAGCATGCGGACACCAGGTATCGCAGCGCTCGATTCTTTGGGCGCCAGGTAGTTGGTGATGTTCCCTGGAACATCCGTGATCATGACGAGGTCATCGTAGCGTGGTGAGACGGTAATCGTATAGTTCGAAAGAATGCCGACGGTGCCGCTCGTCGTGTGTAGCGCACTGACGTCGCCCATATTGAACAGATGAAGGGCGAGAAGTACCCGAAGTTTGAGCTGCTCGGGCGTGCATTCATCGAGACCGAGCCGACCGTCCCGGCTGATGCCCTGCATGGCGGTCGGGAGTAGTTCACGGGTGTAGCAGCGTCGTATACGAGCACCGCTACGGCGTCCGTAGTTGGACATGAGTGACTCCTATGCTGCCCCGGCCAGCAGTGTCACCCACTCTGTGGTGGTCGTCGTCCGATTAGGTAAGGCCGGTGGAGTAGGTGCCCTACACCCGTACGCGCTCGCATCAGAATCCGGGGCCAACCGAGCTTGCGTCTGGCCCTCCACCGCGCGGCCAGTACGCTCGATGCTACATGGTCCGGTCAAAGGACAACCGCCGTCCCGGCCACCTGCCGCTACCGCCTGGTCAGCCCTGAGCAGGCCGGAACCTAGGCGACTCGCTGCCGCACTCGCCCAGACTGTGCAGGTCTCGCCGGAAGCCGAACGCCGGCCGACTACGCGCCGGTAACTGGGAGTAGGCGTTGACCCGGAGCCTGGTGGGTCGATAGCCATCGACACGGTGCTTCTCGGGAGTTCGGGCCCATGCACTTCGGCCCGTACCTGGCTCCGTAGCGGAACTTGTACGCCAACAACGATGGCGCCAATGGCGCCGATCGCACCCGAGCCAAGAGAAGCCGGCCGATAGCGACCCGTCCTCGGCGCGTGGTCGCGCCTGCGATGCGGGTTAGCTTGCCATCAAGCCACGCGGCGAGGATGCAGCCGGCCGACTCGACCCGCTGGCCACCTCAAGGACGCGCGAGGAAGTGGGGCCAGGAGAACCTAAAAACAGGTGCACGTCGATCTCGATGACGCCGTGGGAACGGTGAGCCCAGAACAGGTTCGAGCGAACGGCTAGGCGTTGGCGGGGGCTGCCGCGTTGTCCACGCATGATATGACGGTCGATGTGACGGTGATCGCGGCCCTTCTGTTTCTCTGCATCATCGCTCTGGTGGTCGGCTGGATGGTTGTCGCGTCGGCGTTCGGTGGCATGCTGCTCTGGGCGGTGCAATGGAGATGCGTGTCGTCCGAGGCGTTTCAGCCGATCCGGCGTCACGGATTGCGGAGAGGCGGGTGGGAGCTACTCCTGTCGGCGGCTGGGCCCGGGGTTCTGCGCCGGCTGGTTGCGCGCGAGTCGTGGAGGCGTGTGCTGCTGCTGTTGCTGGTGCCGTTAGTTGGCTTCATGGTGCCGGTGATTCTCCCCTATGTCGTCGTCCTTCTGGTGCCGGGATCCGTCGCGAGCGGCGAGTTCGGGCAGGCGATCGAGAGGGTCTGCCTCTTCACAGGCTCTCTCGGCGCGTTGGTAGCGATTCGCATCTTCTGTAACGGTTTGCAGTACATCGCGCAGCCCGACAAGCCACGCGGCAAGGTTCCGGCCCTGCGTTTTCCCGACAGTCTGTCCAGCCAGGGTCGGCACCGGCTCGCCACGAATGCATTCTGGTACAGGGGG
>NZ_BOOZ01000073.1 GCF_016863495.1 Micromonospora andamanensis
AGTGCCGCCAACCTCATGATCAACAGGGGCTTGCCGGGGGAGAGGAGAGCGGGTTAGGGGAGGCGGTTTGTGGTGGTCAGGCGGCGGTACCAGTGGGCGGAGTCCTTCCAGGTGCGCTGTTGGGTGTCGTAGTCGACTCGGATGATGCCGAAGCGGCGGTCGTAGCCGTACGCCCACTCGAAGTTGTCCAGCAGGGACCAGACGAAGTAGCCGCGGACGTCGGCGCCAGCGGCCATCGCCTCGTGCGTGGCGGCGATGTGTCGGCGTAGATAGTCGATCCGGCGGTCGTCGTGGATCGCGCCGTCCGGCGACACGACGTCGTCGAAGGCGGCGCCGTTCTCGGTGATCATCAGCGGCAGCTCGGGATACTCGCGGTGCAGGCGCAGCAGCAGCTCGGTCAGACCGGCCGGCTCGATGTTCCAGCCCATTGCGGTGTACGGGCCGGGCTGCGGCAGGAACTCGACAGACTCGGAGCCGACCCACGCCGAGTGCGCCGAGCGGCCGTGCCCGTCGGAGTCCGACTTGGGTGACACACCGTCCCAGGCACGGACCAGTGTGGTCGAGTAGTAGTTGACGCCGAGCACGTCCAACGGCACCGCGGCGGTGTGCTCGTCACCGTCGCGGACGAACGACCAGTCGGTCACGGCCGCGGTGTCGGCGAGCAGGTCCGCCGGGTACGCCCCGTCGAGCATCGGACCGAGGAACGCCCGGTTGGCCAGGGCGTCGATCCGACGTGCCGCGTCGGCGTCGGCGGCCGAGTCCGAGGCCGGTCGGATGACGTGCAGGTTCAGCGTGACCGACAGCTGCGCCGCCGGTGCCAGGTCGCGGATCACCCGGCCGGCCAGGCCGTGCGCCAGGTTCAGGTGGTGTACGGCGGCCAGCGCCGAGGCCGGCTCGGTCCGCCCTGGCGCGTGCACTCCTGAGGCGTACCCGAGATAGGCCGAGCACCACGGCTCGTTGAAGGTGGTCCAGGTGTGCACCCGGTCGCCGAGCGCGCCGACGATCTTCGTGGCGTAGTCGGCGAAGCGGGCGGCGGTGTCCCGGGCCGGCCAGCCGCCGGCATCCTCCAGCACCTGCGGCAGGTCCCAGTGGTACAGCGTGGCCACCGGGCGGATGCCGAGGTCGAGCAGCCGGTCCACCAGCCGCGAGTAGAAGTCCACCCCGGCCTGGTTCAGCGCGCCCGAGCCGCCGGGCTGCACCCGGGGCCAGGCGATGGAGAACCGGTACGCCGCAAGCCCGAGCGCGGAAAGCTGGTCGAGGTCGTCGGCCCAGCGGTGGTAGTGGTCGGCGGCCACGTCGCCGGTGTCCCCGTTCAGGGTGCGACCCGGCGTGTGACTGTAGGTGTCCCAGATCGACGGTCCCCGTCCGTCCTCCTTCGCGGCACCCTCGATCTGGTACGCCGCAGTCGCCGAGCCCCAGACGAATCCCTCAGGAAACACGACGTCGCTCATGTAGCCACCTCCGTCACCTCGCACTCGTACCCGGACGACGCGCCCGCCACCAGCTCGGCGCTGGCCGTTCCGTCCTGGTAACACACCTCGAACTCGGTAGCCGGCCCACCATCGGGTGCCGGCACCCGGACCCGGGTCCGCTGCCCCGCCACCGGGGCGAACAGGCGCAGCCGCACGCCGTCGGCCCAGGCGTAGTCGGGCCGGTCGGTGACCGACCCGAACGGGATGACCGACCCGGGGCGGGCGAGCACGGGCACGCTGTCGAAGTCGTGCTTCTCGGTCATCCAGCCGGGCCCGGTGACCTGCGCCCCGCTGAGCAGGTGGGTCCAGGTGCCGGCGGGCACGTAGTAGGTCACCTGGCCGTCGGCGCTCATCACCGGGGCGACGAGCAGGTCCGGACCGAGCATGTACTGCCTGTCGAGGTGGGCGGCGGTGGGATCGTCCGGGAACTCCAGGATCATCGGCCGCATCACCGGTACGCCCTCGCGGTGGGCCTCCTCGGCCGCCGCCGCCAGGTACGGCATCAGACTGAGCTTGAGCCGGGTGAAGTGGCGCAGCACGTCCACGGCCTCATCGTCGTACGCCCACGGCACCCGGTACGAACCGGAGCCGTGCAGCCGTGAGTGCGAGGAGAGCAGGCCGAAGGCGATCCAGCGTTTGAACACCGCGGGGTCCGGGGTGCCCTCGAAGCCGCCGATGTCGTGGCTCCAGTAGCCGAACCCGGAGGCGGCCAGCGACAGCCCACCGCGCAGCGACTCGGCCATCGCCACGAACGTCGACTCGCAGTCGCCGCCCCAGTGCACCGGGAACTGCTGCCCGCCGGCGGTCGCCGAACGGGCGAAGACGACAGCCTCGCCTTCCCCGCGCTCGGCCGCCAGCAGCTCGAAGACGGTCTTGTTGTAGAGGTACGCGTAGTAGTTGTGCATCCGCTGCGGGTCCGAGCCGTCGTGCCAGAGCACGTCGGTGGGAATGCGCTCGCCGAAGTCGGTCTTGAAGCAGTCGACGCCCATGTCCAGCAGCACCTTGAGCTTGCCGGCGAACCAGTCGACCGCGTCCGGGTTGGTGAAGTCGACGAGCGCCATCCCGGCCTGCCACTTGTCCCACTGCCAGACCGAGCCGTCCGGGTTGCGGACCAGGTAGCCGGCCTGCCGACCCTCCTCGAACAGGTACGACCGCTGGGCGATGTACGGGTTGATCCAGACGCACACCTTCAGGCCACGCTCGTGCAGCCGGCGCAGCATCCCCTCCGGGTCCGGGAAGGTCGCCGGGTCCCAGATGAAGTCGACCCAGTGGAACTGCCGCATCCAGAAGCAGTCGAAGTGGAACACCGACAGCGGCAGGTCCCGTTCGGCCATCCCGTCGATGAACTCGGTGACCGTCTTCTCGTCGTACGACGTGGTGAACGAGGTGGACAGCCACAGCCCGTACGACCAGGCCGGCACCCGCGCCGGCCGCCCGGTCAGCGCCGTGTAGCGGCGCAGCACGTCCTTCGGGGTGGGGCCGTCGATCAGGTGGTAGGTCAGCGACTGCCCGGGCACGCTGAACTGGGTCTGCGACACCACCTCGGAGCCGACCTCGAACGACACGTGCTCCGGGTGGTCCACGAAGACCCCGTAACCGGCGTTGCTCAGATAGAACGGCACATTCTTGTACGCCTGCTCGCTGGCGGTGCCGCCGTCGGCGTTCCAGATGTCGACGGTCTGGCCGTTCTTGACGTACGCGCCGAAGCGCTCGCCCAGCCCGTAGATGGTCTCGCCGACGCCGAGGGCCAGCCGTTCGTGGACGTACTTGTGGCCCTCGGCGTCGGTGACCGCGCCGATGCTGCGCTCGGTGGACGAGGTGACCAGCCGGTCGCCGCGCAGGAAGTCCACCCGCCACGGCCCGGTCAGCGCGACCCGGACGGTCAGCTCGCCGGTGGTCAGCCGCGCGCTGAGCCCGGTGACCTCCACCTGCACCGGGTGGGTGGTGTCCTCGCTGAGGGTGAAGCGGGGCTGCCTGGGTAGCCCGCCGGTGTGGTGGCCGATCGTCACCCCGACCACGCCGGCTGCGGGGGAGAAGAACCGTACGGTGATCACCGGTCGGTTGAGCGTGTCCCCGCGTCCGGTGATCCGTCCGATAGGTGCGAAGACGGTGAAGGAGCGCTCGTCCGGCTCCACCGACTCCACGGTGCCGGGGCGCAGCACGCTGACCCCGGGACGCAGCTGCCAGTACCCGTCGGTGAACTTCACTTGTCGGCTCCTGCCGTGATGCCGCGCGCGAGGGTGCGCTGAAAGATGAGGAAGAACAGGATCGCCGGAAGAAGACTTATCAGCGCTCCGGCGTTCGTGGTGGGGGCGTCCATCAGTCGGTCGCCCTGCAACGAGGCCAACGCGACCGGGATGGTCTGGGTCTGGTTGTCGATGAGCATGACCAGCGGGATGAGGAACTCGTTCCAGGTCCAGATGAAGAAGAAGACGAGCAGCACCGAGATGGTCGGCCGGATGTTGGGCAGCACCACCCGCCACAGGATCCGCCACCGGCCGGCGCCGTCGAGCGCGGCGGCCTCCAGCAGGGCGCGGGGGAAGGTGCCGAGTACCGAGGCGAGCAGGTAGGTGCCGAAGGCGGCCTGGATGACTGTGAAGATGATGATGACCGCCAGGCGGGTGTTGTAGAGCCCCGCCTCCTTGGCGAAGTGGTAGAGCGGGTAGATCAGCGCCTCCTGCGGCAGCATGTTGGCCAGCAGGAAGAGGCCGATGATCCAGAGTCGGCCGCGGACCCGGCCGATGCCCAGGGCGTACGCGCTGAGCAGCGACACGACGACCGCGAGGACCGCCACCGAGCCGGAGATGACCACCGAGTTCCACAGCTTGACCGGGAAATCGACCTGCTCCCAGTACGTCCGCAGCCCTGTGGTGTAGAACTCCGCCGGCCAGCTCAGCGGCCCGTTCGTCGAGTAGTCACCAGGCGACTTGAAGGCGTTGAGCAGCATGAACGCGAACGGCACGAGCATGGCCAGCGCGGCGACGCCGACCACGACGAGCACGATCCAGCGCCCGACGCCGCGTCGGTGCCTGTCGCCCGCGCGTCGGGTGACCCGGGGTCGGGTGGTGAGGGTGACGGCCATCAGAGCACTCCGTCCCGTCGTTCGGCGCGGTTCTGCGCCCGGATGAAGAGCACCGCCACCACCACGATGATCAGCGTCAGCACCATCGAGATGGCCGAGCCGTAGCCGACGTTGAGTCGCTTGAAGAAGGTGAAGTAGGCGAAGTAGGACGGCACGTTTGTGGCGTTCTCCGGCCCGCCCCGGGTCAGCGCGTAGATCGGCCCGAACACCTTCATCGCCGCGATGGTGCAGGTCAGGCCGACCACGAAGGTCTCCGGCCGGATCTGCGGCAGGGTGATCGCCCGGAACCGTCGCCACCAGCCGGCGCCGTCGATCTCGGCCGCCTCGTACAACTCCGGGTTCACCCGCTCCAGCGCGGCCATGAAGACGACCACGGGGTAGCCGATCTGCACCCAGATCATCACCGCCATCACCATGGGCAGCGCGGTGTCCGGGTCGCCGAGCCAGTCGTGGCTGAGCGCGTCCAGCCCGACCGCGTCCAGCAACCCGTTGAGCGCGCCGTCCGGGCGCAGGATCCAGCCCCAGACGATGCCGGCCACCACGACCGGGAGCACCTGCGGCAGGTAGAAGGCGGCCCGCAGCGCGGCGGCGGTGCGGGGCCGGAACGTGCGGCTGATCGTGTCGAAGAGCACCGCGGCGAGCACCAGCCCGACCAGGGTGGGCACCACCACCATCGCCACGATCATCGCGACGGTGTTCTTGAACGAGGTCCAGAAGACGTCGTCGGTGAGCAGGTTGCGGTAGTTGTCCAGACCGATGAACGTCGGGTCGCCGACCCCGGACCACCTGGTCAGCGACAGGTAACCGGTGTAGATCAGCGGGCCGCCGATGACGAGCAGGAAGAGCACCGCGCCGGGCAGCAGGTAGAGCCAGTACGCGGCGGAGGAGCGGCCGGGCCGGCGGGGGCGCCCGGCGGTCGGAGTCGATGGTGACGCGCTCGCCCGGGGCGGGGCGGCGGTGTCGGGTAGAGCCATGGGAGGTCCTTCCGCGTCGGGGGCGGGCGCGGACCGGTGACCCGGTCACGCGGGCCGACGCCCGCCCCGGCCGCCGCTCAGTCGCGCTTGATCTCCGCGACGCCGTCCTGGTACGGCTTGGCGATCGCGTCGAGGACCTGGTCGGGCGTCTTGGACTGATTGATCAGACTCTGGAATCCGGAGACCAGTACGTCGTAGTAGCCGGGGACCGGCCAGTCCGGGTAGAACGCCAGTCCGTCCTGGGAGCTGATGGTGTTGAAGTTCTCGATCAGCCTGCGGTCCTTCTCGTCGCTTATCGTCGCCGGGTCGCCGGAGACCGGCACGCCACCGTTGTTGCCGATCAGCGCCTGGATCTCCGGACGCAGGGTGATGTCGATGAAGTCGTACGCCAGGTTCTTGGCCTTGCTCGTCTCCGGGACCACCCAGAGGTTGCCCGACGACCCGGCGTGCATGGTGTTGCCGGGAAAGAGGAAGCTGTCCCAGTCGAACGTGATCTCGCTCTTGAACCGGCCGTACCACCAGCTACCCGACACGATCATCGGCGCCTTGCCGGAGATGAAGGCGGTCCCCATGTCCTCGGCCTTCAGACTTGCCGAGTCCTTGGCGACGTAGCCCTTGCCGACCCACTCGGCGAAGGTCTCCGCGCCGTACCTGACCGGGTCGGCCTTGAAGTCCACCGGGTTGGCGTAGAGCTGGTAGTTGTCGACGAAGGCCCGGTCCGCGCGGGAGAGGGCGAGCTGGTAGAAGAGCTGGCCGGCCGGGTACTCGGCGCCGGACATGCCCAGCGGGGTGACGCCCTTGGCGACGAAGGTGTCCATCGCGGCGGTGAACTCGGCCATCGTCGTGGGGACGGTGACGCCGTGCTCGGCGAAGAGTTCCTTGTTGTAGTAGACCATCACGTACTCGCCGTAGTTGGGCACGCCGTACCAGTTGCCGGAGCCCATCACGCCGTTGTCGTACCGCGCGGTGGTCTGGAGGCTGGGGCTCAGCGCCTTGTCCCAGCCGCGCTTGGTCGCCTCCTCGGTCAGGTCGGTGAGCAGACCCTGCGAGGAGAGCAGCCCGGAGGTGGCGTTGCCCTTGTTGTACTCCATGATGTCCGGGCCCTCGGACGAGTTGATGATCATGCCGGCGTTCTGCTGGATCTGCTCGAACGCCTTGCGCTCGAAGCGCACCTCGACGCCCTGGTGCTCTTCCTTGAAGATCTCGATGGCCCGGTCCCAGGCGATCCCCATCGCGCTGTTCGCACTCTCGTAGTGCCAGAGCTTGAGGACGTTCGCGTCGCCACTGTCGTCGCCGTCGCCGCCGCAGGCGGCCAGGCCGGTCGCCGTGAGCGCGGCCACCATGGCCACCACGGCTACTCTGCGGAATCGTCGCATTGCTAGTCTCCCTGATGAGTATCGAGCCGGTACTCCGTCAAGCCCGTCGTCGCGTGGCAGCGCGACGACGGGCTGCTTTACTCGGGGCCCGAGGGCCCCCTGCCGTGCGCGATGTCGCCTGCCCTACCTGGCGGGCCGCTGGAACCACGGACCTCCAGCACGCACGGCAGCAGTTCCTGGTGGATCTCACCGTCGCCGGTCTCCACGTGCCGCAGCAGCGTCTGCACCGCGATCCGGCCCAGCGCCGAACCGGGCGAGGTCATCGCGGTCAGTGCGGGGGTGGCCAGCTCGGCGACCTGGGGTGAGGTGACCATCGAGACGACGGAGACGTCGCCGGGCACCGTCAGCCCCCGGGCGGACAGCTCGCCGAGCAGCCCGAAGACGGCGCTCTCGTTCATCGCCAGCACGGCCGTGAGATCGGGGGCCTGTCGTAGTGCGGTGGCCAGCGCGGCCCGACCGCTGGCGGCGCTGTCCTCGGCGGGGATCATCAGCGGCGTCAGGCCGTGCTCGGTCATCGCGGCGGTGAACGAGTCACGGGTCCGCAGCGCCGGACCGTAACCCTCGGCGATGGTGTCGGCCGAGTGGTTGACGTAGACGATGCGGCGGTGGCCCAGGCCGACCAGATGCTCGACGGCGTCGCGGACGGTCCGGTCGAAGTCGATGTCGACGTACGACAGGCCGGTCGGGTCCTCGGTACGTCCGATCAGTACCGTCGGCACGCCCGCCTCGCGCAGCACGTCCACCCTGGGGTCGTGCAGCTGGACCTCCATCAGCAGGGCGCCGTCGAGGATCCGCT
>NZ_BOOZ01000074.1 GCF_016863495.1 Micromonospora andamanensis
GGCTGGCCAGCCCCCGTGCCAGGGCGTTGGGCTGGTAGTCCAGCTCGGCCATGGCGGCGAGGACCTTGTCCCGGGTGGCCTGGGAGATCGGTCGGGCGCCGGTGAGCACGTACGACACGGTGCTGACCGAGACCTGGGCGCGACGCGCGACGTCCTGCATGGTGGCCATCCGGCACCTCCTCGCGGTATGCCCTCGGCGCTGTCGAAGCGCTTCGACTAAGCGGTTCGACAGAAGGTAGGTCAGGTGTTACGAGCACGTCAATAGGCAATGACGAACTGACGTCGGAGCCCGCTCGGTCAGCGGGCGGGCAGGCCGAACAGGTCGGCGGCGGCCTGCCAGCAGACCGTCCGCAGCCAGTCGTCGCCCAGGTCGAGCCGGGCCAGACCGGTCAACTGGTCGGCGTACGGGTAGGGGATGTTCGGGAAGTCGCTGCCCAGCAGCACCTTGCCGGCCAGCCCCAGCTCACGCAGTCGCGGCAACTCGTCGACGGGGAAGGGCACGAACCGGTCGAGGAACGGGGTGAACGCCATTGTGGTGTCCAGCCGTACCCGCTCGTGGCGCTCGGCGAGATCCAGGAAGGCGGAGTAGTCGGGCGCGCCCAGGTGGGCGACGATCGCGGGCAGTCGGGGGTGTCGGGCGAGCAACGCGGCGAACGGGTCCGGCCCGGTGTGGGCGGTGCCCACCGGCGCGTGCCCGGCGTGCACGACCACCGGCACGTCGGCCTCGGTGAGCAGGCCCCACACCTGCTCCAGCGCCGGGTCGGTGGGTGCGAAACCACCCACCTGGAGGTGCACCTTGAACACCCGGGTGCCGGCGTCGATGGCCTCGGCGACGTAGCGCGCCGCCGCCGGCTCCGGGAAAAAGGTGGCCGAGGGCAGGCATCCGGGGGTGTCGCCCGCGAAGTCGAGCGTCCACCGGTTCAGCTCCTCGGCCATGCCGGGCCGGTGGGCGTACGCGAGCGCACTGAACACCCGTACCCCCAGCCGGCGCAGGTGGCCGACGCGTTCCGTGTCGCTCCACCGGTACCGGATCGGCCACTCCAACCCCACGAGCGGGCCGGCCGAGTCGAAGTAGTCCCACACCCGACGGCGCAGCCTCGGTGGCAGGAAGTGCACGTGCACGTCGGCCAGGCCGGGCAGGCCGAGTTGCTGCCAGAACCGTGGCACTGCCGCGTCGGCGGCCACGATCGCCGGGTCGACGGCCTCGACGCTCACAGGTCGAGGTTGAACTTCTGCAGCACCGAGGGAGCGAAAAGCCCGAGGGTGGCAAGTACCGACACGATTGTCAGCGCGGTGCGGACCACGACGATCTCGGTCTTACCGCCGGCCCGCAGCGCGATCTTGTCGGGCAGGCTGATCGGGGTCCACATCCGGCGTTTGATCGGAATCGGCCAGAGGATCGGTACCCCGGCCCGGGTGATCATGTCACCTATGATGTGCACGAAACAGCCCACGCCGACGGCCAACCCGATCATCGGATAACCCCGGTCGCCGGGCAGGTTCGCGGCGGTGAACACGGCGGCACCAGCGGAGACCAGGGTGACGATGAGCCAGCCGGCCCGCTCGGCCCACTTGTCGAACAGGCCGCGCAGGGCGAGACCGATCATGAAGAACAGGATGCCGATGACGGCCCACTTGCCGTACCGGGCGCAGAGGGTGGTGGTGCCCCAGCCCACCAGCACGGTGAACGGAATGGTGTGGGTGAGAGTGCGGTGGCCGTTGCTGCGCTTCGGATCGCGGCTGAGCTTTGTGGCGTAGTAGACGCCCAGCGAGACCTTCTCCATTACCTCGGCGACGAACAGCGAGAAGACGCCGAACGTACGGGCCACTGTCGCGCCACCCTGATTGCGGGTGACCTTGCCGGACAGATCGAGATCGGGCAGCAGCGCTCCTCCGGCACAGACGGCGGTGCCGACGGCCAGCGCCAACGGCGACTGCTCGTAGTCGTAGAAATGCTGTAGCGCCCAGGACCCGCTCAGCCATACCGCCGCGCCAGACAGCGCGTGCGACGGTCCCATCATCTCGGCTCGCCCTCCCCAGGGATCTTGAGCGCCAAAACTACGCCACTGTAGTTCGTGCCGACGCCGCAGGGGGACCGCCTACGGCGTCCACTTCGGACAATTATCGGGCCGGTCGATGGACCGGCCGGACCACCAGGGAGTATGGCAGCGCGTGGTGGTCGACCGGCCCGATCTGTCGGCCATGGGACGGCGGTGCCGCCCGAGGTGCGCGTGGCTGTCGGTGGGGTGGAGTCACCACCAGCGTTTGCGAGGGGCGCGGACCGTCACGTCGCCGAAGATCGCCCGGCAGTGCACCTCGATCACCGGTGCGCCCGGCGCTACCGGCCCGCTCAGCTTGGACTTCTTGTTACCGAAGACCGCGCTGCCGGTGAGTCGGACATCGGTGCCCTCCGCCACGACGATCGTGACGTTGCCGAGGATCGCCTCCGCGTCGATCCGGATCACCCGCCCGGGCAGCCGGGCCTCGTGCAGCTCGATCCGGCAGTCACCGAAGACCGCCCGAGCCTCGATCCGCTCCGGTACCGGCCAGGCGCCCTTACGTACCTCGTCGCCGAAGACGGCCAGCAGCTTTTCCGGGGCGGGGGCGAGCGCGCCGGCCGCAGGGCGGGCCGCCGCGTCGGGCAGGTCCCTGGTCACCCTGGCCAACTCGCCGCGGGTCTGCGCGGCGTGGGCGACGCCGGCCCGCTCGGAGTACTCGTCGAGGGTCAGCCGGCCCTCGGCCGTCGCCCTGCCGAGCAGCTCCACGACCTCCTCCCGCTCCCGGTCGGAGACTCGCAGCTGGTCGGTGTCGTCATGCCGGTCCGGTTCCACGGCTCCGAGACTATCCGTGTCCCGCGAGGCGGCGACCGTGTCCCGCGAGGCGGCGACCGTGTCCCGCGAGGCGGCGACCCGGACCGGGACTAGGGTCGGAAGCTGAGCCGGACGGTCGCCAACTGGCTCGCCGAAGCCGACCAGTCGTGTTCGCGCGCGATCCAGCCCAACGTCCAGGTACGGCCCCGGGTAGGGCGATCCGGCACGATCTGGGTGGCGCGCAGCCGGTCACCGTGCGGTGTCAGCCACCCGAACTCCCACTCGGTGGCGGCGCCGACCCGGCCGAGGTGGAACTCCTGGTAGCCCGGCAGGGTGCCGTCGGCCAGTTCCCGGTCCCGCACCGCCTTGAGCCGGGCGATCGGCTCGGTGGCGGCGTCGGCGCTGTCCGCGACGGTGAACGCGCGACCGGTCGCCGGGTCCTGGAAGCAGGCCACGTCGTCGTCGCGGGAGTGTCGCCAGTCCGCCGGCAACGCGACCCGGAAGCCGGCCTCGTCCGCGTGCCACACCCACCCGGCGGGCGGCCGGAACCCGTCGTCGGGCCGGGGCGGCGCGGTGCGCAGCGAGGCACCGTCGACCCACGGGCGTACGCAGGGCAACGGCGGAGGGACGACGCCGCCGGGCGGCGGACCGGGCGGGCGTCGCCCGTCGCGCGGTAACGGGCCGCCGGGCCCCGGCGCGCCCACGTCGTACGACTGAGGGCTCTGCGTCCCCGACCCGGGCTGCTCCGCGCCGGTGCCCACCACCGTCAGCGCGGTGCCGATCCCGGCCGCCATCGCGACGAGCACGGCGACCGCGGCCAGCGCCCACGGACGGGCCACCGATCCCCGCCGCTGCTCGGCCTCGGGGGTCGTGTCACGGGTACCGGCAGACGTAGCGCGTGGCGGCGGCCCACCGGCCTGAGCCGGGTCGCCCTCACCGGAGTGGGCCGGGTCGACCCCATCGGTCCGACCCGGGTCCTTCCCGTCGGTCCGAGCCGGGTCGCCTCCGCCGGTCCGA
>NZ_BOOZ01000075.1 GCF_016863495.1 Micromonospora andamanensis
GCCGGGTCGCCTCCGCCGGTCCGAGCCGGGTCGCCTCCGTCGGCCCGAGCCGGGTCGCCTCCGTCGGTCCGGGCCGGGTCGTGTCGGCCAGTCCGGGCCCGGTCGCCGCCGCCCGGCCACGGGGTCGGGGTCGTCGCCGCCCCCTCTGCCGCCCCGACCGACGGGGCGGTACCGGCGGGAGACGATCCGGCGGTGGGCAGGGGAGCGGTGTCCTCACCTGCCCGGTCGGGCTGGTCGGCCGGATCGGGACCGGCGGCGGCCAGCAGCCGACGGCGCGTCTCGGCGTGGCCGGCGCGGTGCGCGGGGTCGCGGCGCAGCAGCCCGGCCAGCACCGCCGACAGCGGCCCCGCGTGCGGTGCCGGGTCCGGTGGCGCGGAGGCCAGCGCGCTGAGCGTCGCCATTGCGGTGCTGCGGGCGTACGGGGCACGACCCTCGACGGCGGCGTGCAGCGTGGCGCCGAGCGACCAGAGGTCGGCCGGTTCACTCGACACGCCGTCGGCGGCCCGCTCCGGCGCGACGTACTGCGGTGAGCCCAGGATGGTGCCGGGCCCGGTCATCGTCTGGTCGCCGCCGTCGAAGACGGCCAGCCCGAAGTCGGTGAGCAGCACCCGGCCGTCATCGGCGACGAGGACGTTCGCCGGCTTGACGTCGCGATGCAGCACCCCGGCGTCGTGCGCCGCCCGCAGCGCGTCCAGCAGCGCCAGACCGATCCGGGCGGCCCGCTGCGGCGGCAGCGGCCCGTCGGCGTCGAGCAGATCCTGCAGGGTGCGCGACGGCACGTACTCCATCACGATCCAGGGCGCGTCCGCCTCGGAGACCACGTCGTAGACGCGGACCACGTTGGGGTGGCTGAGCCGCGCGGCGGTGCGCGCCTCACGCAGCGTCCGGGCGCGCAACTGGTCCAGTTCGTCGCCGCCGAGCCAGGCCGGCAGCACCACCTGCTTGATGGCCACCTGGCGGTGCAGCAGCTCGTCCTCGGCTCGCCAGACAGTGCCCATCCCGCCGCGCCCGACCAGATCGAGCAGCCGGTACCGGCCGGCGATCACCGCTCGCACGTTTCCCCCATCCGCCGCCGTCCGGCGTACACCTTAGTGTGGATCGGGGATCACCTATCCGACGAGTCCACTCAGGAGGCAGCCCCTCCCACGGCGAGGAGGTTGCCGTCCGGGATGGCTATCGTCTGCCGGCGCGCGGGCATCTCGGCGGCGGCGCGCCGGGAGGGCGGCGCAACGTGCTCGCGACGGGCCGCCGTGTACGTGTCGGCGGTGCGGGCGGCGATGGTGGCCCAGCCGTACCTGCGGCCCACCATGCTGCGTGCCTGCCGGGCGACCCGGCGGGCGAAGACCTCGTCGCCGAGGAGCTGTCCCACGGCACCGGCCAGCGCCGACGGGTCGCTGTGCGGGAAGGTGACGCCTGTGACGCCCGGTTCGACGATCTCGGCCAGCCCGCCGGTGCGGGCCACGGCGAGTGGCGCCCCGGCCGCGGCGGCCTCCAGCGCCACCATGCCGAAGGGTTCGTAGAGGCTCGGCACGACAGTCGCGTCGGTGGCGCCGAGCACCGCCGGGAGCTGGGTGTTGTCGAGGAAGCCGGTGAATCGTACGGTGCCGGCGAGGCCGAGCTGACGGGTGCGGTCCTCCAACTCGCCCCGGAAGGGGCCGTCCCCGGCGATCAGCACCCGCAGCCCGGGGTGCCGTACGCGTAGCTTCGGCACGGCGTCGACCAGGTGCTGCACGCCCTTCTCGTAGACCAGCCGGCCGGCGTACCCGACAAGCGGCCCGTCACCGGCGAAGCGGGCACGGGCCGACGCGACCGCGCGGGGCCGGGCCCGCCAGGCCCGGTCGTCGACGCCGTTGGGTACCACGTCCACGCGGTGCTCGGGCGTGTCGAACAGTGTGGTGACCTGATCGCGCATGTAGCCGGAGCAGGCGATGACCCGGGTCGAGGCGTTGCTGAGCCAGTGTTCGACGCCGTGGATGGTGCGGTTCATCTCCTCGGGCAGCCAGCCCTGGTGTCGACCGGCCTCGGTGGCGTGGATGGTGGTGACGAGCGGTAGGTGGAGGTGGTCGCGCAGGGTGATGGCGGTGTGGGCGACGAGCCAGTCGTGGGCGTGGATGACGTCGTAGGTGCCGGTGGTGGTGGCGTGCAGGGCGGCGCGGGTGAGGGTGTGGTTGAACGCCATGGTCCAGGCGAGCAGCGAGTTGGTGGCCAGCGGGAAGGCGACGGGGTCTTCGGCGGCGCGGATGATGCGGACTCCGTCGACGTACTCCTCAAGGGGTGCGCCGTCGGTGTGGCGGGTGACGACTGTGACCTGGTGACCGGCGGCGGTCAGGGCCACCGACAGCGCGTGCACGTGCCGGCCGAGACCGCCGACGAGGACGGGTGGGTACTCCCAGGACAGCATCAGCACCCGCTGCGAGCGTGCGGGGTTGATGTCGATCACGTCGGCGTTCGGTGACATACGCGCCCCCTTTGAGTTGTCTCCGCACAGCCTTCGGAAGCCCCCGGGACGGGGACGTTCGCGTTGCGGCCGGATCGGGACCAATCCTGGTCGTAGCTGGATAACCAGCGGAGACGTAACCGTTGCGGGGGTGTAAAGCGCTACCGGCGGACGCGCAGCAGCTCCGCGACCGACCATGCCTGGAACGGGCATCCGGTGGCGGTGTGCGGTGCCGTACCGTCGGCGGTCTCGCTCACCGACCCGAGGCCGTACTCGCTCAGGTGCGCCTCCAGACCGGTGAACAGGTCGTCGACCGGCAGCCCGGCCCGACGGCTGGCGTCGGCGTACGGGCCGATCAGCCACGGCCAGACCGTGCCCTGGTGGTACGCGGTGTCCCGCTCGGCCGGACCGCCCCGGTGCCGGCCCAGGAACCCGGGACAGTCGGGGGAGAGGCTGCGCGGGCCGAGCGGGGTGAGCAGCCCGGTGCCGACGTGGCCCACCGTCTGACCGTCCGGCTCCAGCGGCGCGAACGGCAACGACCAGGCCAGCAGCTGGTTGGGGCGCAGCAGGTCGTCGTCGTGGAAGGCCGCACCACCGAGCGGGTACGCCGGTGCCGGCGCGTCGACCACGTCGTGCAACCAGCCGGCCGGGGTGGGGAACCGGTCCCGGAACGCCTTGACCGCCCGCTGGTGCAGCCGGTGCAGCCCGTCGGCGTCCTGCCCGGCCAGTTCGGCGAGTTCGGCGATGCCGGCCACCCCGTTGATCCACAGGGCGTTGACCTCGACCGGCTTGCCGTGGCGGGGGGTGACCGGTACGCCGTACACCCGGGCGTCCATCCAGGTCAGGGCGGCACCCGGGGCACCGCAGGTGAGCAGCCCGTCGGCCGGGTCGACGGCGATGCCGTACCGGGTGCCGGCCAAATGGGCGTCGATCACCGCGCGTAGTGCCGGCAGCAGCTCGTCACCGAGGTCGGTGTCACCGGTGACTGTGACGTGTCGGCTGACCGCGTGCAGGAACCACAACGTGCCGTCGACGGTGTTGTACTCGACCCGACCGGTGTCGGCGGTGTTGGCGAGCATCCCCTCGGACAGCGTCGCCGCGTACGAGCGCAGCAGCTCACGGCCCAGGTCGGCCCGTCCGGTACGCAGGAAGAGCCCCTCGTAGGAGATCATCGTGTCCCGCGACCAGGCACCGAACCACGGATAGCCGGCCACCACGTCCACTGCGTTGTCGTTGGTGCGTACGACGAACGCGTCGGCGGCCAGCGCCAGGGTCGCCTCGACGTCGTCGGCGGGCCGGGCCGCCGCCACCACCTCCCGGTTGCGTCGCCGGGCCGCGGCGACCACCTCGACGGCCGGCGGCGGTGCCGGCGCCGGATCATGGGCCCAGGCCAGCACCGACAGCGTGTCGCCGGGGCGGTGCAGGGTGTCGCGGAACTGGCCCGCGTACCACAGGTCCTCCTCCGGGTGCAGGCCCCGCGCCGCCTCCTCGCGGTGGTAAACGCCCCGCCACCAGTGGCCCTGCGGCGACCAGCCGGGCCCGGACAGCCGGTACGCCCCCTCGATCACCGCGCCGCCGTCGACCGGGTCCATCCGCAGCGGCGGTCCGTCGCCGCGCCGCTCGCCGTGCGCGTCCCGCCAGGTGCAGGCGGCGGCCAGTTCCAGCTCGACCGGACCACCGCTCACCAGCCGGTGTACCACCGCCACACAGGAGCGGCCGGGCAGCATGGCCAGCTCCCGTTCGATCACCACGTCGCCGATCCGCCACCGCCAGCGCGGCAGCCCGTCGGTCAGGTCGAAACGCTCCAGCAGCTCGAAGCCGCGCGGGTCCACGTCACCGGAGGCCCACTCGTGCGCGCCGAGGCGCACCCGGGCGCCGGAGGGCAGCAGCACCGCCGGATCGAGGCTGACCAGTCCCACCTTGCGGGAGGCCGGAGTTTCTCCCGGGATCACCAGCAGCCCGTGGTAGCGGCGGGTGCGCAGACCGGCGACGGTGCCCATGGCGTACCCGCCGAGGCCGTCGGGCACCAGCCACTCGCGGCTGGCGGCACTGGTCAGCTCGCCACAGACCTGCGAACCGTAGCGAATCTCGATCAACTTTCCTCCACCGCGGCGAGGTGTAACACGACACGACGACAATGGCCGCTGTGGTCAAGTACCCCGGCGGCGTCGAAGATGTTCAGGTGATCACTGACGGTTCGCCCTCCGCTCCGGCCCCCGACGTCGAGCGGATCCGGCTCGCCCAGGCCGATGCCGGGGAGCAGGACTGGCGCGCATGGGGTCCCTATCTGTCCGAGCGGGCGTGGGGGACGGTACGGGAGGATTACAGCGAGCACGGCACGGCCTGGGACTACTTCCCCCACGACCATGCGCGGTCCCGAGCCTACCGGTGGTCCGAGGACGGCATGGCGGGCGTCTGTGACGACCGGCAGACGTTCTGTTTCGCGCTCGCCTTGTGGAACGGGCGCGATCCGATCATCAAGGAGCGGATGTTCGGCCTGGGTGGCGACGGCGGCAACCACGGCGAGGACGTCAAGGAGTACTGGTGGTACGAGGACTCCACCCCCACCCACTCCTGGATGCGGTGGCGTTACCACTATCCGCAGGCCGCCTTCCCGTACGACGAGCTGGTCGCGGTCAACGGCCTGCGGGGCCGGGACGACACCGAGTACGAGCTCGTCGACACCGGCATCTTCGACGACGACAGGTACTGGGCGGTGACAGTCGACTACGCCAAGGCCGGCCCGAGCGACATGTGCATCGTGGTGACGGTGGTCAACCGCGGCGAGGAGGCCGACCGGCTGCACGTGCTGCCGCACCTGTGGTTCCGCAACACCTGGGCGTGGGGGCTGCCCGGTGGTGACCGGGTGCCCCGGATCGTCGGGTCCGGGCGGCGGCTCGTCGGCGAGCACTGGGTGCTCGGCCAGATCGTGCTCGAAGGCGACGGCGACCCGACGCCGCTGCTCTGCGACAACGACACGAACGCCGAGCGACTGTGGGGGCTGTCGAGTCGTACCCCGTACCCGAAGGACGGCATCAACGACCATGTGGTCGACGGCGCGGAGACGGTGAACCCGGGCCTGGAGGGCACCAAGGGGGCACTGCACTACGTGCTGGACGTGCCGGCCGGTGAGCAGCGGCGGATCCGGCTGCGGTTGACCCGTACCGCCCCGCCGCCGGGCGACGGCGAGCCGCCACCCGCCGACCTCGGCGACGGTTTCGACGCGGTGGTGTGGGCCCGTCGGGCCGAGGCCAACCGGTTCTTCGACGCGGTCATCCCGGCCAAGGCCAGCGCCGACGAGGCGTTGATCGCCCGGCAGGCCATCGCCGGGCTGATGTGGGGCAAGCAGTTCTACCACTTCGACGTCAAACGGTGGCTGGAGGGCGACCCGGGGTCCACCCCGCCGGCCGGTCGCCGGCACGGGCGTAACAGCCACTGGTGGCACATGACCAGCTTCGACGTGATCTCCATGCCGGATCCGTGGGAGTACCCCTGGTACGCCGCCTGGGATCTGGCCTTCCACTGCGTGAGCATCGCCCGGGTCGACCCCGGCTTCGCCAAGGAGCAGCTGCTGCTCCTGCTGCGTGAGTGGTACCTGCACCCCAACGGACAGATTCCGGCGTACGAGTGGGCCTTCGGCGACGTCAACCCGCCGGTGCACGCCTGGGCGGCGTTGAAGGTGTTCGAGATCGACGGCAGCCGGGACCACGACTTCCTGGCCCGGATGATGCACAAGCTGCTGATGAACTTCACCTGGTGGGTCAACCGCAAGGACACCGGCGGCAACAACGTCTTCGAGGGCGGGTTCCTCGGGCTGGACAACGTCGGCCCGTTCGACAGGTCGGCGGCGCTGCCGGTGGCCGGGGTGCTGGAGCAGTCCGACGGCACCGGCTGGATGGCGATGTACGCGCTCAACCTGCTGGACATCGCCATCGTGCTCGCCGAGCACGACCGCACCTGGGTGGACACCGCGACGAAGTTCTTCGAACACTTCGCCTACATCGCGGCGGCCGCGTACGACCAGGGCCTCTGGGACGACGAGGACGCCTTCTTCTACGACGTGCTGCGGCTGGCCGACGGCACGAAGGTGCCGTTGAAGGTGCGGTCGGTGGTGGGCCTGCTGCCACTGGCCGCGGTGACCCGACTGACCGCGCGGACCCTGCACCGGCTGCCCGAGCTGGGGGCCCGGCTGCGCTGGTTCCTGACCAACCGGCCCGAGTACGCCTCGGTGGTGGGCGCGCGGCGGCTCGGCCCGGACGGGCGGCAGCAGCGGCTGCTGTCCATGTGCGGGCCGGAGCAGGTGGTGCGGCTGCTCGCCCGGATGCTGGACACCGACGAGTTCCTCTCCGAGTACGGGCTGCGGACGCTGTCCCGCGCCCACCTGGACAAGCCGTTCGCGGTCACCCTGGGCGGGCAGGAGTTCTGCGTCGGCTACGAGCCGGCCGAGTCGACGAGCGGCCTGTTCGGCGGCAACTCCAACTGGCGCGGGCCGATCTGGATGCCGACGAACTTCCTGCTGATCAGTGCGTTGCGGGACTATGCCGCGTTCTTCGGCGACGACCTCCAAGTGGAGTATCCGACCCGGTCCGGGGTGAAGAAGACCCTCGACGAGATCGCCGACGACCTGTCGGCCCGGCTGATCGCGCTGTTTACCCGCGACGGCTGGGGCCGCCGGCCGATCTACGGCGCGGCGCAGTTGTTCCAGACCCACCCGGACTGGCGTGACCTGATCGCCTTCCCGGAGTACTTCCACGGCGACAACGGTGCCGGCCTGGGCGCCTGGCACCAGACGGGCTGGACCGCCCTGGTCGCCGACCTCATCCTCACTCTGCGCCGCTGACCGGGCTGACCGGCCGCAGCGGGGTAGATGCGATCCACAGTGTCGTCCCCGGTGGGTATGGTCACCGCCATGGGTGACTTCGTGCTGCGGCGATGTCGCCGGAGGTGGATGAGCTGGTCACGGCCCTGCACACCGCGTCCAGCGACGAGGAGCGGGCTGCCGTCTGGGGGCGGTACCACTCGACGGTGATCGGCCCACCCGGGCCCTGACCGGCATTCAGTCGCCAATCCGTCGCGACGGGATGACCCTCCGTGACGCGGGGCTAGCATCGACTGCGTGTTCGGAGCAGACGAACCCGGCACCGGGCGGGACGGCGACGCCATCGTCACCACCGCCCGGCAGCTGGCCGAGGCCGAGGGCCTGGCGGCGATGACCACCCGCCGGCTCGCCGAACGCGCCGACGTCGATCTCGGTGCCCTCTACCAGCGCTTCGCCGACCGGGATGCGGTGGTCGCCGCCGTCGCGGTGCGAGGCTTCGCCGACCTGGCCGCCGCGCTGACCGAGGCACGTGTGTCTGTCGGACGCCCGGGTGAGGTCTGGCCGGAGGTGATGGCGGCCTACCTGGATTTCGCGTACGCCAATCCCGAGGTCTACGACGCGATGTTCGCCCACACCCCGGAGCTGACCCTGGGCGCGGAGCAGGTTCCCGAGACGGTCGCGGCCACCTTCGCCGAGCTGCGCACCGCGCTGACGCCCCTGGCCGCCGGCCGCGACGCTGACATCCTCGCCGAGCTGGGTTGGAGCCTGCTGCACGGCATGGTGATGCTCACCCGCGGCGGCCGCCTACGCCCCGACACCCAGGACCACCGCGAACACCTGCTCAGCCAGGACCTCTTCCACCCCCGCCCCTCGTCCCGGTGATCAAGAAGTTTGCGTCAGCTTTCGTGCGCCGGGACGACGCAAACTTCTTGGTCAACGGGGTGGGTCGGGCGGGGTGGGCGGGGTGGGTTGCGGGGGGTGGGGTGGGGGCGTAGGTTCGCTGGCACGCCGTCGAGTGGGAGAGGAGGTCAGAACAATGTCCGATGTTCTGCGCCCCGTCCGCGCCCCGGCGTCCACGCGGATCTGACCCGGGGCGTCGCTGTCCCGGAGGATCTGCCATGACCGATCTGGTCGTCCGCCCGCTCGTCGCGGGCGAGGAGAAACTGTTCGACTCGATGCCCGACCCGCTGCCGCAACTGCGGCAGATCAGCTACGCCGACGGCATCGCCGGTGGCGGCTACCGGCCGGAGCACACATTCGTCGCGCTGCGCGGCGACCGGGTGGTGGGTCGCGCCGCGTGGCTGCTGCTACCCGGGTCCGTCGGTGAGCCGTGGCTGGAACGGTTCGACCTGGACCTCGGGCCGTCCGCCGATGCCGCACAGTCGACCGGCCCAGCCGGGTCGGTCGACACCGCGCGGCTGGTCGACCCGACACGGCCGGTCGGTACGGTGCCGCAGGTAGGTGCCGCGTTGCTGCGCGCCGCGCACGATGCGCTCGGTGGCCCGAAGGTGTACCACGCGGCCCTGCCGGCGTACTGGCGTCGGCAACCCGAGGTGCGGGCCGTCGCCGAGGCGTCGATGGCCGCGGCCCGACTCGCGGGACTTGTCGAGCGGGGGGAGCGGATCAGGCTCAGTTGGGCGGGCGGGCCACTGCCGACGCCGTCGGGCCGGTTCTCGTGCCGTCCCGCCGCCGACGCTGCGGAGATCGGCGCGCTGGTGGCCCGGATCGTCGAACCGGTCGTGCTCACCGGCGCCGAGACCGCCCGCGCGGTCGCCGGGGTGGACCTGGCCCGCGACCCGCTGGCCTGGTTGACCGGTACGCCACCCGGCAACTGGCGCGTCGCCCTCGACGGTGACGAACCGGTGGGCCTGGCGGGGCCGACCGCCGACGCCTGTTTCCCGATGATCGCCTACCTCGGCCTGCTGGACGACGCGGTCCGGGACGGCACGGTGCGGAACGACACGGTCCGGGGCGGTACCGCACTGGGCGAGCTGGTGGCCGACGCGGTCGCGGCGCTTGCCGCCGGCGGGGCGTACGAGGTGGTCGCCGACGTGGACGCGCACCGGGTGGCGGTGTTGGCGGAACTGGAGCGGACCGGCTTCCGGCGGATCCGCTCCCGGGTGGTCTTCACCCCGGCCTGAGCCGATGATCGTCTGCATTCCAGTGACCCGACACGCCAACCCGACGGTCACTGGAATGCAGACGATCAAAGACGGGGCTCGGTTATCCGGTGGTTTGCCGCGCGCCGGTTCGCCTAGAGTCCGCGAGGTGACGCGTGAGGCAGCCATCGAGCCGGGCCGGGTGCTGGTCTTCGACGCCGACGACACCCTCTGGGAGAACAATGTCGTCTTCGAGCGGGTGATCGACGACTTTCTGAAGTGGTTGGACCATCCCACCCTCGACCGGGCGCAGCTGCGGGCCGTGCTCGACGACATCGAGCGGGCCAACACCGTCACCCACGGGTACGGCAGCAAGGTTTTCCTGCGCAGTCTGCGGGACTGTCTGGAGCGGCTGCGTCAGCGCCCGGCGACCGAGGCGGAGCGTCGCGAGATCGACGAGCTGGCGGTGGCGCTGGTGACCCACCAGGTGGAGCTGATGCCGGGGGTGGCCGACGCCCTGGACGAGTTGGCCGGCCGGCACGAGCTGCTGCTGCTGACCAAGGGCGAGCGCGAGGAGCAGCAGCGCAAGCTGGACGCCTGCGGGTTGGCGCACCACTTCTCCGCCGCGCACATCGTGGCGGAGAAGAACGTCGAGACGTACCTGTGGTTGGCCGGGCGGCACGGGCTGGACCCCGCTCGGGCCTGGATGATCGGCAACTCACCGCGCTCGGACATCCTGCCCGCTCGGGCCGCCGGCTGGAACGCGGTGTTCATCCCGAACGCCAACACCTGGGTACTGGAACATGACGAGCTGGATCCGGCGGACAGCGGCGTGCTGCACCTGAACGCCTTCCCGGACCTGCTGCGGCACTTCTGATCACCACTGAG
>NZ_BOOZ01000076.1 GCF_016863495.1 Micromonospora andamanensis
GACCATCGTGCGACCAGGGTCCACCCGACCAGGGCTCCCCTTGGTCGGGATCTCGACCTGTGGTGTCGCCCTTGGAGTCGCGGTCGTCCTTCGCCTTATCGGCGGGGCCGGCGTCGCTGAGGTTCTGCCGCGCGCTGGCCGCCTGCTGTTCCGCGCCCTGTTGGGCACCGCCGGGCTTGTCATCTCGTGCGGCCACCCCGCCGACGGCGGCCAGACCGACCATGCCGGTCAGGCCAACCACTCCCGTGGCGACCCACAGCTTCCGGCGTCCAGCCGACCTGCGGGGCTGGGGGGTGCTGTCGTCGGGTGGCGTTGCGTAACTGGACATCAAAGCCTTCCGCCCTTCCTGCTACCGGATCGGGACGCACCATGCGAACTGGTGCTGGAAGCTACAAAAGGGTTGGAGCCTCCGCCGACCAACGTATGAGAAGGTTCCTCGCGAGAAGGGCGTATCCGAAGAAAGCCCGCATTATGCCCCGATCGGGCATCGGGCATGCCACCACGTGACGTTCGGGTAGAAGCGGTTTGACCAGCGCAAACGTCGCTGGTGGGGACAGACGGGGGCGGGCCCCGCTCCGGGGCGATCGATGTCGCCGCCGGCTCGGGGCCCGCCTCTGGTCGTACCGTCCGGGGGTCAGCCGGGCAGTCGCGGCCCGGCTTCGCGCTGCTCGGCCAGCCACGTCTCCACCTCGTCGGCCCGGCGGGGCAGGCCCGCCGACAGGTTCACCGCGCCGGCGGTGGTGACCAGGACGTCGTCCTCGATCCGGATGCCGATGCCGCGCAGTTCCTCCGGCACCAGCTCGTCCTCCGGCTGGAAGTACAGCCCCGGCTCGACGGTGAGCACGTACCCCTCGCCAAGGGTGCCGTCGCGGTACATCTCCTTGCGGGCGTTCGAGCAGTCGTGCACGTCGATGCCGAGCATGTGCCCGAAGCCGTGCAGCGTCCAACGGCGGTAGACCATGGAATTCTCGTCCATCGCCTCGTCCACGCTCACCGGCAGCAGGCCCAGGTCGGCAAGTCCCTCGGCGAGCACCCGCATACAGGTCAGGTGGACGTCCTTGAAGGTCACGCCCGGCTTGATGACGTCGATGCCTGCCTGCTGCGAGGCGTACACGATGTCGTAGACCTGGCGCTGCAACGGGGTGAACCGGCCGTTGACCGGCAGTACCCGGGTCACGTCCGCGGTGTAGAGGTTGCGTCCCTCCACGCCCATGTCCATCAGCAGCAGCTCACCCGGACGGGTGACGCCGTGGTTGTGCACCCAGTGCAGGATCGTGGCGTGCTCACCGGCGCCGACGATCGAGCCGTAGCCGACGTCGTTGCCGTCGTGCCGGGCCCGCAGCGCGAAGATGCCCTCCAGCAGCCGCTCGGCGACACCCCGGTCGGCCGGCAGCGCCCGGGCCACGTCCTCGAAGCCGCGTACCGTGGCGTCGATCGCCTCCTGGAGCTGGGCGATCTCCCATTCGTCCTTGACCAGCTTCTGCTCCGAGACGGCGATGGCCAGCTCGCGGTCGCGGGCCGGCTGCCCCTCCTCGCGCGGGCCGTCCCAGGGCCGCACCGCGGTGTCCACCCGGGCGTCGAAGCCGCGCAGCACCCGGGTACGCGCGGGGGCCAGTTCCGCCAGCGCCCCGTCCAGCTCGGTCAGGTCGGCGGTGGGCAGGCCCAGCTCGGTCGACTTCTCGGTCAGGGTGTGTCGCCGGCCCACCCACAGCTCGCCGTGGCGGCTGCGGAAGAACTCGTCGTTCTCCCGGGACGAGCGGGGACGCATGTACAGCGTGGCGTCGTGGCCGGAGCCGTTCGGCCGCAGCACCAGCACGCCGTCCGGGTCGTGGTCGCCGGTCAGGTACGCGAAGTCGCTACCCGGCCGGAACCGGTACTCGGTGTCGTTGGCGCGTACCTTCTCGCCGCCGGTGGGGATCACGAGCGTCTCGCCCGGGAAGGCCGCCGAGAGGGCGGCCCGGCGCTTGGCGTAGTTCGGTACCTCCGGCCGTGGGCCGACCGGCAGGGTGGTGTCCCGCCAGCCCTGCCGCATGAACGACAGGAACGCCTGGGGGAAATCCGGGTCGTGTGACTCGGTGCCGTCGGTCGGCTCGCCGTCGGTGCGTTCCTGTTCCTCGGTCATGCCCCGCTCCCTTCGCCTCATTGCTGGTCCGACGGTACCGCGAACGCGGTCGCGGGCCGAGCCGCCGGTGGCCGTCGCGGTGAGCCCGGCAGTGCCGCGACGACCGATCAGCACGCGTGGAAAGATGACGGACATGTGCGGACTCCTGGCTTTCTTCAGTGCGCGCGGCGATGCCGCCGCCCACCGCGACAACATCGCCGGGGCGTTGGAATGCCTGCACCACCGCGGCCCGGACGAGACCGGGGTCGAGGTGGTCGGCGACGCCTCCGGCCGGTACGCGGACGGGGTCTTCGCCCACAAGCGGTTGGCGATCATCGACGTCGCGCTCAGCCATGAGCCGTTGCCCTACGCCGACGGGCGTTACCTGCTGACCTTCAATGGCGAGATCTACAACTACATCGAGCTGCGCGAGGAGCTGATCCGCGACTACGGCGCCCGGTTCGCCACAAACGGCGACGGGGAGGTCATCGTCGCCGGCCACCACTACTGGGGCGAGCAGGTGCTCACCCGGCTGCGGGGCATGTTCGCCTTCGTCATCTGGGACCGGCAGGAGCGGCGCGCGTTCGGTGCCCGCGACTACTACGGCATCAAGCCGCTGCACTACCTGGAGACCGCCGACGGGCTCTACCTCGCCTCGGAGAAGAAGGCCCTGCTGCCCTTCGCCCAGTCGGCGTACGCCGGGGACGCCGGGGTCGACACGGCCAACCTCAGCCACTACCTGACCCTGCAGTACGTGCCGGAGCCCGGCACCCTGCACCGGGGGATCAGCCGGATCGGCTCCGGGGAGTACCTGACCTGGACCCCGGGCGGGCGGATCGACGTGCGGCGCTGGTACCGGCCGGTGTTCCGGCCCGCCCCGGTCTCCGACGAGCAGAAGCTCTACCACGAGATCCGGGAGACGCTGCGCGAGAGCGTACGCATGCACATGCGCTCGGACGTGCCGGTCGGGTCGTTCCTGTCCAGCGGGATCGACTCGACAGCTGTGGTCGCCCTGGCCCGGGAGTTCAACCCGAACATCCTCACCTTCACCGTCGGCTACGACGTGCCGGGGTACTCGGAGATCGACGTCGCGCAGGACTCGGCCCGCCACCTCGACGTGACCACCATCCCGACCAAGATCGGGCCGCAGGACATGATCGAGGCGCTGCCGAAGATCGTCTGGCACCTGGACGACCCGGTCGCCGACCCGGCCCTGGTGCCGCTCTACTTCGTCGCTAAGAAGGCCGCCGAACACGTCACTGTGGTCCTCTCCGGCGAGGGCGCCGACGAGTTCTTCGGCGGGTACACGATCTACCGGGAGCCGCTCTCGCTGAGCGGCGTCAACGGGTTGCCCGGCGGGGTGCAGAAGGGCCTGCGGGCGGTCTCCAAGGCGATCCCCCAGGGGGTCAAGGGCAAGAGCTTCCTGGAGCGCGGCACCACGCCGATCGAGGAGCGCTACTACGGCAACGCCCGGATGTTCACCGAGGAGGAGAAGCAGCACCTGCTGCGCCGCTACGACCCGTCGGTGCGCTACACCGACGTGACCGCGCCGATCTACGCCGAGTGCACCGAGCTGGACGACGTCACCAAGATGCAGTACGTCGACCTCTACACCTGGCTGCGCGGCGACATCCTGGTCAAGGCGGACCGGATCTCCATGGCGCACTCGCTCGAGGTGCGGGTGCCCTTCCTCGACCGGGCGGTGTTCGAGGTGGCGGCGAAGATCCCGGTGGAGCTGAAGCTGCCGCCGCGATCCGACGCCACCAAGTACGCCATGCGCCAGGCGTTGCAGGGTGTGGTGCCGCCGGCCATCGTCAACCGCAAGAAGCTGGGCTTCCCGACCCCGACCCGGGTCTGGCTGCGCGGCGAGATGTACGAGTGGGCCCGACACGTGCTGTCCACCTCCGGTGCCGGCGACCTGCTCGACCTGTCGTACGCGCTGCGGCTGCTGGAGGAGCACAAGCGGGAGGAGTTCGACCACTCGCGCAAGGTGTGGACGGTGCTGATCTTCTGCATCTGGCACGCGATCTTCGTCGCGAAGACCCTCGACCCGGGCATCCAACGCAACCAGTCGGCGCTGTTGACCAAGCCCGTCGTCGGCTCCATGGTGCGCTGACCGCCAAGCGAACATGCGGAAGGGGGCCCCGGTCGGGGCCCCCTTCGTGGTGCTGGTAGGTCAGCTGCTGGAGCAGGTCGCCGTCGGCGTCGCGCCGCTGCCGCTGGCGAGGAAGCCGAAGCTCGTAGTGCCGTTGGCCGCGACGGAGCCGTTGTACGACACGTTGCGGGCCGTCACCGACGATCCGGACGTGGTCTGGGTCGCGTTCCACACCTGGCTGATTTGCTGGCCGCCGGGCCAGCTCCAGTTCGCGGTCCAGCCGCTCAACGCCGAGCTGCCGGTGTTCCTGATCTCGACCTCACCCTGGAACCCACCGGACCAGCTGCTGGTCACCTTGACGGTGGCGGTGCAGCCACCCGGACCCGGCGGCGGGGTGGTCGGGTTCGGCGGCGGCGTGGTGGGGTTCGGCGGCGGGGTCGTCGGGTTCGGCGGCGGCGTGGTGGGGTTCGGCGGCGGCGTGGTCTGGTTGCCGCCGATGCCTGTCACCTCACCGTTGCCACCGTCGAAGGCGACGTCGGAGCAGCCGAAGAAGTTCTCCTGGCTGTCCGAGCGGACCCACCGGGAGTAGATGATGTGCCGGCCGCTCTTGTTCGACGGCAGGTTGCCGGTGAAGTAGTAGTGGCCGTCGTTGGTGCCGACCGCGCCGCGCTGCGGCGGGTTGGTCACCGTCAGGAACGGCTGGGCCTCCAGGTCGCTCCAGGCCAGGGCCCGGGTCGGGCTCCAGCTGTCGCGGGTCACGTAGAAGTAGAACGTGCCCGGGTGGTGGGCCCAGTTGCTGTACTTGAACTCGATCGACCGGCCGGCGGTCAGGTGCGTCAGCGGCCAGTCGTTGCGGGCCAGGTCGTAGCCACGGAAGCCGGTGGCCCCGCCGCTGCACAGCTGGCCGTCCGGGATGAAGCCGGTGGTCCGACCGTTGGCGTCCGAACGCAGCACGCTGAACCAGTTGTACAGCGAGTTGGTCCCGCTCTGGGCCACGGCGGCGGCACAGGCCGGGTTGTTCGGCCTGATCTCACCGGTCTGGGTGAGGCCGTCGCGCCAGCAGAGGAACGTACGGGCACCCGGCGTCATCGCCGCGCCGTGCGCGGCGGCCGGGTTGGGGGTGGCGATCACGACGACCGCCCCCGCGAGAAGAGTGAAAGCCGCAGTGACGAGCGCGGCCAAACGTGGACGTTGCACGGGTTCTCCTGACTCGCGGGGCGCATTGCGTGGGTGCGCCCCGCCGAACGCGCGGGTGCGGATTGGTGCCGCCCCCGCTGCTGGGGCGGATGCGACTACGCGGCGACCGTGCGGATGGGGACGGATGGCCCAGCCAGCACGCTGTCGCCAGCGGAGTGTCGACGCGTGAATGCCCTCGCGCGATGTGAAGCCCGGCGCCGGTGGACGCGCAGCCCCCGCGCCACCCGGCATCATCATCCCACCACGCCGGGTCGCGGGATGCAATAGCCGCCGCTCGATGTGTGAATCGAGCCCGGTGCGCAGCGCCCAGCTCACGCCAATACCGTGGCTTCCACGCCCCGGCGCACACCCGCTGTGCCAGCCTGGGCATCACGTACGGCCAGAGGAAGGACCTGACGATGGGATACGCGGTGGTGCTCGGCGAGGCGCTCGTCGACCTGCTGGACACCGAGTGCGACGGTGCGCCGGTCTACCGACAGGCGATCGGCGGTGGGCCGCTGAACGTCGCCGTCGGGGTCTCCCGGCTCGGTGGCGCGGTGCAGTTCGTCGGGTCGCTCGGCGACGACGTGCTAGCCGACCGGATCCGCGACTTCCTCACCACCGAACAGGTGGGACTGGCCGGCGCGGTCACCGCCGCCGTTCCGACCACGCTGGCGGTGGCCACCTTCTCCGGTGCCGAGCCGGACTTCCGCTTCTACGGCGAGCCGCCCTCGTACGCGCTGCTCGGCCCCGACGAACTCGACGTCGCGCTGGTCGAGGGCGCCGACGTGCTCTACTGCGGCTCGATCGTGCTGCTGGCACCGACGACGCTGGCCGCCGCCCGCCGGGCCTGGGCGGCGGCCCCGGGGCTGCGGGTGTTCGATCCGAACGTCCGTCCCCGGCTGCTGGCCGGCCCACAGGCGCTGGCCGGGCTGCGCGAGGTGGTCGCCGAGTTCGCCGCCGGGGCGCACCTGGTCAAGCTCAGCGCCGCTGACGCGGAACTGCTCTATCCGGGCGAGCCGGTCGAGTCGGTGGCGGTGTACCTGCGCGAACTGGGCGCGGCCACGGTGGTGGTCACCCTCGGGGCCGCCGGCGCGGTGGTCGCCGCCGCAACTGCCGATCCGGTACGCGTACCCGCCCCGACTGTCGACGCCGTCGACGCCACCGGCGGGGGTGACTCGGTGATGGCGGCCCTCGTCGCCGACCTGCTTACCGGCGGGGAGCCGGTAGAGGCCGCCGGTTGGCACGAGCGGGTCGGTTACGCGCTGCGGGTCGCCGGTCTGGTCTGCGAGCGGCCCGGCGGGGCGGTCGCCATGCCCACCCGCGACGAGGTCCGCCAGCGCTTCGGCGACTGACGGGCCAACCCGGCCCGAGGGGTACCCGGGCCTCGAACTCGACAGGAGTTCGCCGCAGCCACGGGGACGAGGTCAGGCGGTGCCGTCGAGTTCGGCGTACCCACGCCGGGCGGCGATCAGCGCGTGGCGGGCCGGGAACGGGGCGTCGGCGGCGACCCGCTCCGGCGGTGCGCCGCCGGTGTGCCCGGCCCGGATCAGCCAGGCCAACTCCACAAGCTGGGCGTGCTGGGCCCGGACGAACTCCGCGTCGACCGGCTCACCGTGCCCGGGTACGACCACAGTCGACGGTGAGATCGACCGGGACAGCTCGGCCAGCGCGTCGGGCCACTGCAACGGGTACGAGTCCTCGAACGCCGGTGGACCGGCCTGCTCGACCAGGTCACCGGCGACCAGCAGGTCGGCGTCGGGCACCTGCACGACGAGGTCGGCGTCGGTGTGGCCGCGCCCGGGGTGGCGCAGCACCACCCGCCGGCCACCGACGTCGAGGACCGCCTCGGTACGCACGATGTGGGTGGGTGCCAGCAGTGCGGTGTCGGCCAGCTCGGTGGCGAGTTCCGGATGCCCGGCGTGCAGCTCCGCGTACGCCTCCCGGCGCAGCCGGTCCGGCTCGTCGCGGATCGCCGCGGCGGCCAGCTCGTGCGCCCAGATCGGCCGGGGCGGATCGCCGGCCAGCGTGGCGTTGCCGAAGCAGTGGTCGAATGATTGTGGGTGTTCACAAGCGTCAGCGGGTCGGTGGTGACCGCCCGCACCGCGGCGGCCAGCTCGGTCGCCTGCCCGGCGGTGGAGAGGGTGTCGACGAGCAGCGCCGCGCCGTCGCCCAGCACAAGTGTGACGTTAACCGCCAGCAGCGGCTCACGGAGCACCAGCACCCGGTCGGCGACCTCGACGAACCGGCCGGTGACGGTCATGCCGGCCCGCCGGCGGGTTGGGTGATCTCGATGAACCGGCCGGTGGTGGTCATGCCGCCCCACCGGCGCGTTGCATGAACCGGAGCCGGTCGACCACGACCCGCTCCACGCGTCCCTCGGCGACGGTCTGCCCGCCGTCGGTGACGTCGACCTCGAACACCAGCCGACGCCTGTCGACCTCGGTCAGCCGGGCCTGCGCCGCGACCGTACGGCCCACCGGCGTCGCGGCCAGGTGCGCCAGCTCCACCCGGGTGCCCACGGTGGTCGAGCCGCTGGGCAGCTGGCGGGCGGTCGCGGCCACGGTGGCCGCCTCGGCCAGGGCCAGCACCCGTGGCGTGCCGAGCACCGGGACGTCACCGGAGCCGACCGCCTGGGCGGTGTCGGCGTCGGTGACCGTCAACTCGACCCGGGCGGTCAGACCCGGGGCCAGGGCTTGATCCGATGACTCCCGCATGGCCACAGCGTAGGTGCTCGGCGAGGCCCGGATCACGCGGCCGGGCAGATGCGCCGTGCCCGCCACGACGGCGCAGGTGCTCCTGTGTCCGGTCGGGCCCAGGTCGCCGCTAACCTTGTCCGCGATGTCTGCCGTGACCGACGCCCAGCCTCCCGCCCCGACCGAGCCGCCCACCCCGCGCGACGGCGGGCGCCGCCGCGTGATCGCGATGTCGGTCTGGGGTGTCGCCTTCGTGGCGGGCTGGCTCGTCATCGGCCTGCCCACCGATCCGGTGTACGCGTTCTTCTGGATCTGGGCCGGCACCATCGCCTGGTACTCCGCCCGCCCGTGGCGCAGCCACCTGCGCTTCGCCCGGGACTGGGTGCCGGTGGTCCTGCTGCTGGTCGCCTACAACCTCTCCCGTGGCTTCGCGTACCACGACGGGACGGTGCCGCACGCCTACGAGCTGATCCTGGCGGACCGGCTGATGTTCGGCTGGGCGATGGACGGCCAGGTGCCGACGGTCTGGTTGCAGCAGCACCTGTACCAGCCGGAGGTGCGCTGGTGGGACGTGCTGGTGAGCTGGGTGTACTTCTCCCACTTCGTGGCCGCGCTGGCCGCCGCGGCGGTGCTCTGGATGGTCGAGCGCAGCCGGTGGGCGGCGTTCATGCGTCGCTGGTTCTTCCTCTGCGCCACCGGCCTGATCACCTACTTCCTCTACCCGGCCGCACCGCCCTGGTGGGCGGCGCAGAACGGGCTGATCGAGGAGGTGGCCCGGATCTCCACCCGGGGCTGGAAGGCGTTCGGCATGCACGGGGCGGGGAACCTGCTCAACGCCGGGCAACTGGCGTCGAATCCGGTGGCCGCCATGCCGTCGCTGCACACCGCCTTCGCCCTGTTCGTGGTGCTGTTCTTCCTGCGTAACGTCCGGCGCCGCTGGTGGCCCCTGCTGCTGGCCTACCCGCTGGCGATGACCTTCACCCTGGTCTACAGCGGCGAGCACTACGTCATCGACGTGCTGGTCGGCTGGGCGTACGTGGGGATGACCTTCTTGGCGGTCGGTTGGGCCGAACGCCTGTGGGCCCGCCGAAAGGCCCGCCACACCCCACCCGCCCCCGCCCCCGCCACCGAGCCCGACCACCCCACCGAGCCCGACCACCCCCACCCACCAGACACCGCCACCCCGCCAGCACCCCCCACCAAGACACCCTCCATCCCATCCCCCCGCTGACCACCCCGCTCCACCCACTCCACCCACCCCCGTCCGCATCGCCTCGCCGATCTTGCGGTTTCGGTCGCCGATGCGCCCCTTATGTCGGCTATGCCGGGACGAAAAGTGCAAGATCGCGGGAGCGGGAGCGGGAGCGGGAGCGGGAGCGGGAGCGGGAGCGGGAGCGGGAGCGGGAGGGTTAGGGGGTGGGGTTGCGGGCGGCTTGGCCGCGGGCGGTCAGCTCGGCCGCCAGGGCCCAGGCGTCGGCGAGGTCCCGGTCCACCGCCGCAGCGCCGGCACCACCAGCGGTGTCGGCGTGCACGGTGGCCAGCCCGAGCAGCCGCTGCACCGGCCCCTGCACCACCCGTACGCTCTGCAACCGGGCGTACGGCACGATCGTCAGCTGGCGGGTGAGCAGGCCGGAGCGGACCGCGAAGACCTGCTCGGCCAGGCCGGCGCCGAGGATCTGGCGGCTCAGCGGGTTGACCCAGCGGGCCCGGGCCGGTGGCGGGCGCAGCGGCAACGACGACAGCGCCACCCCCGGTAGCACCTCGGCCACGATCATCTCGCCCGTCGGCTGGTCACCGACGGGCAGCAGCCGGTCGGGCCGGTTGCGCTCGTCGGCCTCGCCAGCGGCGTAACCGGCCACCTCCAGGCGCAGCCGGAGCCACCCCTTCACCCGCCAGAGCAGCGGCCAGGTCACCCGCACGGTCTGCACCCGGTGCAACGGGACCGTCTGTGACCTGGTCTCCAGCAGGCCGTTGCGGATCCGCAGCCGATCGTCGTCGCGGGCCAGCTGGAACCGCCAGTCGTCAAGCACCCGGCGGACCGGTTGCAGCAGAACACCCGCCATCGCGGTGAGCGTGCTCGCCACCGCGATGAACGACCAGGAATCCTCGGACAGGAACTGCACGGCCACGAAGGCCACCCCGAAGGGCAGCAGGAACGCCTGCGGGGTCAGTAGCTGACTGATCAGCAGGTCCCGGTTGCTCACCGCATGCAGGGGCCGACCGGGCGTCGGAGGTGGCTCGGCGCCGTCCGGCACCGCCGGCGACGGGGCAGCCGGTGTCGCGCCGGAGGGGTGACCGGCCAGGGCCAGCAGACGCTGCCGCAACGCCCCGGCCTCGCCGACACTGAGGTACGCAAGCGGTGCCTCGGTCTTGCCGCCGCCGACCACCTCCAGCCGCAGCTCAGCCAGCCCGGTGAGCTGGGCGAGCAACGGCCGGACCACCTCGACGGCCTGGAGCCGTTCCAGCGGAATCGCCCGGGTACGCCGCCAGAGCAGCCCCTCGTGGATGCGCAGTTCCCGGCCGACCACCTGGTAGCCGGTGTTGTACCAGCTGATCACGGCAATCACGCTCGCGCCGAGCGCGAGCACCACCACCATCGCGACGAACCAGCCGAACCCCACCCGGGACAGGGTCGACCAGGACAACCCGGCGATGACCACGACAAGCGACTTCGCGCCGTGCAGCGCGGGGCTCAACGGATGCAGCCGCTGCCGCGCCGGCGGCCCCTGCGGCGGCGGACCGGTCCATCCGGCCGGCGGCTGCGGCTCTGGCGCACCGCTCCACCCGGCGGGCGGCTGCGGTCCCGTCCACCCAGCGGGTCCGATCCATCCGGCGGGTGGCTGCGGTCCGGGACCGGAGGACGATGACGGCCCGGCTTCCCGGTACGGGCCGTGCGGCGGGCCCTCGCCCGGCGGTGGTGCCGCGGCGGGCACAGCCGGCCCGGCGTGCTCGGGCGGCTGGCCGGGGCCACGGACGCCCAACCCGCCCTCGACCTGATCCTGCTCGTGCGCGGTGGATGGGTTCCGGTCCGGACCTGGACCGGCGGACCCGCTCACAGTCCTTCCGCCCGGTCCTCGCCGAGCGCGGTCAGCCGGTCCCGCAGCCGGGAGGCCTCCGCTGGACGTAACCCCGGCACCCGGGCATCGCTTGCCGCAGCCGCGGTGTGCAGCTGCACGGTGGCCAGGTCGAAGGCCCGCTCCAGTGGGCCGGCGCTGACGTCGACGAACTGCATGCGCGAGTACGGGACGATGGACAGTCGGCGGACCAGCAGACCGTGCCGGACCAGCAGGTCGTCCTCGCGTTCGGCGTAACCCCAGGCGCGTACCGCCCGGACGATCGTCACCGCCCGCCAGAGAGCGAACACCCCGGCGGCGCCGAGCGCCACACCGAACGGCCAGGAACCGGTGAGCGCCCAACCGACCCCGAGCACGGCCGAGACGAAGGCCACTCCGGCCGCCAGGCGCAGCAACTCCACCCAGATCAGGTCGGTCGAGATCGACTGCCAGCGGACGGTGTCCGGCCACGGTTCGAGCGGGCTGGTCGGTGCGGTCGGCGGCGGAACCTCAGGTGCGTCATCGCTCACCGGGTCAGCCTTTCGTTCGCGACTGCGGGGCTCGCAAGCTCACTCCTCGCGCTCACCGGGTCAGCCTTTCGTTCGCGACTGCGGGGCTCGCAAGCTCACTCCTCGCGCTCACCGGGCTGACTTTCCGTTGTACGCGTCCACTCTTCGAGCGTAGGCGATCCGGCCAGCGGGGCGACCTCCCGCAGAAAGCCGCGCGCGTCGAGGAACTCTCCGAGCGAGGACCGGTGCGTCGCACAGGCGAGCCAGGTCTTGCGCCGCTCAGGTGTGTGCAGGCGGGGATTGTTCCAGCGCAGTGCCCAACGGGCCGGGGCACGACACCCACGGGCCGAACAGACGAGAGCGTCGGCGGCGATATCGG
Source organism: Micromonospora andamanensis (assembly GCF_016863495.1). Taxonomy (GTDB): domain Bacteria; phylum Actinomycetota; class Actinomycetes; order Mycobacteriales; family Micromonosporaceae; genus Micromonospora; species Micromonospora andamanensis. Next base: position 12,010 of record NZ_BOOZ01000076.1, read on the forward strand.
GGTGGGTCATCCCGCTCAGTCTAGAACGGCGGGGGAGAATGAGCGCCGGGCGGCCACGGGGGAAGCCGCCCGGCGACGGATGAATGGTACACACGCCGGGGTGGCTTTTGTCCACTGGCGATCGGCGATTCCTCCGTCCCGGAACGGCGTGGCGGAAATCGGTCGCTCCCTCCGTCGGTACTCAGCCGGGCATGCGAGGCTTGTTACCGCACACGCCGCGACGACCGATCACGCTGTGGAGGACCAGTGGCCCAGCCGACCACGCCCGACGCCCCGCCGCCGAACGGGGCGCAACCGGAGACGCCCGCGCCGCCGACCACCCCGGCGCAGGACGCCACCCTGCTGGAGCGGGCCCTGTTCGAGATCAAGCGCGTGATCGTCGGGCAGGACCGGATGGTCGAGCGGATGTTCGTGGCGCTGCTCGCCCGTGGGCACTGTCTGCTGGAAGGCGTACCGGGGGTGGCCAAGACCCTCGCCGTGGAAACCCTCGCCAAGGTGGTCGGTGGCTCGTTCGCCCGGGTGCAGTTCACCCCGGACCTGGTGCCGGCCGACATCATGGGCACCCGGATCTACCGGCAGTCCAGCGAGAAGTTCGACGTCGAACTGGGCCCGGTCTTCGTCAACTTCCTGCTCGCCGACGAGATCAACCGGGCACCGGCAAAGGTGCAGTCCGCGCTGCTGGAGGTGATGAGCGAGCGGCAGGTGTCGATCGGCGGCGAGAGCCATCGGGTGCCGAACCCGTTCCTGGTGATGGCGACGCAGAACCCGATCGAGCAGGAGGGGGTGTATCCCCTGCCGGAGGCGCAACGGGACCGGTTCCTCATGAAGATCATCGTGGGGTATCCGACCGACGCCGAGGAACGGGAGATCGTCTATCGGATGGGTGTCGAACCGCCCGAGCCCACAGCGGTGTTCGACACCGACGACCTGATCGCCCTGCAACGCAAGGCCGACCAGGTTTTCGTCCACAACGCCCTTGTCGACTACGCGGTCCGGCTGGTGCTGGCCACCCGTACGCCTGCGGAACACGGCATGCCCGACGTCGCGCAACTGATCCAGTACGGTGCCAGCCCTCGGGCCTCGCTCGGGCTGGTCCGGGCCACCCGGGCGTTGGCCCTGCTCCGCGGACGCGACTACGCCCTGCCGCAGGACGTGCAGGACATCGCGCCGGACATCCTGCGGCACCGGCTGGTGCTCAGCTACGACGCGCTGGCCGACGACGTACCGGCCGACCACGTGGTGCACCGGGTGATGTCGACGATCCCGCTGCCGTCGGTGGCACCTCGGCAGCAGGCCACCCCGCCCGCCGCAGCCGTGGCACCTACCTCGGGGTGGCCCGGGCAGCGGCCGTGACCTCGACCACCCCTCGAGCCGGTGAGCCGGACCGCCTGGCCACCAACCGTTCCGACGCCGTGCTGTCCCGGCTGCAACTGCTGGTGACCCGCAAACTCGACGGACTCCTCCAGGGCGACTACGCGGGCCTGCTGCCAGGCCCGGGCAGCGAGGCCGGCGAGTCGCGCGAGTACCGCCCCGGCGACGACGTGCGCCGGATGGACTGGCCGGTGACCGCCCGGACCACAACCCCACACGTGCGGCGTACCGTTGCCGACCGTGAGCTGGAGACGTGGCTGGCGGTGGACCTGTCGGCGAGCCTCGACTTCGGCACCGGCCGCTGGCTCAAGCGGGACGTGGTGATCGCGGCGGCTGCCGCGATCACGCACCTGACCGTGCGGGGCGGCAACCGCATCGGCGCGGTCGTGGGCAGCGGCGCCGATCTTCCGACGGCTCGACGGGGCCGACGCGCCGCAACCGTGCCGGCGGGGCCGGGCCGACTGGTCCGGTTGCCGGCCCGGTCGGGACGCAAGGAGGCCCAGGGCATGCTGCGGGCCATCGCCGGCACCGAGATCCGGCCGGGCCGCGGTGACCTCGGGGCGCTCATCGACATGCTCAACCGCCCACCCCGGCGGCGCGGTGTCGCCGTCGTCATCTCCGACTTCCTCGCCCCGCCGGCCCAGTGGGCGCGTCCACTGCGGAAGCTGCGGGTACGACAGGACCTGCTGGCGATCGAGGTGGTCGATCCGCGGGAACTGGAACTGCCCGACGTCGGGGTGCTCCCGGTGGTCGACCCGGAGACCGGTGAACTGCACGAGGTGCAGACCGCCGACCCGAGCCTGCGACACCGATACGCGGCGGCTGCCGCCGCTCAGCGGGCCGAGATCTCCGCCGCGTTGCGCGCCGCCGGCGCTGCCCACCTGCGACTGCGTACGGACCGAGACTGGCTGCTGGACATGGTGCGCTTCGTGGCCGCCCAGCGGCACGCCCGCACCCGGGGGACGACGAGATGATCAGACTGCTCCAACCGTGGTGGCTGCTGGCCGTGCTGCCGGTGCTCGCCCTCGCCGCGCTGTACGTCTGGCGGCAGCTACGCCGGCGCGACTACGCGCTGCGGTTCACGAACGTGGACCTGCTGCGTACCGTGGCGCCGAAGGGCCTCGGCTGGCGTCGGCACCTGCCGGCCACCGCTTTCCTGCTGGCCCTGCTGGTGCTGGCCGGTGCCCTGGCCCGGCCCGCGGTCGACACCCGGGAGCCGCTGGAACGCGCCACCATCATGCTGGCCATCGACGTGTCGCTGTCGATGCAGGCCGACGACGTGCCACCGAACCGGCTGGAGGCCGCCCAGGAGGCGGCCAAGCAGTTCGTGGCGGAACTGCCGGAGACGTACAACCTGGGGTTGGTCTCGTTCGCCAAGTCGGCGAACGTGCTGGTGCCGCCGACAAAGGACCGCCCGGCGGTGACGAGTGCCATCGAGGGTCTGGTGCTGGCCGAGGCGACGGCGACCGGCGAGGCGGTGTTCACCTGTCTGGAGGCGATCCGGTCGGTGCCGGCCGACGGGGCGGCGGGCATCCCGCCGGCCCGGATCGTGCTGCTCTCCGACGGCTTCCGTACGGCCGGGCGGTCGGTGGAGGAGGCGGCTGCGGCGGCGCAGGCGGCGAACGTGCCGGTCTCCACGATCGCATTCGGCACCGACTCCGGTCACGTCGACATCGGTGGTCAGTTGCAGCGGGTACCGGTGGACCGGCTCGCCCTGGCCGACCTGGCCGAGACCACCGAGGGATTCTTCTACGAGGCGGCCACCGTCAGCGAGCTGAAGCAGGTGTACCAGGACATGGGCAGCTCGATCGGCTTCCGTACCGAACCCCGCGAGATCACCCAGTGGTACGCCGGCATCGCCCTGTTGCTGGCCCTCTGCGCCGGCGCGTTCAGCCTCCTCTGGTCCTCCCGCATGCTCTGACCCACCCCACCGGCCTCGTTGATCATGAGGTTAGCGGCACTATTGGAGATCAAATCGGCCGCCAACCTCATGATCAACGGGGGGGCGGGTGGGTGGGTCAGTGGTTGGCGCTGGCCAGGACGAAGAGGACGGCTACCCAGACGGCGGCGAGGGTGAAGCCCAGCGGGGCGACGTAGCGGCTCATGACAGCTCCGACGTGGCGGCTTGGCGGCCCGGGCGGGGCGGGCCGCGGAAGGGGTGGATCAGGACGCGCACGCGAAGTCGTGACCGGGCTGCTTCCGGCGGCACCTGTCCGATCGGCCGCGACGACAGCGGTGCCGGGCGGTGGGACGGGTGCGCGGGGGAGCGGGCCAGCTCAGGCGGAGCGGGGCTCAGCGTGGCTGGCGGTCGGCCCGGCCACGACTGGGAGGATCGCTATCTGGCACAGCGATCACCTCCTGGGGTCGGGTTCCGGGGCGACGCGGGCCGCCGAGCGACCCGCAAACGTGGATGATCGTACACCCGGGGTGTGCGCCAGGCTCACTCGGTCGACCGGCCGGTGCGCTGTGGCCGTTCATCGGACGAGTCCGTGCTGGCTGCGGGGCGGACCGCTGTCAAGTGACTGATACCCGGTGTGACGTCCGCCCGTTAGTGATTACCGTGCGGTAGCGCCTAGTCTCCAAGCCGCAGCGATCTTTGGGGAGGGGACGCACCGTGTCGCGAACTGTGCTGGTTACCGGGGGCAACCGGGGGATCGGTCTGGCCATCGCCCAGGCTTTCGCCAAGCAGGGTGACCGGGTGGCGATCGCCCACCGGGGCAGCGGAGCCCCCGACGGACTGTTCGGCGTGCAGTGCGACATTACCGACGGCGAGTCCGTCGACGCGGCCTTCGCGGCGGTCGAGGCGGAACTCGGCCCGGTGGAGGTGCTTGTCGCCAACGCGGGCATCACCGACGACACGCTGCTGCTGCGCATGTCGGAGGAGCAGTTCACCCGGGTGCTGGACACCAACCTGACCGGCGCGTACCGCTGCGCCAAGCGGGCCTCCGGGAAGATGTTGCGGGCCAGGTGGGGACGTATGATCTTCGTCTCCTCGGTGGTCGGTCTGTCCGGTGGCGCCGGCCAGGTCAACTACGCGGCCAGCAAGGCCGGCCTGGTCGGGGTGGCCCGCTCGATCACCCGGGAGCTGGGCGGCCGGAACATCACCGCGAACGTGGTCGCGCCGGGCTTCATCGAGACCGACATGACCGCCGGGCTGACCGACCAGCGCAAGGCCGAGATCCTCAAGTCGATCCCGGCGGGCCGGATGGCCAGCCCGGACGAGGTGGCGGCGGTGGTCACCTGGCTGGCCGGCGACGGTGCCGGGTACGTCTCCGGTGCGGTCATTCCGGTCGACGGTGGCCTGGGCATGGGCCACTGAATCCTGAGCACGGAGGAATGAGGGTAAATGTCCGGACTGCTGGCCGGTAAGCGGCTGCTCGTCACAGGCGTCATCACCGACGCCTCGATCGCCTTCTCAGTGGCCAAGCTCGCTCAGGAGAACGGCGCCCAGGTCGTGCTCACCGGCTACGGGCGGCTGTCGCTCGTGGAGCGGATCGCCAAGCGGCTGCCCGAGCCGGCACCCGTGATCGAGTTGGACGTGACCGACCCCGAGCAGCTCGCCGGGCTGGCCGACAAGGTCCGCGAGCACGTCGACGGGCTCGACGGTGTGGTCCACTCGATCGGGTTCGCCCCGCAGAGCTGCCTCGGCGGTGGGTTCCTCGACGCCTCCTGGGACGACGTGGCGACCGCGCTGCACGTCTCGACGTACTCCTACAAGTCCCTGGCCGTCGCGGCGCTGCCGCTGATGTCGCCGGGCGGCTCGGTGGTCGGCCTGACCTTCGACGCCACCCAGGCGTGGCCGGTGTACGACTGGATGGGCGTGGCCAAGGCCGGGCTGGAGTCGGCCTCCCGCTACCTCGCGCTGCACCTGGGCAAGCAGGGCATCCGCAGCAACCTGGTGGCCGCCGGTCCGCTGCGCACCATGGCCGCGAAGTCCATTCCGGGCTTCGAGCAGTTCGAGGACGCCTGGGCGGGGCGTGCTCCGCTGGGTTGGGACCTGACCGACCAGGAACCGGCCGCGCGGGCCTGTCTCGCCCTGCTGTCGGACTGGTTCCCGGCGACCACCGGTGAGATCGTGCACGTCGACGGTGGCTACCACGCCGTCGGCGCCTGACGCCGAGCGTCCCGCTGTCTGTTTACGACCGGGACCCGGGGGCGTTGCCGGGACGCCGCAGGCCACCGGCAACAATGGGCCCATGGCGTACGACGCGGTGGTGCTGGTGTCCTTCGGTGGCCCGGAGGGGCCCGACGACGTGATGCCGTTCCTGCAGAACGTGACCCGGGGGCGGGGCGTTCCGCCGGAGCGGCTGGCCGAGGTGGCCGAGCACTACCACCACTTCGGCGGGGTCTCCCCGATCAACGAGCAGTGCCGGGAACTGCTGGCCGCGGTCCGCGCCGACTTCGCCGCCAACGGGCTCGACCTGCCGGTGTACTGGGGCAACCGGAACTGGGACCCGATGCTCGCCGACACGGTGGCCCGGATGCGTGACGACGGCGTACGCCGGGCGCTGGCGTTCGTCACGAGCGCCTACGGTGGCTACTCCTCGTGCCGGCAGTACCAGGAGGACATCACCGCCGCGCGGGCGGCGGTCGGCCCGGACGCGCCGGTGATCGAGAAGCTGCGCCAGTTCTGGGACCACCCCGGCTTCGTCGAGCCGCACGTGGACGCGGTGCGCTCCGCGCTTGCCCAGTTGGACCCGGCGCGGCGGGACAGCACCCGGCTCGTCTTCACCGCGCACTCGGTGCCGATCTCGGCCGCCGACAGTGCCGGCCCGCACGGCGGCCGGTACACCGCCCAGCTCGCCGAGACGGCCCGGCTGGTGCACGCGGCGGCGGCCCCGGACCTGCCGTACGACCTGGTCTGGCAGAGCCGGTCCGGTCCGCCCCACGTGCCGTGGCTGGAGCCGGACATCAACGACCACCTGGAAACGCTCGCCGAGCAGGGCGTGACAGGCGTGGTGGTCAGCCCGATCGGCTTCGTCTCCGACCACCTCGAGGTGGTGTGGGACCTGGACACCGAGGCGTTGGACACGGCCAAGCGACTCGGCGTGGACTTCGTCCGTGCCGGCACCCCCGACACCGACCCCCGGTACGTGACCATGGTGCGGGAACTGGTGCGGGAACGCATCGATCCGGACGGGGCACAGTCGCGCCGTCGCCTGGGCCAGCTGCCGATGTGGGACACCTGCCCCACGGTCTGCTGCGTCCCGCCCCGCCGTCCGTCCTGACCTCTGCGGCGTACCCGACGAACCCCTGGGGATGATCATGCAGGACCGTAAGCCCGTCGAGAGCTGGCTCACCGACATGGACGGGGTGCTGGTGCACGAGGGCCAACCGGTGCCGGGCGCGCCGGAGTTCGTCAAGCGGCTGCGTACCTCCGGCAAGCCCTTCCTGGTGCTGACCAACAACTCCATCTACACGCCGCGGGACCTCCAGGCCCGGTTGGCCCGGATGGGGCTGGACGTGCCGGAGCAGGCGATCTGGTCGTCCGCTCTGGCCACCGCGCAGTTCCTGGCCGACCAGCGGCCGGGCGGCACGGCGTACGTCATCGGGGAGGCCGGGCTGACCACCGCCCTGCACGCGGTGGGTTACGTGCTCAGCGATTTCGCCCCCGACTACGTGGTGCTGGGGGAGACCCGCACCTACAGCTTCGAGGCGATCACCAAGGCGGTCCGGCTGATCAACGACGGGGCCCGGTTCATCTGCACCAACCCCGACGCCACCGGGCCCTCGGTGGAGGGCGCGCTGCCAGCCGCCGGCTCGGTCGCCGCGATGATCTCCAAAGCCACCGGGGTGGAGCCGTACTTCGTCGGCAAGCCCAATCCGATGATGATGCGTTCGGCCCTGAACACGATAAACGCACACTCGGAGAGCACCGCGATGATCGGTGACCGGATGGACACCGACATCCTCTGTGGCCTGGAAGCCGGGCTGGAGACCATCCTCGTGCTGACCGGGATCAGTTCCCGGGTGGAGGCGGAACGCTACCCGTACCGCCCGTCCCGGATCGTCAACTCGGTCGCCGACCTGATCGACGAGATCTGAGCCGTCGCTGCCCGGTCAGGGCCGTGTCGCGTCGCGGCGCAGGAAGTCGGTGAGCACCGGGGCGAGGATGCTCGCCGGCACGCCGTGCCACTCGCCGGGCAGGCTGCGCTGCTCGGCGGCGGGCAGCAGGCCGGCCGTGGTGGCGGCCATCCCGGTCAGGTCGTCGGTACTGCCGGCGCTGTGCAGGACGAGCGTCGGTGTGGTCACCCGGGCGAGCACCGTCGGGCCGGTGGCTTCGCTGAGCAGGCTGTCGTACGCCAGGGTGTGCGCCACCGAGACCATGGCGTGCCAGTGTGCGGTGTCGCGCATCCCGGCCAGCATCTGCTCGGGTACGCCGATGGAGGTCAGGAAGAACGTCACCGCCTCGGCGCCGGACAGTCGGCTCAGTGTCGCGGTGAATTCCCGCTGCCCGGCCTCGTCGTCGGTGTCCAGCGGTGGCTCCAGCAGAACCAGCCGGCGTACGTCGAGGCCGGCGGCGACCGCGTGCACGGCGAGCAGGCAGCCCGAGGAGTACCCGTACAGCGCGGTGGGCGCGTCGGCCTCGGCGATCAGCGCGGCGAGGTCCTCCACCTCGCGCTCGGGGGCGTAGGGCAGGGTGTCGCCGCTCTCCCCGCGCCCGCGACGGTCGTAGCGGTAGACCGTGAAGTGGGGCGTCAGCAGGTCGGCGAGTTCGTCGAGTGGGCTGTTGGCCCGAAAATGCCCGGCGGCGTCGATGAGGATGAGCGCCGGGCCGGCACCCTCGCGCTGGTAGGCGACGCGGGTGCCGTCCCGTGAGGTGACCATCGGCATGAACTGAACCGTACAGTACAGTTAGGGCGTGCGAAAGGACGTCAACCGGCGCGGGATCCTCGACGCCGCCCTGATCGAGTTCCTCGAACATGGCTACCTGGCCGCCGGGATGGACCGGATCGCCGCCCGCGCCGGTGTCTCCAAGGTCACCGTGTACGCGCACTTCACCGACAAGCGCGGCCTCTTCGAGGCGGTGTTCACCGGCGCGATAGCCGACGCCGAACGAGCCGGCTCGGCGTACGTCGACGCCCTTGCCGACTCCGACGACCTCCCGCGTGACCTGCGGGTCTTCGCCCGCGAGCATATCGCCACGGTCACCGCGCCACACCTGATCCAGCTGCGTCGGATGCTGATCGGTGAGGCAGGACGCTTCCCTGAGCTGGCCCGGGCGTGGCACCGCGCCGCGCCGGAACGCGGCCACGCCACCCTTGCCAGGGCCATCACCCGTCTCGCCGAGCGGGGCCTGCTGCGCGTGTCGGACCCGCTGCTCGCGGCGCAGCACCTGAACTATCTGATCCTGTCGATCCCGCTCAACGAGGCGATGTTCGCCGTCCGCCAGTCGTTCTCCGCGGCCGACCTGCACCGCTGGGCCGACGAAGCCGTCCGCATCTTCCTAGCCGCCCACACCCCCTGAACCGCCCCCTCCACAGACCCCGCCCTCCGTGCCCCCCGCCCTCCGTGGATCTTGCACTTCTGGTCGGGGCAGAAGATCACGAAAGCCGCAATACGGCGACCGAAA
>NZ_BOOZ01000077.1 GCF_016863495.1 Micromonospora andamanensis
AAGGGTGGGGTCAGAAGATCTCCATGGCGGAGGGGGCCCGGTGCCAGGTGAAGGCGGGGCTGGCTGCGGCGAGCGCGCCGGGGCGTAGCTCGCGCAGCCGACCGGCGTCGGCCAGCGCGGCCGGGGTCACCCCGCCGAGGAAGAGTTCACCGAGGCAGCGAACGTCGCAGGCCAGGTCGGCCGGCCCGGTCGCCGGGGTGCAGGTGGCCTCGGCCGGTCCGCCGCGCAGCCGCCACCGGCCGGTGTTCTCCGGCAGCAGGTGGTCGGTCACCTCGATGACCACGTCGACGTCCGTGGCGTAGCGCCGGGCGGCGAGCGCGGCGGGTACGTCCACCACCCGTACCCAGAGGGCGTCGACCAGCCGGAAGTCGAGCCGGCGCGGTTCGTTGAGCAACCGCAGCAGCGGCTCGTCCATTGCCGCCCGCATCCAGGTCAGCCGCCGGGTCAGGTCGAGGGAGAGCAGCATCCGCCAGATCGCCCGGTACGCCGCCGGGGTGCTCGCCACCACCTCGTCGACTGTGGTGAGGCTGTTCGGGCCGGCATCGTCCCACTCGGCCTTGGTGCGGAACAGTCCGTAGCCGTCCACCCCGTCGGGCCCCTCGTGCAGCACCACCCGCCGCTCGGTGCCGCCGCCCCGGTGTGCCTCCGGGTCGACAAGCACGTACCGCCACCACCTGTCGTCCCGCGCCGACCAGCCGGGACGTTCGACGCGGGCCCGGTCGTACACCCGAGCCAGGTCGGCCTGCCGGTCGGCCGGCCGGTCCAGGCGCAGTCGGCCCTCGTCCGGCGTCGGTGCCGGCAGCCGTAGTTCGGTGGTCTCACCGGAGACGTGGAACCGCTGGGAGGCCAGGCCGTAGCCGAAGCGCGGATAGATTCGGCCCTCGCTGGCCCAGAGCACCGCGACCGGCTCCCGGCGATTGTCGTAGATCTGACGTAGCTGGCGGTGCATCATCGCGGTGAGCAGGCCCCGCCGACGGTGGGTGGGCGCGACCCCCACCAGGGTGACGTGCGCCGCGGGTACCGCCGCGCCGGGCACGCCCAACTCCCGGGTGTACGCCGCGGCGCTGGCCACCAGGTCCGATGCGTCGCGTACCAGCAGGGCCCGGTCCGGTTCGAATATCGCGCGCTCGGCCTCGTGGGCCTCGGGCTCGACGTTGTGATGGAACAGTGTGCCGAGGAAACGGCCGATCTCGTCGTAGTCCTCGGCGCGGGCTGCCTCGATGGGCAGGGTGGAGGTGGTCACCGCTCGTGTCTAGTCGATAGGTGTGGGTACGGCGACCGATTTGCGGGCTGGCTACCCTCGAAGACTCCAGCGGCGTCCGGGGGCGCCGCCGGTGAAAGGGGAGGGAACGACATGCCCGAGCAGACGCAGCCGTGGGCGGAGCGGACCGTCGAGGTGCCGCCGCAGCCCGGAGACGGGGTGCCGCCGCAGCGCGACCCGTACCGCCGTGGGGTGGCCCAGGTCGGTGCCCGGGCGCCGCGCACCGAGCCGTTCCCGACGGTGGAGCACGAGCCGACCGGCACCGGCTGGCCCGGCGAACCGGCACCGCGTCAGCCGTTGAGCTGGCACGTGGCACGCCTGAAGCGAGGCGGCGAGTGGAGCTTCGCGGGGGCACTGTTCGCATTCGTGTGCTGGGGGATCTGGGCGATCTCCGGTGGCGGAGACCTGGTCGGACCAGTCGTGATCTTCGTGCTGAGCCTGCTGGTCGCGGCGGGACTGTTCACCCTGGCCCGGTTGCTCGGCCGCGTGGTGCTGGAACGGCAGATGGGACGGATACGGCGCACCGCGCGCGGCGCGCACCTGGTCACGGCGGTGTTCCTGACCGGCCTGGGTGTCGCCTTCCTGCAACAGACGCAGTGGATCATGGACGCCTGGAACTGGCTGACCAATTAGGTTGCTGGGTGCCCCGGCCGCCGGGCGGACCGGCCCGTCGGCCGGCCCGCCCGGAAGGTGGCCGCGGGGCACCGCGACCGAGGTCGTCACTCCACCAGGACGGCGGCCTGCTTACCCAGCCTGGCGCGATTCATCCCCGCTGGTGCGGTTTCCCGGACGCGCCGTCCGGATCCGACGCGACCCGGATCAGCCCTCTCCCGCCGGCCGGGAGTGCGCCGGGCATCGCGACAAATAACGCTTGTAAGGATATCTTGTCAGCCACTATATTGGGCTGATGAGTTCCGGGGCGATGACCGAGCCGACCTTCTTCGTCCTCACCGCGCTCGTCGACGGCCCGCGCCACGGCTACGGCATCGTCGCCGACGCGGCGGAACTGTCGCAGGGCCGGGTGCGGCTGAAAATCGGATCACTGTACGGAGCGCTCGACCGTCTCGTCGGCAGCGGCCTGATCGAGCTGGACCGCGAGGAAGCCTGGCAGGGTCGGCTGCGCCGGTACTACCGGCTGACCGAACGGGGACGCCACGCCCTCGACGCGGAGGCCCGACGGTTGGCCGCCAACGCCCGGCTCGCCTCGACCCGGCTGCGCCGACAGAGCCCGATCGAAGGGACGTCCGGATGAGCCGGTTGGAGGAACGCTACCGCCGGGTGCTGCGCCTGCTGCCCGTCGGATACCGGCGGCAGTGGGAGGACGACATGGTCGCCGCCTTCCTGGAAACCCTGCAGACCGGCGACGCCGAGACCGACGAGTACCTCGCCGACCACGGCCGCCCGAGCCTGGCGGAGGTGGCAAGCGTCATGTCCCTCGCCGTCCGGCTGCGGATCGGTGGGGCTGACGCGCCACCACGCCCGTACGCCTGGGGGCAGGCGGTCCGCCTGGCGGTGCTGACCGGAGTGCTGCTCCAGGCGGTCATGGCCACCGCCGGTCTCGCCATCACGTTGTGGCTCTATGGCGCGCTGAGCTGGTTGCCCGCGCCCACCTCCGAGTGGGTTCTCGTCCCGCCCGCCAGCAGTTGGCAGGCCACCTTGAACCTCGCCGGCTACGCCTGGCTGCCGGCCTTCCTCGCCCTTGTCCTCGGGCACCGCCGGGTGGCCCAGGCCGTCGCCGCGGTAGCTGTCGTGCCGCAGGCCGTCGCCGTCGCCGTCGAGCAGGCCACCGGTCCGGCACCGTTGACGGTGACGCCGTGGGCGTTGCTGCTCATCGAGCTAGCACTGCTCGTCGCGATGTCCGCGGTCCACAGTGATGCCGCGCCGGTGGCACGTCGTCCCTGGCTGCTGGCCCTGCCGATCGGCATCCTCGCGGTCCCCGTGCCGCTGTTCCTCGCCCAGGCGACAATGCCCGCGCTGCGGCTGCTCGACTGGCCGGGGATGTGCTGTGTGCTTGTCGCCGTCGCGATGGCGGTCAACCTGGTCGCGTCCCGCTCGCCGCTCCGCACCCTGCCCTGGTCGCTGGCGCTGGTCCTGCTCGCCGCTGCCGCGCTCGCCCTGCGGATCGCGACCCTGCCCGACATCGGTGCCCAGGTGCAGCGCACGGCCCTGCTGACGACCGCCGCCGGGCAGATCGTCGCCGTCCTGGCGGTCGGTGTACCACTGGCCGTCGTGGCGTTCCGGGCGTTGCGCCACCTGCCTCCGGTGCCGTCCGCCGAGGAGCCGCACCGCACCGATTCCTGAACGTCGAGCAACAGGGCCGGTACGCCTTCCGGTCACGCGTTGAGATAGGCCAGCACGGCCAGCACCCGGCGGTTGTCGTCCTCGGAGGGCGGCAGGTCCAGCTTGGTGAGGATGTTGTTGATGTGCTTGCTCACCGCCTTCTCGGTGATGCGCAGCTTGGTGGCGATGGCGGCGTTGGAGCGACCCTCGGCCATCTCGCCGAGCACCTCCCGTTCGCGGGCGGTGAGGGCCGCCAGCGGCTCCCGGCGGGCGAGGAGCTGCGAGATCACCTCGGGATCCATGGCGCTGCCGCCCGCGGCGACGCGGCGGACGGCGTCGATGAACTCGCCGACGTTGGAGACGCGATCCTTGAGCAGGTAACCCACCCCGCCCTGGGGAGTGCTCAGCAGTTCCCGGGCGTACAACGGCTCGACGTGCTGGGAGAGCACGAGGATCGGCAGCCCGGGTATCCGGTTCCGGGCGGCGATCGCGGCCTGCAGACCTTCGTCGGTGAACGTCGGCGGGAGCCGGACGTCGATCACCGCCACCTCGGGCTTGTGGGTGACCAGGGCGGGTAGCAGCGCCGGGCCGTTGTCGACGGACGCGACCACGTTGAAATCGAAGGCCCGCAGGAGCCGGGTCAGTCCGTCACGAAGGAGTGCGTGGTCCTCGGCGATGACAACGCGCACGGGATCTCCATGGTGACGACGGTGGGCCCACCGGGCGGGCTCGACAGCGCCATCGTGCCATCGAAGGCGGCGAGGCGACGCTCGATGCCACGCAGACCGGTACCGGCGGCGGAGTCGGCACCGCCGGCGCCGTCGTCGGTCACCACCATCGTCAACAGTCCCTCGGCGTGGCGCAGCGACACCCACGCGTGCCGCGCGCGGCTGTGCCGGACCACGTTCGTCAGGGTCTCCGCCACGGCGAAGTAGGCCGCCGACTCGACAGGCGTGTCGAGCCGGCCGGGCAGCTCGGCGTCGACCGTGATCGGTACGGGCAGGCTGAGCGCCAGTGCCCGCACCGCGCCCTCCAGGCCACGTTCCGCCAGGACGGGTGGGTGGATGCCGCGTACCAGGTGCCGCAGCTCGACAAGCGCCGTCCCACTCGACTCCCGCGCCTCGGCGAGCATCTCGTGCGCCGCGGCCGGATTCCTGTCGATCAGTTCGTCGGCGAGGCCGATCATCATCCCCAACGAGACGAGCCGCGCCTGGATGCCGTCGTGCAGGTCACGTTCGATGCGACGCAGCTCGGCGGCCTGGGCATCCACCGTGTCGGCGCGGGTCACGGTCAGCTGGGTGACGCGCAGCCGAAGCTCGGCGGCCCTCGTCGGGGCGAGGAGGAGCCTGTCGAACAGGGCGTCGACGCGACGCAGCCACGGTGCCAGCCACAGGCCGACGGCGAGGATGGCGGCACCCTGCGGAACGCAGAGCAGGGCCTCGCCCACCGTGTCGACGGACCAGATGGTGCCGTAGCCGTACCAGTCGGTGCCGAGCCAGATCCACACCGGCGTCAGTGTCAGCCCGGCCAGCCCGTACAGCGGGATGACCAACCCGAGCACGCCGAGGACGACCCCGACGATGGCCCCAGGCACCAGCCAGGCGAGATCCCGCCAGGTGGCCGGGTCGGTGACGGCCCACCGGAAGCGACGCCAACCGCCGGGCACGGCCCGCTCCGGAGGCGGATGGTACGGGCGGGCCACCAGGACACCGGCCCGGGAGGCGAGCCTCCGTTCAAGATCAGTTCGCGTCCTGACCAGCTTCGTCGTCCACGGCACCAGGGCCATGCCGAGAAAGGGCACCGGCACCAGCACCAACGCGACAACCGACAGGACGAGCAGCGGAAGATTCGTGAGCGCCAGACCGATCCCGGCCATGCCGGCCAGCACCGAACGCACCCCCTGGCGCACCCATGGGGCCATCCGTTCACCAGCTCCGGCCACGTCCACGGGCATATTGTGCCCACCGTGGCGGCCGTTCGTCGGTGGTGCCAGCACCCCCTTCGCGGAGGGGGTAGAACTCCTGACAAGCAGGTCGTGAGGCGGTTCGCTGAAGCCATGACTACCACGACGACCGGCAGCGACTTCGCCGCGCTCGCCCGCCGGATCAACGGAGCGGGGCTGATGCGGCGCCGACCCGCCTACTACGTCGTCCGGCTGAGCGTCGTCGCGCTCATGTACCTCGGCGGTTGGACGGCGTTCCTCGTCATCGGCTCCTCCTGGTGGCAGCTGATCACGGCCGTCTTCCTCGCCGTCACCTTCGCCCAGGTGGCGCTCGTGGCGCACGACCTGGCACACCGTCAGGTGTTCCGCACCAGACGACCCAGCGAACTCGCCGGACTGCTCGCCGGGAACCTCGGCGTCGGGATGAGCTACGGCTGGTGGATGGACAAACACACCCGCCACCACAGCAACCCCAACCACGACGACCTCGACCCGGACGTGGCCCCCGAGGTGCTCGTCTGGACCACCGAGGCGGCCACCGGCCGACGCGGGCTGAAAGGCTTCATCACCCGGCACCAGGCCGCACTGTTCTTCCCGCTGTTGACGCTGCTCGCCGTCAGCCTCAAGGTGTCAAGCGTCAAGGCCCTGCGCGACGGCACGGTACGGCGTCGCGGCGCCGAGAGCGCCCTGCTGGTGCTGCACGCCGTCGGTTACCTCACCGCGCTGCTGGTGGTCCTCACGCCACTTCAGGCCGTCGCCTTCCTGCTGTTGCACCAGGCCCTGTTCGGGGTCTACCTCGGGCTCACGTTCGCCCCCAACCACAAGGGCATGCCGCACCCGACAGGCGACGAGGACTTCCTACGCAAGCAGGTACTGACCTCCCGCAACGTGCACGGCAACTGGCTCACCGACGTGGCGCTCGGCGGCCTGAACTACCAGATCGAGCACCACCTGTTCCCCGGCATGCCCACACCCAACCTGCGCAAGGCCCAACCCATCGTGCAGGCGTACTGCGCCGAGATCGGCGTGGCCTACGAACAGACAGGTCTCATCGACTCCTACCGCCAGGCGCTGCGACACCTGCACGAGGTGGGCGCGCCCGCCCGTGCCGAACGCGCGGCCCGCTGAGCCCCGGCAGCGCGTGGATACCGTGGCGGGGTGCTGTTCGAACCGGTGTCGACGGAACTGTCCTTCCGGCACGACGGTGACCAACTGGTCGGTGACCTGGTTCGCCCGCCCGGGCCAGGTCCGTACCCGGCGGTGGTCTTCGTCGAGGGCTCGGGGCCCGGCGGGCGCGACGTGGGGGAGTGGCCGACCCGGCTGGCCGCCGCCGGCTTCGCCAGCCTCGCCTACGACAAGCCAGGCTCGGGCGCCTCGACCGGAGACTGGACCCGCCAGCGGCTCACCGACCGGGCCGAGGAGACCCTGGCGGCGGTCCGCGCCCTGCGCCGACAGCCAGACGTACGAGCCGACGCGGTCGCGCTGATCGGCCACAGCCAGGGCGGCTGGGTGGCCCCCCTCGCCGCGTCCCGCAGCGACCTGGTCGCGGCGGTGGTCTGCGTGTCCGGCCCGGGCGTGGGCGTGCTGGCGCAGGAGGAGTACCGCCTCCGCCACCAGCTTCCCGCCGCGGGCTTCACCGAGGCGGACGTGGAGCAGGCCGTGACGCTGCTCCACGAGCAGATCCACCGGGTACGCTCCGGCGACGATCCGGTACGCGTCCACGCCGCCCAGGCACCCTGGCACACCGCACCGTGGTACCCGAAGCTGGCCGGCACGACACCCCGTCGATCGCCTTCCTCGCCGGCATCGCCGACCACGATCCGACCGCCGCGCTCAGGTCACTGAGCTGCCCGATACTTGCCGTTTTCGGTGCCGAGGATCTGCTCGTACCGGTGGGGGAGAGCGCACGGGTCGTCGCCACCATCCTTCGCGATGCCGGCCACGACGACCACGAGATCGTGGTGTTCCCCGGTGCCGACCACAACCTCCGGTTCGGCACCGCCCGTGCCCCCGGATTCGACGAACTTGTCGTCACCTGGTTGCAACGCTGGCTCTGCCACCGGTGACAGCGTCGTCGGTGTCGCCGCCGATGTTGCGGGCTCTGCCGCCGGTGGCGGTGCCAGCTCTGCCGCCGGCGGCGCTGGCGTCGGTGTCGTTGCCTTTGCCTTGCCGTCACTCCGCCAGGTAGCCGGTGGCCGGGTCGATCTCGGCGAGGAACTCGCGGATCGCCGCCTCCATCTCGGCGCGGCTCATCATCGAGCCGTCAGACCGGGACAGCCCGAAGCCGTAGTCGTGCGGCCCGCTGAGCCAGTCGAAGTCGTACGTGCCGGCTGCGCCCGGACGGGCCTGAACCCGGAAGTCCTGCCCGTCGACCGTCACCATCAACGGATCACCCTGCTCGTGGCCGGGCCGCAGAGGGTCGGGCTGCAAACCCGGCTCCGGTTCACCGGACATGGCTACTCCAAGAGGTGGCGAAGCGTGCGGCATCAGCGACCGCGCGCCAACTCTTCGACCTGGGCGAAGCTCACGACGCGGTCACACTCATCATCGGTCAGCTTGTTGATCAGAGCCTTGCCGGCCTGGGCCTGTGGTGTGGTGGGCAGCGCACCAGCGACAAGTTCCGGCAGCACCAGTTCGTAGCCCACCCGGGCCCGGGCCGAATACCGATGACGGGTACGCGCCACCGCACTCGCCACCCGCAGGGCGTGCTCGTTGCCCGGCGGAACGTGCTGACGGTCCACCTCACGGGCACCGAACCGCATCCGGTGATGGAACTCGCACGTCTCGCACGCGGCCGGTCCCTGGGTCAGCCGGGCCCCACAAGCCGGACAGCTCAGCCGGTCAATCGCGCCGTCAACGGTCCGCCAGTCGTACGCCGCCGGGTCATCGACTACCAGCCAGGCCACCTCGATCGCCTCGGACGAATCCGGGTCGACATCGAGGTCGACGGCAAGCCGCTCCCACGCCCGACGAATCTCCGTCTCGATTTCAGCGACCACACGACCCAGCAGCGCACTACGCCAGGTGCGGGAGTAGCCGGTCGGGGAGTCGCCAGTCACGGCAGCAATCGTGGCAGCACCACACGCACCGGTGCGACCACATTCCCCTGTCACGTCGTGCAGTGCAGCGGGCGACCCACAGCCGGCCCGCAGATCCAACCGGGAGAGCGGCCGACCGGCCAGGATCAGGGAATTTGCCGCTGGCCCGGGCCGGAGCGCGGTGGAGCGGGCGACAGGAATCGAACCCGTACCGTCAACCTGGTGGCCGCACGACCGGCGACGTGCCGTCAGGAACGCCCTACGCTGGCATCATGTCGGCGGGGCGAGAAGTAATCGACCTGGATGAGCACAACCGCCAGTTGACGGCGGCAGGCAGCGGGGCTCCGGACCGCCTCCTGGCCAGACGGAAGATGGCTGTCCGGCTCGTCGCTGCCTTCGTTGCCGGCGGGTTGCTTGGTGGCTTCGGTGTGAACGAGCTGCGGGACTCGCGGGAGGAGCGGGAGCGACATGCCTCGGTCGCACTTGTGGCCGTTCTCGTGTCCATCGCTGGCGGGGGCTCGGACGTCCCGGGCGTTCTTCAGCTGGACGGGCAACTGGCAGTGACCAACCCTGGCCAGGCGCCGATGACGGTTCGTTCGGCGACTGGGCAAGGACCGGGTGTCCTGGTCCGTGACACCGGCAGCTCTCGCTTGCTACGCCCTGGTGATACCGGTCTGATCGATGTCAAGCTGCGCCTCGAATGCGCGACCGCGTTCGAGAGTGACCTGTTGTCGATGCGATTCTCGGTCGAGACCGGCGATCACCAGGTCAGAGAGATCGACTACCCCGTCGCCCTGGTGGGGAGCACCTTGCAGGCCAGGACCGAGCAGCCGTGCGCGCGTTCCGTTGAGACCGATTAGCGCGGCGGACAGCTCGGCCGGATTGCTCAATTCTGCTACCACCTGCCGCCCTCGGTTGCCCGCTCTTGACCGCTGTATCGGGCCCGCTTCGCGGGTAGCGCTGGTGCATCAACTCAGGGATGATCATCGTCATGTCCGAGCAAGATCTGGCCGGAGTCTGGCGTCGCATCATCCGAGGTGACGGCAAGTCCTGGGTCGTATTCGCCCACGGCACCTGCGTCGTACTACCAGACCCCGGACCCAGCGTCGACCTCGCCGCCCAGGCCGTCGACATCCTGCGCGAGTACGGTCCCGTCTACGCCGGCTCACCTGCCGGAGACTTCGGTACCATCACCCTCGATCCTGGTCCCGGATGGGTGGTCTACAGCCACCACAACGACGTGCTGACCTACGTAGGGCCCGACGAGGTCTCGGACGACAGCGATCTGGCCGTTGGTCTGTACGGACGCGGAAAGCGAGACCGGGACGGCCATGAGCTTGACGTCGTACACGTCGAGGACAAACGGCTGCGGTGAATCGGCGCCGGGTTTCCGTCGTCAGACGTTGAAGCGGTTGCATCCTGACGGCGGTCCTTGTGCTGACCCACCGTCTCGGTGGGTCACAGGCCGGTACGCCCGTCGATGCACTCGCGCAGGAGGTCGGCGTGGCCGGCGTGCCGCGCATACTCCTCGATCACGTGGAGAAGCACGTCGCGCGTGCCGTGGCTGCCACCGTCGACCGGTACCTCGCGGCCCAGGTCGGCCTCCTCGAGGGCGTCGAGCCACTCGTCCGCCTTGGCGATCTCGGCCTTCCAGGTTGCGAAGGCTTCCTTCACCACCGCGTGATCGGGGACCGCGCCCCCGAAGTCCCAGTCTGGGTCGTCCTCGTGCTGGTAAAGGCACGGTGCGTCGGTCCGCCCCTGCAGCACCCGCTGGAACCAGTGGTTCTCCATCTGGGCCAAATGGCGGACCAGGCCGAGCAAGCTCAGGGTGCTGGGCGGCACCGAGCGTCGGCCGAGCCGCTCGGCGTCCAGTCCGTCGCACTTCATCTCGATGGTCAGACGGTAGTTGTCGAGGTACTCCCGGTAGGTCGCCTTTTCGCCGACGGGCTGACCGAAGACCCTGGGATCGTCCTCGGGGGCGGTCCACAGTTTGCTCACGGCGCCACCCCATCGCGGGCGGACCGCACCAGTCAAGTGAGTTGCGGTGCCCCAACTTCGACGGCCGCCAGGAGGAACTCGATCGCCGCTCGCTCATCGGCTAGAAGCGATTGCTGCCCCATCCGCCTCCTCGGCCAGAGGTTTCCGCGCGGAGAGCCGGGACTGACGCGAGGAGCGAGAACGGCCCAGGTTCGGCGATCATGCCGTTGACCTGGGCCGGAGTTCGTGGAGCGGGCGACGGGAATCGAACCCGCACCGTCAGTTTGGAAGACTGAAGCTCTGCCATTGAGCTACGCCCGCGTACACCCGGAGGACCGGGTGCGCCCGACAGCCTACCCAATACCCACGGCGACCGTGCGGCCGTATCCCCGCGCCGTCGGCGTCGATCGATCGCAATATGCGGGATGTTGCGCTCTCACGAGGCCGGAAGACCGCAACATCCCGCAAACTGCACCCGCCGCCCCGCCGCCCCGCCGCCCCGCCGCCCCGCCGCCCCGCCGCCCCGCCGCCCCGCCGCCCCGCCGCCCGCCGCCCCGCCGCCCCCCC
>NZ_BOOZ01000078.1 GCF_016863495.1 Micromonospora andamanensis
CCCGCCGCCCCGCCGCCCCGCCGCCCCGCCGCCCCGCCGCCCCGCCGCCCCGCCGCCCCGCCGCCCGCCGCCCCGCCGCCCCGCCGCCCCGGGGGCGGAGAGAACGGATGTCGGGTTTGTCCTCGTTCGGCGCGTTGGGTGACGCCCCGGCAACCTGTTGTCGGAGGGACGGCATAGACTGCTCGTCGCCACGGGGTGTGGCGCAGCTTGGTAGCGCACTCGCTTTGGGAGCGAGGGGCCGTGGGTTCAAATCCCGCCACCCCGACTGCCGCAAGCACCGGGCGGCGGCACCCGGATCGCCGGCACGCGGGGCAGGCCCGCTGCCGACCCGGGCGCTGCTGGTCCGCCGTGCCGGCTCGCCTACACTCGATGGGCCGAAGTGCGCCCAGAATCAACCCGAGATCCGTCAAGGAGTACGCCTGTGAAGAGCACCGTCGAGACTCTGAGCCCGACGCGCGTGCGGCTCGCCATCGAGGTGCCGTTCGTCGAGCTCGAGCCGAGCCTCAAGAAGGCGTACCGGGAGATCGGTCAGCAGATCCAGATCCCCGGCTTCCGTAAGGGGAAGGTGCCGCCGGCGATCATCGACCAGCGGGTCGGCCGGGGCACCGTGCTCAACGAGGCGGTGCAGGAGGCGATCCCGCAGAACATCCTCGCCGCCGTGCGTGAGCACGACCTGAAGACGCTGGGTCGTCCCGAGGTCGACATCACCGAGTTCAACGACGGTGACTCGCTCAACTTCACCGCCGAGGTGGACGTCCGGCCGGAGATCACCGTGCCTGATCTGACCTCGATCGAGGTCACCGTCGACGAGCTGCAGATCGACGACAGCGAGATCGACGAGCAGGTGAACGGCCTGCGTGAGCGGTTCGCCACCCTGAAGACCGTCGAGCGCGCCGCGGCCGAGGGTGACTACGTCCAGATCGACCTGCGGGCGACCGTTGACGGCGAGGAGGTGCCGGGCGGTTCGGCCAGCAACATCTCGCACGAGGTGGGCAGCAAGCAGCTCCTGCCGGGGCTGGACGAGGCGGTCGTGGGCCTGTCCGCTGGTGAGGACACCACCTTCACGACCCAGCTGGTGGGTGGCGACTTCGCCGGCCGCGACGCTGAGGTGCTGGTGACCGTACGTACGGTCAAGGAGAAGGAGCTGCCGGAGCTGAACGACGAGTTCGCCCAGCTCGCCAGCGAGTTCGACACCATCGAGGAGCTGCGGGCGGACCTGCGTGAGCGGGTCAGCCGGGGCAAGCGGATCGAGCAGATCTACGCGGCTCGGGACAAGGCCCTGGAGCAGCTCGTCGCGGCTGCCGACGTGCCGGCGCCGGAAGGCGTGATCCGCGACGAGGTGGAGAGCCGCAAGGAGGCGATGGCCGACCAGCTGGAGCGCATCGGCGCTTCGATGGAGGACTACCTCGCCGCCGAGGAGAAGACCGAGGAGCAGATCGACGCCGAGCTGACCGACGCCGCCACCCAGGGCGTCAAGGTTCAGCTGCTGCTGGACACGCTCGCCGACGCCGAGGACGTGCAGGTCTCCGACGACGAGTTCGGTCACGAGATCGTCCACCGGGCCCAGCGTGCCGGCATGGCTCCCCAGCAGTACTACGACCAGCTCGTCCGCTCCGGCACGGCCGGCGCGGTCTACGGCGACGTCCGGCGGGGCAAGGCGCTGGCCTCGGTGATGGAACGCATCACGATCAAGGACTCGGCCGGCAACGTGGTCACCATGGACGCGCTGCGCGAGGCGAGCGAGCAGGAGCACTCGCACGAGCACTGATCGCCGGGTGGGGCCACCGTCCGCCGGTCGCGGTGGGTGGTGGCCCGATCCCTTTTCCGGGTACGCCTTCGGCCTGCTGCGCTGAGAGCGAACAGTGCCCGGACCGGGAGTCTGGCGACCGGCCCAGCGGTTAGTGTCGGACACGACGGTACGGAGAGCGAAGGGCTGCCATGACCGACATGCACATCCCAGCGAAGCCGCTTCGGGCGATCGAGGCCCGCGGCGGTGACACCATTGGCAACCTCGACGACTCGGTCTACAACCGGTTGCTCAAGGAGCGGATCGTCTTCCTGGGCAGCGAGGTGACCGACCAGGTCGCCAACCGCATCTGCGCGCAGCTGCTGCTGCTCGCCGCGGAGGACCCGGACCGCGACATCAACCTCTGGATCAACTCGCCCGGTGGCTCGGTCTACTCCGGCATGGCCATCTACGACACGATGCAGTTCATCGACAACGATGTGTCGACAGTGGCGATGGGCATGGCCGCGTCCATGGGCCAGCTGCTGCTCTGCGCGGGGACGAAGGGCAAGCGCTACGCCCTTCCGCACGCCCGGATCATGATGCACCAGCCTTCCGGCGGGATGGGCGGCACCGCCGCCGACATCGCGATCCAGGCCGAGCAGATGCTGTACACCAAGCGGATGTTCCAGGAGCGGGTCGCCTACCACACCGGTCAGCAGCCGGCGCAGATCGAGGCGGACTCGGACCGGGACCGCTGGTTCACCGCCCAGGAGGCCGTCGACTACGGCTTCATCGACAAGGTGATCACGGGGGCCGCGCAGGTTCCCGAGGGCGCCGGGACCCTGAGCTGATCGAGGAGCAGACGATGACCGACCTCAGCCTGCCGCCCCAGTTCGCGGCCGTGCACAACCGCTATGTTCTGCCGTCGTTCGTCGAGCGCACGTCGTACGGGGTCAAGGAGTCCAACCCGTACAACAAGCTCTTCGAGGACCGCATCATCTTCCTCGGCGTGCAGGTGGACGACGCGTCGGCCAACGACGTGATGGCCCAGCTGCTCACCCTGGAGGGGACGGACCCCGACCGGGACATCATCATGTACATCAACTCGCCGGGCGGCTCGTTCACCGCGATGACGGCGATCTATGACACCATGCAGTACGTCCGGCCGGACATCTCGACGGTGTGCCTCGGCCAGGCCGCCTCGGCCGCCGCGGTGCTGCTCTCGGCGGGCACTCCGGGCAAGCGGATGGCCCTGCCGAACTCGCGCATCATCATCCACCAGCCGGCCACCGAGGGCGGCTACGGGCAGGGCTCGGACATCGAGATCCAGGCCAAGGAGATCCTGCGGATGCGTACGCAGCTGGAGGAGATGCTCTCCCGGCACTGCAACCGTCCGGTCGACCTGGTCCGCAAGGACATCGACCGTGACAAGATCATGACGGCTGAGGAGGCCCGCGAGTACGGGCTTGTCGACACGATCCTCACCAGTCGTAAGAAGGGTCTGTTGGCCGCGAACGCGGCTGGCTGACCGCTACCGGGTCAGAGGTCGGTCGGGCTGGTTGCCGGCCGACCTCTGACACACCCGTTTTGGGGGTCGGAGAAACCTCCGGTAGCGGGTAACGTCGGGTCCGTACCACCTCGCCGGGCGACCGGCGGGCGAGAGAAAGACGGGCGGAGCGTCAGCGTCCGCAGGTCGTGGCCGGGGCTCCGGCCGATGAGTGCAGGGAGAACGTAGGTGGCACGGATCGGTGACGGCGGCGACCTACTGAAATGCTCCTTCTGCGGGAAGTCGCAGAAGCAGGTCAAGAAGCTCATCGCGGGCCCCGGGGTCTACATCTGCGACGAGTGCATCGATCTCTGCAACGAGATCATCGAGGAGGAGTTGGCCGAGTCCGGCGAGGTGAAGTGGGAAGAGCTTCCCAAGCCGATGGAGATCTGCCAGTTCCTCGACAACTACGTCGTGGGGCAGGAGCAGGCCAAGAAGGCGCTCGCCGTCGCGGTCTACAACCACTACAAGCGGATCCAAGCGGAGGCAGCCAACGCGCCGGGCGCCGGTAACGACGGTGTCGAGCTGGCCAAGTCGAACATCCTGCTGCTCGGTCCGACCGGGTGTGGCAAGACCCACTTGGCGCAGACGCTCGCGCGGATGCTCAACGTCCCCTTCGCCGTCGCCGACGCCACCGCCCTGACTGAGGCTGGCTACGTCGGTGAGGACGTGGAGAACATCCTCCTCAAGCTGATCCAGGCCGCGGACTACGACATCAAGCGGGCCGAGACCGGCATCATCTACATCGACGAGATCGACAAGATCGCCCGCAAGTCGGAGAACCCCTCGATCACCCGTGACGTCTCCGGTGAGGGCGTCCAGCAGGCACTGTTGAAGATGCTTGAGGGCACCGTCGCGAACGTGCCCCCGCAGGGCGGCCGCAAGCACCCCCACCAGGAGTTCATCCAGATCGACACCACGAACGTGCTGTTCATCTGCGGTGGGGCATTCGCCGGTTTGGATCAGATCATCGAGGCGCGTACCGGCCACGGGGGCACCGGCTTCGGCGCCCGGCTCCGTGCGGTCTCCGATCGCTCCACCGACGACATCTTCAGCCAGGTGATGCCGGAGGACATGCTCAAGTTCGGGCTGATCCCCGAGTTCATCGGCCGGCTGCCGGTGATCACCAGCGTCCGCAGTCTCGACCGGACGGCTCTGGTCCGGATCCTCACCGAGCCGCGCAACGCCCTGGTTCGGCAGTACCAGCGCCTGTTCGAGCTGGACGGCGTCGAGCTGGAGTTCGAGCGGCCCGCCCTCGAAGCCATCGCCGACCAGGCGATGCTGCGCGGCACCGGTGCCCGTGGGCTGCGCGCCATCATGGAGGAGGTGCTGCTCTCCGTGATGTACGAGGTGCCCAGCAACCCTGATGCTGCCCGAGTGCTGATCAGCCGCGAGGCGGTGCTGGAGAACGTGAACCCGACGATCGTTCCGCGGGAGTTCACGGGCCGCCGTGCCCGGCGCGAGCGTGAGGAAAAGTCCGCCTGATCCGACCGGTGCCGCGACCGTACGCTGCGGCCGACCGCCGTCCAGTCGTACGCTGGCAGCCATGCGCGTCGCCGTCTGCCAGCTGAACTCCCGCGACGACCGAGAGGCGAATCTCGCCGCCGCGGAGGCGTTGATCGACCGCGCCGCCGCAGCCGGTGCGGACCTCGTGCTGCTGCCGGAGTACGTCGACTATCTCGGTCCTGGTGCCGGGATGCCGCCGCCGGAGTCGGCGGACGGCGAGGTGGGCCGGTTCTTCGCCGACGCCGCCCGGCGGCGCGGTATCTGGTTGATCGCCGGCTCCTTCCACGAGGCTGGCCCCGACCCGGACCGCACCTGGAACACCACGCTGGTCTTCGACCGCGCCGGCACCCTCGCCGCCTCCTACCGCAAGATCCATTTGTACGACGTGGAGATTCCAGGGCGTGTCTCCTACCGGGAGTCCGCGTCCGTGGCACCTGGTGATCAGCCGGTGGTGGTGGAGGTCGAAGGGCTGCGGGTGGGTCTGTCGATCTGCTACGACCTGCGCTTCCCCGAGCTCTACCGGCAACTCGCGACCGCCGGGGCCGCCCAACTGCTTGTGGTGCCGGCGGCCTTCATGATGCACACCGGACGGGACCACTGGGAGGTGCTGCTGCGGGCCCGCGCGATCGAGAACCAGTGCTTCGTCGCGGCGGCCGGGCAGACCGGTGACCACGAGCCCGGCCGCACCTGTTACGGGCGGAGCATGGTGATCGATCCGTGGGGGACAGTGCTCTCCCAGGTGCCCGACGGTCCGGGGTTCGCGGTGACCGACATCGACCTGAGCTGCCTGGAACGGATCCGTGCCGAGCTGCCGAGCCTGGCCAACCGCCGGCTCTGACGCAGTTACCCCTGAAGCAGCACGCCGACAAGTGCGAAGCCGGCGATAGCGGCAGCGGTGATCAGCAGGGCGGTGCTCATCCGGGACGGGCCGCGCCGGGCCAGTCGGCCGATCGAGACCAGGACCGCGAAGAGCACGAAGGCCCCGATGAGCAGTTGCCAGATCGGCAACAGGAGGCCGAGCAGCGCGTCCTCGGCGAGGACCGGGCTTGCGGGCCGGGACACGTCATCCATGCCAGACACTCTGGCACGTCGGAACCGTTCGTGGTCGTCGGCGCGAAGACACTCCTTAGCGATCGCGTCGGCGCTGCCCGGTGTCGGCGAGACGGGGTGCTCTACCCGGGCCTGGTCCGGTCAGCCGTGCCGTCGGATCGGGTCATCCCACGGGGCTGACGGCAGGTCGGCCAGCTCCTGCCGATTCGGACAGTGCATCGATGAACGGTGATTTGCCTTATCCGGGGCGTCCGCGTAACTTTCTCTCTGCACGCGGGAGGCCGGGGCAAACCGGCCGAGAACGGGCGCCAGTAGCGCGACGATCACATCGACGTGAGGCTGAGACGGGCGGTGCGAAGCGACTCTGCACGATGGAGTTGCGATCGCGAAGCCGACCGGGTAGGGTTCTGGAGCCGGCAGGAGCCGGGCGGGTTGCCTTCAGTGGCAATCGGCCGGTCTGCGGTTCTCCATGACAGTCGCTGACGCCGAAAGGCGAGCGATAGCGTGGGCCCCGAGCTAGTAACGAGGATCCTGAAACTTCAGGTTGACCTCGAAGCGCGGTTCGGATAGTTTGGAGCGGTTGCCCCGAACGCGGTTCTCTAACGAGGCCAAGTTT
>NZ_BOOZ01000079.1 GCF_016863495.1 Micromonospora andamanensis
TCTCTGTGAGTGCCGCTAACCTCATGATCAACGCGGTCAGGCAGGGGCGCGGTCAGGCAGGGGTGGGTGGGGGGTGCGGTCAGGTGGGGGTGAGGGTGGTTAGGCGTTGGGTGGCGCGGGTGAGGGCTACGTAGAGGTCGCTGGGGCCTCGGGGGGACTCGGCGATGATGCGGTCGGGGTCGACCACGATCACCGAGTCGAACTCCAGGCCCTTGGCCTCGGCGACGGTGAGCACCACCACCCGGCTCTCCAGCTCCGGTTGCTCGCCGACGGCCGCCTCCGGCAGGGCCGCTGTCAGCGCGGTACCGAGGTCGTCGACCCGGCCGGTCGGGACGATCACCCCGAGCCGACCGTCGGTCAGCCCCGCCGCCTCGGCCCTGGCGACCGCCACCAGCTCCGCGGCGAGCGTCTCCGCCGGCACCGCGCGCTGCTGCGGCGCGAAACCGCTTGAGCGTACGGCGCGCGGCGGGCGGAGCGTCGGATCGATCTCGGCCAGTACGTCGGCCGCGACCTCCATGATCTCGGCGGGGGTGCGGTAGCTGACGGTCAGCTCGGTCAGCCGCCACCGGTCCGCCACGTACGGCGCCAGCGCCTCCGCCCATGACGGCGTGCCGGCCAGCGCCCCGGTCTGCGCCACGTCACCCACGATCGTCATCGACCGGCTCGGGCAGCGGCGCATCAGCAGCCGCCAGGCCATCGGCGACAACTCCTGTGCCTCGTCGACGATGACGTGCCCGAACGCCCAACCACGGTCGGCCGCGGCGCGCTGGGCGGTGGTGAGCCGGTCCGCCTCCTCCTGCCGCTCCAGCAACCGGTCGGCGTCGAGCAGGTCGGTCACGCCGAGGATCTCACCACCCTCGGCCTCGTCCTCCACGTCGATCGACCGCGAACCCCTGGCGATCTCCAGCACGCCCTCCGCGTACTCGCGTTGCAGGGCACGGATTCGGTCCCGGCGGGCGGCGGCGGCCCGGTCGTCCTCGCCGAGCAGCTCCGCCGCCTCGTCCAGCAGCGGCACGTCCGCAGGTGTCCAGCCGCCCGGCTCGCGGTGCAGCGCGGCCCGCTCGCCGTCGCTGAGCATGGGCGCGGCGGCGTCGATGCGCTCGGGTGCCGCGTACAGGTCGGCGAGCAGGCGCTGCGGCGTGAGCACCGGCCACAACTCGTCCAGGGCGGCCCGGACCTCCGGCTCCTCGCGCAGCTCGCGGCGGATCTCGGCGCGGTCGGCCTCTTCGAGCAGGTTCTCCCCGCCCAGCGGGTCGGCGCCGATGCGCTCGGCGACCTGGTCGGCAAGCGCGTGGATGACCTCGATGTCGAAGACGGCGCGGGCCAGGTTGTGCGGCCGGCCGCTGCGCCGGGCCCGGTCGCGCGCCGCGTGCACGGTGGCCGGGTCGAGGACGAGGACCTCGCGCTGCGGCAGCTCGATCTCCAGCGGTTCGTCGGGCACCCGCTGCCGATCGCGTACGGCGTTGGCGAGCACCTCGGCCATGGCCAGGCGGCCCTTCAGGGCGGCGGTGGTGGCGGGCTCGGACCGGTGGGCACTGACCCCCGGGAACAGATCGCCCTGGGTACGCAGCAGCACGCCCGTCTCGGCAAGTGCGGGCAGCACCTGCGAGATGTAGCGCAGGAACGTGACGTTCGGGCCGACCAGCAGCACGCCCCGGGTCGACAGCTCCCGCCGGTGGGTGTAGAGCAGGTACGCGGCCCGGTGCAGCGCCACAGCGGTCTTGCCGGTGCCCGGCCCACCCTGCACCACGAGCACCCCCGGCAGGTCGGCCCGGATGATCCGGTCCTGCTCGGCCTGGATGGTCTCCACGATGTCGCGCATCCGGCCGGTCCGTCCGGCGTTGAGCGCGGCCAGCAGCGACGCCTCGCCGGTCAGCTCCTCGTGGGCGGTGGGGGAGGCGGAGGCCAGGTCGAGCACCTCGTCGTTGAGACCAACCACCTTCCGTTGCCGGGTACGCAGGTGCCGACGTCGCCGGATGCCCTGCGGATTGGCGGCGGTGGCGAGGTAGAAGGCGCGGGCGGCCGGGGCGCGCCAGTCCATCAGCAGCGGCTCGTAGTCACCCTCGGTGTCGAAAATGCCGATCCGACCGATGTAATGGCGCTTGTCGCCGTCGGTGTCCAGCCGGCCGAAGCAGAGGCCGTTCTCCACCGCCGAGAACTGCTCGACCTGGTCGGCGTACATGCGTACCGAGCTGTCCCGCTGAGAGCGGGCCTGCAACGTGCCGCCGGTCGACCGCAGTTGCTCGGTCAACCGCGTCGTCGCCTGGTCACGCAGGTCGTCGAGGCGCTGGTAGAGCATCGAGACGTACTCCTGCTCGCGGCCGATCTCGTCGTCGGACGGCGAACCGCCGGAGTGCCTTGACAATCCGTCTCCCGATTGGCTAGAATTCGCGTTCAGGACGGCTTTTACAAGCCGTTCTTTTTTGTGCCTGAACTGCCAAAGATAGCGCGTGCCGACGGTCAGCGGCGCTCGGTGCAGACCTCACCGGAGCGGGCGACGGTGTCGGTGGACCAGGCGACCGCGACAGTGAAGCAGTAGTCGAGGCTGCGGTTGAGGCCGTAGACGACGAAGCTGTCGCTGCCCGCGGGCAGATCCGCGAAGGGGCTCTGCGGCTGGCCGTTCCGGCCGCCCGAGACGATCACCGGTCCTTCCGCGCCGGCCGGGTACGTCCACCGCAACGTCACACTGTCCCGGTTGTCGCGCAGCGACAGCCCAGACGGCGCGGCACCGGGGGAGGCGGGCGGCGCGCCGCTGGCCGTGGCTGCCGGCGGTGCCGCGCCGCTCGGGTCACCGCTCGCCGCCGGTGGCGTCGGATCGCCGCCGCCCACCCGGGACACTCCGGCGATGACCGCCGCGGCACCGAGCAGCACCACGAGGACTCCGGCCGCGACTATCAGCACCAGCCGGTTCGGCTGGCCGGCCGGCTCCGGTACGGCGGTAGGGCGTACCGGCACGGGCAGCAGGCGCGACGGTGGTCCGGGACGTTCCGGCTCGACCCGGCGCAGCCGGTACACCCCGGGAGCCTGCGGCGTGCCGGTCAGCCCGACCACGTTCGGCGGTACGGCGCCGCCGGCCGGGGGCGGCACCTCGGGATACGGGTCCGGGGCGGGCTGTTCGGCCGCCGGCCCGGCCCACCAGTCCTCGGGTGGCCCGGCCGGGCCGTCGACCGGCTGCCGTGGCGTGGGCACAGGCGACGCGGCGGCGTTCCCCGAAGGACCGCCCGGCGGGTACCCGTGGCTCGGGTGGTAACCCTCCGCCGGGTGCTCCTCCCGGTCGACGTGCTCCTCCCGGTCGACGTGCTGGGCCGACCGCCACGGCTGATCGTCCTGCACCGGGGTGGCCGCCCAGGACGGATCGCTGTCCGACGTGGTGGCCCAGTCCGGCGGCGGCTCGGAAGCAGGCGTCGGGTCGTCCGGCGCCCAGGTCGGCGCGGCAGCGGCCCAGGTGGGCTCGTCCGGCGGCGGCTCCGGCGACGCCGTGGACGGCCAGGTGTCCTCGGGCCGGCGCGGGTGCGGCCAGGTCGCGGTGGGTGGGGTGTCGTCGGTGGACGGGGTACGGGCGGCCGGTACGACCGGCTCCGCCACGCTCACCGGCGGGTTGTCGGCGCAGACGTGGGCCGGGTTGGCCGCCGCCCGGGCCAGCGCCGCGACCTGGGTGGCCAGCGGATCGTCCGCGGGGAGGTGCTGGCGGGCCAGTTCCCGGGCCAGGGCCAGGTTGTCCTGCGCCTCGGCGAACTGACCACAGTCGCGCTGCATCGAGCCGAGCCGGGCCAGCATCTTGATCCCGCTCGGATGCCCGTCGCCGTAGACCTCGCGGTGCAACTCCCACGCGTCCTGGAGCCGGTCCCGGGCGACCTGGCACTGACCCCGGGCGTACTCCACGGTGGCCAGGTCGGCGTGGACGGCGAGGACCCGCAGCGACTCCGGCCCGTCCGACGCGGTCAACTCGATGATCACTTCCTGGTACAGCCGCGCCGCCCGCGACCAACTGCCCACCCGGTGCAGCACCGCCGCCAGGGTGGCCGCGGCGGCCACCGTACGCGGATCGGAGCGGCCGTACAGCCGGGTGCTGGCGGCGTACGCGTAGGCGGCCCAGCCCCGCGCCGAGTGCGGCTCGCCGAGCGCGACGAGCACCCGCGCGTGCAGGCTGGCCGCCTCGGCCAACTCGGAGGTGGCGTTGGCCGGGCGCGGGTCGGCGCCGGTCAGCGCGTCGGCGAGCAGCCGTTGGGCACCGGCGAGATCGCCGGCGGAGACCAGGTCGTGCGCCTGATCAGTCAGTTCACCGAAGCCGGAGGGCACGCCCCATCGTGCTCATTCGACGACGATTAGTACAAGACCCGCGCCGGAGTGGTTCGGTCAGGATCCGGTCACGCCCGCCTCAGGCGTTCGGCCAACACCTCGCTGATCCCGCGTAACTGCTCCACCTGCGTAGGGCTGAGGGCGTCGAAAAGGTGTCGGCGTACCCCCTCGACGTGGCCGGGTGCGGCGGCGGCGAGTTTCGCGAAACCCTCGTCGGTGAGGTGGGCGATCTGGCCGCGCCGGTCGGTGGGGCAGTCCTCGCGACGCACCCAGCCGGCCGCCTCCAGGCGAGCCACCGCGTGCGAGAGCCGGCTGCGGGAGGAGCCGCTCGACTCGGCCAACTCGCTCATCCGCAGGCGCCGCTCGGGCGCCTCGGAGAGGCGTACCAGGATCTCGTAGTAGGCGTGCGGTATACCCGCGTCGCGTTGCAACTCGCGGTCGAGCGTGTCCATGAGCGCCCGGGAGGCGGTCAGGAACGCCCGCCAGGTGCGCTGTTCGTCCGGGTCCAGCCAGCGGGTCATGACCGGCATCATAGCGCGTTAGTTGAACTCTCAACTAAAACGGGCTACCGTTGGCGCATGGGAATCCATCGCCTCAACCACGCCGTCCTCTACGTCAGTGACCTCGACCGCAGCGTCGCGTTCTACCGCGACGTGCTGGGCTTCCGCCGGGTACCGATGACCCCGGAAGGCTTCCGGGGCGCCGCCTTCCTCCAGGCGCCCGGCTCCACGAACGACCACGACCTCGGCCTGTTCGAGGTCGGTGCGGGCGCCGGTCGGTCGACCGCCGGCCGGGCCACCGTCGGCCTCTACCACCTGGCCTGGGAGGTGGACACCCTCGACGAGCTGGCCACCACCGCCCGGCGGTTGACCGAGGCCGGCGCGCTTGTCGGCACCTCCGACCACGGCACCACGAAGAGCCTCTACGGCCAGGACCCGGACGGGCTGGAGTTCGAAGTGGTCTGGCTGGTCCCCGCCGACCGGCTCGACGACGCCGCCCTCGCCGCCCGGACCAGGATCGGCCGCCTCAACCTGCCCGCCGAGATCCAGCGCTACGGCGGGGACACCAGGGGCGGCGTCGGCATCTCGGTCCCGGTGTGACAGGCGTCGAGGCGGGCCGGCGTGGCCGGGTGCGGTAGAACGGCAGCATGCCGACCGACGCCGTAGGGCACGCGCCGTTCCTCCGACACCTGGACAGGTGGGTGCCGGCCGCGCTGCGCCGCGCCCGCCGGGCCACAGTCGCCCTCGGGTACGACGGCGGTGACCCCACTCTGGCCGAGCAGACCGTACGCCTGGCCGGTGAGCACGCCGCCCGGCTGCGCGGCTGCCGGCTCACCGTCCTGGTGCTCGCCGAAGGCACCGAGGCCCTGCCGGCCCGGCTCGGAGCCGCCGAGGCAGGGCTGCCGGCCGAGGTCGCCGTACACCTGATGCCCGGCCCGCCCACCCGGCTGCCGGTGGCCCTGCGGGCGGCCGGAGCCGCGGGCGCGCCAGTGCTGTCCTACCTGGAGACCGACGACCCGGTGGCACTGAGCGCCGCCGCGGCCGGCCGGGCCGCCGAGACCCTCGTCGTCGCCAGGGCGGCCACCGGCCTGCGCGCGGCGCTCATCGACGCCGGGTTCGCCCTGGCCACCGAGGTCGAGTTGGTCGACGTCGACAGGCGGATCGGCTTCGGCACCGGCTCGGACCGCAGCGTTGAGGAGCTGAAGGAAACCCTCTGGGCGGCCGGTTCACGGTTCCGTGACCCGGACGGCGAGCCGCTGACCCCCGCCGATTGGGTGGAGCCGGCGCCGTTGGGCCGGGCGCTGCTTGCCGAACTGGACCGGCGTGGCCCGCGCACCGTCACCGAGCTGCGCCGGTACGCGGTGACCGAGACCGCCTACCGGGCGGTGGACGCGGTGCGGGCGCTGTCCGACCTGCTCGACGCCGGCCGGGTGACCCGGACCCCGCCGGACGGTCGGCTCGGCGGCGACGTACTCGTCACACCCGCTCGGTCAGGCGCTTGACCACGAGCGAGAAGCCGGTGGCGATCACCCCGATGCTGAACACCATCTGCGCGCAGACCAGCACCCGGGCGAGCTGCCCGTGGGCGTGTACGTCGCCGTAGCCGATCGTGGTGAGCGTGGACAGCGCGAAGTACAAGGCGTCGACGCGGGTCTCCAGATTGACGAACTGTGCCGGCGCGACCCGGGCGATCACGTAGTCGGCGAGCGCGAAGGCGAGCAGACCGGCCATCAGCGCGAGGACCAGGTGCGTCATCGGGGGCGCCGCCCGCTCCCGCGTGGCGGCGACGATCTGGCGGCGCACCTGGCCGGTGACCAGCCAGGCCACCACGCCGAGAATCAGCAGCGTGAGCGCGATGCGCAGGCCGAGCCGGGTCGGGTCGGGATCGGACTCCACTGGCACGACGAAGTAGGTCACGAAGAGCAGCGCACAGGCCAGCGAGGCCCGCCGCCGCGTCAACCGATGATCCGGTTTGTGTTCCATGTGGAGATTGTCCGGCCGGCCGGTGTGCGATCGCTACGACCCGCCCACGTCACCGGACCCGGACCCGGAAAAGCGTCGGGGCGCCGGAGGTTGCCGGCGCCCCGCTGAAGGTGGGGATCTCAGGACTTGTCCTGCTTCCAGTGCAGCGGCCCCGGCAGGTCCACGCGGTGTGCCCGAGCCCGCGAGTTCCAGGACCAGCGACCGAGCTTGATGCTCCAGGACGAGAAGCCGTTCTGCGTGAAGTGCAGGATCAGCGGCCCGAACTTCTTGCGCTTACGCAACATCACACCCATTGTGGGGCTCCCTTCGAGACTTCCCGAACGGGCAGGAACATGCCCGGAACGTCGATTCGTGAAACCCGATGGGCTCCGAGGTGTCCAGCCGTGGTCAGATCGGCTGGCTCATGTCCTATCTAACAGGTGGGTCTTACTCTATTAATATCCCTGCTGTAATCCTGATCCATCCTCCTGGTCTGAGGAAATCCCATGAAGTGGAAGACCGTTGACCGGGCCGATCGGCGGCGGGCAGCATGGCCTCATGTCGCAGCGGGCCGAGCTTCTCCTCACCGCTCGCGTGCACGTCGACCTCGTCCGGCACGCAAGCGCGCTCTGTTGAGCTGACATCGAGTCAATCCGCCTCCAGCATCGCCTCCGTCGCGCCCGACGC
The DNA here is from genome assembly GCF_016863495.1 of Micromonospora andamanensis. GTDB lineage: Bacteria > Actinomycetota > Actinomycetes > Mycobacteriales > Micromonosporaceae > Micromonospora > Micromonospora andamanensis. The sequence goes on from NZ_BOOZ01000079.1 coordinate 7,449, forward strand.
ATCGCCAGCGCCGTGCCGGTACCGCCCGAGCCCGGGACTCGTCCACCGCGAGGTGGACAGATCAGGAGACCACCATGTCCCCTCCTCGTCATACCTTCGCCGACGTCACTGCTGCGCGGCCGCGCGCCGTGGAATTGCGGCCCGTCGATCGGAACCTGTTCCGTACGCTGCTGCACCAGCAGGCCAGCACCGTAACCGTGGTGACCGCCGTGGCACCGGGTAGCCGTCCGAGCTGCCTCGGTGACCTGGGCGAGCCGCTGCGGACCGGGTTCACCGCCACCTCGTTCACGTCGGTCTCACTCGACCCGCCGCTTGTCTCTTTCTGCCTCGGTGTCGACTCGTCGAGCTGGACAGTGCTGGCCCGCGCCGAGCACGTCGCCGTGCATCTGCTCGCGGCCGATCAGACCGAGGCCGCGCGAGTCTTCGCCACCAACGGCATCGACCGGTTCGCCGCGTATCCCGGATGGACTCCCGGCCCGTTCGGCGTACCCCTGCTGGGCGGGGTGCTGGCCAGTCTGCTCTGCCGGGTGGTGCACCGGGTGCCGGCCGGCGACCACAACGTGGTGATCGCCGAGCCTCTCGCCCTCAGTGGGGGAGCGGGGGGCGAACCACTTGTCCACCACCGTGGTGGCTACACCACCACGGCCTCTGCGGTCGCCGCGTGACCACCGCCGGACCGGTTCGCCGCGTCCCTGTCCGTCAGCGGGGTTCCCAGGCGTCCGGCAGGGTGGTCAGGCGGCGGACGTGGGCGGGCAGTCGGCCGTCGACCAGGTCGGCCAGGCTCACCTCGTCGACCACCCGGCGCAGTGCGGCGCGGACCGCGACCCAGAACTGCGGCAGGTGGGCGGCGACCCCTTCGTACTGTGTCTCCTCCGGACGCATCCCGCGTACGCCGGCCAACGGGCCCTCCGCCGCGCGCAGCACCGCGCCGACGGTCACCTCGCGGGGTGGTCGGGCCAGGGCGTAGCCGCCCTCCGCGCCACGCTGGGCCCGAACGATGCCGGCCCGACGCAGGTCGGCCAGGACCGCCTCCAGGAATTTGCGGGGCATGTCCTGCTCCGTGGAGATGGCCTGGGTGGACAGCAGCGACGGGTACGCGGCGGCGAGGCTCAGTGTCGCCCGTACCGCGTAGTCGCCACGCGCGGAGATCTGCACCCCGCCATCATGCCCAATGCGTGCCGGCCGGGGCCGCACCGGCCACCGCAACCACCCGGCCGGACCGCCAGGCCGGCGTCACCCGGCACGGTGCCGTCATGCTCGACGGGCGTCGAGGCGCGCTTCGGCGGGTGGGCGCGGGCGCACCACCGGGGCCGGCGCGGGCCGCTCGCGGGCGGCCCGGAACGCGCCCGGGCTCATGCCGACCTCGCGGGTGAAGAACCGGCCGAAGTTCGTCGGCTCGGAGAAACCGAGCTGCCGGCCGATCCGGGCGATCGGCTCGTCGGTGGCCGCCAGCAGCCGGCTGGCCTGGAGCGCGACCCGCTCATCCACCACCTGCTTGGCGCTGCGCCCGGTGATCGCCAGGCAGGCCCGGGTGAGGGTACGCACCGAGCAGCCCAGCCGGTCGGCATAGTCCTCGACCCGGCGGGTGGCCTGGTAACCCCGTTCCACCTCGCGGCACAGCCGCCGGAAGGCCTCCTCCTCCGGGCGCGGCGTCCGTCCCGTACCGGACGGCAGCATGCTCAACCGCAGCAGCAGCACGCTCAGTTGATGGCGCAACAGGCTGCGGGCGGCCTGGGTGTCCTGGTGCCGGCTGGCGTCCACGGTCAGCTGGCTGACCTCGTTGATGATCGCGTCCTCGTCCTCGCCGGCGAGCTGGACCCAGTTGGGCACGTGGTGGGCGTCGACGTCGAGCCCGTGCAGCGCCTCCGGATGCCAGCGGACCACAGTGGCGTCCAGCTGGGGCAGGGCACAGCGCAGCACCTGACCGGGACGGATCCGCAGCAGCGTGCCGGGCCGGCACGGCAGGGCCCGGAAATCCACCTCGGCGAGCCCGTGACCACTCGTGGTCAACACGATCAACTCACGGTCCAGCAGCGCCGGCCGTCGCCACCCTGAGTCGGGTGCGAGGTCACCGAGCGTGATCGTGTCGATCTCGATCGGATGGGTGGCGGCGTCGGGCAGCGCCGTGGCGAGGTGACCGGAAGGGACCATCACCTGCGACGTTAGCCCGAGCCCGGCCGGTACGCATCCCTCGCCACCCGGGTATCGCGGGCCGCCGGCACCGATGCGCGGATGCCCGTCGGGGTGGGGTTGTTCCCGATGCGGCCGGACGATTAGGTTACTGATGGGTAGTGACCTGGTCGTCGTGGCGCTCCGAGCGGTCCGTGGCGGCGGCCCCGACGCCGGCCGCCCCCAGGCCGGGTACCGCAAGGGGATGGCATGAAGGATCTGTTCTCCGTCGACGGCAAGACCGTCCTGGTCACCGGCGGCTCGCGGGGCATCGGCCTGATGATCGCCCGGGGCTTCGTCGCCGCCGGCGCGCACGTCATCATCTCGTCCCGCAAGGCCGAGGTCTGCGAGGCGGTGGCCAAGGAGCTCGCCGCGCACGGCCGCTGCGAGGCGATCCCCGCCGACCTGGGCCGGGACGAGGGCGCGCAGCACCTCGCCGCTGCGGTCCGGGACCGGGTCGACAAACTGGACGTACTCGTCAACAACGCCGGCGCCACCTGGGGCGCGCCGCTGGAGAGCTACCCGGAGAGCGCGTTCGACAAGCTGTGGGCGGTTAACGTCAAGGCTGTCTTCCGGCTGACCACCGCACTGCTGCCGGCCCTGCGCGCGGCGGCAGGCCCCGACGATCCGGCGCGCGTGATCAACATCGGCTCCATCGACGGCATCCGGGTGCCGATGATGGAGGTGTACGCGTACTCGGCCACCAAGGCGGCGGTGCACATGCTGACCCGCAGCCTGGCCCACCAGCTGGCCGGTGAGCAGATCACCGTGAACGCGATAGCCCCCGGGCCGTTCGAGAGCAAGATGATGGCGTTCGCGCTCGACGACCCCGGTTCCCGCTCCGCCATCGAGGCCCAGGTCCCGCTCGGCCGCATCGGCCGCCCCGAGGACATGGCCGGCACCGCGATCTACCTCGCCTCCCGCGCCGGCGCCTACCTCACCGGCGCAGTGATCCCCGTAGACGGCGGCCTAACCACCCACGGCTGACCCCCCGTCACCTTCTTGATCACCCCCCCCGCCCCCCGCCCCTACCCCGCGATCATGCAGTTGTGGCACCTGTTTCGTGCCGTTCAGCCACCTTTGTCAGGTGCCACAACTGCATGATCGACGAGGCGGCGGGTTGGAGCGGGGAGAGATGGGTGGGGCCGCGCGGATTCGGCAGATCCGCGCGGCCCTGGTTGCTGTCTGTCAGCGACCGGCCAGGAGCCGGTTCACTGCGGTGTCGACGTCCAGGTGCTCGGCCTCCCGGCCGCGCGGAACGACGACGTAGGTCCGCCGCAGGAAGCGCACCAGCACGCTGCGCGGCACCTCGAACAGGGCGTTGCCGTCCGGCGACGACAGCGCCAGCGCGACGAAGTCGCCGCGCGGGGTGGCCCAGGGCCAGACCCGTACGTCCCCGATGCCCGCCGGCTCGTCCAGTCCGGTGACCAGCAGTTCGCGGGCGAAGGACCAGCTCACCGCCTCGCCGCCTGCCGATTCGGCATGGAATAGGACATGGACCGCATACGGGTCAGCAGGGTCGTAGCGCAGACTGGCGCGCACCGGCAGAGCGGTGGCGTCAGGTGCGACGAGCCTTAGCGACGTCTCGACCTCTACGGTCGTCGGTCGGATGACACTCATGAACGTTCTCCCCCCGGCACCGCTGCGGAACGCGCGTGTCCCGCTTTTCCCATACTCAGCCGCTACTCCTGGCTACGCTCCGCCATGCGCTGACTTCACCCAGTGGTGGGAAGGGGGTCGGAACGGCCTCGTGAATGTGAAAATTCATCTAGGATTTCCGGTTCTGCCCAGTGGGTTCATCCTGCCCGGCATCGGGTTTGTTGAGTCGTCGACTTACTCCGGTAACGTCCAGTCGGCGGTTGCAGTGACGGGCCCGCGCCACACTGGGGCGTGAAATGGCCGCGGACGCGATCCTCAGTGGATGCGGCGACCGAGGCGAGACCCGTCGAACGTCGCGGTCCGCACAGCCGAACAGCGGGGGTACGGGGTGCCGAAGAAGCGGAGAAACCGGCACGGTCGGTCAGTGATCGATCGCAGCCGGATGAGTGATCGCGGCACGGCGACGGGCCGGCCACGTAACGGACGTGGCTATCCAGGGGGAACCAGGGGTAGGTCGACCGGAATGGGGCATCGTGGGGAGATGGCCGGGAGCACGAAGCGCGAGGGGGGTGGTGTCGCCGTGTCCGAGCGCCGCTACCCACCACCGTGGCGGCAACGGATATCCACCACCCTCGCACTGATCCGGGCCAACCCCACCGGCCGGATCGCCCTGAAGATCATCTTCGGGGTGCTCGGTGCCCTCGTGGTCACCATCGGCATCGCGCTCATCCCGCTGCCCGGCCCCGGCTGGCTGCTGGTGATCGCCGGCCTCGGCATCTGGGCCGTGGAATTCCACTGGGCCAAACGCCTGCTCGCCTTCACCCGCCGCCACGTCCACGGCTGGACCGCCTGGGTGAAGCGACAATCACTGCCCGTACGCCTGGTCATCGGCTCGGTCGGCCTGGTCTTCGTCGCCGCCGTCGCCCTGCTGTCGATCAAGTACAGCCTCGGCATCGACGTGATCGCCCAGGTGCTGCGCTACCTCGCCACGAACTGACCCCGGGTTCGCGGTCCACGCGCCCGATCGGGTAGAGTCATCCGCGCTGAGGGCGATTAGCTCAGCGGGAGAGCGCTTCGTTCACACCGAAGAGGTCACTGGTTCGATCCCAGTATCGCCCACCATCGATATGAGCAGGTCAGAAGCTCCTTGCCGGAACGGTCGGTAACGAGCTTCTTCGCTGTCACCCCTTAAATTGGGAGCAGTTTGGGAGCAGGCTGGCGATGACACGGGCCGGGCCTCCCCGCCCGCCATTCCCGCTGCCGACGAGCGCGCGGTCGCTGTCGAGATCCGTCAGAGCAGGATCGGGAATCCCGAAAGCCCGGACGAGTCGGTCCTTGGGCCGGTGGGCGTCGCGGAGATTCTGCTGCCCGCCATTGACCTGCAGGCACTGTCGACCTTGTCCCACCGAAGTGGTCACAGTTCGCTGCTCCCCGTCTGGATGGCGCCGGCTGTCGTCCCGGCCCCCGCTCAGGCGAAACACCGCCCGCAACTCCAAGACCAGATCGCCGAACCGCCACCGACGCAGCGTGGTCACATCGCCGACCGACTCCAGGCGCGGTCACGTCGAGATGCGTGTACTCGGACGTGTTCGACTATGTTACGAAGTCGTCTGCGCGCGGGTCGGCATCCCACCCAAGCCGAGCCAGTTCCCGAAGGACTGCTCGCGCACGAGGAGTCCAGAAAAGCAGAACTTGATCACGTTCTGCGGTCCTGAAGGACACCGCGAGTGCAAGGGCCCAATGCCTGGCCAAGATCGGCCCGTGTGGCAATGCGGTCACCTCAGCGTGCTGCAACACGTCCGAGCCGGCCCGCGACGAAAAAGTCAATGTGCTGTCCTCGACCCAGAGGCATACTGACGGCCAGCGCATCCGCTTGAGGACGCGCAGTGAATCGCCGCGGGTGAAGTCACGACGATCGACATAGGTAAGTCCACCGCGTGCCAGCAAGGTCTTGGAAGCCATCGCGGGATGATATGCCTACAGCCCGTCAGCTCGGCGCGCGCCGGCAAGCCTCAGCGGTTCCGCAGGAACCTTCATGGTCCTGTACGGATCAAGTAGCGGTCGAGCGGGGGCGCTGGTTAGGCATTCTGCTCGTCGAACGGCTCGTCACTCCACCGCCACCACGCCTCGTCGCCATCGAGGTGGAGAAGAAACTCAGGAACCTCCTGGCCATCCGGGTACCGAAGCGTCACGGCGTTCCGGACGGTCTCGTACGGAGCGCAGCCGCTGCCCATGGGCAGGCGCGAGGACACGCCCGAGAAGGGTGCGACCATCGTTCAGTGTTGGTGCGGTCAGTGCGTTCGTTGCGCCACGAACACGTACTCCCGCCCAGGACGGTCTGGGGCCTCGCGGACGTCGATCGTGGTAAAACCACTGGTCACCAGGGTCTCCTCAACCTCTGCTTGACTGCGGAACCTGAGGGTGGAGTCCGACTCCACCGAGAAGCCGTCAGAGGCGAAGGTGTACGTGTACCGGAAGGAGACATATGGCAGCGCCACCCTGGTGACTGCCATGCGCCGTTCGACCTCACCGATGCCAGGAAGGTTTCGGGTGGCGGGGTCAGTGTCGACGACCCATTCCTCCCAGGCGCGGCGCTGCGGGCGTCTCGTCTCGAACACGAGGTGGCCGCCGTCGCGTAGCGCGCCATGGATGCCCTGGAGTGTCGCGCTCCAGTCATCGTCGCGAAGGAAGACTTGAGCCACGTTGCCGGTCGTCAGCGCGATGTCAGCTGACAGCGCGGGGAGCGTCGTGGCATCCCCGTGGAGCCAGTTGACCGATGCGGCGCCGGGTTTGGATACCGCCGCCTTGAGGGAGGCAGCGGCGGGATCAACGCCGGTTACCTGTCGTCCACTTCTCGCCAGCAGGATGGCCAGGGATCCGGTACCGCATCCGATGTCGAGCACGTGCCGGGCGTCGAACTCGTCGACGATGCGAAGATATGCGTCGAGGTCTGCGCGGTCGCCATCGAACGCATCGTAGACAGGCGCGAGGCGCGGGTGGGCAAAGATCGCGTCGGGCATGGCACAGCACCGTAGCGATACGGAATGTCCGAGACCAGCAATAATCGACGCGGTTGCGATACCGCTCATGCCGCACCGAACGCGGCGGCCTGATGTACTGCGTTACCGCTTCTGTGCTCGGTACTTCCGGAGCAGCGCGGTAATCTTGGCGTAGTTGCGGGCGCTGTTCAGCTCGTTGAGCAACCGAGTCGAGTCTGCTGTTGCGACAGCGCCGGGACTGACGGTGCACTCAGCGTCACCCGAGTGGCTGGCCCTCACCGTCCTGCAACGAGCCTGCGGGTGCGGCTGGACGCCGGTAGCGACCACAGCTACTGAACACGGCCGTGACCAGAGGTCCGAAGTCAGCCGCTTCGACGGTTGCCGTACTGGCGAGGACTCTGCACCGTGCCGGAACGGCCGTGGGCGCGGCTCGCGGTACCCCCGATGTGGTTGGCGGTGGCCTTACCCTTGGACCGGCGTGCCGCCCGGTTCTCGAAGGGTTGTGGTTGCTCCTCGGTTCCCGCTTCGACGTCAGCGGTGGCATCGGCGTCGCTGCTGGCATCGGTCATCAGGGTCTCCTCGTGCTGCTCAGGACTGGGCTGTTCGCTGCGGATCTGGAAGCGTGGCCACCGCGATACGCAGACGGTAGCGGGCAGGTCGACCCGAGTCGGGACCGAGTGCCCGGTACACCGTCCAGTCACGCCAGAGCCCTCGCCAGGGCGATCCAACCACGACACCGTCCGAGCAACGGATTTGCCGCAATCCGCGCGTAGGCCGCTGCCCGGCGCAGCGCACTCGATCGTGGCCGATGAGAGTGCGTTCGCGGACTGT
>NZ_BOOZ01000080.1 GCF_016863495.1 Micromonospora andamanensis
AACTCGCAGCGCGCCGACGAGGAGCTACTGCGGCTGCAGGTGACGACGCGGTCATGGTTGGGTGCGGTGGTACACCGCAGCGGTGGCCTGGTGCTCGATTATGGGTGGCTGCGAGTCCTGGGATCAGGTAACGACGAAGTTCACCTGGCCAGTCTCGGCGAGATCAATGACAACGTCGCCGGTGGCGTCATCGTGGCGCAAGACGTCCTGGGCGGTCAGTTCGCCTGGATGCCGGACTCTAGCGGCAAGCCGACGATCTGGTATCTCGCACCGGACACGGTGCGCTGGGAAGACTGCGAGCAGGGTTACGGCGACTGGCTCGCCGCCATGATCGGTGGTGCGGTGACGGGGTTCTACGAGTCTCTGCGCTGGCAGGGATGGGTCGAAGAGGTTAGAGCGTGTCGACTCGACGAGGCCATCAACGTCTTTCCTCCGCTGTGGACCAAGGAAGGCAAGGATCTCAACGCGGCATCGCGCCGCCCGGTACCGATGTCCGAGGCGATATCCCTGCTCGGCGTGACGCAAGACGGTCAACGCGACACGTAGAGACGCGGCTTGGGCTTCACTGATCTGCCGCCGATCGTGCGTCACGTTCAGTCGGGGCGTGGCGGTGCTCGACGCGCGGTCCTGCCGATGTGCGAGCATCCGATCGCCGCTACCGCTTCGAAGATGCCATGGGCGGCGTTGCGGACACGATCGGACGTGACGGTTGATCGACTGGTGGCACAGATGTAGTCCGGGTCACACTGCACTTGACCTGAAGTTCGGTTGAGGCACCACGGTCGTGTCATGGACCGTCAAGCTGAGATCACCGCCATCGAACACGTGGTCGCCGCTCTCGAACACGCGCAACGCGAGGAACTGGTCGAGGAGTTCGTCTCCCTGTTCCGCGAGGATGCGATCTGGACCACCGGAGCCGGCAAGCTCCTCGTCGGCCGGGGCGCCATCGCGGCGTTCACCAAGCAGGTTCTGCCCGGTGCGATGCGAGACCTCATCCCTTCATACGAGGTCGTGCACGTGCTGTTCATCCGGGAGGACGTCGCTGCAGTCAAGGTTCGCCAGCGGCACTTCTCCCTGACGGGTGAACCGGTGACCGAGCTGGGTGAGGGCACTCCGATGTACGTGATGTCCAAGGAGGACGGTCAGTGGCGACTGACCGCCAACCAGAACACGGCCGTTGCGGTCGAAGCATAGTGCGGCTCCGACGTCACACGGGCCGCCGGTGGTGACCTTCACGACGATGTAGCCGCGACCAGCGTGCTTCACCTTCCACATCGCCGGCTGGTCCATCAGTCATTCCTCCAGCGCGCCAACGAGCGGCGGATCCGAGCTTGATCGTGTGCGCGCATCTGCCGCCGACCGCGCGTCACCGCACGTGACCGAGGAGGGCAGAGCCGGCGCGTGGTCGTGCCGAGTTGAGGATGCCTGGCTCGCGGGCCAAGTAGCTGGCAAAAAGGTACGGCCCGCTTTCTCTGGAGGAACGGGCCGTAGCCGTGCGCAAGGGTGGACAGCCCGGTGGTGGGCCGATGAATCAGATGGTGAAGCCTCCGTCGACGTTGACCGTTGCCCCGGTGATGTAACGCCCGTCCGGGCTGGCGAGGAACGCCACCGCAGCGGCTACGTCGGCTGGCTTCGCGTAGTGGCCGAGGGCGGTGAACCCGTTGATCGTGTTGGCGTTGGGGCCGTCGGCCGGGTTCAGTTCGGTGTCCGTGGCTCCTGGGTTCACCAGATTCACGGTGATCGCCCTGCCGCCGAGTTCGCGTCCGAGTGCCTTGGTCAGGCCGATCAGGGCGGTCTTGCTCATCGCGTAGAGCGAGAAGCCTGGGAAGACCGCCCGCTGCGCCATGTTGCTGCCGATGTTTATGATCCGGCCACCGGCCGACATGTGGGGCACTGCGGCCTGCGAGGCGACGAACGGTGCCCGGACGTTGACCGCGACGGTCTGTTCGAACTCTTCGAGGCTCAGCTGCTCCAGCGGTCCCAGCAGGAACGCGCCGGCATTGTTGACCAGGATGTCCACCCGACCCAACTCGCCGGCGGTCCGGTCCACTGCGGCGACCACTGCCGCCGGGTCGGCGCTGTCGGCCTGCACGGCGATCGCCCGCCGTCCTACCGCTTTGATCTGGTCCACCACGTCGTCGGCGCGCTGCTGATTCTGCTGAAACGTCAGCGCCACATCGGCGCCGTCCTGGGCCAGGCGCAGGGCCACCGCGGCGCCAATGCCACGACCACCACCTGTAACGAGAGCTACCTTGCCGTCAAGTGCGTTGTTCATGACGGAAAGCCTGGTCGACAAAAGGCCAGCCGTCTGGCGGTGATCGGACGACGCGTTCGCCATACCGGCACCCACGGCCCCATGCCCCGTGGGGACCGGCCGCACCGCCGACAGCATCCTCTTCTGCCGCAGGTAGCTCGGGGCCGTCCGGAATCAGGGGGCGTTGGGTTCGACAGGTGGGGTCGGCGGTCGATCCTCGCGGTTGTTCTCGTCGAGGGTCGGCCTTCCAGTTACGGCCTCGTTGCGCCAACGGTGGTCGTAGTGCTGGTGGTCCCAGCGGGACGACAGCCACTGGCGCTTGGTCGCGCTCGCCGTTCGCCATTGGTAGCGCAGCCCGTCGGCGAGTCGATCGCGTCGCTGCGGCGCGAGGAGCCCTGGAAGCTGGTGGCAGATGTCGGCGATCATGTTGGCGTGCTCACGACGTAGGGCCAGTGCGTCCGCCGGGTGGGCGGGTTAGTTCTGCACTGTCCGGTAGTAGATCCCATGGCGCTCCGACCGAAAGCCGAGTCGTTCATAGGTGCTGTTTGCCACCGTCAACGCCGGCTTTGACACGAGCTGAATAACGGAAGCACCGATCATTTCTGCGTGCCGTACGGCTCTTTGCAGCATTGCGACGGCGGCCGCCTGGCCGTCTTCCGTCTGTTCAGCCACGACGTCGTCGATCCGGGCCTTCACTCCACGGGGGGTCTGGTACACGGCCATGGTAAGCGTGGCGCGTATGCTCCCAGTCCCGCGGGCGACCAGGAGTTGGTAGGCGGACGACGCGACCATGTAGGCCAACGTCTCTGGGCTGAGGCGACTCGGCCGACTCGACAACAGTGGCTCATCTCGGCAGAACGCTTCGGTAATCTCGGCGCTGCAAGCTTCGACGAGTTCTACCTTGATGGTCACAGCAGGCATGGTATGTCGGCCGTACGTCCTGGTTGCCCGACCTCCGGATCTGCCGCCGACCGTGCGCGCCGGTCTCCTACGACTCGTCACCGTGCCTGAATGGACGGGCGAGGCGGGCAACCAGGGTCGGCCTTCGAGGCGGCGCCGGACTCGCGATATCGAACCGTGAGATGTCCTAGGTGCCGTGAGCGTAGGCGTACTCGATGAGCGTCTGGCGGTAGGGTTCGGGCACTTGCGGCGTTAGGTCGGTGAGCGTGTTCAGGTCAGCGACCGATCCGGTCGAGCGGGCACGGTACGCGGCGGCGGCCGCCCGCATCGTGACGTCGTCCGGCTCAAGTTCCTCGCCGCGAGTGGCCAGCACGGCGGCCTCGGCGAAGTCGCCGTTCTCGGCGGCCAGATCGGCCAGGTCGAGGTGCAGCGACCAGTTGGCCGGATCGAGCGCCAGGGCGCGCCGGAAGGCCGCGGCCGTCTCGGCACGGTTGCCGATGTGGCGCCAGGTGCCCGCGCGGACAACCTCGGTGAACGGGACGCGTCGCACGGCGTCGGCCTGGTCGCACAGGGCGAACGACGCGTCGGTGCGGCCGCACACGCGCAGCAAGATTGCCATGCGGGCCATCGCGTCAGGGTCCGCATGCCGGTCGCAGACCGCCTCGATCGCCTGGAACCACGGGGCCAGGCACTCACGGACCGTGTCGGTGTCGAGGTCACGGTCGTAGTCGTTAATGCGCATCGTCGCCTCGGCGACGGCGGCCGGGGTTACGGCGCTGAGGAATCGCTCGTCGCCGAACCACGGTGCGGACGCCCACGGCACGTCCGGCTGGTAGCCGGTGACCGCGCCGAGCGACATCGCGGCCTCGTCCATGTCGCCGTCAACGAAGGACAGATAGGCGCGGGCCAGCATCGGTCCGATCGTGTTCGCCGCCGCGACGACGGCCGTGACCTCGGCGGGCAGCTCGCGCCGCAGGTGCTCCAACGCCGAGTACGGCTCCGGATCGCGCGGATCGGCGGCGACCGCTCGCGCGATGAAGCTCGTCGCCGCGGCGGGCGAGCCGCCGCAGTGGGCCATCACCTGGGCGAGGGCGAGCGCTCCTGTCGTCGACACGATCGACACTTTAGCGCCGGCCGGCAGCGCCGGCGACGAGGTCCGTACACCGCCAAAGGCGGTGCAGACCCAGGCCAGACGAACGCTGCCCATGGCGGCTACGGCCAGAAGCCCGGCGCTGTCGCGACGACGGCAGCCGCCGATGATCGGGTTCACTCATTTGGCCGCGAGCCGCGCCCTACAGCGTCCCGCTGAGCCGGCCCGGGTTCTGTCCGGACGTGCCGAGTTGAGTGCGCTGTCGTTCGTACCATTTCAGGCCGTCAAATCACCACAAAGGGTATGCGACTTCGCTTGGGAGGTTGGATCAGAAAGCCCTGCACGCCGTCGGTAGCCTGACTTCTAGCCAACGGCGAAGTGCGACTGGTCAACGCTTAAAGTCTGAAACATTAGGACAGCAGTAACGAGTACTAGGTCCGGCTCTGCGCCCGGCTGCATGGAGCTTCCGGCACGGCGGTTGAACTGCCCGCCTGGCGAAGCCTGCCCAGAATCTAAAACTGCATCCGGTGAGCTTTTGCGCTGCTTACAGAACCACTTCGGATCCCTGCTGGACGAGGCCTTGAGCAGCCTCTGAGTGCGCGCGAGTGGTATTTTACGTAGTCATGAAACGGGTCCTTGTGTGGACGTCGCTGCTGGTGGCCGGATGTGTGCTGGTCGGGCTCGGGATCCGCTTCGCGGTGTTGCGACTCGATGATGCCGACAAGTGGGGCAGCGTGATCGCCGCGCTGGTCGCGATGATCGGCGTGCCGATGACGGTGTACGGGCTGGTACTCGCCCGGCGTCCTGCGGAGAAGGGTGAACGGCCGGCCGGAGCACTGCCCACCTTCTGGGGCGACGCGCACGCGCGGGCTGCCGATCATGGGATCGCGGTCGGACAGGTTGGTGGAGACTTTCACATCGGCCAGCAGCGGCCTCCGGTGAGACGGGTTGACGACACTGATGATTCATCGCGGTCCGAGGCGCGACAATGACGCGCATGGTGATCGAGGCGAATGCGCTCGCTGGCTATGTCGTCGATTGGGTAATGGCCCAGGTTCGCCGGAACGGCGCACCCCCCGATGCCGATGCCGGTCGGGATAAGATCCATCGGCTGGTGGTGAGAAAGCTGGGCGACCACCCGGCGCTTCTGGACGCCGAGGAGGAGGCCGGCGACGGTAACGTTTCCGAGCTGACCCGCCAGCAGATCGAGCTCGCCATAACCGCGGCGGCCCGCAAGGACGACGAATTCGCCGCCGCGGTGACTGCCGCGCTCGCCGAACTGAGGACCGGCCGTGTCGGTACACGGATCTTCACCGGCGACGCCAACGCCGATGCCCAATCATCCGGGGTCGCTATCGGTCAGGTCGGCGGTGACGTCTACCTGAACTCGGCGGACCCTCCGCCGCCGGGCCGGTCTCTCCCCTGACCGTACCCGGCACATTCCTGCACAGCACGGGGAATGGTAGTGCGGGCGGGATTGGCATCGGTTCCGCCGGCCAGGTGACGATCGTGCAGGGCGCGTCCCGGGTCACTGTCCGAAGCGCCTATCTGGAGCAGGTACGCCGTCTCGCGCCACCCGAGCTGCTGGGCCGCGAGACGGAACTCGCCGACCTAGCCGCCTTCTGCCTCGACGAACACCGAGGGCCGTACATCTGGTGGCGTGCACCCGCCTGGACCGGCAAATCGGCGCTGATGTCGACGTTCGTGCTGCGCCCGCCGGCGATCCTGACCGGCCGGATCCGGATCATCTCGTTCTTCATAACCGCCCGGCTTGCGGCTCAGGATACCCGCGAAGCGTTCACCACCGTTCTCCTGGAGCAGCTGTGCCAGCTCACCGGGCAGGAGCTGCCGATCGCGGCCGGCGAGGTCACCCGGGAGGCTTTCCTACTCGACCTGCTGAGTCAGGCCGCAGCGGCTTGCCGGTCGGCGGGGAATCGCTTGATCCTTGTGGTCGACGGGCTTGACGAAGACCGCGGCACCACCGTCGGGCCGGACGCGCACAGCATCGCCGCGCTACTACCGGGGCATCCGCCAGCCGGGATGCGCATCATCGTGGCGGGACGCCCCAATCCTCCGATCCCCGACGACGTGCCCGACTGGCATCCGCTGCGTGATCCGGGGATCCTCCGGATCCTCGGCCAGTCGCCGTATGCCCGTGACATCGAGCGGCTCGGCAAGTCGGAAGTCCGGCGGCTGCATTCCGGGACACCGGTGGAACGGGATCTACTCGGCCTGATCACGGCGGCCCGGGGCGGGTTGTCGGCGGCGGACCTTCGCGAGTTGACCGGCGGAGATCTGGCCGAGATCGAGGACGTGCTGCACTCGGTGGCGGGGCGTACCTTCACCCGGCGTGCGGGAGAGTGGAAGACGGACGAGGCATACCTGCTCGGACACGAGGAGATCCACAATGCGGCCTGCCGGTACATGGGGCCGAAGAAGCTCGCAGAGTTCCAGGATCGCCTGCACACGTGGGCTGACGAGTATCGGGAATGGCCAGCGGAGACACCGGAGTATCTACTGCGCGGTTATCCACGATTGCTGGAGATGAAGGGGGATCTCAACCGACTGGCAGCGCTGGCGAGTGAGCCGGCCCGGCACGAGCTGATGCTGGAGCTGACGGGCGGGGACACTGCGGCAATCACCGAGGTGACTACCGTCCAGAACCTGCTGCTGACGGCGGATGAGGTGGATCTGGAGGCGCTCGCCGTACTGTCGGTACGCCGTAACGAGTTACAGGATCGCAACAAATCCATCCCGCCGGCGCTCCCTGCAGTCTGGGCCACAATCAGTCGACCAGTCCGGGCCGGCCACCTAGCCCGGAGCATCGACTACCCGGACTTCCGCGCGGAAGCCCTTGCGGGCGTCGGTCAGGCGATTGTCCGGCGGGGGGAGTCACCAGACGCGGCGTTCGAGTTCGCGGAAGAGGCGGCACTCGCGGCAGAGCTGGCCTGGCCTGACGGCGTTCCCGCGATGGCCGTCAGGATCGCCGAGATCGGGCTGTTCGCCCGCGCCGAGCGCCTCATCCGCGAGATAGCCGACCCGGCAGTACGCGCAGACGGTCTCGCGGTGATCGCCGCCACGGCTCCCGATCGAGACAAAGCCCTGACTCTGTGCCGGGAGGCCGTGGCACTGGCTCGGGACAGCGCGGATCCGGACAGTGGATATTCCACGCTGATCAAAGTTGCTGGGAAACTCTTGGCGCACGGGGACCATCGAGGCGCCGAAGCCCTGACTTGCGAAGCGACATCCATGGCCCGGAATCTAGACAATTACAGCCGCTGCCTTGCCCTAGCCGAGATTGCCATGGCGCGCACTGCCATGGGTGACCACGACGATGGCCGTCCTTTGATCGCGGATGCGGAACTTGCGGTCGCCGAGATCACCGACATTCGGCTACGACACTTCGGATTCCAACGCATCATCGCGGCAGCGGTCGAGATTGGCGACGTGGCCTGGGCCGTGCGAATCGTGGAGTCCGAAGACGCTCAGCAGCTCAAAGACCACCTTCAGGACTGCTTGGTGCGAGCCGCAGCCGCCGCTGCGGACTTCGGCAGCGCCGAACGCGCCGCCTCGGCGATCAGCGCGGCCGCCGACCGACGGCAGGCTCTCGTTCATGCGGCCGGCGTCGCTGCGCGGGAAGGAGACCTTGCCTGGGCTGAACAATTCGCCGAAGCCGCGGAACACGCGGCCCGCACTGAACAGGGACAGAAGGCTCGGGCTCGCGCGCTAACGGAGGTCGCTGCGGTTGTTGCCGCTGCCGGCGATGACCTCCGCGCAAAGGAATTGGCGCTCGAGGTCGAACAACTCGCTCGTATGAGCGACGATCCGGCCGAGCGAATCTACGAACGAGCTTGTCTCGCCCAAGCGCTCGCCGAGACGGGTGATCCCGAAACGGCTCGGTGCATGTTCACCGAGATGGCGGACGTCTTGCAGCGAATCACCGACGGGGAGACCGTGGCGTGGAAGGCGAAACATCTTGCAGTCACAGGTGTTTCGCTAATGGGTACACCGTGGGCGCGCGACCTCCTCATGTTCGCCGCGGTGTTAGTCCGCAGCATGACCGATCCGTATTACGCCATGATCTACCTGGCCCACCTGAGCCAGGCATGGGCGTCGTTGGGCATGCTCGAGAGAGCACAAGAGCTCCTCGACGAGTCGCTGAGCAAGGCCCCGCATGTGCGTCCGAGCAACCTCCCCCGGGCGATGACCAGCGTGGTCCTAGCGGCCTTGGCCGTCGGGCCTCCGGAGCGGGCTGCGGACTTGGCACGCAGCGTCAAGGAGCCGGGCGACCGAACCTGGTGTCTCGCGGTGGTAGCCCAGTCAGCGGCCCAGGCCGGCGACACCCCCGGTGCCCGTGAGCTCCTCGCCGAGGCAGAGCTGCATCTGCAAACGATCACCGATCACGGAACCCGAGCCGGATCTTTGGCGAACATCGTGCACGCCCTTGTCCTGCTGGGCGACGTTGACCGTGCCGAGGAACTCGCCTCGACGATTCTGCGCCCTGGTTGGTCGTGCAGCGCGTTCACCGTGGTGGCGCGCGCTCGGGCGAAGCGCGGCGACTACGACCGAGCCGAGCGCTTGGCCCGCCGGATCGTCGAACCAGACAAGCTGGCAAAGGCCCTCCTTGGCATCGCCGAATTCAGCGACGAGCAAAGAGCAGTGCGATTAACTGCCGAAGCGCTCGCCCTCGGCGCATGGACGTCGGCCCTGTCGCAACTCATTACCCGACGACCCGAGGTCGTGGCCACTCTCGCCCGCGCCGCCCTCAGCAAGGAAGGGAGTTGGCGGCACGTGCACGACTGACGATGACGTCGATGCTGACCGGTCTGCTTCGGGAGGAAGCTTGCGCATACGATCGGCGGCGCTACGCGCGCTGGTGGCGTCATTGATCGCATCCCGTGTGGCCACCGACAAGCTGCGTCTGCACCTCTCCGAAGAACAGCGTCAAAGCACGCCACCACCGACGTCGAGGCCAGCCCAGGGTTCGGTGGGGGAGTGTGTCGTTTCGGCTCCGTCTCACATCTACGCAGTCCCTCCTGTCGACGAGATGCGCCATCTTCGCCTGGTCGCAGGGCTGTTCCGCGACTTACTCTCATGCCGCGGATAACGTGTGCCTGATCAAACGGGACGCCAGCCGCTCAGACGCCATGGCTCGCCAGTGGTGTACGGCTCTGGCTCACCTGATACGGCCAGGGCAAGCCCGGAATCGGTGGTCAGGTGCAGCCAGCCGTCTTCGTCGATCCACGCGGTGTCGATCGTTGTGTTGTTGAGTGCCGCGGCTGTGGTCAGCCAACGGATGTCGTTCTCTACGCCGCCGCTGGTGGAGGTGGTTGCCTCGATGGTCCAGGAAGCGTCGATGTACAGGCGAGTCTCCTGGGCGGGTGTGGATCGGTTGTCGCAGAGCCCGACGAACGGCCATGTCTGCCGAACTCCGATCTCCACCACGAAGGAGCCCGCGATCTGTTCTACATCCATGAGCACATGATTCTGCACCTGGTCACCGGCACACTGATCGGCCGCCGTCCGAGCGTCACCGCACGTGACCGAGGAGGGCAGAGCCAGCGCGTGGTCGTGCCGAGATGCGGATGCCGGTATCAGCAACCTGACTTCGGTCACCGACTTTCGGTGCGACGGTGGGTAGCGCTCTGACCTGGGGCTATGGGTGCAGGTGGGGTGTTTTTGAGGCACTAACCGGCTCCGCCACGCTCGGGTCCGTGGCGTGGATTGGGCAGGTGCGGACGGCCTCGGGCGCGACAGCGGTGCAGATCGCCCGAGTCCGTCGGCGGGCGTCGGGGGATCGTGGCTCATGTGGGTTCAGCGCATACCGAGGCTGAGTTGGGGCTGCTGGTCTCGCTGGCCCGCGAGTTGCTTGCCGAGCCCGGTCAGGGCGAGTTCGACCTCGGTATCGAGCCGGTCGCCCCGAGGGCGACGTTGGTCGCCCGGCCGGCGACACAGGGCTGTTCGGACGTCGATGGCTCAGGGGAGCGTAGGGCGGCGGTGGTCGCCGCGGGTGATGTCGACGCCGGTGTCGCGGATCGAGGCGGTTCCACGAACCGCGCGATCACGAGGTCCCGGAAGACCCCCTGTCGCCAGGGCGTCGATCCCCAGGGCTGTGAACACCGAGGCCAGCGCCTCGTACAGCACCCGCGACGTACGACCTGGGGTTGTAAGCCGGCCAGCAAGAAGACGATGCGCCGCGCCCTGACCCGCGAACACGGACGCATATCGCGACCGAACCTCAGGCACTAACGAAATGACCGAACTCAGGCTCGATGGTCCAGGAAGCGTCGATGTACAGGCGAGTCTCCTGGGCGGGTGTGGATCGGTTGTCGCAGAGCCCGACGAACGGCCATGTCTGCCGAACTCCGATCTCCACCACGAAGGAGCCCGCGATCTGTTCTACATCCATGAGCACATGATTCTGCACCTGGTCACCGGCACACTGATCGGCCGCCGTCCGAGCGTCACCGTACGTGACCGAGGAGGGCAGAGCCAGCGCGTGGTCGTGCCGAGATGCGGATGCCGGTATCAGCAAGCTTCGCCGTCGGCGTCGTAACGGGCGCGTGCGTTGCGGATGTCGTGCTCGTGGGTTTCCGCCCAGCGGCCGACCTCGATGATGAGTGGCAACAACGATCGTCCCAGGTCGCTGAGAGCGTAGTCGACACGTGCGGCAGGGCCGGAATTCGGTGTCCGGTCCACCAGCCCGTCGCGCACCAATGCCCGCAACGTGCGGGTGAGGATCCGCCGGCTCAACCCGTCCACGGCCCGATCGAGCTCGTTGAACCCGTACGGTCGTTGCGCGAGCACCGCCATCAGCAACACGCTCCACTTGTCGCCGGTGCGCCGCAGCACGTCCGCTGCCGCGCACGAGGATCGGTCCTCCGCCGAAACCGGCACCGGGAGGAGTGGAGACATCAATGTTCCTTCTTTCGCTGTCTTCACCGTCAGCCGAAGATCGAGCGTACCGGCAAGTGGAAAGGGACGTCCTGTGCGCACATTGGTCATCACCGGCGGAACCCAGGGCATCGGCAAGGCACTGACTCTGCATTATCTGGGCCGAGGCGACCGAGTCATCGCCGTCGGTTCGAACCACATCAAGGGTGAGACGCTGCTCGCCGAAGCCGATCGGCTCAGCGCCGGCGACCGATGCTCGTTCCTGCTCGCCGACCTAAGTTCGCCGACGATGACTATCCGGCTCGCTGAACGGCTACGCACGGGATACCCGAGTATCGACGCATTGGTGTTCGGCGCCTTCCGCTATCAGACCAAGCGTCAGGAAACCGCCGAGGGAATTGAGCGCACCTTCGCGTTGTACGTGCTCAGCCGGTACCTGCTCGCCGAGGAATTATGCACCGCACTGGAACGAGCGCCACACCCAGTCATCGTGAACCTGTGCGGCACCGGCAGCAAGGCCGGCCGGCTGCACTGGGACGACCTCCAACTCCGCAGACGCTACCGACCCTTCGTTGCCACCATGCAGGGTGCCCGCGCCAACGACCTGCTCGGCGTCGCCTTCACCGACGAGCATCCCGACAGCCCCATCCGGTACATGCTGTATAACCCCTTGTTCGTGAACACAGGACTCGCCGAACCATTCAGTCAACCGACCCGAACTGCGGTAAGCCTCATCGCAAAGATGTTCGCCACACCGGTCGACAAGGCGATCGAGCCGATCGTCGACCGGATCGACACACCGCCCGACTCCGCACTGTCGGCCTTCCAGGTACGCCGCACGATCGCCGTCACCGGCTCGGCCTTCGACCTGAACGCCGCCCGCCGACTGGCCAGCACACTACGCAACTTGATCATCAAGAGCATCGAGGCATAGGCAAGACCGAACGAGACTGGTGGGTCGCTGCTCTCACGACGCTCACCGCCCACACCGAAACCGTCCGCCTCGGCGCGCATCCGCTCATGCCGCTGTCATCGCACGTCGTTCCGGTGCCGAGGTCACTGTCCGTCTACGTCTTAAGCGCGGCGCCCGCCGGGCAAGCCGACGCGGCTGTGAGGCTGCCGGGGGTGGAGATTGCGGTCTGTCCCGGGTGGGTCCGTATCAGTTGGACAGCAAGCCGTTCACATCAGCGGTGAGAAAACCCCAGCTGAGGGCCAGATCATTGAGGCTGTCGGCCACCAGGCGCTGGCGGGCTGCGCGATCCGGCTCGAACGGACCGACAATGCGTAGGCCCGTCTGCGTCCGGGAAACATCGTGTGGGCCGTCGCCGAGCGGGGTGAGATCGAGGACGTCCGGGAGATTCAGCTGGTGGGCGACGCCCTCGTCTCCGGCGTCGCGCGCGGCCGTTCCGGCGTGGATGTAGAAGACGACGAATGGGGGCGCCGCGTACGGCAGCCTCATGAAGTCGGGCTCCAGCGCCTCGGGCAGCGAGACTATGGCCTCCCACATCGCGACCAGAGAGTCAACGAGGTCGACGAGCGACAGGCGAGAACGCATCGCTTGCATACTGCCCGGGTTCAACGGACGGTGCAGCTTCGGGAGCGGTCGAAGATTAGTGCCCAGGTCAACAGTGGCCAGGACCGACGACGGAGAACGCCAATTGCCGGTTTGTAGCACCGAGTTCGCGGTTACCACCGGCGGGCCGTCAGGCGGGGTGATCTGTGCCCGGACGTGGGAACTGATGGCCGAGTGATTGCTGTCGGAGCCGCTGGCCAGGTTCCACGCCGGCGCAACGACTTCCTCTGTGTGGCGGTGCACGAGCTTGGACATGTGCGCGGCGAGGCCGGACTCAGTGAGCAGGTCGCGGTGCCTTTGCCGAACCGCGACCGGTAGCGACTGCGGCCTGTACTTCCAGCTTTGCCAGGTGACGTCGAGGACCGCACGCAGGTACAGCTCGGTGAGTTCGCCGGTCGCGAAGTTGTTGTGGTGCATCTCGAAGTCACGGCTGGTGTGCGGTCGCCACAGCAGCCGTCCGCCCGGCGACACCTGGGCCAGCCGGCCGGGTCCCCACCTGCCGCCCTCCAGTTCGACCGTCTGCGCGTCGGCGCGGATCAGCAGAGAGGTGGTGGCCGGGGCCGAGGGAAGGCCGACGTTGCTGATGGCCGTCTCCGTGTCGGCGGCGTTGCCCGCCTCGCATAGGTCTTCCCAGATGTCGCCCGGAACAACCGCGCCCCCTCGGTCAGGCAACACGGTCATTACTGGGCCGGGCGCGCCGTCGCGGCCGGCGAGCGGTTGGATCAGGCCGGGGCCAACCGCGGCGACCGGCTGCGTCGGATACCCGAGGGCAGTCTGTCCACCTCCGGCGGCGTACGCGGTGGTGAAGTTCCGGCGCTGACGTCCGGCGCCTTCGCCCACCTCGGGATGGGCAGGCTTCGGGAACGCGGGAACTGCGGCGGCGACGGCCTTGTTCAACGCGTCGATGATGTCCGCGCGTGGGCCGCCCACGGCATTCCAGCCGGTCGAGAGCAGCCGCTGAAGACCATCATGAGACAGCCAATGGGTCGCGTCCGCATCCCGGATCGGGACACCGACCGCCGTGGGCGTCTTCCTGCCGTCGGGTCCAGGGACGACGAACGGCTTGGCCGTTTCGGGTTGCGAGGGAATGTCGATGACCAGCACACCGCGCTCGTCATCGACGGGATAGAAGTCGATGCTGAGATCACGAACGAGAGGTCGAACGCGGTCGCGGACGAGTTTGCGATACCGATCGACATCGACCAGGCGCGCCGGGACGGGCTTCAGCTCATCGATGATCTCGCGACCGTTCTCGACCCGTGTGCCGAATCCGACGAGCAGCAGCCCGCCCCGGCTGTTCGCGAACGCGGCCACGTCCTTGATCAGCTCGCCGGTGCCGGCGGGATCGTCGAGCGGGTAGACGCCGGACTTCACGTCCAGGACCGCGGACTCCGGGCTTCCGACAAACCGGTCCCAGCTGCGGGACGCCACCCATTCTCGCGCGGTCGCCGCTGGGCTGCTGCTCATGTGACCAGTGTGAGGGCACCGCGTGAACTTCGACGTTTCGGGGTCCATCCACGACGAGCTGCTGGCGCCCCTCGGTCCCGGCACTAACCGTCGTTACCGCGCCCAGATCATGGACTTCAGCGGCCGTACGCCCATCGACTCCGGCGTCCACGTGGCTCCGGACGACGCGATCCTCGTAGCGGACGGCGGGTTCCTACAGAAGCCGGCCCTGTCACGACACTGGGATTTACGCGTCTACGTCCACATCGAGGCGACGGACGTGCTGCACCGCGGCACGGTCCGTGACCAGGCGTGAATGGCCTCGGCGGAGGCGGCGGCTGAGCGGTACCGCACGTACTACATCCCGGGCGAGGAGTTTACCGGGCCGAGATCCGCCCAGCCGAACGAGCCGACATTGTCATCGACAACCGCAACTTCGAAGCCCCCCGCATCATGCGTGACCTTCCCAACCAAGCTCGTTAGTCACTACCGTGGCGCCCAGTCGCAAGGCCACTGCATCGGTGCCGCATCGTGGTCGACAGTGCACGCATCTCCCGCAACCGGCGCGCGGTCCTTGCTGCTCCTTCGTTACGTGGCCCGCGAAATTGG
>NZ_BOOZ01000081.1 GCF_016863495.1 Micromonospora andamanensis
AACGGTGACCACAACTGCATGATCGGCGCGTCAGGGTGGGGGTTAGGCGGGGGAGAGGTGGACGCCGTCGCGGCCCTGTCGTTTGACCGCGTAGAGGGCCTGGTCGGCGCGGCGTAGGGCGAGGTCGGGTGATTCGCCGGGGCGAGGGAGTGCCACTCCGACGCTTATCGTGCGGCCCACCTGGCGAGCTGCCTCGGTGAGCCGTTCGGCGACGCGTACCGCCTCCTCGGGGCGACTCACCTCGATCACCGCGACGAACTCGTCTCCGCCGATCCGGTACAACTCGTCCCCCTGGCGCAACGCGCCTTCCAGCGCCCGGGCGAGCCCGATCAGCACCCGATCGCCGGCCTGGTGGCCGTACGTGTCGTTCACCGTCTTGAAGTCGTCCACGTCGATCGCCAGCAGGGCGGTGCGGTCCGGGGTCACGGTGGCGATCCGCTGACCGAACGGGCCGGTGTGCCGCAGCCCGGTCAGCGGGTCGGAGCTGGCCTGCTCACGGAGCCGGTCCAGGGTGCGGAGCCGGTCCAGGCAGCTCCACGCCTGCCCGGCGAGCAGCTCCAACAGGTTGACTGTGGTCGGGTCCGGCCGCAGCAGCCGCTCGTCGGCGACCAGCAGCACCCCGCCACGGTCCGGCGGACCGAACGGCACCGCCACCAGGGTGCGTACGCCGGCCCGGACCAGCGGCTGATGCTCGTCGGTCGGTGGGTGGTCGGCCTCACCAAGGGTGTAGCCGGCTCCGTAGCGGTGGGCCCGGTCGATGATGCGAGCGAGTACCGGGGTGTCCAGTTCGGCCAGCTCGGCCCGCATCCGGGTCTCCAACTCGCCGGGGGCGGCAGTCGGGGCACCGAGTCGGGGGCCACCCCGGCCACCGAGCAGGAGGACGGCCGCAGCGAGGGTCGACACGTCCCGGGCCGCGGCGATCGCGGCTGTCATGAGCTCCCACTCGGTGGTGGCGGCGGTCATCGCCGAGGCGTGCCGGAGCAGCTTCTCGCTGCGGCTCTCCGTCGGTCCGCCGAGTGCCGAGATCCGGCTGCCGAGGCGGGCGGCGACGCGTTCGGCGACCGCCCGCCACGAGACGAGGTCCGCCGGCCCGGTCCACTGCAGGTCGAGTACCCCGATGGTCCGGCCCGCCGGGTTCAGGAGCGGTACGCACAGCTCGGCGGTGACGTCGGGGCGTACCGGGATGTGTGCGGGGTCGGCGGCGACATCGGGGACGACCGCGGAACGGCCACGTGTGTAGACCCGCCCGACGATTCCGGCGTCCGGCGCGACTGTGGCGAAGACCTGCCAGGATCCGGTGGCGGCGACGCAGCGGAGCCGGCCGTGCACGTGCAGCAGGACGGCGATGGTGGCGGGGGTGTAGCGGGCGAGGGCCTCAACGGCCACTTCGCAGACCTCGGCGACGGTCGACGCCATGGGCAGGCGGACCGTGACGTCACGGATGACTTTCTGGTGATCCACTCGCACGTCGTTCCAGGTCGGATCCGGTCCCGGTGGCGCCGGGTCGCGGATCAAGCGTACTCACGCAGAGCGGCGAGGCGGCTGCGGTCGTACACATGTCCTATCCACAGGGTGTGGATGGAGCCTGTGGGGCCCCGGGCGGGACGCGGCGGCGATAGCGTTGGGGTTCCCGGTCGAGTGGAGGCCCGATGCTCATCGCCCACCTCAGCGATCCGCACCTGACCACCGGCATCCTCGGCGCCGAGCCGGCTGCCGGCCTGCACCGGGCGCTCGGCCGGGTGCTCGCGCTGAACCCCCGGCCCGACTGCGTGGTCATCACCGGCGACCTGGCCGACCACGGTCGTACCGACGAGTACGCCGTGCTGCGCGAGGTGCTCGGGCGGTTCCCGCTGCCGGTGCACCTGGTCACCGGCAACCACGACGACCGGGAGTCGCTGCTCGACGCCTTCGGGGGCACCCCGTGGCTGGGCGGCGGCTTCTCCGCGCACTATCAGGTCGATCACCCCGGAGCGACAGTCGTCGTGCTCGACTCCCTCGTTCCCGGCTCGGACGGCGGGCGGCTCGGCGAGGAGCAGCTCATCTGGCTGGACGGGGTGCTGGGGGCACGCCCCGACGTGCCGGCAGTGGTCTGCCTGCACCACCCGCCGGTCGAGGTCGGCATCCCGATCGCCGACTCGATCCGGCTCGCCGACGGTGACGAGTTCGCCGAGGTGCTGCTCCGACACCCGCACGTGGTACGCGTCGCAGCCGGACACCTGCACCGCCCGGTGACCGCGACCTTCGCCGGCACGGTGCTGTCGGTCGCCCCGAGCACCTGGCGGCAGTCGACCCTGACCATGAGCGACGACGAGCGGATCGGTTGGGTCGCCGAGCCGACCGCACTGCTGCTGCACGTGGTGTCCCCGGCAGGCTGCGTCACCCACACCGTCCAGGTGAGCCACACCGCCGGCATGACCTGCGGCTTCTGACCGGCTCCCCGGAGGGCGGGAGACGGGGCGGGAGCGGGCGACGGCGCGCGCCCAGTGGTCCGAAGTGGACGACGAAGGCGTGATCCTGGGCACCTGTTCAGCCGGCTGATCATGGTCGTGGGGCGAGTCCGATCGATCGGACCGGACGACTCCGACGAGCCGGCGGGTGCGCCGGAAACGCCGGCCGGATGTGCCGTGATCACCGGCCGGATGCCCCGCGGTCGCCGGTCAGCCCTAATCGGTGGCAGGGCGTGGCTGAGTGTTCACTGTGGCGTCGTGCGTCGTTAGCCTCGCTCCGTCACGCGTCGGCGTGACGCATCCGCGCCGAGATTCCGGCGCCGTCCGTGGGGGTTTGACACGTATGACGAGAAGGCTCATCGGGCTCGTGGCCGCGTTCGCCGTGGTGGTGGGTGGATCGCTCACCGCGGCCGTCCCGGCGCAGGCCGCCACCCCGGCCATCGAGATCACGAAGGTCTACTACGACTCGCCGGGCGCTGACAACCGGTCGAAATCCAGCCTGAACGCCGAGTACGTGAAGCTGACCAACAGGCGGGCCCGCACCATCAACCTGAAGAACTGGACCCTGCGCGACAAGGCCAACCACGTCTACAAGTTCAGCGGCGATGTCAAGCTCGCCAAGGGCAAGAGCATCGTCATCCGTACCGGCAAGGGCAAGAACACCGCCGGTACCCGCTACTGGGGCTCGGGCAACTACATCTGGAACAACACAGGCGACACCGCGTACCTGCGCAACGCCAGCGGCAAGCAGATCGACAAGTGCGCCTGGACGAAGAAGGGCAAGGGCTACACGAACTGCTGACCCGGGGCCGGCCCGGGGCGGCCAGGAACGACGCGGATCACTATCGTGGGTCCGCTGAGGTTGCTGGTGGTCGCTCCGGGTCGGCCGACCCGACAGCCCAGCGGAACAGAGGGGTGTCGTGGTGAGACGTAATCTTGCGCTGCTGGTGGTGGCCCTGCTGCTGAGTACGCCTGTGGTGACCGGATGGCTCGTCGGCGACCTGACCGGCCCGGCGGCCCGGCGGCTCGCCGCCGAGGGGGAGCCACTCGACTACGCGGTGGAGCCGGTCAGCCTGGGCGTGGTCGGCGACCGGGTGTCGGTGATCGTGGCCGGTGTCCTCATGGTGCTGTCACTTGTCCTGTTGATTCGCGCCACCGTCACCCGCAAGCTCGAACCCCGCTGGTGGTTCGTGCTGGTACCGCTGATTCTGGCCGGCGTGCTGATCGGCCTTGCCTGGCGGATCGTGACCGCCGGAGCGATAGGTGCGAACATCGGCGCCGGCCTGATCGTCCTCGGCGGTGGCCCGGTGCTCCTGATCCTCCTCGGCGTCGCCGCCGTGCAGGCGGCCCGGCTGCGTCGAGAACATCGCCGCCGGGTCGGCTGAGCCGGGCCGGCAGGCTCTACCAGGGCGATCAGTGCAGCGGAGGGGGCAGGGGCGCTGCTCCGCTCAGCGCCTTCGCTGCCAACTCGACGCGCTCGGGATGGCAGGTTTGCTCGTGCAGCGGGTGGCCCGCCATGTTGATGCAGCGTTGACCGGGCAGAGCGTCGCAGACCGGGCACTGCAGGAACAGGCCGCCCGACGACACCAACTCGATGCCCTGCGCCAGAGCCGCTCGGCCGATCTTGACGATGGCCTGGTAGAGGGCCTGATCCTGGTAGCGTGCGGCGGCGTGGGCAACATCCCGCATGCCTTCCCAGAACCGTTCGCGGGCGTCCGGCTCGTCCACGTCGATGCGCATGATCGAGCATCCCCGGCGGCCCACCCGTCAAACCTGGCTTCGGGGAGACCCAACCACGCCCGATGCTTCAGCGGCTGCGTGGGGTGTCTGCCCGGCCGGCATCGCCAGGCCAACCACAACAACGAGGGGCACATCCAATCGATGGATGTGCCCCTCACCTGGTCGGGGTGGCCGGATTCGAACCGACGACCTCTTCTTACCGACAGTGGCCCTCCCGGACTTGTCATTGATCCTCAGAACTGGGCATTAAGCTGCGCAAACGCCATGAGCTGATGATCTACGTTTGTCACTGATGGTCAACACTGGGAAGGAGTTTTCGGGGGGTAAACGGGGGCCACCATGCCGGGGGCGGATCGGTTGCGTCACGGCCGTGGCAGGGTCAGCGTGGCGGATGCTTGTCGCGGCCCAGGCCACCTTGCAGGAGGCCAAGACCACGAATACCTCGGGGCTCCGTCCCGAACCCGGACCCTCCTCGGAGATGCCGCCCGGTTCACCTTCCCGGGCACCACGAAGGGGTACCAGCCTTCCTGGCCGGGGAGGCCGAACGTCTACGACTGTCCGACGAGGAGATCCTCCCGCTACCCGCGGTGACTCGGCCGTACCGGAGTCGATCGGGGATGCCGGAAGCATGACGGCGCTACAGGCGTAGGCCAAGCCCTGTCACAGGACATGGCACCGAGCCCTGACGAAAAGTCGACAGATGCCGGCTGAAGCAGCGTCCATCTCGCCTTGGGCGTGTTCCAGCATCGAACGGCACCGCTGTGCGATTGTGGGCAGGGTGAACCTCACCGTATGGTGTCGTCATGATCCGGTCACCCATCGCAGGCGATGTCGGTGACTGAGAGCACGCCGGGTCACCTGCTGAGTGTCCTGGAGGAATTGGGTTACTCCGGACACGAAGGCCTGGTGACTTCGGCTTCAGCCGGTCAGGCCGGGCCACGGGACTACGTCTGGCGCGACTTGCGCAGCAAGGTTGGCCTTGAGGCCGCGTTCTTCCGTGACGGCGTGCCCCTAGTGGGCTTTAGCGCTCAATCGGATCCTCGTGGCCTGACGGGCCTTCGACGTCGGCTCTGGAACTACGGTCGCATCCCTTTGTTAGTGAATGTCAGCGAGGAGTCCGTCCAGGCGTTCAACGCCGTGTCTCTTCCCTCCAAGCGGAGGACGCAGCAGGACGGCATCCTTGAAGCCGGTCGTCGATCCGACACGGCCCACGGCCTACTACAGGCGTTCAACCGCGCCGAAGTCGAATCGGGCAATTTCGCAACCGAATTTGGGGCCTCCTACAAAAAATCTGCCCGCGTGGATCGGGCTCTACTCAGTAATCTCGCCTATCTCCGCCGCACCTTTGGTGGCGACGACACAGAGCTTCGGACCGCCATGGACGTAATCATTGGCGGATGCTTGGTCGCAAGCTACCTCTCCGACCGCGAGATTCTGACGCCAAATCACATCGACGAATTGTCGGGCGTCCCCGATCTCCAGGCAGCCTTGGTATTTGGAGTCAATCCCACCCGTCGCCTCTTCCAAGGCCTTGCTGACCGCTTCAATGGAGATGTTTTCGGGCCGGTTCCCGAAATGCTTAGCCTCGTCTCTGATAGCGAATTATCAGGCGTAGCCGCACTGCTTCGAGGTGACGACCTCCCTAGCGGGCAACAATCTCTGTGGCCGTACGATTTCTCGGTGCTGCCAGCCGATTTGGTCAGCAGCATCTACGAACAGCTTCTTGAGGGCAATAGGGAGACGGACAGCGCTTACTATACTCCACGATTCCTCGTGGACACTGTCCTGGACGAAGTTGTTCCCTGGATCGGGCAATCACGGCCGAAGGTCATTGATCTTGCCTGCGGCAGCGGCGCATTTATGACCGAGGCCTTTCGCCGTCTCGCCTATCGAGAGCGCACGCGGGTCGGCCGAGACCTGTCCTACCAAGAGCTTCAGGACATCCTGCTGTCGAGCATCTACGGCGTAGAACTGAACCCTGACTCTGCCCGCATCGCTGCCTTCGGCCTATATCTTGCCTTACTGGAGGAACTCGATCCTCCAACGGTCTGGGAAACCGCTGTGCTACCTCGCCTACTGGGCAGAAATGTCGTGGTCTCAGACGCGTTCAACGACCATGCTTTGTCCGCAATGCGGTTTGACGCAGTAATCGGAAACCCGCCATGGAAGAGCAAGCTCACGCCGGCGGCATCTCGTTTTGTCAGGGACAGCAGCGCACCTATAGCGGACCAGCAGATCGCACAAGCGTTCCTTTGGCTGGCTGCTCGCTTCCTGAAACCCGGTGGAACCCTTGGCCTTGTTATGCCCTCGAAGCCGCTTCTGCATAACCGGAGTAGATCTACCCAGGCCTTCAGGACTGCCCTCTTCGAGCAGCTCAACGTCCAAGCCGTACTAGACTTATCCGCGATACGCCGCTCTCTCTTTGCGACTGCCATCGCGCCAGCAGCGGTTGTGGTCGCGAGGGCGCCCGACGAAAGCACCCCGGCAGACCTGGAGCCTTGGCAGAAATCAAACCAACTGCTTCACATTGCCGCCCATCCGCGACCGTTAAATTCGGCTGTCGACGCTGTCGTTATCTCACCCGAGGAGGTCACGGAGATAAGTAGGCGTCAGGCCGCGTACCGGCCGGATATCTGGAAGGTACTTCTGTGGGGAGGTCTGCGTGACGTTGATCTCCTTGACCGACTGAGGCTCAAATTTGCTCCGGTCAAGGAAATTGCTTCCGCGCGCGGGTGGGTCTATGGCCAGGGCTATCAAGTCGGAGGCGGAGATGCGAATGACGCTTCCCACCTGCAAGGCCTCCCCATCATTCCCACCGAGATGGTTGAGCCGCTCAGGATTGAATCGGATCTGTTCGAAGCCTTCGACATGCAGACTCTCCACCGCCCCAGAGACAGAGAGTTGTTCCGTTCTCCTCATGTTTTGGTGCGGCGAACACTTCACCAGGGCAGATTAGCAGCAGTCTTCGTTGAAGAGGATGCCGTCTTCCCGAACGGGCTACTCGGCTTCGCCGGCCCACGTCACGATCGTCCGCTTCTTATGGCCCTCGCCGCAACCATCGTTTCCTCACTGGGTAACTACTACCATTTCATGACCAGCGCATCTTGGGGCGTTGAACGGGATTTTGTCGAGCTTAACGAACACCTGTCCCTGCCCCTAGCAACGCCGGACCCCACTCACGTCAGAGAGCTTCAGGACATCTTTTCTCAGGCTCGTTCTGATCCCAGGACCACCGGTTGGCGGGAACAGCTCGACAGCGTTGTCTTCGACATGTACGAGATATCGACGGCTGACCAGCTTCGGGTCCATGACCGCTTGGCCTTCGGCCTGGACCGGTTCCAGCACCCCCTGGCTTACTCGGCACCCATTGATGACGATGGGCTGAGTCAGTACGCCGCAACGATTCGAGAGGTTCTGGCTGCGACGCTGCCTGACCTGCACATCGAAGCTCGACACTTCAGGGACAGATCATACCGAGCTGTGACCGTGACATTGACGGAGGGTGGCGCGGCCGTGCAAGATACATGGTCTAACGGCGCAACGGTCGATATGCAGAGGATCGTCGAGATGAACGCTGATCGGGGAGCCACCTCCACGGGAGTCGTGGCACAGCCTGCCGGCTTTTTCGTTGATGACGATACGGTCTATGTGGTGAAGACTGCCGACCGCGACCGTTGGTCGAGGGATGCGGCGCTCGATGATGCCGAGCGCATCCTGGCCGCACTCGCCTTCGGCGAATAAGTTGCTGGGTAGACTACGGGCTCGCGTCGAGGGCAAGGTTGCTGTAACCCTCAAAGCTCGCGTGGCCAACAGAGTTGACGGCCTCATCCGAGAACTGCTTATTGAAGCGATCCTGCTGTGGGAACAGGAGGGATTCAGCAGGTACAGCGATGGTGAGGTCCCGTGCACTGTTCGGATCTATGACTGTGCGTGTCGAGTCATCGAAGGCGATAGCCTAAAGTGGGCGCTGATCCACGCTCAGTACGATGGGCCGCAGCCAAACCGCGCAATGCGGGCCGGTCTTGAGGACCCGGCGAAGGCTTCGCGCCCCGACTTGAACGTCCGGATCGGGTCCGCCCTGGTGCATGTGGAGGCCAAGCGCCTGCACCTGCGTGAGAGCTTGCCGAAGAAGTACGTCCGAGAGGGGATGCGACGCTTTATCGATGGTCGCTACTCATCAGATGGTCACGGTTTGGGTGCCATGTTGGGTTATGTTCTGCGCGACGCACCTCCCGATGCCATTACCGCCGTGAACGCGGTCATCGCAGAAGAGGCGGACCTCGGTCCGTCTCACAGCTTGCAGATACCGACCCAGTGGTCACCTCGCATTCATCTCACAACTAGTCACCATCATGATCGGCTTCGTCTGTTGCATCACACCGTCGACCTTCGGGCGGTCGCGGCCAGCGACCACTGAGGAGTACCTCCGTCTCCGGTCGACCCGCATCGCGGTCGCCGGGGCTGGGCGGGCTAGCAACGTGGGGATGCCCTGACCGCTTCGTCCAGGACATCCCCACGTTTTGTGGGCACCATCTTTATCGCGAGCTTCGTGGGTTGCGGCCTCGGGTTGCGCGGAGCCGGCTGCCGTCGTGGAGGTAACTGGGGTCCGCATCGGTGCTGTCTTCTTGTTGGTAGACGACCAGTGCTCGTTGATGATGGTGGCGCAGCGCTTGGCGGAGTTCAGTGGGTTCTTCAGCAGCGACGTCAGCGCCAAAGCTGGCCACGAGCGGGACGAGCCATTGCCAGTTGTCCACGTACAGGATGATCCGCACCGTCCCGTCTGGCTCGTGGTGGACCTCCGAGTCGGGCTTGAGCCCGAGCCGCAGCATCTCGTCTCGGGCGCTGGCGTGAACGCGTAGCGCAACCCGGGTGGAACCGCGCCCGTAGTCTTCGAGGGCTTGGGTCCACCAGTCACGCAGGTCGAAGGCGTCGCCGGGGTGAGCGAAGGTCAGGTCAGTACGGTTGAGTCGGTCGATGAGGTTGAGGCGGTAGCGGCGAGGTTCGCCTCGGGTAGGAGCGGCGACGAGCCACCATTCGCCACCCTTCCAGACCAGCCCGTAGGGCTTGACCGTCATCGTTTCGGCTGCCTGGGAGCGTTTGACGCGGACGGTGATCTCGATGGCGGTGCTGGTGAGCAGTGCGTAGCGGATGGCGGGGACGTGGCCTGAGCCTTCGTCCTGCCAGTACCAGTCTCGGGTGTCGAAGTAGATGCGTTGTCCGATTTTGCGGAGCGTGTCTCGGGCGTAGGCGCTGACGCCGCCGGCCTGGAGGAGGCCGGGGTCGGTGATGGCGTCGTCTCCGTTGTCGATGAGGCCGAGCACGTAGAGGCGTAGTACGTCGTCCGCGTCCATGATCAGCGGGTCGACGGGGCTTTCGGCGCTGAGCCGGTAGCCGCCTTCGCGGCCGGCGACGGACTCGATGGGCAGCCCGGCGGTGTTGAGTTCCTCGATGTCGCGGTAGATGGTGCGGACGCTGACGTCGAAGCGGGTGGCGAGTGCGGTGGCCGAGACCCAGCTCTTGGATCGTAGCTGCTGCACGATGCCGATGTGGCGGGCATAGCGCTGGTTGACCACGATTGCTCCTGACCTGGCGACTGTCACCATTGTCAGGGTTGCGCGGCGGCGTGGCTAGATCATCGAGCGACCGCGCGGCGGTAGGTGTCGAGAAGGGCCGTGCCGGCGGTCGCGGCGGTGTAGCGGGCGAGGTGGGCGGCGACGGTCTGTGCCGGGGGTGCGGGCTGCTGGCAGCGCGTGACGATGGCCTTTGCCATCTGGTCGTCGTCGTATGGGTCGGTGTAGGTGACCAGGTCACCGGCGATCTCGCGGTTGACCGGGGTGTCGGCTGCCAATACGGGTGCGCCTGCGGCCAGCGCCTCGTGGACGGGCAGTCCGAAGCCTTCGTAGAACGAGGGCCAGATGAACGCAGTGCAGGTGGCGAAGTGTTGCGCTAGGAGTTGGTTGTCGATGTGGCCGAGGACGGCGATGTCGGGCGCGCCGTGGATGGGGATGCTGCGTTCCCAGCCGAGGCGGCCGACGAGTTTCAGTTGTGGGGGCACGGTGTCGGGTGCGGCTTGGCGAGCAAGTCGGAAGGCGCGGATTAGGCGGGGGATGTTCTTGGTGGGGATGTAGACGCCGACGGCGAGTAGGAACGGCTGTGCTGGTGGTCGGGCCGTGGTGCGGGCGTGGTGGAGTTGGGCGGCGAATCGACTGTCGATGAAGTTCGGCACGACGGTCAGCGGCTGTGCGGGTTCGCCGAAGACGTTGACGATGTCGGCGCGGCTGGAGTCCGAGACGGTGATGATCGCCCGGAGGTGCGGGTGGTGGAGCTGGTCGCGCAGCCGATCGTTGTCCTCATCGCGGATGCGTTTGACCATCAGCTCGGGATAGAGGTAGCGGCCTGGGTCGTGCAGTGTGTAGACGGCGGGGTGGTCGAACCGGCGGGGTAGGTCGAACGGGTAGTGCACGAGGTCAGGCTCGAAGCCGCGTAGCGCTCGGGTCAGGGCGTGGGCGTGGCGAGTGCTGACGGTAAGCACCTGGACATGGGGGTACGCGTCGGCGGGGAACGCGGCCCGCTCGCTGTCGCGGACTACGACGGCGGTGTGGACGTGTTCGTGGATGGTGCCGAGGGCTTCGAGCAGGAGCAGGATGTAGCGTTCAACGCCGGTCTGGAAGCTGCCTCGCCAGTAGCGTGCGTCGATCGCGACGCGGATACGGGTGTCAGGACCGGGCACCGGAGCGTACCCCCACCGTTTTGCCGATGGTGCTGACCCACTGTTCGGTGTCGGTGGTGAGAAAGTCGAGGACGTGTTCGCCGAGCTGTCCCCAACGCTGGTCAATGAAGGCGGCGACCACTTCCGGGGCGGGGTTGGGGTTGTCCAGGTAGAGCCGGCCGATGACGTCGACAACGTAGGTGTCGACGTGGGGTGTGCCGCCGCTGCCGTAGACGAGGTTCGCGGTCAGGTTGGCGGTGTAGGGACCGACGCCCTTGATACCGAGAAGGTCCGTGACCACCTCAACCGGTGGTCGGCTGCGCCAGTCGGCCCAGGTATAGCCGACCTCGGTGAGGTAGCCGGCAACGTTAGCGAGGTCTTTTGCCCGGAAACCGACCTTGCAGGCGCGGAGTTCTTCGTCGGTGGCGCGGGCCATCATCGGTGGTGTCGGGAACACGTACACGGGTTCGCCGGCCACCATCTCCCCGCTGGGCTCGCCGAAGGCGGCGGCGAGGTTGCGCATCATGGCGTAGATCCGGTTGAAGTTCGTGCGCTTGGCGCACACCACCCCGCACAGCGCCTCGAACACGTCGGGGTAGAGCTTGCCGCGACCGAGGCCGCGGTGGTTGACGGCGGCTTGCAGGACCGGATCTCCGGAGGCGAGGGCAACGATCTGCTCGTACGGGTAGTCGAGTTGCAGGCAGCGCACCAGCGCGGCGCGGACCTGGTCGACGCCATCGGGTACGGCGTCGTCCACGGTGACCCGGGCGGTGAGCTGGTTCGGTGCGCTCTGCCTGACCCGGGCGACGGCATGGTGGGCGTCCTTGGATCCGATACGCAGCGGACGGA
This sequence comes from Micromonospora andamanensis, assembly GCF_016863495.1. GTDB lineage: Bacteria > Actinomycetota > Actinomycetes > Mycobacteriales > Micromonosporaceae > Micromonospora > Micromonospora andamanensis. The sequence goes on from NZ_BOOZ01000081.1 coordinate 11,746, forward strand.
CCAACTCGTCACCGTCGCGGACCCACGGATAGATCAGGTAGGTCTCCAGCGCGTAGGTGAAGTCGACGTGGGTGTCCAGGTCGAGGACAAGGTCGTGGCTGCTCATCGGGCCTCGATCAGGTCGTCGCGGTACCGCAGGACCGGGCTGTTGTCGTCGAGGTGTAGCTCGATCACGCCGCCGATCGGCAGTGGGATCTTGCGGTGGGTGTGCCCGAACTCGACGTTGGTGATCACCGGGAATTTTCCGCCGACGCAGCGCACGATCAGGTCGTCCCAGGTCGGGTCGGGCGCGTCCCCCTGGCTGGTGTCCACGGGCACGCCGACGACGAGCGCGGCGATCCGGTCGAACACGCCAGCCAACCTCAGGTGGGTGAGGGCCGCGTCGATGTCCACCCAGCCCACGAAGACGTCTTCGAGGATCAGGGCGGCGCCGTCGAGGTCGGGTAGGTAATCGGTCCCGACGAGCGCGCGGATGGTGCCGAGGTGTCCGCCGACGACCGGGCCTCGCACGGTGGTGCCCGCGCCGCGCACGATCTTCCAGTCCTTGCCGGGAACTTCCCGGCCGGTCAAGCCGCTGGTGATGGCATCGAAGAAGGCGGTGGCGGTTTCGTCGTGCACGGGTCGTTGGAAGAAGTCGTAGCCGGAGGGGCCGTGCAGGGTGAGTAGGCCGGTGCGGGCGTGGATGGCGTTGAGCAGGATGGAGGGGTCGGACATGCCGGTCAGGATGGTGGGGTTGGCGGCGATGGCGTCGTAGTCGAGCAGGGGCAGTAGTTGCGCTGCGCCCTTGCCGCCGGTGGCGGGCACGATGAGCCGCACGTCCGGGTCGGTGAAGGCGGCGTTGAGGTCGGCGGCGCGCTGCTCGGCCGGGCCGGCGAGGTATCCGGTGGTGGCCCGGCAGCTCGGGTAGGTGCGCACCTCGTAGCCGCGTCCGCGCAGGTAGCCGACAAGCCGATCGAGGTCGTCGCTGCCCACCGGGGACGAGGTAGCGACCACTGCCACGGTGGAGCCGGGTGGCGCGGCTGGAGGCCGAATCGTGGTGGGCATCGCCCCTACCTTTCTGGTTGATCGTCTGGTCCGGCGTCGCGGACAACTCGGAAGCCCACGAGGTGTCCGCAGTGCTCGGCGGATTCCAGGGGGCGCACGGTGGTGCGCAGGAAGTAGGTGTTGGCGCGGGTGTCGCCGCCTCGGTACTGCGGGTGGTCGCGGTAGCTGTCGGAGCACCACTGCCACACGTGGCCGGTCATGTCGTCGACTCCGAACGGCGATGTCCCCCAACCATTGGCGGTAATCGTATGGAGGGTCGAACCTCTGGCCAAGCAACGCGGCGGCGCGGGCATGGCAGAGCCCCAGGGGAACCAACGGCCGTCGGTGCCGCGAGCGGCGAACTCCCATTCGTCCTCGCTGGGCAGCCGGCCGCCGGTCCACAGCGCGTAGCGCTGCGCCCAGACCCAGGGCACGATCGCAGGTAGTTGCCCCGTGCCGAACGCCGGTTGCACGTCCCCGACCGGTCCGAGGACGTACTGCTCGCCCGTCGCTTCGACAGCCGCAGCCTGTTCTGCTCGATCGGTCGTACGGAGGAAGGTGGCGAACATGTCGCGGCTGACGAGATGCTGGTCCATCCAGAACGGCGTGAGGTCGACCGGTCGCGCTTCCTCCCCGATGGGGTCGAGCCCGAACACGGACCGGACCACGGCGCGGTCCTCCGCGCGGAGTCCGAGGGTGGCCGGGCCACCCGGGATGAGCACCTCGGTAGCGCCGTCGCTATCCCGAAGACGGGTTCGCGTCGGCGTCGGGTCCGACGGTCGTAGGGCGGCGTTGAGGTAGCGCGCCATCACTTCCAGAAGGTCATCCGGGCTCTCGCCGTCTCGGGTGACGGTGGTGCCGGTGAACAGCCATCCGGCCCCGTCCGGTTCTGGCTCGGCCCACTCCTGGTGGGCGTACCACCGGGCGTAGGTTTCGTTGCGGCCGTTGGGCTGCCATCGGGCGGTCAACTCCTTGATGCCCCGGCTGCATACGACGGCTTGGGCCTGGCCGAACATGCGCCGCTGGGCTCCCGCCCATAGCAGGCGGCAGCTTGCCAGGAACGAGTCCAGCCGGGCTGGGCCATCTGGCGGGTAGGTGATCTCGGCGCAGCCGATGATCTCGTCGGCGAGGTCTGAGCCGTGGTAGGTGACCTGGAACGCCAGGACACTCCACGCCGGGTCGGCGACCAGGGCGGCCAACTGGTCGGCGGTGCGGCGAGGGGTGGTCATGTTGAACTGGTTGGTGCGGGCGTGCAACTGCGCGAGCCGCCGCAGGGTCTCCGCGTCGGTCGGGTCTTCGATGCACACGATCTCCGGGACGAGTTCGCCGCTGCGGCGAGCCTGGTAGTAGCGGGTGCGTTGCAGGTCTGAGGTCGTGGGCGGCTGGTCGCTGCCGGGGTGTAGTTGGCGGCACAGGTCCGTGACGAGAAGCGGAGTGGCGGCCACCGCGGGCACATGCAGTGCCGGGTATGCGGCGCGGAGGCGCTCCTGCTGGCCGGGATTGTCGTCAATGAACACGGCGTGCTGCGCCGCGATGTTGTCGAAGTAGCTCAAGGCCCACGTGGTCGCGGCGGTCTTGTCGATATCCTGCGCTGCCCACAACTCCGCTAGTGGCACCGCCGGATCGATGCCAGCAAGGGCAGTCTGCGCCTCGGCCGGGTCGTTCTTGCTGATCCCTGCTAAGGC
>NZ_BOOZ01000082.1 GCF_016863495.1 Micromonospora andamanensis
AGGGTGGTTCATGGGTTGGACCTCCTGCGTCCAATCAAGGTCCCGGTCAAGTGGTGGAGCACGTGGCCGGGACCGCCATCCATACCTGGGCGCGACGATCCGGAGCACGGTGATCTCACCGCGCTCATCGTGAGCGGCCAGGGTTATCGGGAGCGCTACGGCTGAGAAGGCTGTCCCACGCAGGCACCGCAGAAGAAGCGGCGTGCAGAGGCGTTCCGGAGAGACAGACGGAAGTCTGACCTCGCTGCGGCCCCACTCATCGTTGACGAGCGTCGGACCGTCGAGGTGCTACGCCTTGGGTACGGCAGGGCGTCAGGAACTAGCCCCACACCTGAATCGCGGACCGCCATCTTTCCTCCCGTGCTCACAGCCGAGCGCCATGGGAGTCAGCGTAACGGATCATTGTGAGCACAGCTGTGAGCACAAGATCACGGGAGATCGGCCTCTGCCGATGAATTCCACCCTTCCACCTGCGGTGGAAGATGGTGGAGCCGAGGGGACTCGAACCCCTGACCCCCACACTGCCAGGGGGGCTGTCGTCCACCCGCCGCCAACCCGCCCAGTTGGCAGGCGGGCTCCCGCCACCGCCCACCCGCCATATCCCGTTAGTTCCCCGTGATGACCCCGTGAACTGGCATGAAACTGGCACGGCTTCCGAGCATGTACCGTGCACGCGTCGCAGCGTTGGCGTCACCCTAGGGAGGTCTGTTTCAGCAGCTCAAACGCTATGGGGTGACTCGGGTGACAGCAGTGACACCCAGTTGCCGACGGGGCGACAGTCAATCGTGACTTATTTTCAAGGCACACACGAGCATCGACGGCCAAGACTACGCGGCGCGCGGCCACATTGAAGCCGGCTTCAGATTCGCCGATCTTGCTTCGGCAAGCTTGAGGCTCGCTGGCTGCTCTTCGCAACCACTGCATGCCGCCTTGCGTGGGGGGCGCAACACGGGCAATGTACACCTGTGCGCAGAACGGTGACGTGGGACAGATCCCAAAATACTCTGTTGACCACAAGCGGCCAGGCTGGACGACCCTACGATCACACAACTTACGAATTCGACTGCACCCTTGACTCTTTCGGAAATGTACTCCTTGCCGATCTCCTCGAAATCTTTAAGGAGATAAGCAAGCTAGCAGAGCCGCCAGAGGGCGGATTGACCCTTACCGCCAGAACCAATTACGCTCGACCAAACGTATGGCGACCATTCTCACACCGATACGACACCTTCTCTTACCATGAAGAGTGGGGAATTGTACTCGATTCGGAGTATTCGTGCCGCGAATTCACCAATGAGCCCGGTGCCATGGAATCAATCGGCCCACTACTCAGGGCAAACAAAGGGGTGTTGCGCAAGATTGATTGTCACGAGGATCGCGGCGAAGGCCCCTACGTTTGCCTCAAGGTGTCTTTTCCGCTGGACCGAACCGTCGGGCAAATCGTCGCTTTAAGCTTTCTATTTGATAGCTTGATCGCAAACGAGGAAGGTGCGCCCACTTCGCCGGCCGGCGTTCTGGCACTAATGGCATCGAAAATTCCCGAGGCACTACTAGGCCAGCCCGAGTCACAGTGGTTAGAGGTCAAGCAGAAGGGATATGGATTCGAGAATGATCGACAGAAACATGAATTTGCGCTCGACCTCGCAGCCTTTGCGAATTGCGACAGCGGGGGGATTATAGTCGTTGGACTATCGACAAGCAGGGACGCGTCCGGACAGGACATCATCACAGCCGCCAACGGCTGCTCGCCGGGATCGCTGAACGTCGACTCCTACGCCGAGGTAGCCAAACACCGGGTGGTACCACCGATCGAAGGTTTGGATATTCGAGTCATATCGAGTAACGACCGTTCCTTTCTTATGGCCCTGGTACCACCGCAACCTCAACAATTCAGGCCATTCCTAGTGCGAGGCGGCGTCATTAGCGGGGACCGAGTTAGCGGAGCAGCCTTCACGATCCCTCAGCGTGTAGGAAGCGAAAAGTGGAATGTCTCAGCTGAGGCCGTCCACTCGCAGCTGGTCGCCGCACGTATCGCGCTAAGCAGGGCCGACACTACCGGCCGCTAGATACCCGCATCTCCGCCATGTTGCCGCGACCAGTGGGACGGAGTCGCAAGCGAGACGGACGAGTGACACTCGTGCCTACCATGCCGACTCGCCGCAGCGATCGGACATCGGTCAACATCCGCGATGACGGTCCGCTACCCTGATGCCGTTGCCGTTGTCGCCGTCAAGAGTTGGAGCGGCATGAGCACTGACTTTGAGCGAGCAAGCCACTACCGTCCGTCAGCGTTCCCTTGCAAGACCTGCGAAGCACCGGCGGACAAGCAAGATCTAGTGCGCGCACCGACCGGATACGTGTGGCGCTGTCGCCGGTGCAACAGCCAGTCCAGTGAGTTGTTGCCGTTCGACCCGCGACTGGCACCAAGTGGCAAAACCGAGATTCTGCTAGCAATAGAAACACTAAGCGTATATGTGCCGATTCTTCAGAAAATTGACCCAGACCTAATCTATCGCATTGTTCGGCCGTATTTCGACGCCGGATGGTGTGTACGGGATGTCCTGTACGCCATCAATTACCTACCGAACGGCGACACTCACCCCGGCCAGGGGGCGGCTTGGGTTAGAGGCGAGCACAGGGATCGCACGTTGTGGCGTATGCAGCAACGGCTTAGGACTTGGCGCTTCTCCGACAAGGAGGACGGCCAAGACATTATGTATGGGCCGTATACCGCGACTTCGTCTGCCATGGAACAGGTCGCTGAGTCACAGAAGCGTCGAGCGACGATGCGGACCGTGGAATGGCACGAGCAGGCAGAGGCAGCGAAACAGGCCCACCATAGCGGGGCAAAAGAGGTGGCCCGCCGACAGGCTGCGATCGCAGCGCGTCTAGCTCGTCAGCGCAAGAGCGTGGCAGACCAGATGGAGCGCGAACAGGTGCTGCGCGATATCAAGCGAGGGCGCGCTGCATCGTCTGCCAGAAGCGCATCTATCGTCCACGAAGACATCGACTAATCAACGTTCATCCTAAATTGCTCTCGCGAAAACCGACGCCGGGTAACACTATCGCCCTCACTGACGGCCTCTCTTCGCAGGCGTTCAATCCCCTGGTACCAGAGAGTCTCAGAGTCGCGATAATCGTCCCACTCACCTTCATCCGGATCAGGCTCCACCTCTGCCTGCGGCGCAAAGCGGTCTACAGCGGAAAGGGCTCGAACATCAGCCCGTCGGCTCGCCCACTCCCCTTGGGTGCTTAACAAGACGGTCGTTCGAGCGTCACACCTAGGGTTCTCGCAGTAAATCTCGACGCGTCCAAAGTCTCGGTGGCTGTCGTTCCACGAGGCGACAGCCTCGGAACTTCCACAAAATGGGCATTGAACCCGTTTGCCTTCCAGTATCTGCTGTCGAATCCAAGGACGTTGGCCCGCCGTCCATCCCCCGTTGCTCGGCACCGCTGGATCTTCGCCGTAGCTAGCCACACTCGGTCTCCCCTCATGGTGCGCACCTCGGTCTACCCAACCGATCATCGAGCGCGGTGTCAATCGGCAGTCTGGTCCACGTTGCTCCACAGAGGACACGCGTTGCTTCCGACGTCAGCTACTAATTCGCTCGATCAACGCTCCTGCTATCGCACTCATGGACGTGATCACCAGGTCAGCCTCTGCGGCCAGAAACTTCTCGACTTTGGCCGGCCGATTAGCGTAGCCAACCACGCGTACGCCTGCTGCCTGCGCTCCTTCGATGTCCGAAAGTGAGTCACCGATCAGAACGCATCTGTTCGGCGAGTGGCGTACCGCACGCACCGCTTGCAGGATCGGTTCTGGATCGGGCTTCATGCGATCCGGGGCGGCGTACGCACGGCCAACAATCGGTGACACATACCCGGCGAGGCGGTGCGCTTCTAAGTACGCGCTCACCGCGCCGGCCGAGTTGTTGCTGACCACCGCCACTGACATTCCGGCTTGCCGCGCCGCCACGATGACTTCCCGTCCATACGGCGTGGGTTCGGCAGTCTTGACGGCCCGGCGCTCGGCCGCGCAGAGCGCATCCTCTACCGCGCAGGTGGCGTCCTGGTCGTCGGCTGTCCCCGTGCGGCGGAGCACTTCCAGCGGGTCCGGCTCGCTGGCGAGGTCCGGCGGCACGTCGACCCCGTGCCGCCGGAGGACGTCGACCAGCTCGGCGGCAACCTGCGGTGCGGGATATCCGGCGAAGATGCTGCACACCGGACCGTCGAAGTCGAGTAGCAGTGCATCGACCTCGCCGAGCAGTCGGCCGAGGTCGGTGTTCATGCGTCGTACCGGTAGGCGATGGTCGACCACACTGAGTCGAACCATTGGCGGGATGCTTCCACGAATTGTGTGCCGTGTGAGGTGTCGTCGTCGGTTACGGCGTAGTGGAACAGTGGCACATCCTTGCCCATCAGGTCGTAGATGGCCATCGGCTCACCCTTGATCGATACGGTGCGCTCTACGACGGGGTAGAAGCCGTAGAAGACCTCTTCGCTGTTGAGGATGTAGAGCTTGAACAGCGGGGACGCCCGGTGTAGCCGTACCTCAACGGTGGTCGACCGGATCAGGCCGAGGTCGCCTAGCTCGGCGACCTGATCGATGATGCCGTCTGCTGCTCGGCGAGTGATTCGCTCTGCGCGTTCGCGTACCGCAGGGTCGTCGGCCTGTGTCTCGGCCCGTGCCGGTAGTGCCATGGGTGCGGTCATGTCGGAGATCAGGACTCGCACGGCGATCGTCTCGGGCGCGAGTCGGCCGACGCGAACCTTGTCGAGTGCCTCGGCGAGCGCGTCGCGCAGCGTCTCGCCGGAGAACCCGGCGAAGTCGATGCTGACGTGAGGGCGGTCGAAGGCTGCTTCGATGTGCGGGCGCAGCTCGACGGCTCGCTGTGTCTGCGCCCGGACGAACGCGCCGCTGCCCTGCCGGGACACGATCAGCCGCTCTGTCCGGAGCAGGTCTAGGGCTCGCTTGACCGTCTCTCGTGCCACGCCGTAGCGGGTGGCTAGCTCGGGCTGTGACGGCAGCTTGTCACCGGGGGCGAGTCGGCGCGTGAGGATGGCCGCCCGCAGCTTGTTCGCGATCTGCTGTGACGCCTGTTTCGGGTCGTCGGGATCTAGCTGGCCAAGGAAATCAAGACTCTCGCTCACAGAATCACACTACCGCTGACTAGCCAAGTTGGGAAAGTTCGCCGCGCCCTCTTGACCTGACTAGCCAGGACGGCCTACGTTCATGACGTCGCACCTGGCTAGCCAGGAACGACAAGCCGGTTGGTTGCTGCGTCGGCGTTGCGGCTTTGACTGCGGCGTTCGCGAACGGGCCGCCGTGTGGTCGTCCATTGAGAACTTCAGAGCAGAAGCGCCGCGTTTGATCTGGCTTGCGGTATTCCCGCCTTGAGTCACACGGTGGCCGACCTCGGTAGATCCCGAGCGAGCGGGCCGAGCGGGCTAGGTCTTGGCGCGCGGAACGTCTTCTGCCTCTTCGCACCTGCACCTGTCCCGGGGTGGGTGTCGCGCTGCTTGGGCGCGGCCTCACCCCGGGTTTCCCCGTCTTGATTCCCCGCTTGTGGAGGTGAGCCGTCATGACCGTGAGCGTCTTCGCTGCCGTTCGAGTGACCACCAAGAGCAGCGCCGTTTGGCGTGCCTGCCACCGCTGCGGCGGGCTCGCCCCGCTGGCACCCGATGAGCGTCACTGCCGCCCGTGCCGGCCGGTGGCGCGCTCTCGCCGTTCTGGAAGGAACCGATCGAAGTGATCACCCACGTCCCCGCCGCCGAGCCGACCGCCAATGACCTGGCCGCGATCGACACCGAGTGGCCGCTGATCACCGCCGAGCTGGACAAGCTGGACGCCGAGATCACCCTCATCTACGCCGAGGACCACGGCGGACCGTCGCCGCTGGACTGGCGCAGGCTGCGCCGGGCCGAGGCCCGCGTGACCCGCGCCGCCGCCGACCTCGCCCACCGCGCCACCGACCCGCAGCGCGCGGCCTGATGTCCCGCATCCGCGCCGCCTACTACGACCCCGACGGGACGAAGTACGGCATCCCCACGTTTTGGTGGCGCGGCGCACCGCCGGGCTACGCCACCCGCCGCCAACTGCGCGCCGCCGGCCTGTGCCCCGGTGGCCAGCCGATCGCCGCGCAGATCCTCTGGCGCGGTGTCGGTGGCACCCGCACCGCCTACCTGTACCGGGTCGACCTGGCCCGGCCGAAGCGGACCGCCACCCCGGCGCAGCTGCGCGCGGTCCGCGCGGCGTTGACCGCGCGCCGAACCTGCCCGACCTGCCGAGTTGTCCGGCCCTACTGCATCCCGCGCTCGCTCGGCGAGTGCGTCGACTGCGCCTACCCGATGGAGGAAGCAGCATGACCGCCCCCACGATCAACGGCACCAAGTACCCACAACCGGTAGAGGCACTACTGCCGGCCGCCCGTGCCCTGGAATTGCCGGATGGGCAGGAGTTCCCGTCCCGCAACCGGCTGATGCGCGAGTTCCGCATCGGCGCGCCGAAGGCCGACGACCTGTTGGCCCGACTCAAGTCCGAGCACGCCGACCGGACCCGCACCGACACCCTGCGGACCGCGATGGCCGTCCGGGGTGCGCTGCTGGCACCGCAGACCGACACCGACACGCCGGCCGCGCTCCGGCTGGACTACGCCGAGCCGATCGGCCCGGACCCGGCACCGCTGCCGGTCGTGCCCGAGCACACGCCGCCGCCCGCCGAGCCGGTGAAGATCCCGCCGGCCGCGCCGCTCGCCGAGGTTGGCACGGTCGGTCACCCGGACACGCCCACCCCGACAGCGCCGGTCCGGTCGGCGGTGGTGTGGCCGGTGATCCTGCTGGCGCTTCCCGCGTTCGTGGCGATCTGGTCCGGATGGGTCGGACTCGGCGGACTCACCGGGTTCGGGGTGGTGCACCCGCTACCCGGAATCGCCGACGGGTTCGCCATCAACACCGCCATCACCCTGCCGATCGGCGTGGAGACGTACGGCGCGTACGCCCTCTACGTGTGGCTGTCCGGCCGCGTCCCTGAGCGCGCTCGGCGGTTCGCGAAGTGGTCGGCCATCGCCTCACTGCTCGTCGGCGCGCTCGGCCAGGTCGCCTATCACCTGCTGGTCGCCGCCGGAGTGCAGGTCGCCCCGTGGTGGATCACCACCGCTGTCGCCTGCCTGCCGGTGGCGGTGCTCGGAATGGGCGCCGCCCTGGCGCACCTCGTTCGCTCGCACGACTAGCCCCGCCCGGCGGCACGGCCCCTGGCTTCCCAACCTGCGCCGTGCCGCCGGCCCCCTACCGATCTCCCGACCGTTGGAGGAACCCCCATCATGACTGCCCCTGATGACGACCGTTTCGACTGGCAGGGCGCCGAGGCGGACCTGACCGATACCGGGACGGATGCCGAGGTGGTCGACCTCGATGCGGCTCGCTCCCGCCGCGCCGCCGCCGACGACAGCGGCGAGGGTGGGCCGGTGCTGGTCGACAGCATCGACGCGCAGCGTCGCCCGCGGTTCACCCTCGCCGGGTTCCGCGACGCGCAGCGTCGGCCGATCCTGCCGGGCTGGCTGCGCTCCCGTACGGAGTTCACCGGCAACCTGGCGTGGGCCGCCGGGCTGACCGCGCACGCCGCCGGCTATCACCTGCTGCGGGTGCCGAAGTACGGCGGCAAGCTCGCGTGGCGTGCCCCGGTCGGCGTGTACCGGGTGACGCGCGGCTACCTGCGGTGGCTGTTCGATCTGGAAGGCGAACCGGTCCGCCAATCGGTGGTCCGCGCGGCCATCGACCGGCCGGAAGAGGCCCGCCTGTATCAAACGCTTGCCCGGCAGCGGGATCGGCGGGTGCGGTGGCGTGGCCTGACCGCTGTGCCCACCGCTGTGGTGCTGCTGGTCGGCCTCGGCCTGCTCGCCACCGCCCCGGCCGCCGCCGTCGCCGCCACCCTCGCCGCCCTGGTGGCGGTGTTCGGGGTGCTCGGCGCACAGGCGGACCGGCCGCTGCTCGACACCGCCGTGGTCCGCGCTCCGGTGACGCCGCTGACCTCGGATGAGGTGGTGCGAGCGTTGGCCGCGCTGAACATCTCCGGCATCAACCAGGCCCTACGCCGAGGCGACACCGGCAAGCGGTGGTTCCCCGCGCCCATCCAGCGGGAGAACGGCACCGGCTGGCGCGCCGATGTCGAACTGCCCCGGGGCGTGACCGCGTCGGCGGTGGTCGAGAAGCGGGAAGAGCTGGCCGCCGCGCTCACCCGCCCGCTGGGCTGTGTGTGGCCCGAGGCCAACGCCGAGGTACACCCCGGCCGCCTGGTGCTGTTCGTGGCCGACAAGGATCTGTCCCGGTCGAAGCAGGCCGCCTGGCCGCTGCTCAAGACCGGTGCGGTGGACCTGTTCAAGCCGTTCCCGTTCGGCACCGACCCGCGCGGTCGGGCCGTGACGCTCACGCTGATGTTCGCGTCGATGATTGTCGGGTCGATTCCGCGTATGGGCAAGACGTTCTCCCTGCGTCTGGCCATGCTCGGCGCGGCCCTCGACCCCCGCGCCTGGATCCTCGGCTTCGACCTCAAGGGCACCGGTGACCTGTCGCCGCTGGAGCCGATCTGCCACCGCTACCGGGCCGGTGACGAAGACGAAGACATCGCCTACGGCCTGGCCGCCATGCGGGAGATCCGCACGGAGCTACGCCGCCGCACGAAGGTGATTCGGGAGTTGCCGCGTGACCTGTGCCCGGAGAACAAGGTCACGCCGGACCTGGCCAGCACGAAGCGCCTCGGGTTGCAGCCGATCGTCATCGGGGTGGACGAGTGCCAGGTGTGGTTTGAGCACCCGAAGTACGGCGACGAGTTCGAAGAGATCTGCACCGACCTGATCAAGCGTGGCCCGGCCGCCGGCATCACCCTCATCCTGGCCACGCAACGCCCCGACGCGAAGAGCCTGCCGACCGGCATCAGCGCCAACGCGGTGCTGCGGTTCTGCTTGAAGGTGATGGGTCACACCGAGAACGACATGGTTCTTGGCACGTCGATGCACAAGGCCGGCATTAAGGCGACCATGTTCTCCCGGCGTGACCGGGGTATCGGCTACCTCGCCGGTGAAGGCGACGACCCGACGATCACCCGCACGTTCTACATCGACGGGCCGACCGCCGAGCAGGTCATCCGCCGCGCCCGCACCCTGCGGGAGCAGGCCGGCACCCTCACCGGCCACGCCGCCGGGCAGGTCATGGACACCACCGCCGTGCGACGGGACACGCTGTTGGACGACATCGCGGCCGTGATGTCCGACAGCGAGGCCAAGCTGTGGTCCGAGGTGGTCTGTGACCGGCTCGCCGGGCTGCGGCCGGAGGTCTACGGCGGGTTGACGCGGGAGCAGTTGACCGCCGCGCTCAAGCCGTACGGCGTCACCACCGGACAGGTATGGGGCACCGACCCCGACACCGGCAAGGGTGCCAACCGGCGCGGCATCGACCGCGCGCACATCCTCACCGCCATCACCAAGCGTGACCGCGACAACGGCAACCGGGCCGCCGGCTGACCGTCGAGATTGCCGCTAGGTCTAGCACGCCCGCCCGCTAGACCTAGCGGCACCACTAGCGACCAATCCGAAACCTGGCCAGCGCCCTAGTCCCTAGCGGCGCTGGCCCCGCTCACCCTGAAAACGGCCCCTGGGAGGCGTTTCGTGGTCACCCTCGCCCTACTAGCTAGCCTCACCGCCGCTGGTTACACAGCGTGGCACCTGATCCTCTGCTACGCCGCGCCGATGCCCCGCTGCCGCGCCTGCCACGGCACCGGCGAACGACGCGGCCTGATCCTCCGCGCCCCGCATGAATGCCATCGCTGCCACGGCACCGGCCACCGGCCACGCCTCGGCCGCCGCCTGATCGAGTACATCCGCACCGAATACCGGGCGGGCCAGCAATGACCGGCCGCGACCGGCACACCGGATGGTGCGCCGGTGGCCACCGATGCGGCCTCGGCGAACACCGCTCCGACGAAATCGTGGTCGACATCCCCGGGCAGGCACGTGCCGTGCTGGTGCGGGTCCGGACCGCCGCCGGCCGCGACCATGCCGAGGTGCGCGTCCGCGTGGCACTCGCCCCTACCGAGCTGGCCGCCCGCCGGCAGTTGGTCGGCCTGCTCGATGACATGCGACAGGCCGTGACCCGTGCGGCGATCGCGGCGCGGCCTCGGCCGAGGCGGGCCGCGTGATGGTCGGGCCGCGCCGTGATGGCGCTTCCCCGCGTGATGCGCGGCTGTCCGGGTTGGAGATCTGGCTGACCGGCACGCCGGCCGAGGTAGACGCCGTCACGGCCGCGCTCACCGCTGCGGGGCACCGGCTCGCTCAACGCGGCACCCGCCGTCCGCTGACCGGCGCTGATGCCGGCCGCTGCCGCCTCTACCTGCGGCTGTCCGTCGCCACCGCTGCCCGCCCGGCCAGCCGCGCACCGGACACCGGCGGCGCGGCGCTGCTCGACCTCGACACCGCCCGCCGCAAGACCGCCTGATCAGGAGACATCCCATGCCTGACCTGCTCACCACCGCGCTCGGCCACGCCGAACGCGGCTGGCACGTCTTCCCGCTACGCCCCGACGACAAGCGACCAGCCTTCCCCGACCACCCCGCCGACCAGTGCACCGGCCGCGACCCGCGCTGCCGCGCCAGACACGTCGGGTGGGAGGACCGGGCTACCACCAACCCGCATCGCATCCGCCGCGCGTGGTCGGCCCGCCCGTACGGCATCGGCATCGCCTGCGGGCCGTCCCGCCTCGTGGTGGTCGACCTCGACACTCCGAAACAGCCCGCCGAGACGGGCCACCGAGACGGCCTGGCAGTGCTCGCCGAGCTAGCCGACCGGCACGGCGCGGCCATCGACCCGACCTACACCGTCACCACCGGCCGAGGCGGCACCCACCTCTACTACCACCACCCAACCGACGGGCCGGCACTGCGCAACACCGCCGGGACACTCGGGGCGATGGTCGACACCCGCGCCACCGGTGGCTACGTCGTAGCCGCCGGCTCGACCGTCGCCGCACGGCCTTACACCGTCGCTCTCGACGTCGATCCCGCGCCGCTGCCCGGGTGGCTCGCCGAGCTGCTCGCCCCGGCACCGCTGCCGCCGCAGCGACCCGTGGTGGTCGACCTCGGCACCGGACGGCGTGCCGCCTATGTCGACGCCGCGATCCGCCGCCAGGTCGCCGAGGTCACCACCGCCACGCCCGGAAGCCGCAATCAGGCGCTCTACGTCTCCGCTGTTGCCCTCGGTCAACTCGTCGCCGGTGGCGCGCTCACCGAGGACGACGCCGAGACGGTCCTCACCGACGCCGGCCTGACTGCCGGGCTACGGGCGACGGAAACGGCACGCACCATCGCATCCGGGCTGCGCGTCGGTGCGCGTCGGCCCCGGAGCGTGGCCGCATGACCGCCCCCGCTGAGCGTCCCGACCTGCGCGTCATCCAGCCCGGTGACGACACCGCCGCCGAAGTCATCGCGCCGATCCGGCGGGAGCCGGGCCGCATCCGGACCGCGTGGACCGCCGCCGACCTGATGGCGATGGAGTTCCCGCCGCCGAGGTGGGCGGTGCCCGGTGTGCTGTCCGAGGGCGTAAACCTGCTGGCCGGGCCGCCGAAGGTCGGCAAGTCGTGGCTATCCCTCGGCCTCGGCCTCACCGTCGCCGCCGGTGGTAAAGCGTTCGGCAGCATCGACACCGAACCCGGACCGGTGCTCTACCTCGCACTGGAGGACACGCCGCGCCGGTTGCAGTCGCGCATGGGCAAAGTCCTCGCCGGACAACCCGCACCGGTCGGCCTGACCCTGGCCACCGCGTGCCCGCCGCTGCCGCAAGGTGGCGATGAGGCCATCGCCGCATGGTTGGACCGCAACCGCAACGCGCGCATGGTCATCATCGACGTGTTCGCCAAGCTACGCGGCACATCCGCACCCGGCATGTCGGCCTACGACGCCGACTACGCGGCCGTAGGCCGGGCGAAGAAGGTTGCCGACGCCTACGGCGTCGCGGTGGTGCTCGTGCATCACGTCCGCAAAGCCGGATCGGACGACTTCCTAGAAGCCGTGTCCGGCACCAACGGCCTGGCCGGTGCCGCCGACGCGACGCTCGTACTGCGGCGCCCGCGCGGGTCGGCCGATGGGGTGCTGCACGTGACCGGCCGCGACGTAGACGAGTCGGAATACGCGCTGGCGTTCGACCCGGCCGCCGGGGCGTGGACCATGCTCGACGGCCCGGCCGCCGAGCACGAAGTCAGCGACACCCGCGCCGCGATCCTGCGCTGGCTACGCACCTCCCCTGGCAGCACACCGAAGGCCATAGCCGAGGGCACCGGCCTCAGCGTGGACAACGTCAAGAAGACCTGCGGCCGAATGCTCGACGCCGGCCAGGTCGCCTGCGAAACGGGCGGCCGATACCGGCTTCCCGCATAGGTGTCCCCGCTGTCACCCGAGTCACCGCAGTCACTCGATGCTTCCTGGCCTGCGGAAACGCTGCTGAATCGCGGTGACAGGACAGCGACATCCAACCAGCCGCAACCGGCCCGATCAGATCGGCTGAAACACACGCCATCCGCCATGTTTCAGCACAGACCCTACCCATCACCCTCGCAAGCCAAAGATCTTGGCTCTACGGCGCTCTCAGCGGGCCGCTCTAACGCCCGCTGAGACGTCCGGCCATCGACCCACTACGAACCCCGCGATCGGCCAGAAAGGCACCCAGCTTGCCGACGAAAGCCCTTCCCGCTACCCGCACGCCGCACCACAGGAGGCCCGCAATGCCGGAGAGGTACCTGACGATCCCGGAAGTCGCTGCCCGGCTCGGCACCACCGACCGGTTCCCGCGCAGGCTGATCGAGGAACGGCGCATCGAGTTCAAGCGCTTCGGCCGGCACGTACGGATCGCGGAAAGCGTTCTGAACGTCTACATCGACTCGTGCACCGTGACCCCGGTGCGCCGGATCGGCCGGGCACGGAGGGCTGCCTAAATGGCCGGCAATACCAAGGGGCGTAAACGCCGCTTCGGCAGCGTCAGGAAGCTCCCTTCCGGCGCGTGGCAGGCCCGGTACACCGCGCCGGACGGGTTGCCGCGTAAGGCACCGAGCACCTTTGACACGAAGCGGGCCGCCGAACAGTGGTTGGTCGAAACCGAGGCCGAGATGCTGCGCGGGGAATGGCTCGACCCCGACGCGGGAAAGATCACGCTGAGCGAGTATGCCGATAGGTGGATGCGCGAGCGTGATCTCAAGGCACGCACGCGGGAGGAGTACGAGCGGCATATCCGCCTTCACGTCCGGCCGCAACTCGGCGATCACGCGCTCAACGAAATCAGCGCGCCGCACATCCGGAAATGGCGCGCGGACCGGCTCGCCGATGGCGTGGGGAAACCGACCGTGGCAAAGACGTACCGCATCCTTCACGCGATTTTCGCCACCGCCGTTGACGACGACCTGATCCGCCGAAACCCCTGCCGCATCAAGGGAGCCGGACAGGACAAGGCCGACGAACGACCTACGGCCACGCTGCACCAGGTGTTCGCGATCGCCGAGGCGATCCAGCCGCGCTACCGGCTGCTCGTTCTGCTCGCCGCATTCGCGCAACTGCGGTTCGGCGAACTGGTGGCGCTACGCCGCCGGGACATCGACTTGCACACGATGGAGCTACGGGTACGCCGCGCTACGGCCGAGATGGAGGACGGCACGCAGATTGACGACGACCCGAAATCCGAGGCGGCTAAGCGGCCGATCAGCTTGCCGGCCGGGCTGCGTGCCGACGTGGAATGGCACCTCGCGCAGTTCGCCGAGGGCGGCCCCAACGGACGGCTGTTCCTCGGCGCGCAGCGTGGCATCCCGCGCCGCCGCAACTTCAACCGGATCTGGCGAAAGGCTCTGGCCGCCGCCGGTATCCCGACCGACCTCGGTCTGCACCTTCACGACCTGCGGCACACCGGCAGCACATGGTCAGCACAGAGCGGGGCGACGCTCAAGGAACTGATGGCGCGCATCGGTCATTCGAGCACCCGCGCGGCGATGATCTACCAGCACGCGACCCGTGACCGCGATCACGCCATCGCCGCCGCGCTGGACGCCTTGATCGAAGAGGCGCGAGGCAAGATCAGCGCGTGATCTGGCACGGATCTGGCACATAGCGGCCCGAGAGATTGACGAATGACAAAAGCCCTGGTGGGAGACAGTGTCTCTCACCAGGGCTTTTTGCTT
>NZ_BOOZ01000083.1 GCF_016863495.1 Micromonospora andamanensis
CTCAGTTATGCACATCGGCTGGGTCCCGGACGAGTCCGGCGGCTACCGCGGCCAGATGGCAGTTCTGGTCAAGCCCAACGGATTGCTCGGCGCCGCGTACATGACCGCGATCAAGCCGTTCCGGCGCCTGTTCGTGTATCCAGCGCTCCTGCGCAGCATCGAGCGCGACTGGCGCGCACACGTGTAGGACCTTCTCGTCGTGCTCGGGGGCGGTCGAGACGCGGACAGGGGCAGCAGATCGGGCGCCGGACGGGCAAGGTCCGGGCGTCAGCCGCGGCGGTCAGTCAGGGCGAGGAGTTCGGCGGCGAACTCGGCCGGCCGCTCGATGTGCGGGCTGTGGCCGCAGCCGGTCAGCACCACCTCCCGGTACGTCCCGCCCGCCGCCGCGTAGCGCTCCAGCACCGCCCGGGTCTGCCCGATCATCGGCTGCGGCGGGTACCCCTCCTCCCCCGGCCAGCCAGGCACCACGCCCAGCGACCCAAGGTGTGCGACGTCGAACTGCGAGGTGTCCGAGACGAACGCATCGGCGTCGCCGCGTACCCAGGTGATCGGGGGTTTGGTCGGCACCGCGACCAGGTCGTCGGCGATCCGGAAGTGGGACGGCGCGAAGGCGTTCAGGACTCCCCGCCCGCCCGGCGCGGTCCCCGGCCAGTTGGCGGACGGCTCGGCCGTGCCCGGATAGTTGTCGTCGCCGGTCACGGTGGACAACAGGGTGTCCAGCAGCAGCTCCTCGTCGTCGCCAAGCGTCGCCGGATCGGCGACGTACGCATTGCGGAGCACGGCGCGCGGGCTCGTCGGCCCGTCGTCGTCGCGATCCTTGGCCGCGAGTCGACGGACGAAATCCGGGTCAGCCGTTCCGGCCCCGGCACCCGCGAAGTCCGGCTTGGTCAGGGCTCCTTCCAGGCCCCTCGTGCCACCGAAGCCGTACGGCGAGATCGGCGCCTCCAGCAGCAGGCCGGCCACGCGACCGGGAACGTCGACAAGCAGTTGCATGGCCACTCCGGCGCCCAGCGAATGACCGACGACCACCGGCTCTGCGCCGGCCGGAAAGAGGGACCCGACGTCGAACAGGGCAGCGACGTCGTCGGCGAAGTCAGCCAGGCCGCGCGTCGCATCGACAGGGGCGGTGTCCGTCTGCCCGAAGCCGCGCAGGTCGGGCGCGACGATCCGCAGGTGGCCTGGCAACCGCCGGACCAACGGCTCCCAGAACAGCGCCGACGTGCAGTTGCCGTGGATCAGTAGCACCGGTACACCGTCCGACGGCCCGGCCACCCGCACCGACTGGGTGAGTCCGTTGGCCGCCACGGCGTGCTGCCGAGTCTCCACCTGCGCCATATTGCCAGGCCGCCCGAGTACCCGTCACGGCATCCGCCGACACGGTCCGAGTCTCCCGACGTGTGCGTCGCCGGACAACGGCGACCAGGCACAGCGCCGCTCGCGCGCCGACGCCCGCCCGGCCGGCGGAGTCCGCCAGCGCCCTAGCGAAGTGCAATGCGCCGGCCAACCGATGGACGATCGCCATGGACCGCAGGACACACCGTACGTGTGCCGAAGGCACAATCGGGTAAGCCACGCCGTCCCGTCAGCCCCGACCGCCGGGAGGGCACGTGACTTCCTTACTAGTCCGATACCTCGAGGATCTGCGAGGCGACTCACGTCGGTTCGACACCCTGCCGGGATCACTAACCGCGACCATCCGCCTTGATATCCACACCACGCAGGGCGTTGACAAGTGGTTTCTGTTGATCAACAAGGGGATCGTCCAGTCCTCGAAGGAGTCGACACATCCGGATCTGGTGATGTGTGCGCCTCAGCAACTCTTTGATGACTTCACGTGCGGCAACTCAAGGGTCATGCCCGCGCTCTTCCGCAACGCCATGCAGATCGAGGGCGACCTTCGACTCTTGACGATCTTCGATCGGATTCTGCCCGTGCGGAAGATGAGGCACCACGGCTACGGGCGCGCGGAGGAGCCGGGCAATGGCTGACAGGCACGTCAACACACTCGACGGCGACGTTTTCGTCGTCAGTGACGAGAGCGGGGATATCGAGACCAATCCAAAATATCCGACTGGCCTGTTCTCGTTCGACACGAGATTTCTGTCGAAGTGGATCCTGACGATCAACGGCGAGCGACTCCACGCCCTGTCGAACGACGATCTAGAGTTCTATGAAACCCGCTTCTTTCTGGCGCCGGGCGAACCGACGCATTACGTTGATGCGAAGATATCCGTGATCCGACACCGCCTGGTCGCCGGCATGTTGACGGAGCAGTTGACCGTCCTTAACCACGATCACCAAGGTGTCGACCTTCACATCCGGTTGGATGCTGCCAGCGATTTTGCCGACATTTTCGAGATCAAGGATCTGAAGGAGAAGCAGGGCAGCATATCTGTGCGTACCCAGAGTGGGGCTTTGGAGCTCCGGTACGACCGGGAATCCTTCAGCCGGACCACCATCATTACTCCGGACGCGCCAGCCGACGTCGATCAGGAAGGGTTCTCATTCAAGATCCACTTGGAGGCCGATGGAAGGTGGGAGACCACGATCAATGTTGAGACGCTGATACGTGGTGCCGCAGGTCGTGATTTGAGAGCCAGCCTCAGCACCCACCGTGGCGAATCCCGGCCTCAGGTGCGCCAGGAGTTGGACACGTGGATCGAGAAGGCACCCAGACTAGTTTGCGAGGACGAGCGCCTCGAAACGGCGTACTGGCGAAGCCTGGCAGATCTTGCCGCCCTCCAGAGACGACCACTCTCACTCACCCAGAAGCTGCCTTGCGCAGGACTACCCTGGTTCATGGCCTTCTTTGGCCGGGACAGCCTTTTCACATGCCTTCAGAGTCTTCCGTACATTCCGCATACCACTCCACCGACACTGCGAGCCCTAGCGAATGTACAAGGCAGCAAGGTTGATGAATTCCGCGACGAAGAGCCGGGAAAGATCATGCACGAGATCCGGTTCGGCGAGACATCCGCCTTCGAAGAGCAGCCCCACTCACCCTACTATGGTTCAGCAGACTCAACGCCCCTCTTCTTGATCCTGCTCGATGAGTATCGGAGATGGAGCGGCGATGACGACCTGGTGCGGTGCCTTGAGCAAGAGGCAAGAGCGGCCGTCCGCTGGATGAACGATTGGGCGGACCCCTTGGGCAGTGGTTACATCTGGTATGAGACAAAGAACAGCGCCACTGGTCTGGTGAACCAGTGCTGGAAGGACTCATGGGATTCCATCTCCGATCACGGTGGCGCTCTTGCAGGCCATCCTCGTGCCACCTGCGAGTTGCAGGGGTACGCGTACGACGCGCGGTTGCGAGCAGCGCGGCTCGCCCGCGAAGTGTGGGATGATCCAGAATTCGCGGCCAAACTCGAGACCGAAGCGGCGTCACTGAAAGAACGCTTCAACCGTGACTTCTGGGTATCGGAAGGCGGTTACTACGCACTTGCGCTCGACGGAGACGGCAGGCAGATCGATTCACTCTCCTCGAACATCGGCCACCTGTTGTGGAGTGGCATCGTAGACGACGACAAAGTTTCCGACGTCGTTGAACATCTTCTAGGGCCGAGGCTGTTTTCAGGATGGGGAATCCGCACTCTGGCAGTCGGCGAGGGACGCTACAATCCAATCGGCTACCACGTTGGCACGGTCTGGCCCTTCGACAACTCCATCATTGCGGCAGGGCTGGCACGGTACGGCTACCGCCAGGAGGCCGCGCGAATCGCCGAGAGCATGTTGGATGCTTCCGAATTCTTCGCAGGCCGGCTGCCGGAAGCATTCGCTGGATACGACCGATCGCTCACAAAGTATCCGGTCGAATACCCGACAGCCTGCAGTCCGCAAGCCTGGTCATCCGGTTCTATCCTCCTCTTTCTGACTACGCTACTTGGCCTGGAGCCCCATGGTGATCACCTCATCGTGAACCCTGTACTCACGCCTGAGATGGGCCGTATCGAACTATTTAACATCTCCGGACCGTGGGGGCACCAAGATGCCTTCGGACGCGGCCCGCGCGAACAGATTCCAACGAGACGGCCGCATCGGCGTCGTGTGTTCGGCGAGTAGCGGCTGTAGTTTTATCATCCCTCCAACCCAGCATGGCTCACAATCTGCTGATTCGAGGGATGTCCGTGGTCCTCGCCTCCTGCCGAGTGATGCCGGTCAGCGCCTCTCGGGCCTCGTCGAGGACGAACGCAGTGCTCGAGGTCGTCAGCACATGCTGGAGTGCCGTCTCGTAGGCGACGGCGAACGCCTGTTCGGCGGGCACGTCCATATCAGGAGTCACGCCGGTGCCCTCCCAGTTGGTGCCGGTGACCGGATTGATGGACCGGGCCGTCGGGATCGTGATCTCCAGGGTGTCAGTGATCGGAAACGCCTCGGTCGGATGCGCCCCGCCGCGGGTGGTCCGACCGATCAGGGTGGCCCGACGCTGAGCTTGCAGGTTGTAGGCCAGTTCCTCACCGGCGGAGAAGGTGTAGTCACTGGTGAGCACGTACACGGGCCGGTCGAGGTAGCGTGCACCCGGCAGGTACGCCAGCGTCCAATACTGCCGCGTCTGTCCAGTAGCGGCGGCGAAAACATCGTTGAGGTGGATGTCGGCGTCGGGAAAAAAGTAGCTGCACCAGAACGCCACCCCCTCGGGAGCCCCGCCCCGGTTACGACGCAGGTCAATGATCAACGCATCCGTGTGGGACACCAGCTCCATGGCCGCAGCGATGGCGCGCCCGCCCAGCGCGGGGTCCGGCACGCCGCGCAGATCGAGGTAGCCGACATTGCCGTCGAGTCGTTCGGCACGGGCGATGCGATATCCGGTCAGCCGCTGGTACTCCCGCCAGGCGACTGTCGGGTCGCCCTCACCGGTACGGCCCGTTGGTACGGCCTCCCGCAGTCGCACGCGCAGGTGCTTGTCGGCGCACAGGCCGAACAGGTGCTCGGTGAGCCGGTGTCCCAGCGCCGCCTCGTCCAGACCGTCGTACTCTCCAGCCAACGCCCGCCTTCGGATCTCATCGGCTGCTGCGACGGCCCGGTCCGGGAATACGTACTTGCCGGTGAGCAGGTCGCAGGCGATGGCGGTGAGATGGCGTGCCATCAGCGCAAGCTAACAGGCGTGGGCGAGCGGCTGAGCGCGGTAGGCGCAAGGAAGTATGCGCCATACGAGCGGCCTGGCTACGACAACCAGTACCTGGAGAGTCCAGCGACTGGCGATCCGCGTGTTCTTGCCAGGCCAGGAGCTGGGCCCCATGGGGGGAGCGGGCTGCGGGTGCACGACTGTCCTCAGCTCCATACCCGGTCAAGGAAGTCGGCGATGAGTGGAGCGACCTGCGGGAGGTGAGTTTCGAGGGCGAAGTGGCCGGTGTCGAACAGGTGCAGTTCGGCGTCGGGCACGTCTTGCAGGTAGGCGCGGGCACCAGGCTCGGGGAAGAACGGGTCGTTGCTGCCCCAGGTGATGAGGGTGGGAGGGGTGTGCTTGCGCAGCCAGGCCTGCCAGCGGTCGTAACGCTGGACGTTGGAGTGGTAGTCGAAGGCCAGCGCAACCTGGGCTTCCTTGCGGCCAGGCAGATCGAGGAAGTGCTGGTCGAGGATCCAACCGTCTGGAGCGATCAGGTCGGGATCGGCGACTCCGCTCTCGTACTGGCCTCGGGTGCCGGTGATGGTCAACAGATCACGGATAGTTGCCTCTGCGCCTGGCGACTCGGGTCGGAGAGCGATGAAGTCCCGGGCTCCGTCCGACAAGCCCTCGGCGTAGGCGTTGCCGTTCTGCACGACCAGGCCGGCCACCCACTCGGGGTGCCGCTCGGCGAGCCGGAAGCCGACCGGCGCCCCGAAATCAAAGACGTACATCACGAAACGGTCGAGGCCAAGCCGGCGGACGAAACCTTCGGTGACGTCGGCAAGCCCATCGAAGGAGTAGGTGAAGCCGTCGGGCGCGTGGGTGTGACCGAAGCCAGGATAGTCCGGGGCGATCAGCCGGTACCGGGAGCCGAGAACGTCGATGAGGCGGCGAAACTGGTGTGAGGCCGAGGGAAAGCCGTGCAACAGCAGCAGCACGGGGGCATCGGCACGCTCGGGAAGCGACTCCCGGTAGAAGACCCGGACGCCGTCGACGTCTAGGTGACGATGGGTGGTGCTGGCGACCTGATGGCTCATCACTAATGCCCTTCTGCGATAGGTATGCATTAGGTATAGCCAGCATCTTACTAACGTGTCAAGGCCGCCATGTACCATTAGATGCATGAGCGACCTCACCCCCCTGACCGGGGAGCCGCTTGCGCTCGATCTGGTCAATACCCGGCCGACCGACGCCGACCTGCTGGCCGTCCCTGCCGATCTGCGCGTATGGCTGAGCCTGCAGGCCAACCGGTTCCCACAGGCGCGAGGGTTCGCCGCCGTCGACTACACAAGTGCCGACCTGGCCGCCGTACGCAAGGTCCGCGAGTGCACGGCCCGCGTTCTTGATCACGCGCGGCACGGTACCCAGCCACCACCGGACGACCTGAAAGCACTCAATCGGGCTCAACGCGCCGCGCCCGCCATCCGTGAAGTCACCTGGAACGGTACGGCGGTCACGGCCACCCACAGCCGCACCGGCCCGCTGGGGACACAGCTGACGGCCTGGCTCGCCGAAGCCGCTGCCGACCTGCTCACCGACTCGGCGGTCGTACGGATTCGTCAATGCGAGGCCGACGACTGCGTGATGCTGTTCCTGCCCGCCCATCCACGCCGCCGCTGGTGCTCCGCGGCCCGCTGCGGAAATCGCGTCCGCGTGGCACGCCACTACCAACGTCACAAGCCCGCGTGAAGTCGCGCCCCGTTGTCGTTGTCACGCCGCCGCGAAGCCGGATACCGCAGGTGCTGGCCTGTCAGAAGCAGCCGGCAACCGGACCATCACGGTGTTGATGACGTGTCGCCAATGCGGGCTGCAACCAGTTGGTCCCGTTGTCGCCCGCTTCGGGCCCGACGTGCAGCTGCGACGATGGCCGTGTCACACGGTTAGGGCATCCGGCGTCAACCTTGGATCAATGACTGGCTGATCGCGTGCAACTTTTGCTCGGTCTCGCTGCCGGGCTCCGCGTGAAACACAATCAGCATCTGATGATCGTCCTCGGCGGTCCGCAGGACCGTGTCTCGCAGGTGCAGGGTGCCGAAGCGTGGGTGATTAAGCTGCACGGCACCCATAGATCGCTCACGGACCGGGTGAGCGTTCCACAGTCGGGCGAACTCGGGGCTCGCTGCCAGTAAATCCTTCACGACAGCCTGGATTTGCTGGTCGTTCGGGTAATGCGCCTGCGACGCTCGTAGCCGGCCCACGATGTCTTGTGCCACCATCTCCCAGTCCGCGAAGCGTCGCCGGTGCGCGGCGTCGAGGAACAGTTGACGCGCCCAGTTGAGCGCCGTCGGACCGGCCCACGGGGCTTCGAAGGGCAGATGATCAGCGAACACAGCGTGAGCCAGACGGTTCCACCCCAGCAGGTTCATGGATCGGCCGAGCACTCCGACAGGTGTCTCCCGGATGATCCGGAGCACGAGCTGAAGATTCTCGGCGAGCGCTTCGGGGCCGTCGGCGAGGAGCCTCGGCGACTCCGCGCGAGACAGGCGGTGCATCTGTGCGCGGTCTTCCTGATCGAGGTTGAGCGCGCCGGCAATGGCATCCAGTACGGTCGGTGACGCTGCAACAGCGCCCTGCTCGATTCGCGTGTAGTAGGACGCGCTCACACCAGCGAGCAGGGCAAGCTCCTCACGCCTGATCCCCGATACCCGGCGCCTGCCGTAACTCGGCAACGGCAACTGTCCAGGATTAAAGGCACTCCGGCGGCTACGAAGGAACTCCCCGAGCGCTATATGCCTGGTTCTCGCCGTGCCCACTGGGCGCCCTCCTCTGCGGCTATGACGCAGTGTAAGGGCAACCCGGTGCCATCTCGGCGTCATATGGGGGGCCGGACCTGCGGCGACGGGGCCGGCCACCACGGGCACATCACCACCGAGTAACCGAGAGTCACCTGTATCTGTTACGGCGCTCATCATCCGTGCGCATCCTTCGTGTGTACCACCTTTTCGTTTCCCGGACTCCAGGCAACGCGGTTTCCGTGCTGCCCGATCAGGCGGCTGGCGTCAGGATGCATGCCTACGTCGGATCCAGCTGATCAGACGACACAGCAGGCAGCAACGGCGCCAGAACAGCCCACTGCGCGTCAGTCAGGTCATGCCGCCTCGTCACCGCTACGCTGGCCACGAGGTCTCCGGTGCATGGTGCTTCTTGGTCGTTGTACCAAGTACCGGAGACCTCTCCAGTTATCGATCACCGCCACGCCGAGACCTCAACCGGCCAACCCAAGTTACGAAACACGCCTTAGAGCTTGCGACGGGCCAGCCGGGCCGCCGGACGGGCCATCGCGGATTCAAACTCGCCGAGGAAGCCGAGCAGCCGGTCACGCTGCCGGTCTCCGGCGTGGGCGAGCCAGATGCCGACGGCCTTGTTGACGACGGTCTCCGGGTCGGCACAAAGCCGTTCGGCGACGGCGAAGCCGGCTTCCACGTCGGCGTCGCTGCCGTACTTGACGAACCACAGCGGGGCGGTGATCGCCGTGCGGCGCCTGATCGGTTCGGCCGAACCGGCGAGGTCGTGCAGGAGGTCGTACGGGCCGCCCGCGAGGGCCGAGCCGAGGACCCACGGGGCGGCGCGGTCGACCATGCCCCAGTCGTCGATCCGGTCGTGGTTGCGCAGGTAGACGTCGACGAGTTCCGGCTGGCCCGGGCGGCGGCGGGCCTGGAGGTCGAGGACGCAGACGGCTGCCATCCGCGCGGCGTAGGACGGCTCGGCGAGCAGCACCTCCACGTCGGGGAGGGCGAGGTCGCGGGCGGCCTTGGCGACGCCGAAAAGGTCCTTCATCGCGATGCCGCCGGAAGGGTCGACGAGGCCGCGGGCCCGGAGCTCGGCCATGACGCGGTCGGCGGTCCAGGGTGTCTTCTGCTCGCGTCCGCCGGGCCGGCCGTTATCCGGCATGGGGGTCGCGTCCGATGAAGGCGAGGAGCCGGGTCTGCGGGTCGGCATCGTCGGGGACCTCGACGCGCGGCCCGTACTGTCCGCTGGACCGCAGGATGTCGTCGAGCGGCTCCATGCCGTCGACCATGACGGCGCAGCGCTCGGGGTCAAGCGTCTCGTCCTGGCCGGTCGCGCGGGCCAGGTCCCACGTATGCATGAAGACGTCCGCGGTGAAGTACCGGGAGATCGCCGTCGCCAGGGGCAGCTCGCCGATGTGTGGGTGGGAGAACAGCCGGCTCTCGGTCGCGGGGTCGTCCAGGACAGCCTGGACGCCGTCGCTGAAGGCCCGCCAGGCACCCGAGGGGTCGCTCTTGACGTCCGGGCCCGCGGGCAGGGTCAATCCCGTGCCCTGGTGGAGCAGTTCGGGGAACCACTCCAGAAGATGCCGGACGACGTCGCGGGCGGTCCATCCCGCTACGGGGGCAGGCCGTTCCCAGGTCTGGTCGTCGGGCACGGCGTCGACCAGCCGCGTGAATCGTCGGGCGATCTCGCGGTACTCGTCGGCGGGGGTCTGGTTCGGGATCATTGGTTGGTCTCCTCGGCTAGTCAGGGTACGTGGAGGCGTGGCTTTGCTAGGCGGCGGGCGGCGCGGTCTCCGCGCCGGCAGGGCACCCGGGGGCGTGACGGTCGTGGCTATCGGCGTCGGGCCGCCGGCTGCCGCCTCCCGGGGCGGGGCCGACGGCCGGCGGCCGGCGGGTGATCGCGGCGATGACGGCCCTGGGGCCGACGGCGTGAAGGGTCGTTGGGCCGGTCAAGGCGAAGCACAGGGAGTCGCCCTCGATCAGGCGCAGCTTGCCGCCGGCAGCGGTCTCGAGGTCGACCTCGCCGTGCTCGACGATCGCGAACACGTCGTACCAAGCTCGGTCGCATACCAGCGGGACGCCGCGGTCGAGGACGTGGTGGCGCTGCACGACGCCAGCCGGCAGCCGGCGGCCGGCCACGTAATCAGGGCCGGGCGACGACGGATCGGCCCGGGTCGGGCCGGTCATGCCAGGACCTGCGGCAGACCGAACGCGGGGAAGTGCTTGTCCCCGAACGTCGTGATCTCGGCGATGCTCGGCCCGGCGGTCCGCAGGACGTCGAGCTTGAAGGCACGGAACTGTCCCGTGTCAGGATCCTGCAGGTAGCAGGCCGCAGCGGGCTGCCGGTTCGCCGACGTCGCCACGAGACGCCAGGTCCCGGTCGAACGGGCGCGCTCGGCCAGGCCCATGATCGCGTCGCGGCCTTCGAAGAGGAACGGCGCGGGCGGCATCGTGACGCGTACGTCCTCGGCGAGCAGCGCGAGCGTCGCGGAGGTGTCGCCGGCCTCGTAGGCCCGGATGTACCGGTCGAGGACGGCGCGTTCATCCGCGCTCGGCGACGCCGCTGTCCACGTCTCGCGCTGCTCGATCGGGTGGTGCTCCCGCAAGGTCGCCCGGGCTCGTTGCAACGCGCTGTTCACCGCCGCCGTCGACAGTTCGAGCAGGCCGCCGACGTCGCCGACGGGCCAGGCCAGGACGTCTCGGAGGATCAGCGCGGCGCGCTGGCGGGGCGGGAGGAGCTGGAGGACCGCCAGGAACGTCAGCTCGATCGTCTCCCGTTCGACGACGGCGGCGTGCGGGTTGTCGGCAGGGGCCATTTGCACGTCGGGGTACGGCTCCAGCCAGGGGATGTCCCTGAACGACTCAAGCTCGTGGACGCGACGGCCCTTCGCCTTGATCGCGTCCAGGCAGGCGTTCGTCGCAATCCTGTAGAGCCACGCCCGGACGTTCTCGACGAGCTCGAGGTCATCGCGTCGTCGCCAGGCCCGCAGGAACGTCTCCTGGACGAGATCCTCGGCGTCCTCGAACGAACCGAGCATTCGGTAGCAATGGACGCGGAGCTCGTGCCGGTGCCGGTCGTTCAGCTCGGAGAACGACCGGTCGCCGGCCGGATCGGCGGGACGCCCCGCCGCACTGTGGTCGGTTTCCATGTCAGGCAGCCTTCCGGACGTCGTAGACGAGGTGGGTCACGCCCCGGCCCTGGACCACCGCCGGGGTTCCGAGCAGCACCGGACCGGGGCGCGGCCCAGCGAAGAACGGCGTACCTCCACCGAGCAGGACCGGGACGAGATCGACAGCGATCACGTCGAGCAGACCAAGGTCCAGGCACTGCCGGGCGATGTCGGCGCTCGCGACGGCGACCGACCGGCCGCCGGCGGCCGCCTTTGCCTGCGCGACGGCGCTGGCGACACCGCCGGTGACGAACGTGAACGGCGCCTCGGGGTGTTCCCAACCGTCCGGCGGACGGTGGGTGACGACGAACACAGGGACACCGGCGGGGTACCGGCCGCCCCAGCCTTGTGTCAGGTCGAACAGCCGACGCCCGCAGATCAGAGCTCCGGTGGCGCGGACTGCTTCCACGATCCTCGCCGCGCTGGCGTCGGACGTTCGGAACTCCCGGGCGTCCCCCGGCATCTCGACGGTTCGTTCGCCGGCGGAGTACCACGCGAACAGCTCGGCCACGCTGCCCGCGCTGTCGTCGATGTACCCGTCCAGCGACATCGACATGTTCGCTACCACCTTGCCCATTGCGATCGCCTCCCGTTGCGGTGTGCTGTTTCCCGATATGACGACGCCGGCCGGCAAGGTCATCGGTGCTGATGCGGAAGAGTCCGGACGGCCTTCCGGACGGCCCCGGAGAGGGGCCGGCCGTCGGGTCGGGGGCGTTGACTAGGCGATCGAGGCCAGGTCGCCCGCCGCGGCGGTTTCGTCGTGGGTCGTTCCGGGTTCCCCGGCCGGTTCGGCCAGCGGCGGAACGCCACGGAGGACGACCGCGGTGACGGCCGCAGTGACGAGCAGGACGACGGCGCCGACGGTCGCGGCGGCTCCCAGCCCTTCCGCGAACGCGGCCCGGGCGGCGTCGATGACGCCGTCGGGCAGCCTGCCGGCGAGGGCGACGGCGCCGCCCAGGGTGTCGCCGGCCTGGTGCGCGACACCGGCGGGCAGGCCCTCCAGGGCGCCGTCCACGTCGCGGCGGTAGGCGACCGTCCCGATCGTGCCGAGGACGGCGATACCGAGCGCGCCGCCGAGCTCGTTCGCGGCCTGACCGAGCCCGGCGACCGATCCTGCCTGCTCGGGCGGGGCCGCGCCGATGGCCAGGTTCAGGCTGATGGTGCTGACCGGCGCGAGGCCGACGACGACGACGAGCAGGAGCGCGACCACGGTCGGCGCGCCGGTGCTGGCATCGACCGTCGACAGGGCCAGGAGCCCGACGGCGGTCACGGCCATGCCGCTCGACAGGAGCGCTGCGGGGCGGACCTTGGCGGCGAGCTTCGGGACGACGCCGCCCGCAGCGATCATCATCGCGACGACGGGCGGCAGACCCCAGAGCCCGGCTCGAAGCGGCGAGAGGCCGACGACGAGCTGCAGGAACTGTGCCGTGAAGAAGAACGTCCCGAAGGTCACGAACATGGCGACGGCGTTCGCGCCCAGGGCGGTGCTGAACGCGGGCCGGCGGAACGACGCCAGGTCGACGAGCGGCTGGGCGAGGCGGCGCTGCCGTGCCCCGAACACGACGAGGGCCGCCGCGCCAGCGACAGAGACGGCGACGACGACGGCCGACAGGCCGTTCTGCGCGATGTCCTTCACGGCGAAGACCGTGGCCAGGATGCCGGCGACGCTCAGCGCCGCGCTGGCAAGGTCGACCCGGCCGGCGGCGGCGTTGCGGACCTCGGGCAGCAGCCGGGGTGCGAGGGCCAGCAGCAGCAGCCCGACGGGCACGTTCGGTACGAACACCGACCGCCAGGACCACGCCTCGAGCAGCACGCCGCCGCACAGGGGGCCCAGGGCCGCGCCGAGCGCGAACGAGCCCATCACCATCCCCAGGGCTGCCTGCCGCTGCCTGCCGTCGGCGAACATTCCGAACACCAGGGCCATCGTCGACGGCAGCAGCGCGGCGCCGGCCAGACCTTGGAGTCCCCGCGCGGCGATGAGCATCTCAGGGGACGTGGCCAGCGACGCCGCGACCGAGGCCGTGATGAACCCTGCCGCGCCCGTCATCAGTAGGCGACGCCGGCCGAGCCGGTCGCCGAGCGCGCCCATGACGACGAGGGCCCCCGCCATCAGGAAGCCGTACGTGTCAATGATCCACAGTAGCTGCGTCGCGGACGGAGCGAGGTCCTGCGTCAGGGACGGAACCGCGAGCAGCAGGACGGTCAGGTCCATCGTGACGACGAGGCACGCCAGCGCGAGGACGGCCAGGCCGACCCATTCTCGCCGCCCGGCCCGCGTCGGGGCGGCGGTGCCTGCGGAATCGGTGCGAGTACTCATTTCTGCTCCCTGGGGTGTGTTGACGACACACGTAGGACGACAGGGAGCCGCGGCGTCATCGGTTTACTCCCTGCTCTCGTACCGGCGGGGATTCCGCTGGTTGGTGGCATCCGCGACACGGACCCGGATGACCAGGGCAAGGGTTCGGCCTGTCGGTGGGTTGCTGCTCCCGCAGGCTCATCGCCTGAGCCGGCGAGAGCAGTCAGCACGGTCCATGTCGTCGCCGCGGACCCCGAGCTGGACTTTGTGATCGATCGGCGCTGGCGAGCTCGCGCACGTGACGAGTTGGCGGTCATCGAGGGCCGCATCGGCGGGGTAGCTGCCTGAGTGGCTACGCCGTGGCAGGTTACAGGCGTGGCCGGTCAGCAGCACGGCCACGTCGAGCATCTCGCTGCCGTGCAGCTCGGTCCCGGTCAAATGCGGTGACCGCGTGCTCAAGCCAGGTCAGCTCGTTCGGACCGATTCACCCAGGCGCCAGCCGCGATCACGGCCAGAGCGGGTGCCATACCCGCCAGCACCAGTCGACGTGTCGGCCAACGTGCGGCCCGTGTCGCACCGGCCGTCACCGCTTGTATTCGACCTGCAGCCTGTCGACCCGTACGGGAGAGTGCTGTCCGCTTTACCTCCGCAACGCCACGACGCCTGGCCCGTGGAGCTCGTCCAGTGCAGCCCATCGCCCGGAAACGGCCAGCAGCAGTGAGAGCGCAGTTCCGCTTACCTCGGGGCCGTCGCCGATCACGAGGTCGACATCTGTGGCCCTAA
>NZ_BOOZ01000084.1 GCF_016863495.1 Micromonospora andamanensis
GGGGATGTTGCTGCCTGGCCGGTGGCCTGACACAGCAGTATCCCCGATGTTGTCGCATCCCCGGGGTGGGGTGGGGATGACGAAGGGCCGACCCCCGGTGGGGTCGGCCCTTCGTGGTGTTCGGTTGGTCAGGAGGTGGCGTAGCCGCGGGTGGCGATCCAGTTGGCCAGGTCCTTGGTGCTCAGCCAGTAGGAGGCCTGGTTCGGGTCGGCCGAGTCGGCGATCTTCACCTGCTCGCCACCGTCCCGGTAGCCGACGACGCTGATGTAGTGGCCACCCTCGAAGCTGTGCGCGGTGCCGTCGGTGTCGGTGGCGGTCCCGGCGATGTTGGCCACGACGGCCCGGCCGGCGTCCACCGTGCGGATGACGTCCTCGCGCAGCTTGTCAGCCTGCTTGGTGTCGGCCTTGGCACCGGCGATCTCGACGGACCGGTAGACGTCCTTGCCGGTCTCCTTGTTAAGGATCGGGGTGATGTCGTTGATGGAGTTGGTGCCGGCCTCGGTGGTGCCCATGCGCTCCGCCATGTCGTGCTGGTCGATGTTCTTGCCCTGCACGCTCAGGGCGTTGCGGGTGGCGGCGGGGCCGCAGTAGTAGAAGGTGTCCTGGGCCTGGTAGCGCACGTCGAGCTGACGCTCGCCGCCGGGCTTGCGCTCGGTCTGCACCTGCACGACCGGCTTGGTCGCGGGGGCGGCCTGGGCGGCGATGGCGGGGCCGGCGATGCCACCGGCGGTGGCGGCGGCTGCGGCGATGGTCAGGGCGGTCTTACGCAGGATGGTGGTAGCCATGGTTTCGCACCTTTCGGTCGGGGGTGCGCGCGGCGGTGCCCGCGTCGGGGGATGCGGGTGGGGCCGTGCGGGAAAGGGGAGACGTGCTACGACGTTCGGTGCTCGGGGTGTAACGCCGGGTGGCTCGGGGCCATTCCGGGGGCCTGACGGGGAGGCGCATCGCCCGGGTGGGTGTAACGCCCGGTCGCTCGGGGCCATTCCGGGGGGCCCTCGCGTGGGAGCTCAGGCGGTGTGTCGGAGGGTGTAACGCCCGGCGGTGGGGGGTCATTCCGGCCGGGGAGCAGCGCCCGGGAGGCGTACTCGGTTACGCCATGTACAACCACCGGGCGGGGCCCGCGATTCCGCCGCCAGGGTGACGCCGGTCACCGCAAAACGGGCATAGCGGACAGGTGGGTGTCGGCCGCCTTCACCCCGCCCGGGTGGCCGTGGGGCGGGGCGTTTTCGGGTGGGGCGAAGGGGAAAGCCGGGCGGGCAGGAGACCACCACCGAGGGGAGAGGTCCGTGCGGTTGCAGGGCCGGTCCATCGCCACCCGCGAGCGCCTGTCTCCGGTCGCCGGGGCACCGCTGTGGTGTGACGCGCTTGAATTCGGACTTCGGGGCGATGGCGTGACGAACGACCAGCCGGCGCTGGCCGCACTTGTCGACCGACTGGGTGAGGGGTACGCCGCCGACGGCCGGGCGCGTGTCATCTACTGCCCGCCGGGGATCTACTCGATCCGGGACGCGGGCACGGTCTGGCGCAGCGGGGTGTCACTTATCGGTGCGGGGCCGGGAGCGACCCGGTTCGTGCTGAGCAACGAGGGCAACCGGGCCGACCCGACGCCGCTCGCCTACTGGACCACCGTGCAGCACGGTGCCGACCGGGACCACCACATCGCCGACTGCACCTTCGCCGACTTCGAGATCGACGGCTCGGGCGTGGCCATGGCGGAGTACAGCTATCTGGCCAAGGGGCTCGGCCTGCAGTACGTCGTGCGCGGCGTCTTCCGCAATCTCTACA
Source organism: Micromonospora andamanensis (assembly GCF_016863495.1). Taxonomy (GTDB): domain Bacteria; phylum Actinomycetota; class Actinomycetes; order Mycobacteriales; family Micromonosporaceae; genus Micromonospora; species Micromonospora andamanensis. Next base: position 1,786 of record NZ_BOOZ01000084.1, read on the forward strand.
TCCATCACACAGGTGCCACCGGACTGGGTTGCGACTTCCTTCAGGACAGCCTGATCGACGGCGTGGTGGTGGTCGGTTGCGGGCGACTGGACAACGGTGAGGAGTGGGGCGGCGCGGGCATCGGCATCGGCGTCGGCGGCTGGGGTGCGGTGGAGCGTTGCACCATCAGCAACTGCACCACCCTCGGCAACGGCACCAACGGGATCTTCCTCGAGTTGCAGAAGCCGTACTGGACGCCGCCGCGTGGTTACCGCATCATCGGCTGTCACAGCCAGGCCAACCGCTTCGGCATCTCCGACTGGGGCGCCGACGGGCTTATCGTCTCCGCCTGCACGCTCACCGGGAACCTGGAGGCCGGCTTCGACGTCTCCGCAAACGGTACGGCGGGCATCGCCGGCCGAGGCGGCATCCTCAGCGACTGCGTGATCGACCGCAACGTCCGCGACGGCATCAGCATGGGTAACACCCCCGGGCCGTACACGATCCGGGGCAATCGGATCAGCGGCAACGGGTGGTACGGGTACCACCAGCACGATCTGGGCACCGGCTACGAGGGCCCGGCGTCGGACGTGGTGATCGACAGCAACGAGTTCTGGGACAACGGGCTGGACGGGATCCGGGTGGACCGGCCGATGATCGACGCGGCGGTGACGAACAACCGGATCCGCAGCAACGGGCGGCAGTGCGCCCCGGCGGCCACCGGCTCAGGTGAATCGGTGCGGTACGCCAGACGTGCCGTGTCCGACCGAGCGGCGGTGTGGCAGCCCGACGGGCACCGGGGAAAGCTGCTTCGGGTGGGATCCCGGCAGGCGCTCGTGGTCGGCAACACCGAGATGGAGCTGGACCTGGCCGATCTGCGGCCGGACGCGGCGATCGCCTGGAACGAGGACGTACCGCCACCCGGCGCGAGCTACGAGTTGCCGGCGGCGGCACCGGTACGGGCCGGGATCGTGGTGAACGCCCACCTCGAGTCCGCGACGGTGCGCGGCAACCGGATCTGGGACAGCCGCGAGGACCGGACGCAGAGTTACGGACTGTGGATCAGCGATCAGGGTGTGTGCGTCTCGTGCCGGGTCGAGGACAACGACCTCGCCGGCAACGCCGAGGGGGCGCTGCGCCTGGATCGCCAACCGGTCGGCGGCCGTTGGGACCGCAACCACGCCGAAGTGGACTGACTGACGCTTCAGCCGGCCTCGTCGGCCGGGGCGACCGAGTTGGCCTCCGCGTGCCTGTCGCGCAGCCGGGCCCGGATCTCCTCCGGGGTGTACGCGCGCCGCCGTCGTTCGGCCCGGGCGATCACCACGCCGGAGGCCGCGACTCCGGCCAGACCGGCCAACCCGAGAACCTTCCACCACCGCATCCGTTGCCGCATCCGCTTAGGGTAGTCCGCTATGAGCATCAGCCTGGACGAGGCGGTGGAGCTGACCCGTACCGGCGATCTGTGGGTCTTCCGTGGCCGCAGCGTGCCCGATCGGGCCATTCAGTTGACCACCAACAGCCCGGTCAACCATGTGGGCATGGCGGTGGTGCTTGACGACATGCCACCGCTGATGTGGCACGCCGAGCTGGGCCGGTCGCTGCCGGACCTGTGGACCGGCACCCACCAGCGTGGGGTGCAGCTGCACGACCTGCGGGACGCGGTATGCGTCTGGGCAAACCGGTACGGTCAGCGTGGCTGGCTGCGGCAGCTGGAGCCGCCCGCCGACGCGGAGATGGAGCGGTCGGTGCTGCGCACCATCGCCCGGCTGGACGGCACGCCGTTCCCGTCCACCGCCCAGTTGGCCTGGCGATGGTTGCGGGGCCGGGTTCCGTCGCCCCGGCTCCCACTGCCGGCATCGCGGCGTCGCGGCCCGGCGGCGCGGGACCTGGACCTGGAGACCGCGTACTGCGCGGAGGTCGTCGCGGTCACCTACGAGGCGATGGGTCTGCTGCCGGCCGGCCGGCGTCCGAACTGGTACGACCCGGGTCGGTTCTGGAGCGGCGACGACCTGGGACTGCACGGCGGCGCACGGTTGGGCAGCGAGATCGAGGTGCGGATCCCGCCGCGTTGAGGTTTCGGCGGGGTGCGCGCCGGCAATTGCTTGCGCTGTGACAGCTTCCACCGATCTCAACACGCTCACCGGCTTCTTCGACAGGTACGGCGTGGCGCTGACCGCCGGCGACCTGCCGGCGATCGCCGGTTGTTACGCCCTGCCCGGGCTGGTGGTGGCCGACACCTACAGCTTCTCGTTCAACTCGCCGGCCGCCGTCGCGCTGTCCTTCGTGGGTGCCGCGCCGGACTACACCGAGCGTGAACTGGTCGCGGCGCATGCCGACATCGAGCAGGTGCAGCAGGTCTCCGCGCTGCTCGTGGAGGTGGCGGTGCGCTGGGAGTTCCTGGACAGCCAGGGCCGGCAGGTGCCCGGTGAGCGCTACCGCTACCTGCTGCGCAGCACCGGGGAGGGGCCGGCGATCTGCACTGTCGTGCGGACGGGCTGAGCCACCGGTACGGCCGCGGTCGTCAACAGGTCAGGTACGGGACGTCGTAACGTCCAGGTGCGCCGGGCGGGACGGTTGGCTTCGGCACCTGCCCGTTTCGCGTCCCGGCCCGCGTGACTAGGCTGGCGCGTCGGCGACGACGAGTGGGGACCTCAATGTCAGTGCGGCCGTCCGGTGATGCCAACGACGATGCCACAGGTGACCAGTACGGCGACGGCAACCGTGCCGCCACAGGTGACCAGAACGACGATGCCGCCGACGTCCGTGACGATGACGCCGCCGGTGCGCATCCCCTGTCCAGAATGATTTCGTCCGCCCCCTGGGTGGTGGTGCTTGTCGGTGTCGCGGTGCTGGCGGTGCTGCTGGTGGTCGCGCTGTTGTCGTTCCGTGGTCCCGAGCGTCCGGTGGCCTGGTCGCCGGGTCCGTCGATCACCCTGCCGAGCGCAGCGGGGGAGAGCGCCGAGTCAGCGCCGACGGCACGTTCGACCACCTCGACCGGCCCCTCCGGGTCGGCCGGTCCCACGTCCTCGGCCACCCCGTCCGGCTCACCCACGCAGTCCGTCGGAACGCCGGCCCGACCTGTCGATCCGTCGCGTAGCGGAGCGCCCGCGCGACCGGAGGCCAGTCGGTCGGCGACTGCCTCCGCACCGGCGGCACCGGCCGACGGTGGTGGGGCGGTCACCGCCAGCTACCAGGTGCAGGACAGTGGCGGCGCGGACTACTTCGAGGCTCAACTGGTGGTCCGCAACGGCACCGGGCGGTCCAGTGACTGGCAGGTGGAGTTGCGCTTCACCGGCGGCGTCACCGGCATCCGGGCCTCCAGCGGCCCGGGTGTCTCGGTGACCATCAGAGGCAGCGGCTGGTATGTGCTCAGCGGAACCGGTGCACTCTCGGCCGGAGCACAGCAGTCGGTGCAACTGCGTTTCACGCGCACCGGGGGCGGGGAGTACCCGGCACAGTGCACGGTCAACGGAACATCCTGCGGGATCGGCTGAATCGACTGTCAGGACAGTTGGTCATTCGTCGGGCACTTTTCGACGTCGCTGAAGATCGTTACGCTTGCCGGGCTGCCCGCTGAGGAGAGACATGTCCGGTATGCGTCCCGCGCCCCGTCAGTTTCCGCCGCACGGCTCCACCGCTGTGGCTTCCTCGCCGTGGATCCTGGTCTCGATCGGGGTCGTCATCATGGTGGTGCTGCTGATCATCGCGGCCGGCGCGTACCGGGGCCCCGGGCCGGACTTCCAGCCGGTGCCACCGGGGCAGCCGCCGGTCGCCGCCGCGCCGATACCCGAACGCGCCTCATCGGCGGGCCGGGAGGCGTCGGTGCCGCCGTCGCTGGCGGTACCGGGGCTCTCCCCGCGTCGGACCAACCCGCCGAGCCCCACAGCCACGACGCCGGCACCGCCGGCCGCCGCGCCGTCCCGTACGACGGCACCGCCCTCGCCCGCCCCGCCGCCCCCCGCCCCGATCGACGCGCGCTATCAGGTCTTGCAGACGTTTCAGGGCGGCTTCATCGCCGAGGTGCTGATCCGCAACACCTCCCGGGGCGATCAGGCGTGGGTGGCGCGGGTGGAGTATCCGGGCGGGCGGGTGGTCACCGCCTGGCTGGAAGGTGTTCCACAGGGGACGTTCAGCGGTGCTGGTGGGACGCTCACCTACCACAGCGGTCCGGAACTGGCGGCGGGTTCATCGGTGTACCTGCGCTTCCACATCGAGTCGGCCGATCCCCGGCCAGCGAGCTGTCGCGTCTCGGGCCGGGCCTGCCGCGGCCTCTAGGCCCGCGCCTTTCGCAAATGTCTGCTGTGTTGCAGGCTTGTTTGCAAGGTATTGCAGAATCTTTCGGCAAGGGCTAGCGTGCGGGCCAATCAGCGACCAGAGGAAGGCCGTCGATGAAACCCCCGCCGACACCGCGAAAAATCCTGCTCGCCCTCGTCTTCCTGCTCTCCGTCACCCTGGGCGGCACACCGGTGGCGGTGGCCCCCGCCGCCGCTGCCGGCCGGTCCGCCGTCACCGGGCCACCGAGCGCCACCGGCGCCGTCACCTGGCACCGCGAACCCTCCACCGCCACCCTGCTCGACGCCGGCCGCCGCCAGGGCCGGGCCGAGCAGTTCTACTTCGTGCTGCCTGACCGGTTCGCCAACGGCGATCCGCGCAACGACCGGGGCGGCCTGGCCGGCGACCGGCTGCGCACCGGGTACGACCCCACGGACAAGGGGTTCTACCAGGGCGGCGACCTCAAGGGACTCACCGAGCGACTCGACTACATCGAGGGACTTGGCACCACCGCCATCTGGCTCGCCCCGGTCTTCAAGAACCGGCCTGTGCAGGGCGAGGGTGACGACGTGTCGGCCGGCTACCACGGCTACTGGATCACCGACTTCACCCAGGTCGACCCGCACTTCGGTAGCCCGGCCGACCTGAAGAAGCTGGTCCAGCTCGCCCACCGGCGCGGTATCAAGGTCTACCTCGACGTCATCGTCAACCACACCGCCGACGTCATCGCCTACGAAGAGGACACGAACACCTACGTCGACAAGGCGACAGCGCCCTACCGCGACGCGCAGGGTCGGCCGTTCGAGGACCGCAACTACGCCGACGGCAGCCGGGACTTCCCGAAGGTCGACGGCGACTCCTTCCCGTACACCCCGGCCTTCGAGAGCCGGGCCGACGCGAAGGCCAAGGTTCCGGCGTGGCTGAACGATCCGACCATGTACCACAACCGTGGTGACTCGACGTTCGTCGGAGAGAACAGCGAGTACGGCGACTTCTTCGGCCTCGACGACCTGTGGACCGAGCGGCCCGAGGTGGTCCGGGGCATGACCAAGATCTACGCCGACTGGGTGCGGTCCACCGGGGTCGACGGCTTCCGGCTGGACACGGTCAAGCACGTCAACATGGACTTCTGGCCGCAGTTCAGCCAGGGCGTGCAGCAGGCCGCGACCCGGGCCGGCAAGAAGGACTTCTTCATGTTCGGCGAGGTGTACAGCGCGGACCCGGAGATCGCCTCCAGTTACGTGCGGCAGGGTGGCCTGCCCGCCACGCTGGACTTCGGCTTCCAGGAGGCGGCGCGCGGCTACACCGCCAACGACGGATCAGCAAAGGCGTTGGCCGATCTCTACGCCCGCGACGACCTCTACACCGCCCGGGACACCCACGCCGGCCGGCTGACCACCTTCCTCGGCAATCACGACATGGGTCGGATCGGCTCGTTCATCGCCAACGGGCCCACCGACGCAGCCACCCACCTGCGGCGGGACCAGCTCGCCCACGAGCTGATGTTCCTCACCCGGGGCCAGCCGGTGATCTACTCCGGCGACGAGCAGGGCTTCACCGGCGCCGGCGGCGACAAGGACGCCCGACAGCCGATGTTCGCCTCGCGCACCGCGGACTACCTCGACGACGATCTGCTCGGCACCGACCGCACCCACGCGGTCGACCAGTTCGACCGGACGCACCCGCTCTACCGCACCATTGCCGAGCTGGGTCGGCTGCGCCAGGCACACCCGGCGCTGCGCGACGGCGTTCAGGTGACCCGGTACGCCGCCGACGGGCCCGGCGTTTTCGCCGCCTCCCGGTTCGATCCGGACAACCGCACCGAGTACCTGGTGGCGGTCAACAACGCCCCGACCGCGCAGACTGTCACCGTGGACACCTGGTCGGCCGGCGCCACCTTCACCGGCATTCACGGCGCCACCACCCGACAGGTGGCCGCCGGCGACGGCAAGCTGACCCTGACCGTGCCGCCACTGTCGGCGGTGGTGCACCGGGCGGACAAGCCGGTAGCGCTGCCCGACGCCGGGCCGGACATCACCATCACCGCTCCGGAGGGTTCGCCGGCCACCCGCGCCGAGGTGACCGCCCAGGTCACCGGCGACCCGTTGGCGCGGGTCACGATGGCGGCCCGGGTGGCCGGCGGGAAGTGGACGCTGCTCGGCTCCGCCCACCACGCGCCGTACACAGTGCACCATGACCTGACCGGCCTGGCCGCCGGCACGACAATCGAGTACAAGGCGGTGGTCCGTGACGGTCGGGGCCGCACCGCGTCCACCCGCTCCACCGCCACCGTCGGCACCCCGGACCAGGCCGGCTCGTCGCGGGACTGGCTGGTGGTCCACCATCAACGTCCCGACGGCGACTACGCCGACTGGGGGCTGTACGCCTGGGGTGACATCGACCCGGAGTACGCCACCGAGTGGCCGCAGGGACAGCCGTTCGCGGGCACCGACGCGTACGGTCGGTTCGCCTGGGTGAAGCTCAAGCCCGGAGCGAAGAGCGTCGGTTTCCTGGTGGTCGACGCCGACGGCAACAAGGACGTCGACAACGACCGGACCGTGGACGTGACGCAGACCGGCGAGGTCTGGGTCAAGCAGGGCGACCCGTCGACGTACCAGACCCGGGAGGAGGCAGCCGGCGGACCCGCACCGCCTGTGGAGGAGGGCGTGGCGGTCATCCACTACCACCGACCCGACGGCGACTACGACGGCTGGGGCCTGCACCTGTGGGACGGCGCCGCCAACCCCACCGACTGGGCGAAGCCGATGCCGCCGACCCGGACCGACTCGTTCGGTGCCGAGTTCCGGGTGCCGCTGGCCGACGGCGCGACAGGGCTCAGCTACATCATCCACCGTGGCGACGAGAAGGACCTGCCGCAGGACCAGCGGCTCGACTTCGCCGACGCCGGCCGGGAGGTCTGGTTGCTCGCCGCGACACCGGGCCGGCTGCTGCCGGCCACGGCCACCGGCACCGGCAGGGATACCGACATCGGCAAGCAGCGGGCGCACTGGATCGACAGGTCCACGGTGGCCTGGCGCGCCGGCCCCACCGACGGTCGGGCGTACGCCCTGGTGACCGCGCCGGCCGGCGGGGTCCGCGTGGTCGACGGCGAGCTGGTCGGGACGTACACCTCGTTGCCGTTGACCGCGCAGCGCAACGGGCTCACCGAGGCCCAGCGCGCGGCCTTCCCGCACCTGTGGGACCACCGGGCCTTCACGCTGGACCGGCGGGACCTGGCCAAGGTGCCGGCGGCGCTGCGCGGGCAACTGCTGGTGACTGAGCGGGTCGCCGACGGCACCCTGCTCGGGGCCACAGGTGTGCAACTGCCCGGCGTGCTCGACGACGTGTACGCGCCGGCCACCTCCGCCCGCCTCGGCGCCACGATCACCGGTGGTGTGCCGACCCTGTCGGTCTGGGCGCCGACGGCCCGGACGGTGTCGCTGGAGCTGTACGACTCACCGACTGCCACCGCGCGGCCGGTGGCGATGCGCCGCGACGACCGCACCGGCGTCTGGTCGGTACGCGGGCAGCGGTCCTGGAGCGGCAAGTACTACCGCTACCGGGTACAGGCGTGGCAACCGGCGACCCAGCAGCTGGTCACCGCCTCGGTCACCGACCCGTACTCGGTGGCCCTGGCGGCGGACTCCACGCACAGCCAGATCGTCGACCTGACCGACCCGACGCTCGCCCCGGCGGGTTGGGCGCGGCTGCGCAAGCCGGCTGCGGTGCCCTCGGCCAAGGTGCAGATCTCCGAGCTGTCGGTGCGGGACTTCTCCATCGCCGACGACACCGTGTCGGCGCAGCGGCGGGGCACCTACCTCGCCTTCACCGACCCGGCCACCGCCGGTATGCGGCATCTGAAGGCGATAAGCGACGCTGGAGTGACCCACCTGCACCTGTTGCCGGCGTTCGACTTCGCCACCATCCCCGAGCGCCGGGCTGACCAGCGGCAGCCGGACTGTGACCTGGCGGCCCTGCCGCCGGACTCGGAGCAGCAGCAGGACTGCGTGGCCGCGGTGAAGGAGACCGACGGCTACAACTGGGGGTACGACCCGCTGCACTACACAGTCCCCGAGGGCGGGTACGCGGTCGACCCGCAGGGCGCCCGGCGCACCACCGAGTTCCGGCAGATGGTGGCCGGGGTCAACGACGCGGGCCTGCGGGTGGTGATGGACGTGGTCTACAACCACACCTCGGCGGCCGGCACCGACCCGAAGTCGGTGCTGGACCAGATCGTCCCCGGCTACTACCACCGGCTGCTCGACGACGGCACGGTGGCCACCTCCACCTGCTGCGCGAACACCGCGCCCGAGCACGCCATGATGGGCAAGCTGGTGGTGGACTCACTTGTCACCTGGGCGAAGGAGTACAAGGTCGACGGGTTCCGTTTCGACCTGATGGGTCACCACCCGAAGGCGAACATCCTGGCCGTACGCAAGGCGCTGGACAAGCTGACGGTGGCCCGTGACGGGGTGGACGGGAAGAACATCCTGCTCTACGGCGAGGGTTGGAACTTCGGCGAGGTGGCCGACGACGCCCGCTTCGTGCAGGCGACGCAGGCCAACATGGCGGGGACCGGGATCGGCACGTTCAACGACCGGCTGCGCGACGCGGTACGCGGCGGCGGCCCGTTCGACGAGAACCCGCGCCGCCAGGGCTTCGCCTCCGGGCTCTTCACCGACCCCAACGGCGATCCGGTGAACGGCTCGGCCGCCGAGCAACGGGCCCGGCTGCTGCTCCAGCACGACCTGATCAAGGTGGGGCTGACCGGCAACCTGCGTGGCTACCGCTTCACCGACTCGTCGGGGCGGGCGGTGACAGGCGCGCAGGTCGACTACAACGGTTCGCCGGCCGGCTACACCGCGGCGCCCGGGGAAGCGGTCACCTACGTCGACGCGCACGACAACGAGATCCTGTACGACGCGCTGGCGTACAAGCTGCCGCAGGCCACCTCGGCGACGGATCGGGCCCGGATGCAGGTGCTGGCCCTGAGCACCGTGGTGATGGGCCAGGGTGCCGGTTTCGTCACCACCGGCACCGAGCGGCTGCGGTCCAAGTCGCTGGACCGTAACTCGTACAACTCGGGTGACTGGTTCAACCAGATCCGGTGGGACTGCGGTCAGGGCAACGGCTTCGGCATCGGGCTGCCGCCGGCCGAGGACAACCGGGACAAGTGGCCGTACGCGAAGCCGCTGCTCGCCGATCCGAAGCTGGTGCCGGACTGCGCGGCTGTGGAGCTGACCGACGCCCGCTACGCCGAACTGCTGCGGATCCGGGCCTCGTCGCCGGTCTTCGGGCTGCCCACCGCGAAGCAGGTGCAGCAGCGGGTCGCCTTCCCGCTGTCCGGTGTGGACGAGACACCCGGGGTGCTCACCATGACCCTCGACGCCCGTGGGCTCGGTGGGGCGTGGAAGTCGGTGACTGTGGTCTTCAACGCCACTGCGGAGACCGCCACCCCGCGGGTGACCGGGCTACGCGGGGCGGACGTGACGCTGCACCCGGTGCTGCGTTCCTCGGCCGACCCGGTGCTGCGTACGGCCGCCTTCGACAGGTCCAGCGGCACGTTCACCGTACCGGCGCGCAGCGTGGCGGTCTTCGTCCAGCGGTAGCGGAGCGTCGGCGGGCGCGAGTTGCCGCAACCGGAGGCAGCGCGTGCTGCGTGGCTCGGGTTGCGGCAACTCGCGCCTTCCCGTCGACGTATGGGCCCGACTCGCCGCAAGGCGTGACCGGCCCGGTACCACGACGGCGGCCCCGCCGGGTCTGGTCCGAGGACCGGTCCCGACGGGGCCGCTTTTGTGTGCCTGCGTGTGTCCGTGTCTCGTCAGCCGAAGCAGATGTTGACGGGGACGGTGCCGGCGCAGTTGGTGGGTCGGTTTCCGGTGATCACGGTGTGTGGGTCGGCGGTGATGCCGGTGGGGTTGCCGTTCAAGATGCCGCCTGCGCCACCGGGTGCGGCGACGAGGGCGGTGTTGTTGACGATCTTGGTGGTGGTCAGGTTGATGATCCCGGTAGCGGCGTTGCTGATGCCGCCGCCGTTGGTGGCCTGGTTGCCGCTGACCTCGGTGTTACGGAGGACGACGGTGGAAGCCGGGCCGTTGAGGATGCCGCCGCCGCCACCGAGGCCGGGGACGTTGACGCCGTTTGTGACGTTTCCGGTGATCTTGCTGTCTTCGATGGTGGTGGTGCTGCCCACGGTGGTGGCGAGGCCGCCGCCGCCGAGGGTGGCGCCGTTGTTGGCCAGGTTGATGTGTCGCAGGGTGGTGCGGGCGCCGAGGGTGGTGAGGATGCCGCCGCCGGCGAGGGCGGCGTTGTTGTTGGTGATCTCGGCGTAGTGGATGTCGACGATGCCGCCGACGATGCCGGTGGCGGTGTTGGCGATGGCGCCGCCGCCGCCGACGGCGCGGTTGCCGCGCAGTTCGACCTTGTAGGCCTGGGTGGTGCCGATCGGGCCGTTGTTGATGGCGCCGCCGCCGAGCCCGGCGCTGTTGTTCAGGAACCGGGATTCCTTGATCTTGAGCAGGCCGAAGTTGTTGATGGCGCCGCCGGCGACCGCGGAGATGTTGCGTTCCAGGGTCGTCTTCTCCATCTCGACGGTGCCGAGGTTGTTGATCGCTCCGCCAGCGGCCAGGCCGGTGGTGGAGTTGTTGACCAGGTGGCTCTCCTTGAGCCGGACGGTGCCACCGGCGGCGACGTTGATCGCTCCGCCGCCCGGGGCGGGTGCCTGGCCGCCCGTGAGGGTGACGCCTTCCAGGCGCAGGTCGCCGCCGTTGGCGACGGTGAAGATCCGGAACTGCGCGGTGGTGCCGGCAGCCCGGGCGATCTTCGACTTGTCGCCCTTGATGGTGATCGGCTGGGTGATCGGCGGCAGGCCGTCGCTGGGCGTGCTGTTGGTCAGGGAGTAGGTGCACTCCCGGGCCAGCTTCAGCGTGGCGCCGTGTTCGGCGTTGGCGACCTTGATCGCCGCGATCAACGCCGCCGGGTCACACGGAACCTCCTTCGCCCGACCATAACCATCCTCAGCAC
>NZ_BOOZ01000085.1 GCF_016863495.1 Micromonospora andamanensis
GTTCCAATTGACCTGGCGCATATTCGCTGCCCGAACATCCTCAACTGGCCGCCGACCGCGTGCCAGGGACGGTGACTGCTCCCGAGGCCACCCACCGTCCGGACGTAGCCGAGATGGCGGAGGCGTTCGTATGGTGAGTTACCGCAGTGCTGCTGCGAGGTCGGCGGCGTTGTCGAACGCGGGTGCCGCCCCTTCGGATTCGTCTTGCGTGAGCGTGACGGCCTGGGCGCGGGTCAGCATCTCGGCCGCAGTCTTTGGATCGTGCAGCACCATCGCGAGTTCGGCGCGGTAGACCAGGGACCTCGTCACAGGTGGCGGTTAGCTTGCCGTCCCTGGGCAGCGCTGAACTGGATGAGTTGATCGTCGCGGACGCCGAGGCGCTGCGCGCGTGGTTGTCGGACCACCACGATCCCGGGTCCTTGGCACTGCCGTGCTGCCGGTTTCTCCTCGGCTCGGCGAGCGGCTGACCGAAATCCTGCAACAAACCTGCACATCGCTACGCTTGTCTTGCCGGCAAGCGCTTTCCTAGCCTGGTATCACATCGATGTTTCGCTCTATAGCCAGGCTGATGACACGAACATGTAGCCACTCTGCGGTGTCGGGCTGTGCAGGAGTCGCCTCGCACCGTGCTCACTCCCCGAGGAGATGAACAGTGAGAACTACAGTGCGACAAAGGCTGCTCGCCGGCGGCACCGCCGTGGCCGCCGCAGCCGCCGTTGCCTCGGCGCTGCCGGTGTCCCAAGCGTCCGGCTCAGCTGACGGTCTCGCCGCCGTGTCGGTAAGCGCCAACGCGACGAACCTCAGTCTCGGGGCTGGCTCCGACGGCTCTAGCAAGGCCAGCGGCACCAGCTACGGCAATGTGATCGATGGCGACATGGGCAGCTACTGGTCGCCGACCGGCACGACCGGTCGCATCTCCGTCAAGTGGGGCGCCGCCACCACTGTGGCGTCGGTGAACATCCGGGAGGCGGCCGGCGCGGTAGGTGTCGTCGGCTCCTGGCGACTCGTCAACAATGACACCGGCGCCACCCTGGCCAGTGGTGCCGGGGCCGGGGTCATCAACTTCCCCGCCACCTCGCTGAAAAAGATCAACTTTGAGATCACCGGCGCGAGCGGCACGCCGAGGATCGCCGAGTTCGAGACGTACGCCTCAGGTGCGACGCCCGGGCCGACGACCCCGCCGCCGACGCTCGGGCCGACCACCCCGCCACCGAGCACGCCCCCACCGACCAGCCCACCCCCGCCGTCGAGCGGCACGCTGTACGTGGCGCCGACCGGCACCGACAGCGCGGCCGGCACGCTTGCGAACCCGACGACGCTCACTTCCGCGATCACCCGGATTCCCGCAGGCGGGACGATCTTCCTGCGTGGGGGCACCTACCGCTACTCGCAGACCATCACCATCGCTCAGGGCAACAACGGCACGTCGAGCGCACGCAAGAACATCTTCGCGTACGCGGGTGAGACCCCGATCCTGAACTTCTCGGCGCAGAGCGAGGACCCGGCCAACCGGGGCCTGGCGGTGGGCGGATCGTACTGGCACATCCGCGGCATCATCGTCGAGCGGGCCGGCGACAATGGCATCCTGCTGGCCGGAAACAACAACATCATCGAGCGTACGATCACCCGCCACAACCGGGACTCGGGGCTGCAACTCTCGCGGCTGATCGCGAACGCGCCCCGCGACCAGTGGCCCTCCAACAACCTCGTGGTGAGCACGGTGTCGCACGACAACGTCGACTCCGACGGCGAGGACGCTGACGGTTTCGCCCCGAAGCTCACCGTCGGCCCCGGCAACGCCTTCCGATACACGGTGGCCCACAACAACATCGACGACGGCTACGACCTCTACACCAAGAGCGACACCGGGGCCATCAGCGCGGTGACCATCGAGTCCTCCCTCGCCTACAACAACGGCACCTTGAGCAACGGTGGCCAGGCCGGCAACGGTGACCGCAACGGATTCAAGCTCGGCGGCGAGGACATCGCGGTGAACCACACCATCCGCGGCAACATCGCCTACGCCAACGGCAAGCACGGGTTCACCTACAACCGCAACCCCGGCACGATGACGGTGTCGAACAACGCCAACATCGGCAACGCCGAGCGCAACTTCAACTTCGACGGCGGCTCCTCGGTGTTCCGAAACAACACCTCGTGCAACGGCGGCTCGAACGACCGGATCATCGGCAACTCCGACAGCTCGAACCAGTTCTGGTCCGGCACCAACGGATCCCGGTGTTCCTCGTACACCGGTGCTCTGGGCTGGTCCTTCGCCTCCGACGGTCGGCTGGTCGTTACCTTCGGCGGCCGAGTGGTCACCCCGTAACCAGCGCGGCCGACGCCGGCGTCACCGCCGAGGTGACGCCGGCATCGGCTATCGAGCCCTACGAGCTGGGCCAGTGGTGCTACGAACTGGCAAGGTCGTGGGCCGGGTCGCCTTCTCGGCCACCCCTCACGCAGATCCTTGCCTACTACTGATCGGGCGCCACTGGCGGATCAGCGCATACCGTGCGGCAGGTCATTTGGTGCTGTTGGGGGACGAACTCGGCGATGGCGAGACGATGACGTCCGGGCGGTTCTTACCACTTTTTGGACCATGGTCATGAGTCCGATGGTCGCCGGTCATGCGTGCCGGCTCTTGCCGGCGATCATGTCGACGAGGGTGTCGATCAGGTCTTCGGCGGAGACGCCTCCCCACTTCGGGTCGGCGAGCTGGCTACTGGCCTCCAGGCCGGCGATCCCGTTCGCGCTGCTGATGAGCAGGGCCGCGTATCGGCGGGCGTCCTGCTCGCCCACCAGGTCGGCAACGACGGCCAGGAACTCGGTCTGGCTTCGCTGGGCGGCCCGGGCGAGTGCGGTGGGGTCGCCGGGCGGATTGCTGAACATGAGCTTGTAGAGGTGTGGCTGAAAGCGGCCGACGTCGATGAGCGCAAGGAGACCGCCGCGCATCTTTTCGGCGGCCGACAGGCCCGGTTCCGCGCGAAGGGCTTGCATGCGGTCTCCGAGCGTGTCCCATGCCCGGCTCCCGACGGCGATCAGCAGGCTCTCCTTGTCGAGAAAGTGCCGGTAGGGCGCTCCGCGGGTCACTCCGGCGCGCGCCCCCACCGCGCGCAACGTCACGGCGTCGAGGCCACCGGAATCGAGCAGCTCAGCGGCCGCGTCGAGCAGGGCGCGGCGGGTGGCAGCAGCTGATTCGGCACGGCTGATCACGCGGAGGATTCTAGCCCACCTGTGATGACTAAGTCACCCGAACCAGTTGACGCTGTCATCTCACTACTGCACACTCAAGAGATGACATCGTCAACTGAAACTCGGGAACTCGTGGTCGTGACCGGGGCGTCGACCGGCATCGGCGCGGCCACCGCGCGGGAACTGGCTCGGCACGGCTTCCATGTCCTCGCCGGTGTACGGCGCGACAGCGACCGGACACCCCTGCGGGCCGACCGCATCGAGCCGGTGACCCTCGACATCACCGACCCCGACCACGTCGCCGCGCTCGCCGCATGTGTCGAGCGGGGTCCGCAGCCGCTGCGGGCGCTGGTCAACAACGCCGGCGTCCCTGGCGCCGGCCCGGTCGAAGTGATGCCGCTCAGCGATTGGCGGCGCATCTTCGAGGTGAACCTCTTCGGCCACGTCGCCGTCACCCAGGCCCTGCTTCCCGCGCTGTTACGTGGCAAGGGACGCGTCGTCAACATCAGTTCCCTCAACGGCAAGATCTCGATGGCCGGCTACGGGCCGTACGCCGCCAGCAAGTTCGCGATGGAGGCGATGAGCGACGCGCTGCGCAACGAACTGGCCCCCCACGGTGTGCAGGTGGTGGTGGTCGAACCGGGCGGCGTCAAAACCGAGATGTCCCGCGTCGGCCTCGCCGCCCTCAGCCGCCTCGACGAAGCGATGACGCCCGAGCAGAACGCGCGCTACGGCACTCTGATGCAGGCAATACCCTCCCACGTGGCGGCGTTCACCAAGGCCGGCGTGACCTCCGACGTCGCCGCGAAGAGGATCGCCAAAGCGGTGACCGACGCCAGGCCCCGCACCCGTTACACCATCGGCGCGACGGCTACCTTCCTCATCCGGGCCTCCCGCATCCTTCCCGACCGGATGCTCGACCGGATGACGACCTCCAACCTCCGCAAGCACTACCCGCCCGAGAACCGTGACCGAACGACCGCTACATGGTGAGCACCTCTGCCACCGAGGGTGCGCGTGGTGCCTCGGCGCGCCGGTCACGCTGAGTACCCGTCAGTCTCGGCGTTGTTCCTTGGGAGACGCGCCGAAGCGACGCGTAAAGACGGGCCGGCCGACGACGCGGTCGACCACCGGGGATCGGGGAGCAAGTGGTAGCAATCGGGCGCGCTGAACGGCTCTGAACCGCGCCCAACGGCGTCGAATGGCACTCAACTGCACCCACCACGACCTGCGGCTTCTCCTTTCTGCAGGTCAGAGTGGGTGCAGCGTCCCGCTTCACACCGAAGCAGTCAGCCCTGCTGCTGTCGACAGCAACGGTGACAGCAGCAGGGCCGAACAGGGAGAGCCGGAGCCAGCCGGCGACAGATCACCGCCCGACGTCAGAGACGTGCGTGGACTGAGTCGGACGGAGCGCGCAGAACTTACAAGCGAGAGGTCGGGGTGCCTGCCCAGGATGCAGGGCTGACCGGCGTGTGAGGGTTATGAGGCGGCCTGCGGATCGGTAGCGTTGAGCGTGAATGCGGCCCGATGGGTCGGTGGTGCGTCCGGCGCTACGCGAGGAGGTTCCGGGTGGATTCCTTGCCGGAGTTGACGTTCGGGCAGCGGTTGAAGGTCTACCGGGAGCGGTCCGGGAAGACTCGGGCGGTGCTTGGTGGGTTGGTGGGCCGTAGCGCCGAGTGGGTAAAGGCGGTCGAGACCGACCGGATCTTGCCGCCGCGCCTTCCCATGCTGGATCGGATCGCGCGTGCTCTGAAAGTCGACGTGTCTGCCTTGGCTGTGGAGCTGGGTGACCGGTCTGCGGTGGTCAACGGGCCGGAGCATCCGGCGTTGGCGTCGGTGCGGGATGCGGTGAACCGTGTCGCGTTCGCCGGTGACGTCCCGGCGGAGTCGTTGTCCAGGCTGAGGGAGCGGCTTGCGGTGGCGTGGCGGGCACGTCATCAGGCGTCGGACCACCGGACGGTGCTGGGCGGGTTGTTGCCGGGGTTACTGCGGGATACGCAGCATGCCGTGTTGGTGTACGAGGGCGACGAGCGGCGGCAGGCGCAGGCGCTGTTGGCGGAGACGCTCGGGTTGGCGCAGATGTTCATCGCGTACCAGCCGGCTGCCGAGTTGTTGTGGCGGGTGGCGGATCGGGCGATGGTGGCGGCGCAGGAGTCCGGTGATCCGGAGCCGCTGGCCGGTGCGGGGTGGTTCCTGTGCCAGGTGCATCGGGACGCTGGGGATTGGGACACCGCGATGGCGGTGACGCTGGACGTGCTGTCCGCCTTGGAGTCGGCGACGGTCGACGGAAGCACGAATCTGCTGGCGCTGTGGGGTGCGCTGAACTTCGAGGCCGCGTACACCGCCGCTCGTGCCGGTGAGGAAGGGCGGGCCTGGCGGTACTGGGATCGCGCGGATCGGGTGGCGCAGCGTCTGCCGCAGGGCTTCTACCAGCCGCAGACGTCGTTTTCCCGGGTCATCATGGGCGCTCACGCGGTGACCGTGGCGGTGGAGTTGCAGAAGTCCGGCGAGGCGGTGCGGCAGGCCCGCCGCCACGATGCGGCGGCGATCCCGTCGAGGCCGCGTCGGGCACGCCATCTGATCGAGGTCGCGCGGGCGCACTACGGCAAGGACGACACGGAAGCGACAGTGGCGACGCTGCGGCAGGCGTACGAGTCGGCCCCGGAGACGATCCGCTACAACGGGTACGCCCGCCAGATCACCTTGGACCTGCTCGACGGCCCGCGTGCCACCCGGGATGACGCCCGTGATCTCGCGGTCCGAGTTGGACTCGTCTCGTGATCGAGAGGTAGGAACCTTACCCATTCCGCCGCGCAACCGAACGTAGCTTCTCGCTCACGGGATGCGGCGGGCGGTGCGAGTCACGCCCGGTCGCCGCGTCCCCCTTAATCAGAGGGCGACGAGGCTGCCCTCGTGAGCGACGAGGGAGGGTGCGTGCGGCGCGTCTCGTACGACGAGTACCTGTCGGCCACCGCGTTGACCTTCGCGCGGCGGCATCGCCCGGTGTGGTCGTGGCAACCGTGGCGGCGTGTCTGCCGGTGCGGAGCCGACCTGCCGTGCCGTGCTCGGCACCGTATCCCGATCAACCGGGGCCACTGGCCGCAGGAGAACGAGCAGTGACCGGCGGCCCGGAGCAGGCGATCCTCGTGGTGCACGTCCGAGGGCTCGACGGCATGTGCGCCGGATGCCGGGCGTGGTGGTCACGGCTCGCCCCGTACCCCTGCTGGCAGGTGGAGTGGGCGACCAGCCGGCAGGCCCGCGCGAGCGTCGCTCGGTTCCTGGAGGGGGTGCGGTGACCACCCACAGCCCGGTCCTGCCGATCTGGAGCTGCGGCGGTTGCAACCTGCCGTGGCCCTGTCCGACCCGGCGGCGGGAGCTGCGCGCGGAATACGCCGACGCGCCGGTGTCACTCGCCCTTTACCTCGGTGCCTATCTCGTTCAGGCGGCCGAGGACATGCCCTGGGCACCGGCCGGCGCACTGCACCGCCGGTTCATCGGCTGGACCCGGCAGCCGCCGGAAGTACAGCAGCGAAGTACAGCAACCGTGCCAGCCGAACCGGGCCGGAACGGGCGTCACCAGGCCGGATGACCTCGCATCAAGCCCGATCCGACCAGCTCGCCGAGAGTTCACACCGAAGAGGTCACTGGTTCGATCCCAGTACCGCCGACCATCGACAACTGTCTCTTGCCATGCGCTCTACACCGGTGTAGGAAAAGTAGTGCGCTGGTGTGAATGGACTGTCGCGGCTGTCGGGAAGGTTTCGGTGGCCGATCTCGATGGTGAGGCGCGTGCCTTCGATGCGGGAGGCCTCGACGCTCTGAGAGGAGCAGCAACGCGATGTCACACAGCAGTGGCCCCCGAGTGACAAGCTTTGTCGCAGCCGCGGCTTTGGTGGTGTCAGTCATCGCGGCCGCCCCGGCGGCTGTCGCGACCGACACGTGGCATTCGAACGACGACGTCTATCACTACTTCAAGGTGCCGCAGTCGCAGGTCAGCAGCATCGTCGGCGGAACGCCGGCAACGCTCGAACTCGAGGCGAACATCGGCCCGAGCGGCACCTGGTCGGCGCTCGCGCTCGACCCGAGCGGCTCGGACTACACCGCGAACGTCGGTCCGCTCGAGCCCGGGCTGTACTACTACCAGTACACGGCGACCATGCAGGACAGGTCGAAGGTGTCCTTCCGCCAGCCTGGTAGCCCGGTGGCAGTGACGTCGAAGCCAAACTGGAACACCTTCTTCGTGCCGGGTGAGTCGGTCGCGTGGATGGACGACGTCGCTGCGGGCGGGACGGTGGAGGAACTGCCCTACCCGAGCGCAGCGGTGGCGGAGGGCCGCACCGCCTTGGTGTGGACTCCGCCCGGCTACGACTCCGCCCGGGCCGAGGCGTACCCGGTCCTGTACCTGCTGAGCAGCGAGGGCCAGACCGCTCGTGAGTGGCTGGAACTTGGCCGGGCGAAGCAGGTCCTCGACAACCTGGTCGTAGGCAGGGATGCCAAGCCGATGGTGGTCGTAATGGCGGACGCCGGATCCGCCGACCCCCGCGCCGAGTTGCTCAACGCCATCGTCCCCGCGGCACGGGCCGGCTACAACATCTCGTCTCGGCCCAAGGGGCAGGCGCTGGCCGGTGTCGACACGGGTGCCGAGCAGGCGATCAGCATCCTCCGCAGCGATCCCGGCGCATTCGCCTACGTCGGCTCCTTCTCCGGCTCTGTCGACGGCCCGATCACCAAGGCGGAGGCCAAGGCGATCAACAAGGGCACCAAACTGCTCCGGGTATACGTCGGCAACACGCTCGATCCGTCCTACAACGACAACTACGCCCTGCTGGTGGACCTGAAGAAGTCCGGAGTGAAGTTCGAGTTCGACGGCGTCAATCCCGACGACGGCGCCACCTGGGACGCGTGGCGGGAGAACCTGCGAGACTTCGCCGCTCGGCTCTTCGGACAGAAGGGCGTCCGCCACGGCGCCAGCAAGGGGCACCGCGCGCTGACCCGGCCGTACGAGCCCCCAGCGGCCGGGTCGATCACGACCCCGCACATCGACCGGCACGGCATCGTCACGTTCGAGACCGGCACCCAGTGGGCTGGCGCCAAGGACGTCACGATCTGGGGCAACTGGGCGCCGAATGGCCAATGGTTCCGGATCCCGATGAACAAGCAGCCCGACGGCCGCTGGCGAATGACGATTGGACCGCTCGACGGCTACCACTACTACCGGTACGTGGTCGACGGCGTCGACATGAAGGACCCGGCCGACACCGTCAACACCCACGTGATGGAGTCGCAGCTTTTCGTGCCGGGTAGGTCCGATGCGATGCTGGCCGATGTCCCCGAGGGCAGGGGCGGCACGGTATCGCTGATGACCTACGACGGAAGCCAGGACGCAGAGCGCTACGCGTACGTCTGGACGCCGCCAGGCTACGATGCCGACCGCGAAGCTACCTACCCCGTGCTGTACCTGTACCACGGCGGGGGCCAGAACTACGGCAGCTGGCTCGAAACCGGGCGGGCCAAGCAGATTCTCGACAACAGCTACCTCAACGGGACAATGGTGCCGATGGTCGTGGTCATGCCTGACCAGAACGGCGTCGACTTCTGGACCGACCTCAGCGGGCACGTGATGCCAACCGCGGCGGAGAAGTACAACATCTCGACTGATCCGGATGAGCAGGCGCTCGCCGGTCTGTCGTGGGGAGGCATGAACACCCTCGGCACCTGGCTCGGCCACCCGGGCGAGTTCGCCTACGTCGGTGTCTTCTCGGGGTTCCTGTTCTCCTACCCCAGCGGCGTCGACGTCCAGGCGGTCAACGAAGGCACCAAGCTGGCACGGCTGTACTCCGGTGACATCGACTTCACGTACACGTTCACCCAGAACACGATGCAGTGGCTGACCTCCCAGGGCATCGAATACGAGTACGCCGGCACCTGGGTCGGACCGCATGGCTTCGACATCTGGATGGCGAATCTGATCGACTTCGTACCGCGGATCTTCGCGCCGGAGCACCGGTTCGGCGGGGTGCGGCCACCGCTGGCCGGCGACGGCTCCGACATCGTCAAAGCCGGACGCGCCGTGCCGGTCAAGTTCACCCTGACCGGCGCAGACGGCGAGACGGTCACCGACGCGCGGCCGCGCCTCTACCTCGTGAAGAAGACCGACGGCGTGGCCGGCAACCGCGTTCCGGCCACACCTGTCGAGAAGAGGGCGGACAACACCGCACGCTACAGCGCCGCAAGAAATCAGTACGTCTTCCACTGGGACACCACAGGGCTCGCCCCGGGTGCCTACGAGTTGCAGATCGACCCGGTCCGCGGCTCCGTTCACGCCATCGCCCTGACCGTCAACTGACCGCGCGTCACGCGGCCGGCGCGCCCGCATCGGGCGGGCCGGCCGCTGCGTCCCGGGGTTGTGAAACGTGCAGTCTTATACGCTGGCCGACGAATCGACGACCGGCGGGGAGGGGCCGTGGCACGCAAGACCAACAGGTCGGCGACGATGCGCGACGTCGCCCGACTCGCCGGAGTGTCGATCAAGACGGTGTCCAACATCATCAACGGCTATCAGTACGTGCGTCCGGAAACCCGCGAACGGGTGGACGACGCGATCCGTGAGCTGGGCTACCACGTGAATGTGTCGGCGCGGAACCTCAGCCGAGGCCGGACCGGGGCAATCGCTCTGGTGCTGCCCTCGCTGCGCGTTGTGTACTTCGCCGAACTTGCGGACGCCGTCATGCGAGAGGCATCCGGGCGGGGCCTGACCGTCTTCATCGAGCAGACCAACGCCGAGCGCGACCGCGAGTTGCGGGTACTGGACGGCAGCTACCGGTCACGCTTCGACGGCGTGCTGTACTCCCCGCTCGCGCTGGGCCAGAAAGACCTCCCGCTGTTCGACGTCGACTTCCCCCTCGTGCTCCTAGGCGAGCGGGTGTTCGATGGCGGCCTCGACCACGTCACGATGAGCAACGTCGAGGGAGCACGTGCGGCGACCGACCACGTGCTGGGCCGGGGTGCGACCACGGTAGTTCCCCTGGGAGTCAAGGACGACCCGTCGCCGAGCAGCGGAACGCTGCGGTTCCAGGGCTTCCGGGACGCCCTCCAGTCACGAGGGTTCGACGTCGACCCACGTGCGATCATCGGTGTACCCGACTATTTCCACTCCACCGGCGCCACGACGATCGCTCGCATCCTTGACAGCGGCGTCAAGCCCGACGCGGTCGTGGCGTTCGCCGACACACTCGCGCTGGGTGCGCTCGCCGCCTTTCAGGACCGCGGCCTACGGGTACCCGAGGACATCCTGCTGATCGGCTTCGACAACATCGACGAGACGAACTACTCCCGACCTCCGCTGAGCACCATCGACCCCGGACGCGACGTGATCGCACACCAGGCAGTCGCCCTGTTGGACGAGCGGATCCAGCTCCAGTTCGACGGTGTGCCGCGAGAGGAACAGCCGGCGCCCCGGAGGATGGTCGTCGACTTCGACCTGATCCAGAGGCAGTCGACGCTGCGCTGAGGCCGACCTGGGGGAAACGTGAGTCCCCGGTTGGCAGTGCGCGAACCACCTCGGCCAGATGTGCGATGGGCTGGGGATACGCGTTCTCGCGGTGCGGGTCCGGTATCGAACGTGTGGTTAGCCGGGTACTCCGCGAGCTCCGGCCGATAGAGCAGCGGTACCCGCCGCTCGGCGGTGGGGTTTGCGCCGAAGGTCGACAGCTCGCCAAACACCTTGTGCTGGATGTTGCTGTTGCCGACCGTTACCCCGTGTGCTCCGGTCACTGACAGCCGGAGTCTTGATCCGCCACAATGGATCAGATTATGAGGACTGCGGGTGGAGCCAGATCCGCTGTTCATGTGATGCTGCAGGTTCACGGGACTGTTCCGCCTGACAGCCTGACCCCCGCGCCTCAGACCGCGAGACTGATCAGCACCCCCCGTTTCGTCTCTAGCAACGCCGCCGCCCGCGCCACCAGCTCTTTGGAACCCGGATTGTCGCCGGGTACCAACGCCGCCGGAAGGCAAGGATCTCAACGCGGTATCGCGCCGCCCGGTACCGATGTCCGAGGCGATGTCTCTGCTCGGCGTGACGCAAGACGGCCAACGCGATACGTAGAGCCGCGGCTTGGGCCTCCGTAGGTCGGGATCACCCCTCGTGCGCAGGTAGCAGGACACCTGGCGGGTCGACGGCGAGCCCTGCTGCGGCCCGGCACAACCTACCTGCTGGCCGCGAGGACGGAGCTGGGGCGTGGTACGCATCAGTCTGGTGGGCGGGCGGACTTCCAGGTCGTCGACCGAGCCGCGGCCCATGCTGGGGGCCCGTGGCCGATCGGGAGGGCAGGGTCGACCGCCAAACGGCGGCCCGAGGAGCTCCCCACGAGTTCCGCGGTGGCCCGAGGAACTCTTTGGGGAGTTCCTGACCGCCGCCCTTCGGCCAAACAGCTTGTGGCCTGTCGCCCTGGCCTGGGCGACAGGCCACAAGCCGTCCTGGCGAGGGCCTCGAACCGGCCTCCTCGAAGAGCCACCGATGGGGCCGTTGGTGACTTCCCCCTGTCAGGGGGTCGCGCCGCCGGCTAGTGTTCAGTTGGTGATTTGGTACCAACCTCAGCCTCGACGCGCGGGAGTGCCCGCCTCGCCGGTCTTGCTCGACTTGTTGATATCGGCCGGTTTAGGTTGCAGTGGGTCGGCCCCGAACGTCTACCTGGCTTCGCCTCGCGCTGCCCGTTCCGCGTTCGCGATGATCGCAGCTTGGAGCCATTCCGCTGCGCCGGGGCGCGTGTTCTCTTCGATCCCGGCGCGGAAACGCTCATCGTTTACATACAGCTCACTCTTCTGCACATGAAACTCGTGGTCCATCACGTAGAACCAGCGGCTGATGTGTGCGCGTTGCGCTTCTGCCAAATCCATTGCTTCGTCGCTTGTCGGGTCTGCTCCGGCGTCCATGAGTTCGAGGATCCGCTGCTCGATCGCCGCGTTGCTCGCGTTGATCTGCTCCCAGTCCTCTTTTGTGTAGGTTGACACTTTTCGAGCGGACTCTTCGTAGGCGGCGGTGTCACCCCATCGGGCTTCGACCTCGTCCAGCAGTTCGTCCTCCCGTTCGGCGAACTCGCCCCACTGTTCGCGCTTATCGGCTGCGGACATCGGTGATTGCATTTTCCTCTTGCTCATGAAGTGCACGCTAAAGCCTGACGTAACGACAGGGTCAAGCCTCACCGCAAGGTTCAGTCGCAGGGTCCCGTGGCTTCTACGAGCAACTCCTGGATCTTGCAACGCTTCGACATCGAACACCTTCCGCCTGCTCAAACAGACTCTCGGCTGGACCTGCCCGAGGATCCGCATCCTACAAGCCACCCACCGATGGACCTGGCTCATCCTGGCCGTTTACGCGCAGCTACGCCTGGCCCGCAGTCTGACTGACAACTGACCTACGGCGGGCCTGGGGGAAACCGACACCACCCGAACGCCTTCCCCCCGCCCGCGTCCGGCGCGGGTTCCGGCACCTCCGCGCGAAGACCGGATGCCGGCCAATGACGCGGTAAGCGGCGGATCTCGCTGCCGCAGTCGTGGACCAATCGCGGACCCGAGGCCCTGCCGGAACGGTTCGGCGTTGACGGGCTCACCGTCGTGCGAAAGCAGCGTCAAGGCGCGCACCTCCTGCTCCTCACTTTCGTGCCGAAGGGGGTCTGTGGATCTAA
>NZ_BOOZ01000086.1 GCF_016863495.1 Micromonospora andamanensis
GTAGTTCGCAGACGCACTCTCGTCGGCAGAACCGTGAGCCGGAGGACCCAGCACGCCACGACGTTCGTAGCGAGCGCTGATCCGCGCGCGTTTAGGCGCATCTGTCTCGTCCGGCGGCTGGGGCTAACGGCGAGGTGGCATTGGTGCGACCGGGCGGACCGCGGTGAACTGGGCGTGCTCGTACCGGGTGGCGGCGAGTAGCAGCAGCCATTCGTCGCAGCTCTGCCACGGGTAGACGTCGGCGGCACCGCCGCGTACCGCGCTGGGACCGTCACCGTTGCGTGGGCGGGCATCCGCCGGGGCGCCCGCGAACCCGGGAATCCACACGTCGGCGCAGATCTCGTTCGCCGAGCCCATCGCGGCCAGCCCGAACGCGTTCTCGGCGGCGGCTGTCCGCTGCTCATCACCGAAGTCGTCGAGCACCTGGTCCTCGCCCGGTTTCCCGTCGCCGCGGAAGGTCAAGGTGGTGGTGCCGGCTCGGGCTGCGTACTCCCACTCCGCCTCGCTGGGCAACCGGAACGGCAACGCGTCGAGCAGATCATCCAGGTCATCCTCAAGCCGAGCCGTGCCCGACTCCACGTCGGCGTAGTCGTCCTCATACTCCGGCAACCAGTGCCGAACCTGCGCGACCGTCAACGGATGCCGAGCGATCAGGAACGACTCGACCCGCACCTCACGTACGGGCTGGGCATCCCCCGCGCCAGCGAAGAACGGCTCAAGAGTGTCCTCGACTCCACCACCGCGCTCGATGACGCGTACCGCCGCCAGTTCCGCCTCGGACAAACCCATCCGGAAGGTCCCACCGGGCACCTCCCGAAACACCACACCGGACGCGACGTGCCGCCAAGCCGGCCGCCCCGCCACCGTCTCCTCGGTCCACACGGCGCCGAACGCTAGCAGCCACCAACCGCATCGCCAGGCACGAGCATTCGGTCGCCACGCGCTCACCGGCTACAACCGTGCTCCGGTCGCCCGAGCTGAACGAGACGCTACGTGGCGAGCGATTCGCGGCAGATCCGGCAGGCGGCCCGCTTGGTAGCCCGGGAAAGATCAAGATCATGGGACGTAGAGCTACCAGCATTCGAGCGTGAGCGGCTGTTTCGAAGCGAGGTGAAACTGCTCGACCACCGTGATCGACTCGTCCGCCGTGGATCTTGGTCGGGTCGCCGGCCGTGACCGGCGGGACGTTCCCGACGAGCTGAAGCTAGGCGGTAACGAGACCTCCGACGAAGCGGGTCTTGGACGCGCATCGGTTGGCCGGTGCTGTGGATCAGGGCTGGGACGCCACGGTGAGCTTTACGATGTCTGGGGCATAGACGGTCATCCAGTGCGGATGCAGCCGGTAGTAGACCACGTCGTTGTCCCAGTCGAAGAGGTCGTCGCCGTAGAAGTCCTTCACGTACGCGAGCACGTCCGGCCAGTCCGTGGCCTGGTCACCGTTTCGGGGGTTGAGGATCTCCACCTTGCCGTGCGTGAAGACGCCGAGATCCTCACCGCGCATATGGGCGGCGCTGACGGCGGGCCGCGCCGCGAGGTGGCGCGCCTTGGCGGCGTCGCGCGCCGTACCGAAGTACCACTTGCCTCGCAGGAAGTGCCCGTCCACACCGCTGATCCGCGGCTCACCCTTCGCCGTCACAGTCGCCAGAGCGAGGGTGCACATGCCGGTGAGGACCTGGGTGAGCTGCTCCGCGTTCAGTGTGCGGGCGGTGTTGATGATCGAACGGAGGTGGGAGGTGGAGCCGGCGAGGGAGGCGTCAAGGAGAGCTTGGAGCCTTTCGAGATCTTCTGGGGTTTCGCGCATGGAGGTCCTTGTCGCTCCGCATCTGTCCGTGCCGTGGTCGCGCCTCTCACCGGCGCCCGACCGATGAACCCATGCTCCACCCAAAACCTGACACCTTGCGTCATATTTCTCCAACTGGCTTGCGGACGACAGCGGACCACACGGGCAGCCGGCGCAACGCGCGTTCTACGCGGCCAGCTGAGGACGTGTAGGATGATCCGCGTCAGCGATGAGGGGAGGTGAGCCCGGTGAACACTCAATGTCATGTCTGGGCGCTCCACCCGGCCATCCCTGTCCGCTGACTTCGCGTCGGGGAGCGCCCTCCTAGCCGGAGGAACAATGACCCTCTCCCCGTTCCGTATCGATGTATCCGACGAGGTACTCGACGACCTGCGAACCCGACTGGCCCGTACACGCTTCACCGACCGCAGCGGCGATCAGCCGTGGCAGGCCGGCACCGACCCCGACTACCTGCGGCACCTGATGTCCTACTGGGCCGACGGGTTCGACTGGCGTGCTCGGGAAGCCGAACTCAACGCGCTGCCGCATTACCAGGCCCAGATCGGCGGCCGGCACATCCACTTCCTTCGCGTACCCGGGACGCGTCCGGCCGGCGCGTCCGCGCCACTGCCGCTGATCCTGAGCCACGGCTGGCCCAGCAGCTTCGTGGAGATGCTGCCGCTGGTCGATCGCCTGGCCAACCCCGCTCGCCACGGCGGCGACCCCGCCGACGCGTTCGACGTGGTGGTGCCATCGCTGCCAGGCTTTCTGTATTCGGACTTGCCGGAAGGTCCGCTCACCCGTGCCGCGATGGCGCAGACGCTGCACCAGTTGATGACCGACGTCCTTGGCTACCAGCGCTACGGCGCCTTCGGTGGCGACGTCGGCGGCGTGGTCACCGGTTGGCTGGGCGCCCTGTATCCCGAGCAGGTGGCCGGCATTCATATGATCCACCCACCGTTCCCGGCAAGCTTCGACTCCCACCCGCTGTCGCCCGCCGAGCAGGCGTACCTCGATGCCGACGCGGCGTACGACCAGACCGATGGCGGCTACAGCGCCATCATGGGCACCCGGCCGGACACCATCGCCGCGGCCCTGACCGACTCCCCAGCCGGACTGGCCGCATGGCTCATCGACAAGTACCGAGACTGGAGCGACAACCACGGGGACCTGGAAAGCCGGTTCGACCGGGATACCCTGCTGACGATCATCACCCTGTACTGGGCGAGCGGCACAATCGGCTCCTCGTTCCGGCAGTACTTCGACTTCGACCACAACAGCCCACGACCCGACATCACTGTGCCGGCCGCGTTCACGGTGAGCACCGAAGCGTCAATGGCCAACTTCCCACGCGAGATCGCCGAACGCGCCTGCACCAACATCCGGCACTGGAGCGAACCAGGGAAGGGCGGACACTTCATGCCGCTGGAGGAACCGGACCTACTCGCCGGCGAACTGAGACAATTCTTCACGTCGCTCCGCCCGTACTGATCAGCAAGGGAGCCGGGCCATATCGGCCCGGCTCCCGCTGCCGGGTTCGCGTACCAACAGTGAGAAGCTACCCGTAATGCCGTCTCGCACTTGTCAGACGCCCTCAACTCGGTAGTTCGGGAAGCCGGCCGGACCGAGTCCGGCCACGGAGCGTGACGGTAACACCCGGCAGGTAGCGCGCCCGCTCGGCGGCAGATCCGTGCATGGCGGAGTGCCGTGGACGAAGGGTCCGACGATGCTGTGCCGGGTGAGGGCGGCTGGCGGTGTCCCGGCGGCCAGGATCCACTCGTCGGCAAGCGTGGCGATGGTCAGGTCGCCGGTGTCGAAACGCAACACGAGGCCACAGCTGTCCTCGCCGTGATGGCCGACGATCACGGCACCGTCGGTGAGTCGGGCGCCGACGAACCGGGCCAGCACATCGGGGTGTTGTGCCGGGCCTACCTCGGTTTGCCCGTACTGCCCCATGTCGTAGGAGCCGTAGGGATCTTCTGTGGCCAGCAGGAACCGGTCACCCCGGCCGCGTACGCCAATCGGGACAGCGTGGTCGAACAACAGCCACGCGTGCAGCAGGCTCTCGGCGTCCGGTCCACGCTGTCCCGCGTACCAGTGCCGGGCCTCGGTCACCGCCACCGTCGCCGGCTGGCTCCCCAGTGCCCACCAAGCACCCAGCTCAGCCTCGTGCCGGAAACTCGTCGCCGACCACTGCCGCCTGTCGTGCACCTGGCGGGGCACCTTTACCCGCCCACGCGACTACATCTTCTTCCTGGCCGGACACCGCCGGCGAGGCGTTGACGTGCTACACGGGAGCTCGTACTTAGCCGCCCGCCCGCCTTTTTCGAGGGTATTTATTACGACGGTCGCCAGCTGGTGACCGCACCGTCGCAACCGACCGCCACTGTCCAGCAAGACGGATCGTGCACTGTGGTCTGGAGCATCGACGGTGTCCCCGCTAAAGACATACCCATCATCGACTTCCAACGGACCGACCACGCCGATGCGGCGAGGGCATTACCGGCGCACGCTTGAGGAACTCAGTCCCGGCGGCGTAGGCCGACCACCACGCGTGCCGATGACGCCTGCACCGTATTCAACACTTTCCGCGCGTTCGCTGTCTGCAGCATGGCCGAGCCGCCGACGGCAGGCCGTCACATCCGGCAGCATCGGATCGCGACAGATCCGGATGTCGCATCATGATGCTGTCAGTCATCATCATCGCGTGGATGCCCGCCGCGCCGGCGCACGGCTGCGGGCGACCCCGATCTGCTCGTGGCACGCGTGTGGGTGGAGTCCGCGCCAGCGTTGCCGCCAGGTGCTACCGGGCCGGTCCGCTTGGTTCCGCTGTCACCAGCCCTCTGGCGTCACCTGCAGCCAGGCATGACGATCACCATGCACGAGGGCCGACCCGCGGTAGGATCGGCCACCATCGCTGGTCGTCATGCACTGATGATCGCACATCCAACGCGCACTCCCCTGGGGCGCAGCAGCAGTCGGCGAGTGCTGACCGCCGCTGACACCGCCCGCCCCACACCACCACGGATATCCCTCAGTGACGGCCTGGCCCGTTCCGTTCAGATCAGGTCGATGCGTTCCTGCGCGACCGGATAGCCGGCCCTCGCGAAGGTGGCGACCATGGGGAAGTTGGTCTGGTCCGTGCCGGCCACGATGTGCTCCGCCCCCTCGTCAATGAGCATGTGCGTGGCTTCGACGAGTAGATCGTAGGCGTATCCGTGGCCACGGTGCTCGGGCACCACACCGATGTAACCGATGACCGGATCGCCGTAGTTGCGGCTGGGGACGCTCAGGCCGACCAGGTCCCCCGCAGGGTCGTAGGCCAGGCGCCACCAGTCGCGAGGGCTGGGCTTCCAGTACAGGTGGTCCAGTGCTTCCTGGCAGGCCGCGTCCAGCCCGGACCTGGCGATGGTGCGGCGTGCGTGGGCGTCGAGACTGCCCTGATGTAGCCGGCGGAAGACGTCAAGGATCGCCGCGTCATCGGGCTCGGGCCGAAACTCCAGGCGAGCCGGACGTTGGGGAACGCCGCAGTCCGGCGTCCATCGGTATCGGTACCGTTCGACAAGCAGTGACAGGCCGCCGGCCGTGGCCGCGTCGATGCGGGACCGGGCTTGCCGCCGGACCGCAGGATCCTCGCGCCAACCGGTGGGCAGCATCAGGGAGTACTCGGCGCGCAACGGTGCCGTGCGCAGTAACCGCACTGCGGCCTCCATGTCGGTAAAGTCGAACCAGTCCAGGGCCAGCGGTTCGTCGTCGTTGGGGCCGGCCCACCAGGCGGCACGAGCGACCACCACGCCGTCGCGCAGGGCCACCCACGTCCACTCCGGACGGTACTGGCCGGCTGCGGCCATGTCGGCGTAGGTGTCGCCGAAGGCGGCGAACCCAACCAGGCCAGGATCGGGCAGGGACTCGAAGAGATCCTCCTCGCTCACGGCGAGGGGGCGGATGACCAGGTCGGTCATGGGGTTCCTTCCGGGTAGCGATGCGCTCCCGTTCAGACCCTCGACGCCCTCGTGGTTGGGTGGGAGCACGTGACAGTCATCGTGACCACGGTCCCACCTCCTCTCATGCCAGCAAGGGCGCCGAAGAAAGCTAGCACAACCAGGGCCGCAACCAGCCCGCCTCATCGCCGCCACCCGTCAGCCCGCACAGAACGCCGTACATCCGTAGCCCCCGGGCAGGGCAACCAGGGGACCGGACGTGGCCGGGGCAGGCGGCCCCTCCGGATCTCATCGTTCGTTGCTGGTTGAATGCCGTCGTGACCAAGGACTGGCTCCGGTGGCACCAGGATTACGACTCCCCGAACTCCTCGCTGGCGCGCAGGCTGCGCGTCGTTCAGCATGACCTTCGCCGGGCATTGACCGAATCACCCCACGATGAACACGGCGCCCGGCGGTTGATCAGCATCTGCGCCGGTGACGGGCGCGATGTGCTGCCGGTCCTTGCCGAACATGACGGCGGTCGCACCGTCGAGGCCCTGCTCATCGAGCGTGACCCGGCGCTGTCGCAGCGCGCCCGCACCGCAGCCATCGGTCTCGGGCTGCCCCGGATCGACGTTCGCGCCGCAGACGCCGGCGCGACGGACACCTACGTGAACATCCAGCCCGCACATCTGCTCCTGGCCTGCGGCGTGTTCGGCAACATCACGGTCAACGACGTACGCCGGACCATCGCAATGCTGCACACCCTTGTCGCCGCCGAAGGCATCGTGATCTGGACCCGAGGACGCACCTACGACGGCCACGACCCCAGTCACGACATCCGCGCCTGCCTCGCCGAGAACGGCTTCAGCGAAATGTCCTTCACCAGCCCCACCGACGCCAGATTCCGGGTCGGAATGCACCGACTCACCACCCGCCCCACAACCGTCCCCCCGATGCCGCCCGGCACACGAATGTTCAGCTTCATCTGACTACCGGCGCTCCCCTCTGGCCGTCCAACGACAACAACCGCTCCTCCAGGTAGAAGCGGTAGGTGACCGAGCACGGCCAGCGGCATGTGCGGATGCCGGTTCGGAGGCTGTCAATGACTCCTGTCCGCTCGGCAGGCCAGTGCGGGCGGGCTCGCGGCAATCCGGATGCTCGGACGGCGTCGTGGTTGGATCACCCTGGCGAGGGCTCTGGCGTGACTGGACGGTTTACCCGGGCAGTCGGTTCCGGGCCGCGTCGGCCTGCGCGCTACCGTCTGCGTATCGCGGCGGCCGGGCTTCCGTATCCGCAGTGGATAGCCCAGTCCTGAACAGCACGAGGCGACACCGATGACCGACCCCACCAGCGACGCCGATCCCACCGCTGACGCCGAAGCGGGAACCGAGGAGCAGCCGCAGCCCTTCGAGAACCGCGCGGCACGCCGGTCCAAGGGCAAAGCCACCGCCAAGCACATCGGGGGCACCGCGAGCCGCGCCCACGGCCGTTCCGGCACTGTGCAGACTCCTCGCCAATATGGCAACCGTCGAAGCGGCTGATCGTCGGACGTCCTGGTCACGGCCATGTTCAGTACCTGTGGCTGCTACCGGCGTCTACGCGGCGTTCCGTTTGTGGGCCACATCAGCCGATCGGGTGGCTGGCGGTGATGATCGGCTATTTCCATGGGCGGCGGGCACCCTGCGACGTCTAGGAAGGAGGCATGGCCAACGAGCGGACCGTTCCCCTGCTGCCGTGCGCGTCCATTGACGACATCGAAACCTTCTACGGAGTTCTCGGGTTCCGTGCCACGTACAAGCAGCGCAAGCCCAACCCGTGTGTGGCGGTGCAGCGGGAAGACCTGCATCTGCAGTTCTTCGAGATCGCCGGGTTCGACCCGGAGCAGTCCTACGGCTCCTGTCTCGTCCTCACCGCGGACATCGAGGGACTGCACTCGGCGTTCGCCGCCGGCATGCGCGCCGCGTACGGCAAGGTCCTGGTGTCCGGAACGCCGCGGATGACCCGGCCCAGGGCGCGGAAGAACGCCGACGGGGTGGGCGGGTTCAGCGTCATCGACCCGGGCGGCAACTGGATCCGCGTCTTCCCAGACGCCGCCACCGCACCCATGCCGGCCGCCACGCCTGCCGGGCGGCTGGCCAAGGCCCTGGCGAATGCCGTCGTGCAGGCCGATTCCAGAGGAAACGTCGGACAGGCCGTTCGGATCCTCGACAGCGCGTTGGCCCGCCCGCAAACCGACGACGACCCCGTCGAGCAGGTAGAGGTCCTGGTCTACCGCGCCGAACTCGCGATGGTGCTGCACGACCCCGACACCGCGGCCGAGATGCTGACCCGCGCCCACTCCGTCACGCTCACGGAAGACGAATCCCAAAGAGCGGCAGCCACGTTCGACAACGCCGCCGATCTCGCCGCAGCACTACGGTGACTCACCAGCCTGGACGATGACATTATCGGCCCATGCCAACCACCGTGACCGTCATCCGCGACGGCGGCATCCGCGCACGCGGCTACCGCGACGGCGACGCCATCGTCTACGACTGGGGATTCACTTGGCAGGGAGTGGACCAGGAGCAGCGCAGCTTCGTACTGCTCGACACCGGATTTCAGATCAACCAGCCGGTGATCTTCCCGGAGCAGCAGCGCGACTGGTGGTATTGCGACCTTGTCAGCGTCGCTGACAACGGTGACACCGTGCACGTCGATGACCATTGGATCGACGTCATCGTCGGGCCGCCTGACCATCCATACCGGGTGCTTGACCTGGAGGAGTACGCCGACGCGATCGAGTCGGGCGACCTCGATGTCACTACCGGCATGGACGGGTTACGCCGAACGCAGATGTTCCTCGACCGGCATCTCAACCGTCGGCACGATACTCGACGTGACAGCTGGCCCGACTTCCCGCCTCGCGCCATCGCCACCTTGGCCGGTCTCCCGATGGCCCCGCAGTGGGAGCTGCTGGACACGTAACTCAGCAACAGGTTTCACGAGCCATGTCCGGACAAGGACGGCGCAGGACATGAATCAAGGTACTCGCGAGGAGTTGCTCGCCCGGGCACAGCGCTATCCGCGCGGCGAGTACTCGGCCGAAGGCTGCTACTTCGACACCCATGACTACGACGCGCTGAACCGAGTCCTGCTCGATCCGCTCGGTCCGGGTGGAGATCGGCTCTTCCAGCACGCGGTCTACGACCGCGCGGCAGATACTGCGTTGTCCCCGCCGGCCGCAACTGCCTCTGTCAACGCCGTGCTGCTCTTCGACGGCGTCTTCCTTATGCGCCCGGAACTGGTTGACCGATGGGAGCTGCGCATCTTCGTGTCGACCGCACTCGAGAAAATCGTGGATCGTGCCGTCATCCGAGAGCGCAAGATGTCATCTCAGGACGAAGTCGAACGCCGCTGGCGCGAGCGTTACATCCCCTCCCAACAGCTCTACTTCGCTACGGCCCACCCGGCCGACCACGCCGACATCATCGTGCACAACGACGAGCCCCAACAGCCAGTCTGGGAGACCCGAACACTCTGACCACGTTCACGCGACACGACAAATCCGAAAGGTGGATCTGGACGGTCACGCCGACGAACGTCCAGACCCACCTTTCGGACCGCTGGTCAACAGCCTGCCGTCCGCAACCTTCGGCTGGACAGGACACTCACTCCCAGTGGTCTTCTTGATACTTGATGAGGTCATCGCCGTGGAGTTGTTTGGCCACGTTGCCGACACGTACCCAGAAGTCTGATGCGCCGGGGCCGCCCTTGGCCGGTTTGGCGAAGATGGGTCGGCCGGAAGCGGCGACGCTGACCTGGCGGATCGTCTGTCCCTCGACCTGGGGAAAGCGGATGCGTACGGTCGGTGCGGTCGGGGCGGAGAGGCCGTCGTCGAGCAGTTGCCGGAGAAACAGCTCATAGCCGTCGACGGTCGTCGCTACGTACCTCTTGCGCTCGCCTGCGCGTGTTGAAGGCGTCCCGGACGACTGCCAACCGTCGGCGCGGTCGCCGAAGTCGCCGACAGTTGCGATCGATGTAGAGGCTGGTGTCCTCGTCGCATCGCGGTGGTTGGCGGACTGCTGCTACAACGTCCGGTATGGGTGCGGAGCCGGACTCCACGGGGGCCTGGGGCGGCCCGTCGGCACCCGGGCGGCGTGTTCTGGGGCAGCTCGGCGCGGTGTGGCTGCTCGGGTCGGCGCTGCTGTCCACTGCCATCCCCGCGCTGGCCGTGCTGCTCTTCGTCGGCTGGGGCGCGGTGCTGGTCGGGCTGCTGATCGTGGTCGTCCTCGGCCTCGGGCTGCTGTGGTTGACTGTCCGGTCCACGGCGTCCGTCACGGTCCTTGGTGCCCGTCCCGGCCTCTGGGCGCTGCTGGTCCTCGTCGGTGGGCTGGCCCTGGCCCGGCTCGGCTGGCCCTGGCCCGGCTCGGCTGGCGCTGGACCGACGAGGTGGGGCTCGCCGTCAGCTCCGACAGGACGCTCACCATGCTCCTGGGCGGCGTGCCACACGTCCTCGTCGCCGGGCTGCTGCTGCGCGGGTGGCGGCGGCGGCTCGCCGCCGGGCTCACGCTGGTCGGCCTCCTGGGCCTCGGCGTGGTCGTGCTCGCCCGTTCAGGCCCGGGCGAGGTCGCCGAGCGGCTGCGGTACGCGGCCCAGGACCGCCGGGCCGCGTACGTGGTCGAGGTCCCCGGATACCGCCCCGTCGATTCCGCCTACGGCGGTGAACTGGGCGCCGGGGATTTCGTGCCCGCCGACCCGGCCGCGGTGCCACCGGAGCGCCACGTCAACGTGATCGCCGGCCCGGTCGTCGGCAACGCGCGGGGGGAATGCGGCCAGCCGCACCTCGATGCCGCCCCGACAGTAGAGAGTTGCGCCACTGAACCGGGCGGGGTGGTCTATCTTCGCGGGGTTGTCGAGCACGGGTACCAGGTGACCCGCGGCGACCGCGGTGTCGTCGTCCTCGGCTCGCTGGCCGTCGACCGCGACCTGCTGCGCCGCGCAACCCGCACGCTACGCCCGGCGACCGCCGTCGATCTGCCCACCGAGGAACGGCCGGCCGACCTGTTCGTGGTCGGCCTGCCGGGTTACCGGGCCCAGCCACTCGGCATCCCCCGGGGCGTGGGCTACGCACCGGCCGATCACACTGGCAACGCCGCCAGTGTGCGCGTGGCGCTGCACGTCACGTTCGCCGGGCGGCACCCGTGCTTCCAGGCCGCCTGCACGTCCGAGGGCGCCGGGCTCACGTACGTCCGGCGCGAGGACAGCCACGGGTACGTGCTCCGCCGGGGTGATGTGGACGTCGGCGTCACCGGCGGCGTCGCCGTCGGCCGGTCGCTGCTGCGGGATGTGGCGCTGGCGGCGCGGCCGGCGAGCGAGGACGAACTGCTCCGAGCCCTGCCGCCGCCGCCCGACCGGGACCTGCTGGACCGCCTCCGGGCCTGGCTGCAGACCCGCACCTGACGACTGTGCCGACCGCCCCGCATCCGTACCTGGCCGCGCGGGCTCCAGAGGGCGGAGAGGGGCAGCACAGGCAGGCGCCCAGCGGCTGCTGCAATCATCATCCGGTCATCGACCGCAGCCCTGGGTGACCACGATCCGTCGGGGCGGCGGTTCCGCACACCCACCAGCACTTCGAGGGCCGCCCGTCCAGGTGGAAGCTCACCCGGGCGTCGGCGGCCGCTCCCGAGGACTCGTATGGCGCGTCGATGTCGCCGTGGCCGATGCGGTCATGGATCGCCGCGAGCCCCGGCCGTTCGTGACGATGTCGATGTCGCGCGGCTCCACCGCACACCGTGGAGCGCGCTGCCGGTCACCGCCCAGGCGACCTCGCGGCCGACGGTGCCGGCGA
The DNA here is from genome assembly GCF_016863495.1 of Micromonospora andamanensis. GTDB lineage: Bacteria > Actinomycetota > Actinomycetes > Mycobacteriales > Micromonosporaceae > Micromonospora > Micromonospora andamanensis. The sequence continues at coordinate 11,534 of NZ_BOOZ01000086.1, forward strand.
ACCGGTCGAGCGCGGACGCCCAGGTTGCCGTCCGGGACGGGTCACGGACGGGTGCGTCCGGTAGCAGCGCGGGAATCTCGGTCAGGCGGCCGACCTCGGTCACCGTGTCGCCCTCGTTGCGGGCCGATCGGGTCGGGCCGCGGGTGAATGCGAGCACGCCCGCGTCGTCGGTGAAGTGGTCGAGGGGGCGTAGCCCCTGGTAGCCGGTGAGCCGGTCGGCGACGGCGTGCAGCAAGGTTCTGACCGGAGCTACCGGTCACCGGCACCGCCGACGCCAACTGGACCACCGGCCACGGTGACCCCACGTGATGCGCGGCTCCGGCTATGAGCGGGTGTCGCCGGACGTGTTCAGTCCAGATCCGCCATCTCGCGACGGGGCTACCGTTCAACGTGGGCGGCGAGGTTTGCCAGCGAGGACGCGAGCCCGGCCGCGTGATCCTCTGCGGAGATGCCGGAGGGCACGTCGTCGGCTCGGATGTCCACCCGCGTCCCCTCGTCGGTTGCTGTGACCTCCCAGGTCATCGTCATGGTGCCCGCATAGTCGGGATCGTCGGCGACGAAGTTGACGGCGTGCACCACCCGGACACCGGGGACGATGTCGACGAAGCGCGCCTCGACGATGTCGGAGTCCGCGGTGGCCTTGCCCGACGCGGTCGAGGCGTCCGCGTAGGTAAGCACCATCCGGTACGACCCACCCGGCCGGGCATCGAACCGTTCGAACCTACCGCTCATCCCCGCGGGCGGAAGCCACGCGACGAGGGCGTCGGGATCGACGAGCGCAGCGTAGACACGATCGGGAGGGGCCGCGATCACCCGCGAGGCTCTGTCCGTGCGTGGCATAGCCCCATCATGGCGCATCGTCCAGGCCCCACCCCGGCAGGACGCACGCGGGCACCGGCCGGCTTCAATGCCGCCCTCGGTGACAGCGGTTCGCGGCATGTGCGAATGCCCAAGACACCACCACCACCGACCCAGAGCCGCAACAGGCCTCCGGCCGGGTTTCACACCCACGTGCGGCAGATCCGTGCACACGCCTGAACTATTAGGAGATCCACACGCAACTGTGCAGGGGTCT
>NZ_BOOZ01000087.1 GCF_016863495.1 Micromonospora andamanensis
AAGCAGGCGCTATCGTTGCGGCCATGCGCTTCGAGGTCCTCGGCCCGCTCAGGGTGCGGACGGAAGACTTCCGGCCGGTACGGATCCCCGGCGTGAAGGTCCGTGCACTCCTTGTCGATCTTCTGCTGCACTGGGGACGTCCGGTGTCGGTCGATCGACTTGTAGAGGACCTGTGGGAGGAGCTACCTCCGGCCGATCCGATCGGCGCCCTGCAAGCCAAGGTGTCCCGCCTACGCGGCGCTCTGGACGCGGCCGAGCCGGGCAGGCGTGCTCTCATCGTGTTCGAGGCCGCCGGCTATCGGCTCGACGTCGAGGCGCAAGCTATCGACATCGGCGTCTTCACTGCCCTGACCGCCCGAGCCCGCGACACTCCGGACCCGGGTGGACGGGTGATGCTGTTCACCGAGGCACTGGCACTGTGGCGGGATCCGAGCGCGGCCGAGTTCGCCGACGCTCCGTTCGCTCGCGCTGCCTACGGCAGGCTTGAGGAACTCCACCTGGCGGCAGTCGAGGACAATGCCGAGGCCCGCCTCCAACGCGGCGATCACATGCAGCTTGCGGCGGAACTCGGTGACCTCGTGGACCGCTATCCCCTCCGGGAGCGGCTACGCGCGGTCCATATGCGGGCCCTCTACCGCGCCGGCCGGCAGAGCGAGGCCCTGACCAGCGCCCGAGAGCTACGCCTGCGCCTCAGTGACGAACTGGGCGTAGACCCGAGCCCCGAGTTGGCCGACCTGCAGGCGGCGATCCTGCGCCAGGATCGCCACCTACAAGCCGACCTCCCTGACTACCCACCCACCCGGCCGCGGAGCAACCTACCCACGCCCATCACCAAGCTGATCGGGCGGCAGCCAGCCGTCGAAGAGATCAGTGCGCTCCTACAGACGAGCCGACTGGTCACCCTGGTCGGCTCGGGTGGCGTGGGCAAGACACGTCTTGCGGTAGAAGTGGCTACACGCCTCACGGATCGGTTCTCCGACGGCGCCTGGCTGGTCGAGCTGGCAGCCCTAGGCCGGTCCGAGAGAACCGACGGTATGGCAGCAGTGGCCGGCGCCATGATGGCCGTGCTCAACATCCGAGAGGACGCAGCAGGCTCCTTGGTCCCGGATGGTCAGCTCGTCGATGCCGGCGCCCGGCTGGCCAGCGCGTTGCACGGGCGCGACATCCTGCTACTTCTCGACAACTGCGAACACCTCGTCGACGATGTCGCCCGGCTCGTCGAGTCGTTGCTGCCCGCAGCACCCCGTCTCCGTCTACTGGCGACCAGTCAGGAGCCGATGGGCTTGCCGGGGGAAGTGGTGTGGCGGGTTCCTCCGCTGGATCTGCCTGACCATTCCGCTGGGCGGGACACCGAGGCGCTTCGCCGTTCGAGCGCCGTCGAGCTGTTCGTCGCCCGGGCAGCCGCAGCGGCACCAGGCTTCACCCTGACCCCGGCGAACGCGGATGCCGTGGCCGTCCTCTGCAAACGTCTCGATGGTGTCCCCCTGGCTCTGGAGTTGGCAGCGACCCGGGTACGCGCCTTCGGGATGCAGGAACTCGTCGCGCGCCTCGACGATCGCTTCCGCCTGCTGGCCACCGGGCTTCGGGGCGTTTCGCCCCGACAGCAGACGCTTCGCTCGATGATCGACTGGAGCTGGGACCTGCTGACCGGCACAGAACAGACCCTGCTGCGCCGGCTCGGGGTTTTCGCCGACAGCTGCACGCTTGCCGCGGCCGAACGCGTCTGCGCAGGCGACGACGTCCCTCCTGAGGATGTCCTGGACGTGCTCGCCCGACTGGTGGACCGATCCCTGGTCGTGCTGATCGACGGGCCGTGCGGGCCGCGGTACCGGCTGCTGGAGTCGGTCGCCGCCTACAGTGTCGAGCGACTGCGCCAAGCCGATGAGGATGACCTCGTTCATGAGCGGTACCAGCATTACTACATCGACTTCGCCGAGCAGGCCGACGGCCATCTTCGTGGGCCGGACCAGCAAGAGTGGTTGGAGCGCCTCGACCTCGAGGCCAACAACCTTCGCCGCGCTTTTGACCGGGCCGTTTCCGACGGTGCTGCCGACCGGGCCCTGCGGCTGGCCAACGGCACGGCGTGGTACTGGTTCCTCCGCGGCCGGCTCCGAGACGCCGAGTGGGTACTGACCAGCGCTCTGGCCCTCGACAGTTCGGTGGTCACCCCCGACCGGGCACGCGCCATCACCTGGCAGGCCGGCATCGCCCTGCTAGCTGGCACGGTCGCGGACCGGGCAGCGCACAGCATGACGGCCCTGCGTGTCTACGACGGCCTCAACGACCCGCAGAGCCTGGCTCGCTCCCGCTGGTTCCTGGGTCTCGCCCTCTGCGTCACGGGCGACCTGGTCACCAGTGAGAATCTGAACAACCAGGCCCTCGCCAGGTTTGAGATCACCGGGGACAAGTGGGGAGTGGCGGTCGCGCTGAGCGAGCGAGCAAAGCAGGCCTTGGTTCGTGGCGACCTTGCCGCCGTACGGCGTGACGGCACCCTCAGCGCCCGACTCTTTCGAAAGCTTGGGGACCGGTGGGGACATTTGCAGACGGTGTATCCGCTCGCGGCCCTAGCCGAGATCACAGGCGACTACGATCAGGGCGCCAGGCTGCACCGCGAAGGCCTGTCCATCGCTGAGGATCTTGGCCTGTGGACCGAGGCTGCGGACCGACTCTCCGGGCTGGGACGGATATCCCTGCTGATGGGCGAGCTTGACCGGGCGCGAAACCTACATGAACGGGCGCTGCGGCTGTCGATCGACCAGGGCTTCAAGCCCGGTGAGATGTACGCCCGGATCGGGCTGGCCCTGGGTGCCCGCCGAGCTGGAGATTTGGATCTCGCCGAGGAACAGCTAAGGGTGGTTCTGGAGTGGTACCGGCAGGTCGACTTTGAGCCCGGCAACTGCATAGTCCTGGCCGAGATGGGGTTCGTCGCCGAGCAACGCGGTGACGCCGCAACGGCCCGCGAGACACATCTGGCCGGGTTCGCCGCCGCCCATCACCTGGGGGACGCCCGGGCCCTGGCCCTGGCGCTGGAGGGGCTCGCCGGCGTTGAGGCACTCGCCGGCCAGTACGTCCTGGCGGCCCGGCTGCTCGGCGCGGCTGCTGCTGCCCGGGAGTCGACAGGTGTACCGCTTCAACCGGCCGAGAGCGGTGATGTGGAACGGATCAGCACCGCTGCCATGGTCGGGCTCAGCGACAACGAGTACGCCGCCGCGTTCGCCGCTGGCCGCATCCTCAGCCCGGAGGAGGCGCGAGCACTCGTCGTGGACGAGCCGCCGCTACCGCCGCCTCACCGTGAAACTCTCAGCCAATGAAGTTCGGCAGGGAACAGAAGCCAACGTGATTGCCCGCGTCATCGACCACCCGAGAACAACCGGCTGAAATCAATGGCGTCCGATCGAAGCTGGACCATGAGGGCAACGCGCGTCGCCTCTTCCGCACCGCTGGCCCCCGGGGAAGTCGTCGTGTGTGCGACAGCAACGGCGTGGGGCGGTATCGCGGTACTCGCGACCACGGAGCCCCAGTCCGTCCGGGGGTTCGTCCGCTCACCGAACGGCGATGCGCTGCCCTTCTACGAACCGGCGCCACCCTGCCCGGCGGTGCTGCTTCATCACGTGGCGGGTTCCTGGGAGAGGACGCCGCTTGCCCACCTGCCGGTATCGCATCCGATGCTCGCCCTGCTGCCCGACAACGGAGCGCTCATCGTTTCTCCCCGGACGCCGTGGACGGGGCAGGGATGGAACCCGCGCAACGCCCATGTCTTCACCGCCGACGGCACCCACAGCCGGGCGCTAGCCCTCGGGGACGACATCGAGGAGCTGACCGTGGACGAGGCGGGCACGATCTGGACGCGTCACGGCGAGCAGGGGTGGGACAGCGTCATGGGCTCCGCGCTGGTGCGGTGGGACGTGCACGGCGACCGGCTGTGGGGCTCCGACTACGGTGATGACCAGGAGGCTGTCAACGCCACCGCCGACGATGTCTGGTCGTATTCTCGACCGTTCCTGAACTACTACCACCGCGGCGCCCATGAGTTGTACCCGTGCGACCTACAAAACGTTCGAGCGATCGCGTTTGACAATGAGCCAGACCCATTAGGGCGGCTGCTACTGGCTGCGGCGACCGAGCTCGACGGGCCGTCCGACAACCTGCACCTAGGTGTGGTGTTCGAGTATGATGTCGCGCCTATTGGGCCGGTGCGGATCATCGATCCCGTGGGACGGCCGATCAACGACTGGACGGTGCTGGCGGCCCACGGGAGCCGCCTCTACTTGGACGACCGGGGCGATGGGTACCACAGCTTGGATGTCCCGACTCGCTCGATCCAGAGCCTCGGAGGCGCGTTGTGACCTTGATTCTCTACGCTCGCCACGACGGCCGGTCGGCCAAAAGGGCTGTCGCCATGATGAGCCGGGCGACCGCGACCCGCCACAGCGCTGAAGATCAAGTTGCGGCCGGCCGAAAAAGGAGTGTGAGCTGGGCGTCGAGTGCGGCGACCGCTTCCGCCTCGGTGTACTGATGAGACAGCAGTTGCAGGCCGAGTCCGTCGACGAGCGCGAGGAGCCCGGCGGCGGCATGATCGGGGTCGATTCCGTCCGCAGCAGCTGCCCGCAACTGGCCGGCCAGGAACGTCCGCATCCCCGCGGCACCCTCGCGCAGCCCTGAAGCGATCGACGGCCTCAGCGCGGCGTACGCGAGGAAGGCGAGGACGACGTGGTTCTCCAGCCGACGCGTCTCGTCGAGTGGCAACACCTGCAGCAGCAGTCCACGGACAAGCTCACGCGGTGTCGTCGGTGCGGCCTCGGCCTGCGACCGTTCGCGGATCCGGTCCATGACCATCCCGAGGGCGAACGTCATCATCTCGTCCTTGGTGCGGAAGTAGTGCTGCACCATGCCGGTCGAGACCCCCGCCTCGGCCGCCACCTGCCGCAGGCTCACCTTCTCCAGACCTTGCGCGGCGGCGAGCCGCATCAGGGCGTTGGCGAGCAGCTCCCGGCGCTCGCGGTGGTCGACCTTGCGGGGCATGCCTCCCACTTTACATTGCGATCGTATTGCCAAGGGGATACATTGCAGTCGTATTGGAAAACGGAGGTGGTCGGCATGGACGTGCTCGAGCTGACAGCGATCGACCCGGCACAGCGGGACCTGGTGGGCGGCAAGGCCGCCGGCCTCGCCGCGCTGATCCGCCTGGGCGAACGAGTGCCGGACGGCTTCTGCGTCACGACCGCGGCGCATCACCGTGGCGAGGTGCCGCGCGACGAGGTGCTCGCGGCGTACGACCGACTCGGCGGCGGGCCGGTCGCGGTGCGATCCAGCGCTACCGCCGAAGACCTACCGGACGCGAGCTTCGCCGGCCAGCAGGACACGTACCTGTCGGTGACGGGCATCGAGGAGCTGCTCAAGGCGATCCACGCCTGCTGGGACTCGCTGCACAGCTACCGGGCAACCGCCTATCGCGAGGCCGTCGGAGTCGCGCACGAGAGCGCACGCATGGCCGTCGTGGTGCAGCGGATGGTCGATGCCGAGGTCGCCGGCGTGCTCTTCACCGCCAACCCGCTCACCGGCTCGCGAAGTGAGGCAGTGGTCAACGCCGCACCCGGACTGGGCACGGCCGTCGTCGACGGGACGACGTCCGCCGACCACTACGTGCTCGACGGCACGGAACCGGCGGAACACGGCTGCCTCACCCCGGTCCGGCTGACGGAGCTTCGCGAGGTCGGCACGCGACTCCACCACCGGCTTGGCGCCGAGCAGGACATCGAGTGGGCCTACGACCGCGACGGCACATTATGGCTGCTGCAGTCGCGGCCGATCACAACGCTGTTCCCGGCTCCTCCCCCGAGCACGAAGCCGGGCCCGCGACTGTACGTCGAGTTCGGCCACGTCCAGGGCATGCTCCAGCCGACGACACCGATGGGCATGTCGACCCTGAAGTCGATGCTCGCCGGCATGCTCGCGTCGTTCGGCCTCACGGTCGAGATCGTCGACATCGGCGGGCGGCTGTACGGCGATCTGACTGACGCCTTGCGCGACCCGTCGACCCGACGGCGACTTGTAAAACTGATGGCTGTCGACTTCGGGCCACGCGCGCAGGCGGTGGTCGAGCACATGCTCGACGACCTGCGGTTCGCCCCGAAGAAGGCTGCCCGTCGCCGGCCCAGCGCAGCCGCGTTGATCACTGCACCGAAGGCGGTGGCCGGGATCCTCCGCGCGTTGGCCCGCCCGGCGGCGGCGCGGGCACGCGTGTTCGGCGAGATCGAACGCCTGCGGAAGCAGCAGGTGGCCGACCCGTCCGCGGCTGCCGAGCTGCTGGACCTCGTCGAGGAAGCCACGCACGCAAGGACGCGGCTCGACAGGATCGTCTGGCCCGTCGTCAGCGGACTCCTGGTGTCCGCAGCGCTGCCGCCGCTGCTCAAGGGGATCGCAAGCGACGACGAGATCCACACCGTGCTCGGCGGCATGCCGTACAACGTCACCATCGAGATGGATCTCGCGCTCTGGCAGGTGGCCCAGCGCGCTATGCCGTACCGCGAGCTCCTCCTGCGCACGCCACCGGGCGACCTCGCCGCCGCCCATCTGACGGGCGAGTTGCCCGACATCGGCCTGAGCACGTTCCTCGACAGCTACGGCCACAGGTCAGCCGCAGAGGTCGACGTCGGCGTGCCGCGCTGGTCGGAGAATCCGACGCCGGTATTCACGATGCTCGCCAACTACCTGCGGGTCACCGACCCCGAGCAGGCCCCGGACCGGCGGTTCCAGCACGCCGCAGCCAGGGCCGAGGCGATGCTCGCCCAGCTCACCCAGCGGGCACGCCGCGAGCAGCTGGTGCGAGGCCGCCTCACCGGCTTCCTCCTGCGCCGGTCGCGGGAGCTGTCCGGACTGCGCGAGGCGGGCAAGTTCGCCGGACTGTACGCGCTGCGCGACCGACGCCGACGCCTCCTTCTCATCGGCGCCGAACTGGAGGCAGACGGTGTCCTCGAACACGCGGACGACGTCATGTTCCTCACCCTGCCCGAGCTGCGCACGGCAGTGCAGCACGGCCATGACCTGCGCGAGGTGATCGCCGGACGGCGGTCGGCGTACACGCGGGAGCTGCGGCGCCGGACCGTCCCGGTCGCCCTGCTCTCCGACGGCACCGACGTGGAGACGCTCCTGCCGGCCCGCGCCTCCGACGGGCACACGCTCACCGGCACCGGCGCGGCATCAGGACGGGCCACCGGCCGCGCCCGCGTGGTCCGCAGCCTGGCAAACGCGTCGATCGAGCCCGGTGAGATCCTCGTCGCGCCGACGACCGACCCAGGGTGGACGCCGCTGTTCCTGACCGCGGGTGGACTCGTCACCGAGACCGGCGCGGTGATGGCGCACGGGCCGACCGTGGCACGGGAGTACGGCATCCCCGCCGTGATCTGCGTCCCAGGCGCCACCGAGCGCATCCGGACCGGGCAGTTGATCACGGTCGACGGCGCCACGGGGACGGTAACTATCGACCAGCCGGTCACCACCGAATGAAGGGTAGGGGGTAGAGCGATAGCCGGCCATGGGCGCAGCAGGTGCCGGCAGATGCACTCCTGGCGCGATCATGCGTGGGCGCGGAGCCGTCGGGTCAGCTCCCGTACAGCCTCGCGGAATCGCTCGTCGGACTCGTCCGGCCCGTGCCCCATAACCGGGGGTGGGACGCTGTCACCTGGAGGTACGACCACCTCCGACGGGTCACGCAGCCGTCGATCAACGGCACCGGCGGGCCCGGCGACGGTTGGCTGCTCCCCCGGTCGGTGCGGCGAGAAGATCCAGCTGCCGATGGGGTCGGTGTCGCGCCACAGGTTGACCCATCGCCAGTCCAGCCGTTGACCCACCTCGTGCAGCACCGCCTGGTCGACGTACGCGGGAAAGAGATGCGTATGGAGCCTGCGCAGCGGTGAGCCGTAGGTCAGCAGTGCGACGCGCTGGCTGATCCTTCCCGGTAGCTGGAGCACAGTCACGGCCAGGAGCACTGAGCCGTGGCTGTGTCCGGTGAGTAACACCGCCTGCCCGCTCTCGACCAGGTACGTGATGCGTCGACTGAGCTCGGGCACGGCCCGTTCCGCGTAGCAGGGAGGGGCGAACGGGTGGGCGGCACGCGGCCAGAAGGTACCGAGATCCCAGAGCACGCCCACGTAACGGCGGAACTCGGGTGTGCGGTAAGCGAAGATCCCACCGATCACGAGGCCGAGGAAGAGAGCCGCAACCGCATAGCTGCCCATGGTCACCAGGAAGGTGACCAGCCCCACGGGGATGACCGTGTATCTGTCGAGTACCTCGCCGGGGTGCAGTTGCAGCAGGCCGAGGGTGCTGGTTGCCAGGCCGAGCGCGAACAGGACAGCGTAGGCCAGGGTCAATGGTTCCAGCCGCTCGGTGAACCGAGCCTTGGCGATGGCGGTGCGTACCTGGTCAAGCCGGGGCGCCGCATCGGGCGGAGCGTTCGGGAAATCCCGCTGCACAATGGCCCTGGCCTCAGTGTTTCGAGCTCGACGGGAGGCCAGGATGGTGAAACCAGCAACGATCAGTGCGGCGACCACCGCCAGGAAGAAGCCGAGAATCGCCCAGGTGTATGTCAACGGAGGGCTGGTGGCCAGCCGTTCGGCGGCTGATGCGTGGCGGTCCAGCAGGTCAGCGGATTGGTGGACCAGGTCCGAGGCGAAAGCCACGGCCAGGCCGGTTGCCACAGCGGCGATGACAGGTGCGCCCACCCCACGCAATGGCTCTCCCGGCCGCCGGTCGCCGCGTCGGCGCATCAACGCGACAACGCCGAGTGCGACGAGTATCGCCGTCTGGACGCTAAGGACCCAGGCCACTGTCGCGCCGTAGCCTGGCAACGCAGCGGTGGCCGCCCAGGGCTCAGGACTGAGCAGGACGAACATCAGCACCAGGACGGTCAGACACCAACTGATCTTCGGTAGCGCCCGGATCGCGCCGTCCATGCGCCGATGAGGCGCCGGTCGGTCGATCACCGGCGGGGCGCACAGCAGGGCCACGCACGCGAGCAACGTCGTTCCCGTAGCGGTCGCCAGCACGACGATGACAGGTGAGGCGGCTGCGGCAGCCCGCGCGGTCAGCAGAATGGCGTTGAGGGCGGCAAAGGCTGCCGCCACATGAATCGAGCGTAGCCGCCCCACCATCGGCCCGGAATCCCACTGGCCGACCGCCGCAAGGCGCGGCCGCGGAACGGCATCGACGGGCGCGGCGGTTCCAAGCACGGCGTACGGGCGCCCGGCAAGGCCCGCAAGCCACCAGACCAGGCCAATGGCGGCCATCGGCACCAACGCCGACACGGCCAGCCGCAGACCGGCCGGCCGCCCGCCGAGCCAGGACAACCAGGCACGTCCGGCCAAGCAGTCCGGACTAGCCATGCACCTCCACGCGACCAGGTCCAGCGCCACCCCCGACACGGACACCACGAAAAGCAGAGTCAAGCTGAGCGCGAGTACGCGACACAATGCCCGCACTCCCGCCCCGGTGCCGGGAGCCGTCGGACGCATCCAGATAGCCACGTTGCACAACAGAAACGGCAGCAGGAACACCAAGGACAACGTCCGCGCCGCCGTACCAGACGGCAGTTCGCTCCAGCGATACGCCTCCTGGGTCTCAGGATCCTCCGCAACGTCGGGATCGGCAGTGCGGGGCCGGTAGAACCCGCCGCTGCGATCCCCTGCCACCTGCAGCACCAGCCGTTGATCCAGCATCCGTTCCGCTTCAGCACCGGATACACCGTGTACTCGCAGCTCCACGACGTCACGCGGCGTCGCCGATGGATCGGACATCCAGCCCTCCGAGGCGTTTCGCAGACCTCCTGGGGCGACGCGGCCAGCTGCTCCCCACCGGGTCTCGGACGCCCGTCTACCCGTCCAGACGCCGTCCAACCGTCCATCGATAGGCGGGTCGCCCGTCCAGGGGGCATTGGTGACAACGCCCCCGGTTACCGGGCCAGTTTCCGATCCCGATACCCGCCGGGGCTGGTCGCCCAGCAGGTCTCGCCTGGTGCTCGTCCTCTCGGAGCACCCGCAGCAGCGATCGGGGGACTGCTGCTCGGCACCGTATGGCCGTTCGGCAATTCGCTCATCGCCTGGGGTCTGTGGCGGTACGGCTTCCGAGACGAAGCCGCCAGAATCTGCGAGGCAATGATCCAAGCTGCGCAATTCTTTGAGGGGCGGCTACCGGAGGCATTCGCTGGGTACGACCGGACTCGCACGACGTACCCGGTTGAATACCCGACCGCTTGTAGCCCACAAGCGTGGTCCGCCGGAGCCCCCTCCTATTTCTTCGCGTCATGCTAGGACTCCAGCCGCACGGCGATCACCTCATTGTCGAAACCTTCATTCCGCCGTCCATCGATGGCATCGAACTCCTCGGCATACCGGGCCGGTGGGGTGCCATGGACACGCTCGGCCGCAGCCACACCGAGAAGCCCTGACCTACCCACGCCTCCAACCTGCGGCTGCTGCACCGCGTCAGCCCGGCCGCCACATTCGACGCCGTCCCCACCGGCTCGCTGATCTTCACCTACCGCAGGCGCCAGAACCCCGCCGGCGACCTCCTCGACGCCGAGACAATTGTCGACGCGTCCACCCGAACCCTGCTCGTGGAGTCATACTGCTCCGATGCGCTTGTACCTGTCGTCATTCCGTACCGGGGCGCATCCTGACCGGCTTGTCGGCCTGGCCGGCAACGACCGGCGGACCGCCTTGATCCCGAACGCCCTCGACGGGTTCCCCGCTGGGCTGCGTAAGGCCGGCCTTCGACGCGATATCGACGATCTCGAAGCGGCTGGCCTCGACGTCACTGTGATCGACCTGCACGAGCCCGCCATGGTGTCGAGCCTCGCCACCTACAGCATCGTGTGGGTCCGTGGCGGCAACGTTTTCGTGCTGCGCCGGGTGCTGGCCGACACGGGCACCGACACTCTGCTACACGATCTGCTACGTCGCGACGCGGTTGTCTACGGCGGTTACAGCGCCGGAGCCTGCGTACTGGCTCCTGACCTCAACGGCCTGGAACTGGTCGACAACCCCGCCGCCGTCAGCGAACCGATCATGACCGGGCTTGGCGTGCTTGACCGCCCGTTCGTGCCGCACGTGCGTTCCCCCAGCCATCCGGAAAGCGTGGCCTGTGACGCAGTCTCGGCGGCATACGCCACCGCAGGGCGACCTCACTGGGCGCTGCGCGACGGCGAGGTACTGCTCGTCACCGATGAGCAGACGCGGCTGCTGCCTGCCTAGCTAGCCAATGATCACCCCAGGCCGCCGGGTACGGCTTTGGCGTGCGTCTGCGGGCCGGACAGCCCGCGGTGTTCCCGGCCTCTCCCCACTCCCACGACTCGGCGCTGCTTGGGCTGGTTTGCGCGGTCGCCCAGGGAGCGCAGTGTCCGAGATCATGCCGACGGGTGAGGGGTTTCGCCTGGCCTAACCCTCGCGCACCGGATAACCTACATGCATGTACGTATGTAGAGTGTCATGACGACGGCAGAGATCTCGGGGAGCGTTCGCCGCAGGCAGGCGGACCGGCGCGCCCGAACCAGGAGCGCCCTGCTGGAGGCCGCGGCGCGAGGTCTCTCCACGTACGGGTACGCCAATTTGGTGCTCGAACGCGTGGCCAACGAGGCCGGCTACACCCGCGGCGCGCTGTATCACCTGTTCGCCAACAAGGAAGACCTGGCGCTGGCGGTGGTCGGGTGGATCGAGGAGACCTGGAATGCCGAGGTGGGACGTCGCGCCGACCAGGAAACTCACCCCGTCGATGCGCTCATAGCAATCGCACGCGGCCACGCCGCCTACTGCCGCCGCGAAATGGCCCGCGCCATGGTGACGCTTCGAGTTGAGTTCACCGGGCAGGACCACCCAGTCGGAAGAGCTATCGCGACGATTGTTGACCGGCTCGCCGCCAGCTGTGCCGCCCTGATTGCCGCCGCGCGCAGCAGCGGCGCGATCCCTCCCGGGCCACCGCCCGCAGCCATGGCATCAGCCTTTCTCGGTGTCGTCGAGGCAGTGGGGATCGAGTTGGCCGGGCAAGCCCCCTTCGATACCCAGCTTGCCGAACGGGCGGTTCGCGGCCTGCTCGGTCTGCCACCCGTTGCGCCCGCAGTCGAAGCGCGAGGCGATGCGGCTGTCCTGCCACCGGATGAGGAGCCCACATGAAGCTGCCAAGCACAGCCCATACGTCGCGGCCATGGCGGATCCACGACATCGCTCCCGATTTTCAGTTCGAGGACGTCTGGGCGCTACGGACGCCAGGCGGCCCGGACGATCTGCCGCGTCTGGTATCGACCCTGGTGTCGGACGACTCGGGCACCTTCCCCGACAGCGCTCCGATGCCCGTTCGCCTGCTCTGGGCCGCACGCTGGAAGATCGGCGCGGTGTTCGGCTGGGACGGACCGAACACCGGCCTCGGCTCGAGGGTGAACTCACTCAGGGATCGGCTACCGGAGGATCTGCGTCAGGCACCACGAGGCCCGGACTTCAAAGACGTTCCCTTCACCTCGCTGTACCTGCTTCACAACGAGTGGGCGGCTGAGATGGCCAACAGGACCGTGCACACAGTG
>NZ_BOOZ01000088.1 GCF_016863495.1 Micromonospora andamanensis
CCTTTTGGTCGTCGATATGCACTATCTGCGGCTTATGGACGGACCGAGAGTGCAAGATCGCCGAGCTCGGGGGTGGGTCAGCCGCCGTTGACGGGGCGGAACTGGGGGACGGAGTGGCGGGCGCGGGGGGTGGGGTTTGTGGTGCGGGCGACGGCGTCGAACATGGTTCGGCCCAGTGCGGCGTGGGCGCGTACGGCCGGGTGGGTGCCGCCGTAGTTGTCCAGGTCGCCGAGGGAGTCGGCGAAGAGGGCGTACGTCAGGGTGGGCGCGCCCGTCGCGTCGAACATGATGCCGGCCTCGTGCCGCGCCGCGCCCGAGGAGTCGTAGTCCGCGCCGTACTTGGTGGCGACCCGGCTGCGTTCCGCCGAGGACATGTCGCGGCGGATCCCGTCGTGGTAGCCGTTGATCCACCGCAGGATGCCGAGCAGGAAGTCACTCGACCGGGCCGACAGCAGCGTCTTGTTGGCCAGCCGCCACAACAGGTCGTGGGTCTCGCGCGGAGTGGTCACACCGAGGAAGAACCGGTTCGGGTTGGCCACCGGCTCGACCCGGGTGTGCGTGAATCCCTTGGCCGCCAGGATCTCGTTGATCTCCAGTGCCGGCACCACCCGGCCGCACATCCGTACCGCCGTGTTGTCGCTGACGAGCAGCATCGCGGTGAGGAAGTTCGCCACGGTGACCTCGTCGCCCCAGACCGTCTGCAGGAAGTAGATCCCGCTGCCGCCGAGGATTATGTCGGCGGTCAGGTCGAGCCGCTGGTCCAGCCGCAGTTCGCCCCGGTCGATCTTGTCCATGACCGCCACCGCGACCGCCAACTTCTGCACGCTGTACCCGTGCGTCACCCGGTCCGCGTCGTCGGCGATCACGGTCCGGAGGGTCCCGGTGGCGTCGAGCATCGCGACGTGCGAGCGCCACACCCCACCGGCGCGGGCCTTCTGCTGCCGGTACGTCCGGCGAATCACCTCTCGCGGCGGCACCCTGTCGATGCCCGCTGTGGTGCCGTCAGCCGGCGCGGCCACCGCACCGGACGGCGTCGCCGCCAACGTCACAGCTGCCGCACCGAATCCGATCGCGGCCCGACGACTGACCCGCTTGGTCATTGCCTCTCCCCAGGGTCTCCGCTGCCACCGGCGACCGCCGGCACCTGACCCACCCTGCCACATGTCCACAAAGGACACTTGCCGACACCGGACCGGTCAGAGCGCGCTTATCGTCTCCGGCGCCCGCTCCCGGCGGGACAGTGCCCGCACCACCGCGAGCGGACCGTGCCGCCAGGCGGCGATCCGGGTGAGCAGGTCACTCGTCAGTTCGGTGGCGGCGGCCGGCATCTCGGGCGTCGGCAGGCCGAGGCTGACCGCCAGATCGTCGGTGTGCACCACCAGCTCCAGCAGCCGGGTCAGCAGGAAGTCGTCGACGGCCAGTCCCCAGTCGCCGAGGTCGACGATCCGGTACGAGGGCTGGGTCGGCACGGTGCGGCGCAGCCGGCCCAGGAACTCGTCGACCTCGGCGGCGAGTCGACTGGCGGTGGTCTCGGCGGCGGCCCGCTCCCCCCGCTCGCGGATGTCGGTGTTGTCTTCCTCCTCGGCACCGGTGGTCACCCACGCGCTACCAGTGAAGTGCGCCAGGACGTCGATCGCGGTCCGTCCCGGCGGCGCGTCGAGCAGTTCGGCGGTCCGGGTGATCTGGTTGGCCAGGTGCCGGGCCAGCCCGCCGGTGGAGTAGTGCGGCAGGGCGCTCGGTGTCGTCCAGCGCTCGGCCAGCACCGGCGTACGCAGCAGCGCGGCGGCGATGTCGGCGGTGGCGAGGTAGGCGCTCCGGGTGGTGATGTTCTCGGGCACCAGCCCCGGATCGACACGCAGGCCCAGGTCCGGCTGGTCCAGCCAGTCCAGTCGGGCCGAGGTGCGCTCGGCGTGTTCGGTGAGCAGCAACCGCACGCTGTACACGGCCAGCAACATCGCCTGGAGGGAGTCCACCCCGTACGCGGCGTCGACCGCACCGTCGGCCAGCCCCTCGATCTGGAACGGGCAGCGCCAGTCGCCGCCCGGCAACGGGTCGGGGTGCGGCTTGCCGAAGCGGACGACCACCTCCGAGGTGACATCGTCCGGAGTGACCACCGCGATCCGCCGCTCGGCGACGACCTCACCCAACTCGTACAACCCCACGCTCCCCTCGCCCGCCCGAAGCAGCGATGGTATCCAGTGCGGTCTCCGGTTCGAGGTACTCCCGCAGGGTGTGCGCGTCCGGCGCGGTGGCGCTCCACAGCGTCGCCGGGCCACCGGCCAGCGGTAGCCGGGCCCACGTGACGCCCACGGCGGGCGGTTCCGCCGGGCGGTCCGGGTCCACGATCAGCAGCGAGCCGGTGGCGGGCGCGCCGGCCAGCACCGCCGGCCCGGCCCAGCCGGCGGCGTTCGGCCCGACCGCCAGGGACTGCCGCAGCAGCGGCCGACCGTCCAGGTCCACCCACGTGTTGACCTCGACGTTGCCGGGCTGCTCGCCGTAACGGCCGCAGATCAGCTCGTCCCGCCAGTGCAGGGTGCCGCCGGCCGCGACGTCCACCCGCGAGTCGGCGACGTGCGCGCAGCCGGCCGCCGCGACCAGTTGCTCGGGCAGCCAGAGCAGGGTCGCCCGCTCGGCGACGGTGGCCCGGACCAGCATCCGGGACACCGCGCCGGGGCGGCCGGGCAGGGCCACCGAGGCGGCCACGGTGTGCACGCGTACCGCCGCACCGGGGCCGACCTCGACATCCAGCCGCAGGTCGTCGCCGGCCAGCGGCCCGGCCGCGCCGCCGACGACGTACACCGTGAGGCCACCGCCGGGGGCCGGCACCTGGCGCAGCAGCAGCGGACTCTCGCCGCGCAGCTCGACCAGGGTGGTACGGCCGTGCCTGTCGACGCGGGCCGCCAGCCGGGCGGTGGCCCGCATCAGGCCTGCCCGGCGGGGGCCGCCACGACCGGCGCGGGCCGGTCCGCGCCTGCCGACGCGGCCCGGTGGTGGGCCAGCTCGTGACGGATCCACGCGGCGACCTGGGTGGCCAGCGGATCCTCGGTGATGGACTGGAACACCGTGGGCAGGTCGCCCCGGCGGGCCCGGGCGTCCCGGTCCATCACGGACAGGTCGGCACCGACCATCGGTGCCAGGTCGGTCTTGTTGATGACCAGCAGATCGGCGGCGGTCACCCCCGGGCCGCCCTTGCGGGGGACCTTGTCGCCACCGGCCACGTCCACCACGAAGATCTGCCGGTCGACCAGGCCCCGGCTGAACGTCGCGGTCAGGTTGTCGCCGCCGCTCTCCACAAGCACCAGATCCAACGGCCCCAGCGCGTCGGCCAGCTCGTCGACCGCGTCGAGGTTCGCGCCGATGTCGTCGCGGATGGCGGTGTGCGGGCAGCAGCCGGTCTCCACCGCCCGGATCCGGGCCGGATCGAGCACCCCGGCGCGCTTGAGGAAGTCGGCGTCCTCGGTGGTGTAGATGTCGTTCGTCACCACGCCGAGGCGCAGCTCGTCGGCGAACGCCCGGCAAAGCGCCGCGACCAGGGCGGTCTTGCCGGAGCCGACAGGCCCGCCGATACCGACCCGCAGTGCCCGCGACGCGGCGGGCAGCGGGGCGTGCGGGTCGACCCCGGGCTCGGGGTGGGTGTGGGGAACAGACTCGTCGTGGTCGAATTCAGGACGCAAAGAGACGCACCTCCCAGGTGGCGTGAGCTTCGGCATGGATGTCGGCGAGCGGAGCGGCGGCGGCAGGCAGCCGCTCCGGTGGTTCCTCGGCGGCCCGCGCCGCCCGCGCCGCGACGGCGTCGCAGGCACCGGCGAGCCGCACCAGCAGGGCCTGCACCTGGTACGGGTCGAGGCCCAGCAGACGTACGGCGGCGCTTGCGGAGCCGGTCACCGTCGCGTGGGCGGCGACCGTGGCCACCTGCCCCGGGTCGAGACCGGCGGCGGCGCCGACCAGCCCCAGCACGAGCGGCTGGTGCGGCCCGTCCGGCACGGTGGGCAGGTCGTCGAAGGTGGCTGCCGGCCAGATCCGGCGACCGGCCCGCAGCAGTGCCCGCCCCTGCCGGCGGGACACCGACCGCTGGGCCGGTGAAGCGGTGCGGGCGTCCAGTTCGGCGTCGAGTCGGGCCAGCGCGCCGGCCCGCCCCGTCGACCACGCCGCGCCACGGGCCGCCGCCGCGAAGGCCGCCGCGACCAGTCCGGCGGTGGCCAGCCGACCCCGCAGGTACGCCGCAAGGGTGTCCAGGTCGGTGACCCGGCCGGCGGCGACAGCGGCCTCCAGCCCGGCCGAGTGCGCGTGCGCACCGGCCGGGAACCGTCCGTCGGCCAGGAGCAGCAGCATCGTCGGGGTGGCCATCAGAACAGGAAGTACCGCTGGGCCATGGGCAGTTCGGTCACCGGATCCGGCTCGACCACCACGCCGTCGATCCGGACCGTGAAGGTGTCCGGATCGACCTCGATGCGCGGCAGGGCGTCGTTGCCCGGCAGGTCGGCCTTGCCGCGTGAGCGCACGTCGGCCACCGGCACCACCCGCCGCCGCACGTCCAACCGCAGTCCGACCTCCAGCGCGGCGGGGGCCACGAAGGCCAGGCTGGTGGCGGCTGCCGCGCCGCCGTACGCGCCGAACATCGGCCGGGGCAGCATCGGCTGTGGGGTGGGGATCGAGGCGTTCGCGTCACCCATCTGGGCGTACGCGATCATGCCGCCCTTGATGACCAGGTGCGGGCGTACGCCGAAGAACGCCGGCTCCCACAGCACCAGATCGGCGAGCTTGCCCGGCTCCACCGACCCGATCTCGTGGTCGAGGCCGTTGGCCATGGCCGCGCAGATCGTGTACTTCGCGACGTACCGGCGGGCCCGGTGGTTGTCGGCCGCGCCGTCGCCGGGCAGCGCGCCCACCCGGGCCTTCATCACGTGCGCGCTCTGCCAGGTCCGCAGCACGATCTCCCCGATCCGGCCCATCGCCTGCGAGTCGGAGCCGATGATGGAGATCGCCCCCAGATCGTGCAGCAGATCCTCGGCGGCCATCGTGGACGGCCGGATCCGGCTCTCGGCGAACGCCAGATCCTCCGGCACCGCCGGGTTGAGGTGGTGGCAGACCATCAGCATGTCGAGGTGCTCGGCGAGGGTGTTGCGGGTGTACGGGCGGGTCGGGTTCGTCGACGAGGGCAGCACGTTCGGCTCACCGGCGACGGTGATGATGTCCGGCGCGTGCCCGCCGCCGGCCCCCTCGGTGTGGTACGAGTGGATCGCCCGTCCGCCGATGGCGCGCAGCGTGTCCGCGACGAACCCGGCCTCGTTCAACGTGTCGGTGTGGATGGAGACCTGCACGCCTGAGGCGTCAGCGACGCGTAGGCAGGCGTCGATCGCCGCCGGGGTGGTGCCCCAGTCCTCGTGCAGCTTGAACCCGCCGGCCCCGGCCCGCAACTGCTCCCACAGCGCCTCCTCCGAGACGGTGTTGCCCTTGCCGAGCAGCAGCACGTTGACCGGGAAGGTGTCGAGGGCCTCGTGCATCCGGGCCAGGTGCCAGGCGTTCGGGGTGACAGTGGTGGCCCGGGTGCCCTCGGCTGGTCCGGTGCCGCCGCCGACCAGGGTGGTGACTCCGCTGGCGAGGGCCTCGGCGACCAGTTGTGGGCAGATGAAGTGCACGTGGGTGTCGACAGCCCCGGCGGTCAGGATCCGGCCGTTGCCGGCGATCACCTCGGTGGCCGGCCCGATCACCAGGTCCGGATGGACACCGTCCATGGTGTCCGGGTTACCGGCCCGACCGAGCGCGACGATCCGCCCGTCCCGCAGCCCGACGTCGGCCTTCACCACCCCCCAGTGGTCGAGGACGACCGCTCCGGTGATGACGGTGTCCAGGGCGCCCTCGGCGCGGGTGGCCCGGGACTGGCCCATCGACTCCCGGATCACCTTGCCGCCGCCGAAGACCGCCTCGTCCCCGCCGGCGCAGTGGTCCTGCTCGATCTCGATGAGCAGGTTCGTGTCGGCCAGCCGGATCCGGTCCCCGGTGGTCGGCCCGTACAGGGCGACGTAGCGGTCCCGTTCGACGCTGCTCATGCCGTCCGCCCTTCGTCCAGCGCTCCGGCGCACTCGCCGCGCAGGCCCGGCACGATCCGCGCGCCGCCCAGCGGCACCAGGTCCACCCGGCGGCTCACCCCCGGCTCGAAACGCACAGAGGTGCCGGCCGGTACGGCGAGCCGCCGCCCCCAGGCGGCGTCCCGGTCGAAGTCCAGCGCCGGGTTGGCCTCGGCGAAGTGGTAGTGCGACCCGACCTGCACCGGCCGGTCAGCCGTGTTCACCACGAGCAGCGTGGTGACCGGACGACCGGCGTTGATCTCCACCGGGCCGGCCGCCGGCAGGATCTCCCCGGGGATCACGGGATCGGGTGGTGCACCGTCACCAACTTCGTGCCGTCCGGGAACGTCGCCTCCACCTGCACCTCCCCCAGCAGCTCGGGGATGCCGTCCTGCACGTCGTCCCTGGTCAGGACGGTGCGGCCGGCGGCCATCAGGTCGACCACCGACTGCCCGTCGCGGGCCCCTTCGAGCAGGAAGGCGGTGATCATCGCGACGGCTTCCGGATAGTTCAGACGCAGGCCGCGCTCGCGGCGCCGCCGGGCGACGTCGGCCGCCACATGGACGAGCAGGCGGTCCTGCTCGTGGGGGGTGAGATACACGGGTGCTCCCGGTGGATGTCCGCGCTCCCGACGCCGCCGGTCCGGCGCCTCGACGCGCCGCCCGCAGGTCGGGGCTCGCCCGCCGGCTCGACCCGCCACGCCTGGGTGGACCGGAATTCCACCATCCCGGCCCGACGTCGCGGAGCACCGGCGGTGGCTTCTCGGGTGCGGACCGCACCGCCCACCGCTGAGCAGACCGTAAGGGATCACGCGGTACGCCGGCAACCTCGCCCGCGTTGATCATGAGGTTAGCGGCAACTTTGATCTCCAAGACCTCATGATCAACGTGACTTGGCGTGAGGGTGGTCATAACGGGTGGACGGTGGGCGGGGGCTGGCTGCTAGTTTCGGCCGCAGGTCATGAGTGCCAGCGTGAAGCCCCGGCTTGCTGGCCGGCAACCCTCCACCGCGCAGGGGTGCCCCGGGTGAGGACCAGGCATCGGAGCGTTCTCCGGTGCAAGCGTGGCCTGGGTTCCCAGGTCATCACGACCTTGAGGAGAACCATGTCGTACCGCAGTCGACCTGTGGCCCACCCGGGGCTGACCCGGCGCCGTCACGTCGACATGATGCGGGTGTGCAGCGCCGCGTGTAGCTGACCGCGTCGCCACCGGTCACCAAACCCTGACCGGGCCTTCCCGCTCCGTCATCGATCCCATCCCAGCGGTTCGCCCTGCGGCGGACCGTCGGTGCGGCACATCCGTGCCCGCCGCAGCTCAACCAGGAGACACCTGTGCGATTCCTTCCCGCCCTGACCCGGGCCGCCGCCGTCGGCGTAGCCGCGATCCTCGGCGCGACCACCCTCACCGCCTGCGGCTCGGACTCCGCCGGCAGTGCCGACAACCCGTACAACCTGGTGCAGCCGGGCGTGCTGCGGGCCGGCACGCTCACCGACGCCCCGCCGAACGTCTACCTGAAGGACGGCAGGTTCACCGGCTTCGACAACGACCTGCTGGTCGCCGCCGCCGACAAGCTCGGCCTGACTGTGGAGTTCGTCGGCACCGACTTCTCCGCCCTGCTCGCCCAGGTCGGTAACCGCAAATTCGACGTCGGCAGCTCCTCGATCACGATCACCGAGGCGCGTAAGAAGACAGTGGACTTCGGCAACGGGTACGACTTCGGCTACTTCGGGCTCGACGTGCCCGCCGGGTCACCGCTGACCAGCTTCGACCAGCTGCCCGGCAAGCGGGTGGTGGTCGTGCAGGGCACCGTCCAGGACGACTACGCCACCGGCAAGGGCCTCGACCCGGTCCGGGTGCCCGACTACAACGGCGCGATCAACCAGCTCAAGGCCGGTACCGCCGACGCGTGGATCGCCCCCGCCGAGATCGGTGAGAAGACCGCCGCGGACAGCGGCGGCAAGATCACGGTAGCGGCGAAGGAACTCAGCCCGGCACCCACCGCGTACGCCTTCGCCAAGGGCAACGACACGCTGCGCGAGGCGCTGAACAAGGCCCTCGACGAGGTGATCGCCGACGGCACCTGGACCCGCCTGCAGGAGCAGTACTACCCGGGCCGGCCGATCCCGGCCGACTTCACCCCGGGCAGCGGCGACGTGTCGGCCCCGGCTGCCTCCTGACCGTAGGACGATGAGCGAGCAGGGCGGAGGTTGACCTGTGGATCCGTTGCGCACCCTGTGGGAGACGTTCTTCGACGGGGAGTCGATGCGTGAGGCGCTACCCGAGATGCTCACCGTCGGGTTGCCGAACACGCTGATCCTGGCGGTCACCGCCGCCCTGCTCGGCTCGGCGCTGGGCATCGTGCTGGCGGTGGCGGGCATCTCGCGTACCCGCTGGTTGCGGTGGCCGGCGCGGGTATACACCGACATCTTCCGGGGGCTGCCGGCAGCGGCGACGATCCTGCTGATCGGGGTCGGCCTGGCCCCGCTGGGCATGCAGGTCTGGGGCCCCAACCCGTACCCGCTGGGGATCCTGGCGCTGTCGCTGATCGCGTCGGCGTACCTCGGGGAGATCTTCCGCTCGGGCATCCAGTCGGTGGAGGCCACCCAGTTGGAGGCGGCCCGCGCGCTGGGCTTCTCCTGGCGTGAGGCGATGCGGCGGGTGATCATCCCGCAGGGCATCCGGCGGATCCTGCCTGCCTGGGTGAACCAGCTCATCGCCCTGATCAAGGACTCCAGCCTGGTCTACTTCCTCGGCCTGCTGGCCAGCCAGCGCGAGCTGTTCCGGATCGGGCAGGACTACGCGGCGAACACCGGAAACCAGTCGGCGCTGCTGCTGGCCGGGCTGTTCTACCTGGCGCTGACGGTGCCACTGACCCACGTCGTCAACTGGATCGACAGGCGGCTGCGACACGGCCGGCCGGCGGCCGGGTTGACCGACGACCCCGACGACCTGGACCTGGCGCTGCCCGGCGCCGCCGGAGGTAACCAACGATGAACACCTCGGTCAGCCTGAGCCTGCGCGACGTGCACCTGGCCTTCGGGCGTCACCAGGTGCTGCGCGGCGTGGACCTGGACGTGGCGAGCGGCGGCACCGCGTGCGTGATCGGCCCCTCCGGGTCGGGGAAGTCCACCCTGCTGCGGACCGTCAACCGGCTCCTCGAACCGGACCGTGGCGACGTGCTGCTGGACGGCCGCAGCGTGCTGCGCGACGACCCGGACGCCCTGCGACAGCGCATCGGCATGGTGTTCCAGCAGTTCAACCTCTTCCCGCACATGAGCGTGCTGCGCAACCTCACCCTGCCGTTGCGCCGGATCCGCAAGCTCGACGAGGACGAGGCGGTGGCCCAGGCCCGGGCCGAACTCGACCGGGTCGGCCTGGCCGCGAAGGCCGACGCCCGGCCGGCGCACCTGTCCGGTGGGCAGCAGCAGCGGGTAGCCATCGCCCGGGCGCTGGCCATGCAGCCGCAGGTGATGCTCTTCGACGAGGCCACCTCGGCGCTGGACCCGGAACTGGTCAAGGGGGTGCTGGCGCTGATGGCGGAGCTGTCCACCCAGGGCATGACGATGGTGGTGGTGACCCACGAGATGGGCTTCGCCCGTCAGGTCGCCGACACCGTCGCCTTCATGGACGCCGGGGTGGTGCTGGAGGCCGGCGACCCGGCCGCCGTCTTCGAGTCACCACAGCATCCCCGGCTACGCCGCTTCCTGTCCCAGGTGCTCTGAGACGGACGCGAGCGCGCCAGACATCGCCCTCCTCTACACGCACCTTGCGTGGCAGTGACTCGCCGTCCGGTCGCCACGGCAGGCTCCGCAACCTCGGCTTCTAACGCCCGGTATAGGCTGTCGCTCGAATCTGCAACATCCAACTCAACCGGGAGGTCTACGTTGAGCGACCGGGTCATCGACAACCCGATCATCAACTCACCGTACGGCCGCCCCACCCGCCATTTCGCCTTCGATCGGGACGGCATCACAGACCGGATCGAGGAGCAGCGGCGGCCGTCGAGCTTTTTCATCCCGGTACCGCGACCTCGCAAGCGCGGGCAGCAGCTTGAGTTGCAGGTGTTCACCGAAGACGACATCAAGCCCAACAAGCAGGTCAATGATGTCCGTGAGCGCGTGGACGCGTGGCGGGAGGCGGGCTGGCCCAACGTCACGCCGGTGACCCGCCGCCTGCTGGAGTACTGGAGCGATCCGGACCGGGACAACAAGATCCTGTTCTGTCAGCGTGAGGCGGTCGAGACGGCGATCTTCCTTGCCGAGGGCGCGACCAAGTGGCAGGGAAGCTGGATCAACAACGACCTGGACGCGCACAACGCCGAACACAACAACGGTCTGCCACGAGTCGCCCTCAAGATGGCGACCGGCACCGGCAAAACGGTCGTGATGGCCATGTTGATCGCCTGGCAGACGATCAACAAGGTCCACGCGCGGTACGACAAGACGTTCGCCAAGCGCTTCCTGGTGGTGACTCCCGGCCTCACCATCCGTGACCGGCTGCGGGTCCTGCTGCCGGAGGATCCAGGCAACTACTACCGCGAGCGCGATCTGGTACCGGCCGAGTTCACCGATGACCTCGGCCAGGCAAAGATCGTCATCACCAACTTCCACGCCTTCCAACTCCGCGAAACCCGCTTCGGCCGCAACGCGACCGGAAACACCAAGGCCCTGGTGGCACCCGGTCGACCTGACCCGTTCCGGGAAACCCCGGCCCAGATGGTCAGCCGGGTGCTACGCGAGCTTGGCGGCTCGTCGGAGATCGTCGTCTTCAACGACGAGGCACATCACTGCTACCGGGGACGTGCCGGTGAGCCGGAACCGGACGCCGACACCGTCGAGAATTTGCGCGGCGACGAGCGCAAAGAAGCCTCCGATCGGGCCGAGGACGCTCGGATCTGGTTCAGCGGACTGGAGGCGGTCCGGACGAAGGTCGGCATCAAGAGGGTGTACGACCTGTCCGCGACCCCCTTCTTCCTGGCCGGATCCGGCTACCGCGAGGGCACGCTCTTTCCCTGGGTGGTCAGCGACTTCTCGCTGATCGACGCCATCGAGGCCGGCATCGTCAAGATCCCCAGAGTGCCGGTAGACGACGACCGGGTTGCCAACCGCGTGACGTACCTGAACCTTTGGCAGGAGATCCGCGACGCCCTGCCCAAGGGCGGACGTCAGTCCAACCAGGACTTCACCGCAGCGGATCTGCCTGGCGCGTTGACCGCCGCCCTACACAGCCTCTACGGCTCCTACGTGACGGCCTTCGAGGCTTGGGAGAAGTCAGAGGCGGCAGCGCACGGGCAACCGCCCCCCGTGTTCATCGTCGTCTGTAGCAACACGACGATCTCAAAGGCCGTCTACGAGTGGATCGGCGGCTACGACCGTGAGCAGGCCGGTCACCTGCTGCCGACCGCCGGACAGCTGCCCCTGTTCAGCAACGTGGCGGACGGGCAGTGGCTGCATCGCCAGCAAACGATCCTCGTCA
Organism: Micromonospora andamanensis; assembly: GCF_016863495.1. Lineage (GTDB taxonomy): Bacteria > Actinomycetota > Actinomycetes > Mycobacteriales > Micromonosporaceae > Micromonospora > Micromonospora andamanensis. The sequence goes on from NZ_BOOZ01000088.1 coordinate 11,543, forward strand.
ACGCCGCAGAGTTCGAGTCCGGCAGCCTGTCACCGGAGTTCCGCCGCACCGCAGCCCGCGAGATCGCCGAGTTCAAGCAGGAATACGCCGACCGATTCCCGGGCCGGAGCGCCGACGACATCGGCGACGCGGAGCTGATGCGGGAGGTGATGAACACCGTCGGCAAGCCCGGAAAACTCGGTGAACCGGTGCGGTGTGTCGTCAGCGTCTCGATGCTCACCGAAGGCTGGGACGCCAACACGGTCACCCATATCCTCGGAGTACGAGCCTTCGGCACTCAGTTGCTCTGCGAGCAGGTGGTCGGCCGGGGCCTGAGGCGACGCTCGTACGTCGCCGACGAGAACGGCATGTTCACCCCCGAGTACGCGGACGTCTACGGCGTCCCGTTCCAGTTCATCCCCACGGTGGCCGTGTCGCGGGAACTGCCGATGAAGCCGGTTCGCAACGTACGGGCCGAGCCGGACCGCGACGCGGCAAAGCTTGAGATCACCTTCCCGCGGGTGGTCGGGTACCACCTGGAGATACCCGACGCACCCCTGGTCGGCGACTTCTCGGATCCCGATTTGAAGATGATCCTGTCTCGGCAGGACCTGCCGACAAAGACCATGGTGGCGGGGCAGGTCGGCGAGGAGGACGTGCACGACCTTGGACGGTTGAAGGATCTCCGCGGACAGTTCGTGGCCTACCGGCTGGCCAGTGAAGTACTTA
>NZ_BOOZ01000089.1 GCF_016863495.1 Micromonospora andamanensis
CAGTGAACTAGCCGGCCCGCTGAGGCCCGCCGGACAGTGCCGGATAGTGCCGGACGCGCAGGTCAGCGGCAAGGTCAGAGTCCGGGTCGTGACAGCCCACTCCGGACCTTGCCGAGCAGTCCGTGAGACGGTTGTGAGATGTCACGGCGATCCGGCCGGGGAGGGGCGCTGGAGATCAACAACCAGCGCCCCTCCCCTTTTGAGATCCAACTCACAAGCTTTCGGCAACCCAGGACCGACGCGTCCGTCCAACGCGTCAAACTCCACCACTCCCAGGATCGCGTGGCGGAGTAACGATCATCCGATCTTCCCCAGACCGCCGCCCGCCCTCGCATCCGGCGAGAGCGAAGGATCCCTCAACACACTGTGCCCGCCTGAGGAGTGTCATAGCCGGACATTACATTCTGGTCATGGACGAACTCGCACAGTTGTCGACTGCTGTCACGGAGTTCGCAGCTCGGACGTCGATGACGTTGGTGCCTGCGGTACCCGAGCACGACACCGGCTCAGAAGTCTGCATCCAGCCGGGCACTTTGGATCTACCCGGGTTCCTCTCGCTCGCCGAAAAGCTCGGCGGCGGCGTGCTGTACCTCAAGGCAGAGCCCTTTGAGCCGGAACACGATGACGCGGCTGAGAACCCGCCGGAGCACCTCCTCAAGCACCGCGGCAACATCGGTCGTGTCTCCGTCGCGTTCGCGGCGAACGGCATTGTTCACTTCTGGGAACAGGAAGCGCCCTGGTACTACGAGTGGCAGGACAGAGAGAACAGCGCGTACTCGCGGTTCCCGGCTCCACGCGGCAACCTCGACGACGGTCCGGAGCGGCTCAGCGGTGAGGAACGGGCACGACTCGCCGACGAGCTGGCGAACACGCTGCTGGCCTCACCGGAGTTCCGGGCCGCGAAGATGGGTGCCCGGCAGCGCGTAGCCCGGTTCGCGGTGCCGCCGGATACTCACGAGTGGGTCCGCTGGGACGCGATCCGCGAAGCTTGCGACCGGGCTGAGGTCCTGGCGCAGACGCAGTACGCCTCGATCACCGATCGTCTCGACGGCCTCGCCGCCGAACTGCTGACCACCCCCGCTTATCAACAGGCCAGCTCACCTGCCGCGCGCAAGCAGGTGGCCGAGCAGTTCCTCATCTCGCAGGCAGACGGGTTCAGCCCGCCTGCACACCTCCGTGACGAGCTGTACGCGCGATCACAGCGTCTCCTCAAGACAGCCAAACACCCCCCCGCCCTGTTATAGCGCTGGCAGCGCCGTTCCATCGCGGTGAACGGGCCGGGAGTTTCCAGGCGTTACCGACCGCTACCTCGACGGCGTTCCCTGGCTGGGAGCCTGGCACTATGGCTCTTCACCCGCACCCCCTCTCGATCAGTATCGAGTAGTAGGGCCGAGGGCGGAGTGTCGTTGCCGGTGAGGAGCGGAGTCGAGGAACAGGTTCGTTTGCCCGTTGGCGTCGGCCCCGGGGAACAGCTTTGTGGCCCACCTGAACCCACAGTCGGAGGGAACAGCGGAGCACCGGCGAACAGGTTCGCGAAGGACGTCGCTCTGTGATCGCCAATCACCAGCCATCACCCCCATAAGTTGCTCCCACGGCATGCTCTGGCAACGCGTTACCGGCCGTTGCCAAAGCCGGCCCGGCGGCAACTGCCACGACGCCATCCGCATGCCGCTGGTCGACAAGATCCACAATCCCGGCCGTACTCGTGCCGCCTGTCGCTTCGGAAGATGAACCGCGTGCGGCAGCCAGCGTGTTACCGGGCACCTCCATCACGGCAGCCGACTCTGGACCGGTTATGTTGTGGATTTCGGTAGCTACCAGCCGCCGCCGTCGCCACCGTACTGCGACCAGATGTTCTCCGCTGCTGGGACGACGGCTCGGGCCGCCCCGCGCAGGTGCGGCAGGGTGGTTTCGTCGGCTGCGACAGCGTTGAGGAGGCGACGTAGCGCATCCGCGAGGCCGATCATCTCGTCACCGATCCTGTCGATGTCGATGTCGCTGGCGGCGTTCAACTCGAACTGGCCAGCGGTCGTGATGTCCCGCAGCAGCGCCTCGCCAGCAGCATGGGTCGGGCAGTAGCGGCGGACCAAGCGGCTCTCAACCACTTCGTAGAGAACGTCGAGGGCTTGCGTGCACCACTGCTCGGCCAGAGCGAAGACGTCACGCTGCGGCACAGCTTCGGCGTCGAGCAACACGGACACCACCCGTGCGACGTAGAAGCCGTTGAACGCATAGGCAAGCCGAACGAGTGCCGGGGAATCGTCCAGGGCCTCTTCGACCTTGCGGGTCGCCTCGGCCAAGCGCAGCGACAGGTTCGGCAGCCGGCAGGTATTCGCGTCAGCGGAGGTCGTCACCAGGCCAGTGTCCGCCGACGTCCGTGCGGAGTCGAGAAGACAGACCATGACCACCGTGCGTTTCTTGTCGGTAGCGATTAGTAGCATTCCGGCTATGTCTGCGTTGACCTACGAGGTGAAGGACGCGAAGAGCCCGGTAGCCGTTTGGCTGCGCACCAGGTTCCCCCAGCACAAGGAGATCCAGACCGCCTTCCGAATCGGGGCCGGACCAGCGCAGGTTCTGCCGTTGCCAGCGGTGGCCTCGGGCACGCAGGGCGCGGCTATCGACTGGTGGCTGCGAATGCTCGTCGACCGCGCCGTGTCGGTGGACCTGCCGCTGGCCGGGTTGATGTCGCAACGCGCGCCGTGCGTGCGGGCCGGGCTGGAGTTGCTGCTGGAGCTAGGCGGGAAGGAGGCGGCAGTCGAGCCGACCGAGGGGCCTGACAAGCAGGCTCAGACGGTGGGTCGGATGGAGCCGGCCCGCTTCGCCGCCCGTCCGGACGAGTGGTGGGCGCGAGTCTGTTACGCGCTCGCGCTGCTCGTGGAGCTGTCCCGGGCCGTGTCTGTAGAGAACTCCCGGTTGATGCGTCTGGGTGTGAATAGCCGGGCGGCGGATCTGCTCGCGCTCGCCAACGACGACGAGGTCGCCGACCTGGTCGCAATGCGGGACCTAGCCCGGACGAACCTACTTCCGGCGCTGCCGTCCGGGCCGGCGACGACGGGGATGACGTTCGACGGCAGCGCCGACCTCAGCGCTGACGCCGACTTGATCGTCAGCGGCGTCCTGGTGGACTTCAAGGCGAGCCAAGGGCGCAGACCACGGGCCGACGGCACCCGCGCCGCCGGGCTGGAGCGCTCCGATATCGACCAGCTCCTCGGCTACGCCCTGATGGACTACTCCGATACGTTCGCCCTGCACACGGTGGCGATCTACGCGGTGCGCTTCGGCTACTACGCGGCCTGGCCCATCGCCGACCTCTGCGCTCAGATGGCCGGGCATTCCGTCGACTTCCCTGCGCTACGCAAAGAGTTCGCGGAGATGCTACGAGTTGACTTGCCGCCCCACCTGGGCCGACAGCGCCGATAGAACCTCCGGACGAGCGCACGAGGGGCTTCTTGACCGACGCGCGCCTGGTGCACGGACAAGGCTGGGACACGCGCTACCACCGGAAGTGGTGCTCACGACGCGACGCGACGCGCAAAATAGAACAACACGATGGCGTGTTATTATTTTAGGTAGCGTAAAGGGTGGAGGGCACCGCCAACGGCGATGCCCTCCGGGTTGAGCAGTTACGACTCGCGCGAGTTGCAGCTCGCGGCGAGCCATCCGAACAGCGCGAGGAGCCCCACTGCGAGGTGGGTCTCCTCGCTGCCTGCCAGCCCGTTCAGGGCGGACAGTATCTCGCAGCCGAGAGCCACCTCAACGAGCAAGGCAAACTTGCGCTGGTCCGGTTCTTCCGGTCGTTCCGGCATCGCGTACCTTTCGGTCGGAGTACCTCTCTACGGGAGCCCGTAGAGGGGCGCCACCGTACGGGCCGCCGAGGTACCGCCGAAAGTGTTCGGATGGGGAACTACCGAGGGCGATCGTACTCTATGCATTCCTATGTCAGCGCCTGTGTCTCGCGTCGGTAGATGTTCGCTCCGAAGCCAGGTAGCCGCAGTTCGCCACATCGCGCCCGGCTGCTCTCGTACCGAATCTGACCCGACCCGCGCCTGTGCCTGTGCCGGAAAACCGGTGCCGAAGCGGTGTCAGCGTGCCCAGGTGCGCGGCAGCGTTGGCGAGCTGCCGGATTGTATGTTGCCTGCTACTTGCCAGGTTCGAACCTTGCCGCCATCACGCCCCAAAGTCAGGGAAATCCAAGTCGATGGTGCCGTCCTCTACGAGGTCTTCGCCCGTCCACCACCAGCGGTTGAGCCCATGCGCAGAGCGCGAGGACCAGGTGCGTCCGACGGTCACGCCTGGACCGACTGCAAGCGTCTGTGTGGTGGTGAAGAGTGGTGGCACCCAGCCCTGCCTGCCCACGATCACCCCGGCGACGAGATCCGGCGTGATCAGAAGCTCGGGCTGTTCCTGCGCGTCAAAGCACAGTCGCCACTCGCGCTCGTGCAGCCAGTCAGCCGAACCCGGGTCGTACCGCACACGCCGGTTCCGCAGCTTCGTAGGTAGGCCATCAGTGGCGTCCAGTTCGTCGGTGGACAGATACAGCACCGGCCGGACACCTCTCTCGATAAGGGCTGCACGATGAAACAACAGGCCCCAAGGAGCGTATGGACCGCGGCTGGCCACGACACCGTCACGCAGCATGATGCGCCGTGCAGCCTCCGATGGCTCGCTGAAGCAGATCACCGGCTCGCTGGTTCCGAACACCGACGCACCGTTGAGCTTGCCAGCGATCAGAATACTGACCAGCCGTGCCTCGGCACCGAAGTCAGCGTCGACCTTCTCCCCCGCCGCCTCGGCAAAGGCGCGCGCCAGCCAAGCGCTCGCGCTGGCTAGCTCGCCAACGCGCCCGTCCAATATCTCCCCGGCGAATACGGGCGGATTGTCCCCTACTCCACGGGGCCGCCCCGTGAAGTGCACGAAGGTGGTGGGCAGGTCAGGGTGGACGCCAATGCCAGGAGCAGACACGAGCCCTCCATCGCTCGGAGACAGCCGACTTCGGCCGACCGCGGTAATCATGCCTGCCCTGCCCTGGTGGCAACACCTCGCCATCAACGTGCTACACGCCCGGCCGGGCAGTGCCAGCATGTCGTCTCGAACACGGACAGCTCGACGGCTACCTGGCCACGTGGCTGGCTCCCAGGCTCCCAGGCTCCCGCCTCAGGAGCCGGATTGAATATCGTGCCTAGTGCGTTGTCCATGAACGTTCGCCGGGTCTGACTAGTCAGGCGGCATTGGTGCGGGGGCGGCCCCAGCGGTGTTGGCGTTCGCTGCGGACGCGGGCGCGTTCTCGGCGTTGGGCGGCCAGGACGTCGGGGTGACGGGCGTTGGCGTTGCGCCAGCGCAGGTATTTCTGCGTCTCACGGGCCAGGATGGTGTGGTTCGGATGGTTCGAGTTCGCCATGGTGAAGGTGCGTAGCTGTCCGAACTGGGCTTCGATCGGGTTCGCCCACGACGCGCTGGTCGGGGTCAGGCAGAGTTCGACCTTGTTCCGGTCCGATACGAGCAGGTACAGGCCCTGTTCGCTGCGGGGAAGGGCATCAAGGCCATTGGTCGGGAGCTCGGCCTGGCCCGGGAGACGGTGCGCCGGTTCGCCCGCGCCACCAGCGTGGAAGACCTGCTGGGCAAGGCCAGGGTCGGTGGCCGGCCATCCATTCTGGACGAATTCACCGATTACCTGCATCAACGGTGGAACGCCGGATGCACCTGCGCCACCACTCTCTACCAGGAGATCACCGCGTTGGGCTATCGCGGCAGCTACGGCACCCTTCGCGGTTACCTGCGCCCGTTCCGCGCCCACGGCACCGCGCCGACCGCCGTGGCGCCGCCCAAGGTTCGGCAGATCACCGGCTGGCTGCTGCGCCGCCCCGACAGCCTCGACACCGACGAACAGCTCAAGCTCAGAGACATCCGGGGCCGCTGCGCGCACCTGAACGCCCTCGCCGGCCACGTGACCGCGTTCGCCGAGATGCTCACGGGCCGCCACGGCGAGCGTCTTGACGCGTGGATCGCGGCGGTCGAGGCGGACGACCAGCATGACCTGCAGTCCTTCGCCGCTGGCCTGAAGCGGGACTACGACGCGGTCCGCAATGGTCTGACGCTGCCCTACAGCTCGGGCACCGTAGAGGGCAACGTCAACAAGATCAAGATGCTGAAACGACAGATGTTCGGCCGCGCCAAGCTCGACCTGCTCCGCAAGCGCGTCCTCCTCGCCCCGGTGAGCCGGGTCGGTGCTGCCAGGGACCAATCTCGATCAACAAAAGTGGGCCAGATCCAGATCCAGTTTTCAGCAGCCGCCGTTAACAAAAGTAGTGGGGAACAAGGAACAGTCGCTCCTGTTCTCGCCCTGGTCGTAGAGCAGGGAACAGTTCTGGGAGGCCAGATCGGCAGACGGAGAGAACAGCAGAGCACGCAGCGAACGTTCAAGCAGTGGTCCCGCGCTTCGCTCGGACCGACCAGGTCCCGGCGAATCGTTTTCTCGACCGGTTCTGGCAACGGCGTTACCAGCCGTTGCCGTCATCCTTCCGGACAGGGAGCCGCCGGCACGAGCAGCTCGACCGGCGGCCCTCCGCTGGGCTCTCGTCGGCGTCACTGCAGCCACCAATGGGTTACCACCCGGTGCCACACTTTGGGCGAAGGGCTAGCACGCGCCGACGGCACCGAGCCGTACGACGTGTCGCTGGACAGTGTCGCTGGACATCGGCTCCTGCAAGATGTCGTACGCCGCTACATGACGGACGACGTCCGGCGGTAACGCCTCAGATAACGCCTTCCTCGCAGCGTCGGGGTATGGAGTACAGACCGGCCGGGCCCTCCTTCCCGACTGAACAAGGCGATCTGCGGGTCGTCAGCTATGGCGGCGGCGTCCAGTCGACGGCGCTGCTGGTTCTCGCCGCCACCGGAAAGATCAGCTTTCCCACATTCCTTTTCGCCAACACCGGTCGCGACTCCGAGGACCCAGCAACTCTGGAGTACCTCCAGCGGTGCGCCAAGCCGTACGCGGCGGCGCACGGCATCGAGATTCACGAGCTGCACCGCACACGCCGCGACGGCACCGTAGAGACCCTGTGGGGCCGACTCACCCGCGAGGGATCCCGAAGCCTGCCCATCCCGGTCCGCATGTCGAACGGCGCACCCGGCACCAGATCGTGTACCGCGGATTTCAAGATCAAGGTCATCGGGAAGTGGTTGAAGCAGCACGGCGCGAGCCATGACAGGCCGGCGACGGTGGGCATCGGCATCAGCCTGGACGAGATCGAACGGGTCAACAGACGCCAGGCGATGCCGTACGAGATCCCGGTGTACCCCCTGCTCGACCACGATCCTCCACTACGCCGCCACGACTGTGCGGGCATTATCGCCAGGGCGAAACTCCCGGTTCCGCCCAAGTCCGCGTGCTGGTTCTGTCCTCTCAAGACGCCCCGAGGCTGGGGCGAGATGCGGCGCGATCGGCCGAGCCTCTTCCACTCGGCCTGCGACCTGGAAACTCTCCTGAACGCGCGGCGGAGCACGCTCGGCAGAGATCCGGTCTGGCTGTCGCGGTACAACCGCCCTCTCGCCGAAGCGATCCCCGAAGCGCAGCAAACCCTGCCAGGGCTCGACCTTGAACCTGGCGACGGCCTCTGCGACAACAGCTCTTGCTTCACTTGACCAGCGCCGACAACTGCTCGGTACGAGCATCCGAGGGCGGACGCGACGCGCCTCGGTCGGTTATCCACAGGGCTTCGCTGCCGTTGTGGACAGAGTTCTGGGCCGTGGAAAGGATCCGGGAATGGACTACATCACCGCGCTGCAGCAGGCCATCGCTCGTCTGGAGGAACGGGGAATCGTCGACGACACGGAGGCGCAAGCCGGCCTGCGCCTGGCCTGTCTGGCCTTCGACTCTCCGGATGTGCCCTCCCAGCAGTGGGCACTGCTCGGGTTCGAGTTGCTCACCACGCTCGCCGAGCTGTACCCCGAACCGGCACCGATCGCCGTCACCGTCACCACGACGCGGTCCTCGATCGCGTCCACCACAACGCAACGGACCCTCCTCCGCCTCGTCTCCGTGCTGGGGGACGGCTACGACCAAACGAGTCAGCAGCCGGAGGTGTCGGCCCAGCGCCGCTTCGCCTACGCCGCGACAGCCGAGCGATTGAACGCCGCGGTGCGAGGTCTGGTGTGACGTACGGAAACTGGCTGTCGCGGGCGCACGACGAGCTCAGCCGCGCGCAAGCACGCCTACCGTCCGATCCGGCGGTCACTCTCGATGACGTCGGCGCGACCGTCGTGGCCCGGCAGCGGGTCTATGCCCGGCTGGCCAAACTCGTGGAGCTGGTCGTCGGCGGCCGACCGGCTCGTGCCGACATCGACCGCGGAACCGTCGATGTCGCTCTGCGGATGCAGGCGGGGGATCACATGACACGGCTCTACCTGGGACTCACCGCTGCGGCTCGGACCGACCGGCAGGCTGCCCGCGCCACGGCCCCGATCTGCCGGGTCGGGCGCCATCTGGAGTCGGCGGCGGAGGCGATCGCGGTGGCCGGGGAGATTCTGGCCGGTCACGCGCCGCCGGCCCGGGAGCCGCTGACGCCGGAGGGCGTGGCGATTCGTGCCGGTGCCGGGCGGAAAGCCGGCTTGGCCGACATCGCCGTACTGACCACCGACATGCTGGCCATCGACGCAGGGCTACCTGAGTGGCTGTCCGGCAGCCATCGACTCGCGTACGGCGCTTTCGAGAAGGTGGCGGACGAGGCCCGCTGGACCAGCAACGGCTACCTGACCGAGGTTGTGCACCAGCTGATCTCGGACGCCGGCGACGCTCCATCACTGCTGCACCTGCTGGAACCGCCACCACCGGTCCCGGTAGGTCGCCGGGCGATCAGCGATGGCGCGTCGGCGCTGCGCTCGCTGGTCGCGACGCGAGACTGGATGCACCGCAACCCCGGCGAGGTGCGCGTCATGCACCTGGCCAAGGCGACCCAAGCGGCACTCGCGGTCAGCGCACTCGCCTCACCCGGCGCTGTTGGAGCGGACTGGCGATCGTGGAGCGCAGCGGCCCACGCGGCCGGTCAGCTACACGGCACGCCCCCACAGGGCCCGGCAGCAGCGCAGACAGCTCGTGAGCTTGATCTGGTGACAAGATGGGTCCGTCCGGGGCCACCGCGACCAGGCCATGTCACCAGCCGTGGGTTCCGACTCGAAGCGATCGACAAGCTGGCGGTGGTGCTCCCGTCGCTGTCGGAGGTTCTGCGTGTGGCAACCCAGACGGCCGCTAGCAACCGCCACTTCTTCCTTCTCGGCCGCCGGGAACTCGAACGCATGCCCAGGTCGCTCGTGTACCACGCTGTTGCACGATGGTGCGTTGCGCAGCCAGACGACGAGCAGGTCTACCGGTTGAGGTCAGCGCTCGCCGCTGTGGGCGCCTCCGCACTCGCATCGGCGCCGTCGCAGCTACCCCGCGCCGCACCACGCCTGGCCAAGCTCGCCTTTGCGGCGGTCGCCAACGCGGCACCGAGCCAGCAGGCGAAAGGCGCGATAAACCGGGCGGCGCAACAGGTTCCGCCAGCTCCGAGCCGTCACGACCATGCGCGCCGGTGAGCCGACGGCGCCGCACCCGTTCGCGTTCTGGTCCGCTCGCCTTTAGCAGCCTGGCTATCGGCGCATCCACCTAGTGCAAAGACGGGTACGACTGCAGAGCTACATCGAGCGCAGACGGTTTCCCGACGATCGGCCGTATTGGCAGCCTACGTATCGACAAGAACCTGAGCTTCCCCCGGGATGTGGATACCGGATTATGCCGCGATCTGGTGCAGCGTAGCCGGTGGCGGGTTCGTTCCTAGTCGGCGGGGCCGATGTAGCCCAGCGCGGAGTGGCGTCGGCGGTGGTTGTGGAGCGCAATCGATCGGAAGACGTCGCGGCGGGCGTCGGCCCCGTTGGCCCAGGGGCGGTGGTCGACATCCAACTCTCGTTTGAGGGTGGCGAAGAACGACTCGGCCAGGGCGTTGTCGACGCCGCTCCGCCCCGTCGAGCGGCGGGTGCCGTGCCGTTGGCAGGCGTCGGCGAAGTCACCGTGCCAGCAGCACCCGACTCAGGAAGCCCCGCTCAGCAGACCCATCGAAGTCAGGGCGCCGCAACGTCGCATCCGCCCTTCGACTTGAATATGGTGCCGGGATGGGAGGAGGCAGTGAGTGGAGATCAGGACCATCGGTGGACGCCGGGCTACCAACCGCCGTGGCGCGGCCGAGTACCTGAGCATCCCGCTGAACACGGTCCGGATTAAGTCCAGCCCCGGGCAGCGCGGCCAGACGGGCTGGCCTGAGCCCCTTGGTGAGCGATTGGACGGTCAGGATTGGTTCGCCCTGGACGACCTGGACGCATACCGCAAGAGGTCCAGGCCGGCCCTTCCCCCACCTCCGCAGGTAGAGGATCCGGAGCGCGTGATCGGGGTGTCCGACTTCGCTCGTCTGAGAGACGTAGCGTTGGAGACCATCAAGACATACGTCAAGCTCAGCCTTGACGACTGGCTGGCCGGGCGCCCCGGCTATCTGCCTCGTCCACTCTCCCTACAAGCGCCCTATCAGTGGCGACTGGGTGACGCCGTCGCCTGGAGCTTCCCGACCGAACGTCGCACGAGCAGCGGCCGGCCGCCGGGCCGACGTCCGACGACCGCAGATCTTCGACGTGTCCTAGCAGTGACAACCGCAGGAGAGCCGAAACCTACCGCCCGGCAGCTCGCCGCCCTGCTGTCCGTGGAATTCGACCCTCCGGTCAGCCTCCAAACGGTGTATCGCCTCATGAGACGACTGCGCCAGGAGGACGATGCCGCCGCCTGCCAGTCGGGCGACTAACCACCCCCTCCCCCGCCCTCAGCAATCTGTGGAGACAGGGGTGGTAACGCCTGCTCGGCACAATCATGAGCAGGCGCGCGATGGCGCGCCTGATGATGCTCCTGAGCGAGCGACGTGGGGGTGAGCCTTCGTTGCGGGGACCTGTCCGCGCGACGTCGGGGGCTTGCAGCTACGGTTTGGGGGTAGCATTATATAGCTAGGTGTGGCTCAACAGCGGAAGGACGAAGACGTGCCCCTCAAGCAACTCAAGGCCATTCGCTGGGCCGTACGCGCCACGCTCGCCCTCGGCGTGATCGCCTCCACCATCGCCAACATCCTGCACGCCGATCCGCACCCGATCAGCCAAGCGATCGCGGCCTGGCCGCCCCTGGCTCTCCTGCTCACGATCGAACTGATCTCCCGCGTTCCGGTACACCGCCCCGCGCTGGCCGCCATCAGGCTCATCACCACGGCGATCATCGCGGGGATCGCAGCCTGGGTGTCCTACTGGCACATGGTCGCCGTCATCGCACGCTACGGCGAAACCGGAGCGGGCCCCTACCTCATACCCCTCACTGTCGACGGACTCGTGATCGTCGCATCCGTGTGCCTGGTGGAACTGGGCGGCCGAATCCAGGCAGCATCCACGACGCAGTCGCAATCCGGAGACGTGCCCGGTCCATTCAAGGGCGCCACTGGCGCCACCAACAGCGGCGACCAGCCGGAGCCAACACCGATCGCCCCGACGGCTGCACCTGATGGATTCTCGAAGGGTGCCCCCCGGGGTCGGCGAAAGGCAGCGATTGCAGAGCAGGCGTCTAA
>NZ_BOOZ01000090.1 GCF_016863495.1 Micromonospora andamanensis
TTAGGCACCGCCGGCCGGGTCGGCTACGACGTGGCCGACGCGGCGTACTTCCACCGGGTGATGCCGTACGACGCGGGCCGCGCCGAGCGGGACAATCCCCGGCTGGTCGGTGCGCGGGCGCTGCTCGACGCCGGCGCGGTGCAGCCCGACGGCACCGCGGCGACGGTACGCAGCGGCGACCAGGTCTACCGGGTCCGGCAGCTCGCCGACGGCTCGCTCACCTGCACCTGTCCCTGGTGGGCGAAGCACCGGGGGCAACGTGGGCCGTGCCGGCACGCCCTGGCCACCCGGATGCTCACCACCGAGCAGGTCGAGGAGCGGGTGTGACGCGGTCGACGGAGAGCACGGTACGACGTCGGCTGGAGCTGGCCACCGGCGGCACCAGTGACCTGTTCGGCCTGGTGACAAATGGTGCCGCCGAATCGGTGGCGGCAGCGCTGGAAGGATTGCCGGAGCAGCGCCGCCGGGAGATCGGCGTCGAGCTGACCGCCTGGTTCAAACAACCGGAGCGCGACATCTGGTGGTCGGCCGGCACCGGGACCGCCCTGGCCGTCGCGGTGGTCGGCTGTCTGCCGACCGCAGCTCAGGCCGCGGCGATCCTCGGTCGTCCCTCGGTCAACCCGCACGGTCGCCGGGCGGCCGAGCTGGTCCGTCGGGTGGCGCAGGAGCGAGGCGTCGACTGGCTCGTCGACCTGGCCCACCGCATCGCCACCCGGTTCCGTCAGGACACCTGGGTGGGTCGGTGGCACTTCGTCGCCACGCTGCTGCACGCCGAGGGCAGCGCGCCACCTACCGACGACAGGTGCGTGCAGCTGTGGTTGACGGCTGTCGAGTCCCCGGACCGGTTCCACCAGGGCCAGCCGGCGCCGGTGGTCGACCGGCTGCGCGACGATCCGTTCCTGGCCGTCATGCTGCCCCGACTGTTCGAGGTGGACGGCATCGGTAACCAGATGATGTTCATCGCCGGCCACGCCAACTGGAACGACCCCGGTCAGCCCGCCCTACCGGCCGCCCTGGCCCAGCTCGCCGCCGAGGGCGCGGTGGACCGGGTGATGCTGCTCGACGCGTCGATCAGCCGGCTGCTGCGCGGTGACCGGCCCACCGCGCTCCGCGCCTTCACCACCCTGCTCGACCAGCTCGCACCGACCACCAACGAGGTCACCGCCCGCGCCCCCGACTACCTGCGGCTACTCGTCGACGCTCCCGCGCCGGTGGCCACGATGGCGCAGAAGGCGCTCCGCAAACTGCCCGACCTGGAGCTGGAGTCCGTCCTCGACGCGTCCCGGCAGATGCTCACCCGACCCGAGAAGGCTCTGGTCCGGACCCAGCTCGCCTGGCTCGACCGGCTCGCCCGCCACCACCGGGACCGGGCCACCGAGATCGCCGAGGTGATCGCGGTGGCCGCCGAGCATCCCGCCGTGGAGCTTCGGGAGCGGGCGTCCACCCTGGCCGCCCGGCACGGCTTCGACCCGGCACCGGTCGGCCCGGCGCTGGCGCGGCCCCGCGGCGACGACCTGCCACCGCCAGCTCCGCCGGCTGCGGCTGCCGCGCCCATCACCGACCTGGACGAGTTGACCGAGGAGGTCGCCGCGCTGCTCGGCACCCCGTACCAGGGGGCACCGCTGGAGCGGATCCTCGACGGGCTCGTCCGGCTCACCGCGACCGAGGGACCCCGGGTACGCACCGCTCTCGACCCGGTGATCGAGCGGCGGCACTGGTCATGGGCGAACACGCACCGCTGGGATCCACTCTGTCTCTGCGAGACGGTGGTCGAGGTGTTCAGCAGCGCCGGGGTCAAGCGCACCGACCGGCGGCGGGAGCGGTGGGAGAAGCTCCTAACGGCGGTACGTCGGCGCGACGCGGCACCGGAACTGGTGGTCACCGATCCCAAGGTGCCACCGGTCCACCGGCTGTTGCGGGCCCGGCTGGCCGAGATCGGCGCGCACCTCAACGAACCCGGGCAGGCGGGCCTGCTGGCCGCGCCCACCTCGACAAACGGTCTGCTCGACCCGACGACTCTCGTGGCGCGGCTCACCGCGCTCGGTGACCGGGAGCCGGGCTACTGGGATCTCACCCAGGCGTTGCTGCGGTTGCCGACAGGCGTCGACGAGTCGATCGCCGACCAGGCGACGGCGCTCGGCACGGCCGCCGGCCGACGGCTCGCCGGCTGGTTGCGCGACGGCGGCCTACCGCAGCCGGTCGTCCGGACCCGCACCTTCACCCGGGATCCGCGGCGGGGCAACCGTCACTGGGAGTACGCGTACATGCCGGCCGAGCGGATCCTTGTCGACCTGACGCCACCCGCCGACGCGGTCGACAGGTACGGGCTGTTCACCGCGCCTGCCACACCCCTCAGCGGCGATCACTCCGGCTGGGTGCACCTGTGGCCGTCGCTGCTGCCCGGGCACCGGGGCCTGGTCACCGCGTACGCGCTGCCGCTTGTCGCCGGTGCCGCGGACATGGACGAGCGCGACGGCGCCGCGGTGCTGCCCCTGCTCACGGAGATCGGCGGTCCGGGTGGGGTGGCCCTCGACCTGGCCGTGGCCTACGGTCTCAGCGCCCGGTACGGTCCGGACCGGGTGGCCACTGTGGACGCCCTGCTCGCTCTCGCCGCCGCAGGCGACTTCGACGCGGCCGGCACCGGTGAGCAACTCGGCACCCTTGCCGCCCGGCAGCTGGTGAAGCTGTCCCGGGTCGTCGAACCGCTGCGCGACGCCGCACAGGCGGGTGCGCCGCTGACCGTGTGGCGGCTGCTCGCCGCCGCGCTCCCGGCGGTGCTGGCCGCGCCGACACCACCGCGCGGCGTGCCGGAACTGCTGACCCTGGCGGCGGAGACGGCCACCGCGACCGGCGTGCGGATCGAGGTGCCCGGCCTGGCCGACGTCGCCGGACGGGCCGGATCCAACCGCCTGGTCACCGAAGCCCGCCGCCTGCACAGGGCACTGACCGAGACCGTGAACCTGTAAATCTTGGTCCGTGAGCGCCCTCCCAGGGGCCCTCACGGACCAAGATCTCTACGAGGTGGGGCGGGGTCAGGTGATGGAGGTGGGGAAGCGCTGCCAGACGCGGTGGTCGGCCATGAGTTGCTGGACGGCGGTCAGGACCTCGCTCGCGGAGTCGGCGGTGACCACGCCGGGTGTGCCGGCGACGCCGGCCTGCTCAAGCACCGCGACGCCGGTCCCCCACGCGCCGATGGCCTTGGCGTGCCGCCAGCACTCCTCCACCATCAGCAGCACCCGGGGGTCGACGGTGGCCGAGCCGGCCGCGCCCGCCTTGGCGTCGCGGGCCGGCAACGCGTCGGGTGCCGGTGCGGGCGCCGTGGCGAGCAGGAGCGCGTCGAGTTCGACCGAGCGACCGGTGGCGAAGCTCCGCTGGGCGGGCAGGTCGCCTATCGTTCCGCCGTGCGGCGCGATGAGCAGCGGCACCATGTCGGCGGCGAAGACCGCCTCGCGTGCCGCCCGGACGCTGTCGAGGTCGGCTTCGCTGTCGACGACGATGCCGACCATCCGGCCGTCGGCCGGCCACTGCCGGCCCACCTGCGACAGCGCGGGGCTGGGGGCGACGTCGGCCACCGGCACTGTCGGCTCCGGCGCGGGCAGACCGAGACCGGTGGCGACCTGGGCGCAGAGCACCGGGTCGATGCTGGCCAGGCACTGGAGCTGACGTTCCTTGATCGCCTGGTGGTAGCACTTGCCCAGCTCGAAGGTGTACGCCCTGATGATGTGTTCCCGCTCGACCGGGGACATGCTGAGCCAGAACAGGCGGGCCTGGCTGAAGTGGTCGTCGAACGAGGCCGGGTTGGCGCGGACCTTGGGGGCCTGGGCGACCTGCACCG
Source organism: Micromonospora andamanensis (assembly GCF_016863495.1). Lineage (GTDB taxonomy): Bacteria > Actinomycetota > Actinomycetes > Mycobacteriales > Micromonosporaceae > Micromonospora > Micromonospora andamanensis. The sequence goes on from NZ_BOOZ01000090.1 coordinate 3,836, forward strand.
GCACGTCGACGAACGGGTGGTCGTCGTCGCCGGCCGGGAACGGGTTGCCACCGTCGAGGGAGTTCGGCCGGTACGGGGCCACCCCGGCGTGCACGGCGTGCTGGTGGAAGCCGTCGCGCAGCATGTCGTTGACCGGGGCGTGCGGCCGGTTGATCGGGATCTGCGCGAAGTTCGGCCCGCCCAGGCGGGTCAGCTGCGTGTCGACGTACGAGAAGAGCCGGCCCTGGAGCAGCGGGTCGTTCGTGACGTCGATGCCGGGCGGCAGGTGTCCCACGTGGAAGGCGACCTGCTCGGTCTCGGCGAAGAAGTTCGTCGGCGTACGGTTCAGGGTCAGCTTGCCGACCGGCTGCACCGGCGCGAGTTCCTCCGGCACGATCTTCGTCGGATCGAGCAGGTCGATGCCGGCGAAGGTCTCCTCGGGGGTGTCGGGGAAGATCTGGAGGCCGAGTTCCCACTCGGGGAACGCGCCGGCCTCGATGGCGTCGTAGAGGTCGCGCCTGTGGAAGTCCGGGTCCATGCCGCTGAGCAGCTGGGCCTCCTCCCAGACCAGCGAGTGCACGCCCAGCTTCGGCTTCCAGTGGAACTTGGCCAGCACCGTCTCCCCGGCGGCGTTCACCAGCCGGAAGGTGTGCACCCCGAAGCCCTCCATCGTCCGGTAGGAGCGCGGGATGCCCCGGTCGGACATGTTCCACATGGTGTGGTGCTGCGCCTCGGTGTGCAGCGAGACGAAGTCCCAGAAGGTGTCGTGCGCGCTCTGCGCCTGCGGGATCTCGCGGTCGGGGTGCGGCTTGCCGGCGTGGATGATGTCGGGGAACTTGATGGCGTCCTGGATGAAGAAGACAGGCATGTTGTTGCCGACCAGGTCGAAGGTGCCCTCGTCGGTGTAGAACTTCGTGGCGAAGCCCCGGGTGTCGCGGACGGTGTCGGCCGAGCCGCGTGAACCGAGGACCGTGGAGAAGCGGACGAAGACCTCGGTGGTCCGCCCCTTCTGCAGGAAGCCCGCCCGGGTGACGGCCTCGGCGGTGCCGTACGCGGTGAACTCGCCGTGCGCGCCCGCGCCACGGGCGTGCACCACCCGCTCGGGGATGCGTTCGTGGTCGAAGTGGGTGATCTTCTCCCGCAGGTGGTGGTCCTGGAGCAGAACCGGCCCGCGCGGGCCGGCCTTGAGGGAGTGGTCGGTGTCCCGCAGCCGCGCGCCCTGGGCGGTGGTGAGAAAGGCGCCCTGCTGTCCGTTGGCGGTGGCCGGCGCGCCGGTCTCGGCGCCGGTCGGCGTACGGGTCTGCGGGGCGCCCTGCTCGGGTTTCGGCGGCAGCGGCGCGTGCGGCGTCGTCGGCTCGTCGAGCGTCGGCGGAGCGCTGCCCGGCGCACCGGGCACCTGCGGGGTGAGGGCGTCGGTCACCTTCTCCGCTGCGGCCTCCACGACATCTCTGACCGCCTTGGCGGGGTTGCGGGCATTCATTTCGACGGGTACCTCCTGGGGACACGAGAGCCAGATGTCAGGGCGGTACCCGCGGCAGACCGAGCAAAACGACGCGAATGGCGCGGATGTGGGTATCTTCGATCACTCCGGCCGCAGCTGCTCGTAGTACGCCTGCATCGGCGGGTGGTAGTCGTCGAACGGCGGCATCGCCGCGCCCTCGCGGGAGGCCACCAGGCAGTCGAGGTACCACTCCCAGCCCGGCCCGACCCCACCGATGCCCTCGGTGTCGTCGAGGTGGTGGACGAAACGCAGCTCGGTCCGCTCACCGTCGGAGGTCAGCAGCAGTTCCAGCACCCAGTGCCCGTACTCGTCGCGCATCGACACGGCCAGCCGCCGGGGTGGCTCACACGCGTCGATCCGCAGGTCGGACCAGGGTGCATCCTCCTCCATGGCCATCTGCACCCGGATGGTGCGGCCGGGCGCGGCGTCGCCCTCCCAGGGGCCGAACCATCGGGCGGTGCGTTCCGGCTCGGTGAGGCTGGCCCACACATCGTCGATGGGGGCGGGGAAGCTACGGGTGAGGACCAGGTCGACGCCGTTCTCGGCGTCGAAGAGTCGGCCGGTCGGGATGCGGGTCATGCGGTGCGCTCCTGTTGGGCGGATGGCGACTCGCCGGTGCGGCGGTCGCGGCGGGCACGGTAGACCTCGGTCTCCAGGGCGTCGAAGCGACGTTCCCAGAGGTCGGTCCGGGTGAGCTGGGTCAGCCAGCGGACCAGGTCGACGAGCCGGGTCGGATCAAGCTCGTAGAACCGCTGGCGGCCGACGACGGTGTCGCGGACCAGGCCGCTGTCGCGCAGTACGCGCAGGTGCCGGCTGATCGCCGGGCGGCTGATCTCGAACTCCTCGGCGATCCGCCCGGCCGGTAGCCGACGCTCGCGCAGCAGTTCGAGGATGCGCCGCCGGACCGGGTCCGCGATCGCGGCAGCTACCTCGTCCACCGCTAAAGCGTAACCTATGGGTTACACGTTTGTCCGCCCGGCCGACGCGGTGGCGGACATTGACACCGCCGACAGTGACGTGATGTGCTCCCAACGTAGCGGTAATGACAACCGTGATCGTTAGCCGAGGAGGAGCATGTCTCTCACCGTGCCGCCGAGCCTGCTGCGGGCCGCCGAATCCGGCCCCGTCGACGACGAGGACTTCGTGGCCTGCGTCCGCGAGTCTCTGCCGTACGCCTGGCAGACCGTCAGCCGGGTGGCGTCCGAGCTGGCGTCCGCCGACGCCGACTTCGCCGACAACCAGGTGCCCCCGCCCACCGAGGCGGAGCGGGGCCAACTGTTGCGCGCGTTGGCAAGTGACGCCATCCGGTCCAGCCTGGAGCGTCACTTCGGCGTCAAGCTCGCCTTCCAGAACTGCCACCGGATCGCGGCGTTCCGACCGTCCGCCGTCGACTCCGACACCTACCGCCGGTTCATCTCGGTACGCGGCCAGTTGCTCAACCAGTCTCCCGAGCTGCGTGACTGCTGATTCGAGCGAGACCCGGCGGGCCGGTCAGGGCGTACGGGCGCACCTGTTCCTGCTCGCCGGGCAGCGCCCCGGCGACACCCACGCCGAGGCGCTGGCGACCGCCCACCGCTACGGACGGGCGGCCGAGGCCGCCGGCTTCGCCGGGGTGTGGATCGCCGAGCACCACTTCATCCCCTACGGGGTGTGCCCGTCCGCGATCACCTTCGCCGCCCACCTGCTCGGGGCGACCCGCCGCATCGAGGTGGGCACCGCCGCCTGCATCCTGTCCAACCGGCACCCGGTGGCACTGGGTGAGGAGGCGGCGCTGCTGCACGAGCTGTCCGGTGGACGGTTCCGGCTCGGCGTCGGCAGGGGCGGCCCGTGGGTGGATCTGGAGGTCTTCGGCACCGGGACGGAACGGTTCGCGCACGGGTTCCACGACTCGCTGGAGCTGTTGACCAGGTGGCTGTCCGGGCAGCCGACGGTGGCCGGGAACCATCGCTTTCCGTTCCGCGCGGTCCCGGTCGTGCCGCGACCGCGCAGCCGGCTACCCGTCTGGGTAGCGGCCACCTCGACCGGCACTGTCGATCTCGCCGCCCGGCACGGCCTGCCGCTGCTGCTCGGCCTGCACGCCGATCTCGCGGAGAAGGCGGAGCTACTCGACCGCTACGCGCGGGCGGCCGAGGCGCACGGCCACGACCCCGCCGGCGTCGGTCACGCCAGCGCCCATCTCGCCCAGGTCGCCCGCAGCGACGAGGAGGCGGCGCGGACGGTGGGCACCGGACTCCCCCCGCTGCTGGCCGGCACCCGGGAGTACGTCCGCCTGGACGGTGCCCCGGCCGGGCAACGGGATCCGGCCGGATACGTCAGGCAGCTTGTCGACATCCATCCGGTGGGGGCACCGGACCGCTGCCGAGCAGCGGTGACCCGGGCGGCGGCGCTGCCCGGCGTACGCCATCTGTTGTTCATGGTGGAGGCCGGCGGCGGCCCCGAGACCGGCCTGACCAACATCCGCCGACTGGCCACGGAGGTGCTCGACCTCGCTCCGCGGGACGAGCGGCGGCGGCCGGCACCGACATCGTCGGGTCAGACGGCGGGTTCGGCGTCGCCCGCCGGAGCGACCGGATACCATGCGCTTCATGGAAACGGTTACCGTTAGCATCTGGCTGGAGGGTTGCCGATGAAGGTCGCCTTCGTCGGAAAGGGTGGCAGTGGCAAGACCACCCTCGCCGCGCTCCACGCCCGCCACCTCACTGCCGAGGGCCGCCCGCTGCTGGCCGTCGACGCCGACATCAACCAGCATCTCGCGGTGGCCCTCGGCGGACCGGCCGCCACCATGCGACCGTTGAGTGAGCACCTGCCAGCGATCAAGGAGTACCTGCGCGGCGACAACCCGCGCATCGGCTCGGCAGCGCAGATGGTGAAGACCACCCCGCCCGGACGGGGCTCGCGACTGCTGCGGGTGGCGGAGCAGAACCCGATCTACACCGAATGTGTCGCCACGATCGGCGGCGTACGACTCGCGGTGACAGGTGAGTTCAGCACCGAGGATCTCGGCGTGGCCTGCTACCACTCCAAGGTCGGCGCGGTGGAGCTGCTGCTGAACCACATGCTCGACGGGCCCGGCGAGTACGTGGTGGTGGACATGACCGCCGGTGCCGACTCGTTCGCCTCGGGACTGTTCACCCGCTTCGACCGCACCTTCCTGGTCTGCGAACCGACGGTCCGCAGCGTCAGCGTCTACCGCCAGTACGCCGGCTACGCCCGCGACTACGGAGTGGCCCTGTCGGTGATCGGCAACAAGGTCGAGGACGCCGCCGACGTGGAGTTCCTCCGCGAGCACGTCGGGGCGGACCTGCTCACCTGGATGAGCCGGTCGGCGTACGTGCGCCGCGCCGAACGCGGCACCGTCGGGCCGCTGCACGAACTCGAGGATGCCAACCGGGCCGTGCTGGGCCTGCTGGCCGACGCCGTCGACGGAACCACCCAGGACTGGTCGGCGTTCACCAGGTGGGCCCACGAGTTCCACAGACGTAACGCCGAGGCGTGGGCCAACGAGCGCGCCGGAGTCGACCTCACCACGCAGATCGACAGGGACTTCGTGATGGGGCCGGCCGCACTGGCCGAGGCCGTACCGGGTAGCTGAGCGGTTGCCGACACACCGCTGCCGGGCCGCGTGACCCGTGCCCGGCAGCGGACTCAGCGTTTGTTCCAACCTGGTTAACGTCACCTGCCGCGTACGCGACAGGTCTGGCGCTGGCCGCGACATCTTGCGACGCTGGTGATCGTGTATGACTACGACCTGTTGGTGCTGGGCTCCGGGCCCAGCGGTCAGAAGGCCGCCATCGCCGCCGCGAAGCTGGGCCGGCGGGTCGGCCTGGTGGAGCGACGCGACATGCTCGGCGGGGTGTGCATCAACACCGGCACCGTGCCGTCGAAGACCCTGCGCGAGGCGGTGCTCTATCTGACCGGCCTGAGCCAGCGGGACCTCTACGGCAGCAGCTACCGGGTCAAGGACGAGATCACGGTGAGCGATCTGGCCGCCCGGACCCAGCACGTCATCAACCGGCAGACGGACGTCATCCGCAACCAGTTGGCCCGCAACCGGATCGCGGTCATCACCGGCACCGGCCGGTTCGCCGACGCCCATTCGGTATGGGTGGACGGTGACTCCGGGCGCGAGTCCAGGATCACCTTTGACAAGGCCATCATCGCCGCCGGCACCCGGCCGGCCCGACCGGACAGTGTCGACTTCGACGACCGCACGATCGTGGACTCCGACGGCGTCATCAACCTCCAGGCCGTACCCCGAAGCATGGTCGTGGTCGGCGCGGGCGTGATCGGCATGGAGTACGCCTCGATGTTCGCCGCGCTCGGCACGAAGGTCACGGTGGTCGAGCGCCGGGAGCGGATGCTCGACTTCTGCGACGAGGAGGTCGTCGAGTCGCTGAAGTACCACCTGCGGGATCTGTCCGTGACGTTCCGCTTCGGCGAGGAGGTGGCCGCGGTCGAGAAGCACCAGACCGCCGCGTTGTGCGTCCTCAAGAGCGGCAAGAAGATCGTCGCGGACACCGTCATGTACTCGGCCGGCCGGCAGGGCCAGACCGACGAGCTGGACCTGGCCGCGGCCGGGCTCACCGCCGACCGGCGTGGGCGCATCGAGGTCGACGCGAACTACCGGACCGCCGTGGAGAACATCTACGCCGTCGGCGACGTGATCGGTTTCCCGGCGCTGGCCTCCACCTCGATGGAGCAGGGACGACTGGCCGCCCAGCACGCCTGCGGTGAGCCGGACCGCCCGATGCACGCGTTGCAGCCGATCGGCATCTACACGATCCCGGAGATCAGTTTCGTTGGGAAGACCGAGGAGGAACTGACCGACAGCGCGACACCGTTCGAGGTGGGCATCGCCCGCTACCGCGAGCTGGCCCGCGGCCAGATCGTGGGCGACTCGTACGGGATGTTGAAGCTGCTCGTCTCTCCGGCGGACGGCCGACTGCTCGGCGTGCACGTCTTCGGTACCGGCGCCACCGAGATCGTCCACATCGGGCAGACGGTGATGGGGTGCGGCGGCACTGTGGACTACCTCGTCGACACGGTGTTCAACTATCCGACGCTGGCCGAGGCGTACAAGGTGGCCGCGCTTGACGCGTCCAACAAGATCCGCAACATCACCCGGATCGACGGCTGACGCCTTACCCGGAGTGACCGCCCGACGCGATCCGCAACAGTCGCTCTCCGTGACCACCCCACGCGACTAGT
>NZ_BOOZ01000091.1 GCF_016863495.1 Micromonospora andamanensis
CACTCTGAAGGCGAGCAGAAGGCGAAACCCGTGATCCTCTGATCCTCTCAGCTCCCACCGAGTGTCGAGGGGTGGATCGTCTCGCTGGCGACTCCGTCTCACAGATCACAGAGCGCATCCAAGCACTCGCCACCCTGCAACATTGGAGTCGTCGCCATCAGGCCCGCCAGTTGACGACGGGAGAGGACACCCCTGATCGGTGCCCTGGCCCGACCCGCACCCAGGACGCCCGGTCTACCGCAGTACCACCCGCAGCGCCTCGGCAAACTCGGTTGGATGATCGACGAAGCCGGTGTGCTCACCAGGCAGATCATCGACAAACGCAGCACCCAGCCGCTCGGCCAGCGTCACGGACGTCCGGTAGGTCGACAGCGCGTGGGACTCAACACCGCAACCCATCACAACTCGGGTAGGACCGGCGGCTAGCGCCGCCACGTCCAGCCGGTAGCTGGTGGTATGCCACAGCTCGTGGGCGAAGAACCGGCCGCCGTCCGGTCAGCTGGCTCCGCGCCCTACGGAACACGGCCTAGCCTCGTGGCGGTGTGAGGCGCGGGCCGCGGTAGGGCAGGGTGGCGCTGTAGACGACGTTGGTGGTGGTGCTGCCGAAGGCGGCGAGTTCGTTGACGAGCTGTTCGAGGTGCGCCATCGACGTGGCGGCCACCTTCAGCACATAGCAGTCGTCTCCTGTGGTGCGCAGGCACTCCAGGATCTCCGACCGTCGCTCCAGCAGCTTGTGCAGCGGCTCGTGCCGGCTGCCGGGATACTTCAGCCGGACCACCGCGAGCACGGGGAAGCCCGCCTTGGTGAGGTCGACGTCGGCGCGGTAGCCGGTGATCACGCCGGTGGCCTCCAGCCGCCTCACCCGTTCGGTGGTGGCTGACGCGCTGAGCCTGACCCGGCGGCTGAGCTCGGTGATGGGCAGGCGGCCGTCGCCCTGCAGCTCGGTCAGGATGGACCAGTCGACGGCGTCAAGATCCTCGGCCATGGGGCCAATCTACCGGCGAATTCGCGGCGGATGCCGGTAAGGGCCGGGATCATGCTGTTCACAGTAGGAACCCGCCGTGAGTAGCGTGGGAGCCGTGCAGATTGGTGTGAACGTACCGAATTTTGGTCCGGGTACCGACCCCGCGATGCTGCGGCAGTGGGCGCAGACGGTCGAGGGCCTCGGCTTCGACCTGCTGATGGTCTCCGATCACATCGCGGTGACCCCGGATGTGGCGGAGCAGTATCCGGCGCCGTTCTACGAGCCGTTCACCACGCTGTCCTGGCTCGCCGGCGTCACCCAACGGGTGCGGCTGGGCACCACGGTGCTCATCGTGCCGTACCGGCATCCGCTGCTCACCGCACGGATGGCAGCGAACCTAAACCGGCTCAGCGGCGGCCGGCTCGTCCTGGGCGTCGGGGTCGGCTGGGCCCGGCAGGAGTTCGAGGCGCTCGGCGTGCCGTTCCGGCGGCGCGGCGCGCTGACCGACGAGTATCTGTGCGCCATGCGTGACGCCTGGCGGAACACCGGCGACTACGACACGGCCACGATCCCCATCCCGATCTGGGTCGGCGGCAACAGCGACGCCGGTATCCGTCGCGCCGTGCTGCTCGGTGACGCCTGGCACCCGCTGCGGGTCACGCCCGGATGGCTGGTGGAGGCGGCCGGGCGGCTGAAGGCCACCGCCGACGAACTGGGCCGCCCGGTACCCGCGTTGATGCCGCGTATCGCGCTCCGGGAGACCCAGGAAGCGGTCACCGACCCGGACCGGCTCGCCGGTGTCGGCACCATCGACCAGATCATCGCCGACCTCGACCAACTCCGTCTGCTCGGCACGCAGGCGGTGGTGCTCGACCCGTTCCACGGCGACCTGACCGAGATCCGCCGGCCCGAACGCGCCTGGCGGACCCTTGCGGCGGTGGCCGCGTACCACAGATCCCAGGAGGACCTATGACGCCCGTTGACGAAAAGTTTCTCCGCCGTGCCGTGGAGCTCGCCAGCATGGCCGGGGCGGCGGGCGAGCGCCCGTTCGGCTCGTTGCTGGTCGGCGCCGACGGCGTGGTCCTGATCGAGGACCACAACACCGTGGTCTCCGACTCCGACATCACCGCCCACCCGGAACTGAAGCTGGCCCGCTGGGCCGCCCGGGAGCTCGCCCCTGACGTGGCGGCCGGCACCACGATGTTCACCAGTTGCCAGCCCTGCCCCATGTGTGAGACCGCGATCGCCCGCTCCGGCCTCGGCAGGGTGGTGTACGCGCTGTCCGCGGAGCAGTTCGAGGAGGTCAAGCCGACAACCCCGCCGCTGCCTCCGGTGCGGTACGAGGGGCCGGCGCTGTTCGACGAGGCACGCCAGCCCATCGAGAACTACTACTAGAGCGGCCTTGGAGGTGGTCGAGGCCGGTCCTGAGGTTCTTGGTTGCGAAGCTCGGTGCGAGGCTGCGCAGCGAAGGCGAGGACGTTCACGCGGCAATACCCCTAGGCGGGCTTTAGGCGGTCCAACAGGGCGAAACCCTCGCTGAGCGGCTGAAGGTTGATCCCCGCCATGGCGCCGGACCTGGGCGACGCCCCTCAGCACGCATGATTGTGGCTGGCATCCTCGGGTGCCAGCCACAATCGCATCTTCAGATCAGAACTGGTAGGCGACGCCGTGCGTCGGCCGGTTGCCCCCGGTAGGGCATGCCACTTGTAGTGATCACCGTCTGCGCCCCGCCACCGAGCTCAACCTTCAGGGCCGTCCTTACCTGCGTGCACGCCGCCCCCATGCCCGACCGCGAGATCATCAGGGTGTTGTTCACGGTTTTGTGGTGGCGCGGCCGGCTGATCCAGGTCGACTTCACGGTCCCCTTGATGAGCGGGCCACACGCGCTGCCGTCAGAGTGCTGAGGTTGCGCCTCGATCCACGTGCGCATGGTGCTTCCTCCGTCGCCGCCCGCGCAGTCCGACCACTTCAGGTGGTCATCGGGAATGCAGGTCGTGAGATTGACGTCCTGCACGATCGTGAGATTGCCCGCTCCCTGGGTAAGTGGGATAGTCGATCCGTTGAGCTGCTTCACACCGCTCCACAAAACGAACTCCTCGCCCAGGCTGGCAACATTTGACATGGCCCAACTGTGTGCGCTGCGCACTATGCTGCCTGGCTGCCCGACGTAGCTGTAGTTCAGCTGTGCGCCGGCCTTCACGCGCATGTAGATCCTCCCACCGGCCTCGATGATTGAATCGCCGCGCGCGTAGCTGCCAACCTGAATCTCGCAGGTGTACGACCCGGCACTCGGCGCCACGAGCAGCCAGCGCATGGTGCCGTCGATAGTGGTCTCATTCGGGGTTACCGTGTTCTGCGCCGTGTACACCCCCACTCGGTGTGTCGTCGACTCCCCCGCCTTCCAGCACGACAGATAGAAGGTGGTCCCCGGCGCGTCGTCAGCTCCCATCGGTGTGAGCAGGATGTTGAAGAGATCCTTCGTGTACAGATAAAGCATCTGTCCCGCGGCCAGAGCGGCAGTCACCTGTGAGCCCGGCACGGAGTGGAGGGCCGAACTGGTCGCGGTCGTGAACGAATAGTTGTACTCGGGGGTGGTGACGGCGAACGCTGGCGCCGCTGATCCGGGGATCAGGGCTGCGGCGAGGTTCGCGATCACAGTCAGGATCGCCGCTACGCGCATGCGACGTCGCGCCATATGAGGTGCGCGGCGGCTGAGGCTTACCATCTTCATCCTTGAGTGGTCAGGGCCGTCGCCCGATGCATCGGCGTTGATACACCAGGGCTCGAGAGGTAGTGGCGGTGGGCCAGCCCTCGCCAGTGTTCCGTGGCGTGTGCGATACGGCCACGGAACCGCTACGGCGCTATCCGGGCAATCATCGTCGCTAGCCGCGGCGCCATCCTCCAACAGAATCACCGAAGTCAAGTGCCGCTTCTGGCTCGCCTGGACCGCTCCTACGATGAATTGTCCTAGCGCTGCCTTGAGGCGCCACCAACCTAACGGCGGCCGACTTCAGCGTGGCTTCAGGTCGTACTCATGGAAGGGTTACGGCCTCAGTTTCGCCTTCGGCCCGGGCCAAAGCCCACGTCACAACCGAACTCGCCAGGGGCCGCACCCCGCTACGCAGTCCCTGATCGACAGGGCGGGCCCTAAGCCGGACCGGCACAATATTGTTACGCCATCGGCGCCCGACGGTTATCGCGTTGGTCGTCGACGCCCCTGGGGCAGCTGGCCTCGCACGCATGAACGGCGGAGGTTTTCCCGCACGTTGGCCTCGTGACGATCTGCAGCTCCGTCGACGGCGGCCGTTCAACTTAGGCTGACTGCGCTGTGAGCGGACCGCTGCTATCGGCGACTTCGTCGTTTGCCAAAGGAGATAGCGCGTGGCATTCGCCACTGGCGGCGCTGTCTATGTCGAGGATGTCCTCATACACTCCGACCTTGAACCTGATCAGGTCCAGGCACTCGGCGAGCTTGCGGATCTGGGTGGTGACGTGGGCTTGGTGCTCGCGCATGAGCGTGAGTCGTTCTTCCTCGTTTCCGGCTCCTTGCCGGACGAGGTCGGCGTATCGGCGTAGCGCGGGCAGGGGCATGCCGGAGGCGCGCAGGATGATGCAGACGGTGAGCCAGTCCACGTCGTCCTGGCTGTAGTTGCGGCGCCCGCCAGGTCCGCGCCGCACGGGGTTGACGAAAAGGCCCTCGTTCTCATAGAAGCGCAATGCGTGCACGCTCAAGCCGGTGCGTTCGGCGACCTGCCCGATGCTCAGATTTTTGGTGACCTCAGCCATACCATTCAGGGTAGCCGCTTGACCTAGAGCCGACTCTAGATCCTAGGGTTCCCGTGCGATCGACGCTCCTGTCGCACTGTGTAATCACGGCTGAACCAGTAAGGAAGCATCACCATGCGCTATCGCACCCTCGGCGGAACCGGCATCGAAGTCAGTGCATACTGCCTCGGGACCATGATGTTCCAGGATGGCTGCAACTCCGACCACGACGATTGTGTCCGCATCATCCACGCCGCGCTGGACCAGGGGATCAACTTCGTCGATACCGCCGACATGTACGGACAGGGAGAGTCCGAGGAAATCGTGGGCAAGGCGCTGCGGGGGCGCCGTGATGACGTCGTACTCGCCACCAAGGTGCGCTTCCAGATGGGTGAGGGCCGCAATCGCAGTGGCAACTCGCGGCGGTGGATCCTCAAGGCGGTTGATGACAGCCTCAGGCGCCTGAACACCGACTGGATCGACCTTTACCAGGTTCACCGCCCCGACGACTCGACCGACGTCGAGGAGACGCTCTCGGTGCTCAGCGATCTCGTGCACCAGGGGAAGATCCGCGCTTTCGGCTGCTCGACGTTCCCGGCTGAGGAGATCGTCGAGGCGCATCACGTCTCCGAGCGTCGTGGCCTCGGACGCTTCCGCACCGAGCAGCCGCCGTATTCGATCCTGGCCCGCGGGATCGAGGCCTCGGTCCTGCCCGTCTGCCAGCGCTACGGCATGGGCGTGCTGGTCTGGAGCCCGCTGGCCTTCGGGTTCCTCACCGGCAAGTACCGCAAGTATCAGCCCATCGACCTGTCAACGGGCCGTCCCACGATCCGGCCGGAACGATTCGATCCCGCGATTGCGGAAAACGCCGCCAAGCTCGACGTCGTCGAGCAGCTCGTCGAGCTCGCGGAAAACATCGGCTGCACCCTTCCGCAGCTCGCCATCGCGTTCACCGTTGCCCATCCGGCCGTCACCTCGGCGATCATCGGACCGCGGACCATGCCGCAGCTGGAGGATCTCCTCAAGGGCGCCGCGCTAACTCTGGACGATGCGGCCCTCGACCGGATCGACGAAATCGTGCCGCCCGGGACTAACCTGTACAACCCCAACGCCCCCTTGCCCCCGCGTTCATTGACCGACAACGCACGACGGCGCCGCCCACTGACCGACCGCGCCGCGGCCTGAGCGAGCTGATAGTGGTCGGTCATTTGCAGGATCGTGGGAGACGGCCGTCCCCCCGTCTCCCCCGCGCCTTCCGGGTCTTCTGGTTCGGTGAAGCCGTCAGCGTGTTCGGGACCGCGACCACGGCGACGCTGCTGTCGCTGCTCGCGGCCACGCAGCTGGATGCCGGTCCGGGCTGGATGGGGGTCCTAGCGGCGGCGAGCTGGTCGCCCTGGCTGATCCTCGGTCTGCCAGCCGGTGCGCTCGTCGACCGGTGGTCACCCCGCACGACGATGATTGTGAGCGATCTGGTCGCGGCCGCCGCTGCCGCGACCGTGCCGCTGCTCTGGGTGACCGGCAGGCTGACGCTTGCGGCGCTGGTCGCAGTCGCGTTCGTGATCGGCTCGTGTGCTGTGGTGTTCCGAGCCGCGCTGCCCAGACTCGTCATCCGCGTGGTGGATGCCGAGCAGCTCGGCACCGCGAACTCCAGGCTGTACGCCACCGAATCGGCCAGCACGGTCGTCGGGCCGGGGCTGGCTGGCCTGATCGCCCAGGCCGTTTCCGCCGCGCTCGGCGTGCTCCTTGACGCGGTCAGCTTCCTCGTATCGGCCGTCTGCCTTGCCCGAACGCGTCCCGCGGGCCGGGCATCCAATCCTGCCGTGGCCGTACCGGAAGAGCCTCTTCTTCACCGAATCCGAGCCGGCGTCAATGTCGTCGCCCGCGACCGTTATTTGCGGTACTTCGCCGGCCTGGCTGCCGTGCAGAACTTCGGCCTCACCGGCCTGCTGTCACTCCAGGTTCTCTTCCTGGTCGGCGAGCTCGCCGCACCACAGGCCGTGACCGGACTCGTGCTCGCCGCCGGGGGCGTCGGCGGCGTCATCGGCGGGCTCCTCGGCCCACATGTCGCCCGCCGGCTCGGTAGCGCGCGCGGCCCGATCGCGCTGCAGCTCGTCAGCTGCAGTTGCCTGCTGGTACTGCTGACTGGCCCCGGCGCAGGTGTCGGGTGGATGGCCGCCGGGCTGCTGCTATGCGAGTTCGCGATCGTCGCAGACAACGTCATCCGCACCACCTGGCGTCTCACCTACGTTCCGGACAACCTCCAAGCCCGCGTCAGCACCACCATCCAGATGCTCGCCTTCGCCGCGATGCCCGCATCCGGGCTCGTCTCCGGCTGGCTCGGACATCAACTCGGCGTCCGCACTGCTCTCGCGATCATGCTCGCCATCTACGTCGCGGGCGCACTCACCATGCCATTCGGCCCACTCAAAGGCCGACGCAACCTCCCCGCCCCACCCCGACCCTCGCGGCTCCTCGACGCGGGACTGGAGATAGCGGGCTGATCGGTCGATCAGGGGCCGGCGGACCCGACCGGCCCCCGACACCTCGAGAACCACGATCAGACGTTGACTCGACACTCCCAACGTCCGGAACCACTTACGGAAGGTGCTTATTCTCGGGGCGGGTGTTGGCCGTCACGACGATGAACGCATGATCGTCAGGCTGACCTTACGGGGACAGCCACCTGCCCACCGAGGGGCAGGCTGGCCATACTCATCTCGTTCAACCGGTGAATGACCTGCCGGATCACGTGCTCGTCGGCCTGGACCAAAGCGACCCGACACTCAGCCCCGGGCCAGTCGGCAGCTTTTCGGCGTAGCCGAGGCTCACCCCATCCCGCAGAGACCGACTCGGGCCAGCACGCCCACGACGGTCATGGCAAGCGCCGACCAAATTGCGCCGCTGATGGCGAATGTATCGATACGAAACTCGTACCCACGGGTGCACGCCCAACTGCGCGTACCAGCAGGCTGTAGTATCAGCGCATGCGCACTCAAAGTGCGCACCGATGCGGAAAATCTGTGTCCGAGGGGCAACACAAGCCAAAACCCAACCGGGTCCGACGCTGTCGGCGTTGATCCCGTTGGCCTAACGGTGATCATCGGCGGTGTTCCACGTCGACAACTTGCGGTAGAAGCAGTTGGTGGGGCACCGCCTGCTAGGCCCTGAATGGATGCGTGTTTCCTCGCAGGTGTCCGGTCGGTGCGGTGACGCTTACCTCGGCGATGTCCTGCCAGAGCCGGGAGTCGTCGATCGCGTCAGGTGCCTGCTCGCGGCTGACCGCCTGCACCTCAACAAGCCCGGTGTGAATGCCCGCGTAGGCCGAGGCCCCGTGCCCGCACGGATGGACCAATCCGTTGCCCTGGCCGTGATCGTCCAGGGGCCAGCCATCTCCATCCACAATCCCGAGAGTGTGATACGTGACGAACATTCGTCCGCCGTCGATGTGCCTTTTCATCGCCTCTGATCCTGCCGCGGGCGTGGAGACCAGCCAGGCCGGCTGGACCCCACGGGTGGCCGCACCCCGCCGCCGTCCCGCCCTTCGATCTCCGCTTGCCTATTTCCTACTTGTACTATAGGAAAACTGGGTGACTACCACAGTCCCCGCGCCACCCGCTGCGGAAACCTCGATCGGTGCGTCGACGGCCGCCCGGGGGTCACTGGCACCTCGTGGCGGACGACGACGCCGGGTCCTCCTGCGGCTATTCGCCCTTGTCGTGCTCTACGGCCTCTGGGTAGTCGCCGCCCGGGCCACGAGCAATCCGACCTTCATCCCCTCCCCCGGTGCGGTGTGGCACCAGGTGGTCCAGACGTCGACTACCCACGATGGCATTCGCGGCTACAGCGGGTACCTGCTCATCGAGCATCTCGGCGTCAGCCTGCGGCGCATCCTGATCGGGTCCGTGATCGGCGTGGCCGGTGGGGTGCTCCTCGGTGTCGTGATGGGAACTGTCGGTTGGATCCGGGTGGTGATCGAACCGGTCGTCACCTTCGTTCGGGCCCTTCCGCCGCTTGCCTACTTCAGCCTCTTCATCATCTGGTTCGGCATCGACGAGACTCCGAAGCTCTGGTTGCTCTCCATCGCCGCATTGCCGCCGGTGGCGGTCGCGACCGCGGCAGCCGTCTACTCCGCACCGACCGGGCTGGTGGAGGCCGCCCGGGCGCTGGGCGCCGGTCGTGCTCAGGTGATCCGCGACGTGGTGCTACCCCACGCGCTACCGGAGATACTCACCGGCATCCGGATCGCGGTCGGGGTCGCGTACTCCTCAGTGGTCGCCGCCGAGACGATCAACGGCGTGCCGGGCATCGGTGGCATGGTCCGCGACGCCCAGCGCTACTCCCAGACCGACGTCGTCATTCTCGGCCTCTTCGCCATTGGCCTGTCCGGCCTCATCATCGACGCCCTGCTACGGACCGCCGAAAACCGGCTCATTCCGTGGCGGGGCCAGATCTAGGAGACAACAGATGCGCAAGATAGTCGGCCTGCTGGCAGCCGTGTCCCTGCTGTTGGTTGCCTGCGGCGACGGCGCCGCCAGCGGTGGCGATCCGGGCCGCAAGACCATCCGGATCGCCTACCAGGCCTTCCCCAGCGGCGACCTCATCGTGAAGAACCAGGGACTTCTTGAGGATGCGCTACCCGACTACCAGATCACCTGGACCAAGTTCGACTCCGGCGCAAGCATCAACACCGCCTTCGTCGCTGGCAGCGTCGACATCGCGGCGATCGGGTCGAGTCCGGTGGCGCGCGGTCTCTCCGCGCCGCTGAACATTCCGTATCAGGTCGCCTTCGTCCTCGACGTGGCCGGCGACAACGAGGCCTTGGTGGCCCGCAACGGCTCCGGCGTCACCGACGTCGCCGGCCTGCGTGGCAAGAAGGTGGGGACCCCCTTCGCCTCCACCGCCCACTACAGCCTGCTGGCCGCCCTGGATCAGGCCGGCATCAAGGAATCAGAGCTCACCATCGTCGACCTGGAGCCCCAGGACATCCTGGCCGCCTGGACCCGGGGCGACCTGGACGCGGCCTACTCCTGGTTGCCATCGCTGGATGAGCTCCGGAAGACCGGTACGGTGCTGGTCACCAGTCGCGAACTCGCCACCGCTGGCAAGCCCACGCTGGACCTCGGCGTCGTCGCCACGGACTTTGTTCAGGCGCACCCTGCTGCGGTCGACGCCTGGCGCAAGGCTCAGTTCCAGGCCCTGAACCTGATCCACGACGATCCCGCCGCGGCAGCGAAGTCGGTCGGCGCCGAACTCAACCTCAGCCCGGAGGAAGCGCAGCGGCAACTTTCGCAGGGTGTCTTTCTTAGAGGG
>NZ_BOOZ01000092.1 GCF_016863495.1 Micromonospora andamanensis
ATTGTCCTGAGCATCGCCTGTTCCCGACTCTGACTCGATGAGCTCCTTGCTGCCCCGTGCCGCCCGCGCCGAGCCATTCGGCCAAGGCGGACGGCCGAGGCGGGTTGCCTCCGGCTTGAACGATGGCCCGGTGCACGGCGAAGACGATCTCGGGGCTATCTCGGAATATGCATGTTGCCGGATCAGCCACCGCCTGGTGCGCGACGGCCAACCCCGCCCAGTGGGTCCGCCTCGCGGGTTCCGCCGCTATCTGTTCCTCGTAAAGTTCGACGACGAGACGGTGCGGCTGCCCTTTCACCAGCGCAACGTCGGCAGGGCCAGCTGAACTCGGGCCCAGCGGCGCAACGATGTCCGTGGCTGACCTGCCCATCTCCCTCAGGATCAAGTCCATACGCACACTTAGTTCCGTGTCGTCGGCGGCGATGGCGCGGACCTGCACGTCGATCGAGTCAGTATCGAGGGAACAGGGCCTATCGTTGAGCCATGCATTTGCGAGCTTCCTGACCGCCCTGGCGTCAGGCCGCGCGTTCTCGAGACGCCACAGCATCTGATGATCCAGTACTGCAATCTCGGCGAGCCGACGGACCGGCTCGGGGACCTCGCTTTCGAGCCATCGGCTCGAGTGTGCACCCATCGCGCGGACGAATTCGACGCCGTGTTCGGTCAGTCGCCCTGAGGCGAGCAGCATCCGTACCGCCCGGGCGACCTGAACCCGCCAACGCGCGAACTCAAAGTCGGCGAACATACGCCGAGAACCGTCGAGCAGACGCCGCTGACGGTCCCAGAAGTCGGTGACCCCGATGTATGCGTAGGCGCCTTGCAGGATTCCGGTGAGCGGACGAGGATCCGGGCGCCACGGCGAGTATGACAGGTCGGGCACCTTGTGATGCAAGGGAACCAGGTCCATGACGGCGTACAGCTTTGAGTGCTGGAACTCGTGGATGAGCGTGTCCGCCATCGTGGCGCCGTTCCTCGGCAGACTCATCGCGACGCTGCCAAACCCGTGCTGCGCGGTCACACTGCCACTGCTTCCCGGGGCCGGGTTCACCGGCACGATAGCGACCATGCCAGCGGCGAGCGAATCGGCCCGATCAGGATGGTCACGCGCCAACAGCCTCCACGCCTGCTCGAAGGTGCTCTGCCACTGGGAGAACTCGGCACGCGGGACTCGCGTCGCCAAGGGCTTACCCAGGCCATCGCGACCCGGGTCAAGATCCTCAAGCTCCACCTCGATGTGCCGGCCGTCGGCCGCGGCCGTGAGCCGTCGTACCGGCGACCAGGTGGGTATGTCCCGCTCGAGGTCGTCCGGAAGAGCTACCACGGTACGCCTTGCGATGATCACGACCCTGCCGCGGACGCCACGGACCACGGCCTGTCCGGCACCATGCTCACTACCGATGCGCGCCAGCCCCAGCGTGGGAAGGTAGACGCGTCCTCGCCAGAGCGGCACCGTCATCTCGAACGACTGGCCGGCCCGGATCGCCGCCGCCGCAGCGAGCGCGGCGACTCGACCGAGATCCACGGACAGGGGCATGGCATGATCGGCCGTACGTTGCAGACGGGCCAGGCACCGCACGGCCCACAACCCCGTGTGGGGATGACCGACGAGCGCGGCATACTCGGCTTTCGGTGCTGCAGCGAGTGCCTCGATCCCTTCCTCGAGCAGCTGACGTTCCTCGGGCGTGACACCACAGATCGCCGCAAGTCGTGCCACAGCGACAAGCATCGTGGTGTGCTTGCTCAAGCGACTCGCGCGGAGCCGGCCAACCGTCTCCGGCCCACCCCCACCATCCGCCAGGCTGTTGAATTCGTCCTTCGACAGGGTGTGGAAAGCAACCATGATCAGACGTTCTCCCTCAGCCCGTGGACATCCCTGGCCAGTCGATCACGGACATGAGTGATGATCCGTTGCAGGTCGAGGCAGTAGACCGACGGATTACGGAAGCCTGACCCTTCGCGGTAACGATGGGGGTAGTAACCACCTCCGCAGACGCTGACGAGAGGGCATTGCTGACAGATCTCGCCGAGCGAAACCACCCCCTGCTGTCGCGCGACGATGTCGGGGTGGTTCAGCAGAGCATCGAACGGATGTCGAAACACGTCATAGCCGGTGGCGGCCGCGCCGTCGAAGGTCGACTTCAGCGAGTCAACCTGCTCCAACGAGCCGTCCGTGCTGACGACGATCATCCTGGCCGGACTCAGGCCGATGCCCTCGACGTTACTCGCACCTCCGAGCAGCAGGTTCATCAGCTCCTCGAACAGAACGACCCTGGTCTCCTTCCTTGGCGCCCCATACCACCGATCGAAGATCGCAGCCAGCCAGTCACCGTACGGATGCCCTGTAGGCGCAACTTTCTCGATTCGTGGGGAAGTCCAGTTCCGGTGGGGCAACAGGAAGTTGATAGACGGGGGCGCGAACTTGAGCAGGTCCTCGTACACCTGAACGGGGTTGTTCGCGAGATCAATCGTGCACAACAGGCCGCCGAAGAGAGCTCTGTCGGGTCCACCCATCAGCCGGACCAGGTTCGCCGCCACTCCGGCGAAGCTGCCCCGTCCGTCCCGATACTGACGATGCCGATCGTTGGCCGACGTGCCGCCGTCGAGGCTGACACCGACACTGATGCGGTGGCGGCGCAGGGTGGCCACCATGCGTTCGTCGAGCAGAAGCCCGTTGGTCTGGACACTGAGGTTCACGACTGTGCCGCGCGCCGCCGCTCGTACGGCCCGTGCGGCGTAGTCGATGAGTGCCGGGCCAGCCAGAAGTGGCTCACCACCGTGAAAAACCACGTCGACCTGCTTTAGACCATGGGCTTGCACGTGTTCGCCGATGCGCAGTGCGGTGCGGTCCACCGTTCGCGATGTCATCGTCGTAGGTTGCTGCCGCCAGGTCTGGTCGGACAGTTCGTAGATGTAGCAGTAATCGCACGCCAGGTTGCAACGGCTGCTGAGCTTCAGGATGAACTCCTGGAACGGCAGGGACCGTTGAGCAGCGCCGACGCCATGATCAGCAGTATCGACAGACATCTGATTTTCCCTCAGGTGATGGGCCAACGGAAGGTCGTCGATTGGTGTATGGCCAGCGCGCTCGTGCGGGCCAGTAGGGCGCCCGGCTAACCGGCCTACGCCCTGAACGGCGGGGCGATGCGAACAGTCGCGCGTAGAGTGCGTTCGAGTTGGCCATGCCCGCTGCGCTGGCCCCAGACGACGGCCGGCCGCGTCGTCGGCCTGCCTGGATACCACATTGGTATCCAGGCAACCTCCGCCTTGCCGAACGCCGCCTGGGACTCGGCTCGCTACGGGCGAGCCTCCTCGCACACGCTTAGATGCCGCCAATACACCTGTTCTGGAAGGCTGCCGCAACGTCACTCGGCTCAACTGCCTCCTTTGCGGCCCGGAGGACCGCAGCCGTCAGAGCCGAGTCATCAGACGATCGAAGACGATCCAGCGGAATGCCCGCCAGGTCAATGATGGCGGAATCGATCTCTTCTCGTGCCTCTACCATAAGAATCCTCCTCCTGGAATGAGCTAACGCGGGCGTGTATCGACAGAATCGTGCCTATTCTTGTCACCGTAGGCGCTCGTGCTTCAGTCGCCCTTAGTGCGGCGTCACGGGGCAGTCCGCCTGCCGCCTACCGGCCTGCGGGTCGCCCGCATTCTCCTTGCCGTCGATGCCGTCGATGCCGTCGGGCTGGGACGCTCGTCGACTGTGTAGGGAATCGGAGCTTGACGCCCCCATGGGCCGTACTGCCAGGTGCGGAACGAACCTCGAGCCGGCGTCGCCGGGTCGGCTCTAACAAACGGTGATCCCGTTTACGTAGTAAACCTGAACCGGAGCAAGCGGCTGATTGTCTGGTGCCCAGGAGGTGTACGAATGCCACCAGTCCCCGCCGGTCACATCGAAGAAGAGAGTCGTCGTCCCAGGCGTCTGGTTGTTGCGGTAGGAGCGGATACGGTCGTTCCAGCCGTGAACAGATCCGATGTTGACGAACCCGCAATGGTAGAGCCGCAAGGAGGATCCGTTGTAGTAGGTGCTGTCCCACAGGCAGAGCCACCCGTACGCGCATTCGCCGCAGCCCTGCGTCCCCTGCTTGCTTGTCGTGTCTTCCGCGCAGTAGACGGTCTCGGCGATCACGCCGTTCTCGAGGCGGATCCGGTTGTCTCCGATCCGCTTCGCCCCCGGATTGACCTTGATCAAAGCCTCGATGTCGGCATCGGCTTGGGGCGACGCCTGTCCGGACGGCGCTGATGAAGCCGCTGTCGGGGCGATCACGAGCGCCACGGCCATCGCGATGAAGACAGCGAGTAATCGGCCGAAGGCTTTGCTGGAGAGAATCATTGCCGCAACGTATCGAGGAGCTGCTTCACCCGGACGACATGCCGCATTCACGTGCACCATCGCCATTGGCCGCCTACGACCGACTGGTGTTCTGGTCGGCGACCACCAGCCATCGGCCGTCGACCAGTGCGTAGGTCAGTGCGAAGTAAGCCTGGGTGTCCGACACGGTCCGCCCGTCGGCGTCGACCGTAACGAACCGGTACTCGACGAGCGCCCATCCGGTACTGCCAGTCGTCATGACCCGCCGTACGGTGCGCGTCTGCGTCCAACTGTCGTCGTCGAACATCTCCCGGTGCAGCCCGACCACGGCTGGCTTACCGTCAAGCACCCGGCCGTCCGGCAGGATCAGCACCACCTCGTCGGCGAGCGTCGCGGCATAGCCGTCGATGTCCTTGTGCTGCAGGGCGGACAGGTGCTCCTCGAGCGCCTCATGAAGCCCGTTCTCCGGCATCGGAGCCTCCCTTTCACGATGATCACATATTGCTGGGTCACAGCTCGCTAATGATCAAGTAGTGTGCCGCACCCTACCTGACGCCTTCGCCGCACGAGACCGCCGAGATCGGAAGAATGGCATCTATGCGCCTTCAATCTCGTTTCGGCGACCACCGGGCCTGCCGCACCTGCCGGGCTGCACGATCAGCCGGAAACGGCGGCGGACGTTCGCCGAGCAGGTCCCCGGGCTGACCCGGCCGGCGCGTCGGCAATCTCCACCGCCCCAAGCGATACAACCGCCAACTCCAACGCGTCGTCTACACATCAGCGCTGATCAGAATCCAGCTCAGCCCTGCCTCAAAGTCGTTCTACGACGTGCTCTGGGCGATGTTGCGCGACGGCCGTGCCTACGAAGAAGAACAACCCCTCGCCGTCCCCGCCACTTGACCAAACAGCATTGAGAATCATGCGGAGCCGACAGCCGCGAGGCTGTCGTTATCGTCGTCACCTGGCAGTTGCCGTAACCCTCGGACCAACGCCGTGCGAAGCGCCCCGCACGAACACAGCATCGACTGTTCGGCGGATACACGCTCGACCGAAGGGGCCATGAGTTGATGGCTCTGCTGGATGGTGAAAGTGAGAGCGCTTCCAGGGAAGAGTGGCTTAGTGCTCACACTTCGCCCTTACCGGTCGGCCGACTGCACCGACATCCGCGATATCTGCATCCGCACCGCCTACGCTGGCGAGGACGCCCGCCCCCACTACGCAGAGCCCGACCTGCTGCCCGAGATCTTCGCCGTTCCGTACGTTCACTTCGAGCCGGAACTCGCCTTCATCGTCGCCGATACCGACGATCGTGCAGTCGGTTATGTGCTCGGAACCGCCGATACCGAGAGGTTCGTCCGATTGTTCCGCGACGAGTGGCTACCCAGCATCGCCGGCCGCTACCCGCCGTTAGGCAGCGAGCGGCAGCCGCAGACCTCCGACGACGTGATGCGGCACCTACTGCACACGCCCGAGCGCATGCTCGTGCCAGACCTCGCGGATTATCCGGCGCATCTGCATATCGACTTGCTACCGCCCTACCAGCGTGCAGGTTACGGCCGGCGACTCATCGCTGCCTTCATCGAGGCGTTGGCTAAAGCCGGAGTCCCGGCCGTCCATCTTGGAATGGTCACCGAGAACGCCGCCGCCAGGGCCTTTTACGACCGGCTCGGTTTCCATGTGATCAACGTGCCGGACCCGGGGCCGCTCACCTACCTTGGCATGCGGATACCGGCCAACCCTCGTACTGTACAAGCTGGCTCATGAGCGGCCCTGCAACCTCTGGGGATGGTGCCGGGGCCGCGTCCGGATTGGAGCTGTCTGGGCTCGATCTCGGTTTCAGTTGTCGTCGGCCGGGGTGAACGCTGCGGCGTGGTCGCGGACGAAGTCGGCGATGTCGCGTGGGAGGTGGCCGAGAAAGTCGGCGATTGCAGCGGTGGTGAAGTCTCCCCAGCCGGAGACGTACGCCTGCGTGTGACTTACGACTGCTTTCGCAAGAGTTCGAACACGCTTGCGAAGCTGTCGGTGCCGTGTCCGTCTGCTACCCGCTGACCGAGGAGGGCTTGTAACGGCGCGTGTATGTCCGTGCTGACGCCGCGGCTGTGGCTGACATGGGCGAGTTTGGCGACCGCGACCTGGTTGATGGCGACCGGGGAGACACCGGTTGTGTAGTCGCGGGACTCCGCTTCGTCCGCCAGTTCGGACATGAACGCGATCATGCCGTGCAGCCACCGGGTGGCCAGCGGAAGGAACGCCGATGGTGCGACGTCGGCCGTGTCCAGTAGCGCCGCACCGTGCAGGAAGCCGGTCAGGGCCGCGTAGCCGCTGCAGAGCAGCGCCAGGTCCCACAGCTCTGCCGCCGCGGCGTCAGTGCCGAGGTAGTAGCTGGTTGCCAGGACGTCCAGCACGTCGCGGTGCGTCTCGAACGCTGCGGCGGACCCGCTGTAGAGGAAGAACGCGTCGGGTGATGCCACGGTCTGCGGTACGGCCATCATCGCGCCGTCGAGATAGTCGGCGCCGTGCCCGGCGGCCCAGGCGGCCACGGCCTGCGCCTCGTCCGGTGTACCGGTGGTGAGGTTGACGAGGGCGCGGCCCCGTATCTCGGCCACGCTGCCGTCGAGCACTTCGTGTACACCGTCGTAGTCGCCCACACAGACGATCACGAGTGGGCTTGCCGCGATGGCGTCGCTAACGCTGTCGGCACGGAGGGCGCCCTTGCCGACGAGGGTGTCAGCCTTCCCCGTGGTGCGGTTCCAGACAGTGGTCCGGTACCCGGCGGACAGGAGCGCCTCCGCCAACGCTCGGCCCATCTGACCGAGACCGAGAACAGTGATGTGGGACCGGTCGCCGTGAGTTGCTTGCTGAGCTGCCATGCCGGCTAACGTAGACATTCACGTTGACGTGAGAGTCCACCCGCGGTGGGGGAGGTCACATGCGCATCGGCGAACTCGCCCGGCGGACCGGAATCAGCGAACGGGCGCTGCGCTACTACGAGGAACAACAGCTCCTACGACCGGAACGGCGCCGCAGCGGGTACCGCGAGTACGCGGAGGGCGACGTCCGGACGGTGCGTAACATCCGCACGCTGCTGGCCGCGGGCCTGAGCACCTACACAATCGCCGAGGTGCTTCCCTGCATGACCGACGACGGTGACGCGCTGGTGCCCGCATGCCCCGAGCTGACCACCGTGCTGAGCCAGGACCGGGACCGCCTCACCACGGCTATCGACGACCTGCTCGCCGCCCGCGACATCCTGGACGCCATCATCGCTGCCGGCCGCTCCGAAACAGCCCAGCCTGCCAGCGATCCGGCCCTGACAGCGGCACCTGCGGGCTGACCGATCCAGGCCCGCAATTCGCCGGTGCTGCCGACGGTACCCAGGGCCGGTGACCATCGGCTCCGCGCCACCATCGGCCTTGCGATCAACAGGCAAAGCCGTACCGCTCATCACAGTTCGGCCCGGACAGTGATGGGGCGCCCACCGGCCAACGCGCACGACGCGGCAGGTCAGGATGCCCCGATCTGGGATGCACATCCGGCAGTCAGATGGTGCCGGCGAGCAGTGCGGTGATCAGTGTGCTGGGGTCGGTGGTGGCCGGGCGGTCACTGACCTGGCCGTCGCCGATCTCGATGATCCGCCAGACGCCGTCGGCGCGCAGGGCGAAATCGACTGTGATCAACGGCAGGCCGAGTGCGGCGATGACCGGTGTGACCGCGTCCAGGTCCAGGTTGTGGGGTGGGACGTCGTTCGGGGTGTCCGGGTGAGCGCTGACCAGGGCGCAGACGCCGTTGACCCACCAGGTACGCGCCTCGACGGAGGTGAACCGCTCATAGCGGCGTAGGACGAACCCGCCGACGAAATCGTCTTCACGCAGGTGCCGCAGGCGGCTTGCCACCTTCCACGCCGCCTCGCTATCGGCGAGGTCGGGGATGAACGCCGCCTCGTGCCAGTGGTGCTTCATCGACTTGGTGTAGTCACGCAGGACGGCCGGACCGGTGCTCAACTCGACGCGTACCCGATCGAAGTCGGCGCGCAGGTCGCTCCTGGTCCACATCGACGTGGGGGTGTGCCGCCAGCGCGGCGTACCAGCCGGGCAGTTCGTGGGCGCGCTGGTACTGCTCGGGTGAGGTTCGCAGTGTCACGCCGCGCCGGGCCAGCGCCTCGGCGAAGGCCGCGTACTGTTCGCTGCGCAGCATCCAGCCGCGGTAGACCGCCTCACCCCCGGCGGGCACCAACTCCACCGCCTGATCCGCACGCCCTGGCATGGTCAGGGCGTCGTGGTCGACCACCGCCACGTCGAGCCCGGCATCACCAGCGGCGACCGCCTCCGCCCTGAAGTGCTCGTCGGGACGGCGCGGTCGCAGTGGATCGGCGGGAACCAGCAGCATCACGCCCGTATCGTGCCCGACCCGGCCAGCAACCTCCACGCCATATTCCACCCGCATCGCGCACGGAGAGCGGCAGATCAGGCCGTGCCCACTCGTTGAGCTGCCAACTCCCGGTCGGCGGCTACTTATCTACTGGTGGTACGACCGCAGCCCGGCCAGGCTTGGTCGAGGTGACCGGTGGGGTCGCTCTCTTCGCGGCTGCCCACCGCTGTTTGGTGTGGCTCTCATCTGGCGTGCGTCCTGCCGGTCACCGCGGCGGTGAGAGGCTCGAGAGGGGACTGCCCGGCTCAAGGTAGCGCTGCCCTCCCGTCGACGTTTTATCGTCGGATCGAGGGAGGACAACGATGGCCCAGGTCATCATCGGCGTGGACCCGCACAAGCGTTCTCGCCACCATGGAAATCATCAATGCCAGGGAGAAGACGCTCGGGCAGGGCCGGTTCGGCACTGACCGCGATGGCTACCAGGCCATGCTCGCCGCCGGCCGCAGGCACAAGGACCGCCTGTGGGCGGTCGAGGGCTGCAACGGCATCGGCCGACACGTCGCCCAGCGCCTGGTCGCTGACGGCGAAACCGTTGTGGACGTTCCCGCGAAGCTGTCCGCCCGGGCCCGGGTGTTCGCCACCGGTCAGGGACGCAAGACCGACCCGGTCGACGCCCGCAGCGTTGCTGTGGTCGCCCTGCGCACCGAAGGCCTGCGGCAGGTCGTCACCGACGACACCACCGTCGCGTTACGGCTGCTGGTCGACCGCCGTGACCAACTCGGCCGCGCCCGCACCGACGTGGTCTGCCGGCTGCACCAGCTGCTACTCGAACTAA
>NZ_BOOZ01000093.1 GCF_016863495.1 Micromonospora andamanensis
CCGGTGAATCCAGAAGGGACCACAACGCGTTGGCGATCTTGGTGCCGTCGCCGGCTTCGACCGCGTACCGCTCGGGGTAGGCGGATACCTGGACCTCCTGGCAGACATTGCCGATCGGGGCGGTCTTCCAGGATCCGTTCGGGAATTCGCTAAGCATCTTGTTGAGGAATGCGTTCGTCGCCCAGGTCGGGTCGAGCCGCTGCGCTCGGCTGCCCCACGGCGCACGCTGCTGGAACAGGCCCAGGCTGTCGTGGTCAACCTCGATGTTGATGTTCTGGATGCTCGTCTCGACGATTGTGGTGGTGATGGCGATCGCCGCGGCGCGCACCTCAAGGCCCCGATCCCGTACGGCCTTGGTCACCATGCGCGCACACGACACTCGATAGGCAGTCATGTATCCGCGCATCTTCGCCTGCAGCTGACTGTTCAACTGACTGGCGAGTGCGGCGTCGGCGGAGGTCGGTCCGTTCGGGTCGCAGGGGGAGGTGGGGTAGGCCAAGGCCACCAGTTCGGGGCTCTCATCCGACGGGGAGGCCGCCGCTGGCGCCTGGGCGCTCAACACAAGTGCCATGACCGTGACCACGATGCCTGCCCGCTTCGGGCAGAAGAGCTGTCTCACTGGGATCTCCAAGGGAATAGATGGATTGACAACGCCAATCCATCCGGGTCCCGACATCACGATCAGCGGGTGGTCATCGGCAGGAGAAGGCCTCCGTGAGGTAGAGGCTGCTGCCGAATCGCACTCGCCTGGGGAAGTGCTCGCGCCGGGTGTCCCGGATGGATTGTCCGCAGCCAATCCTGACCGGCGGCACGGGCAGAGATCAACGATCACGTGATCAGCATCTGCGGCCGATTGATAGCGTTCCGGCTATGATGCGACATGTTCCGGAGCGACGCCGCTTGGAGCCGAGCCTGCGTCAAATGCGACTGTTCCTCATACTCGCGGAGGAGCTTCACTTCGGCCGGGCCGCTCAGCGGGCCTTTCTGGCGCAGCCCACACTCAGCCAGCAGATCCGGGCGTTGGAGGATCGGCTCGGCGTCGACCTGGTGCAGCGCTCCTCCCGCCAGATCGACCTCACCGATGCGGGCCGCGCCCTGGTGCCGCAGGCCCGCCGCCTCGTCGCGGCGATGACCGACCTCCAAGCGGTCGCCGCCGTGCATGCCCGGCGACTTCAGGGCAACCTGAGAATCGGCGCCATCGGCGGGGAGGCCTTCATGCCCTACGTCATCGACATCCTCGCCGAATTGTCCGCCCGGCATCCCGGCATAGACGTCGAGATCCGCTCGGTCAACTTCGTCGAGCAGGTCTACGCGCTGCCACGCGGAGAGATCGACGCCGCGTTCCTGCGTCCGCCCCTGCCGTCCGGCTTCCGGAGCATGCACCTGTCGAGCGAGCCGCGCATCGCCTGCCTTCCGGCCGATGATCCGCTTGTGGATCAAGCGCCGCTGACGCTCGCCGATCTCTGCGATCACGTGGTAGTCGACGTTCCCATTCCCGAGTTACGACAGTGGTGGGACTTCTGGACGGTCAACCCTCGCCCGGACGGCAGACCGGTCCGCTACGGGCCCGTCGCTGGTGACATGGAGGCGTTGCTGTCGGCCGTCGCCCGCGGCCAGGCCATCGCCTTTCTGCCTGCCGAGGCCCGTCGGGACTACTCCCGGCGCGGCGTCGCCTACATCGACGTCGTCGACCTTGCGCCCTCCACTGCGGCCCTGGCATGGCTTCCCGATTCAGATCATCCTCTGCTGACCGCGCTGTTGCAGGCGGCGCGTGCGGTGTTGCAGCACCAAACCTACGGGCTCGACACACCTGAGCCGTCCACCGATGGCTAGGTCGATCCTCAGCCCTGACCTGAGCCAGGCTGTGCCGGTTCGGCTGCCCGACCCTGCTCACCACCGACAGCTTTGCCTACCTCGCGACGCGCGGGCTCGACGACATCACCTGGCAGTTAGGCGCCCACGGCCTCGGACCCGATGCCGACACCCTCACGACCGACATACTCAACCTCATGACGGTCCGGGAACACCATCACCGATACGGCCCCGGACCGACAATCACCGTGCACCCCACCTACACCCGCCTACACCCGACGGACCCCAGCTACTCGTAACCCGCCGCCACGCCACGATTTCCGTCACCTGGCCCACCTCAGGAAAGCCACAATGACCACCACCGACCCGTCGCGCATCGAACGGTCCTCCCCGCAGGTCCCGACGCTCGTCATCGTGCGCGGAAACTCGGCAAGCGGAAAGACCACTGCAGCCCGAGAAGCACGACGCCGCTACGGACGGGGCTGCGCCCTGCTGGAACAGGACTACCTCCGCCGCACCGTCCTCCGCGAGCACGACAGCACCCACATCGACCCGGTGGCCCCTGCGTTCATCACCGCAACTGCCCGTACCGCCCTCGACCTGGGCTACCACGTCATCCTCGAAGGCATCCTGCACACCGAACGCTACGCCGGCGTACTCCGCCAACTCATCGACAACCACGCCGGCCCGGTCGCTGTGTTCTACCTCGACGTGCCGTTCGACGAAACAGTCCGCCGCCACCTCGGCCGCGACGAACCCGTCTCCGTCACCCCCGAACAGATGCGGAGCTGGTACACCCACCACGACCTCCTCGATGTCCCCGGGGAGACCGTCATCCCGCGCAGCAGCACCCTCGACCAGACCGTCACCACGATCCTGCACGTCAGCGGCCTCACCCACGCCACACCACAGACACCCTGCCCCCGACGCTGCCGGCACTGCGCCCACACGTCCGACCGCCCACCCGCGTCGACAGCGGCTCGATAACGCCGCGTGGCAGGCCGCGCCGGGGCTCACGTACGCGCCGTCGCAGCCCTTGCCGTCGCCGTGAACGCCATCCGGTCCTGCGCCGCCTGCCTCGTCCCTGTCTCCGCACAGCGCTCAATGGCCAGGCGTCACCTGGGCCAGATCGACGCGGTACCAGGACCGCCCTATGAATGCGTGGTCGTCGAGGTCGCCGAGCCGCACCGCGACGCCCACCGGATCACCGCCCACTACCGGCCGATGCCGGTTTGCGCCGAACAGGGATACCCGTTCGTGCCCCTCACCGCCGACTGACATCCCACACTCCCCCGCCGCGACAGAAGTATCGAAGAGCGCCGTGACCTGCTTGTAACCTCGCAGAGCGGACATCGGCGTGGCCCGCGCCGACCTCCCGCGCTTCGCGAAGATGGCCAGTGGCGTCACCCGCCTGATCCAAAACCATCCAGGCCCGATCGACGCCGCCAGCCTGACCGCGATCCTCGAAGCGGGCCTGGACCGGGGATCGGACCCGGCACGTCCTCACTCCGAGCAGTCATGGTGACCGGTCTGTCACGTGACACGGAGTCCCAAGCCGCGTGACCTGCCTCCGCCGGCGACGAGGGTCGCGGTGGCGCGACCGATATACCATCAGCCAGCCACCGCCGACGGTCACGCAGCAAGCTTTTCGTCGACGTCGTAGCGGGCGCGTGCGTCGCGGATATCATGCTCGTGGGTTTCCGCCCAGCGGCCGACCTCAATAATGAGTGGCAACAACGATTGCCCAAGCTCGCTGAGAACGTAGTCAACACGCGCAACCGGGCCGCGATGTGGTGTCCGGTCCACCAAACCGTCGCGCACCAGCGCGCGCAACGTGCGGGTGAGGATCCGCCGGCTCAACCCGTCCACGGCCCGATCGAGCTCGTTGAACCCGTACGACCCTTGGGCGAGCACCGCCATCAGCAACACGCTCCACTTGTCGCCGGTGCGCCGCAGGACGTCCGCTGCCGCGCACGAGGATCGGTCCTGCGCCGAAACCGGCACCGGGAGGAGTGGAGACATCAATGTTCCTCCTTTCGCCGCCCTCGCCGCCAGCCGACGATCGAGCGTACCGACCCGTGGAAAAGGAGCATCCTGTGCGCACATTCGTCATCACCGGCGGAACCCAGGGCATAGGCAAGGCGCTGGCTCTACACTATCTAGGCCGAGGCGACCGGGTTCTCGCCATCGGAACGAGTCAGGTCAGAGGCGAAACACTACTCGCCGAAGCGGATCGGCTCAGCGCCGGCGACCGGTGCTCGTTCCTGCCCGCCGACCTGAGCTCACTGACGATGACAGCTCGGCTCGCCGACCGGCTCCGCACGCAGTATCCGAGCATCGACGCCCTGGTGCTCGGTGCCTTCCGCTTCCAGACGAAGCGTCAGGAAACCGCCGAGGGAATTGAGCGCACCTTCGCGCTGTACGTGCTCAGCCGGTACCTGCTCGCCGAGGAATTACGCACTGCGCTGGAACGAGCGCCACATCCGGTAATCGTCAACCTGTGCGGCACCGGCAGCAAGGCTGGCCGGCTGTACTGGAACGACCTCCAACTTCGCAGGCGCTACCGGCCCTTGATGGCCACTATGCAGGGCGCCCGCGCCAACGACCTGCTCGGCGTCGCCTTCGCCGCCGAGCATCCCGACAGCCCCATCCGCTACGTGTTGCACAACCCCTTGTTCGTTGACACCGGACTCGCCGAACCATTCAGCCAACCGACCCGAACCGCGTTAAACATCATCACGAGGCTGTTTGCCGCACCTGTCGACAAGGCAATCGAGCCAATCGTTGACCTGATGGACACACCACCCGAATCCGCGCTGTCCGCCTTTCAGGTTCGCCGCACGATCGACGTCACCGGCCCTGCCTTCGACCTGACTGCCGCCCACCGGCTCACCCGCACACTACGAAACCTGATCATCAAGAGCGTCGAGCCGAAGGCGAAGGACTGAGCGACAGTGTCGGGCCGGTACTTCCACGATGCTCACCCCGCCGACACCTGCAACCGTTCGGCTCTTTCGGATACCTCGAACATGACCAGCTGCCGACGAGCGCATGTCGCGATCCGCGGCCACGGGGCCGATTCGGGGAGGCGGTTGGGCAGGGGATCAGTCCACCGAGCCGCCGGTGTTCCGGATCAGCTGTCGGAGGACCTTGAGGGTGGTAACGTAGTCGCCCTCGTCGATGTCCTTGTGGATGCGTGCACGGATCGCCGGCGCATGCTGTTTCATGCTCACGCGCGCGTCCTCCCCCGCCTCGGTGATCCACAGCCGTCCATCGCCGTCCCGGGTCAGCCACCCGCGCTCCAGCAGAACCTCCGACTCGGCGTCCAGGTCGTCCTCGGCCCTGAGATAGGAATTCATCGCCGAGCGGAGTTCCGGGACGGTCAGCCCGCCGCCCTGCGGCAGAAGGTCGTTCTTGGACAGGTTGCGCAGCAGCCAGAACTGAGGCTGAGTGAAGCCGAGCTCGACATGCCGGGCGCGGGTGAAGGTAATGAGGGACTCGTAGGCCACGCCCGTCCAGTAGGCGGCAGGTTGAGCTGCAAGCTGGGCGTCGGACAACTGCTGCATCGTCATGTGATCCACCTCCGGTGCCAACGGCTGTGGGAGGAATGTAGGACCTCAACCTCGGTTGAGATCAAGACCATGACCGGAATGACGACCCACGTCGGTCTTGCGGACCGGCATGTGGCCGTACGGCGGCTCCCCGTCCTCCGGCGGAGTGCTGCCCTGGAAAACCAGGGCGAACCCTGCGGCGACGAACCTGTGCAGCTCGCTGACTCTGCCGTAGACGCGTCGTTCAACGCACATCGCGTCCGTCGGACAGGACGAGCTCACCCCCGCCATGTCCCGGTCAGTCGGGATCGGGCATCAGTCCCTGCGCCCGGAGTTGCTCGACCTGACTGGCTGGCGGTGGCAGCGGGTCGTGGTCTGACGGGCGGGGACCTTCCGGGCCGTCCGCACCGAACCGGATGAAGGTTTCGACCCGGGTCACCCGGCACGGCACACCGCCCACCTCGAAGTCGTCGGTGCGTGGCGGACGGTGCGCCGCGCGGGCGCACGCGTATGCGGCCATGAACTCTTCGATCGGAGTGTCGGCGTCCCGTGGAACGTCGGCGATGGCGAACGACTCCGCGTCCCGGGCGGCCTGCGGCGTCGCATAGGTGATGAACGAGCGGGGCCGCCACCTGCCGTCGACCTGCTCCCCCACGGTGAACCCGACCGGGAGCAGCACCACGTTCGGGTGCGTCACCAACGCCCGACGCGAATCGGCGTACACGTCGTCGGGGACGGATGTCGCCGGGTAGGTCGCCGAGACCAGTTCCATCCGCACGAGGGCGTCGGTGAGCCCGGTGCCAGCCGCCGGGTCGATGACGAATCCGTCCATCGGCGACGCCGTGCGCTCCGCCTCGCCCGGCGGGTACGGATCGGCATCGGTGGGCCGGGGCGGCTCCGGTCCGTCCGGACCCATCCGGATGAACGGCTGCGCCCGGATGATCCGATAACGACTGCCACTGACGGTCAGCTCATTCACCGACTCCCAGTCGAGGATCTCGTACGCCCTCTCGAACGCCGCCCGCGCGGCCGCGTTATCCACGGTCTGCGGCGTCTCGCTGAACAGGCGCCGAAAGTGCGAGGCGAGAACGTCGCGGGCATGCTGCGGCTCGTCGGCGTCAAGCCGCACGACCCGCCACCGGCCGTCCACCTCCTCGGCACAGCCGAAGACCGGCACGCCCCACATCAGCGTGGGATAGGCGACCGAGCGGCGTCGGGCATCATCCTCGGACACCGCCGACACGGGATCGTCCTGCTGCTCGATGGTGATCAGCAGGTGATCGGGCACCCGCTTGTCGTGATGGGCCATGTACCCAGTGTGTGCCCACGAGCGCCGAAACCGAGCACCGCCACCACCACAGATCCTCCACCACCAGCAGCATCGTCTGCATCGGCGCGGCCGAAGCCGAAGTACTACCGTGCGAACGTGAGGGCGGGCACCCGTACTCTCGCCCCTCGGCACGGGCCCGTGCCAGCCGGTGGATGGAGTAACCGTTGCCGACGTCCGGCAGGCTCACCTCGTACACCTGTCGGCTAGCTTGTGGCGTCCGGCCAAGGATCATCGAGGAGCCCGGCCGCGATCGCGCGTCGGGACTGTGCGTTGTTGCGGTACTGCGGTGGGATCACCGACAACGGCAGACTCCGCCCGGTCGACCGAGAACGCGCGCGCACCGGTCGAACGAGGCGACGCGGTCCCGGGCCGGTGGCGATCCACTCCGCCAGCGAAGCCTCCACCTCGCCGAACGGATGCTCGATCACCACAAGCACATCGTCGACATCCAGCGATTCCCCGGCACCATCCATCAATCGACGATACGACTGAGGCAGCACCCCCCTGGGCGGCGCGCCCCGGTGGGCGGACGCTGCCCCTCCGCGCTCGTCGTGCGGCATGAGGGTGTATTCGGCTCGGTGAGGTGCGGTGTCTGGGGTGGTGTCGTCGCCTTCAATCCAGGTCTGTCGAACGGCTGAGCTTTTCCCACCTCGCCAGGTCGGTTCGCAGCAGTTCATGGTGGGCGGCGATGAGATCGACTGCGTCGTTGCCGAGGGCCAGCCGCAGCGGTGGGTCCGCGCTGTCGATCACCTCCAGAATTGCTCGCGCCGCCTTGGTCGGGTCGCCTGGCTGGGTGCCGTCCATGGCGTCGACTGCGGCGCGGGTGGACCCGGTTGACACGGCGTACTCCTCGATGATCGGGGATCTGTGCATCCGGTGACCGCCGAACTCGGTCCGGAACGCTCCTGGTTCCACGATCAATACGCGGATGCCGAACGGTGCGACCTCTGCCGCCAGTGCCTCGGACAGGCCCTCAAGTGCGAACTTCGCCGAGCAGTACGCTCCGAAGCCGGGCATGCTCAGTTGCCCGCCCATCGAGCTGAGCTGGATGATCGCCCCGCTGCGCTGGGCACGCATGTGTGGCAGAGCGGCTTTGGTCACCGCGACAGCACCGAAGAACATCACGTCCATCAAGGCTCGCAGGTCCGCAAGGTCGAGTTCCTCGACGGCACCTACGCTGCCGTGACCGGCGTTGTTCACCAGCACGTCGATCCGGCCGAACTCGACAATCGTCTGTGCGACCGCGGCAGCTATCTGCGCATTGTCGGTGACATCCAGCGGCGCCGTGCGCACCCGACCCCGGCCGATGGTGATGAGATCGTCCAGCTGGCGCGGTCGGCGGGCCGTGGCCATCACCCGGTCTCCGGCGGCGAGGGCAGCCAACACCAACTCCCGACCGAACCCGGCGGAAGCGCCCGTGATCAGCCAGACCCGGTCCGTGTCCATAATCGTCACTGTCGCTCCCGGATGCGTCGTCAACGTCTCGGACCCACCTTGCCCAACCGTCCCGAGACGCCGCCAACACAGCCTTCCTGCAGCCGTTACAGTCTTAGT
>NZ_BOOZ01000094.1 GCF_016863495.1 Micromonospora andamanensis
CAATGGTCAAGACCTACTGACCAGCGGATTCAGGATGGAACTACTTCCGGGGAGTCGCGGCCGGTAGCTACCAACGCGCACGAAGTCGCACGGACGAGCCCGAGCCCGATGACGAGCCTTCGCCGGCTACTTCTGGGATTCTTCGGCTCGGCTGGGATGAGCCCGCCCGTCGGGGCGCCGATGCTCGACGAGTCCGCGCATGTGCGATGACAGATGTCACAGCAGCTTTCGGACAGCCGCATCTGGTCATCGTCGCCGTCGCTGAACGATCGTGGTGGAGGCACGGGGAGTGAGGTTCCAATCATGTCGACGGATACGCAGGCACCGACCGCCCAGGGCCGGATTCGGTGCGTCGCTCCACCCCTGTCGACTCGACGAAAGCCGGGCTACGCTGCACCGATGCGACCGCGGCGTGACTCAACCGGCGCCAGGATGAACGGCCCTCCACTGCCGCCGCCTTCGCCCCTGCCGGCACCGCAGCCGGATCCCGTGCGACCCAATCCGCTGCACGGGCCGCGGCGAGTGGCCTTGATGGCGCCGACACCCTCCCCGCGCTCGTCCGCCTGGGTCGGCCAGATGTCGCGTCATGCGCCGGTTGCGGCGGTGTTGACGACGGCCAGCCTCGTCGCCATCCAGCTGATCTTTGTGGCAGTCCCACTGGATCAGACCGGACCCGACGTCCGTCGCACTACGTGGGCAGTCACATGTGCTGTGCTGCTGTTGGTGCCGCATTGCAGCCATGTCTGGGCTGCGGCTGCTGGGGCGCGGCCCCGAGGCGGACCGTGGGCGGTGGCCCTGACCGTGGCGATGGCACTTGCAGGGCTGGCCGTCGTCGGCGCCGATTGGATGCCGGTACTCTATGCACCGGCCGTGTCGGCATTGCTCGTCCTGCGCCGCCCCTGGGCCATTCCGGTCGCGGCGGCCGTCCTCGCGTCCGCCGCGCCGCTCGGGCTCATGCTCGGCGCAAGCTGGTACTGGGCGACCTGGTACGTATTTGCTGCGATGTTTCGGGGCGCAACGGTGTTTGCACTGACCAGACTACTCGGCGCCGTCGCCCAGTTGCAGTCGGCCCGCGAGGTTCTCGCGTCCGAGGCAGTGCGGGTTGAGCGGCGCCGCCTCGATGAGGAAATTCGGCACAGGCTCGACTTCACGCTGCAGCAGATAGCAGACCAGGGTGAGCGCGTGGCGACCGAGCCCAATCCCGTTCGCCGATCGGGCGATCTACGAATCGTCATCGGCATCGCACGTCAGACTCTTACTGAGGTTCGAAGGCTCGTCAGCCGATATCACGCCACGTCGTGGCGCGGCGACCTGAGCACGGCAGCGTCATTGATGACCGCCGCCGGGATCACCGTCAGAGTCAGCATGCCTGCGGACCTGAGCGATACAGAAGACGCTGCCTTCCGCACCACGTTGCGGGCAATGGTTGCGCGGCTGCTCGCCGACGAGTCCGTCTCCGAATGTCACATTGTGGTGACGGCACACGATGGCCGGCCGCAGATCGATTTGCGCGGGCTGCGAGGGAGAGACCGCCGTGAGGCCATTGAAAACGGTGAGTGATGATCGCAGCATCCCCCTGCTGACCAACAGGCAGTGCCGGCTGTTTCTCGTCGGCGTCAACGTGGTCTTCGGCGGCATTTTCATCGGCCTGAGTACTATCAACGAGGGGGAGGCAGACGGGCGGTCGTGGGCGTTCGCACTGTTGGCCGCCTTGGGTGTGGCCGAGCTGTTGCTGAATCTTCGGCACAGCTTCGCGTTCTCCGAAGGGCGTTACCCGCCGGGTTGGCGCTGGACCTTCGCGGCGATGGTCGTGATCTTCGCCGTACCTCTTTGGTGGTCGCCGTTCCAGTGGACATTGTCAGGCAACTACCTTGTAGCGTCAGCCTGGTTGTTGCTGCCCCGCTGGCTAGCAGTGGTGACGACGGTCAGCGCGGCGGCCGCGACGATCGGGGTGTACTACGCGCACTACAACGAAGCGTTGTGGGCTAGTGGCGGTTGGTTGGGTGTGGTGCTGTACGAACTCTATGTCCTCGTAGTGCTCGTCACCGGCTCGGGTGCCCTTTTCTGGTCGGCGCGGCTAGCGCGCGCCGTGCATGAACTCTCGTCCGCGCGAGCCGCGTTGGCGGAAGTCGCGGTACAGGGCGAGCGGCAACGCATCCTTCGGGATCTGCACGATCTGCTCGGCCAGAGCCTGTCGGCAGTCTCACTCAAAGGGGATCTGGCATTGCGGCTACTGTCACGAGATCCGGCCGCGGCCCGCGAGGAGCTCGACGGCCTTGTCGCAGTGGCGCGCACCGCGTTGCGCGATTCACGCAACGTCAGCAGGGAAGCCCAACGTGTCTCATTACGTAGCGAGATCGACGGCGCCGTGGCCCTGTTGACGGCGGCGGGCATTCATGCCGACGTACACGTCAGTGCTGCACGGGTATCCCGTCAGGCAGAGGAACTTTTCGCGTGGGCGGTACGGGAGGGAACGACGAATATGCTACGCCACAGTGAGGCCCGCCGGTGCTGGCTGCGCATCGAGCGGCGGACGACTACAGTCCGACTTGAGATTGTCAATGACGGTGCACGACCGGGTGCCGCCAATGGGAGCGGACTGGCCGGGCTGGATGAGCGTGCACGTGCTGCGGCCGGGTCGGTGCAGTCAGGGCTGATCGGCGGCGGTCAGTTTCTGCTGGCTGTCGAGGCACCGGGCGGCGACCTGTGATCCGCCTTCTGGTAGCCGAGGACATGCCGATCCTACGCAAGGCACTGGTCGCCCTCCTATCTTTAGAGCCCGACTTCGAAGTGGTAGCGGAGGTCGAGCGTGGCGACGAGATCCTTTCGCGTGCGCTAGCCGTGCAGCCCGACGTTGCTCTGCTCGACATCGACCTACCCGGCAGCGATGGGCTCAGCGCAGCCCATCAACTTCACCAGGAGTTACCGGACTGCCGAACGATAGTGCTGACAGGGCTGAGTCAACCCGGCAACCTGCTGCGCGCGCTGACTGCCCACGTACGCGGGTTCATCGTCAAGGATGCGCCCGCCGACACGCTTATTGACGGCATTCGTCGGGTGGCAGCCGGCCAGCGAGTCATCGATCCAGACCTGGTGGCCGCCGCCTTGGAGACAGGAGCCAGCCCACTGACGCCGCGCGAGGCCGATGTGCTGCGCGCCGCAGCGGAGGGCATCTCCACTACTGAAATCGGGTCACGCCTCTTCTTGTCGCCCGCGACTGTCCGCAACTACCTGTCCAACGCGATCGCGAAAACTGGCGCAAGCAACCGTATCGGGGCGATCCGGACGGCTCGCGACGCCGGCTGGATCTGAGAGCCCTCTGGCCATCTGTCAACACCGAATGATCTTTGACATCGTGGTTCCGGCCAAGCCGCGAGGGACGACGGTCTGCTGGGCGATCGTGATGATGGCGGCGTCGAGAGTGCCCTC
Source organism: Micromonospora andamanensis (assembly GCF_016863495.1). Lineage (GTDB taxonomy): Bacteria > Actinomycetota > Actinomycetes > Mycobacteriales > Micromonosporaceae > Micromonospora > Micromonospora andamanensis. Next base: position 3,430 of record NZ_BOOZ01000094.1, read on the forward strand.
GTGCACCTGCTGCAGCAGGACCGGCCCGTGATCGATTTCCGGCCGTACGCGGACGCTGTCCAGCTCGATCTCCAGAGCGGTGAACACCATCGGGCTCATTGCCTGGATGGTGCCCATTGCCAGGGTGGGAGTGTCAACGGCAGCGTGCCGACATGCCGGGATCGCGTCTTTCCTGTTCATGGCGCCATTGTGCGGGTCGTGGCCGTGCCGACGGCGTGTTCTGGGCGCCGGCTGGCGGGTGCCGGTGTGGTCGCAGCCGGCCCCGGATGCGCTCTACCGGTTCTTCTTCGAGGCAGGAGCATGGCGAGTGGGAGGAGAAGGACCGCGAACCCGACCGTCCACCGGAAGGTTTTCGCGATCGCGTGAGTGAGGATCTCGGGGGATGCGCCGCCGCTGGCCTGGTCATTGATCTGTTGTTGAAGGATCACAGCGACCAGCGCGGTGCCGATGGAGGCGCCGACACGCTGAATCACGTTGGTGGCGCTGGTCGCACGAGGGATCGCGGAATGTGGTAGCTGGTGATACGCCGCTGCCATCGTCGGGATCCCCACCACACCCAGGCCGATGTCACGCAGCACCAGAGACGCGGTCATGAGAACGTCGTTTGGGTCGGACGGTAGCTGGGTGTAGGCGAGCGTGCCGGCGGAGGTGATCAACGCTCCGACAGCAAACATCAGCGCGGCTGACGCGCTGAACGAGCGGTGCCGGAACAGTCGTAGGTCGATGATTGGAGTCTTGGAGGTACGCAATCCCTCGACTATCCACACCGTCCTGGCTGCGATCGGTGACTTCTGCATCCGCCGAGGCATGCGAGGTCGTCGCATTTAACCTGGACGACATCCGCCTGTCCGCACGCAAAGAGTTGATCATCGTCCGGTCCGGCAAGGGCAACAAGTATCGCGAGGTCCCCGTGCACGAGCAAGCTCAGCTACGTACCGACCTCAAACTGTGGATTGAAAACGAGCGACCCGACTGGACGGGCGCCGCCAACAGGGAAGCGCCGCTACTCAACCATCGCGGCGGCAGAGTATCCGCCCGCGGCGCTACGGCTTGCCCACCCAAGCCGACCGAGAGTGCGCCACCAACAGCCTCCCAGTGGACCGCTTACCAGCAATCTCACACCTCTATTGCCGGTTTCCGACGTACGCCGGTCGGCCCCCTTGTCGTCTCACCACAGCGGAATGAGTTAGGAAATCAGGTGGGCCAGCCACGCCATGCCGAAACGGCGGTCGACCGAGATCCGGCCGACCGCCGTTTAACGCTTACCCATGCCTCACAATGGGCACCTCGATAACCCGTTCTGGTGGCGGCACGAGCAGTTGTCGACCTCGTACGGCGTGGGATCAGCCTTCGCCTCGAACCCTGTCGTAGAGCAGGCAGATCGCTCCCGACTCAGTCGTGGACAGGTCGGTCAGCGACCAGGCGGTGGCGGGCAGGCCGTCCTCGAACAGGCGCGCACCACCGCCCACGAGTTCAGGGCAGAGAGTGATGCTCAGCCGATCGAGCTCGTCCTCGGCCAGAAGAGCCCTGATCACACTGCCGCTGGCGAGAACGATGATGTCGCCACCCGGCTGCTGGCGCAGGTTCCTGACAACATCCCCCACGCCACTACTGGTAATGCGGGAGTTCTTCCAGGGAGCCTCATTGAGGGTAGAGGAGATGACTACCTTCTCGACCGCATCCAGCCACTGCGCGAACGTCCGGTCTCGCAGGTCGGCATTCTCGTCCTGAGCGACCGCAGGCCAGAATCCGCCGAAACCCTCGTAGTTCTTCCGGCCGAGCAAGGCCGTCGTGGCTGCGCCGGTCACCCGAACCATGTGGGCGCGAGAACCATCCGTGATGGCGTGGGGAACGATCCAGCCCATGTCGTAGTCGCCACCGACTCCGCTGGTTCGGCCGTCCAGTGAGAGCGAAATATTGCCGACGACTCGGCGGCTCTGGACGTTGTTTACGTGCGTCATTCCTGGTCTCCTTTACTAACGACCTTAGCGACCGTGCAGCTCTCGAACTTGCCGCTGCGTTGCTCCGTACTTTCAACACTCTGCCCTCGCGGGTCGCCGGCACGTAGATGCCGTTGTTGGCAGCAACCGATGAGAAACGTCATGCCCGGGCGATGCCACTATGCCGCGAGCCCATCACAGTGCGACCGTTTTGGACAGTTTATAGCTATTATGCGGCAAATGATGGCCGCGTGCCTACAAAGCAGCCTTCTCGTGCGCACGGCAAGCGTGGTGATCTCGGCCGCCGGTCACTGCTCGATCGCCGGCCGAACGTGGTGGCCGGCTTGCCGGACAGTGCGTGCCGGGTTCGACCGGGCAGAGGCACCGGGATCACCGTCTCCGAAAGGAACGAAGCCCAGCCAGTGACCGTCAGGTCCGCTCCCCCGGCTCACGGCCTCGGGGTGCCGGATCGAAGGCATTGTCGAGCAGCCCAAGCGGGTTGCGCGCCCAACTCAGGCACCGCTCGATGGACCGCTGCAGAGAGAAGTTGGCGCCCCCAGCGCGTCGTGAAATCGCCATCGGACCGCGCATGACTCGTTCCGATGCCACCACAGCAGCCTGGTTGCCAGCGGTACGGGAGGACCCTCGGAATAAGCCATCCCATTTTCATGGACCTTCTTGACCTTGGCCTGATGGCCGTGGGGGAGGAAGTCGTCCGTGGCAGCACTGAAGAAGTAGCCCGAGCTACGTCGGCGCGCTGTGCGCCTGTACCGGGAGTCGGACCCGAAGCCGGTGATCCGGCGTCTGACCGAGCAGCTTGGTATGCATCACGAGGCGCTGCGTAACTGGATCCGCCAAGCCGACGCCGACGCCGACGCCGACACGACTAGTCTGTGTCGAAGTCCGCCTGGCGGGGCATGTTCGGGTCCCTCTCTTCGCATCTCCGGGGCACCTGTGTCGCTCTTGCGAGCGCGTAGCCGGTAGACGTAGGCGTGCTCGGCGAGCAGTCCGGCCAGCCCGGCGGGGGTGACCACGCTGGCCGACACCGGCAGCGGCGAGTCCTCATCGGCGGCGGCCAGCCCGCCGGACACGGCTTCCGTGTGCACCAGCGACCCGGCCGACACGTACGTGTCCGGCAGCACCCCGCCGACCAGCGCGGCCTTGAGAACCCGGATCGATTCGGGGTCGGTGCCGATCTGCAACCGCTCGGTCATGCTGCCTCCCTGATGCTGGCCAGGTGGCGGGGTTGGCGTGCGCCGACGCGCAGCCCGGACGCGATCGTGCGGGCAATCGCCCGGTCGGTGAACGGCTTGCGGCCGGGCAGGGACCGCGCGGCCGGTTCCAGGACGGCGTACACGTCGGCTTCGTTGAGCGCGCCCCCGGCGGCGAGCTGGCCGAGCGCCACCGCTGAGGCGAACAGGGCCTGGGTCAGGTGGGCGACCTGGCGGCGGCCAGGTACCGGCCGCGCCGGTCGGCCGGGAGGGCAACCGCGGTCGGCCGGTACGCCGGCCGCTCGGCCGGCGCGAGCAGGGACGCGAGCCACCCGGGCAGCGGCGTGGGCTCACAATCGAGGGCCAGGGTGTAGGGGCGGCCGTTGACGGTGGAGCCGGCGGCCACGACGTAGCCGCGGTGCGCGCGGGTGTCCACCTTCCATCCGAGTCCGCCCCGGTCTCCGGCGGTGTTGCGCAGCTCCGGCCCGTCCTCGGGGAACTGGTAGTAGAGGTGGCTGCCGCCGCGTCCGGTGGTGACGGTGTAGGTCGGCTCGACGGGACGCCGTGCCGGTCGGCGAGCGCGGCGAGCACGTCCCCGCCGTCTCGCGCCCCGGCCCACTCGGCGGGCGGCGTGTCGGCGGGGTGCTTGGGCACGTCCAGGTCGACCACCAGCAGACCGGACGGGCCGCACGCGATCCCACGCCGTAGGGGCGCGTTGACCACGCGCGGCGGATGCGGTCGGGGTCGGTGGTGGCGCGTTCCTCCCACCCGACGTGCCTGCCTGCCGCGCGGCAGCGCGGGTCGGTGCGGTCGCACCGGTCGGCGGTGCACCGGTTGGGGAACGCGGGCCGCCTCGCCTCATTCTCATCGGCGGGATGCGGTTGTCGGGTCGCAGCGGGAAGACGTGCCAGGCGCGCGCGGCGTGGGCCAAGGCGGCGGCCAGCAGATCGGGGTTAGGCACGAGGTGTCTCCCTTCCATCAGGCGGGCAGGGGCGGGGGCGGGTTACCGGCGGGGCAGCGATGCGGAGCGGGCTCGGGCTGGCCGGCGATCGCGGCCGGGGTGTGCGCCGGCCAGTGCGGCCCTTGCAGGAACGAGCGCACACCCTCGGCCGCGTCGCAGTAGCGGCCTGACGTGCTGCTCCAGACGTAGGTCGGGCGGCGGTGCAATTCAGTGGCGGGGTCGGACCGTGTGCGCCTAA
>NZ_BOOZ01000095.1 GCF_016863495.1 Micromonospora andamanensis
GGGCGGCTGGCGGAAGATCAGCACGTCCTCGTGCGTGATCAGGTGCAGCGGGGTGCCGCCGGCGCGGGCCTTGCGTACGGCCTGGAGTTGGAAGAACGACGGGCGGGCGACGAGTTGCCCGTCGCGGACCGCCGCGAGTAGCGCGACGCACCGTTCGGTGGGTATCAGGCCGGCGCGGACCCCGGCGGCGATCACGGCGCTGGGCAGGTCGACCAGTTGCCCGTGCTTGCGCCACGGCCGGGCGGTGACTACGACCGTGCCGCCGGGTCGCAGCAGGCCCGCGCAGCCGCGCAGGATCTGCTCGAACCCGTCGGCGAGGCCGGTCAGGTCGCGGTAGGCGAGGTTGCCGCGGTCGGCGCCGTCGTTGTAGGCGTTGTCGAACTTTGCCACCCCGTGCTCGCCGGGGCGGACCAGGCCGTGCACGGTCGGCCCGTAGGGCGGCGAGGTGACCACCAAAGCGACCTGCCCGGTGAGGGCGGTGGGCAGGAGTGCGGACAGGCGGGTGGCGTCGCCGCGTATCACCGACGCGCGGCCGGTGGCGCCGTGGTGGCGGGCGTGGGTGATGTTGGCGTCGGCGATGTTGGACCAGCGTGCCTCGTACTCCACGCCGATGGCGTCGCGGCCGGCGTGGATGGCTTCGATGAGGGTGGTGCCGATTCCGCACATCGGATCGAGGACGAGGTCCCCGGGGTCGGTGTACGCGTGCACGGCGTGGGCGGCGATCGCCGGGAGCATCCGCGCGGGGTGCTTGACCGATTCGGGCACGTACCGGCCTCGTCGCTGCACCGGTCCGGTGCGCTGCGCGGTCGCCCACACCGACAGCCCTTCCGGCGGTGCCAGGTGACCCTGCCGGTCTCGAGGTGCGGCGTCGCGGTCCGGCTGTTCCGGGTGGGGGGTGGGGTGGTCAGTCACGGTGCTCACCCCCGTGGTGGCGCCGCGCGTCCGGTACGGGGGAGAACACGAGCAGGTCCGCGTGGACCCGCAGGTGCGCGACCCACCGCGGGTGGGTGAGGGTGAGTAGTTCCTCGTCGGTGGCGTAGTAGGCGAACTGGTCGGCGTCGGTGTCGGCGGTGACGGCGACGATGTGCTGCAGGTAGCCCAGCCCGGCTTGCGCGGCGGCGGTGGTGACGGGGCTGAAGTCCTCCGGCCCGGGGGCCGTGGTGGGGCCGGTGACGACGAGGACGAGGCAGCCGCCGGGGCGCAGCAGCCGCGCGCAGACGGTCAGTAGCCATGCCAGGCGGACCCGGTTGACCGCGTCGTCGCGGTCCAGCGGCCAGCTCGCCACGACCAGGCTCGTCGCCCCCGCCACGGACGTCCGCCCCGGCTCGGCGGGGTCGGCGGGCGGGGTGTCGGTGAGGTCGTCGCCGAACCACGCGGCGATGTCGGGCACCGCATCGCCGTCGTCGGTGACGGCGGCCGGGTCGCGGCGGGTGGGCGGGGTGGCCGCCGGTCCGATGATCAGGCTGGACACCTGGGTGAACCAGCCGGGGTGGTGGCGTCGCTGCCCGGCCGCGCAGACGTCGGTGAGCGTGTGGTCGGTGGTGAGGTCGACGACGGCCTCACCGGGGCGGGTGTAGGCGGCCACGAGCCGGTAGGCCAGCCGTGCGCCGACGCTGCGGCCGGCGTCGCCCGGGTCGTGGGCGGTGCGCCACACGGTGACCGGCGCCGGCGGTTCGCCGGCGACCACGTCGATCAGGGTCGGGTCGGTCGAGGGCGGGCTGAGCGGGTGGACAGGGACGTTGTGGTGCTGCGGCGTGTGCTCGCTCATTAGGTGTCGGCTCCACGCCGCGCATGTAGTGCGCTGACACTGGTAAACCCGCGCCTGTGTGCTCTGGCGAACGCCTGCTGAACTCACGGCCGCTCACAACGCGGCAGCGACCGTGCTGCGCGCTGTTGCCGGGCGATGCCGCCGTGCACGGCGAAGCAGGCGTTAGACCGTTGACCCGGCAGCGGCGGTATATGACAGCGCAGCCACCTGCGCGCCGCAATTGACAATCGACCACCGGCGATGACATGAGTGGATGACAGAATGTCCGCGGCGCGGTGGCGTGGCCCGGGTTGATGGCTCGAGGTCTGCCCGTGTCTTGTCCGTCGGAATGGCCGTGACCGACGCGGCGCAGTGTCACAGGCGCGGCCGTCGAGGTTGACGCCGGCGTGGCCGCGCCCGGGTTCACCACGTCGCTGTCACAGGCCGTACCCGCCCGTGGCCGATGTCAACGTCCAGCTCACGCGCCTCGGCGGACACAATGTCAGCGACAGCCATCGATGCCGAGAGGCAACGTGTCCTGGGGTGCCGTCGTCGTCGGCGGTCGTGGCACCACCGCCGCGACTGAGTGGTCGCCGTGGCCGGCAGGGCGTTGTCCATCTGTCCGCAGCCATCAGCCATGGTCGTTGACAACGTCACTGTGGCGGGGGATGACGGTCATGTCAGCGGTGTCCGGAGAGACGGCCTCGGTGGCGCGCCAAGTGCACGGTCGTCATGTCACTTCGGCCACGGCCGCCGTCCCCGTCGGTCAGGATTGCCGATCCCTTCACGACGTCGGTTGGCTGTCGCCTGGACGCGCCCGACGACGCGAGCAACGACGCGTCGAGGACTGCGACGCTGTACGCGATGTCCGTTGACAGCGAAGTTGGCCAGTTATCGGTCCTGTGACCAGGGGTGGGTCAACTTCGATGGCACGGAGGTTGGCTCGCGGGCTCAGATGTGGCCGCTGGACTCGAGGTTTGTGCCATCGAATCTGACCTGGGTCGTGGTTGTAGCATCGTGCCGCCGGTCTCTGTGAGCCGCTGTGAGTCACTGTGAGTGGCTGTGTGCCGCTGTGAGTGGCTGTCGGATGCGCTCGGCCGTCACTCACACCCCAGCTCAGCGGCTTGTCCGACGGGTTCGGCTGCCGATGGTGAGCGGGCGGTGTTCTCGGGAGACGTAGTCGCGGACGGTGTGATACGAGGTCTTGGCTTGATGCTCGTCGATGGCCAACTGTAGTGGCACGAAGCCGCATCGGTACAGATTCGATGGCACACAGGTCAACTTCAATGACACAGGACAGCGACGCTGTACGCGACCCGGGAGCCGCCGTGAGCCACTGTGAGGGGCTGTGAGCGGCGTGACGGGTCGCAGTGAGAGGCACTAACCCGGCGCGGTGGGGGCTAGGCGGTGTGGGCTGGATTGCCGCTCACAGCCCTGGTCAGCGGCTCGCGTGACAACGAGCACCACCGCCCGTGCCGGCGGTGCAGGCGCCACCACCCGCGTCGAGCTGACGGCGCTTCCGATGGCGGTGAAACGGCGGTGACCTGCGCTGTGGGCGGTTGTGGGCCACGGCTGGCGTAATCGGTGCCCAAGCGTCGCCCGATGCGCGGCGACGATCCCTACGTCAAGGAGCGGGCAATCATGAGCACGACTTCCACACAGTGGCCGCGTTCCCCGCTGGACGCCGCCGAGGTGGCGTTCACGGCGTTGACCTGCGAACCCGAGCCTTTGTCGCTCGATCTAGACCAGCTCGGCCCGGACGTCGGACTGCCGGCGGGGGTGATGACGGTGCTGGCGGTGCGCGACTGGCTGCTGGCGCATCGACGGTCCTTCGAGGCGCGCGACGCGGTCTGGGTGGAGGTGATCCGCCGTGCACGGCTGAACGGGCCGCAGTGGGTCATCGGCGCGGTCGGCATGGCCCTGCCGGCGCTGCGCCGCTACACCCGTCAGCTGTGCCACGGCTACCAAGGCGATCCCGACGACATCGAGGCGGAGGTTCTCTCCGGGTTCCTGGCAGCGCTGCGCGATCACGTCGATCTCGCCCGGCCCGCCCCGTACGCCGGGCTGTGCCGCGCCGGCTGGCGCGCCGGCTTCAAGCTGCGCCAGCAGGCGGCGGAGACCACGCCGGTTGAAGACGTCGAGCACGTCATCGGGCCTCGCACCCCGCAGATTCCCTACGGGCATCCGGACGTGTTGATCAGCCGTGCCGTACGGCTCGGCATCCTCGACGCCGACGACGAGCAGTCCTACATCGACGTGCGGCTCGGTCGACGGGCCATCGAACCGATCGCCTACCTGCGGGGCCTGAGCACCGATGCCCTGCGGATGCGCCTGGGACGCATCGACACCCGCATCGCCGAAGCCCTCGCCTCGGGCCTGCTCACCGGGACGGCATCCCCCCAAGCCGCCGAGGCCCTCACCGCCCAGGCCGAACGGCGCAGCAACCTGCGCGTCGCCCGCCGCCGCCCTGCCCCGCAAGACACGAGCCGGCTGGCCGCCGCCTGAGCCCCGCCCCGCGAACGTCTCTCGCGGCGCCCGCACCGAACCCCGGTGTAGGCGCCGCAGCCTTTCCGCGCTGCGCAGACGGCACCCGGCAGGGCTCACCAACCCGACCCGCGAGCGCAGCCGGTGAACAAGCCTCCAAGCCGAAGCGGCGGCGACCGGATCATCCAGACCGGGGGAAACCCTGCCGTCGGAGCGGAAGCATTGAGAAAAGCGCAGGTCGGACGGGAAGGGCATGCTGGGTGTGAGCGGCTGTGAGTGGCTGTGAGTCTTTGTGGGAACAGCAGGCGTTCGTCAGAGCACACAGGCGGCGGTTTACCAGTGTGAGACCGCCTCGCCCGCCTCGCCCGCCACGGCGGCATGACGGTCCCGCCCGCCGCCAGAGGGCCGGCCCACGTCGGGCCGCCCGACGCACCGGACGTCTCCGGGTGCCGCGCAGTTTGGTGCGCTGACACCTCATCGAACACACCGCTACCCGACAAGGGAGGACGTGCTCCTCCCGGGGACGGTCGTGCTTCGCCGGCGCCGCCGCGCGTCCGCGCCCCTCTGGCGGCGGTCCACCCATCCCGACCGCCGACAACCGCCCCGCCCTCACCAGGCTGGGCAGGAGGTGAACGACCAATGTCCCGCATCTCGGCACGTCTTCGTGCCCTCACCCACTCCCGCCCCACCCGTCAGGTCGGCCGTGTCGCCGCCGTCACCGGCGAGGTGCTGCTGTTCCTGTCCGTACCCGCCGCCGCGTACGCCGACCCCGGTGTGCCCGTGCTGGCGGCGAACTCCCTGCCGGTTGTCATCAACAACCTGCAGAACTGGCTGATCGGCATCCTCGCCGCCGTGGCCACCCTGTTCCTCGTCCTGGCCGGCGTGTACTGGGCCACGGCTGGCGGCGACCCGGCGCAGGTCGACAAGGCCAAAGGGGCGCTGCGCAACGCCCTGATCGGCTACGGCCTGGCCATCCTCGCGCCGGTCCTGCTGCAGGTCGTTCAGGGAATCGTGGGGAGCTGACCGATGGGTTGGCTGCTCGACCAGATCCTGGACTGGCTGGTGGCGGCGATCCTGGCGACTCTGGACGCGCTGATCGGGGTGATCAGCAGTGCGCTGCTGATCACCCCGAACGTCACGGCCCTGCCGCAGGTGCAGGCGCTGACTGGCCGTTCGGTGTTCGTCGTGGACACCGTCTTCGTTCTCGCGTTCGTCGCCGCCGGCGTGCTCACCATGACCGCCGGCGGCGACGAACGCTCCCGCTACGCGGTCAAGGACCTTCTCCCGCGCTTGATCGTGGGGTTCGTCGCCGCGCACTTCTCCCAGCTGTGGTGCGGGATGCTCATCGACCTCGCCAACGGCCTCACCGCGGCGCTGACCACCGGCGACGGTGACAGCGACGGCGCGCTGCGGGCGATCGAAACGCACGTCACTGCGGGGCAGGACAAGACCGCGGTGCTGCTGTTCGTGATCTGCGTGGCGATCATCGCGGTCCTGCTCGCCGGGACCGCGTTCAGCGTGATCGTCCGCTTCGCCGTCGTGCTCGTCCTGACCGCCGCCGCGCCGCTTGCCCTGGCGTGCCACGCGCTGCCGCAGACCGACGCGGTAGCCCGCCTGTGGTGGCGCTCGTACGCCGGTGTCCTGGCGGTGCCGGTGGTGCAGGGCTTCACTCTCTACGCCGGGCAGTGGATGCTCACCGACCCCGACAACCTGCTGCCGGTGCTCGGCCTGCCGGTCGACCCGGGCGGGGTGATCAACCTGTTCGTAGTGATGGTCATGCTGTGGACCACCCTGCGGGTGCCGAGCCTCATGCGCCGCTATGTCAGCGCGGGCAGCGGCGGCGGAGGGGTCAACATGATCGGCGCCGCCGTGCGGGTCATCCTGGTGCAGCAGGTCACCCGTTCGCTTCCCGGCCTCGGCCGCGGGCTGCGGGCGGTAGGCCGATGAGCGCGTACGCCGACCGCGGCGAGGCAGGGCGGACACGGATG
>NZ_BOOZ01000096.1 GCF_016863495.1 Micromonospora andamanensis
GTGAGGACGATTACGCCCGGCACTGCGACCTGCGTTACGTTACCGCGGTTGATGCCCGCTGCCGGCGCTTGCTCGGCGACCTAGCCTCCGCCACCGCAATCTTCGAGGAACTTCTCAGCGTCCCAGACGCCATCGCGCCAATCGATGCCGGGCTCTGGCACGCCTACCTCTCCGAGTGCTACCTGCACGACGACCCCGAACGCGCTGCCGACTGCGGCATGACGGCGCTGCGGCTCGCGGACGAGACGGCCTCCTACCGTGCCATCCGCGCTACCCAGCCACTCGCGATAGTGTTACGCCAGCACGCTGCCCTGCCCACAGCCCGGGCCTTCGTCGACAGGCACCGCATCGCGGTGACAAGCCAGTGACAAGATGACCGCATGAACCTCCTGCCGCTGACCACCAGCACCGACGTCGCCGCAAGCGCACCTGACGTCGCCGTGCTACCCGTCGGCAGCTTCGAGCAGCACGGTTCTTTCCTGCCCCTGACCACCGACACGATCGTCGCCACCGCAATAGCGACAGCCATCGCACGGCGGCACAACGTCCTAGTCCTGCCGCCAATCACGCTGTCCTGCTCGCACGAACACGCCGCCTGGGCCGGCACCGTCAGCATTAGCCACCAAACCCTCTCGGCCATCGTCGAGGACACCCGGGCCTCGCTCAGTGCGAGCGGAATCACCCGGCTGGCCATCGTCAACGGCCATGGAGGCAACTACGTACTGTCCAACATCGTGCAGACGGCCAATGCCACAACGTCGGGGTCGATGACGCTGTTCCCCACCCGCAGCGACTGGGCCAAGGCCCGGCAAGACGCACGCCTGGACAGCGACGCCCACCACGACATGCACGCTGGTGAGTTGGAAGTGTCCATCCTGCTGTACGCACAGCCCCGAGCAGTCGGCGAGGAATCCGATGCTGGCGACCATGCCGCGGACGACCGGCCAATGCTGCTCGTTCACGGGATGAGCGCGTACACAAAGACCGGAGTCATCGGCCGGCCGTCGGCTGGCACCGCAGCCAAAGGGGAAGCTCTGCTGGCAAGCCTTGCGCAGTCGTTCGACGACCATCTCGCCGCCCTGGTGAGCCGTGGATGACGGAATTGAACGTGACGACTAGCCTGCAGAGGAGGCGAAGTGCCGCGCCACCCCGACACCGTCATCACGCCTAACGCCGTGCTCGCACAGGCCCGCCAGCGCCTGACGTCACCGCAACGGCCGGGCCAACCCTTGTCCCGAACCGAACTAGCCGATGCCATCAACGCCTCCCTCGACCGGCTTTTCCCCGGGCAAAGTCTCACCGCCCACTACGTCGACCATCGCTGGGTGGGCAAACTGGAACGCGGGGAACATCGCTGGCCCAGCCCCGAGCGTCGCGCAGCCCTGCGGCATGTCTTCGGTGCAGCCGACGACACCGACCTCGATTTGTACATCCCACGACGCACGGCCGGGACCGCAGGCTGCCATGAACCGCGGCCTCCTCTGCCCCGTAAGAGGATCAACGACACCAAAGCTTCGGCCTTCCTCGGCAACGGTTCGGTAACCGTAGTCACTCCCTTGAAGCAAGAGGCCATCCGTGCCCGGCCAGTCGTAGCGCTTGAAGATGTGGTCGGCGCACAACGTCTCGGCGATCTCGCCAAGAGGCTCGCGCTCGACGCGCGATTCGAAACCGTTCCAATTGGCGGTGAGGTCGATCTCAATCGAGAGAACCTCGTCGTCATCTGCGGACCCAGGCTGTCTCGACGGACCGCCGCCGTCCTCGATCAAGACTCACGCATACGGTTCGAGTCGACGCCGAGCGGGATCTGGACCCTGCGTGACAACGAAACCGGTCTTGTGCACAGTTCCGGCCTGGATGAAATGCCCACTCGGCATTGGGACGTCGCTTACCTCGGCCGCCTTCCCCGCCTCGACGGTAAGGGAACACTCATAATATTCACCGGCATACATCCGCAAGGTTCTCTCGGCGTCGTCCATCTGATAACTACCACAATCCACGAGCTGCATCGGGAGACAGCGGACCGCTGCTTCTCGATGCTCGTCGGAACGCAATTCGCCCCAGACACAGGAGAGCCGGTGCGCGTAGACCGACTAACTCCCATTTACTGGCATGTGGGAGCGCCGGCGCCATGCGCGTAACGATCGCAACTGAACCCGCCCCGGGCCACGAGAACGAGGACTTCGCCGCAGCGACCGCAAACGGTGTCGTCTTGCTCGACGGCGCTGGACTGTCCGGCGTCGACGATGGCGGCTGCATCCACGGAGTTGCCTGGTATGTACGGCGGCTTGGCGCCGAGCTCATCGCAGGATTGGCGCACCAGCCCTCGTCGAGCCTCGCGCAGATCCTGGCCGACGCCATAGACCACGTCGCCGCGTCCCACAACACGACTTGCGACCTCAATCACCCAGGCACCCCATCATCGACCGTTGTCATGGTCGCCGCCGATGGGTTCCGCCTGCGATACCTCGTGCTGGCGGATTCGGTGCTCGTCATCAAAGAACTGGGTAACCAGCATGTAATCAGTGATGGGCGGGAAGCCGATACAGGACGTCGCCACCGCGGCGCCATGGATGCGGTTCCCGCTGACACGGCCGCCCACGATGACGCCCGTCGCGCATATGTCGAGACCCTTCGTGCGTACCGCAACCATCCAGGCGGATTCTGGGTCGCTGCCGCAGATCCGCAGGCAGCATCTGAAGCGCTCACCGGAGAGGTAGATAGAAGTCGAGCCGAATGGCTCTTACTCCTCAGTGACGGCGCGAGCCGTCCTGCAGACAGATTCGGACTGATGACCTGGGACGAGCTGGCCGAGTTGGTAAGTACCACCGGCTGTTCAGCATTGCTCCGCAAGGTTCGCGATGCCGAAAACAGCGACCCTCGTGGTCGCCGATGGCCAAGAGGAAAGATCCATGACGATGCCACGATCGTCTACTGCGACTTCCGCTAAGGCCCCCGGGCCGGTGGGCCGGCTACGGATGCGCGGGCCAAGCCCTGCCGGCGAGCCTTGCGCAGTCAATCGACGACCATCTCGCCGTCCTGCTGGAGCAGGAATGCCGGAACAGGGAACGGCACGACCAGCCTGAGAGGAGGCGAGATTGCCCCGCCATCCCGACACCGTCATCACGCCCAACACACTGCTCGTCCAGGCCCGCCAGCGCCTGGCATCGCCACAACGGCCCGGCCAGCATCTGTCCCGGGCCGAACTGGCCAACGCCATCAACGTCGCTCTCGATCGCCTCTACCCCGGACGAAGCCTCACCGCTCACTATGTTGACCAGCGCTGGGTCGGCAAACTCGAACGCGGCGAACACCGCTGGCCCAGCCACGAACGGCGCGCTGCCATCCGCCAGGTGCTCGGCGCAGCAGCAGACGCCGATCTCGGCCTCTACAGCCCTCGACGCACCGAGGGCGGCGCGATCCCCGCTCGTCAGCACATGACGGATGCATGGTTCGGCAAGCTGCCGGGTGACCTTGCTCAGCTTCCGGGACCGTGGACGTCCGGATCCGAATTGCAGGCACCGGCCAGGATCGAGTGGCCTCATGTCGAGGCGCTTCAACGCAGCATCGCCTTGTTCGAGGAGTGGGACCACCAGCACGGTGGTGGACTCGCCCGTGCAGCGATGGCCGGACAGCTCGAATGGGCCTGCCGGGTCGCCCGTCAGGCGTCGACAACGGAAACGGTACGCCGGACCTGGTTGTCAACGGCGGCTCGGCTTGCCGACCTTGCCGGATGGGCATGCTTCGATTCAGGCGACAAGCCCCCGACAACCCAGCGGTACCTCATGATGGCGATCCAGATGGCAAGCGAAGCCGAGGACGTGCAGCAACGGGCACACACGGCCACCACATTGGGCAGACATCTCACGTACGTCGGGCAGGTCTCGGATGCTCATAATGTGGTTGGCCTTGCCCGCTCGGATTGGGGTGAGATTCCTCCGCTGGGACGGGCGGCGGTTCGGATCGTAGAGGCTCGCGCCCATGCAAGAAGCCACGATGGACCAGCCTGCGTCCGCGCGGTCGCCTTATGCGATGAAGAGTTCGCGGCCAGCGGATCGGATGGGCCAGAGGATCCGGTTTGGGGCTACTACGCCGATGTTGGACAAATTCTCGGTGATGCTGGCCATGCCCTGTTCGACATCGCCATAACGACCGGTGGACACAAGGAGGTGGATAAACTTATCAATCGATTGCAGTCCGCATACTCCCACCATCCGGTGAAAGCTGCCAGATCGCGGGCCCTCACCATGATTCGGATCGCCTCCCTTCAGATACGCGACGGCGATTTCACCGGTGGATTGACCTCGATACAGGCGGGTTTGGCAGACGCGCGGGGCGTCCACTCCAGCCGGCTACGCGATGACCTTCGCGCCCTCGACTGCATCCTCGCGAATGCCGATCCGGAACCAGACTTTGCAGATGAGGTGGCGGCGGCGCGGGCGCACGTAGCGGAGGCGGTCGGCTCACAGATCTAGTGTGCGTAATTGAGATCGTTTACTTGTCGTTGTTGGTGCGTCGGATGGCCTACCGGGTGATGATGCTGAACCAGATCCCGACCATGTTCAACCACGACGAGCCGGTGGGGGTGAAATGGAAGACAATCCGGGGATGTCTGCCGAGCCAGTTGTTCACCTCGTCCGTGGTGTGGGCGGACAGGTTGTCGACCACGACGTGCGGTTTGCGGTCGCGGTAGGCTGCGGCGACGGTCTTCAT
Organism: Micromonospora andamanensis; assembly: GCF_016863495.1. GTDB lineage: Bacteria > Actinomycetota > Actinomycetes > Mycobacteriales > Micromonosporaceae > Micromonospora > Micromonospora andamanensis. Next base: position 4,711 of record NZ_BOOZ01000096.1, read on the forward strand.
GAATGCCAGGAACTCGATGCCGCGTCGTTTCGGGCAGCAACGAGCGGTCCCCTGGGCCGGTGCGGCGTCCAAGGCGGCGAACAGGTTCGTCGTGCCGTGCCGTGCCGGACGTAGTCGTGGGTGCGCTTCTCCGTACGGTCGAAGTCGATCGGCAGCAGAGGCTGGGTCCGGTCCAACGCCTGCACCTTCGTCTTCTCGTCGACACAGAGAACGACAGCCCCGTCGGGCGGGTTCAGGTACAGCCCGACGATGTCGACGACCTTGTCGGCGACCCCCGGATCCCGGGAGAGTTTGAAGGTGCCGGACCGGCGGTTGGAGCCCGTGCTGGCGCCACAGGTCGGCGATGAAGTTGTGCGACACCCGAATGTTCTCGTGCCGAGCTAGGAACGCGGCCATCTCCCGGCTCGACCAGCCGCGTCAGCCCGGTCGCCTCCGGCAATGTCATCCGGGTCAGCGCGAGGATCCGTGCCCGCACCGACCCGGAAACCTCAGCCGGCTTACCCGAACGGGGCCGATCGGCGAGACCGGGCACGCCGTGGTCGTGGTAGCGGCGTACCCAGGTGTTCACCGGCGGACGCGACACCCCGGCCAGGACCGCGACCTCCTCTGCGCTGCGGCCCTCGTCCCGCCACAACACCATCCGCGCCCGACTGGACAGTTCAGCCCGCAGCTGCTGCGTCAACCCCACGAACCCGGGTCGACCAGGATGAAGTAACACCAAGCCACGTGAAAGATCTCATTTACGCGATACTAGT
>NZ_BOOZ01000097.1:2500-5368 GCF_016863495.1 Micromonospora andamanensis
GTGTTCCCGAGTAGCGGCGGACTCCTGAAATCTGCCGTGAATCTGCCAGGACCACCTGGTAAGCCTAAATACTTCCTGGTGACCGATAGCGGACGAGTACCGTGAGGGAATGGTGAAAAGTACCCCGGGAGGGGAGTGAAATAGTACCTGAAACCGTTCGCCTACAATCCGTCGGAGCCTTTTGGGGTGACGGCGTGCCTTTTGAAGAATGAGCCTGCGAGTTAGTGGCATGTGGCGAGGTTAACCCGTGTGGGGGAGCCGTAGCGAAAGCGAGTCTGAAGAGGGCGTTTGAGTCGCATGTTCTAGACCCGAAGCGGAGTGATCTAGCCATGGGCAGGCTGAAGCGCGGGTAAGACCGTGTGGAGGGCCGAACCCACCAACGTTGAAAAGTTGGGGGATGACCTGTGGTTAGGGGTGAAAGGCCAATCAAACTCCGTGATAGCTGGTTCTCCCCGAAATGCATTTAGGTGCAGCGTCGTGTGTTTCTTGCCGGAGGTAGAGCACTGGATGGTCTAGGGGGCCTACAAGCTTACCGAAATCAGCCAAACTCCGAATGCCGGTAAGTGAGAGCGCGGCAGTGAGACTGCGGGGGATAAGCTTCGTAGTCGAGAGGGAAACAGCCCAGATCACCAGCTAAGGCCCCTAAGCGTGTGCTAAGTGGAAAAGGATGTGGGGTCGCATAGACAACCAGGAGGTTGGCTTAGAAGCAGCCACCCTTTAAAGAGTGCGTAATAGCTCACTGGTCAAGTGGTTCCGCGCCGACAATGTAGCGGGGCTCAAGCACACCGCCGAAGCTGTGGCACTCACATAATGACTTCGCATCGCCTTTCGGGGTGGTGTGCAGGTGTGTGGGTGGGTAGGGGAGCGTCGTGCCGGGGGTGAAGCAGCGGGGTGACCCAGTTGTGGACGCGGCACGAGTGAGAATGCAGGCATGAGTAGCGAAAGAAGGGTGAGAAACCCTTCCGCCGGATGACCAAGGGTTCCAGGGCCAGGTTAATCCGCCCTGGGTGAGTCGGGACCTAAGGCGAGGCCGAGAGGCGTAGTCGATGGACAACGGGTTGATATTCCCGTACCCGCGAAAGAGCGTCCCTGATGAACCTCGTTGTGCTAACCATCCGAACTGCCGGAGACCTTCGGGTCGATGGTGGGGAGCGTGGGAACCTGGCGGGTAGTAGTCAAGCGATGGGGTGACGCAGGAAGGTAGCTGAGCCCGGCCGGTGGTTGTGCCGGGGTAAGCGTGTAGGCCGCACCATAGGCAAATCCGTGGTGTATGGGGCTGAGACGTGATGCCGAGCCGATTCAGGTGAAGTCAGTGATCCTATGCTGCCGAGAAAAGCCTCTAGCGAGTTCTGAGCGGCCCGTACCCCAAACCGACACAGGTGGTCAGGTAGAGAATACCGAGGCGATCGGGCGAACTGTGGTTAAGGAACTCGGCAAATTGCCCCCGTAACTTAGGGAGAAGGGGGGCCGGAGACGTGAAGCCCCGCGCGGGTGGAGCGTTGTATGGCCGCAGAGAGCAGGGGGAAGCGACTGTTTACTAAAAACACAGGTCCATGCGAAGAAGTAATTCGATGTATATGGACTGACGCCTGCCCGGTGCTGGAACGTTAAGGGGACCTGTTAGCTCTTTGGGGCGAAGCGGAGAACTTAAGCGCCAGTAAACGGCGGTGGTAACTATAACCATCCTAAGGTAGCGAAATTCCTTGTCGGGTAAGTTCCGACCTGCACGAATGGCGTAACGACTTCCCCACTGTCTCAACCACAGGCCCGGCGAAATTGCAGTACGAGTAAAGATGCTCGTTACGCGCGGCAGGACGGAAAGACCCCGGGACCTTTACTATAGCTTGACATTGGTATTTGAGTCGGCTTGTGTAGGATAGGTGGGAGCCGGTGAAGTCCATACGCCAGTATGGGTGGAGGCAATCTTGAAATACCACTCTGGTTGATTCGGGTATCTAACTTCGGACCGTTATCCGGTTCAGGGACAGTGTCTGGTGGGTAGTTTAACTGGGGCGGTTGCCTCCTAAAGGGTAACGGAGGCGCCCAAAGGTTCCCTCAGCCTGGTTGGCAATCAGGTGTTGAGTGCAAGTACACAAGGGAGCTTGACTGTGAGACTGACGGGTCGAGCAGGGACGAAAGTCGGGACTAGTGATCCGGCACTTGCGTGTGGAAGCGGTGTCGCTCAACGGATAAAAGGTACCCCGGGGATAACAGGCTGATCTTCCCCAAGAGTCCATATCGACGGGATGGTTTGGCACCTCGATGTCGGCTCGTCGCATCCTGGGGCTGTAGCAGGTCCCAAGGGTTGGGCTGTTCGCCCATTAAAGCGGTACGCGAGCTGGGTTTAGAACGTCGTGAGACAGTTCGGTCCCTATCCGCCGTGCGCGTAGGATACTTGAGAAGGGCTGTCCCTAGTACGAGAGGACCGGGACGGACGAACCTCTGGTGTGCCAGTTGTCCCGCCAGGGGCACGGCTGGTTAGCTACGTTCGGAAGGGATAACCGCTGAAAGCATCTAAGCGGGAAGCCTGCTTCAAGATGAGGTATCCCACCACCTTCGGGTGGGTAAGGCCCCCAGCTAGACGACTGGGTTGATAGGCCGGAAATGTAAGCCCGGTAACGGGTTCAGTTGACCGGTACTAATAGGCCGAGGACTTGACTACAAAGATTCTGCTCGCGTCCACTGTGTAACTCACAACAAACAAACAACACACCAGACAGTGTTGGTGTTGTTTGACATGTTGATAAGGTTACGGCGGTCATGGCGGAGGGGAAACGCCCGGTCTCATTCCGAACCCGGAAGCTAAGCCCTCCAGCGCCGATGGTACTGCACCCGGGAGGGTGTGGGAGAGTAGGACACCGCCGGACA
>NZ_BOOZ01000098.1 GCF_016863495.1 Micromonospora andamanensis
TTAGGGACCTGATCGACGTGCTGACGGCGCGGCGGTCAGTGGATGGTCAGCGGACGGGCAACGGGTGGACAGCGGGGGCGATCAGGATGGCGGCAAGCGCCACGGCTTTCGGGCGCATTCCCACTTTCCCTGAAGGAACGAGGAGCCATGAATACGAGCGCTGCAGCCGACTTGGGTCGGCGTGCGGGTCTGCGAGAATGGATTGGTCTGGCGGTCCTAGCGTTGCCGACGATTCTGTTGTCTCTGGATGCCACGGTGTTGTATTTAGCGACGCCGCATCTGGGGGCTGACCTCCGCCCCGACAGCAATCAGCTGTTGTGGATCGTTGACGTCTACGGTTTCATGATCGCGGGTTTCCTGCTGACCATGGGATCGCTCGGGGATCGCATTGGTCGGCGCAAGCTGCTGATGATCGGTGCCATCGCGTTTGGCGCCGCATCTGTGATGGCGGCGTATGCCCCTACTCCGGAGGCGTTGATCGCAGCCCGGGCGTTGCTGGGTATCGCTGGGGCCACGCTGATGCCGTCCACGCTGGCGTTGATCAGCAATATGTTCCGCGATTCGCAGCAGCGGGCCATGGCCATCGGGCTCTGGGTCGCCTGCTTCTCCGTAGGTATCGCGGTCGGCCCGATCGCCGGGGGCCTGCTGCTGGAGGCGTTCTGGTGGGGGTCGGTGTTCCTGCTCGGCGTTCCGGTCATGGTGGTGCTGCTGGTGGCCGCGCCGGTGCTGCTACCGGAGTACCGGAATCCCCAAGCCGGTCGGTTGGATGTCGTAAGCGTGCTGTTGTCGCTTGGCGCTGTGCTGCCGGTTGTGTATGCCGTCAAGGAGTTCGCCAAGAGCGGCTTCGAGTTGCTCCCGGTTGTTGCGCTCACGGTCGGGGTCGTCGTCGGGATCGTTTTCGGGCGGCGGCAGAACCGGTTGGCTGACCCCCTGCTCGACCTGCGGCTGTTCCGGGAGCGGTCCTTCAACGCGGCGTTGGCCATCCTGCTGCTCGGCCTGGGCGTCATGGGTGGGGTCTACCTGTACGTCACCCAGTATCTCCAGCTGGTTGAAGGGCTGTCGCCGATGATGTCCGGCCTGTGGCTGCTGCCGGCTGCGCTCGCCCTGATCGTGGCGTCCTGGGCCACCCCGCTCATCGCTCGGCGCATCTCGTCTGGGTACGTGGTGGCCGGAGCATTGGCCCTGTCCGGTCTGGGATACCTGATGATCAGCCAGGTCAACAGCGCCGCCGGTCTCCCGCTGCTCGTCGCCGGTTTTATTCTCGTCTACGTGGGTACCAGCCCCACGATGGTGCTCGGCACCGATCTCGTTGTCGGTGCCGCCCCGCCCGAGAAAGCCGGCTCGGCGTCAGCCATCTCGGAAAGTGCGATGGAGTTCGGCCTCGCGCTCGGCGTCGCCGTGCTCGGCGTGGTCGGGGCCTCGGCCTACCGCAACGAAATGGCCGGGATCGCGCCCGCCGACGTGCCGCCGGCGGCGTACGACGCCGCCCGGGACAGCTTCGTGGCGGCGCACGGTGAGGCAGCCACTTTGGCGGAGGGACCCGCCGCATCGCTCCTCGAGGCGGCCCGCAACGCCTTCGTAGGCGGCATGAGTCTCGTCAGCTGGATCAGCGTCGCCACCGTGGCCCTGTTGGCAGTGATTGCGGTCGCCAACTTGCGCCACGTCCCGCCGACCTCGGAAAGCGGGGCTGAGGAGCAGACCACCGGCGCGCCCGTCCCTGCGACTCCGGATAACCCGACGAAACATTCACGAGACGACGAGTACGCCCAGGTGTGACACCGCTTATCTGTTCGTTACGTTGATTGATAGGAGCTTGAGTAATGACCTCATACGCCGACAATTCGGTAACCGTGCTTGGTCTGGGACCGATGGGCCGTGCCCTGGCTGGCGCGTTCCTGAACGCCGGTCTGCCGACGACCGTATGGAATCGAACGCCGGGTAGGGATCGGGGACTGGTCGAGCGGGGAGCGAACAGCGCCCAATCGGCCGAGGAGGCGGTCGCCGCGAGCAGACTGACAGTGGTCTGCGTGGTGAACTATGACGCGTCGGACGCCATCCTGCGACGCGATGTGGTTACTGATGCGCTCAAGGGACGCACCGTTGTGAGCCTGACCGCGGACACGCCGGATCGGGCCCGAGACACGGAACTGTGGGCGGCCGCGCACGGTATCCGTTACCTGGACGGCGCGATCATGACCCCGATGGCCACCATCGGGACCGCCGAGGCGGTCGTGATCTACAGCGGTCCTGAGCAGCTGTATCGAGAGCATGAGCCGATCCTGACCGTCCTGGGCGGCACCCACACCCACCTCGGCGAGGAAGTCGGCCGCGCGGCGGCGTACGACATCGCCCTGCTCGACATCTTCTGGACCGCGATGGCGGGCTATGCGCACGCACTCGCGGTTGCCAAGGCGGAGGGTGTCACCGCACGGGAACTCGCCCCCTTCGCCAGAGGCATCGGCGAGATCCTCCCACCCATCTTCGAGGAGGCCGCGGCGGAGGTCGACCTGGCTACGTTCTCCGGTGAGGACAATCCGATCACCTCCGCCGTATCATCAATCGCCCACATCGTCCACACGTCCGAAACTCACGGCATCGACGCGGGCGTGATGCGTGCGGCCGAAGGCTGGGCCCGCCGCGCCATCGGGCTGGGCCACGGCACGGACGGGTTCATGCGGATCACCGACGTCCTGAGCCAGCACTAGGCAACAGCGGTGCGCGCCACGCATTCCTACGCAAGGACAGGAGCGCACCTCGAGCCCCAGGGTCGACCTCCCGGGTAGGCGCCGAGCAACGCCGACAGCCCACCCGGGAGGTCCTCCCGCCCAACAGTGCAGGTACTGGGGCTGCAACAGGACACACACCGGATGAAGCTCGTTCGACGGGGCCTGTGGGTAGTGAGCGCCTTTGAGGACATTCAGGCCGCCGCACCTTCACTAACTGATTCGACCATCCGGACGCCGACGATTCGAAGCGATGCCTTGACCAGGCTCGTGGGCCGCAGGTTGTTCTCAAGTTGGAGAATCTCCAACGCGGAGGTTCGTTCAAGGTCCGCGGTGTGGCCTGGAGGTTCGCCAAGCTCAGTAGTCGTGCCGGTGACAACCGATACCTCGACGCTCGGTGTACCTGCTGTCACCGAACCGGTCCTCGACCAGGTCCGTCATCGCGTCGCAGGCGTCCTTACCGTTCCGGACGAAGCCGCACGGTCGGCAAGCGTTGTCTCACCGAGGAAGCCAAAGTCTGGGCCGAGCCGGCAGCAGGATGCGCCTTGGCGGCCGCGCGAGGTATGGCCGCGAGCCTACCGATCGACGCAGTCATAGCCCTCGTT
>NZ_BOOZ01000099.1 GCF_016863495.1 Micromonospora andamanensis
AGTACGACATCGCTTGAGTTCGTCGGCGTGTGTCTGGTTCTGAAGGTCCTTGAGCTTGTTGATCTCGCGATGTGGATCCATGGTTGTGTTCTGAAACCTTCTCGGGAATCTTGAAGCTGCTTCGGATCGCCTGGAGTGGTTTCGGCTGGCGTGAACGGGAGGTTCTTGAGTTGGGGTTGGCGGTCGTCCGGGATCTGCGTGACCGGCGTGCGCCGGCGTCGGCCGAGGAGATCGAGCGGTTCGAGGTGGATGTTCTGGCCGGGTTCGTGCTGGCGCGGGCCTCGGCCGGCTTGACCGACGGCACGGTGCGCGGTGATGTCAGCCAGCTGGAGCAGATTCGGGATTGGTTCGGCCGGCCGCTGTGGGAGATGGAACCGGCGGACGCGGACGCCTACTTCGGTCGCGTGCTGCGGGGTGCGCCGTCGGGCACGAGGCTGGCCCGCTCGCAGGCGCTGCGCATCTACTTCGCGTTCCTTGAGCTGCGCTTCCAGGCGGAACTGCACGCGCTGACCGGCCGGATCGTGGCCTGTCCGATCGACGAGATGAACCGGCCGCGCGGGCGTAAGGACGCCAAGCTGCGGATCCCGCCGAGCGCGGAGGAGATCGACACCTTGTTCACGGGATGGGCGGCGGAGCTGACGACGTGCCGCAAGTTCGCGCCGACAGCCCGCAACTACACCGCGGCGAGGTTGATGGCCGACGTCGGGCTGCGGGTCAACGAGGCCCGCAGCCTGGACCTGGACGACATCAAATGGGACCTCGGCCCGTTCGGCAAGCTCCACGTCCGCCACGGCAAAGGCGCCAAGGGCTCCGGTCCCCGCGAACGCATGGTGCCGCTGATCAACCACGCCGGCCGCACCCTCGCCTGGTTCGTCGAGGACGTGTGGGCGCACTTCGGCGGCGACTACCAGACGCCCGGCACGCCGCTGTTCTGCTCGGAGCGCCTCGGCGCCGGTCGGGTCAGTTACGACGTCTTGCGCGCCGGGCTCGCCGCCGCAGTCGCCGCGCACCTGCCGACCTGGACGGACAAGCTGACCCCGCACGTGCTGCGGCATTACTGCGCGTCGCAGATGTATCTCAACGGGGTGGACCTGATCGCGATCCAGGAGATGCTCGGGCACTCCTGGGTCGCCACGACGATGAAGTACGTCCACGTGCACCGCACCCGGATCGAACAGGCATGGCTCGACGGGCAACGACGTGCCGCCCGACGACTGGAAGGACTCGGCTGAATGCGGTGGAACATGCGCCTGGTCGCGGCTCAACGCGGCATCTGGAAGGCCTCCGAGTTGCAGCAGGTGTTCGCCGAGCACGGCCTGGTCATCTCCGCGGGGAAGATGTCCGGGCTGTGGTCCGGTCAGCCCGTGACGATCAAGCTGGCCGACCTCGACGTGATCTGCGTAGCGCTGGACTGCCAGGTGGGTGACCTGCTGATCGCTGAACCCGACACCGTGTCCCGGTCCACCCCGGAGGCTGCGAAGCCCGCTGCGGACGCCACCGCACCGGTTCCGCTCACCCGGGTGGTGCCCCGCCGCCGCGACGGCCGGTCGCTGCCGCCGCGCTGACCGGTGGCCGCCCGCGACCATGACGGCACCATCGTGCCGCGAACCGTCACCAGCTGCGCGGACTGCTTCGCCTGGGGCCTGACCTACGCCCAGGGCATCTGCATGCCCTGCTACAACTTCGCCGCCCCGCACAAGGGCTACCCGAGCGGCGAGTGCGCGGCCTGCGGGCGCGTGCAGCGGCTGAAGCAGGGCTACTGCCGCCTGTGCTGGTGCCAGGCCCGCGAGGACCGGACGAGGCTGGCCAGCGACGCCCGCTCGGCGGTGGTGCTGGCCCCTTACCTGGCCGGAATCCGCTGGCAGCAACTGTTCCTGAGCCTCAGCGACCGCCGGCAGGCGCCACCGCGCACGGCACCACGCCGCTACGGCACCAAAGGGCGGCCATCCAAGCAACCACCACCGCACGCGGCCCGCCCTCGCAGCGCCTGGTTGCAGGAGCCGCTGCTGCCGCCGGGGCCACGCCACTACCGCGCCGTTGTTGATCTGCGCGCCGGGCCGCCACCAGACAACCCCTGGCTGGCCTGGGGCCTGCACCTGGCCCACACCATCGCCGAGGCCCGCGGATGGGAACCCACCGCGCAGCGCGCGATGCAGCGGGTCCTGGTCATGCTGCTCGCCGAGCACCGCGAACCCGACCGCATCCGCGTCAGCGACTTCGCGGCCGTCACCGCCCGGCAATACATCAACCTCGACTACGTCGTCGAGATCCTCACAACCATGGACATCGTCGACGACGACCGGCCCGCCAGCCTGGAAGGCTGGATGGCCACCCGACTCGCCGGCCTGCCCGGCCCGTGGCGTCGGGACCTGAGCAACTGGGCACGCATGCTCCGCGATGGCAGCCCGCGAAGCCGGCCCCGCCACGAGGGCACAGTCCGCACCTACGTCGCTGCCGTGATCGACGCTGCCGCCAGCTGGCCGCAACGCGATCACCTCCGGGAAGTCACCCGCGCCGACGTCACCACCCACCTCGCCACGCTGCACGGCCGACGCCGTGAAGCGGCGACGACCGCTCTGCGCGGCCTGTTCCGATGGGCCAAGACCCACAAGCTGGTCTTCCGGAACCCCACCCACGGCCTGCGAGGCCCAAAGGTGCCCGACCCGATCTGGCCGCTGCTGGAACCAGACGACATCAGCGCCAGCGTCACCGCCGCCACCACCGCCCAGGCACGGCTCTGCGTCGTGCTGGCCGCCGTCCACGCCGCCAGACCAGGACAAATCCGCGCCCTGCACCTCGACGACGTCGACCTCGCCGGCCGCCGAATCATCATCGCCGGCAATTCCCGCCCGCTGGACAACCTCACCGCCCAGGCGCTGCTCGACTGGCTGACCTACCGACGCGAACGCTGGCCCAACACCGCCAACCCGCACCTGCTCGTCAGCACCGCCAGCGCCATGAGCCTCGCCCCGGTCAGCGCCACCTGGATCCTGAACCTGCGCGGCCTGCCCGGCACCCTCGAACGACTGCGCATCGACCGGCAACTCGAGGAAGCCGTCACCACCGGAGCCGACCCACTGCACCTGGCCGCCGTCTTCGGACTGAGCGAAGGCACCGCCATCCGCTGGGCCACCAACGCCCGAGAACTCACCGGCGGCCCTCACGCCGACCGCCTCCCCGAGTTGCCCTGAACCCGGGTGTCCGCATGGCATGATGTCCCCTCAGGACACCCGGATTCGCCTTGCGAACACTTGGGTTCAGCCGAACTCGCAAACTT
>NZ_BOOZ01000100.1 GCF_016863495.1 Micromonospora andamanensis
ATCTCAATCGACTGGCGCATACCGCCGCCCGAACATCCTCAACTGCCGCCGACCGGGCGACACAGAACGTGACCAAGGGTGGCGGCATCCAACATGCGGTCGTGCCGAGGTGAGCGCACATGCCGTTGCCTCGGCCCGCCCCGGGACGAGGTGCGGTCCCCCTTTTCCCGGGACGGGGGGAGCAGACGATCAGTCGACCACGGAGCGGACGATCTCGGCGATGCGCCTCTCAGTGACGGCATCCACCGTCTCGAAGTACCACGCGGCCGGCATCAGCCCCCCGTCCGCGCCGCCTGCCGCGCGGAAGGCTGCCTTCTCGGTGATCGCGAGGTTCAATCGTTCGTCCATGCGCAGCGTGACGAGCGCGGGTGTGCTCGCCGACTTCGCGTAGGCGGGCATGCCGTACCAGATGCGCGGCTTCAGAGTTGGGGCTGCGGCCATGATGATGTCGTGCACCCGCTGCATCGTCGAACGGGTCGGCTCGTCCATCTTCGAGATCCTGTTGGCCACCTGCGTCAGGTTCTTCTCGTCCTTCGACGACATGTCATGTCCTTTCGTCTGCCGATGTCGGGCACCGGCGGTATGAAGTCGGCGCAACAGTGCGCCGCACCCCACCCGGACATGTCCTGAGCTGCTCAGGTCTCTCCGCGATGATTCACGTGGTCTGTCACGTGGAAGCGCAGTCGGTGGCGGACCACCGCAGTCAGGCTAACGGATCCGCCGTGGCGTGGCCGTCCGGATCTGCCACCGACCGGACGTCACAGAACGTGACCAAGGACGGCGGCGTCCAGCGCGATCGTGCCGACGAGCGCGTATACGTAGAGTGTGGCGGGTGCGATGATCGAGCGCGTGACGTACATCCCGGATTTGGCACCCTATGACTACCACCCGGGAGCTCCTGACGCCGTCGCCATCGGTTGGCTGGATCGGAGCATGCCCTTTACTGCAGGAGCCTGCCCGCCAGGCGTTCAAGATCGCTTGGTGAGCCTCGGCGTCAGACCAGTACGTCTCATGCGTGGATACCACTACTGCCAGTTCTGCCTGGCGGCGGTCGAGCCTCAGCACGCGATTCGGGCGGACATGCGGCTCCGCAAAAGTCCCGATGTTGCCCGCGGGAACGGCGAGATCTGGCTCACCGGAGTGGACGGGACGAACTTCGCTGCACCGGCGCTGATCGGCCACTACGTTGAAGAACATCACTACCTGCCACCTGACGGCTTCATCGAGGCGGTTCGGACCGGTGTCCCCACCCCCGGCGTCGCATAGCGGGAATCCGGCTTCTGCCGCACTCAACCGGCAAGTGAAGGTCAGCCGGATCCGCACCGGAGGGCCGCGTAGACGCAGAGTGGCCGGTGGACGTCGCGTACGCATAAGGGCGATGGCCTTGTGCAACTGCCGGAACTCGTGGAGGTGGTCTATCGCCAGGCCCTCGAGCGCTGTCGATAACCGGGTAACCGTCTGCGTCTCGGGCTGCGTCGGCCATCAAACCATCCTGCCCCGCCGAGCGCGGTCAGTTCAGCGGGACCTTCGGCTCGACACTATCGTCGCGCGGAGAGTTACCGAATCTGCCGCCAACCGTGCGTCACAGAACGTGACCAAGGGCGGCGGCATCCAACATGCGGTCGTGCCGAGTTGAGGACGCTCATCCTTGCGAGCCGACGGCGTGATGATGTGGCCCCCCTGCTCAGCGAACTGTCGCCCGCAGCGCTTCCTCGTACTGGAGGCGATCGAAGGTGACGGGAAGCAGTTCCTGGTAGCCCCAATCACGATGCCCGGTGCGATAGCCAGACCAGTTGACCGTGTGCTCAGCAACCGTGACCATCGCGGCTCAGTCGAACCAGTTGAACAGCAGGTCACCGAGCCGACTTGGCTGGTGGTAGGCGACATCCCGGCGTTCTTCTTCGGTCAGAAGATGTAGGTGCCGCTCGTGGAGCGGCTGATTCAGCTCTGCCCTGGTGGCGACCAGGAAGACCGCGGCGTTGAACAGGATGCTCAACGGCTTGGCATCACGCCGTCGCACCCCGACCCGGTAGTGGTTTCGGCCGACCGTCGGCTCCTCGACCGACGTCGTGACCATACCGTGCAGTGCCCTGGCGCTGTCGTACACCATGGCCAGCCAGGTGGCACCAGCCGCCCGATCCAGGTGCGGCCAGGTCACTCCCGCCTGCACCAGATGGATGATCTCCACGCACAGATCATCCGATATTCGGCACGTTGCCGGGCAACCTGTCGGAGCACGCCCGCACCGAGGGGACTGCGCCAGCTCCACCCCTGCCGCACCGACAGTTGGGCTGCTGAACTGCCGGGAAGGTCAACGGTCGGGCTATCGTTCCTGGCGTTTCGGGGCACGGATGGCGGCCTCCAACCGCAGGCCGGTCCCGACGAGTACGAGCAGCCAGGCCAGCGTAAAGGGACGGTCGGTGGTTGTGCCGAGAGTCAACAGGGCGATGAGCAGTCCGACCACGATTGCGGCGGTACCGACGTTCCGGAGGGTGATGGTGGTCAACACGCGGCTGAGTTTGCCAGGGCACGTGGCCGTGCAGTCATCCGGACGCACTGATCTGCCGCAACCGGCGCGCCGTCCTTGCTGCTCCTTCGTGCCGTGGCCCGCGTAATTTG
>NZ_BOOZ01000101.1 GCF_016863495.1 Micromonospora andamanensis
GCGGGGATACGAGCTCTATAGGGCTCGTCGTCGAAGTTCTTCTTCGGATTCATTGGTTGTTACGCACCCTTTCCACCCATTGGTGGGTGAGGAGTTGCCGGTGCTGTTCAGCGCCCGGATGAAGGGAGGGCTGGTGTTTGTGTGCGAGATCGACGGTGGCAAGCGGCGGGTCTCGTTGCCGCAGTCGTGGACCGATCGAGGGCCCGAGGCGACGTCGAACCGGTTTGCCGTGGACGGGCTCACCGCCGCGCGGACGTTGGTCGACGCGCTGGCATCCCGGCTGCGTGACGACACGGAGGATGCGCAATGATCATGTCTGTTGTGGACAACGTGGAGTCATTCGGCCGGTCGGCGCGAGCGGAGATGAGACGTGGGCGCCGGCTTCAACAAGGTCGAGGCTGTGATGGCGGTGGCGAACATGGCCGCTGCGGTGCTGCTGGCTCGGGCAGGTCGTGGTGAAGGCGACGTCGAAGATCACCGCGTCGCATCGGGGCCGCCTCGCGGTGGTGTATGTGCGTCAGTCGAGCGTGATGCAGGTCCGGGTGCACGGCGAGTCGACGACCCGTCAGTACGGGCTGGCCGCGACCGCGGTCGAGATGGGCTGGGCTCCAGGCGGGGTGCTGACCATCGACGCCGACCTGGGCGTGTCTGGCCGGTTCGGGGCGCACCGCGACGGGTTCACCGAGTTGCTGGCCCGGGTGTGTCGGGGCGAGGTCGGCGCGATCTTCGGTCTGGAGGTGTCCCGGCTGGCGCGGTCGTCCGGGGAGTTCGCGCGGCTGTTGGAGTTGGCCCGGCTCACCGACACGTTGCTGGTCGACGCCGACGGCGTCTACGACTTGGGCGACGTCAACGACCGCCTCCTGCTCGGCCTCAAGGGCAGCATGAGCGAAGCCGAGTTGCACCTGCTCACCGGCCGTCTGCATGGTGCGAAACTGGCTGCGGCGCACCGTGGTGAGCTGCGTTCGCCGCTGGCGGTGGGTTACGTCTATGACGACGGCGAGGTCGTCGTCGACCCTGACGAGCAGGTCCGCCAAGCGGTCGAGGACCTGTTCGCCGAGTTCACCGCGACCGGTTCCGCGTTGGGTGTGGTGAAGGCGTTCGCCACCACCGGCCGCTTGTTCCCGCAGCGCAAGTGGGGTGGGGCGTGGGACGGGCAGATCAAGTGGGGTCGGCTCACCCACGCCCGGGTGCTGCAGGCGGTCAAGAACCCGGTCTACGCCGGCGCGTACGCCTACGGCCGCAGCTACGACGCCCGCAAGGTCCGCCCGGACGGCACCGTCGCCGCGACCAAGGTCAAACGCGCCCGCGCCGACTGGACCGTGCTCATTCAGGACCACCACCCCGGCTACATCACCTGGCAGCAGTTCCTCGACATCGAGGCCAAACTCGCCGCCAACCACACCAAAGCCGGGTTCCGGCCACCTCGCGAGGGGTCGGCGCTGTGTCAGGGGATCATGTTCTGCGGAGTCTGCGGCGGCCGGATGGGCACCCGCTACGGCGACGGCGGCCGGGTGCACTACCTCTGCCAGCACAGCAACCCGCACCGCACGGACGCCTGCCGCACCGTCGCGGCCATCACCGTCGACGACGCCGTGGCCGCGCTGCTGCTCGACGCGGTCACCCCGCAGCAGCTCAAACTCGCAGTCAAGGCCGCCGATGAACTCACCGACCGCTACACCCGCAGCCACCGCGCCGCCGAACTCGCCGTCGAACGCGCCCGCTACGAATCCGACCGCGCCGAACGCGCCTTCAGCAACGTCGACCCCGACAACCGGCTCGTCGCCCGCACCCTGGAAAGCAAATGGGAGACCAAACTCCAGGCGCTCGCTGACGCCGAAGCCGCCCTGATCACCGCACGAGCAGCCCGGCCACCGCTGCCCGAACGCGACGCCCTGCTCGCCCTGGCCGCTGACCTGCCGAAGCTGTGGCACCATCCCGACACACAGGCCCGCGACCGCAAACGGCTGCTGCGCACCCTGATCGCCGACGTCACCCTGCTGCCCGAACAGCACAAAGACGAAGTCCGCATCGGCGTGCGGTGGCACACCGGCGCCGCCGACGAGCTCACCGCCGGCCGGATCGGACCCGGCCGCACCCCCGCCGCCGCGCTCGACGTGATTCGCCGCCACGGCGCCACCCACACCAGTGAACAGCTCGCCGACATCCTCAACGCCGAAGGCCTGCGCACCGGACGCGGCCACCGCTGGACCAAGAGCGGCGTCGCTCGCGTCCGCGCCTACTACACCATCCGGGCACCACGCACGGTCGCAATCCAAAACGGCGAGATCAGCGTCAAACAAGCCGCCGCTGAGCTGGGCATCCCCGCCGACGCCATCTACAACTGGCTCACCCACGGCCAAGTCCCCGCCCGCCGAGGCCCCAGCGGACGCTGGTGCATCCCCTGGGACCCCGACACCCAAGCCATCTACCAGCGCAAAGTCGCCGCCTCGTTCCGACTCAAGCCCAACCCCACAAGAAACGGAAACCGCGCAGTATGAAGCAGCCGTCGG
>NZ_BOOZ01000102.1 GCF_016863495.1 Micromonospora andamanensis
CTAGTAGCCCGTCCATCCGGAGGGAGCGGTTCCGTCTCGCAACGTGTCAATGCGATGCCTCAGCTGACGCAATCGTTGCGGATCATTGTCGGCCGATTGAGCCAGCCATAGGGTCATCCGCAGCATGCGAGCCAGCCGCAACTCCGGCCAGGACGGGCTCAGGCGGACATCGAATCCGTACGCCTCAACAAAGTCGACGTACTCGTTGGCCGGGAACCATCCACACTCGTAGTAAAGTGCTGTCAGCGTCAAATCCCACTCCGGTGGTCCGATACAAACTGTCTCCAGATCTACAAACGCCTCCCGGCCGCCTGCCGTCACCAGCAGATTCTCCATGTGCGCGTCGCCGTGCAGCACTGCCTCGCCGAGCGTGAGTTCCGCGGTGGCCCACCGAGCCGAGAGTTGATCGCGGAGTTGGCGCAGGAAAATACGGTCGCTGTTGTCGAGGCCGACGCCGGTCTCCAACCGCTCTTCGAACTTGTCAAACGGCGACAAAGACGGCAGCAAATCTGCCGGGATGGCAACCGCGTGTAGTCGACGCAGACACTTGGCGAGGGTGACCAAGTCGGCCGGCCGACTATCGGCAAGGTGCTCCCACAGCGACACCACGTACTGCTCCACGATTATCACCTCCTGCTGCGCGGGGCGAACGACCGGCACCTGGCAAGAGGCCAGCCAGATGGCGACATCGATTTCCCGTCGAGGGTCGCTTCCGCTGGCTGCCCTTGGTACCACTCGCGCCAGCACACCCGAGCGGGGCAGCAGGACCATACCGTTCTCGCCGACACGCACCACCGTGGCATCGTGAGCCGCGACGCCCGCTCTGGTGGCCGCCAATGTCACCGCGTGGATCGCCTCTTCAGCACGCACCCGACCATCCTCCCCCTCGGCGCGACCATGCCGTTTCGGCGGCTCCTCCGTTCAGCGTCGGCGTGCCTGTTTCAGCCTCAAGCTTCTCGTGTGGCGGGAACGCCGCTGGCCCAGCGAGGTCCGACGCCGCCGCCCTCCGTCACGATGCGGTTCCACCATCGGCTGTCAGCTCGGCCCTCACGGATCCACGACGCACCAAGTGCGCCCAAGCCCCTTCCCACGTTGGTACGGGAGGTGTGAATCGCTCCGGATCTTGTCGAGCCGTCCGTCCGTATGTTGAGTCTGCGGAGGTCAGCATCAGGTCGGACCGTAGGTCGGTACGCAAGGTCGGACGACAAGTCGGCATTCCCCTGCCTGCGGCGTTGGTAGATCCTGAGCACGCATAGCTGTGGCAGCGGCGTTCAACATCCCGGGTCATTCGGCGAACAGGTCCTGACGCGGCCCGAGGCGGAATGGCTCCGGAACGGGAGCGCATCTCGACCGTGCGTTGCGCGTTACTTGCACGCGGTACCCCGCCATGACCAGATGGCACGAGAACCCAGAGATTGGAGCGCCGCGTGACGCACATGGCTGGCACGTCGGAGTCCACGGATCAGGCCAGGGCAATGCGGGATGCCCTCGTTGATCGGCTTGTCTCTGACGGGATGATCACCTCGTCGTTCGTGGAGGCGGCGTTCCGGACGGTGCCGCGGCATACGTTCGTGCCGGCCGGCACGCCACTCGATGTGGTCTACGACGTCGACCGATCGGTGATCACGAAGACGGATGAGCACGGGGTGCACTTGTCCTCGGTCAGCGCCGCGTACATCCAAGCCCGCATGATCGAGCAAGCCGGTGTCGAGCCCGGGATGCGCGTCCTGGAAGTCGGTTCGGGTGGCTACAACGCAGCACTACTGGCCGAGGTGGTCGGGGCTGACGGGCACATCGTCAGCGTCGACATCGACGCCGACATCACCGACCGGGCCCAGGCACTGCTGCGCGAAACGGGCTACGAGGACCGTGTACGAGTAATGCAGGCCGACGCGATGCACGGTCTACCCGGTGAGGGCGCGTTCGACCGGATCCTCGTCACGGTCGGCGCATGGGACATCCCGCCGTCCTGGCTGGATCACCTCGCCCTGGACGGGGTGATCGTGGTGCCGCTGCGGATGAACGGGGTGACCCGCACGATCGCGTTCCGCCGTGACGGCGATCATCTGACGAGCACCTCCAGTGAGGTGGCAGGTTTCGTGCCTCTGCAGGGCGAGGGTGCGCGGCCCGAGCGGATCTTCCGAATGCCCGACCGGCAGGGCCGGTTCGTCAGCTTACGCTTCGACGTCGGCGCCCCGGACGCCCGTCAGCTGGATGGTGTCCTGGACACCGAGCGCAGCGAGGTCTGGTCGGGGGTCACGGTCGGACACAGCGAGTCGTTCGCGGACCTACACCTGTGGCTGGCCGGATTCCTGCCCGGTTTCTGCCTCCTCGCGGCAGACGACGGCACCGAGC
>NZ_BOOZ01000103.1 GCF_016863495.1 Micromonospora andamanensis
GGAGAACGACGCCGTCTCTGGAGGCGGCTACACTTTTCTGGTGACTTTCCTCGTAGTCTCGCCGCCGCCGGCCACCCGGTAACGACGTCGTTACTGACCCGGCTCTCTTATCCGAGCCCGGGTGCGTTCGTGTGCCCGGGCGGCGACGACAACGAGGATTTCTGTGGATACTAATAAGTCCCCGACCGTGGGACGAGGAACCTTCTATATCCTTCTGGCGGCGGTCGCCTGGGGCACTGGCGGCGCTGCGGCGGCCATCCTCTACGACACCAGCGGAATGGGACCGATCGCGGTGTCCTTCTGGCGGTTCGCAGGTGGGGTCCTGCTGCTCATGGCCGGGCACCTGGTGTTCCGGCGACGCATGGTGGCGCTGGCACCCACGTCCGCCGGAACCCAGGCCGTAGCCACGCCCCTGCGCGACCGGTGGCAGCAGGTGGCGGCAACCGGCGTAGGGCTCGCCATCTACCAGACGGCCTACTTCGCTTCCGTGGAGTACGCGGGGCTGGCCGTAGCGACCATGGTCACCCTTGGCTCCGGGCCGATCCTTATAGCGCTCGGTGCACGCGTGACAATGGGCGAACGACTCGGCCGGGCCGGCACAGTCACCGTCGCAACGGCACTGGTCGGGCTGGTGCTCTTGCTGAGCGACGGAGGCGCCAACGCCTCCTCGGCACCAATGCTGGGACTGGCGTGCGCGTTGCTGTCCGCCGGAGGGTACGCGGGCGTCACACTGCTCAACCGAAAGATCGGCCAGGACGCCACCAGCGGCAGACCGCAAGCAACGGTGCTGGGCGGGTTCATCATCGGGATGATGTGTCTGCTGCCCCTGGCCCTGATCGAAGGGCTCCTGCCCACCTCCGGTGACTCCCGTCAGGTGCTAGGTCTACTCGCCTACCTGGGGGTGGTGCCCACCGCGGTGGCATACAGCCTGTTCTTCGTCGGGCTGGCCTCGGTCCGCGCAACCACCGCATCGGTCATCGCGCTGGTCGAGCCAGTCACGGCGGCCGTCATCGCGGTGCTGCTGCTCCACGAGCGGCTCACCGTGGTCGCAACCATCGGATCGGCCGTGCTGCTCTCCGCGGTGGTCACGCTGATCCTCGCCGAACGGAGGGCGCCAGCAGTGCAACACGTAGCAGCCGGGTCGCAGCAGCGGCCCACGCCCACACCTGCCAACTGAGGCAGGACTAACGCGGCATCGACTGGGGCGGCTTCCGGTACTGGGCGGAGCCAGCGGGATCACGCTGGCTCCGCCTCATACGCAGAGTCGACCGTAAGGAGCCGATTTCCTCGTCGGGCAGACGCCAGACCGTCCAGCCTCCCAGGCAGGGACAAGGTGGAGCACCTCGCTGGTGCCGTGACCACGAACGTTCGCGGTATTGGATGACACGCCGTTCGGCCTGTCGGCGTCGCGGCGGTCAGGCTGTGGCGGTGGCAGATCCTGTACGCGTGCGGCGGCTGAGTGATCAGGAAGGTCAGCAGCTGCTCAGAATGACCCGCCGAGGAACCCGCCTCGAGAAGCGGGCGGTGAATTCGGCGGCCATCCGCCAGTGCGTGGTGGCCCTCGATGATCGAGCAGCCCAGCTTCTGCAAGCAAAAGATGCGCCGGAGCAGACCGCGACAATGCGGTCAATGCGTCCCTGTGCGTGCCGTAGCGCGTCGATCACGGCTCAGTGCATACCTCGAACTGGTAGAGCGTGGGCAGTCCTGGCTGCTGTACGCCGAACACCTCGGCGGCGCAGGCAAGCTCGAACGTGGCCTGCGGCGGCAGCACGAGATCGACGACCCGGTGAACCACGATGGCAGGAAAGTACCCCATGGCGTCAATCCTGACACTGGGCGTTTCGCATGGGTGCTACGACCATGGCGGCATGGCACACGAAAGCAGTGATGTTCAGGTCGTGCACGTCGACGAGGTTGAGCCTGTCGAAG
>NZ_BOOZ01000104.1 GCF_016863495.1 Micromonospora andamanensis
TTAGAGATTGTGCCTCCGGCGGGGCCAGACGACTCCGAGATGCAGTTGCCGAACGCTTCGGGTCGTGGGTGGTCGTGGTTGAGGGATGCCGTCCCGTCCACCGCCGACCCAGGCAAGCCGAGCAGGCCAGGGCCAGGGTGCCAAGGTCGTACGTCCGGTAGGGCGCTCCACCTTGGCACCCTGGCCCTGGCCCGCTCCACGGTGTGTGGGTCGGCGGCAGGATGGAAGCAGCAGGCGTCCAGCTGTTGCCGCCGAGAGGGACGAATGAGAGCGCCACCTGTCAGCAATACGACAAGCGCTTGATATGCCACCTTACTGCGTCTATGCAAGATAACTCGATACTTCTTGTTTCGATTCACCGCAGGCGTCGCCGCCTGAGGCCGCTAGGCCACCAGAAGGACGAACGACCAAACTCGGAGCGAGGGCCCTTGAAGATCTCACTCGCGATCGTCGCTGCGGACTCGAACGAGAAGGGGGACCTCCTCGGCCGTCTCGTGGTTGACTTCTTCTACTGCCTCGGATACGACGATTGTAAGCTGAATATACCGAAGTCAGGGCGAGAAATTGACTTGAAGGCCCGTCACCGGCGAGAGCCGCGACTAGTTGTTGCAGAGTGCAAAGCAACCAGCGCCCCCATTGGCGGAGCTGATGTCAACAAGTTCGCCGGTGTCCTCGGGGCCGAACGAGATAAGGCGGATGGCGCCGACGTTCGAGGATACTTCATCTCGCTGTCCGGGTTCACAAGTTCCGCAATTCAGCAAGAGGAAGACCTTAAGCGTAGTCGGCTAACGCTAATCAATGGGTCTGAGCTGGTAGAGGAGCTAGTTAGAGGGAAGTTTGTGGTACCGGCCACAAAGGCTCAGTTGAGTGCCGTCAAGGCACTGAGCGATTCGAGCCCTGAGGTAGAAGTCCAAGACAATGCGGCGTTGCTTGGCACGACAACTGGCTGGTTTTGGCTACTCGATATTCTAGTCGGGTCTACGCAAGGTGCATTGCTGGTCCATGCGGATGGCTCAGTCGTAAGCGCCACAGTAGCCGCCGAAACCTGGGCCGCCTTTGCGCGCAACTATCCAAGTGAAAGTAGGACCCTTCTCAATAAGCTGGTATCGCAGCCTGCGGACCTCGAATCCTCTCAGCGAGAATACCTGCAATATATTGTAAGAGATTTTGGGGGAATTACGCTCGAAGGTCTACCGGCAACAAGGCAGGTTGGTTCACGACGCTTCCGCCTCGAAGATCTTTACGTACCGCTGACCCTGTCCGAGGCAGCTGACGAGACGGACGAACAGGTCCAAGAAGAGTCTCCAATGCGTGACCTACTCACGATCAGCAGAGGCTCTAGGGGCCGCAAGCGCAGCACTACCCGGTCCATGTCACTCGGTGAAGCCCTCATAAAGCATCCTCGCCTCGCTATCGTCGGGCTGCCAGGTTCGGGCAAGTCCACCATTATCAAACGGCTAGCTGTAGCCTATGCCGAACGGAGTCGGATTCGAGAGAGCAGGGACAAACTTCCCGACCAGCCGCTCTTTCCAGTTGTGATTAGATGCCGGGAGGTGTCGAAGCCGAGCCGATCAAGCATCGTTACCATGATTGCAGACCAAGTCGATAGAGCTGAGGTACCTACTGCGCGAGATGCCTTCATCCGAATGCTTACCGCTGAGCTCAACGAAGGCCGCGTACTCCTCCTTATAGATGGACTCGACGAGTTTCAGTCGACGCAGGACCGCGCAAGCTTCGTCGCTCAACTCAGAACCTTTTTGAGCACCTATCCAACCTGCCAAGTAGTACT
>NZ_BOOZ01000105.1 GCF_016863495.1 Micromonospora andamanensis
ACCGAACCGTCGATCGACCTCGCGGCCGCGGACGTACGCCGATGGCTGGACGAGCGGCTGCCCGGGCACATGGTCCCCGAGCAGTTCGCCGTGCTCGACGAACTTCCGCTCACCTCGAACGGCAAGGTCGACCGCGCCGCGGTGGCCGCGGGACCGTGGTGGGCCGAGGAGCAGAGCGAGGACGAGGTGGCACCCCCACAGGGGCGGATGGAGGAACTCCTCGGCGACCTCTGGCTCGAGTTCCTGCCGGTCGAGCGGGTGACCCGCACCGACAACTTCTTCCGCTGCGGCGGCGACAGCCTGATCGGCACCCGGCTCGTCGCCCGCCTCGGCTCTGTCGGCGTGGAGGGGGCGGAACTGCGCGGGCTGTTCGCCAATCCGACACTTGCCGGGTTCGCGGCCACCCTCGACTTCGGCGCGACGAGCGCCGCCCGCTTCGTGGCCGAGCCGGACGCCCGGCACGATCCCTTCCCGGTCACCGACGTGCAGCAGGCATACCTGCTCGGCCGTCGCCCGGAGTTCACCCTCGGCGGGGTCGGTTGCCACTTCTACGTCGAGTTCGACAGTGCGGACGTCGACGTCGCCCGGTTGGAGC
Source organism: Micromonospora andamanensis (assembly GCF_016863495.1). Classification (GTDB taxonomy): domain Bacteria; phylum Actinomycetota; class Actinomycetes; order Mycobacteriales; family Micromonosporaceae; genus Micromonospora; species Micromonospora andamanensis. Next base: position 596 of record NZ_BOOZ01000105.1, read on the forward strand.
AGGCGTGGAACACGCTCATCGCGCGCCACGACATGCTCCGCGCGGTGTTCGACGAGACCGGACAGCAGCGCGTGCTGGCGACCGTACCCGGATTCGCCATCCCGGTCACCGAGGTCGCCGCCGACGAAGCGGAGCCGGCGCTGACGCGGCTGCGGACCGAGATGTCGCACCGATTGTTCGACCCGGCGCAGTGGCCGCTGTTCGACGTGCGCGCCGTCCGCTACGGCCAGCGGGTGCGCCTCGGCGTGGGCCTGGACAACCTGGTGCTCGACGCGTTGAGCGTGCTCATCCTGTTCACCGAGCTGAATCTGCTCTACGACGACCCGCAGGCCGTCCTGCGCCCGGTCGGCGTCACGTTCCGCGACTACCAGATGAACACCCGGCCGGACCCCGGCGAACTCGCGGCGGCGCGGGAGTACTGGTCGTCCCGACTGGACCGGCTGCCCCCCGCGCCGGACCTTCCGCTGGCCGTCGATCCCGTACACATCACCGCGCCGCGGTTCCTGCGCCGGCAGCTGCACCTGGACCGGGAGCACTGGGGGGTGATCACGAAGCGGGCGCGGGAGCACGAGATCACCCCGTCGGCGCTGCTGCTCGCGTGCTACGCCGAGGTGCTCGGCGCGTGGAGCGGCCGGCCGGACATGACGTTGACCCTCACCACATTCCGGCGTCAGGAGGTCCACCCGGACATCAACAACATCCTCGGTGACTTCACCTCGCTCCTGCTTGTCGCGTACGAACCGGAACCGGGTACGGGGCTGGCCGCGAGAGCCCGGGCGCTGCAGGAGCAGATGTGGCGCGACCTCGACCACCAGGCCGTGTCGGCGACCTGGGTGCTGCGGGAGATGGCACGCCGCGCGGGCCTGGCCGAGACGAGTATGCCCGTTGTCTTCACCAGCGCCCTCGGGGTGCTCGACGGGCTCGACACCACCGCCGCCGCCGACTTCGCCTGGGGCATCTCGCAGACCCCGCAGGTCTGGCTGGACCACCAGGTCCGGGAGTACGCCGACGGTCTGGCGGTGAACTGGGACCACGTCGAAGGGCTGTTCCCGCCCGGCGTGATCGACCAGATGTTCGGCGCCTACCAGGCCGCCCTCGACTGGCTGGCCACCGGCGACTGGTCGGCCCCACTGCCGGTGAGCGGGCCGGCGCGGGACATCGCCCCGGTATCGCGTG
>NZ_BOOZ01000106.1 GCF_016863495.1 Micromonospora andamanensis
CTTGACTTTTAACCTGTTGGACGGTGGCATCGACCCCGGCTGATCACGAGGACAGCCCTTGATCGATCATTCCTCTTGTCTAGGGAAGAAGATCGCAAACCAAGGGCTGTCTGGTGATCAGTGTGCACGATGCCGGGATGGCCGGCGAGGTCGGGCGGCTGGCGGCGTTCCGGCGCGAGTTCCACGCCTGTCTGACCGCTCGACGGGATGCGTTGTTCGAGTTGGCTGACGCGTTGTTGTGCGGGGATGCGCCGGTGCGGTCGCTGGTGGAGTTGTCGCTGGTGGGTGAGCACCGCCGCGGTCACGGCTCGCTGTACGCGGCGTTGAACCGTGGTCGGATCGACATCGAGCGGCTGCGGACCGCGGTGGCGGCGGTGCCGCTGCCGCGGGCCGCGGACGGGCGGATCATCTTGGCGGTGGACGTGACCTGCTGGCTGCGGCCGGAAGCGCACACCTGCCCGCAGCGGGTGCTGTGCCACACCTATGGGCGCGGCAAGGACACCCACGTCGGGGTTCCGGGCTGGCCGTACTCGTTCGTCACCGCCCTGGAGACCGGGCGCACCTCGTGGACCGCGCCGTTGGACGCCCGCAGGCTGGTGCCCGGCGACGACGCCGCCACGGTCACCGCCGGCCAGCTGCGCGACGTGGTGCAGCGGCTGATCGCTGCCGGGCAGTGGCAGCCAGGCGATCCGGACGTGTGGATCGTCGCGGACGCCGGATACGACGGGCCCCGACTGGCGTTCCTCCTGGCTGATCTACCAGTGCAGGTGTTGGTGCGGATGCGTTGCGACCGGGTGCTGCGCCGACCCGCACCACCCCGGCTGCCCGGCACCACCGGCCGCCCACGACGACACGGCGGCGAGTTCATCTTCGGCGACCCGGCCAGCTGGGGCGACCCGGACGCCAACACGACCACCGACACCCGCCTCTACGGCACCGCGACCGCACGGGCCTGGCACCGGCTGCACCCCCGGCTGACCCACCGCACCGCCTGGACCGCCCAACACGGCCCGCTACCGATCATCGAAGGCACCGTGATCCTGCTGACCGTCGACCGCCTGCCCTCCGGTGCCACCGCGAAACCGGTCTGGCTCTGGTGGTCCCAACCGGCTGCCACCACCGCCGAGGTCGACCTGCTCTGGCAGGCATTCCTGCGCCGCTTCGACATCGAGCACACCTTCCGCATGCTCAAACAGACCCTCGGCTGGACCAGCCCGAAACTCCGCGACCCGCACGCCGCCGACCGCTGGACCTGGCTGGTGCTGGCCGCCTACACCCAGCTACGCCTCGCCCGAGGCGCCGTCGGCGACCTCCGCCGACCCTGGGAACGCCCCACACCACCCGAACGGCTCTCACCCGCCCGCGTCCGGCGAGGGTTTCGGCACCTGCGCACCAAAGCCGGCAACCTGGCCCGCGCGCCGAAACCCTCCCGACCAGGACCCGGCCGACCGCCTGGACTACGCAACCGCCACCCGGCAGCCCGCCACGACGTCCACATCGTCACCGCCGCCATCAGCACAAAACCAAAAGGTGGCACGAAGAAAACGAAGACTTCGAGTAACCCGAGGCCACGCCGCACAGGTTAAAGATCAAG
>NZ_BOOZ01000107.1 GCF_016863495.1 Micromonospora andamanensis
TGAACCGCCCCGGGTTCTGTGGAGACCTCAGCTGTTGGCTCCAACCACCTCGCGGGGCTGGGGTTGAGCGTAGAACATCGATTCGTATTCGGCGGGTGGGACGTGCCCGGTGGCGGAGTGCAGGCGCTGGTTGTTGTACCAGTCGACCCACTCGGCGGTGGCCAGTTCGACCTGGGCGAGGCTGCGCCACGGACCTCGGGGTTTGATCAGCTCGGTCTTGTAGAGGCCGATGGTGGATTCCATCAACGCGTTGTCCAGAGCGTCACCGACGCTGCCAATGGAGGCGTCGATACCGGCGTCGAGCAGGTGGGTGGTGAACCGGAACGACGTGTACTGACTGCCCGCATCGCTGTGATGCACCAGGCCTACCCCGACCGGCTGGCCGGCGCGGTCGCGGCGCCACAACCCCATGTCCAGGGCGGCCAGGACCAGCGGGGTGCGTTTGTTCGTCGCCGCGGACCAACCGACGATCGCCCTCGAATAGATGTCGACGACGAACGCGACGTAAACAACGCCGGACCAGGCGGCCACATGGGTGAAGTCCGCGACCCAGCACCGGTTCGGCCGGCCGGCGGTGAAGTCCCGGTTGAGCAGATCGGCGGCCCGTTCATGCCCCGGATCGGCGGTGGTGGTGCGGATCCTCTTACCGCGCACCACACCGGCCAGGCCGGCGTCACGCATCAACCGCTCGACCGTGCACCGAGCCGTCGGGTAACCACGCCGCCGCAGCTCATGCCAGACCTTGCGGGCTCCGTATACGCCGTAGTTCACCGCATGGATCTCTCGGATGAGTTCTGTCAGCTGCACGTTACGCACCTGCCGCTTCGACGGCGGACGCTTCTTGGCCGCCCAGTAGCCGCTCGGGGTGATCTGCAGCCCGTGCCCACGCAGCACGCGACAGATCGGCTCGACCCCGCCGAAATGGCCCCGATACGTGTCGACGAAGGTCACGAGCGTGTCGTAGGCCGGTCGAGCTCGGCCGCGAAGAAAGCCGACGCGGCCTTCAAGATCTCATTCGCCCGACGCAACTCGGCGTTCTCCCGCCGCAGCCGCTTCAACTCCGCCGACTCCTCCGACGTCACCCCGGGCCGTTGACCGTCGTCGACCTGCGCCTGCCGGACCCACTTGCGCAACGTCTCGGCCGTGCCGATCCCGAGCCGAGCCGCCACCGCGGTGATCGCAGCCCAGTCCGACTCGTAGTTCGGCCGCACCTCCGCGACCATCCGCACCGCCCGCTCACGCAACTCCTGCGGATACGGCTTCGTTCCTGCCATCTCTCGATCCTTCCCAAGCGGGGAAGTCTCTACAAGATCCGGGGCGGTTC
>NZ_BOOZ01000108.1 GCF_016863495.1 Micromonospora andamanensis
TGGAGAGTGGGCGGTTGTTGCATGGTGCGTTTTTTGAGCGTGCGGTGCGGGAGCCGGATCGGGTGGCTTTGTTGTGGGGTGTTGGTGGGGAGTTGTCGTACGGGGGTTTGGCTGATTGGGCGTTGCGGGTTGCTGGTGAGTTGGTGGCTTGTGGGGTTCGGTCTGGTGATGCGGTGGCGGTTTCGTTGCCGAAGGGGCCGGGTCAGGTGGCTGCCATTTTGGGGGTGTTGGCGGCGGGTGGTGTGTATGTGCCGTGTGGGGTTGATCAGCCGGTGGTGCGGCGGGAGCGGATGTTTGCTGCTGCTGGTGTGAGGTTTGTTGTTGGTGAGGGTGGGGGTGTGTGGCCCGAGGGTGTTCGGGTGGTGGGGTTGGATTGTTTGTCTGCGGTGCCGTTGTCGGCTCCGGTGTCGGTGGCGGTTTCTGCTTCGGCGTATGTGATTTTCACGTCGGGGTCGACGGGTGTGCCGAAGGGTGTGGAGGTTTCGCATCGGGCGGCGGTGAATACGGTCGAGGATGTCAACGAGCGGTTTGTTGTTGGTCCTGAGGATCGTGTGTTGGCGGTGTCGGCGGCGGATTTCGACTTGTCGGTTTATGACATGTTCGGGTTGTTGGGTGTCGGTGGCGCTGTGGTGTTGGTGGAGGAGTCGGACCGTCGTGAGGCGCGGCGTTGGGTGGAGTTGTGTGTTCGGTACGGGGTGACGGTGTGGAACAGCGTGCCGGCGTTGTTCGATATGTATTTGACGGTTGTTGAGGCGGGGCTGGTCGCTGACCGGATTCGGTTGGTGTTGGTGTCGGGTGACTGGGTTGGGCTTGATTTGCCTGGTCGTTTTCGTGCGCGTGGTGCGGGTGGTCGTTTCGTGGCGTTGGGTGGGGCGACTGAGGCGGCGATCTGGTCGAATGCTTTCGAGGTGGATTCTGTGGATCCTTCGTGGCGTTCGGTTCCGTACGGTTTTGCGTTGAGTAATCAGTGTTACCGGGTGGTGGACGCGGTCGGGCGTGATTGTCCGGACTGGGTTGCGGGGGAGTTGTGGATCGGTGGTGTTGGTGTCGGGCAGGGCTATCGGGGTGATCCGGAGAAGACCGCTGAGAAGTTCGTGTCGTGGCAGGGGCGGCGGTGGTATCGGACCGGGGATCTGGGTCGGTTCTGGCCGGACGGGACGTTGGAGTTTCTGGGTCGGTCGGACCTGCAGGTCAAGGTGCGGGGGCATCGCATCGAGCTGGGCGAGATCGAAGCCGTGCTGGAGGCCCATCCACACATCGAACGCGCGGTAGCCACCACCATCGGCACGGGCACCAACCGCAAACTCGCCGCCACCGTCACC
>NZ_BOOZ01000109.1 GCF_016863495.1 Micromonospora andamanensis
CCGAGCTGTCTGAAGGCTTCGGTTCTAGGTGGTGGCAACGGCGTGCGTTCGGTCAGGTTATGGGGTCGGTTGCTGGGCGTCGAGCAGGCGGTGGTCGAGTCGGTGTGTCTCGATGCGGGTGTGGTGGTGGTGTCGGTGCGTCCGTTGCGGTGGGCGCGGGGTCGGTGTGGGGTGTGTCAGCGGCGGTGTGCGGGTTATGACGCGGGTCGTGGGCGTCGGCGGTGGCGGAGTTTGGACGTGGGTGTGTGGCGGGTGTTCCTGGAGGCTGATGCGCCTCGGGTGCGGTGCCTGGTCCATGGGGTGGTGGTGGCGTCGGTGCCGTGGGCGCGGCACGGGGCGGGGCATACCCGCCAGTTCGATGCGCTGGTGGGCTGGTTGGTGCGGCGGATGTCGAAGACCGCGGTGTGTCATCTGGTGCGGGTGGGATGGCGCACGGTCGGGCAGATCGTGGCTCGGGTGGTCGCTGACGCCGACGCCGCGGCCGGGGACCGCCTCGCCGGGGTCACCCGCATCGGTATCGACGAGGTGTCCTACCGACGGGGTCACAAGTATCTGACCGTGGTCGTGGACCATGACACCCGGCGGCTGCTGTGGATCGCCGAGGGCCGTGACAGCGCCACCCTGAGCCAGTTCTTCGAGCTACTCGGACCCGACCGGTGCGCCAAGGTCAGCCTGGTCACCGCCGACGGCGCCGAGTGGATCTTCTCGGCGGTCAGCCGATACTGCCCCCGCGCCCGCATCTGCCTGGACCCGTTCCACGTGGTCATGTGGGCCGGCAAAGCCCTGGACGCGGTCCGCGCCCACGTCTACACCGCCGCCCGCAAAGCCGGACAGAAAGCCCTGGCCCAGGGCATCAAAGGCGCCCGCTACGCGCTGTGGAAGAACCCCGCCGACCTGACCGCCTCCCAACAAGCGAAACTCGCGACCATCGAACACACCAACCAACCGCTCTACCGCGCCTACCTACTCAACCAGCAACTACGACAAGTCTTCGCCGCCCCCGGAGGCGCCGACCGCATCACCCTGCTCGACGCCTGGCTCGACTGGGCCACCACCAGCGAACTGACCCCGTTCATCGACCTGGCCTACCGCATCCGCCGCTACTGGCGCGACGACATCATCAACACCCTGACCTACCGCCTGTCCAACGGACTCATCGAATCCACCAACACCAAAATCCGCCTACTCACCCGCATCGCATTCGGCTTCAAGAACCCCCACGCCCTCATCGCCATGGTCAGACTCCACCTCTGCGGCTACGACCTCCCCCTCCCCGGCCGAACATGACCCACACACCCGACCGGAGAG
>NZ_BOOZ01000110.1 GCF_016863495.1 Micromonospora andamanensis
GGGAGTTGCCCCCTGGTCCTGGACACTTGAGCCTTGGATCGTGATGGTCTGGGGAGATCAGGAGTCCCTGACAGATGGTGATGAAGCACTATCCCGCAGAGTTCAAGGCCGACGCGGTGGCGTTGTACCGGTCCCGGCCCGGGGCGACGATCGCGCAGGTCGCTGAGGATCTCGGGGTTAATCGGGAGACGTTGCGCAGTTGGGTCCGCGTTGATGATCAGCGTCGGGGCGCCGTGGCCGGGCCGCCGGCGCCGGCGGCCAGCTCCGTGGAGGACGAGAACGCCGCGTTGCGACGTAGGGTCCGGGAACTGGAGGAGGAACGGGACATTCTGCGGAAGGCGGCCCGGTATTTCGCCGGGGAGACGCGCTGGTGAACCGCTTCCAGTTCGTCGCCGACCATCAGCAGCGCTACGGCGTGAAGCGGTTGTGTCAGATCATCGGAGTGTCCCGCTCGAGTTTCTACTACTGGCGGTCCGCCGCCGAAGCACGGGCTGCCCGCCAGGCCGCGGATGCGGCTCTCGCGGGCCGGATCCGGGCGGTGCACGCCGAGCACGACGGCACGTATGGAGCACCGCGGATCACCGCCGAACTCCGGGATGCCGGTCTGGCGGTCAACCGTAAGCGGGTCGCGCGGGTGATGCGCCGCTTCGGCGTGCAGGGTCTACGACTGCGCCGGCGAACGCGTACGACGGTGCCGGACCCGGCCGCGGCGAAGGCGGCGGACCTGATCGGCCGGGACTTCACCGCCGGGCAGCCGAACCAGCGCTACGTCGGTGACATCACCTACCTGCCGGTCGGGGAGCGCGGCTTCCTCTACCTGGCCACCATCCTGGACCTGCACTCCCGGCGCCTCGCGGGCTGGGCGATCGCCGATCACATGCGCACCGACCTGGTGATCGACGCCCTGCGAGCGGCGCAGCGCACCCGGGGCAGCCTGCACGGGGCGATCATGCACACGGATCACGGAACTCAATACACCTCTCGGGCCTTCGCCGCCGAATGCCAGGCCGCCGGAGTCCGGCAGTCGATGAGCGCGGTCGGTAGCTCCGCCGACAACGCGGCTGCGGAGTCGTTCAACGCGACCTTCAAACGCGAGACCCTGCAAGGCCGCCGCGCCTTCACCGACGAACGCGAAGCCCGACTCGCCGCGTTCCGCTGGCTACACCGCTACAACACCGTCCGCCGCCACTCCCGGCTCGGACACCAATCACCGATCACCTACGAGAAGAACACCAGGCCAGCGCCAGCTACGCTGGCCCCAGCCGCATAAACCCCGTGTCCAGGATCAGGGGTCAAGCC
>NZ_BOOZ01000111.1 GCF_016863495.1 Micromonospora andamanensis
CTAGATCATCTGGACCTTGCCGCGCAGTCGCTCCTTCTCGGCGAGCGACGCCATGACGCGCAGCGAGTCGCCGAGGATCATGCGGTTGGACCAGTTGGCCTCGTGCTGGTAGTACTCGACCGACTGCCAGTCGTCCAGCCCGTCGAAGTCCGCGTAGTCGTCGGCGAAGAGGCCGAGCTGCTCGTTCTCACGAGGGCGGGCTTTCTCGCTGGTCCTCCGCAACTCTTCGACTAGCGTCCTCGGGGCGACCTTCTCCTGGATGTAGATCGGCGGGGCCTCGACCACCAGGTCCTCGGCGTCCTGCGCCTCCTTGCCGATCCAGACGAGTTGAGGATCCAGGCTAGGATCACGTTCCGTGATAACGCGCTCAATCCGGGCGGCGTCGGACGAGACGAGGTCATGACCATCTGCCGTCGGTAGGTTCACGCGCCGGTCCGTTCGGTGTGCGATCGCCTGGACCGGCACGGGGATGACGGCGGGCTTGCGACTCCTCGGGGGCATCAGATCAGCTCCTCCTCGGCGGGTGCAGCATCGGTGAGCGCCGACGCGCCTCGCAGGGCGAACAGCGCATCGATGGCGGGTCGAAGGTCTCGTTTTGCGGTCGTAGGATCACGAAGCTCGCAGAAGCTCCAGCGCCCGAACCGGCCACTGTTGTTGACCGCCTGGACCCAGAGATTGCGGGCAGCCCACGCCTTCTGCGCAGCTTCGGATTGTGACTTGCGACCGCCGGACACCTCGATGACCAGGGTGCGGGCTATCCCGTCGCTGGCATCGGCCAACTTGACCAAGAAGTCCGGGTAGAACCGCCGGCTCCGCCCAGCGTGCTCGTACGGGATGAAGAAGTCGAGGTGGTCGTTGCGGACGTACGCGGCAACTTGCTCCTCCGGCAGCGCCTCGATTGCCTGGGCGACGGCCCGCTCCCAGGCGTTGCCGTCCTTGCCGTCGAGCGTCACGAGGTTGACCTGGCACCGGCGCGGATCCGTCGGCCAGACCTCCCTGGTCGTCCGGAAGTCCACGCTCGAAGTGGTGCCGATCGGGTCCGTCGTCCGCAGCACCGGCAGCACCCAGCGTTCCCGCCGGCCACCCTGCCATGTGATCGACTGCCAGATCTTCTCCACTGCCTCTGCCTCCCGCAGCAGGATCAGGCCGACCGCCTGGTCATCCCGGAGGTCGACGCAGCGGCGGAGCCACTGTTGAGCGATCTTGAGTACCTGCGGGAAATACCACGGCCGCAGGTCACCGTCGCCGGTGCGCAACTTGCGCCT
>NZ_BOOZ01000112.1 GCF_016863495.1 Micromonospora andamanensis
GCGGCGGTGACGGCGAGGTAGGCGTGGGCGCACAGAACGAGTGTTATGTGCCGGTACCAGGCGTCGTACCGACGGACCTGGTAGTGGTCCAGGCCGACCTCGTTCTTGGCGGTCTGGAAGCACTCCTCGACCGCCCACCGGATCCCGGCGATCCGGATCAGATCCTCGTCGAGCGTCTCACTTGGGCCGAAGCACAGGTAGTAGGCCAGGTCGGTGGGGTCGGTGATGCTGCGGCGGATCAGCAGCCAGTGGCCGTAGCTGTCGGCGGTGTCGGGCAGGGAGGCGACGGCCCAGTCGTAGAGTCGTGGCCCTTTGGCGCCATTGCCGCAGCTGCGGCGCTTCCATGCCAGGGCGGGCGCGTTGGCGGCCAGGACGTCGGGACGGGAACTGCCCGCCGCGGTGGGGACCCGCTGGTTGCGGGGCACGGCGAGGACGTAGCCGATGCGCTGTTGCTGCAGCCAGGCACGGAACTTGGAGTCCTGTCCGTATGCTTCGTCGGCGGTGACCCACCTCGCCGGCAGGCCGGCGGTGATGGCGCGTTCGAGCATCCGTAGGCCCAGCGTGGGCTTCGTGGCGAACCCGATGTTCGTCTCGATGCCGGCTTCGGTGCGGCGGGCGGGGTCGTCGCACCAGCCGCGGGGCAGATACAACTCTCGGTCGATCAGCGTGCGCCCGACTGGGCTGGCATAGGCAAGGAACACTCCGAGCTGGCAGTTCTCCGTCCGCCCGGCCGTGCCCGAGTACTGACGCTGCACGCCCGCCGATTTCACGCCTTTCTTCAGGAAGCCGGTCTCGTCGACGATCAGCACCCCGTCGTCGTGGCCGAGGTGCTCGGACACGTAGGCGAACAGGTCGTCGCGGACCGCGTCCGGGTCCCACGCGGACCTGTTGAGCAGCCGCTGCATCCGGTCCGGCGTCGCATCACCGGCGGCCTCGGCCAGGGTCCAGCCGTTCTTGGCCGCCAGAGGTGACAACAACCCGACCAGGTAAGTCAGCGCCTGCCGGCGCGGCTCTGCGCGACCGAAGCGGTGCGCGAACCGCGCCAGCAGATCATCCAGACCCGCCCGCCAGCCGACGATCTCATCGATCAACACAAGCCCGAGAGCCTGCCCGCCCTACGACAAGCCACAACAGACAGACAGTGCGACCGCTTACCCATCCGCCGGATAGCATCGACATCCGCAGCTACACGGCAGGCGCAACTCCGACGTCGATCATCCCGATGAGCTGCCGAAACTTCAGATCAGGCAAGTGCGGCTGGAGTA
>NZ_BOOZ01000113.1 GCF_016863495.1 Micromonospora andamanensis
CCTCAACCCCGCCTCACCCTCCACCCTCACCTCTTCCCACCTCGGCCCGTGAGCGGTTGGCGTGATTCCGTTCGGCAACTCGCCCGACCCGACCGTCGTCCCCCGGTCCGCGGTTCCCGTCGTCAGGCTGAATGCGCTGACGTGAGGCAGGACGTTGTCGTCCTGGTCCCGGTCGACACCGGGACTCGTCACCGGGTCACTCACTGGAACTCAGAAGTGACGTGTGGGGCGGTGTGGGTTCCGGGCCGGCTGACTTTTCCGCCCCTCCGCCGTAGGCGGGCGGGGTGGCGGCTCCGTCAGGAGCCGGTTACCGCGCCCGGCCCGCGCGCGGAGCGCGCTTGATCCTATTGAGAGCGATTCGGCAGTGGTGACAGCGTGACGGCGTGTACTTGATCCTCGTCAACCTAGCCGGAGTGCGGGCCGCGCAACCTCTCACCCGCAAGTGCTGGGGTACCGTTCGGTGGCGTCCCCACCTCGGGCACTCGTCTGCGTGCCGTCCCGATGGCTGTCGTGGTCGCCGCTGAGTCCACAAGCGTCAGGCGTGGCCCTGGCTTCCGTCTCTCGCCCGCAGGATGGACAGACAGGCGACACCTGCCGGGAGCACATAGTGCCTGGCCAACCGTGGCCCGCCGGACGGGCCCTGCGGCTATGAGGTGCCGGCTGCCCGCTGGGCAGCCTGGTAGTCGTCAAAAGCCTTCGCCGCCATATAGATGACATCGAAGAAAACCTCGGCTTCCTCCAAGGCCAGCTTGATGTTGATGCGATGTGGCCCGAGCCTGAACTCACCGGTGGCAGGGTCGTACCCTCCTCCCCAGTGATCGCGGGCTGCGGCTGCTACACCGTCTCGCCGCTTCTGCTCACGTTGACGGTTGCCTTCACCCAGGGCGTAGTCATGAAAGTGGATCAGGATGTCGCGGGCTGCGATTGCGCCCGAGACCTTGGTCAAGAAGCGCTCCCTGGCGGCCTCTAGTTTCGCCCGAGCTGCTGGGCAGCAGTCGAGCAGCGTGTCCTTCAGCATCATGCTGGCGGCGTACTCGACCTGGCGCAGGGCGACCGCGAACTGCCGGGCGTCGATCTGTCGCGGGTCAGGCAGCCACAGGCCGAACTCCCGCTCGTCGAGGCGGCGCGCGCAGAGCCGGAGTGTCCAGACCCACCACTGCGCCTCGGAGACGGCGATGGCCTCCGGGTGATGCGCTGGCGACCAGGGCTCGGGGATCATCGCCGCTTCTTCAGTCATCCCAGCAGTCTGGCTAA
>NZ_BOOZ01000114.1 GCF_016863495.1 Micromonospora andamanensis
GCTGTGACCGGAAACGTTGGCCGGTTTCAGGCCGCCGCCTTGGCGGGGGTCTGACCCCAGCGGCGTTGTCGTTCGGAGCGGATCCGGGCTCGTTCGCGGCGTTGGGCGGCGAGGACGTCGGGGTGGCGGGCGTTGGCGTTGCGCCAGCGCAGGTAGTTGTGCAGGGCTTGGGTCGCGGCGGGATGGTTGGGATGGTTCGACCCGGCCACGACGAACATCCGCAGCGGTCCGAAGTGCGCCTCGATCGGGTTCGCCCACGACGAGTACGTCGGGGTGAAGCACAACTCGACCCGGTTGCGGGCCGCCCACTGCCGGATCTTGACGCCGCGATGCGCGGAGAGGTTGTCCAGGATGACGTAGACCGGCGCGCCGTCAGGGCGGGCGGCCCGGATGCTCTTGAGCGCTGCCAGGGTGTTCGCCGCGGACTTTCGCCGGCGCACGACACCCCAGAGGGTGTCGTCGCCGACGCTGTAGCAGGCGTGGAACTGCCGGACCCCGTGCAGCTTGTGGTAGTTACCGGGGAGCCGATCCGGATGCCCGGCCCGAGTCCAGGACGCGCCAGCGTGTGGCCGGATCGTCAGCGGCCCGAACTCGTCGAAGGCGAAGACCCGGTCCGGGAACGCCGTGGTCACCGCCTCGATCCGGGCGAGTTTCGCCTCAGCGTTCGGGTCGTTGGTCTCCTTCCACGTCTTCGTCCGCTGGAAGGTGATGTCGTGGCGGTGCAGGAACTCCCGCAGCCGTTCCCGGCCCACGAGCACACGACGCGGGCCGTGGTTGTGAGCCAGGTAGTCCGCGAGTTTGCGCAGGCTCCACCGGGTGAACGGCTGCCCGAGCGCTTGCGGTCTGGTTCTGGCCGTCGCGACGATGAACGCTTCGTCGTCTTCACTGATTCGGCGGGGACGGCCACCCGCCCACCGAGGGTCCAGACAGGCCAGGCCCATTTCGTTGAACCGGTGGATCACCTCACGGACCGCGTCCTCGTCCCCCTGGACCAGACGGGCGATTGCCGGCACGGTGTTCCCGCTGGCCGAAGCCATGATCACCATCGCCCGACGCAACCGGATCGGAGACCCGGTCCCACGCCGCACGATCTGCTGTAGTCGCCGGCCCTCGTCATCACTGAGCCGACGAGCCCGGACAGGTTCTGCCATCCCGACAGCCTGAACCCTCCACCAGCCACCACCACGACCATCGACCGGCGTGTCACCCAACCCGGCCAACGTTTCCGGTCACAGCACTAG
>NZ_BOOZ01000115.1 GCF_016863495.1 Micromonospora andamanensis
GGCGGTTTCTAGGCTTCAGTGCAACTGATCTTGGTTGTGCTGGGGGTGTTGGTGGCGAGGCCGGGTGTGTTGACGTTCGGGCATCGGCAGGTGTTGGAGCATCTGTGGGGGTCGGGGCGGACGATTTCGCAGATCGCGGGGCTGCTCGGGGTGCCGGTGTGCACGGTGTCGCGGGAGGTGGCGCGGAACAACAGTGCGCGGCACGGGACGAAGAACCCGCTCGGGCGGTCACTACCGTCGGGGCGGGCTCGTCGGCCGTATCGGTGGGGGTATCAGGCGCAGTGGGCGCAGCGGCGGGCTGACGCGGCCCGGCGGCGGCCGCAGCGGGCGAAGCTTGGGGCGGGTACGCGGCTGCGGGAGGTGGTGGCGGGGAAACTGGCGCGTAGGTGGTCTCCGAAGCAGATCGCCGCGTGGTTGCGGGCCACGTTCGTCGACCGTCCGGAGTTGCGGGTGTCCCACGAGACGATCTACCAGGCGATCTACGTGCAGTCGCGGGGCAACCTGCGGGCCGAGTTGACCCGGCAGGTGACACTGCGTTCGGGTCGCACCCAGCGGCGCCCGCAGTCACGTGCCGCGGGCGCCGCCCGTAGCCGTCGGCCCTGGATCGGGGACCTGCACATCAGCACCCGACCCGCCGAAGCCACCGACCGGGCGGTGCCCGGGCACTGGGAAGGTGACCTGGTCATCGGCAAAGCCGGCGCCTCGGCGATCGTGACCCTGGTCGAACGAGCCACCCGCTACGTGATGCTCGGCGCCCTACCCCACGGCCGCGACAGCGAAGCCGTCATCGACGTGCTCACCACCCTGGCCACCCGCATGCCGGCACACCTACGCCGGTCGCTGACCTGGGACCAAGGCGCCGAAATGGCCACCCACCCCGTGTTCACCGTCGCCACCGGATGCCCGGTCTACTTCTGCGACCCCCACAGCCCCTGGCAACGCGGCAGCAACGAGAACACCAACGGCCTGCTACGCCAGTACTTCCCCAAAAGCAGCTACGACTTCCGCACCATCGACCAGACCGGCCTGGACGAGGTCGCCCACGAACTCAACACCCGCCCCCGCGAAACGCTGGGCTGGAACACCCCAGCCCAACGCCTCGCACAACTCATCGCACCCTAACGATTGCACTCACCCCTTGA
>NZ_BOOZ01000116.1 GCF_016863495.1 Micromonospora andamanensis
CCATTGGGCGGTGGTGGGTGATTGAGCAGGTCCACGAAGAGATGATCTCCGGGTTGATCGTTTGCCCAGCACCAGCGTGGCCTGCATGACATACAGGTGAGCCCTCGGCCAGGGTGTTCGGTCGTGACACACAAAAACCCGCCGGCCGAGGGCTCGCCGCTTGTCTACCAGTCCCGTCTACCGCTGTCCACGAAGACACTGACCACGGTCATCACCGCCATCCGCCGTCACCGAGCCCAGGTGCGCTCACGATGGCGCAAGCTACCCGACCACAGCGCAGCAGCGATCGTCCTCGCCGTGCTGCGTCACGACCAACGCCCGACCGACCTGGCCGCCGCCAACGGCATCTCCGCCAACACCGTCCGCCGCTGGGTCAACCAGGTGATCACCACCCTCGCCGCCCAGATGCCCCGACTGTCGCGGATCCTGCGCCGCGCCCGCCACCACACACAGGTGGTCCTGCTCGACGGCACCCTGATCCCCGTCCAACGCCCCCGCGACCGACGCCGCCGCCACGCCCACTACAACGGCAAACACAGAACCTTCGGCCTGACAGTGCTCGCCATCACCGACCTGACCGGAAACCTGCTGTGGATCTCCGCCGCCTACCCCGGCCGCACCGCCGAGATCACCGCAGCCCGCCGCCACCGCATCCCCGCCCACCTACGCCACCACGACCTGGCCGCCATCTGCGACCTCGGCTTCACCAACCTCGACGACCAACCCGGCCCCTACCCCGGCCTACGACCACGCCGCCAACCCCCCGGCCAACCCGACGACCACCCCACCATCATCACCGGCCGCCGACCCGCCCGCGCCCACCCACTGACCCGCTACCAACACGCCGTCAACAACCTCATCGCAGGCGAACGCGCCACCAACGAACACGGCTTCGCCGACCTGAAGAACTGGCGCATCCTCCACCAACTACGCGGCAACCACCGCCACGCCACCACCCTGCTGCGCGCCCTCACCGTCCTAACCCAAAGCCACATCACCCGCTAACAACCAAACGAGGCGCGCCAAACGATCAACCAAAAGATCACCCACCCCGCAACCAGCCCACCCACCACCACCAACCCCACAGTCAAGACCCCCCGACCAGCCCAAACAGGATGGAACTACTTC
>NZ_BOOZ01000117.1 GCF_016863495.1 Micromonospora andamanensis
TGTTTCATAAGCCGGGTCGGAGCCATTCGTTGATCGTGGCGATGTGCACGGTGGCGTGGTAGCGGACGGCGAGCTTGTCGTAGCGGGTGGCCAGGGCCCGGTTGCGTTTGAGCTGGTTGATGCCGCACTCGACGGCGTGGCGTTGCCGGTAGGTGCCGGAATCGAAGGTGGGTGGCCGCCCGCCTTTCGAACCCTTCCTTCGTCGGCTCGCCGCTTGGTCGATCTTGATCGGGATGGTCGCGGCGATCCCTCTTCGGGCCAGGTGCTGCCGGTTGGCGCGGGAACTGTAGGCCTTGTCGGCCAGTACCCGGTCCGGTCGGGTGCGGGGCCGGCCACCGCCGGTCCTGGGCACCCGGATCCCCGCCAGCACGGGGACGAACTGCGGGCTGTCGCCGCGGTGTCCGGCGGTGAGCAGGGTCGACAACGGCTTTCGGCCCTGTTCACAGGCCAGGTGAAGCTTGGTGGTCAACCCACCTCGTGACCGGCCCAGGGCGTGATCGGCGGGTTCGTCATCGACACCGCCGGGCGGCTCGACCTGCACCTGGCCATGGTTGCGGGCGCCGGCGGCGTGCTGATGAGCGCGGGCACTGGTGGAGTCGATGCTGACGTCCCACGTGATCATGCCCGCCGCGTCGGCCCGAGCCTGCAACTCGGTGACCATGTCCCGCCACACTCCGGCCCGCTGCCACCTGCGGAACAACCCGTAGACGGTCTGCCAAGGCCCGTACGACGCAGGCACGTCCCGCCACGGCGAGCCGACCCGTGTCCGCCACCGGATCCCGTCGATCAACTGCCGTCTGCTCCACTTCGGCGGACGTCCTGACCCACGCGGCCTGGGCAACAGCGGCTCCAATACCGCCCACTGAGCGTCGGTCAGGTCGTGTCGCCTCGTCACCGCTAAGGTGGCCACGAGGTCTCCGGTATGAAAGTTCGTCTTGGTCGATGAACCCTCTACCGGAGACCTCGCCGTCTATCGATCACCGACACGCCGACGCCGAACCAACGCGGCCAACGGCAGGCGGTCAGACGGTTTCATTTTTGAAACACGCCTTA
>NZ_BOOZ01000118.1 GCF_016863495.1 Micromonospora andamanensis
GGCGTGTTTCATAAGCCGGTCAGAGCCACTCGCAGATGATGGTGATGGTGAGGACGGCCTGGAAGCGGACGGCCAGTTTGTCGTAGCGGGTGGCCACGCCGCGGTGGCGCTTGAGTCGGGCGATGCCGTTCTCGACGGCGTGTCGCATCCGGTAGAGGTCTGGGTCGAACTTTGGTGGGCGTCCGCCGTGGCTGCCCTTGGCCTTGCGGTGGGCGTCCTGGTCTTTCTTTCGCGGGATGCACGCCTTGATCCCGCGTTTGCGCAGGTAGGTGCGGTTGCCTCGGCTGGTGTAGGCCTTGTCGGCCAGGACCAGGTCGGGGCAGGTGCGGGGTCGGCCGACGCCGAGGCGGGTGATCCGGATGCGGCGCAGGACGGGGATGAACTGCGGGCTGTCCCCACGATGCCCGGCGGTCACGGTCATCGACAGGACCTTCTGTCCCTGCTCGCAGGCCAGGTGAGTCTTGGTGGTCAGCCCACCGCGTGATCGGCCCAGCGCGTGATCGGCCGGCTCGTCGTGCACGCCGCCGGGTGGTTCCTTCTGCATGTGCCCGTCGGTGCGGGCACCGGCGGCGTGTTGGTGGGCACGACTGGTCATCGAGTCCACGCTCACCGTCCAACCGATCCGGCCGCCGGCGTCGCCGGCGGCTTGCAACGCCGACAGGATCCTGTCCCAGGTCCCGTCGCGCTGCCACCGGCGGAACAGGCCGTAGACGGTGGGCCAGGGCGCGTACTCGGCCGGGACGTCCCGCCACGGGGCGCCGATCCGAATCCGCCACCGGATCCCATCGATGAGCTGTCGTTTCTCCCACTTCGGCGGACGACCCGTAACCGACGCGGCCGGCAACAGCGGAGCCAGAACAGCCCACTGCCCGTCGGTCAGGTCATGCCGCCTCGTCACCGCTACGCTGGCCACGAGGTCTCCGGTATGAAGTTCTTGCTTGGTCGCAGAACCAGATACCGGAGACCTCTTCAGTTGTCGATCACCGCCACACCGTGACCTCGCCGCTGCCAGCCCGACTTACGAAACAC
>NZ_BOOZ01000119.1 GCF_016863495.1 Micromonospora andamanensis
ACCGGCAATAGGTGTCACTTGAGTCGGCGGGTGGTGGGTCGGGTGTCCCAGCGGTAGAGGGTTCGTGCTCGTTGGATGAGTTGACGGATGGTGACGACCGCTGCTGCCAGGTACAGGTAGAAGTCGATGACCTGGGAGTCGCGGTCGGTGCAGCGGCGGATTTTGCCGAAGCCGTTCAGCCACGAGTTCGTGCGCTCTACCACCCAGCGTTTGCCGATCTGGATCGGGGCGGGCACGCCTTTGCGGGCGATCTGCGCGTCGAAGCCGATTTCGTTGAGCAGGTCGCGGGTTCGCTGGCTGTCGTAACCGCGGTCCAGGTGGGCGGTGACCTGTTGCGGCCAGTGATGGCGTAGTTGGCGGCTGCACTGTTCGAAGGTGTCGCGCAGCAGCGGGGAGTCGTGCCGGTTCGCGGTGGCGCTGGTGATGCCGAGCGGGATGCCGTAGCCGTCGACGCCGGTGGAGCGTTTCATGCCGCCTTTGCCGCGGTCGACCGGTGAGCGGCCGGCCCGGTCGCCGCCACACGGGGCCTTCGTGATCGCACCGTCGGCGCTGAGGTCGGCCAAATCCAGGCCGATCATGCGGTCGTAGGCGTCCAAGGCCAGCTCGTGCAGTCGTTCGCCCAGCCCGGCCTGCGCCCACAGGTGCAGGCGCCGGCGGATCGTCCGGTCCGAGCACTGGTCGGTGGCTACCCGTTCGTAGCCCGATCCGTGGACCAGAGCGGCGATGATCAACTCGAACACGACCCGGTTCGCGATCCGGCGGCGGTGACAACCGAGGGGATGTCCCGGGTCGAACCCGGGTTGCTCGGGACACAGCGCGGCGAACTGGACGAAGATCGGTTCGAGCAACGATGATGGCAGGGCAGGCACGGGACTCCATCGATCACTGAGCGTAGACAACTCTGATGATCGATTCCCGTGCCTGCTTGCTACCCCGGGGTGCCTGTCTGTCCGGATCTTGGACGCCTACTGCCGGTCGCTCTT
>NZ_BOOZ01000120.1 GCF_016863495.1 Micromonospora andamanensis
TCACGTCCCACAGCAGCATCTCACTCGGTCCGATCACCGACCTGCACACCGAACTGAAGATCATGCCGATGGTGACGGTGCTGTCCCTGCTGGGAGACCTGGCCGGCCGCCCGCAGGGCGTGCCCGCATTCCTTGCGCACGCCATCCGAGCCGGCGTTCCCTACGACGCGACGCGCCTGCTGGCACCACTGTTCGGTCCCAACGCGACGAGCATCCCCCACTGTCTGACCCCATCGGTCGCGGTGCAGGATCTGGACTTCGCCAGCCACCTCGACCACATAGCCACCGCCGCCAGTGAGCGGCTGGCCGACGAGGTGGCGGTGTTGCACCCAGGGGAGATCCCGAGCCACTGGCAATGGGTCCTCCGCCGGCCAGACAAGTGGATCGACGCCTACGTGACGACGTTGCGGGCGGCCTGGAACGTCTTCCTCCCGTACTGGCGGTTGGCGCAACCACTGCTGGACCGAGAGATCGTCCGCGTCGGGACCGCGTCGATACGAGGATGCCTCGACGGCGTCCTGTCCGACCTGGGCCCGCGCTGGCGCTACCACGAGGAGCGCCTACTCATCCCGGACAGCCACCCGGAACAGTTCACCGTCGGCGACCGACGACTGGTCCTGACGCCCACCATCTCGGGCACCGGCGCCTCCGTCTTCGACCCCGACGTCGCGGACATGGTCTGGCTCGGCTACCCCACACCCGGCCTCCACGAGCTGTGGAGACCCGACCAGCGCCCGCAGAACAAGGACCCGCTCACCCTCGTCCTCGGCCCGATGCGCGCCACGCTGATGCGCAACGCCGACCTGAACCTCAGCATGAGCCAACTCGCGGACCTCCTGCACACCGCGCCCAGCGTCGTGACCTACCACTGCACAGCCCTGATAGACGCGGGCCTGCTCTACCGCGAACGCCACGGACGGCGCATCAGGGTCCGTCTCACCGGCCGCGGCCGCGCCCTGATCGACCT
>NZ_BOOZ01000121.1 GCF_016863495.1 Micromonospora andamanensis
AGCCTTTTTCAACCTGATCCTGCAGGTCAGGGATGGTGTGAGTGGCCCGGGTGTCGATGGGAGCGAGGCTCCAGGTAAGACAGCAAATCGACCAAAACCCGATGCCCCGACCGGGAGCCTCGCCTGTGCTGTCTTACCCGTCCACGATCTCGTTGTCCAGCCGGACCTTGAACCACCTGGCCGATCGCATCCGCAGCTACCGCAACCAGCGCCGATCCAGGTGGCGGCGCCTCGATGCGGGACGGCAGGCACTGCTCGCCCTGGCTCACCTGCGTAACGGTGACACCTACACCCGGCTGGCTGCCGGGTTCGCCGTCGGCGTGAGTACCGCCTGGCGGTACGTGCAGGAAGCGATAGCCCTACTCGCGGCGACCGCCGATGACTTGACCACCGCCATGGACCGGATCCGCCGGCTGGCGTACGCGATCCTCGACGGCACCCTGATCCCGATCGACCGGGTCGCCGACCAGAAGCCGTACTACTCCGGAAAACACAAGCACCACGGCATGAACGTCCAGGTCATCGCCGACCCGGCCGGCCGCCTCATCTGGACTTCGCCGGCGCTACCCGGCTCAGTCCATGACCTGACCGCAGCCCGAACCCACGGCATCATCGACGCGCTGACCAACGCGAACGCGATGACCTTCGCCGACAAGGGCTACCAGGGTGCCCGCGGCAGCATCCGCACCCCGTTCAAGCGGCACCGCTTCCGGCCGAAACTGTCACGCCGGCAGAAGACCGTGAACCGGGCCCACACAACGATCCGCGCCCGGGGCGAACGCGCGATCGCCACCCTCAAGACCTGGAAGATCCTGACCAAGCTGCGCTGCTGCCCACGACGAACAACCACGATCGTGCAGGCCATCCTCGCGCTGCACCACATCGAAGCCAACCCCCACGCAGGATGAAAATGG
>NZ_BOOZ01000122.1 GCF_016863495.1 Micromonospora andamanensis
AGAGCTCCTAACTCTTTGAGCGTTGGAGTCGGCGCCAACAGATGATGGCGCAGGCGAGGGTGAGGAACGCTTCGTGGATGTCGTCGCGGATTTCCCAGCGGATGCGCAGGCGGCGGAACCAGTGCAGCAGGGCGATGGTCTGTTCGACGACCCAGCGTCGGGTGCCCAGTCCTGAGCCGTGCTCGGTGCCGCGTCGGGCGATGACTGGGGTGATGCCCTTGGCGCGTAGGTCGCGGCGGTAGCAGTCGTAGTCGTAGCCGCGGTCGGCGTAGATGCGTTCGGGTCGTTGCCGTGGCCTGCCGCGAATGCCTTTGATCCGGGGGACCTTGTCGACCAGGGGCAGTAGTTGGGTGACGTCGTGGCGGTTGCCGCCGGTCAGCGCTGTGGCGAGGGGGATGCCGCCCGCGTCGGTGATGACGTGGTGTTTCGAGCCTGGCTTGCGGCGGTCGACCGGGCTCGGACCGGTTTTGGGCCGCCCTTGAGCGCCCGGACGTGGGAGCCGTCGATCACCGCCCGGGACATGTCCAGCTGCCCGGCGGCGCGGAGTCTGCCGAGGAGAACCTCGTGCAGTCGTTGCCAGACACCGGCGTCGTTCCAGTCCCGCAACCGGCGCCAGCAGGTCATCCCCGACCCGAAGCCGAGCTCTTGAGGAAGGTACTCCCACGGAATCGCGGTGTAGAGGACGAACAGGATCCCGCACAACACCTTGCGATCGTCGAAGGGCTTGCGGCCCGGGTAGCGGTGCCGGCGGGGTGGTCGGGGCGGCAGCAGCGGCGCGATCTCGGCCCACAACTCGTCCGAGACGATCCACGGCGGCTGCTCACCCCTCCTCACGTTCAGACAGAACGACCCTCACGTCCCGAGGACACGCCCAACGTCATTTCGTTAGGAGCTC
>NZ_BOOZ01000123.1 GCF_016863495.1 Micromonospora andamanensis
GCCGGAGCGAAGGTTTGTCCGGTGTGGACGCCTCTGAAGCTGAGAGAACGCCGAGGTCTAGGGCAGGTCCCAGACCAGGTCAGCAGTGGCGACGCCGATCTCACCGTCGTACCTGTCACCGGCTGCGGATCGCGCAGCCGCCGGATCCGTGCCGGGCCACAGGTGGGTCAGTAGCAGGTGTCTGGCGCCGGCATCAGCGGCCTGCCGACCAACCTGGCGCGCATTCGACAGGTAGCGCCGGGAGTCCTCCGGCACCTCATCGACGTAGGTGGCCTCGGCCAGCAGCAGGTCGGCGTCGCGCGCCAGTTCCACCACGTCGGGGCTCGGGCCGGTGTCACCGGTGTACGCGAGAACCCGGTCGCCCGCAGCCAGTCGTACGCCGGCATTTGGCACCCAGTGCGGCAGCAATCGGGTCTGGGCCCGGAACGGGCCGATGTCGAGGCGGCTGCCGACGGTGATCTCATGCAGAACGTAGGCGGCATCCAGCATCCCGGGGCGGTCCAGCGCTAACACCGCATCCAGCGCGCCGGGCAGCGCGTACACCGGTAGCGGCGCCGGCGGATCATCACGCAACGCTCGCGCCCGCAGCAGCGGATTCAGGTCGGCGCAATGATCGGGATGTCCGTGGCTGATGAACACCGCGTCGACCTGGTCCGCGGTGACGTGTTCCAGCAGCCGCGGCACGGTCGCATAGCCGAGATCGACGAGCAGCCGGAACCCGTCGTGCTCCACGAGGTAGCCGCTGCATGCCTGACCCGCCTCCGGCCATGCACCGCACCCGCCGAGAACCCTTAGCCGCACCCGAAAAACCCTATCGACCGGTCCGCCAACT
>NZ_BOOZ01000124.1 GCF_016863495.1 Micromonospora andamanensis
CCGCCGGCGGCTGCGTCTCGACGATGTTGTCGTAGCGGACCGGGGTGTAGAGAGCCGCGTAGGATGCCGTCCACGTTCTCTCGATGGTGTCGCTGCTACCGGTCTGCTCGATGACCACCGGGGTGGTCTTGGCCGAGTTGCCCCACCGCACGAACAGCGCCACGTGATTCTCGCTCTGATCGCCCGTGTGGCGGAGCAGGGCATCGCCCGGTGCCAGCGCGCTCCGGGCGATGGTGTACGAGCGGGTGTGCAGGTTGCCGGTCCAGAAGGCGCTACCGGAACCGCCCAGCCCCCAGGCCATCGCGACGAAACCTGAGCAGTCGGTCCGGTAGTCGCCGTACTGGTTGCGGTAGCACCGCTCCTGGCTGTACGGGACGCCGGGTAGCCAGCTGCGCGCGCGAGTTACCGCATCCGCCCGCGTCATCTGCTTGTCGGCACCGTTGTTGTCGCAGGGCACCGGTGTGGTGCTGGCCGCCGCGAAGCTGCGTGCCTCTGACGGCAGCCCGGGGTACGCCGGCAGTGGCGGATCCCCGGGTGTGGACTGCGTGGCCAGCCGGGCCGGGCTGACCGGCGGGTTAGCCGTTGCTGGTGACGCGGTGACCATACCCGCGAGCAGGGCCGTCGGCAGCAGCAGGCCGACCGCCCGCCTCCGCTTCCGGCTGATACGAGAACGCACGAAGTGTTTCCTCTCGCTGTGGAGTGATATCTGTCTGGCGATGCGGCAGCCAAGGCGTGCACGGCGTACCGCACCGTTCTTTGCCCTGTGTCATCGCCTGTCGTCGATCATCGCGACGACCCTCGATCGTTGAACTCCGGCGACTGTTGGACGTC
>NZ_BOOZ01000125.1 GCF_016863495.1 Micromonospora andamanensis
GTCAGATGGTGAAGCCTTGGGCGACGATGCGTTTGTTGGCACCGTCGTAGACCTTGGTCGCGGACCAACCCTGGTTGACGAAGGCGTGGACGTCACCGTTGTGGTAGATCGCGATGATCTCGGCTCGGGCGTCGCCAGTAAGGGAGGCGAACTTGGTCGGCCGAGGATCAGTGAAGCCCTGCGCGACCACACGCTGGTTCGCGCCGTCGTACACCTTTGTCGCCGACCAACCCTGATTCACATACGCATGCACATCACCATTGGCGAACAACGAAATAATCTCGTCGCGGCCGTCACCTGTGACATCGGCGAACTTCGTACGCGGACCATCAACGAAACCCTGCGCGACGACACGCTGGTTCGCGCCGTCGTACACCTTCGTCGCCGACCAACCCTGATTCACGTAGGCGTGCACATCACCGTCGGCGTACAACGAAATGATCTCATCACGCCCGTCACCGTTGATGTCCGCGAACTTGGTACGCAGTGGATCCGTGAAGCCCTCCGCCACCACACGCTGATTCGCACCGTCGTACACCTTCGTCGCCGACCAACCCTGATTCACATACGCATGCACATCACCATCAGCGAAAATGGAGATGATCTCATCACGCCCATCACCGTTCACATCAGCGAACATGGTACGAAGCGGATCGTGGAACCCCTCAGCCACCAGCCGAGAATCCGAACCAGTGTAGACAGTCGGATCCCCCCAACCACGATTACGGTAAGCGTAGACCCGCCCATCCGGACGCACCGAGATGATCTCATCCAGACCATCACCAGTCAGATCCGCGAACTGCACCGTACCGTCATCAG
>NZ_BOOZ01000126.1 GCF_016863495.1 Micromonospora andamanensis
AAGGCGGCAGTGATCTTCGCTGGTCATACTGGTGCGCATGAAGCTCGCTGAGGCTCTTGCGCTGCGCGCGGATGCGGCGCGTCGCGCCGAACAACTCCGCGCCCGTATCGTCGCCAGCGCCCGATACCAGGAAGGTGAGACGCCTGCTGAGGACGCCGCGGCGCTTTTGGTGGAGGCGGGCGAGGTGCTCGGGGAACTGGAGTCGCTGATTCGGCGGATAAACCGCACGAACGCCGCCACGCATGTGGAGGGTGGCACGCTCACCGACGCGCTGGCCCGCCGCGACGTGCTGCGCTTGCGGCACAGCGTGGTCACGTCTGCCGCGGACGCCGCAGCCGGGGAAGGCCAGCGCGGGTTTCGGCAGTTGCGGTCGGAGCTGAAGATGATCCCGGCGCTGCCGGTAGCGCAGCTGCGGGGCCAGGCCGACGACCTCGCCCGGCAACTTCGGGAGGTCGACACCGTGATCCAGCGGACAAACTGGGAGGTTGACCTGCTGGACTGAGGGGTTGCGGAGCAGGTAGCCGACGTGGAGGCGTGCACGAACCCGAGAGCCGGCGGGTAATCCGGTTCACTCCTGGCGCGCCGGGGGCAGGCGCAGGGGTTCGATTCCCCAGCACACAACGCAGGCCCAGCACAGCACACAGGTGACGGCGCACAGGGCACGGCACACCACCAGGTGCAGATCCACGACGGCGAGGGTGGGACAGGGGGCCTACC
>NZ_BOOZ01000127.1 GCF_016863495.1 Micromonospora andamanensis
GGGGCCCTCCCGTAGGGGAGGGCCCCGCCGACACACCTTCGACAAGCTCCTTGCAGGGGCCGTTGCAGGGCCTACGCCACTCCACGTCCCATCAGGACCGATCTGAGTCCTGCTGACCAGGTCGCGCACGACGTCACCGGCCGACCCGAACGGGTTCACCCCGTACCTATAAGTGGGTTCTGCTCGCGTTTGCCCTCATAGTGAAGATCGCTCTCATACGGTGTTCTTCAGAAGCTACAACCGATTTGTAGCGAAGGGCGCCCGCCCATGGCGGAGCGGCCTTGTCTGATACAAGGAGAGGGCAGAGAACTCCGATGTCCAACTACCTTCGGAAGAACGATGCAGTTGCGGGCACCTCGACACGCAGGAGCCGGCGCAAGGCGTTGCTCGCTTCCGGCGTTGCCGGACTGGTCAGCCTCGGCGGGGTAGGCGTCGCCACCTCCGCCGGTGCCGCCGGGCTCACCGATCTGAAATGGTCGACGGCCGAGCAGGTCACCAGGGACGACGCCGTGCAGCCGGACACCGCCGGGCCCGATGCCCGCGACGACCGTCACGGCAAGGGCAAGCGACCGAGCGAGGACGCTCGCGGCAAGGACAACGAACATGGCGGCC
>NZ_BOOZ01000128.1 GCF_016863495.1 Micromonospora andamanensis
GGACGCGTCAGAATGCTGGCTGCCGCCGCCTTCGCCGCAGTGTTGGCGACCACCGGCACCGTCGCGATCTCGGCCAGCCCCGCCCAGGCCGAGGCCGACCGGCAGGTCTGCTCGAACACGGAAGGCACCCACAACGGGTTCTTCTTCTCGTTCTGGAAGGACAGCGGCGACGCCTGCATGGTGTTGCGCGAGAACGGCCGCTACACCAGTTCGTGGAGCAGGAGCACCAACAACTGGGTCGGCGGTAAGGGCTGGAACCCTGGCACCCGTCGCACGATCTCCTACTCGGGTAGCTACAACCCGGGTAACAACAACAGCTACCTCGCGCTGTACGGCTGGACCCGCAGCCCGCTCGTGGAGTACTACATCGTCGAGAACTTCGGCAGCTACAACCCGAGCAGCGGCGCCACCCGGCTGGGTAGCGTCACCACCGACGGTGGTACCTACGACATCCTGCGCAGCCAGCGGGTCAACCAGCCCTCGATCGACGGCACCCAGACGTTCTACCAGTACTGGAGCGTCCGGCAGCAGAAGCGCAGCAGTGGCACCATCACCACCGCCAACCACTTCGACGCCTGGGCGCGGGTGGGTCTGAACC
>NZ_BOOZ01000129.1 GCF_016863495.1 Micromonospora andamanensis
AAGTCGCACGCCGGCGATTAACTCCTTGGCCCCGCCGAACGCCGCCGGGGTGCGGGTCTGCAGACGCAGAGACCGGGTGACGGCGTCCGGCAGGTACGGGTGCGCGATGCCCAAGGGGCGACGGATGTCCTCGCCGTGGACGACCTCCTCGACAAGGCGGCTGTCGAGAGAGCCTGGTGGGGCTGACCTTCGGGACGCCACCTGCCGAAGTCGCGTCAATGTCTCCTGAGGCGAGGAACCACGCTCACGCCGCACCCCTTCTGCGTTCTGGCGGTCGAAATCAAAACGCGCCCGGATAAGGCTGGCCACGAAACTCAGGCGTGTCGTGCGAGCCGAGTTGACCAGATGGGCGACCACGTCGTGCACGCTCCACCCCTCGCACAGCGATGGCCTGTCCCACTGGTCTTTATCGTGGTGCGACAGATCGTCAATCAGGGCTGCGCGCTCCACATGCACCATCGACCAGAGATCATCCCTCACAGATCCCCCCAGGCTGGATAACGGTTCTGCCGGAGTGATTGCCCGGCCGAATGACAACAAGGTATCGCTCCGCTCGCCGCCGAAACGGAGATGACTGCTTGCCGTAACCACTGAG
>NZ_BOOZ01000130.1 GCF_016863495.1 Micromonospora andamanensis
CCAGCTGGCCGCCGAGCGTCGTTGGTTCCCATTCGGTGTCGTGCGCGGCGATTCGTTTGCGTACCTGGCCTGGCGTCCGGCCGAGGGTGACTCGGGCGCCGAACTCGGGGCCCGCGCCTTCGGCGCACACGGCACGGACGCCGCAGCGGCCATGACGGAGCAGATCCGGGCCTGGCATCAGAAGGCTCGCCGCAGGCCGGCGCCGACGTTCGCCTACTGGCCGGCCGGCACCTGCGCCGGTTCCGTGCCAGCCAACGTCGCGGCGCTGACGAAGACGTACGGCCTGGTCACGATCTCCTGGCCGGTGGCGAGCTAGCCGCCCCTAGCCGGGTGCGCCCCACCCCTGCTCGCCCTACCCGAGGAGTGTGAAGACAATGTTCCCGCTGCTGGAACTCGATCGCACGGACACCCCCACCACAACCACCGAGGACGACTTCGTGCTCGACATGCGGGTCGTGGAGTCCACGACCCCACTAGTGATCATGATGTGCAGCACGAGCGACGGCTGCGGCAC